>NZ_BCTF01000013.1 GCF_001571145.1 Hydrogenophaga flava NBRC 102514
ACGGCCAAAGGCTTGCAGATACTGTCCTCTGGAGACATGGTGGCTCGATGACCGATTCGATTCACTTGAGATTTGTGGAGAGTGCGGGCTGGCCGCATCGGTAACCATGATGAGGACCGTGTTCCCGCCGCCGGGAGGGGCCCCGGATCGCCATTGGCGGACTATGATGAAAAGCCGAATTTTTGGTGCCTGAGACAGCTGCACAAATGCCACTTGCAGACAAGAGTTTTCGAAACCGCAAAGTCCTTCAATCCGATCGCAGGCTTCCCAACGTACCGATGGGCGACCAGCGCTTTCGCCAGTTGATGAGTGAGATGGGCGCCGCTTTCGCCCAAGCCGACGATGGCGAGGAGAAGCGCAGGCAGGTCAGGGAACGTGAGCGCCAGCATGAGCTGTGGCTGGCCCAGCGAGAAGCGGCGATCATTGAGATTGTCGCCACCATGCATCGGCATGGATTGAGCATCGAGGACCTGACCTGAAGAGTGGCAGTCGGTCAGGTCTTCCGTCCCCATGAAGGCCGGAGCTCAAAACCTGCCATTCGCCATGTAGCTCGCGACCCTTGGAAGGTGTTCGGATGGCCTTGTGAACCTCATGGCTACCAGCGAACTGGCTTGTCCAGCGCTTTCCAGAAGAGCCAACGGAACAGTTCGCGTCGTGGGTGATAGCCACGTTCCTGACCGTTTTCGGCTTCGCAGAATGGATCAAGTACATGCAGCACCCCAGATGCACTGGCCACCGCGACGCGCCCGCACACAGGGTCGAAGTCGAAGGCGCGCAATGCCGAGCCTAGAAAGTGGGTGAACACAGGCTTGCCACCGCTCAGCGGTGAAGCATGTGACCAGCCAGCACCTCCGATCCATGCCACCGGTTCTTCCAGCCCGAAGTGCGTGCCCGGAAGCAAGGTCACACCATATGCGCGCAGGTACTCATCGGTGTGGGGCGCCTCGTTCAATCCGTCGGCCAGAGAGGCGAGGTCCACGCAGACGGTGATTCCACTGACACCGTAGCGGGAGTTGGAAAGCACCTTTTGCGAATCGTCGGTGAAGCGGACGCAGTAGGGATAGTCGCTGCGTGCTTCGATTCGGCCCAGGGGTTCAATGGAATTTTCCGTCACGCGGTCCACGTAGTGCCCCGAGATGGCGTCTTGCCAGCCGTAGGCAATGAACCGCCCATCCGGTGAAAGCGCAGCATGGGCCATATCGAGACCCAGAGGTCCGCCGAACCGGGACTTGAGTTGTGCGTAGCTGCCGATGTAAACGGGGCATGCATCCGTACCCAGGTTTTGCACCCCATCGGCGCCTTCAGCGAGGTCTTCGTCGCCGTCGCCTGTGTTGTCATCGCCCACGCCGGGGCGCGGCGCCAGAACGGTCCACGCGTCTCCGCTGGCAAACCAGATACCGAACTCGTCACTTGCCAGCGCCACGCTGAGTCCGTCGTCGACGATGTCGAGTGTTCTCACGCTCGCTGGATCAACGTCCACCCCTTCCGGCCAAGGGATCAGGCGTTGAGGACTGGCAAGCATTCCAGCAGGCATGTCGGGAACATGGTGTACCGTCAAGCCTTCCACCGCAGCGATGACAAGCCAGCGTCGGTTGCGCGAGATGGCGAACATGGATGCGCCTTCGACCGCGACCACCTGCTCGCCATCGATGTGCAACACCTCGTCGCCCAGGCGCACGAGCATCCGCTCCGGACCCAAGAGAACCACGGCATGCAAACCCAGATCGCCCATGTGCGAGTCGAACGGTCGGTGGGCTGGCGTGAATCTGGAGCGCGCCTGCTGCCACTGCCCGGCCTGGTTCAATGCGACCACCTCATCGAGCACAGCGTCGGCCAGCTCCTCGGATCGTTCGTCCTCGAGAAGATCCTCGTCAACGTCTTCGCCGTGGTCGATGATGGCCTCCAGTGCAGCGCACACCCGTTGGGCTTTGGCGCACCCGATCCGGTTCCAGTCATCGAGGTCCATGGCGGGTTCGTGGTCTGCAGGCGTTGCCGAACCTTTGCCAAACAGGTTGGGGAAAATGTTGCTCAATATGCCCATGCTTCAAGGAGAAGTTTGGTTTTGTGTCCTGCGAGTGGCGGCAGCGGGCTATGTCGGCTCAGATCTGGGCTTGAGGGCTCCGCAAGCCGATGCGGCCTGGCGCAGGGCCCGGATGTCGTCCGGCCCGGTGCGGCAGCAGCCGCCGATGAGGCGGGCGCCGCGGTTGTGCCAGCGCATGGCCTGTGCGGCAAAGTCGTGCGCCTGGCCGTCGCCCTGCCACACCTTGCCCACCGCGTCGTAGTGTTCGCCGGAGTTGGGGTAGACCACGATGGGTTTGCCCGTGCGTGCGCGGGCACGCTCGACCAGCGAGGGCACGAACTCGGGCGCGGTGCAGTTCAGCCCCACCGCGGCCACCTGGGGCACGCTGTCCAGTGCCGCCACGCAGTCCGCCAGCGCTTCGCCCTGGCTGTTGTGTTCGCCGTCGCGGCACGAGAAGCTGATCCAGGCCTGCACTCCAGGGAACTCGGGCAGCAGGTCGGCGATGGCCAGCGCTTCGGCCAGGCAGGGCAGGGTCTCGCAGGCCAGCAGGTCCGCGCCGGCGTGGGCCAGCACCTGCAGGCGGGGGCGGTGGAAGGCGGCCAGGGCCTCGCGCGACACGTCGGCGTAGCCGCGGTATTCCGAGCCGTCGGCCAGCATGGCGCCGTAAGGGCCCACCGAGGCGGCCACCAGCGGTTTGCGCCGGCCGACGCGGTTGACCGGGTCTGCCCAGAAAGCGTCGCGGGCTTCGCAGGCCAGCTGTACGGAGCGGCGCATCAGGTCCGCCGCCTGGTCGTGGCTGAGGCCACGCCGTGCGAACGCTTCAAAGGTGGCCTGGTAGCTGGCGGTGGTGGCCGCGTCGGCCCCCGCGAGGAAATAGTCCAGATGGACCTGCCGGATCAGGTCGGGTTGCTCGATCAGCAGCTTGGCCGACCACAGCGGGTCCTTGAGGTCGGCACCACGCCGCTCCAGTTCGGTGGCCAGGGCTCCGTCGAGCACGAAAAGGCCTTGGTCGGCCAGGGCTTGCTGCAAGGGGGGGGTGTGCATGTTCATGTCGGTGGGTGGTTTCGGTGGAAGGCCGTGGACTGGCCCTAGTGGCGGCTGGCGGGGCCGAAGCGCCGTTCGATGAGCCGCACCGCCAGCACGATCAGCAGGGTGATGGCGCCGTACACCACGCCGGCCATGACCAGTGCATCGGTGGTGTAGGCCGCGGTGGACAGGCGGCGGGCCACACCGGTCAGGTCCAGCACGGTGATGGTGCTCACCAGGGCGGTGGCTTTGAGTTGCGCGATCACCTCGTTGCCCAGGGCGGGCGTGGCGATGCGCCAGGCCGCCGGCAGCACGATCCGCCGGTTGACCTGGTGCGCGCCCATGCCCAGGGCGAGGGCGGCTTCCTTCTCGCCGATGGGCACGGCCAGGATGCCGGCGCGCAGGTCCTCGGCCATGTAGGCGGCGAGGTTCAGGCTCAGCGCCAGCAGGCCGCAATAGAAGGCGTCTTCCAGCAGCCACCAGGCGGGCGAATTGCGCACCGCCTCGAACTGGCTGACGCCGTAGTACAGGATGAAGAGTTGCACCAGCAGCGGCGTGCCGCGGAACGCGGCGCTGTAGGCACGCGACAGGCGCGCCAGCGCTGGGTGGCCCGAGGTGGCGGCCAGCGCCAGAGGCACCGCCAGCAGGAAGGCCAGCACCACCGACCCCACCAGCAGTTGCAGGGTGATGAGCAGGCCCTCCCAGACCTCCAGGGCGCTCTCGGCGGGTAGGCCCAGCCAGGCTTCCAGCGCTTCGAGGTTCATGCGGTCCTCGGTCCGTAGCCCGCACCCGCCCGCCGTTCCAGCCAGTGCTGAACCGGTTGGGACGCGTGCAGAAAGACGAAGTACACCGCTGCGGCCGCCAGCAGGAACACAAGGGGCTGGTGGGCGGCCTGACCGGCCATGTTGGCTTTCTTGAGCAGGTCTTCCAGCCCGACCACGGACACCAGCGAGGTGTCCTTCAGCAGCGATTGCCACAGGTTCCCCAGGCTGGGCAGCGCGATGCGCCAGGCCTGCGGCAGGCGCACGGCAAAGAAGATCTGCGCGGGCCGCAGGCCCAGGGCCCGTGCCGCTTCGATCTGCCCTTTGGGGATGGCCGCGAAACTGCCACGGAACACCTCGGCGGCGTAGGCCGAGAACACGATGGCCAGTGCAAACACGCCGGCCGCAAACGGGCTGAGGTCGATGGCGCCGTCGAAGTGGGTATTGATCAGGTTGGACAGACCGAAGCAGCAGACCAGCACGATCAGGAACTCGGGGATGCCTCGCAGCACGGCGGTCCACAGCATCACCCCCCGGCGCAGCCAGGTCTGCCGGCTCAGGCTGCCCGCCGCCAGCACCAGGCCCAGCACCATGCCCAGCGCCAGCGAGCACACGGCCAGCTGCACGGTGATCCAGGCACCCTGCAGCAACTGACCGGCGTACAGCCCCAAGTCGTCCATGTGTTCCCACCCAAGAAAAAGAAAAACCAGGCCACCGAGACCGATGGCCTGGCCTCGACGGCTGCGAGCTTACTTGGCGGTCGGAGCGATGCTGAAGGGGAACACCTTCTTGTTTTCAGCGGCGAAGCTGCCATCGCTGAGCACCTGCTTGATCGCGCCGTTCAGGCGCGTGCGCAGCGGGTCGCCCTTGCGCACGGCGATGCCGGTGCCTTCACCGAAGATGGCCAGGTCGGTCAAAGGCTTGCCGACCAGCGCGAAGCCCTTGGTCTTGCCGGTCTTCTCCAGCCATTCGTGGGCCACCGTGGTGTCCGTCAATGCGGCCTGCACGCGGCCGGCTTCGAGGTCCAGCCATATCGGGTCCTGCGACGGGTACGACTTGGTCGCGATGCCCGACGTGCCCTTGGGCAGGCGCTTCTTGAGGTAGGTCTCATGGGTGGAGCCGCTGTACACGCCCACGGTCTTGCCCTTGAGTGTGGCCGGATCGTCGGAGATGCCCGAGCCTGCCTTGGCGACGTATTGCACCGGCGCCAGCGTGAACAGGTCGGTGAAGTCCACTTCCTTCTTGCGCTCGTCGGTGATCGACATCTGGGCCACCACGGCATCGATCTTCTTGGCCTTCAGGGCCGGGATCAGCGCGTCGAAGTCGATCGTCACGAACTCGCACTTGGCCTGGATGTGCTTGCACATGATCTTGGCCAGCTCGATCTCCATGCCCTTGAGCTCGCCCTTGGCATCGCGGTATTCGAACGGCGCGTAGTCCGACAGGGTGCCAATGCGGACCACGTCCTGCGCATGCGCGAAACCACTGACCGACACCACACCAGCCACCAACCAGCTCAAGAGGGAACGACTCACTTTGCAATCTCCAAAAGAAATGTCGAAGAATCCGACGGAAACACCCAACCGGAACGGCCGGGGGCCCTGATTGGGGGTCAACGTACCGTTGTTCAGGGCAAAAGCTGGGGAAGTATCCGTGCCTCGAATGCGGTGTGGCGGCAAAAATGAGTCCCGGCATGCGGGCAGACAGCGCGTCGCGTCACATCTGTGCGCCGCAGCGGCGCACGGAGGCCGTGCCTAGAATCTGCGCATGGACAGCGAACTGGACGTTTTCGACCGCAAGATCCTGGACCTGGTCCAGAAGGATTGCCAACTCAATGCCGAGGTGATTGCCGAGGCGGTGGGGCTGTCGGCATCGGCCGTCCAGCGCCGCCTGCGGCGCATGCGCCAGGACAAGACCATCAGTGCCGAGGTGGCGGTGGTGGACCCGCAGGCGGTGGGCAACGTCATGCATTTCCTGGCGGGGCTGGAGATCAAGGACAACTACGAGGCCCTTCCCCGCATCCGCCTGTGGGCACAGGGGGAACCGGCGGTGCAGCAGGTGTATTACGTGACCGGCAGCTTCGACATCATGATGGTCGTGGTGGCCAGCGACGTGAAGGCCTACGACGCCTTGTCGGCCCGGCTGATGGCCCACATCCCCCAGGTGGTGCGCATGACCACCCACGTCGTGATCGACACCATGAAGCAAAGCCTGTTTGTGCCCGTCCAGTAGGACACCAGGACTAGGTGGATCCAGAGCTGCGCCGCCGGTTGCTGCCACAAACGGGCATGACATCGGTCGGTGCCTGATTTTTGGGCACGAGGCCGCCAACCCAGTGGCGGCGCGGCTCTCGCGCGACGGTCCACGAGATATCCACAAGCTTTGCAGTGGCGCTGGGGACAGATGCTCAGGACATCTGCAGACCCAGGCCCTGCCGGCTGGCCGTCAGCCGGTTGGCCACGCTGATCACCCCCAGGACGGAGGCGGTCAGGATGTTGTGGCTCAGGCCAATGCCGAAGGTGGACCCGGGCGCGCCTTCAAGCGCGGCCTCGATGATGGCCAGCGCCTGTGCATCTGCGCCATGCCCTGTGGACCGTTCCTCGTAGGTGTCCAGCCGGATGGGCAGACCCAGGGCGTCCACGGTGGCGGCAATCGGTCCGTTGCCGTGCCCGCGAAGACACTGTCGAACACCATCGATGACCACGTCCAGCTCAATGCCCTGTCCGCTGTCGTCGAGCTTGTGTGCGACGTACCGGACGCCCGCCTGGTGGTCTTGCGCTGTGGCGTAGGTCGACTGGAACAGGCGCCAGAGTTCATCTCCGGTCGCCTCGGTCTCGCTCTCGTCGGTCTGGCGCTGAACGATGGCGCTGAACTCGACCTGCATCCGCCGCGGCATGACCACCCCCCGTTCCCGCTCCAGCAGGAACGCGATGCCGCCTTTGCCGGACTGGCTGTTGACCCGGATCACGCTGTCATAGGTCCTGCCCAGATCGGCGGGATCGATGGGCAGGTACGGCACCTCCCAGATCCCGGACGGATCTTGGGCCGCGAACCCCTTCTTGATGGCGTCCTGGTGCGAGCCGGAGAACGCGGTGAACACCAGATCACCCGCGTACGGGTGCCGGGGATGCACCGGGATCGAGGTGCATTCTTCGGCCACCCTCGCAATGGCGTTGATGTCCGAGAAATCCAGCCCGGGGTGGATGCCCTGGGTGTAGAGGTTCAGCGCCAGGGTCACGATGTCCACGTTGCCGCAGCGCTCGCCGTTGCCGAACAGACAGCCTTCCACGCGGTCTGCGCCCGCCATGACGGCGAACTCCGCCGCCGCCACGCCGGTTCCGCGGTCGTTGTGGGGATGCACCGACAGGACGATGTGTTCGCGCGGCACGAGGTGCCGGTGCATCCACTCGATCTGGTCGGCGAAGACGTTGGGCGTCGCGTTTTCGACGGTGGTGGGCAGGTTGATGATGACGGGCCGGTCAGGACCTATGCCCCACGCCGAGATCGCCGTCTGGCAGGCCTGGAGCGACACCTCCAGCTCGGTCGAGCTGAAGGTCTCCGGCGAGTACTGAAGCGTCCATCGGGTCTCTGGGTGCTCGTCCGTGAGCGTCTTGAGGTGGCCGACATGGTGCGAGATCAGGTCCATCACCTGCGGGACGCTCATGCCGAAGACGATCCGCCGCCACGCCGGCGCCGTGGCGTTGTAGACGTGGACGATGGCTCGGGGCGCGCCGTGCAGCGCTTCGACGGTGCGGGCGATCAGGTCTTCGCGCGACTGCGTCATCACCATCAGCGTGACATCGTCGGGCACGAGCTGCTCGTCGATGAGCTTGCGGACGAAATCGAAATCGGTCTGCGATGCCGCGGGGAAGCCGACCTCGATCTCCTTGAACCCGATCCGCACCAGCTCCTTGAACAGCCGCATCTTGCGTTCACCGTTCATCGGTTCGAACAGGGCCTGGTTGCCATCGCGCAGGTCGGTCGAGAGCCAGCGCGGCGCCCGGGAGATCACCCGGCCGGGCCAGGTGCGGTCGGTCAGCGAGATGGGCGGGAAGGCGCGGTACTTGGTTGAGGGGTTTGCAATCATGAGAGGTTCCACGAACGTTGGGCTGTGCGCAAGCGATGAAGAGGGCTTGGCTCAGGCCGGTGTCAAAACACAAAGGACATGACAACCCCTGCAGCCCTTCGCGTCGAGCGAAGGCTGGTTCGTGGGCCGGGGTCAGGGGGAAGTCGGTGGTGCGCTGACGGTGTCAGGCACGGGAGGCGAACGCAGGCAGACCCCGGCCGAGCACTAGGCTTAGCGATAGGGGTAGGGCGTGCAGGCGTTGCATAGGAGAGCAATATAGCCGCTTTTGAAAGCGTGGATGCACCGGCCTTGTGGCGTTGTGCATTGGCCGGGTGGATTCAGCGTTCGAGCTGGTCGCGTTTGTCCTGAACCTTGCTCCAGGTGTCGGCGTCGGGCAGCGCTGGCTTGGTCCGGGTGATCGGCTTCCACACAAGCGCCAGCTCGGCGTTGAGCGGTGTGAAGTCCCGCTGGTCACTGGGCACGTCTTCTTCGGCGTAGATCGCCGAGACAGGGCACTCCGGGACACAGACCGCGCAGTCGATGCAGTCGTTGGGATCGATCACCAGGAAGTTCGGTCCTTCCCGGAAGGCGTCCACCGGACAGACATCGACGCAGTCGGTGTACTTGCACCGGATGCACGATTCGGTGACCACAAAGGTCATGGCGGTCTCCCGGTCAGCCGCCGCAGGAACCGCAGCAGGAATCCGCCCCGTGCACAGGCTGGCTGTCGGCCGGTTTGACGATCTGCACGCGCCACTGTTCAGGGCCGCTTTCCAGCATGGTCCAGCCGAAGGCGCCATAGAGGCCGCTCTCGAACTGCCCGCGCAGCGGCTGCGGGTTGTGGTCATTGACGAGCTCCATGGCCGAGCCGGGTGGCAGGGCCTTGAAGGTGGAGAACACCAGGGAGTGGCGTTCGCGCGGCGCGATGCTGCGCAGGTCGACGGTGGGGGCGGGCGCGGAGATGGTGGTCATGTGCAGTTCCTTGAGAGGGTGAAGAGAGAAGGGTTGAGAAAGTGCGTCAGCCGTCCTTGCCGTCGAAGCGCGTCTTGAGCAGCCAGGGCGTGTAGATGAAGAGGTAGATCACAAACGCCACCGACCAGCCGGCGGCAGACAGCACCAGGGCCATGGGCAGCCACATCGGCAGGGCCAGCGGCAGCAGCACGCGGATGGCGGCCGCCAGCATGACGAGCACATAGGCCGAGGTCTCCGCGCGCGACACCTGCAGCGCGCGCCCGGTGTGGCCGCGGGCGGTGCGGGTGATCATGCCGATGATGAGACCAGCGGTGGCGCCGATCGCCAGTGCATGCACGCCGGCCGACACGCCGATCCAGCCGAACCGGGCCGCCGCCAGCAGTGCCAGCCCGACGGGAATCCAGGCGTATGACAGATGAAGGATCCAGAGGATGGGGCGGTGCCGTGTGATCGCAGGCCGCCATTGCAGCAGCCGCACCACCTGGGCCAGCGCCGCGAACAGAAGGGCCAGGCCTCCGACCATGTTCCAACCCGCGGCGGCGGGTGCGAACACCCACAGCAGCAAGCCCAGCGCGGTGAGCGCCAGCGCTGAGCGCTCCACCGGTGCGCGCACCTGGAGTTTCAGACCCGGCGTCGCGCTCATGGTGAAGGCCGGAATCACCCGGCCCGCGATCACGCACTCGATCATCACGATCAGCGCCAGGGCAGCGTGCAGAGGGGCCAGCGGCGAGATCTCCAGCACGCCGATCACGCCCAGGTGAAAGACACCGTTGGCCAGCGCGAGCAGCATCAGCATGCCCGCCAGTGGCAGGTTGCGCCGGTTGCGTGCGCGCAGCAGCAGGCGGGTGAGCACCGCGGCCACCAGGGGCAGCAGCGCCAGGTCCAGCACGGCGTAAAGCGTGTAGGGCCCAGTCACGGCGGCCACCCGGGCCGCCAGCCACAACAGCGCCAGGGCACCCAGGAAGGTGCCGCGCGGCGTGGCCAGCCCGGTCCAGGCTTTGACCGCGGTCAGCAGGAAACCCAGGATGACCGCGACTGCAAAGCCGAACAGCATCTCGTGCGCGTGCCACAGCATCGGGGGCAGTGCCATCGTGAGGTTCGACTGGCCCAGGAACAGCGCCACCCACAGCGGGATTGCGAGCAGCGCGAACACCGCGGCGCCCAGGTAGAAGGGCCGGAATCCGAGCCTCAACAGCGGCCAGCCCAGAGGCTGAGGCACGGCAGAAGGTTTGGACGGAGAGGCGAGCAAGGGCAGGGTGGTCATGGTGGGGGACGTTGCGGGAGCCGTCGGGCCGCTGCAAAAACCTCATAAGAAGCATGTGAAATGAATATTAAACCGGATTCACCCTTAAAGAAATATACTTGGTACCTCTTTAGGGGCTTCCATGCGACTCGCCGAATACACCGACTACACCTTGCGCGTGCTGATGTATTGCGCGGCCCGTCCGCACCAGATGGTGACCATCAGCGAGCTGGCCGAACACTACGGGGTGTCCAGAAACCACCTGATGAAGATCGTCACCGACCTCGGTCGCCAGGGTGTGCTGGAAACCACGCGCGGCCGCGGTGGCGGCCTGCGCCTGCTGAAAGACGCGGCCACGCTGCGCATCGGGGATGTGGTGCGCGCCTCGGAGACCGACTTCCGCCTGGTCGAGTGTTTCGATCCGGGTTCCAACCAGTGCGCGCTATCACCGACCTGCCGTCTGAAGGGCCTGTTCAACGCCGCGCTGGGGGCCTACCTCAGGGAACTCGACGGCATGACCCTGGCCGAGCTCGTGGCGCCCGCGCCGCCGCGGGGCACTGCAGGGGCCGTACCGGTGGCGGCGCCCCGAAGCCTTCGAAAGCCCGCGGGCAAGGCAAGGCCTGGGGCTTGAGCGCACCCAATCTTTTTTCCACGGAGCCTCCCGTGAACATCGCTAGCTCAAACACCAGCGCCTGGACATCATTGGCGCCATATCGGCCCAGCGCATGCTCGCACAGTCCGGGGTGGCGCAGAACGCCGCCGACATCGCAAGGCTCGTTGTCCGGATGAGCTGCACCTCGCCGTGGAAGACCAAGTGCCGTACCCAGTAGAAGCAGATCTACTCAGAGACCATTTCCGACCCGGAGCAGGCTTACAGCACATCGTCCCAAAGCTGACATTCAAGGTGCATCGGTCGGCAGGTTCTGGTGTTTCAAATGGGTGCTCCCAAGTAAACTGCCCAACGGTGTTTGCCCCCGACTCTTCCATCTGCTCAGGCATTCGAAGCCAAGTGGGGCGAATTGGATGCCACGCGAATTTGTTCGACTACTGCAATTGTTGGTATACGGCGCTTCGCCGGTGTAGATCAAAGTTAGACCTCACGAACACCCCACACATGCCACTACTCGATCTCTGGGCCAAGACACCCGATCAACTCGAAGACAAGCAGATTCACCAATTGATCGCCTTTGCTGGTGGAGGGAGGCTCCTCGATGACAGCCCCTGCTCGGCCGAGTTTCGAGAGTTTCTCGCTACGGTTCCATCCAAAAAGCTTGAGTCATTTTCTGCGCAGTGTCTCGAACAGGCCTTCCCTGATTCCGGCATGGCGCTGCAAGACATCGTCAACGAAATCGGTGTCCGGCTAGGTGCTAAATCTATTCGTGGTCGCTATCGAGGTGTCAAGAATCAAATCGGTTTTGACGGGCTATGGAAATTTCCAGCTGGGAACTCCATCGTGGTGGAGGTGAAAACAACGGATGCGTACAGGATCGACTTGAACGTCGTCGCCGAATACAGAAGGAAGTTAATTGCGGCAGGGGAGACGGCAGAAGAGACGTCGTCAATCTTGCTCGTCGTCGGACGACAAGACACTGGAGATCTTGAGGCACAGATCCGAGGTTCGAGACACGCGTGGGACGTTCGAATCATCTCCGTCGACGCGCTAACGCGGCTTATGAAGATCATGGAAGACGTAGACGATCCGGCCATCGTCCAGCGCATCCATAGCATCCTCGTCCCGCACGAGTTCACCAGGCTCGATGCCATCGCCGATGTACTGTTCTCGACGACCGAAGAGGTGAAGCAAGACGAGACTCCAATCGAGATCAAGCAAAGCTCCGAGGAACCGAAGGTTGAGGGGATCAAAACGTCGCCGGTCGCTTTCCACGAGGCATGTGTAAAGCGAATCCAGCATCAGCTCAAGGTGTCACTCGTGAAGCGCAGCAGGTCTGGCTACTCAACGCCAGACGACGCGATAGCGCTGAACTGCTCGGTATCTAAGGAGCACAACCCCGATTCGAATCCGAACTACTGGTTCGCCTTTCATCCGCATCAGCAAACGTTCCTTGAGAAGCACGCGTTGGCGTACGTCGCCTTCGGCTGTGGCTCAAGCGAACGCCTGGTTCTTGTGCCTTACGAGAAGTTCAAGCCATGGCTGCAGAACACTTGGGTCACCGAGAACGGTGAACGAACCTACTGGCATGTGGTGATTTATCGCGACGACAAGAGCTATGCGCTGCGCCTCAAGAAGGGCTCAAAGGCTATTGACCTTACGCCCTACGTTGTCGCCAATGGGGGCTAGCCCTTCCCTTGTGCGGATATCCCCCGGATTGGCACTTGGCGTTTCAGGCCCCCCTCGTTCGCGTGTCAAGTGCCTGCCCAGTGGGCACACTCAACTAAAACGTTGAAGGAGCGCTTCGTCGAGGCTGTGAAGCCTGCTCCTGGCCGATTGCAGCCCTCGGTGTCAGCAAAGTGACCGGCAACAATACTGCCCGCGCCACTGAAGTTGCACCCAGCCGCAGGGGGTAAGCCTGTGGATATGTTCCGGACACCTGCGCCAAGTCCGCGCCGCACAAGGCTTGCGGCAGCATTGCCCGGTTTTTGGGCAGACCGGCACAATCGCCCGATGTCTGCTCCGTCCACCCGATCCCTCTCCGGTTCCGCATTTGCCACCCTGCTGCTCATCGCTTTCATGATGGGCGCCAACCACGTCGCGGCGCGGCTGGCCTTTGATCACGGGGTCTCTGTGTCCACCGCGGTGCTGTTCCGCAGCGGCGCCACAGCCCTGGTGGTCTGGCTGATCGTGCGCATGGCGGGGCTGCCGGTGAACCTGTCCTCGGGGCAGAAGCGGGGGCTGCTGAAGATCGGTGTGCTGATCAGCGTGCAGAGCCTGTGCCTGTATTCGGCGGTGGCGCGCCTGCCGGTGGCGCTGGCGCTGCTGGCCTTCAACACCTACCCGCTGTGGACGGCGCTGTGGGCGCGCACGCTCAAGGCCGAGCGGGTGGAGCCGGCGCTGCTGCGCGCCATGCCGGTGCTGCTGCTGGGGCTGGCGCTGGCGCTGGATGTGGCGGGTGCGGCTTCGGGGCTGGGGGCTTCGGCGCACTGGGGGCGCATCGGCGCCGGGGTGGCGTTTGCGCTGGCGGCCGCGGCCTCGTTCGGCCTGGCCCTGGTGTTCACGCAGCACGAGACGGTGGGGCTGGACGGCCGCATGCGCACCGCGGCCACCATGGCCATCGTGGCGCTGGCGGCCCTGGTGGGGGTGGTGGGGCAGGGCGGCTGGTCGCTGCCACAGGCCCCGGCGGGCTGGTGGGGCCTGCTGGGCCTGACCGTGCTCTACGGCACCGCCTTCACCATCATGTTCACCGTGCTGCCGCGGCTGGGCGTGGTGGGCGGCTCGCCAATCATGAACGTGGAGCCGATTTTTGCGCTGCTGCTGGCCTGGGCGGTGCTGGGGCAGCAGGTGGCGCCGGTGCAGGTGCTGGGTGGCCTGCTGGTGGTGGCCACCGTGATGTGGCTGGGGCTGCGGCGCCGCTAGCGGCGGAGCGTGGGGGGCGAGACCTGCCGCCGGGCCGCCCCAAGGCAGGTCAGCCCCCTCGGGGGGCAGCGACCCGCGTAGCGGCGGAGCGTGGGGGCCCTATTCGCCGTCTTCTTGGTCGAGAGAGGCGCTCCAGCGGTCGTTCCATTCCGCCGGCGGTTTCTGCCAGGCGTCGAGTTCGCGGCGGTCGCGCTTGCTGGGTCGGCCCTGGGCGATGCTCTCGGCCGGTTCGGGCGCCAGGCGCCGCTGCTCGGCCGCGGCCAGGCGCTGCGCCACCGACTCGGCGGTCTCTTCGTACAGCAGGGCCGCCGCCGTGGCCGGGCCGCGCACACCGCTGAGCGCCCGCACGACCAGGGTGCGCTGCACGGTGCCGGCGCGCAGCTCGACCAGATCTCCGATGCGCACCTCGCGCGCGGGCTTGACGGGCGCGCCGTTGACCCGCACGCGGCCCTTGTCGATTTCTTCGGCGCTGAGCGAGCGGGTCTTGTAGAAGCGCGCGGCCCAGAGCCATTTGTCCAGCCGGACCCGGCCGCCTTCGGGAGCGTTATGGGCCATGAGCGGCCTCCGTTTCCTGATGCGCCAGGGGCAGGCGCACGGTGGCGTCCAGCCCGCTGATGCGTCCGCGCACCACGCGGTTTTCCAGCTCGATGCTGCCACCCAGCGACTGCACGATGCCGTGGCAGATGGCCAGACCCAGGCCCGATCCGGCGCCCGAGGGTCGCGCGCCGTGGTCGGTGGCAAAGGGCTGGAACAGCCGCTCGCGCAGGTGGTCGGAAATGCCCGGCCCGCTGTCGCTGATGGACAGAGCGGCGGTGCGCTCGTCGCAGACCATGCCCACCGCCAGCCGCGATTCGGGTGGGCAGTGCTTGATGGCGTTGTGCAGCAGGTTGCGCCCGAGCTCGCGCAGCGCCCATTCGTGCGAACGCACCGGGGCGCTGACCACGTCCAGCGAAAAGTCCAGGCCGCGGTCGGCGATCAGCGGGGCCAGGTCCAGCGCCACGGCGCGCACCACCTCGCCCCAGTCGACCACGGGCGCGTCCCGGTCCTGGCGCAGCTGCTCGACCTTGGCCAGCGCCAGCATCTGGTTGGCCAGTTCGGTGGCGCGGTCGACGGTGTGTCCGATCTCGTCCAGCGCCTGCAGCGGCGGCACATCGCCACGCCGGGCCGACTGCACCTGGGTCTTGAGCACAGCCAGCGGGGTGCGCAGCTGGTGCGAGGTGTCGCGCACGAAGCGCTTCTGGTGGTCCAGCAACTGCGACAGCCGCTGCATGTGCTGGTTGGTCGCTTCCAGCAGGGGCAACAGCTCGCGCGGGGCGCTGTTGGTGGGCAGGGGCGAGAGGTCGTTGTCGCTGCGGTGGGCCAGCGCGTGGCTGATGGAGCGCACCGGGCGCGTGGCGCGCTGGACCACCAGCACCACCACCAGCACGATCACCACCACCAGCGCCGCCTGGCGCCACAAGGTGTCGATCAGGATCTGCCGCGCCAGGGTCTGGCGCAGCTCCAGCGTCTCGGCCATCTGGATGGTGGCCATGCCCTGGCCGGCCTCGCCCGCCACCGGCTGCAGCAGCACGGCCATGCGGACCGGCGCGCCCTGGTACACGTCGTCGTAGAAGTGCACCAGCGCTGCGTAGATCTTCTGGTCGGGCAGGCGGGTTCTGGGCGGCGGCAGGTTCTCGAAGCCCGAGACCATCTCGCCGCGAAAGCCGCTGACGCGGTAGAAGAGCCGGCTGCGGTTGTCGGCCTCGAAGGCCTCCAGCGCGGAATAGAGCAGGGACGAGCGCACGTTGGCCTGGTCGCCGTTGCGCACCACCTCCAGCTGTTCGCCCAGCGACTTGGCAGTGGCCAGCAGAGTGCGGTCGTAGGCGGTGTCGGCGCCAGCCAGCGCCTGCCGGTAGAGCACCACGGTGTTGATGATCACAAAGCCGAACAGCGGCAGCAGGATGCCCAGCAGCAGCGTGCGGCGCAGCGACAGCGGTGCGCTCAAGGCCATGTCCTCAGGCAGCCGCCTTCAGCAGATAGCCCAGCCCGCGCAGCGTCACCAGTTGCGCGCCGGTGTGGCCGATCTTCTTGCGCAGCCGGTAGGCCACCACCTCGATGGCCTCGGGCTGCACATGGGCCTCGCCGGGGAACACCAGTTCGAACAGGCGTTCCTTGGTGATGGCCTGCCCGGGCTGGGAGAGCACGGCGCGCAGCAGGGCCAGCTCGCGCGGGGCCAGTTCCAGCGGCTCGCCGTCGTGGTAGACCGCGCCGCTGTCGCGGTCGATCTGCATGCCGCACCAGCCCGCGCTGCGTGCGGGCAGGTTGCCCAGGCTGTCGGTGGCGTCGGCCGAGCGGCGCACCAGGGCGCGCACGCGGGCCTCCAGCTCGTCGAGGTCGAAGGGCTTGGGCAGGTAGTCGTCGGCGCCGGTGTTCAGGCCGATGATGCGGTCGCCCACGGTGCCGCGCGCGGTGAGGATGATCACCGGTGTCTTCAGGCCTTCGGCGCGCGCATCGCCCAGCACCTGCAGGCCGTCGCGCCCGGGCAGGCTCAGGTCCAGCAGCACCACGTCGGGCACGCTGGAGCGCCACAGCGACAGGGCCTTGTCGCCGTCGCCGCAGGTGAGCACCTGCATGCCACGCCGTTCCAGCGTGCGCTGCAGGGTAGCCTGCATGGTGGGGTTGTCTTCGACCAGAAGCAGTTTCATGCGGACGAGGGGCGCCGGCTCAGAAGCGGCCGGAATTGAGGAAGGCCTGGCGGGTCACTTCGTTGAGGGCGTCGTCGACCAGCCCGTGGTCGGCCACCACCGTCAGGCGCCCCATCTCGCGCAGGCGTTCCAGCCCGCGCAGCGTCAGCGATATGCTGCGCCCGTTGGCGGCGTTGAAGAGGAACATGGTGCCGTGCGGGCTGGCCCAGGTGAGCTGGCAGCGCAGGTCTTCTCCCCCGTCGCGCAGGTCCACCCAGGTGCCCACGGCCAGCGGACGGGGCTTGGCGGTGGTCTCCGTCTGGCGCTGGCGCAGCCACTCGGGGTCCATCGGTTCGGTGTCCTGGAAGCCGGGCTGGCTCTCGATCTCCAGGTCGTCCATGAACCCCGAGTCGCGTGCCTCCGCCGGATGCACCCAGGTATCGGACAGGTCCAGTCCGCGCATGTCCTCCTCGTCGTCGCGCCGGGGTTTGTAGGCGGGTTCCTGCAGCTCCATCAGCGCCTGGAAGAAGGAGTCGGCCTGGGCGCGCGGGTAGTCGATGGATTCCAGTCCTTCGCGCAGCGTGCGCAGCAGGCCGGGGATGACCTTGACCAGCCGGGGCCGGTTGAGACTGGCCAGCTCGTGCTGGCTCGACCACAGCAGGTCCGGCAGCACGTCCATGTAACGCAGCGCCGGCGCGTCGCCCGGGCTAAGGCTGTTCACGGCTTGCGCCCGGATGCGCGCCTGCGCCACCACCTGGGCCCAGGGACCGGTGAGGAAGCGGCGCACCACGCCCGGAGCCCGGGCGAAGTCGTTGCGGGCCTGGATTTCCGAGGCCACGCGTTCGGCCAGCAGGTTGCGCTGCTCCACCTTCACCAGGGTCTGCATGGCCAGGCCCCGGGCGGGGGCCTGCGTCACCGGGTCGGTGCGCACCAGCCGCGCCAGCACATCGCCGATGCGCTGCGGCAGCTGGCCAGCCGGCACCTGCAGGTCCTGCTCGATCTTGCGCAGCTGCTGCACATAGGCCTGGAAGCCGGTGTCGTGCTCGCTCTTGAAGGCCAGCGCGCGCTCGGTCAGCACGTCCAGCAGGCGCCGCGCCGGGTTGCTGCGATCGGCAAAGAAGCGCGGGTCGCTGCTCGCCAGCGCCAGCAGCACCGGCTTGAGCCGCAACAGCATGTCCCGCACCGGTGCCAGCAGGCGGTGGTCGTCGGTGATGCGGCGCAGCATCAGCGTGACCACTTCCATGGCCAGGGACCGCACCATGCCGTTGGCCTCCAGCGCCTGGGCAGGATCGGTGGCGTCGTTCGCGCCACGCGCCACATTGCCCACCAGCAGCTGGTGCAGGTGATCCAGCGTCAGCAACTCGCTCTTGGCGGTCAGCGCGTCCACGGGCAGGCTGTCTTCGCGGGCACGCGTCGCACCGCGGTCGGTGGGCTTGCCCACCGGGGTCTGCACGACCTTGTAGCCCGCGGGCTGCACGCCCCAGCGGTCCAGCAGGTCGACCAGCTGGCGGTAGAAGCGCCGCAGTTCCTGGCCGAGGGGCAGGGCGCCGATGTGCAGCCACTGCACCCGCACCTCCGCATCGATGTGCAGCTTGGACAGCGCACGGATCAGGGCGCCGATGATGGCCTCGGGGTTCAGCGGGTTGGCCTTGCTGCTCACCACGGTGAGTCCACGGGCGGCGCTCAGGCGCGCGTCGAGCAGCACCAGCTCTTCTTCCACCGCCATCTTCACCACCTGCTGGATTCGCGCCAGCTCGACGGTGTGCTGCACCTGCTGGTGATCCATCAGCTCCAGGTCGTCCAGGCTGAGTGTGTCCAGTCGGCGGGCCGGGGCCTTGCCACTGACGGGATCGAGATCGCCCTCGCTGGAAGCGGCGCTGCCCATCGACTCCGACAGCGCCGTCAGAAAGTGTTCGGTGATGCGCGGCTGGTAGGAGACCAGGGTGGCGCGCGCCTGGGCGGCGCTGCGCTGCTCGGAGGCGCCGACGGCAGCTGCCTCCTTCTGCTGCAGTGCGTTGCCGAGTGCCGCCAGCCAGCGGGGCACCCACTCGGCCGACAACGCCAGCGCCTCCTTCAGGCAGGCGTCAAACACGGGATCGGCGTATGCATTCATGAGCGATGGGCGCGAGGCCAAAGGCCCTGCGCGGTTGAGGGGGCTGGTGCGATTATGGTCCTCCTTGTGATGGGCGGCCCAGTCGCTTCCTAGGGTTTTTCCTGACAGCGGCGACAGCCGATTGACAGCGGCCGACAGGAATATCACCCCCGTCGATCAACCTCCCACGGAGACAAACATGCGTCGCGATACCTTCCTCAAGTCCCTGGCCGCTCTGGCCGCCGCCGGTGCCCTGCCCAACGCCGCCTGGGCCCAGGGTGCCAACGTCAAGATGATGATCCCCGCCAACCCGGGTGGTGGCTGGGACGGCACGGGCCGTGCGCTGGGCGAGGCCCTGCGCGATGCGGGCGTGGCCGCCTCCGTGACCTACGAAAACAAGGGTGGCGCCGCCGGCGCCATCGGTCTGGCCCAGTTCTACAACTCTGCCAAGGGCGACCCGAACGCCATGATGGTGATGGGCGCCGTGATGCTGGGCGGCATCATCACCGGCAAGCCGCCGGTTTCGATTACCCAGGTCACGCCGATTGCCCGCCTGACCACCGAATACAACGTGTTCGTGCTGCCCGCCAGCTCGCCCTTCAACACCATGAAGGACGTGGTCGAGGCCCTGAAGAAGGACCCCGGCAGCGTCAAGTGGGGCGGCGGTTCGCGCGGCTCCACCGAGCACATCGCCGCGTCGCAGATCGCCCAGGCCGTGGGCGTGCCCGCCGCCAAGATCAACTACGTGCCCTTCCGTGGGGGCGGTGAGGCCGTCGCCGCCATCCTGGGTGGCAACGTGACCGTCGGTGGCTCCGGCTACAGCGAGTTCCAGCAGTACATCGAGAGCGGCAAGATGAA
The DNA here is from genome assembly GCF_001571145.1 of Hydrogenophaga flava NBRC 102514. Taxonomy (GTDB): domain Bacteria; phylum Pseudomonadota; class Gammaproteobacteria; order Burkholderiales; family Burkholderiaceae_C; genus Hydrogenophaga; species Hydrogenophaga flava. The sequence goes on from NZ_BCTF01000013.1 coordinate 19,234, forward strand.
GGCGATCGCCATCACTTCCGGCCAGCGCGTCAAGGGCCTGGAGAAGATCCCCACGCTCAAGGAGCAGGGCATCGACGTCGAGATCGGCAACTGGCGCGGTGTCTACGGCGCCGCCGGCATCACCCCCGAGCAGCGCGCCGCGCTGACCGAGATGATCGTCAAGGCCACCAAGAGCAAGGCCTGGCAGGAAGCCTTGGTCAAGAACAACTGGACCCCGGCCCTGCTGACCGGCAAGGACTTCGACAGCTTCGTCGACAAGGACTTCTCCACCCTGCGCGCCACCATGGTCCGCGCCGGCATGGTGTAAGCCCACGGCCCGGTCTGTCCGATCCAGCGGCCGCGGCGTTCGCGTCGCGGCCGCATTTTTTTTTACGAGTGGAGCACGTCATGAATGCCGACACCACCCCCGCGCAGCAAGAGCGCCCCGATCACCGTCCCGGTCAGCTGGCCATGGGCATCGCCGCCGTCGTGGTGGCCGCCATGCTGGCGTATGGCGCGGCCAACATTCCGTCCGACGCCGGCTACGCGGGCGTGGGCCCCGACTTCCTGCCCTGGCTGGTCGCCGGTGCCCTGGGCCTGTGCGGCGTCATGCTGATCCTCGAGGTGCGCTCCGGCGGCTACCGCAACATGGAGGAGCCCTCGGGCGCCCCGCGCGGTGACTGGCACGCGCTGGCCTGGGTGTCGGCCGGCATCCTGGGCAATGCGGCGCTCATCACCACCATCGGCTTCGTGCTCAGCTGCGCGCTGTGCTACACGCTCGCGGTGCGCGGCCTGCGCATCAGTGAGGGCAAGTCCGGCGGCAACGCCATGCAGGCGGTGCGCGACGTGGTCACCGGTGTCGTGATCGCCGCCCCGACCTACTGGCTGTTCACCAAATTCCTCGCCGTGAACCTGCCGGGCCTGACCGGCACCGGCTGGATCTGATCAGGGAGCACGACCATGATGGACACCTGGAACCAGCTGCTGGGCGGCTTCGCCACCGCAGCCACCCCCCTCAACCTTCTGTGGGCGCTGGCCGGCTGCGCGCTGGGCACCGCCATCGGCGTGCTGCCCGGCCTTGGCCCGGCGGTGACCGTGGCCATGCTGCTGCCGATCACCGGGCAGGTCGAACCGACCGCCTCGATGATCTTCTTCGCCGGCATCTACTACGGCGCCATGTACGGCGGCTCGACCACCTCGATCCTGCTCAACACCCCGGGCGAGACCGGCACCATGGTGACGGCGCTCGAAGGCTTCAAGATGGCCAAGAACGGCCGCGCGGGCGCGGCGCTCGCCACCTCGGCCATCGGCTCCTTCGTCGCGGGTTCGATTGCGACCGTGCTGGTGACGCTGTTCGCGCCCATCCTGGCCGAGTTCGCGGTCAAGCTCGGCCCGCCCGAGTACTTCTGCCTGATGCTGCTGGCCTTCACCACGGTGTCCGCCGTGCTCGGCCAGAGCACCTTGCGCGGCCTGACCTCGCTGTTCGTGGGCCTGGCCATGGGTCTGGTCGGCATGGACCAGATCACTGGCCAGGTGCGCTACACCGCGGGCGTGATCGAGCTGATGGACGGCCTGGAGGTGGTGCTGGTGGCGGTCGGCCTTTTCGCCGTGACCGAGGCGCTCTACAACGCCCTGTACGAGGGCAAGAGCGAAGCCAGCATGAACAAGATGAACAAGGCGCACATGACCAAGACCGAGTGGCGCCGTTCCTGGCCCGCCTGGCTGCGCGGCACCGTCATCGGCTTCCCCTTCGGCACGATCCCGGCCGGCGGCTCGGAGATCCCGACCTTCCTCAGCTACGCCACCGAGCGCAAGCTGGCTTCCCCGGAACACAAGGCCGAGTTCGGCACCGTCGGCGCCATCGAAGGTGTGGCCGGTCCCGAAGCCGCGAACAACTCGGCCGTCACCGCCACCCTGGTGCCGCTGCTCACGCTGGGCATCCCCACCTCGGTGACCGCCGCCATCCTGCTGTCGGCGCTGCAGAACTACGGCATCAACGCCGGCCCGCAGCTGTTCCAGACCTCGTCCGACCTGGTCTGGGCGCTGATCGCCTCGCTCTACATCGGCAACGTGATGCTGCTGGTGCTGAACCTGCCGATGGTGGGTCTGTGGGTCAAGCTGCTGAAGATCCCGAAGGCGCCGCTGTACGCCGGCATCCTGATCTTCGCGACGGTGGGCGTGTACGGCATGCGCCAGAGTTCGTTCGACCTGTTCCTGATGTTCGGCCTGGCGATGTTCGGCGTGGCGATGCGCCGCTTCGACTTCCCGACCGCGCCGGTGATCGTGGGCCTGATCCTCGGGCCGCTGGCCGAGGCGCAGTTCCGCAACGCCATGTCGATCGGTGAGGGCAGCTTCACCGTGTTCTTCGAGCGCCCGATGTCGGCGACGCTGCTGGTGATCGTGCTGCTGGTGCTGGTGACGCCGCGTCTTCTGGCCTGGCATCGCAGGTCCTGAACCAAGGTCCCTTGCTTGGCCGCCCTGAGCGGCGCCTGAAAGCCGGACGAAGATTTCGTCCGGCTTTCGTGCTTCTCTAAGGTTTCCTCTATGCGGCCCGGCGGGGCCGCCGGGCATGATCATTGGCATGAAAGTGCTGATGGTGGAAGACGATCTGGCCCTGGGCGACGCGCTGGGGCGCGTGCTGCAGGGGCGGGGCTTCGAGGTGACGCGCTGCGCTGACGGTGCGGAGGCGCTGGCCATGTTCCGGCGCCGCCGGCCCGACGTGGTGCTGCTGGACCTGACCCTGCCGGGCATGGACGGCATGGAGGTGCTGCGCCTGATGCGCGACGGCGGCTCGCAGGTGCCGGTGTTGGTGGTCACCGCCCGCAGCGCGGTGCAGGACAGGGTGCTCGGCCTCAACGAGGGCGCCGACGACTACCTGACCAAACCCTTCGACATCGAGGAGCTCGCCGCCCGCCTCAAGGCGCTGGTGCGCCGCAGCCATGGCGCGCCGGAGCTGCGTTGCGCGCTGCTGCGCATCGATGAGCCCACCGGCGCCGTGTTCCGCGGCGCGACGCCGCTGGACGTGTCGACCCGCGAGCTGGCGCTGCTCAAGGCGCTGCTGGCCCGGCCGGGGCAGGCGGTCGGCAAGGAGGATCTGCACCACGCCGTGTTCGGTGACGAGCCGGTGGGTGCCGACGCGATCGAGGTGCTGGTGCACCGGTTGCGCAAGCGCATCCAGGGTTCAGGCGCGCAGCTGGTGACGCTGCGCGGCGTAGGCTACCTGCTGATCGACGAGGCCATGACCGAAGGGCCGGTTCCAGCCTGAACAGCGCATGGCGTCGTCCGTCCCGTCTCCGCCCCCGACCGTGGCCCGCACCGCGTCGACACCCGGCGCCACCGCCGCGCGACCCTGGTCGATCACGGCCCGGCTGCTCCTGGGCCTGGCCCTGTGCCTGCTGCTGGTTGAGCTGCTGTTGCAGGCCTTCCTGCCCGAGCTGGCGGCCGCGCCGCTGTGGGGCGGCGCACTGCGCCTCTTGGCCGTGCTGCCGCTGTTCGCCTGGTGCGTCGGGCGCGCGCTGGCGCCGCTGCGGCATCTGGAGGACGAGCTCAACGCCGGCGAGGGTGGTAGCGCCCCGCGCCCGGTGCCGGCCGAGCTGCAGCCGCTGTCCGGCGCGGTGCACGGCGTGCTGGAACGCCAGCGAGCCTCCACGGAGCAGCAGCGCCGCTTTCTGGCCGATGCCTCGCACCAGCTGCGCACGCCGTTCGCCGTGCTGCGCACGCAGCTGCAGGGCGCCATGTCGGGCCAGCTGGAAGTGAAGGACACCCTGCCCAAGATGCTCGCGACCGTCGACCGCTCCAGCGAGCTGGTGCGGCAGCTGCTCTCGCTGGCCAAGGTCGAGCAACTGGTGGCGCAGGGGCACTGGCAGGAAGTCAACCTGGACACCGTGGCGCAGACCGTGTGCCTGGAGTTCGGGCCGCTGCTGGCGCGCAAGCGGCTGGATTTTTCCTTCGAGTCGGTGCCGGTGCGGCTGACCACCGACCCCTGGATGCTGGGCGAGCTGCTGCGCAACCTGTTGTCCAACGCCATCCACCACGCGCCGCGCGGCTCGGCGTTGGGCATGGTGGTGCGGGTGCTGCCGGACCAGGCCGAGCTGCTGATCTGGGACAACGGCGGCGGCATCGATGCCGCGGTGATGGACCGGCTGTTCGAGCCCTTCCAGTCGGCCGCGGGCGGCACCGGCATCGGCCTGGGGCTGTCGATCTGCCGCCAGATCGCCGAGTCCATGCAGGCGCAGGTGCAGCTCTTCAACCGCGTGCAGGACGACCGGGTGGTCGGCGTCGATGCCGTGGTGCGCTGGAACCTGGCACTGGCCGGGGCAGGGGGCTCGCATGCCTGACGCGGTGCGCCTGGAGTCGGTGGAAAAGACCTTTGCCGACGGCACGCGCGCGCTGCGCGGCGTGCAGCTGCGGTTCGCGCGGCGCCAGCTCACCACGCTGCTCGGGCCGTCGGGCTGCGGCAAGTCGACGCTGCTGCGCCTGGTGGCTGGGCTGGAGCAGCCCACCGCGGGCCGGGTGTTCATCGGCGAACGCGACGTGACCGGCACCGGCCCCGACCAGCGGCCCATCAGCATGGTGTTCCAGAACTACGCGCTGTTCCCGCACCTGGATGTGCAGGGCAACGTGGGTTACGGCCTGGGGCTGGACAGCGCCGCCGCCGCGCGCGACCCGCGGGTGCAGACCGCGCTGGAGCAGGTGGGCCTGGGCGCGCTGGCCGGCCGCGGCACCGCTTCGCTTTCGGGCGGGCAGCAGCAGCGCGTGGCCCTGGCGCGCGCGCTGGCCCTGGCGCCCGAGGTGCTGCTGCTGGACGAGCCGCTGTCCAACCTCGACGCCGGCCTGCGGCGCCAGATCCGCGAGGAGATCCGCGGCCTGCAGCAGGCCCTGGGCCTGACGGTGGTGTACGTGACGCACGACCAGAACGAGGCCATGGCCGTCAGCGACCACATCGTGGTGCTGCGCGACGGTCAGGTGCAGCAGGTCGGCAGCCCGCGCGACATCTACGAGCGCCCGCGCTCCGAGTTCGTGGCCGGCTTCATGGGCGATGCCGCGGTGTTCGACGCCGAGGCCGACGGCCAGGGTGGCTTGCGCGTCGGTCCGCTGACGGTGAACACCGGCCACGCCAGGCGCCGCGGCGCCACCCGCGTGGTGGTGCGGCCCGAGGCCTGGCGCCTGGCGCCGGCCAGCGGCCAGGGCCTGGCCGGGCGCATCGAATCGCACGCCTACGAAGGCCGGCAGTCGCACTACCGCGTGCGCACCGCGCTGGGCCTGCTGCAGGTGCACCGCCAGCACGAGCGCCAGACGCTGCAGGTGGGCGCGCCAGTCAGCGTCTTCCTCGACGGCCCCGGGGTCAGCGTGCTGCTGGCCGGCGCCGCCGCCATGCCCGAAGGGCCATGAACCTCTCACCCCACCCGTTTCCCACACCCGAGATCCCCGTCCATCCAAGGAGAAAGCCCATGAAAAAGACCCTCTGGCTTGCCGCACCCTTCCTGATGCTGCCCGCGCTGTCCGCGCAGGCCCAGAGCGGCGAATTCAACATGATCTGCTCGGCCCAGGCGGCCTGGTGCAACATGCTCGCCGTCACCTTCGAGAAGAGCCAGGGCGTGAAGGTCAACATGACGCTCAAAGGCTCGGGCGAGGCGATCGCGCAGATCATGGCCGAGCGCGCCAACCCCAAGACCGACCTCTGGTTCGGCGGCACTGGCGACCCGCACCTGCAGGCGGCCGAGCAGGGCCTCACGATGGAATACAAGTCGCCCACGCTGCCCAAGCTGCACGACTGGGCGCAGAAGCAGGCCGCGCAGTCGGGCTACAAGACGGTGGGCATCTACTCCGGCCCGCTGGGCTTTGGCTACAACACCGAGCTGCTGGCCAAGAAGAAGCTGGCCGTTCCCAAGACCTGGGCCGACCTGCTCAAGCCCGAGTACAAGGGCGAGATCCAGTCGGCCAACCCGGCCTCCAGCGGCACCGCCTACACCATGATCGCGACGCTGGTGCAGCTCATGGGTGAAGACCAGGCGCTCGAATACCTCAAGAAGCTGCACGGCAACATCGGCGCCTACACCCGCTCGGGCACCGGCCCGATCAAGGCGGTGGCGCGCGGCGAGGCCACCATCTCCATCAGCTTCGTGCACGACGGCCCGGGCGAGAAGGCGCAAGGCTTCCCGCTGGAGACCATCACCCCGTCGGACGGCACCGGCGCCGAGATCGGCTCCATGTCGATCATCAAGGGCTCGCGCAACCTGGACGCGGCCAAGAAGTTCTACGAATGGGCGCTCACGCCCTCGGCCCAGGCCCTGGGCGCGGCCACGCTGCAGTTCCAGCTGCCGTCGAACAAGGAGACCAAGGTCGATCCGCGCGTACCCGACTTCCGCAAGATCAAGCTGATCAACTACGACTACGCGAAGTACGGGCAGACGGCAGAGCGCCGCCGCCTGATCCAGCGCTGGGAAAAAGACGTCAACAGCCTGCCGCGCTGACCTACACCCGCTCCGGAATTCCGCATGAACACCTTGACCTCGCGGTCCGGGCGGGCGTTGGCCGCCTGGACGCTGCTGGGGCTGGCCGCCTACGCGCTGCTGCCTTGGTACTTCCTCCAACAAGAATCGCTCTGGGCGGCGCTGCCCGGCGTCTGGGGCGGTGACGCCACCGCCAGCGGCGTGGTGCAGGCGGCCGTGCACGGGCGGCCCTGGCTCTGGACCGGTCTGGCCGGCCTGCTGATCGCCGGCGCCGGCCTGCTGCTGCCCGTGGGGCGGGCGCAGGGCGGGGCGCTGGTGGCCGGCGCGCTGCTGGGCCTGACCGGCCTGCTGGCCAGCGGCTTCGCCATCGGCGCGCCGGGCTGGAGCTTCCCGGCGCTGGAGGCCTGGTTCGGCCCGCTGGAGCGCGGCCAGTTCGGCATGGGCTGGGGCGGCTTCGTGGCCATCGCCTGCCTGGTGATGCTGCTGGGTGCGGGCGTGGCGCGGCTGGGCTTCTTTCGCGGCGACGTGTTTGTCGCGGGTGCGGTGGTCGGCTGCGTGAGCCTGCTCGCGCTGTTCGTGGTCTACCCGGTGCTGCGCTCGCTGGCCTCGGGCCTGTACGACGACATGGGCCTGTGGGCGCCGGGTTCGCTGGTGGACCGGCTGGCCACCGAGCGCATCTGGGGCCTGGGCTGCGTCACCGCCGACACGCGCTGCGGCGTGGCCTGGAACACGCTGTTCCTGGCGCTGCTGACGGCGGCGGGCACGACGGTGATGGGCACGCTGATGGCGCTGTGGGCCGAGCGCGGCGGCACGCGGCTGCAGAAGCCGCTGAACGTGCTGGCCATGCTGCCCATCATCACGCCGCCGTTCGTGGTCGGCCTGGGCCTGATCCTGCTGTTCGGCCGCGCCGGGCTCTACAACCAGTTCATGGAATGGGCCTTCGGTGTGGCGCCCTCGCGCTGGTTCTACGGCGTGTTCGGCGTCTGGCTGGCGCAGATGTTCGCCTTCACGCCCATCGCCTTCATGATCATGCGCGGCGTGGTGCAGGGCGTGAGCCCGTCGCTGGAAGAGGCGGCGCAGACCCTGCGCGCCGACCGGCTGCGCACCTTCATGACGGTGACGCTGCCGCTGCTCAAGCCGGGTCTGGCCAATGCCTTCCTGGTGGGTTTCATCGAGAGCATGGCCGACTTCGGCAACCCCATCATCCTGGGCGGCTCCTACGCCGTGCTGTCCACCGAAATCTTCTTCGCCATCGTCGGCGCCTCGCTGGACCCGGGCATGGCGGCGGCGCTGGCGCTGGTGCTCACGCTGTTCGCGCTGGTGGTGTTCTTCATCCAGCGCGGGCTGCTCGGGCGCACCAGCTTCACCACCGTGACCGGCAAGGGCGACGCCGGCCTGCCCATGCCGCTGCCCGACACGGTGCGGCGCCTGTGCTTCGGCGTGGCCGGACCCTGGCTGGTGTTCACCGTGGTGGTCTACCTGTTCGCATTCGCGGGCGGCTTCGTGAAGACCTGGGGCCGCGACTACACGCTCACGCTGGACCACTTCCGCGGCGCCTTCGACCTGCAGTGGGGCGAGCACGGCCTGGTGTGGGCCGGCACGGCCTGGAACTCGCTGTTCACCACCGCCTCGCTGGCGGCGATGGCGGCACCGGTCTGCGCCTTCCTGGGCCTGCTGATCGCCTGGCTGCTGGCGCGCACCGAGTTCCGCGGCAAGGCCGGTTTCGAGTTCGCCGCGCTGCTGACCTTCGCGATCCCGGGCACGGTGCTGGGCGTGAGCTACATCCTGGCCTTCAACGTGCCGCCGGTGGAGCTGACCGGCACCGGGCTGATCATCGTGCTGTGCTACGTGTTCCGCAACTTGCCGGTGGGCGTGCGCGCCGGCACGGCGGCGTTCAAGCAGCTGGACCGTTCGCTGGACGAGGCCTCGTTCATGCTGCGCGCCGGCACGCTGACCACGCTGCGGCGCGTGGTGCTGCCGCTGCTCAAGCCGGCGCTGACGGCGGCGCTGATCTACAGCTTCGTGCGTTCGATGACCACGGTCTCGGCGGTGATCTTCCTGGTCTCGGCCAAGTACGAGCTGTCCACCACCTACATCATCGGCCGCGTCGGCAATGGCGAGTACGGGCTTGCGCTCGCCTACTGCACGGTGCTCATCGTCTTCATGTCCGTCATCACCGCGCTGGTGCAGCGCCTGGTCGGTGAACGGCAACTCGGCCGCCGCTCAGGCGGCCACTGATTCCAAGGAAACCGCCATGACCACACACGGCATCCAGTTCCGCCAGGTGACCAAGCGCTACGGCGGCGCCAATGCGCCCCTGATCGTCAAGGGCATCGACTTCACCGTGCCCAAGGGCACGCTGACCACCATCCTCGGCCCCTCGGGCTGCGGCAAGACCACCACGCTGCGCATGATCGCGGGGCTGGAATCGCCCTCGGGCGGCCAGATCCTGATCGACGGCCGCGACGTCACCTCGCTCGGCCCGAGCGAGCGCAACGTCAGCATGGTGTTCCAGAGCTACGCGCTGTTTCCGCACATGAGCGTGCTCGACAACGTGGGCTACGGCCTGAGCGTGAGCGGCCTGCCCAAGGCGGAGATCGCCGAGCGCGCGCGGGCCGCGATGGCGACCGTCGGCCTGGTCGGCATGGACGCGCGCCTGCCCAGCGAACTCTCGGGTGGGCAGCAGCAGCGTGTGGCGCTGGCGCGCGCGCTGGTGATCGAACCCGCGGTGCTGCTGTTCGACGAGCCGCTGTCCAACCTGGACGCCCGGCTGCGCCGCAGCATGCGCGAAGAGATCCGCAGCCTGCAGCAGCGCCTGGGCCTCACGGTGGCCTATGTGACGCACGACCAGAGCGAGGCGCTGGCGGTGAGCGATCAGATCATCGTGATGGACGCCGGCCAGATCGCCCAGGCCGGCGCGCCGCAGGATCTGTACGAGCGCCCGGCCAGCGCCTTCGTCGCCGGCTTCATGGGCGAGGCCATGCTGTTCGACGGCGTGAGCGAGGTCGACGGTTCGGTGCGCTTCGGCCCGATCCGGCTGCAGCCGCGCCACCGCCTGCCGCCCGGCCCGGTGAAGGCCGCGATCCGGCCCGAGGCCTGGTCCATCGGCCCGCGCGAGGCGGGCGGCCTGGGCGGCGAACTGCTCAAGCAGGCCTACCTCGGCTCGTTCCAGGAACTCACGGTGCAGACCGAGCTGGGCCCGATCTTCGTGGTCAGCCCGCAGGTGGACCGCGAATGGCGGCTGGGCGAAGAACTGGGTCTCACGCTCAAGGACCACGGCGTGACCGTCGTGGCCGCATGAGCCTTCACACGACAGAGAAACGGAAACAAGGCATGACGACAGAGACGGTGGTGTTCGACCTCGGTGGGGTGGTGTTCAACTGGCAGCCGACCGTGCTGCTGCGCCAGGTGCTGCCCGGGCGGGCGCGCGACGAGGCTGAGGCGGCGCACTGGGTGCGCGAGATCTTCCAGGCCTTCGACCCCGACGGCGACTGGGCGCAGTTCGACCTCGGGAACGTGGAGCCCGAGGGGTTGGCGCAGTGCATTGCCGCGCGCACCGGGCTGGCGGTGGATGAGGTGATGGCCGTGATCGACGGACTGGCGCCGCACATGCGTGTCAAGGACGACACGGTGGCGCTGATCCACGAGCTCAAGGCGCGCGGCCACCGGCTGGTCTATCTCTCGAACATGCCGCACGGCCTGGCGCGCTGGATCGAGGACGACCACCCGTTCGCCGACTGGTTCGAGGACGGCATCTTCTCGGCCCGCGTGGCGCTGATGAAGCCTGACCCGGCCATCTTCCACACGGTGACCGAGCAGCTGGCGGTGAGGGACCCCTCGCCGGTGTTCATCGACGACGCGCAGCGCAACATCGATGCGGCCCACGCCATCGGCTGGCGCGGGGTGCGCTTCGAGACGGCGGCGCAGGTGCGGGCGGATCTCGGGGCGCTCGGGCTGCTGGGCTGAGCGCCCAGGGCCCTCAACCCTTCACGCCGCTGCTCAGGGGGCCACGCCGCCGGCCACCGGCATGGCCGCGCGCATGGCGTCGATGAAGCGCCGCAGGCGCAGCGGATAGAACCGGGCGTGCGGATAGACCAGGTAGACCGGCAGGGCCGGTGCCTGCCACTCGGGCACCAGATGCACCAGCCGCCCCGCGGCCAGATCGTCGGCCGCCATCCAGGCCGACACGATGCCCGCACCCAGCCCCAGTGCGGCGGCATTGCGCAGCACATAGAGGTTGTCGGTGCTCAGGCGCGGGCGGATGGCAAAGCGCCGGGTCTGCTGCGTCTGCTGGTGGGTGAGGCTCACCTCGTCGCGGTAGTAGGTGCGCAGGGCCAGCCAGGGCAAACCGGCGAGCGCGTCCACCGTCGCGGGCGGCTCGCCGCTTTCCAGCAGTGCTGGCGCCGCGATCACGATGCGCGGCACATCCATCAGCCGGATCGCCACCACCGAGGGGTCGCGCACCTCGCCGACCTGAATCGCGCAGTCGATGCCGGCGCCGATGAAGTTGTGCACGTCGTCGCGCAGCAGCCACTCGACCTGGATGTCCGGGTGGTCCTGCAGGAAGCGGGTCAGGGGGCGCACCAGCTGTTCCTGTCCGAACGCGTGTGGCACCACCACGCGCAGGTGGCCGCGGGGCGCCTGCTGCTCGCCGTGCGCGTCCGCGGTGAGCGCTTCCCAGTCCTCCATCAGCAGCTTGGCTCGTTCGTAGCAGCGCTCGCCATCCGGTGTCAGGTGCATGGCCCGGGTGGAGCGCTGCAGCAGGCGCACGCCGAGCAGGCGTTCCAGCGCCAGCAGGCGCCGGCTGATGGTGGGCTGGGTGCTCTGCATCTGCGCCGCCGCGCGCGAGAGGCTGCCGGCTTCGACGATGCGCACGAAGGTCTGCATCAGGGCCAGCCGGTCGCCGCTGCCGATGGGGAGCGTGTCGGTTGGCGCCGTGGTTGATGAAGGGTTATTCATTCGTGAAACGTATATCTGTGGTTCGTGACAGCCGTCTTCCGCCGAAATCTGCAGACATAGACACTGCGTCCATCGAGTTTTCTGGAGTTTGTCATGTCATCCATTCACTTGTCGAATGTATTGGGGGCGGCGCCATTCCGGCAGGATGTGGCGCTTTCGCCCGCCCTGGTGCGCCTGCTGGCTGTCGGCGCTGGCCTGACCGTGGCCGCGCTGTACTACGCCCAGCCCATGCTGGGTGTGCTGGGCGCGCAGCTGGGGGTGGGGCCACAGACCCTGGGCTTCGTGCCCATGCTCACGCAACTGGGCTACGCGCTGGGCATCCTGTTGACGGCACCGCTGGGCGACCGTTGCGACCGCCGGACGCTGGTGCTCATCAAGTGCGGCTGGCTGGTGGCGGCTCTGGCGGGCTCGGCGCTGGCTCCATCCATTGGCTGGCTGCTGCTGGCGAGCTTCGCCATCGGGCTGGCGGCCACGGCGGCGCAGGACATCGTGCCCGCTGCGGCCACGCTGGCGCCTGAAGCCCGCCGCGGGCAGGCCGTGGGTGCGGTGATGACCGGCTTGCTGCTGGGCATCCTGCTCTCGCGCGTGGTCAGCGGCTTCGCCGCCGAACACCTGGGCTGGCGCTCGACCTTCGGCCTGGCGGCCGTATCGGTGGCCCTGGTGGCCCTGGCGCTGGCGCGCGGGCTGCCGCATGTGCCGCCCACGACCAACCTCGGCTACGGCGCGCTGCTGGCGTCGCTCGGATCGCTGTGGCGCCGCCACCCATCGGTGCGGCAGGCCGCACTGGCCCAGGGTGCGCTGGCGGTGGGCTTCAGCGCCATCTGGTCCACGCTGGCGATGTGGCTGCACGGCGCACCGTTCCACATGGGCAGCGCGGCGGCCGGTGCATTCGGCATTGCCGGGGCGGCCGGTGCGCTTGCCGCGCCCTGGTTCGGTCGCCTGGCGGACCGCCATGGCCCGCACCGCAGCGCACTGGCGGGGGCCTGTCTGGCGCTGGCCGGCTACGCGGCGACGGGGTTGCTCGGTGGCTTGCCGCAGGGCGTTCAGGTGGCGGCGCTGGCGCTGGCGGTGATCGTGTTCGACCTCGGGTTCCAGGGCGCGCTGGTGTCCCACCAGTCGCTGGTCTACAGCGCCGATCCGTCGGCCCGCAGCCGGCTCAACGCCCTGCTGTTTGTGGTGATGTTCGGGGGCATGGCTTCAGGTTCCGTGCTGGCCGGCGTGCTGTTCGCCCGCTGGGGCTGGAACGCGGTGGTCGGCCTGGCGGTGGCCTCGGCGCTGGTGGCCGTGGGTCTCAGGCTCGGGCGGTTCGGACCGGCCAGCACCGCGGGTACCATGCAGCGACCATGAGCCCCGACACCCGCCTTCCGCGCGACGCCCAGAGCATCCTGGAGCTGGCCGCGCGCTCCATGTTCGACCTGTTCGCCAACGCCAGCGAGGGCATGCTGCTGGTGGATCGCAAGGGGCGGGTGGTGTGGATCAACGACCAGTACCGCCGCTTCCTGCCGGCGCTGGGCTACGAGCGCGAAGAGGATTTTGTCGGCCACCCGGTGTCAAACGTGGTGCAGAACACGCAGATGCACCAGGTGCTGGAAACGGGCAAGCCGATCCTGATCGATCTGCTCACCAACAAGGCCGGCACCTTTGTGGTCAGCCGCATTCCGCTGCGGGACGAGGCGGGCGAGGTGATTGGGGTGCTGGGCATCGTGCTGTTCGACCACCCCGAGACCACGCTGCAGCCCTTCATCGCCAAGTTCGCGCGGCTGGAGCAGGACCTGAACGAGGCGCGCCGCGAACTCGCCAGCCAGCGCCGCGCCAAGTACACCTTCGCCAGCTTCGTCGGCAGCAGCGCCGCCGCGCAGGAGGTCAAGCGCCAGGCGCGCCGCGCCGCCTTGTCGTCCAGCCCGGTGCTGCTGCTGGGCGAGACCGGCACCGGCAAGGAGCTGCTGGCGCACGCCATCCACGCCGCCTCGCCGCGCGCCGGCCGGTCCTTCGTGGGCGTGAACATGGCGGCCGTGCCCGAATCGCTGATGGAGGCGGAGTTCTTCGGCGTCGCGCCCGGGGCCTACACCGGCGCCGACAAAAAGGGGCGCGACGGCAAGTTCAAGCTGGCCGACGGCGGCACGCTGTTCCTCGACGAGCTGGGCGACATGCCGATGGCCGTGCAGGTCAAGCTGCTGCGCGCGCTGCAGGACGGCGAGATCGAGCCGCTGGGCTCCAACAAGCTGATCCGCTGCGACGTGCGCGTGGTGGCCGCCACCTCGCGCGACCTGGCCCAGCTGGTGCGCGAGGGCAAGTTCCGCGAAGACCTGTTCTACCGCCTCAACGTGCTGCCCATCCGCGTGCCGCCGCTGCGCGAGCGGCAGGGCGACATCCCGCTGCTGGTCGAGACGCTGTGCGAGGACATCGCAGCACGCGGCGCCAACGTGCACCTGGAGCTGCTGCCACCCGCGCTCGATTTGCTGGCCGCGCAGCCCTGGCGCGGCAACACGCGCGAGCTGCGCAACGTGCTGGAGCAGCTGGCGCTGCGCAGCGACTCGCCGCAGATCGGCGCCGAACAGGTGGAGCAGGTGCTGCGCGACTCGGGGCTGGACCGCATCGAGCCCGCGCTGTCGCGGCGGGCCGATCCCGTGCCGGCGACGGCCGCGGACGACGATCTGCGGCCGCTGCCGGTGCAGATTGCCGAGCTGGAGCGCCGCGCCATCGCCGCCGCCCTGGCGCGCACCGGGGGCAACCGGGTGGCAGCGGCGAAGCTGCTGGGCATCTCGCGCGCCAGCCTGTACGACCGCCTGTCCATGTCTGAAAACCAGACAATTGTCTGAAACTCAGACAGTTTAGGTTTGCGTGGTGTGTCTGAACTTCAGACATTCATGCGCCGAAGCGGCTGCAGTTCATTGATTCAAAAGGTTTTTTCCTCCTGGCACGGACCATGCAAAGTGGGCAGGCGTTCACCGGCCCGGTGATCCCATAACCAGGAGACAAGACATGTTCCAGACCACGCGCCGCGTTGCGGTGATGGCCCTTGCCTGCGGCGCCGCCGCTGCCTTCGCCCAGTCGGGTGGCGAAATCCGTATCGCCCACGTCTACAGCAAGACCGGTCCGCTGGAGGCCTATGGCAAGCAGACCCAGGTGGGTCTGATGATGGGCCTGCAGTACGCCACGGGCGGCACCATGATGGTCGGCGGCAAGAAGATCGTCGTGATCGAGAAGGACGACCAGGGCAAGCCCGACCTGGGCAAGAGCCTGCTGGCCGCGGCCTACGCCGACGACAAGGCCGATCTGGCCATCGGCCCGACCAGCTCGGGCGTGGCGCTGGCCATGCTGCCGGTGGCCGAGGAATACCAGAAGATCCTGCTGGTCGAGCCTGCGGTGGCCGACTCCATCACCGGTGACAAGTGGAACAAGTACATCTTCCGCACCGGCCGCAATTCGTCGCAGGACGCGATCTCCAACGCCGTGGCGCTGGACAAGGCCGGCACCACCATCGCCACCCTGGCGCAGGACTACGCCTTCGGCCGCGACGGCGTGAAGGCCTTCAAGGACGCGGTGAAGACCGCCAAGATCGTCCACGAGGAATACCTCCCCACCAGCACCACCGACTTCACCGCCGGTGCGCAGCGCCTGATCGACAAGCTCAAGGACCAGCCGGGCCGCAAGGTGATCTTCATCATCTGGGCCGGCGCGGGCAACCCGTTCAAGATCGCCGACCTCGATCTCAAGCGCTACGGCATCGAGATCGCCACCGGCGGCAACATCCTGCCGGCCATGGCCTCGTACAAGAACTTCCCCGGCATGGAAGGCGCCACCTACTACTACTTCGGCATCCCCAAGAACCCGGTGAACGAGGCCATGGTGGCCCAGCACTACACCCAGTTCAAGAGTCCGCCGGACTTCTTCACTGCCGGTGGTTTCAGCTCGGCCATGGCCGTGGTCACCGCGCTCAAGAAGACCAACGGCGACGCCAAGGCCGCCACGCTGATCAAGACCATGGAAGGCATGAGCTTCGAGACGCCCAAGGGCACGATGACCTTCCGCAAGGAAGACCACCAGGCCATGCAGAGCATGTACCACTTCAAGATCAAGGTGGACCCGGCCTTTGCGTGGGGTGTGCCGGAACTCGTGCGCGAGATCAAGCCCTCCGAGATGAACGTGCCGATCCGCAATAAGAAGTAACCCCCCTGCGCCGCTTCGCGGCTTCCCCCCAGGGGGACAACGCCTGCAGCCCGGCAAAGCCGGTTCCGCGGCGTTTCTTGAAGGTTGCGGCACTCGCCGCAACTGCTCGCGCACCTGCGCTGCGCGTGGAGGACCTTGATGCTTGAAACCACTGACCTCACGGTCCGCTTCGGCGGGCACGTGGCGGTGAATGCTGTCTCCTGCGCGTTCGCGCCGGGCACGCTCACCGCCATCGTCGGCCCCAACGGCGCCGGCAAGACCACCTACTTCAACCTGATCTCGGGCCAGATCAAGGCCACCGCCGGGCGCGTCAAGCTCAACGGCGTGGACATCTCGGCCCAGGGAGCGCCGGCGCGGGCCCAAGCCGGGCTTGGGCGGGCCTTCCAGCTGACCAACCTGTTCCCCAACCTCACGGTGCGCGAGAACGTGCGGCTGGCGGTGCAGGCGAGGGCGGGGGCGGGCCTGAACCTGTGGAAGATCTGGAGCGACCGGCGCGACCTGATCGTGCGGGCCGACGAGGTGCTGGAGACCGTGGCGCTGGCCGACAAGGGCGACCAGCTCGCGTCCAGCCTGCCGCACGGCGACCAGCGCAAGCTCGAAGTGGGCATCCTGATGGCGCTGGAACCTCAGGTGTTCATGTTCGACGAGCCCACCGCCGGCATGAGCGTGGACGAGGTGCCGGTGATCCTGAACCTGATCCGCCAGCTCAAGGCCGACAAGACCAAGACCATCCTGCTGGTGGAACACAAGATGGACGTGGTGCGCGAACTCTCGGACCGCATCATCGTGCTGCACAACGGCGAGCTGGTGGCCGACGGCGAGCCGGCGACCGTGATCGCTTCGCCGGTGGTGCAGCAGGCCTACCTCGGCATCAACCCCGAAGACAAAGAAGAGGTGGCCGCATGAGCGAGGCGTTGCTGAAGCTAGAAGGCGTGCACACGCACATCGGCGCGTACCACATCCTCCACGGCGTGGACCTGGTGGTGCCCAAGGGCGAGCTGACCATGCTGCTGGGCCGCAACGGCGCGGGCAAGACCACCACGCTGCGGACCATCATGGGCCTGTGGCACGCCAGCCAGGGCCGGGTCACGCTGGCGGGGCAGGACATCACGGCGCGCCAGACGCCCGAGATCGCCACCAGCGGCGTGGCCTACGTGCCCGAGAGCATGGGCATCTTCTCGGACCTGTCGGTGCGCGAGAACATGCTGCTGGCCGCGCGCGGCGCACGCACGCTCGACGACATCGACACCACGCGCCTCGAATGGATCTTCGGCCTGTTCCCGGCCATGAAGAAGTTCTGGAACCACCCGGCCGGCAAGCTCAGCGGCGGGCAGAAGCAGATGCTGGCGGTCTCGCGCGCCATCGTCGAGCCGCGCCAGCTGCTGCTGATCGACGAGCCCAGCAAGGGCCTGGCGCCCGCCATCATCCAGAACATGATCGCGGCCTTCCGCGAACTCAAGGCCGCGCAGACCACCATCCTGCTGGTGGAGCAGAACTTCAACTTCGCCAAACAGCTGGGCGACACCGTGGCCGTCATGGACGACGGGCGGGTGGTGCACAGCGGTTCCATGGCCGAACTGGCCGCCGACGAATCGCTGCAAAGCAAGCTGCTGGGTCTTTCCCTCGGAGCGCACCAATGAACTTCCTGAAAGACATGGATTGGAAGCCCATGGCCCTGGTGCCGCTGCTCGCGCTGGCTGCGCTGCCGGCCATCGGCAGCCCTTCCACCTGGCTCACGCTGACCGTGGCCGGGCTGGCCATGGGCATGATCGTCTTCATCATCGCCTCGGGCCTGACGCTGGTGTTCGGCCTGATGGACGTGCTGAACTTCGGCCACGGCGTGTTCATCGCGCTCGGCGCCTTCGTGGCCACCACGGTGCTGGGCAGCATGAACGCCTTCACCACCGCCGACAGCCTCTGGACCAACCTGCTGGCGCTGCTGCCGGCCATGCTGGTGGCCATGGCGGTGGCCGGCGCGCTGGGGCTCGTGTTCGAGCGCTTCATCATCCGCCCGGTCTACGGCATGCACCTCAAGCAGATCCTGATCACCATGGGAGGCATGATCATCGGCGAGGAAATGATCAAGGTCATCTGGGGGCCGGAGCAGATTCCGCTGCCGCTGCCCGAGGGCCTGCGCGGCTCGCTGCTGATCGGCGATGCGGCGGTGGAGAAGTACCGCATCGTCGCGGTGCTGGTGGGCGCCGCGGTGTTCGCCGCCATGGTCTGGACGCTCAACCGCACCAAGGTCGGCCTGCTGATCCGAGCCGGTGTGCAGGACCGCGAGATGGTCGAGTCGCTGGGCTACCGCATCAAGCGCCTGTTCGTCGGCGTGTTCGTGGCAGGCAGTGCGCTGGCCGGGCTGGGCGGTGTCATGTGGGGTCTGTACCAGCAGAACGTGGTGCCCCAGATGGGCGCGCAGGTCAACGTGCTGATCTTCATCGTCATCATCATCGGCGGCCTCGGCTCCACGCTGGGCGCGCTGATCGGCGCGCTGCTGGTGGGCCTGATGGCCAACTACACCGGCTTTCTGGTGCCCAAGGTGGCGCTGTTCTCCAACATCGCGCTCATGGTCGCCATCCTGCTGTGGCGTCCGCAGGGCGTCTACCCGGTGACCAGCCGTTGAAAGCCTGACCATGCTGCAACGACTCCTCTCCAAAGACCTGCCGCGCAGCCCCTGGCTGGCGGCGCTGCTGGTGCTCCTGTTCCTGGGCCTGGCCTTCGCACCCTTCCTGTTCCCGGGCGTGAAGGCGCTCAACGTGGCGGCCAAGATCCTGATCTTCGTCGCGCTGGTCGCCAGCTTCGACCTGCTGCTGGGCTACACCGGCATCGTCAGCTTCGCCCACACCATGTTCTTCGGCATCGGCGCCTACGGCGTGGCCATCGCGCTCAGCTCGGTGGAAGAAGCGTCCTTCGGCACCATCGGGCTCGGTGTGGTGTGCGCGCTGGGGGTGTCCACGCTGCTGTCGCTGCTGATCGGCCTGTTCTCGCTGCGGGTGCGCGCCATCTTCTTCGCCATGATCACGCTGGCCGTGGCCTCGGCCTTCCTCACGCTGGCCTCGCAGCTGTCAGACTTCACCGGCGGCGAAGACGGCCTCACCTTCAGCGTGCCCGAGCTGCTCTCGCCCGGCTTCTCGCTGAGCGAAGAACCACTGGCGCTGCCCTGGGGCGAGGTCAACCTCAACGGCAAGCTGCTCACCTACTACCTCATCTTCGCTAGCGTCTGCGCCATCTTCCTCACGCTGCTGCGCATCGTGAACTCGCCGTTCGGCCGCGTGCTGCAGGCCATCCGCGAAAACGACTTCCGTGCCGAAGCGCTGGGCTACCGCACCGTCGTCTACCGCACGCTGTCCAACGTGCTGTCGGCACTGTTCGCCACGCTGGCCGGCTGCCTGCTCGCACTCTGGCTGCGCTACAACGGGCCGGACACCTCGCTGTCCTTCGAGATCATGCTGGACATCCTGCTCATCGTCGTCATCGGCGGCATGGGCACGCTCTACGGCGCGCTGATCGGCAGCGTGCTCTTCGTGCTGGCGCAGAGCTACCTGCAGGACCTGCTGCGTGCTGCGGGCGAGGCAGCCGCAGGCATTCCGCTGCTGCCCGCGCTGCTCACACCCGACCGCTGGCTGCTCTGGCTGGGCCTGCTGTTTGTGCTCTCGGTCTACTACTTCCCCACCGGCATCGTCGGCAAGCTGCGCGAACGCGCCGTGCTCGCGCGGCTGAAAGGCATGAAATGAACGACCACGCTGTTGTGCCCCAGTCGCGCTACCTCAGCTGCGAGGGCCGCGAAATCCACTTCATGGACTGGGCGAGGGCGCCCGGCACCACCGACCACGGCACCGTGATCGCCTGGCACGGACTGGCGCGCACCGGCCGCGACATGGACGCCCTGGCCGCGCACCTGAGCGCGCTGGGCTACCGCGTGGTCTGCCCCGACACCATCGGCCGCGGCTTCTCGCAATGGAGCCCGGAACCCAAAGCCGAGTACTGCCTGGCCTTCTACGCCAAGCTTGCGCGCTCGCTGGTCGACCAGCTCGGCCTGGACCAGTTCCACTGGGTCGGCACCTCCATGGGCGGCGCCATCGGCATGGTGGCCGCCGACGGCCTGCTGCGCGGGCGCATCCTGCGCCTGGTGCTCAACGACAACGGCCCCAAGCTGGCCGATGCCGCCCTGGAGCGCATCCGCAGCTACGCCGGCAACCCGGCCAGCTTTGCCACGGTGAGCGAGTTGGAGCGGTACTTCCGCACCGTCTACAAACCCTACGGCTGGCTCAGCGACGCGCAGTGGACGCTGCTGACCGAAAGCTCGGTGCGCCGCCTGCCCGACGGCCGCGTCACGCCGCACTACGACCCGGCCATGGTGATGCAGTTCACCGAACACCCGGCCGACTACGACCGCTGGCCCGAATACGACCGCATCGACATCCCGGTGCTGTGCCTGCGCGGCGCGGAGTCCGACCTGCTGCTGGCCGACACGGCGGAACAGATGCGCGACCGTGGGCCGCGTGCGCTGGTGGTGACGATTGCCGGGTGTGGGCACGCGCCGGCGTTGAATGTGCCGGAGCAGTTGCTGCTGGTTAGCCGGTTTTTGGCGGGGCAGTGAGGCCTTGCAGCTTGCCGTTGTCGCTCTACTTGAGCTAGTTTTTAACTACCAAGAGCGAGCGATATAGAGCGAATCTCCCACACCGGATTGAACGGGTCGGACCTGTCGACGGCGCTCTTGTACGAGACGTCCAATACATCATTTTTTAGCGCAATCTGGCGTGCAGGAATTCCAACAAGAAAAGGCCCGTGGCCCAAGTGAATGGTTTGACTGTACGGATCAATTAGCGGCTTTACGGCAAAGCTTTTGCGTGACCTCTTGTAATCGAGGCGGCTCTCGATTGAACAGAACCGATCCACATAGAGCTGCTCCATAAATCGCACCACGTCGCTTGTACTCTTGCGAGCAGAGAGAAGCGAAAGCAATGACCGACCGCTCTTTGGGTAGTGCTCCTGAAAGATTATCCAAGCAGGACCGTGGTTCATCGGTAGCCAAAGATCTAATTCAGTGGGCCAGCTAGTGCGCTTGATGCAGGTTCACTGCAATACATGGTTGAGCAGGCTGCGAGCTAGGGCAATGCATTCGTTCCCCACACTCTTAATATGTCTCGTAGCTTTTCAAGCGCTTCCGCTTGCGTGTATGCCCGAACACTAGAAAGCTGATCCCCTCGAAAATCGCCTTGAAACACCAATATAGCGAATTCGTGGCCGTACCACCCCAGGTCCACTAGCCGATCAAGGGCAGCGTGGCGCAGTTGCAAAAGATCTTCCTTTTGCTCCCAGTGGCCTGAATTTATCGTCGGATCCTCGTATTCGATGGACCATCCTTCGGGAATCAGAAGCATTGCCCCCTCGCTGTTCAAGTTTGATGGAAAAGGCAGTGCGCCATATGCCCACAGGCGTTGCCATTAATTAAAGTTCCCTCGCATCCAGAGAGACTCTTTGAAATCAAACGACTCGGCAACTCCGCTGCGGGCAGGAGTAGGAATAAAAGATTCGACAAATCTGGCAACCGAATTCCAATCTTCCTCAATCCTTCGCCCCCCGAGCCAACGCCCGCTCCCGGCTCGCCGCCAACTGCATCGGGTCGTCCGCCTGCTTCGTCGGCCAGCCCTGCAGATGCCGTTCTGACAGATCGGCCAACGCCCGAATCCAGTCCGGGCTGTCGTTGAGGCAGTCGATATATTCAAACCGCTGGCCGCCCGCGTGTTTGAAGGCTTCCTGCGCCTCCATGCGGATTTCTTCCAGCGTTTCCAGGCAGTCGCTGGTGAAGCCGGGGCAGACCACGTCGACGCTCTTGAGCCCCTTCTGCGCCAGCGCGACCAGGGTCGGCTCGGTGTAGGGCTCCAGCCACTTGGCCTTGCCGAAGCGCGACTGGAAGGTGACGGTGTAGTCGTCCTTGGCGAGGCCGAGTTTTTCAGCCAGCAGGCGCGCGGTCTTCAGGCATTCGCAGTGGTAGGGGTCGCCCAGCAGCAGGGTGCGTTCGGGCACGCCGTGGAAGCTCATCACCAGGTGGTCGCCCTGGCCGTGGTGCATCCAGTGCGCGCGCACCTTGCGGTGTAGGGCGTCGATGTAGCCCAGGTCGTCGTGGTAGCGGTTGACGAAGCGCAGCTCGGGGATGTGGCGGATCTTCTGGCTCCAGGCCGAGACGGCGTCGATCACGCTGGCTGTGGTGGTGCCGCTGTATTGCGGGTAGGCCGAGAGAACGAGCACGCGGGTCACGCCCTGGGCCTTGAGTTCGTCGAGCACGGACGGGATGGACGGGTTGCCGTAGCGCATGGCGTAGCGCACGGTGACCTGGTGGCCACGCTCGCCGAGGTAGCCCTGCAGCATCTTCGACTGCTTGTCGGTCCAGACCTTGAGCGGCGAGCCTTCGGGCGTCCAGATGCTGGCGTACTTGGCGGCCGACTTCTTGGGCCGCACGCGCAGGATGATGCCGTGCAGGATCAGCATCCACAGCGCGCGCGGTATCTCCACCACGCGGGGGTCGCCCAGGAACTCGGCGAGGTAGCGGCGCAGGGCCGGTGCCGTGGGTTCGTCGGGGGTGCCGAGGTTGCACAGCACGATGGCCGTGCGGGGCGCCTGGCCATGTTTGAAAGCGGGTTCGGTCTGAAAGGGCATGCGCTATTCTCCCGCAGCCATGAATGCCCCCGACCCCCAGCGCATCAATGTTCCCCACCAGGGCCTGGAGCTGTCCCGCATCCGCGCGATCACGCTGGATCTGGACGACACGCTCTGGCCCATCTGGCCCACCATCGAACGCGCCGAGCGGGTGCTGCAGGACTGGCTGGACACACACGCGCCGGCCACCGCCACGCTGGGCCGCGACCGCAACACCCTGCGCGAGGCCCGCAACCAGATGGTGACGATGCGGCCCGACCTGGCGCTGGACATGAGCGGCCTGCGCCGGGAGTCGATCCGCTGGCTGCTGCAGCGCGCGGGAGACGACCCGGCGCTGGCCGAGCCGGCCTTCGAGGTCTTTTTTGCCGAGCGGCACCGGGTGGAGCTGTTTGAAGACGCGCTGCCCACGCTCGAATACCTGGCCAGCCGGTTCCCGGTGGTGGCGCTGTCCAACGGCAACGCCGACGTGCACCGCGTCGGCATTGGTGCCCATTTCCACGCTTCGTTGCACGCGGGCGGTTTCGGCGTTGGCAAACCGGACGTTCGCATCTTCCACGCCGCCGCCGAGGCCGCGGGCGTGGCGCCGCACGAGGTGCTGCACATCGGCGACGACGCGCACCTGGACGGCGTGGGCGCGCTCAACGCCGGCATGCAGCTGGCCTGGCTGAACCGCGCCGGCCACGCCTGGGAACACGCGCCGCTGGTGCCGCACCTGACGGTGGGTGACCTGCACGCGCTGTGCCGCGCGCTGGAGGGCTGACGCATGACGCTGAGCATCCACGGCATTGCGGCCTCGCGTGCGCTGCGCCCCCTCTGGGCCGCCACCGAGCTGGGCCTCAGTTTCAATCACGTGCCCACGCCCTACCAGGGCGGCGCCACGCGCACGCCCGAGTTCCTGGCGCTCAACCCCAATGGCCACATCCCGGTGGTGGTGGACGAGCGGCCGGAGGGCGAGGTGGTGGTGTGGGAGAGCATGGCCTGCGCGCTCTACATCGCGCGCCACCACGGCACCGCCGACGGGGTGTCGATAGCGCCGGCCACGCCGCGCGAGGACGCCGAGGCGCTGCGCTGGAGCTTCTGGGTGATGGGCGAGTGCGAGGCCGATGCGCTGACCGTGCTGATGCACCGCGTGGTGATGCCGCCGGGCCGGCGCAAGCCCGAACTGGCCGATACCGCCGAGCGCCGGCTGGCGGTGCCGCTGCGGGTGATCGAGCAGCACCTGGCGCGGCAGCATGAACGCGGCGAGGCCCACCTGGCGGCCGACCGCTTCACCCTCGCCGACCTGTGCGTGGCCAGCGTGATGCAGTGGCTGCGGCCGGCGCGCGGGCTGATGGCGGGGTATCCGCTTACGGGCGACTGGCTGAAGGCCTGTGTGCGCCGGCCCGCGTTCCACGCGGCGCAGGCGCTGGACCGGCGCTGAAACGCGGGTTCAGGCGCAGGCCGCGCGCGCAGCCGCCAGACCGCTGCGCACCGCACCTTCGATCGTGGCCGGGTAGGGGCCGTCGATGTAGTCGCCCGCCGCCCACAGACCGGGCGCGATGACAGCGGCCGGGCGCCGCAGCCCGGGCGTGCAGGCGAAGGTCGCGCGTTTCTCCACCACGGTCTGGATGGCCT
Source organism: Hydrogenophaga flava NBRC 102514 (assembly GCF_001571145.1). GTDB lineage: Bacteria > Pseudomonadota > Gammaproteobacteria > Burkholderiales > Burkholderiaceae_C > Hydrogenophaga > Hydrogenophaga flava. The sequence continues at coordinate 43,068 of NZ_BCTF01000013.1, forward strand.
GCAGATTCGACAGCCCCAGCTGCTCGGCCGCCTGCGCCAGCACCCGCTGCTGCAGTTCGTCGCGCTCGCCCTTGCTGGCGCTGATGACAAAGGCCAGCACGCCCTGGGTGGACGGGTCGTCCGGGCGCAACTGGCCGCGGTCGAAGGCGAACTGCGCCGGCGCGTCGGGGCGGTTGTGCAGCGCGAGCATGGGCGCCGGCAGGCGCGCACCGGGCGCCCAGGCGTAGACCGTGGTGATGGCGGTGAAGTCCAGCTGGCGTGTGGTCGAGGCCCAGTCGCGCCGCGCGGCGTCCTGGGGATTGGCGTCGGTGGTTGCGCCAATGGCAACGGCGGCCGGGCTGGCCGCGGTAGACCAGATCACGCGGTCGAAGTCTTCCGACCAGCCGTCGCCTGCAAGCGTCCAGCCTGGTGCGTTGCCTTGCAGGGCCGTGACCCGGGTACCCAGCCGCACCCGGGTGCCCAGCCGGTGGCAGGCGGCGTCGGGCAGCAGCGCGCCCAGGTCCTCGCGCGGCAGCAGCAGGGCCGAGGCCGACCAGCGCCCGAAGCCTTGACCGAACAGCGCGTCGCGCATGACGGTCAGAAACACCTGCGCGCTGGCCTGAGCCGCAGGCAGGTTGAGCGCCGAGACACACAGCGGCTCGATCAGTTCGTCCATCACCCGCGCGGGCAGGGTGCGGCACAGCTCGCCCACCGTGAGTGACGGCGGGCAGACAAAGCCCGAGAGCTGCCAGCCCAGCGAGGCGCGGACCAGGGCAAGCCGTTCGCTCCAGCGCCAGCCGCGCGCGGTCAGGATCGCGGCCACCGCGTCCAGCGGCGCGGGCCAGCGCGCGGCCCAGGCGGGCGTCTGCAGGCCGCTGCCGTCGGGGTAGGGCAGGGAGAGGGGCGTGCCGAGCAGGACCTGTTCCGGCGCAACGCCCAGGCGCTGCATCAGGCCCAGGGTCTCGCGGTAGGCGCCGATCAGGATGTGCTGGCCGTTGTCCAGCCGCAGCGGCACGCCGTCGGGCCGCGTGGCGGGCAGGGCGCGGGCGCGACCGCCGGGGGTGCGGGTGGCTTCGAACAGGGTGACGTCGGCGCCCAGGTCCATCGCCTCCACGGCGGCGGCCAGACCTGCCCAGCCGGCGCCGACGATGCCGATCCTCACAAGCGCCCCAACGCCTGGACTTTCCACGCCAGCCAGAACTTGCGCAGCGGCGTCAGGCTCACGCGCTGGGTCAGCACCAGCACCGGGTCGGCGGCGATCTCCTGCAGCAGGGTGCGGTAGATGCTGGCCATCATCAGGCCCGGCTTCTGGGCCCGGCGGTCGGTTTCGGGCAGCAGGGCCAGTGCCTCGTCGTAGGTCTTGAGCGCGCGCTCGCACTGGAAGCGCATCAGTTCGCGGAAGCGCCGGTGGAAGTCCGCGGTGTCCATGCCCGGCGCGGCGCCGCGCTTGATCAGTTCGTGCGCCTTCACGTCGAAGCGCTGCAGCTCGTTGACCGGCAGGTAGATGCGGCCACGCGCCGCGTCCTCGCCCACATCGCGCACGATGTTGGTGAGCTGGAAGGCCAGGCCGAGCCGGTGGGCGTAGTCGGTGGTGCGCGGGTCGGTCTGGCCGAAGATGCGCGCCGCCACCTCGCCGACGATGCCGGCGACCAGGTGGCAGTACTGCTGCAGGTTGGCAAAGTCGAGGTAGCGGCTCTGGTCCAGGTCCATCTGGCAGCCGTCGATCACGGCCAGCAGGTGGCGCGCCTCGATGCCGAAGGGGGCGGTGTGCGGCATCAGGGCCTGCAGCGCCGGGTGGTCCGCCCGGCCCCCGAAGGACTGGGCGACCTGCTGGCGCCACCAGGCCAGCTTGGCCTGGGCCACGCCGAGGTCGCTGACCTCGTCGACCACGTCGTCGACCTCGCGGCAGAAGGCATAGAAGGCCGTGATGGCGGCGCGGCGCTCGGGCGGCAGGAACAGGAAGGCGTAATAGAAGCTGCTGCCGGACGCGGCGGCCTTCTGCTGGGCGTAGTCTTGCGGGTTCATGGGCATGGTGGTGGGCGCCAAGTGTACGCAGGCGCTCTGGTCAACTTTAAGCCGCTCTTCAGTGTTGGCGATTACGCTGTCAAAGCCATTCCGCACACAACCCCACGAGGTATCCATGAAGAATTCCAGCCGTCGCGTGTTCATGCTTCAGGTGGCCGCCGGTTCGGCGCTGCTGTCCGCCGTCGCGGCACAGGCCCAGACGCCGCCCATGGTCAACGAGAAGGACCCCCAGCCCATGGCCCTGGGCTACGTCGCCGACACCAACAAGGCCGACGCCAAGAAGTTTCCCAAGCACGCGGCCACCCAGAAGTGTGGCAACTGCACGCTCTTCAGCGGCAAGCCCGACGCACCCTCGGGCCCCTGCGGCATCTTCCCGGGCAAGGCCGTCGCTTCCGGCGGCTGGTGCAGCGCCTACACCAAGAAGGCCTGACGGCTCTCGCGCTGGCGCCGCCAGCGCTGCCTCAGGTAGGCCAGGTGTGCCGCGCCCGATGCGGCCAGGCACCCTGCGCCCCAGGTCCAGGCCAGGTCCAGCAGCGCGCAGCGCAGGGCCGCCATCAGGCACAGCCCGGACACCAGGTTCCATTGAAATGACCGCGGCGCCAGCCCGCGGCCCGTGAGGCGGTGGTAGACCACCAGCCCCAGCCATTCCGCCAAGGTGATGGCGATGGCGGCGTCGACCAGCCAGGCGCTGCGCCAGAGCGAATCCAAGGTCAGCCTCCGGCCGACCGGCCCGGTGCCGAAGCGGGCCTCATACCCGCGCCAGGCCCAGCAGGTGGCCCACGTCCTTGAGGAAGATGCGCACGTGCGCCATGGGCTTCTTGCGGGCCAGCCGCTTGTTCATGTAGGACTCGAAGGTCAGCTGCTGCACATCGCGGTCCTCGCAGATCTTGACGAAGCGCTCGCGCCGCCGTTCGCTGCTGTACCAGAACCACTGCATCACGCCCAGCACACGGAACACCGTGCCGTGCAGCTTCATGAACTTCTTGCGCGCCAGCCGCAGCGCGGCGGGGTTGCCGCTGACGAGCATCGCCTGGGCCGCCTCGGCCGCCAGCTGGCCGCCCACCATCGCGTAGTAGATGCCTTCGCCCGAGGCCGGGGCTACCACGCCGGCCGCGTCGCCAGCGAGCACCACGTCGCGGCCGTTGTCCCAGCGCGGCAGCGGCTTCATGGGGATGGGTGCGCCCTCGCGGCGCAGGGTCTCGGCGCCGGCGAGACCGCTGGCCTCGCGCATGTGCTGCACCGAGCCACGCAGTGAAAAACCCTTGTCGGCGCTGCCGGTGCCGATGCTCAGCGTGTCGCCGTGAGGGAACACCCAGCCGTAGAAGTCGGGCGAGAAGCGGCCCTGGTAGTACACGTCGCAGCGGCTGTCGTCGTAGCCGGCCGGCCGCTGCGCGGGCGGTGGGGCCCTCAGGATCTCGTGGTAGGCGAACACGCAGCGCGTGCGCTCCGCGCCGGGCACGCCGCCCTGCCGGGCGACCTCCGAGCGCGCGCCGTCGGCGCCGACGACGCAGCGTGCGCGCACCCGCCGGGGCAGGCCTTCGTCCTGTGCGTGGCGTTCGCGCACTGTGTAGTAGACCTCTGCCAGACCATCCGCGTTCAGGCCCAGCGAAACGAATTTGCCGGTGCGCCGCACCGCCCCCGCAGTCTGCGCCCGCACGCGCAGCCATTCGTCGAAGCGGTCGCGGTCGACCATGCCGACGAAGCCGTTGTCGATGGGGATGTCCACCCGGTGGCTGGAGGGCGCGATCATGCGCGCGCACCGGGCCTTGGCGACCAGCAGCTCGTCGGGGATCTGGAAGTCCTGGATCAGGCGCGGCGGGATCGCGCCGCCGCAGGGCTTGACGCGTCCGGCCCGGTCGAGCAGCAGCACCCTGCGGCCCCGGCGCGCCAGTTCGTGGGCGGCCGTGGCACCGGCGGGGCCGCCACCGACCACCACCACGTCAAAGATCTCGTCGCTGGTGTTCATGCGCTCAACCTGGTGGGTGCTCCGATGGCGGCGCCATCGGCACGGGTGGACGGGGCCGCCGCCGCTTGGGGCGGCGGTGCCGAGATGTGCCAGGCCAGCAGGGCCGAGGCTATGAAGGTCAGCGCTTCGAGCGCAAACACGAACGCGTAGGCCGTACCAGGGGACGCGATCAGGTGGTGGGCGATGTCGCTGGCCCCGGTGCCGACCAGGCCACCGAGCCCGAACGCGATGGCCTGGGCCGCCCCCCACAGGCCCATGCGCACGCCTTCGCGCGAGCCCTGGCCCTCGTTCGCGAGCCGCATCATCGAGCCGATGGCGCCGATGGAAAACGCCCCATTGGCCGCGCCCAGCGCGAACACCGTGGCCTTGAGCGAGTCGCCATTGCCGCTGACGCCCGCGACCACCAGGCCCAGCAGGGCCAGGGCCGAGGCGATGCAGCCGCCGATGGTCCAGCCGCGCAGGGAGCCGAGCCAGCGCAGCGCGGCGAATCGCGCCGCCAGCGCGCCCGAGAACGCCACGAGCAGCATGCCGCCGAGCACGCCGCCATGCTGCACACCCGAGAGCTGGGTCGATGCACCCGGGCTGTAGCCGAACACCGTGCCGGCAAAGGGTTCGAGGATCAGGTCCTGCGCGCTGTAGGCGAGCATGGAGACAAACACGAAGACGGTGAAGCGCCGCGCCACAGGCTCCTGCCAAACCTCGGCCAGGGCCTGCCGGAAGGCGGGTTTGGCGGGCTCATCCTGTGTGACAACAGGTGTGCCGGCCGGGTGACCTTCCAGCCCGCGCAGGGCCAGCAGCGTCAGCCCGAACGCCAGCAGCGAGACGGTCGAGGTCACCAGCAGCAGCCGCTCGGGTGAATAGGGGTCGAGGAATTTGCCCGCCAGCCCGGCCGTGATGGCGAAGCCCGCGATCATCATCATCCAGACCAGGGTGGCGGCACCGCCCCGGCGCGCATCGGGCACGCGCTTGGCCAGCATCACCAGCAGCGAGGTGCCGCTGGCGCTCACGCCCAGCCCGACCAGGGCGAAGCCCAGCACCGCCAGCGCAATGCCCGCAGGCCGGTTCGTCGCCATCCAGACCGTGGCCAGCGCGGCGACCACCCCGCCCGTGCCCAGCAGCGCCATGCCGCCCACGATCCAGGGCGTGCGCCGGCCGCCGACGTCCGAGCCGTGGCCCATGCGCGGGCGGGCTATCTGCACCAGGTAGTGCAGGGCGACGAGCACGCCGGGCAGAAGGGCCGGCAGCGCGAGTTCGACCACCATCACGCGGTTGAGCGTGGAGGTCGTCAGCACGACGATGGCGCCGAGCGCCGCCTGCACCAGACCCAGCCGGGCCACGCTGCCCCATCCGAACGGTTTCATGCCATTCCCCTCAAGGCGAAGGCGCTGACCATCATGCCGGCCACGAACAGCGGCACGCCAAAACCGCTGTACCAGAGCGCCCGGGCCGACGGGTCGGCCAGGAAGCGGCGCATCAGCACACCCTGCGCCAGCAGCAGGACCGCCACGCCCGCCGCGTGGGCCGGCTGGTCCCAGTGCAGCAGCAGGCCGATCACCACCACCTGCGGCAGCACCATGAACCAGCAGGCCACGCGCGCGGCCCGGTCCACGCCCAGCTGCACCGGCAGCGAACGCACGCCCATCTGGCGGTCGCCAGCGACGGCCTTGAAGTCGTTGAGGGTCATGATCCCGTGGGTGCCTGCGCTGTAGAGGGCTGCCAGCGCCAGCGATTCGCCGCCTGGCATGGCGCCGCCGGCCATGACCGCCGCGCCGGTGACCCAGGCGATGCCTTCGTAGCTGATGCCGCAGGCGGCGTTGCCCCACCAGCCGTTCTCTTTCAGGCGCACCGGCGGCGCGCTGTAGGCCCAGGCCAGCAGCAGGCCCAGCGCTGCGGCACCGAACCCCCAGGGGCCGAGCGCCAGCGCCACCAGCAGCGAGACGCCGGTCCAGGCGATGGCGAGGTACAGGCCCCACTGGCCCGGCATACGCCCCGAGGCTATGGGGCGCTGGGGTTCGTTGATGGCGTCGACGTGGCGGTCAAACCAGTCGTTGACCGCCTGGCTGGTCGCACAGACCAGCGGACCGGCCAGGGCGATGCCGATGATCGCCAGCCACCAGCGCTCCTGCAGCGACACCCCCGAAGCCACCACCCCGCACGCAAAGGCCCACATGGGCGGGAACCAGGTGATGGGTTTGAACAGCTCGGTGACGGCCGACAGGGCGGGGCGTTCCATCCGATGGGTTGTACGCCTTACACTTTATTATGTCAATCAAAATAGACACTTGATCGCTCATTGCGCATGCCGGTCCCGTTCCACCGACCCCAGCGAGGCTTGTCAGCCGCCAAAAAAATCGAGCCCACCAGGGGCTCGAGCGTTCGCATGCAGGGAAGGCCGGCGGGTTCAGTGCACGTCGTCGCTGGAGCCTTCGATGATGCCGAAACGGCGCAGCTTGATGTAGAGGCTCTGGCGCGAAAGCCCCAGCATCTCGGCCGCCGACGCGCGGTTGTCGCCCGTGAGTTCCAGCGCCGCCTCGATGCACAGCTGCTCGATCAGGTCGGTGGTTTCGCGCACGATGTCCTTGAGCGGCAGCCGGCCCACCAGCTCGGTCATCTGGCTCGCCGAGCGCGGCAGCTCCTTGGTGGCGCGCAGGTCGGTGCTCAGCCGCCGACCCATGTCGCGGATGGTGAAGCCCAGGCAGGGGTGGGCACCGCCCATCACCGACACGGCCGACACCTCCACCTCGGAGTTGGAGCCGTACTCGCCGCGCAGCTGTGTGGCAAACAGCCGCACCGTGCCGTGCTGGCGCAGGTTGGACAGCAGCACGCGGAAATCGACGCCGGTGCGGCCGAGCCACCGGTCGAGCATTTCGCCGCGCGCCTGCTCTTCGGTGCTGAGCTGGCCCAGATCCAGGAACGCGCGGTTCACGCTGAGGATGCGGCCGTCGGTGTCGGTGACGACCAGCGCGTCCGGTGCCGACTCCATCACGTGCATCAGCTGCTGGCGCGCGGCGGGCATGTTGAGTTCCGCCGCTTCAGGTCGCGTCACGCGAACCAGGAAAAACAGGCGGTTGTCCTGGCGGAACTGCGTGGCCGCGAGGAACATCAGTTCGCCGCTGCCCACCAAGCGCACCTGGCAGGGCTCGGACCGGCCGGTCGCGCGCAGCCGTTCCATCATGGTCTGCACGTCCGACAGGCTGTCGGGGTGCAGGCTGTCGGCGAGCGACCAGCCCTGCTGGCGGGCCCCATCTCCCAGCAGCTCGTATGCCGCTGGGTTGGCCTCTTCCAGTTTGTCGAGGCCGCCTTCGAAGATCAGCACCGGCTCGGAGGCCATCTGGAACAGCAGGCGGTAGCGGGTTTCGATCTGCCGCAGGCGCCAGTAGTCGCGCTCCATGGTCTGCTGCGCAGTGACCAGGCGCTGCTGCAACACCACCTGCGGCCGCAGGTCGCGACCGAACGCGACGCTGCTGATGCCGCGGTCGCTGCGGATGGGCGCCACCGAGTAGGCAATCGGCAGATCCCCGCCGTCGGTGAGCAACTGGTTCACCTGGCGCCAGCGCACGCCGTCGCTGGTCAGCGCCCCCTGGGTCTTGAGCAGGGCTTCGATCTTGGGCTGGCTCTCGGTGGTCACCGTCTGTGACCAGGCCTTGCCCAGCCATTGCTGGCAGCCGCTTTCGAGCATGTCCTCGCTGCCCAGGGCCATGTCGCGGATGATGCCGTCGCGGTCGAGGATCAGCACCACGTCCGCGGCAGCGGTGATCAGGTCGGCAACGGCATCCCCGCTCATGTCGGCCAGTAGCGGGGCGGGGTTCAGGAACTGCCCCTTCACCATCGCTTGAATGCCCTGGGTCATCTGTACCTTCCGGTGATTGAACGCAAGTGCGTCTTGTTGTTTGCCAGTAGCCTAGGGGCGCAAGCGGCTGGCGGCCACCAGTTTGTCGGCTTGCGATGGAGCATGCGCACCGTTGGTGATGATGGCGTCGGCCTGGATTTGTTCCCCGTATTCGGGGTGCAACAGAAAAATGGGCCCGCCGGCAATTATAGGTAGGCGGGGGTTCTGGCTGACCTTGCGGACCAGCTCCATGGCGGCCCGCAGCCGGGGCACGCCGGCCTCGCTGCCCAGGGAAAAACCCACCACGTCGTACCAGTCTTTCTGCACCATCGTGGCCGCCGCATCGGTGGCCAGGAAGCAGGTCACCACGTCCCAGCCGGCGCGGTGAAACAGCTCGGCCACGAGCGACAGGCCGAAGGTGTGCTGCTCGCCAGGGCAGGGCATGAGCAGGATGCGCTGGCTCTGCTCGCTGCGGCCGCCGTGACCGAACTGGCTGCCGGCCGAGCTGTTTTCCCGCAGGACCTTCTGCAGGCGGCCCAGGCCCACAGTCACCTCGGTGAAGGTGCACAGGTCGCGTTCCCACATCTCGCCCAGGTGCCGTGCCACGGGAGACAGCAGTTCAAGAAAGATGGCCTCGGTGGGCACGCCGCGGTCCCGCAGGGCGATCACGCAGTCCCGCACCGCGCGGTCGTCCTCGTGCAGCACCAGCTCGGCGAACACCGCCACGTCTTCGGGCGTGACCCGCTGGTTGGTGCCGATGGGGGAGGAGGCGCATTCCTCGGGCACGCGGTGAGCGAGCATGAGCCGGGGAATGATTTCGTATTCGACCGCCTTGGACAGCAGGACCGCCCGCAGGCCGTCTTCGTTGACCGGCATGTCGATGGAGGAGCGCAGCAGATCCTCGATGCCTGGCGGAATGCCCACTGGGGCGGTTTCTTCGGGCCAACCGTCGGAAAAACGATTGCCCTGGGCGTCGGTCTCCTGCGGAGACCTCTGCCTGGAAAAAGAGCCCATCCATGTCTCCTTGCGCTGGTGCGCGGCTGCCGGTTCACGCAGGGGCCACGGTACTTATGCCGGTGCTTTCTTACGCCACTCGAATTATTTGCGTCGGGGCATTTCCGAGTCGGATGGACGCCTTTTTCGAGCCCTGGGTGCCTCCGACGGTCCCGCGTTTGTACTGCTGGTCACTGCCGTCGTCAAAACATTTCCGATCAAACCTGAACGCACTGTAGCCGGCGCCAACTGGATGTCAACAAAAATATACGTCAATATAAATTGACACTTCAACCCGGAAGTTCTAAATTGGGTCCCAGAGCAACCAGGAGACACGACCGATGATTGCCGAGAACCCCGGGTTGACACCTGCCCGCCCACCGCTTTACACGCCGCTGCAGCGCCAGCGCCGCGACGGGTCGATGTGGACCCTGGTGCAGGGCATCCTGGCCCCGTTGCAGTTCCTGGTGTTCCTGGTCAGCCTGGCGCTGGTGCTGCGCTTCCTGCTCACCGGCGAAGGCGAGCAGGCGGCCACCCTGTCGGTGGTGGTCAAGACGCTCGCGCTCTACGCCATCATGGTGACGGGCTGCGTCTGGGAAAAGGTCGTGTTCGGCCAGTACCTGTTCGCCCCGGCCTTCTTCTGGGAAGACGTCTTCAGCATGGCGGTGCTGGCGCTGCACACCGCCTACCTGCTGGCCCTGTTCAACGGCTGGCTCGACGCGCGCGGCCTGATGGCCCTGGCCCTGGCGGCCTACGCGGCCTACGTGGTCAACGCCGGCCAGTTCCTCTGGAAGCTGCGCATGGCCCGCCTGCAGGGTGAGCCGGCGGCCGGTCCCCAAGGGGTGGCGGCATGATCCCGATCCGCGCGGCCTCAGCCGGCTGCAGCGACGCGCCGGTGCTGCGCGAGCGCGGCCAGCGCGAGGTGTTCTGCGGCCTGACCGGCATCATCTGGCTGCACCGCAAGATCCAGGACGCGTTCTTCCTCGTGGTCGGCTCGCGCACCTGCGCGCACCTGATCCAGAGCGCGGCTGGCGTGATGATCTTTGCCGAGCCACGGTTCGCCACGGCCATCATCGACGAGCGCGATCTGGCCGGGCTGGCCGACTGCAACGACGAACTGGACCGTGTGGTCACGCGGCTGATCGAGCGCCGGCCCGAGATCAAGCTCCTGTTCCTAGTGGGTTCCTGCCCCTCGGAAGTGATCAAGCTGGACCTGTCGCGCGCCGCGCAGCGGCTGTCGAACCGTTTCAACCCCGGCGTGCGGGTGCTGAACTATTCGGGCAGCGGCATTGAGACCACCTTCACCCAGGGCGAAGACGCGTGTCTGGCCTCCCTGGTGCCCAGCCTGCCGGCTTCTGACAAAGCGGCGCCGGCCGAGCTGATGGTGGTCGGCACCCTGGCCGACGTGGTGGAAGACCAGTTCGCCCGCCTGTTCCAGCAACTGGGCATCGGCCCGGTGCGCTTCTTCCCGCCGCGCCAGGCGACCCAGCTGCCGCCGGTCGGGCCCAACACCCGCTTCCTGCTGGCCCAGCCTTTCCTGGCCGACACCGCGCTGGCGCTCGAAGCGCGAGGTGCGCAGCGCCTGGCCGCGCCGTTCCCGCTGGGTGTCGAGGGCACGACCGCCTGGCTGCAGGCGGCGGCCAGCGCTTTTGGCGTCAGCGCCGACACCTTTGCCCGCGCGACCGCTCCGGCCCGCGAACGCGCCGCCGCCGCGCTGGCCCGCCAGCGCAGCCAGCTGGCTGGCCAGCGCATCTTTTTCTTCCCCGACTCGCAGCTCGAAATCCCGCTGGCCCGCTTCCTTTCGCGCGAACTCGGCATGTCGCTGGCCGAGGTCGGCACGCCCTACTTGCACCGCAGCCACATGGCCGAAGAGCTGGCGCTGCTGCCCGAGGGCACCTTCCTGAGCGAAGGCCAGGACGTGGAAAAGCAGCTCGACCGCTGCCGCGCCGCCCAGCCGGACATCGTGGTCTGTGGCCTGGGCCTGGCGAATCCGCTCGAAGCCGAAGGCCTGACCACCAAGTGGGCGATCGAGCTGGTGTTCACCCCCATCCAGGGGTACGAACAGGCCCCCGATCTGGCCGAGCTGTTCGCCCGCCCGCTGGTGCGCCGCACGCGGCTGGCCGGTCCTGTCGTTGGAGCTGTCGCGGTGGCCGCAGGAACCCAGCCGGAGGCCCTGCCATGCAACTGACGCTCTGGACCTACGAAGGCCCGCCGCACGTGGGCGCCATGCGCATCGCCACCGCCATGAAAGGCGTGCACTACGTGCTGCACGCGCCGCAGGGCGACACCTACGCCGACTTGCTGTTCACCATGATCGAGCGCGACGCCAAGCGCCCGCCGGTGACCTACACCACGTTCCAGGCGCGCGACCTGGGCGGCGACACGGCCGAGCTGTTCAAGAACGCGGCGCGCGAGGCCTTCGAGCGCTTCGCGCCGCAGGCCATGATGGTCGGCTCGTCGTGCACCGCCGAGCTGATCCAGGACGACCCGGGCGGCCTGTGCAAGGCGCTGGATCTGCCGGTGCCGGTGGTGGCGCTGGAACTGCCGTCGTACCAGCGCAAGGAAAACTGGGGCGCAGCCGAAACCTTCTATCAGATGGTGCGCCAGCTGGCCGACACCTCGGTGCGCCGCGCGCCCCGCGAAGCCGGGCAACGCGCCCGCTGCAACATCCTCGGCCCGGCGGCGCTGGGCTTTCGCCACCGCGACGACCTGCGCGAGATCACCGCGCTGCTCACCGATATGGGCATCGATATCAACGTCACCGCGCCGCTGGGTGCTTCTCCCGCAGACATCGCACGCATCGGCGACGCCGACTTCAACGTGGTGCTCTACCCGGAAATCGCCTCGGTCGCGGCCGGCTGGCTCAAGCGCACGTTTGGCCAGCCTTCGACCAAGGTGGTGCCCATCGGCAGCGGCGCCACGCGCGACTTCATCGCCGAAGTGGCGGCGCTCGCCGGTGTGGACGCCAGCACCGTGCTGGACAACGCCAACGCCCGCGCCCCCTGGTACGCGCGCTCGGTCGATTCCACCTACCTCACGTCCAAACGCGTGTTCGTGTTTGGCGACGCGACCCACGTGGTCGCCGCGGCCCGCATCGCACAGGACGAGATGGGCTTCACCGTGGTCGGCCTGGGCACCTACAGCCGCGAGTTCGCCCGCGAGGTGCGCGAAGCCGCTGCGCTGTACGGCGTGGACGCGCTGATCAGCGACGACTACCTCGACGTGGAAGCGCGCATCGCCGAGCTGCAGCCCGAGCTGGTGCTGGGCTCGCAGATGGAACGCCACATCGCCAAGCGCCTGGGCATTCCCTGCGCCGTTATCTCCGCCCCGGTGCATGTGCAGGACTTCCCGGCGCGCTACTCGCCGCAGATGGGTTTTGAAGGCGCCAACGTGTTGTTCGACACCTGGGTGCACCCGCTGATGATGGGTTTGGAAGAACACCTGATCGGCATGTTCCGCGGCGACGCCGAGTTCCACGAAGACGCCGCGCCCTCGCACCTGGGCGGCAGTGTGTCGCGCCCGGCCGCTGCGCCGATCTCTGCACCAGACAGCGAGCCGGAGCTGCCCGAAGCGGTCGCCGCGCAGGCCGATGCGGCCATCGCCGCTGCGGCCGACAGCTCGGCGCAGGTGGTGGCCACCTGGGCGGCCGAAGCCGAAAAAGAGCTTCGCAAGATTCCGTTCTTTGTTCGCGGCAAGGCCCGCCGCAACACCGAAACCTACGCCAGGGACAAAGGCCTGCCCGTGATCACCCTGGAGACCCTCTACGATGCCAAAGCCCACTTCAGCCGCTGACGCCCGGCCGCTGTCCCCAGGCGTGCGCGTGGTGCTGGTCACCATGGACAGCCACCTGGCCAGCGCCGCCGAACGCGCGAACCGCAGCCTGTCCAAGGCCGTGCCCGGCCTCTCGCTGGTGGTGCACGCAGCGTCCGAATGGCGCGACGATGCCGCTGCCCTGCAGCGCTGCACCGACGACATCGCCCGGGGCGACATCGTGCTGGTCAGCATGCTGTTCATGGAAGACCACTTCCTGCCGGTGCTGCCGGCGCTGCAGGCGCGGCGCGCGCACTGCGACGCCATGGTCTGCCTGATGTCGGCCGCGGAGGTGACCAAGCTCACCCGCATGGGCAAGTTCGACATGAGCGCGCCCACCAGCGGCCCGCTGGCCTTCCTGAAAAAGCTGCGCGGCAAGAGCAGCGCCGACGTCAACATCTCGGCCGAAGACAAGACCACCGCCGGCGCACGCCAGATGCGCATGCTGCGCCGCCTGCCCAAGATCCTGCGGTTCATCCCGGGCACCGCGCAGGACGTGCGCGCCTATTTCCTGACCATGCAGTACTGGCTGGCCGGGTCCGAACAGAACATGTTCAACCTGGTGCAGTTCCTGGTCGACCGCTACGCCGACGGTGCGCGCCGCAGTCTGCGCGGCACCCTCAAGCCCGGTGTGCCGCTGGAGTACCCGGAAGTCGGCGTCTACCACCCGCGCATGGCGCAGCGCATGTCGGCCGAGCAGGGCGACCTGCCGCGCGTGGCCACCAGCGGCCAGCACGGCACCGTGGGCCTGCTGGTCATGCGCTCGTACCTGCTGGCGGGCAACACCGGCCACTACGACGGCGTCATCACCGCGCTGGAAGCGCGTGGCATGAAGGTGATCCCTGCGTTCGCGACCGGGCTGGACAACCGCCCGGCCATCGACGGCTATTTCTTCAAGGACGGCCAACCCGCCATCGACGCGCTGGTGTCGCTGACCGGCTTCTCGCTGATCGGCGGCCCGGCCTACAACGACGCGCAGGCGGCCGAAAACATCCTGGCCAAGCTCGACGTGCCTTACCTCGCGGTCACGCCGGTGGAGTTCCAGACGCTGGACCACTGGGGTGCCTCGCCGCGCGGCCTGCTGCCGGTCGAGTCCACCATGATGGTGGCGATCCCCGAGCTGGACGGCGCCACCGGTTCCATGGTCTACGGCGGTCGCGGTGGCGCCAAGCAGGTCAGCTGCAGCGGCTGCGCCAAGGCCTGCACCTTCGACGCCCTCGAAGGCGCGCACGACATGCAGACCTGCAGCGAGCGCGCCGACGCGCTGGCCGCGCGCGTGGGCAAGCTGATCGCGCTGCGCCGCTCCGAGCGGGCGAACCGCAAGGTGGCGGCCGTGATCTTCAACTTCCCGCCCAACGCCGGCAACACCGGCACCGCGGCCCACCTGGCGGTGTTCGAGTCGCTCTTCAACACGCTGGCCGCGATGCAGCGCCAGGGCTACACCGTGGACCTGCCCGCCAGCGTGGACGCGCTGCGCGAACGCCTCATCACCGGCAACGCCGCGCAGTACGGCGCGCCGGCCAATGTGCACGCCACCGTGGCGGTGGACGACCACGTGCGGCGCGAGCGGCACCTGCGGCAGATCGAAGCCGCGTGGGGCCCAGCACCCGGCCAGCTGCTCAGCGACGGCAGCCGCATCTTCATCATGGGCGAGCGCTTCGGCAACGTGTTCGTCGGCATCCAGCCGGGCATGGGCTACGAGGGCGACCCGATGCGCCTGCTGTTCGAGCAGGGCTTCGCGCCGACCCATGCGTTCTCGGCCTTCTACCGCTGGATCCGCGAAGACTTCGGCGCCCACGCTGCGCTGCATTTCGGCACCCACGGCGCACTCGAATTCATGCCCGGCAAGCAGAACGGCCTGACCGCCGACTGCTGGCCCGACCGGCTGATCGGCGACATGCCCAACATGTACCTCTACGCCTCCAACAACCCGTCGGAAGGCACCATCACCAAGCGCCGCGCTGCGGCCACGCTGATCAGCTACCTGACGCCGCCGGTGGCGCAAGCCGGCCTCTACAAGGGCCTGATGGAACTCAAGGGTCTGCTGGAGCGCTTTCGCAGCCTGGAACCCGAGGCGCAGGCCGAGCGCGACGAGATGGTTCCCATGATCCAGGCGCTGGCGCAGGAGCTGGAGCTGTGCACCGACGGCGCGGACTGGAGCGATGCCGAGGCGCAGATCGTGCGGCTGACCGAGGCCGTGCTGGAGCTGGAGTACACGCTGATTCCGTGCGGCCTGCACGTGGTGGGGCAGACGCCCAACCTGTGCGAACGCGTCGAGCTGCTGCTGGCCTGCGCCCAGGCCACCCACGGCGAAGCGGCGGGCGAGCAGGTCTTGCGCCCCGCCGTCGAAGCCCTGGTGCAGGGCGCCACGCCCGAGGCGGCGCTGGCCGAGCTGCACGAGCGCGCTCCCTCGGCCGCGCCGCTGGACCCGGTGGCCGATGCGCGCATCCTCGCCATGCTGCGCGAGCTGGCCAAGACCGACGCGCTGATGTGCCAGGACCATGAAATGGACGGCATCCTGCGCGCGCTGGACGGCCGCTTCCTGCGCCCGGCGCCCGGCGGCGACCTGCTGCGCACGCCGGCCATCCTGCCCACGGGCCGCAACGTGCACGGCTTTGATCCGTTCCGCATCCCCAGCGCCTACGCCGTGAAAGACGGCGCGCGCCAGGCCGAGCGCCTGATCGCCCGCCACATGGCCGACGGCAACACCTTCCCCGATTCCATCGCCATGGTGCTCTGGGGCACCGACAACCTCAAGAGCGAAGGCGGGCCCATCGGGCAGGCGCTGGCACTGATGGGCGCGCGGCCCCGCTTCGACAGCTACGGTCGCCTGGCCGGCGCCGAGCTGGTGCCGCTGGCCGAGCTGGGCCGTCCGCGCATCGACGTGGTGATCTCGCTCTCGGGCATCTTCCGCGACCTGCTGCCGCTGCAGATCCGCCTGCTGGCCGAGGCCGCGTTCCTGGCCGCCAGTGCCGACGAGCCGTCCGACCAGAACGCGATCCGGCGCCACGCGCTGGCCTACCAGGCCGAACACGGCGTCGACCTGGAAACCGCGTCGCTGCGGGTGTTCGGCAACGCCGAGGGCGCGTACGGCGCCAACGTCGGCAGCCTGATCGACAACAGCCGCTGGGAAGACCCGGACGAGCTCGCCGAGACCTACAGCCGCCGCAAGGGCTTTGCCTACGGCCGCTCCGGCCAGCCGGTGCAGCACGCGCAGCTGCTCAAAAGCGTGCTGGCCGATGTGCAGCTGGCCTACCAGAACCTCGATTCGGTCGAGCTGGGCGTGACCACGGTGGACACCTACTTCGACACCCTGGGCGGTGTGAGCCGCGCGATCCAGCGCGCCAAGGCGCAGCGCGATGGCGCGGGCGCCGCGGTGGCGCCGGTCTACATCGGCGACCAGACGCGCGACAGCCACGGCGGCGGCACGGTGCGCACGCTGGGCGAACAGGTCGCCATCGAAACCCGCACCCGCATGCTCAACCCCAAGTGGACCGAGGGCATGCTCAAGCACGGCTTCGAGGGTGTGCGCCAGATCGAGGTGCACCTGACCAACACCATGGGCTGGTCGGCCACCACCGGCCAGGTGCAGCCCTGGGTCTACGAACAGCTGACCCAGGCCTTCATGCTCGACCCCGAGATGCGCCGGCGCCTGGCCGAGCTCAACCCCACCGCGTCGGCGCGTGTGGCCAGCCGTTTGCTGGAAGCGTCCGACCGCCAGTTCTGGCAACCCGATCCTTCGGTTCTGAAGGCCCTCCGTGAAGCCAGCGAAGAGCTGGAAGACCGGCTGGAAGGCGTGTACGAAGGAGCCCCCGCATGATCACCGAAACCAGCGTTCCCCTGACCGACCTGCGCCGCGCCGCGGGCCTGGCGCCCCGCAAAGACGGCGAGGGCAGCGTGCAGGTGCAGCTCGACCCGTCGCTGAAGATCGGCAACGCGAAAGTGTTTGCCATCTACGGCAAGGGCGGCATCGGCAAGAGCACCACCAGCTCCAACCTGTCGGCCGCGTTTTCGCATCTGGGCAAGCGCGTGCTGCAGATCGGCTGCGACCCGAAACACGACAGCACCTTCACGCTGACCAAGAAGATGCTGCCCACGGTGATCGACGTGCTCGAAACCGTGGACTTCCACCCCGAGGAGCTGCGGCCCGAGGACTTCGTCTTCCCCGGCTACAACGGTGTGATGTGCGTCGAGGCCGGTGGCCCGCCCGCCGGCACCGGCTGCGGCGGCTACGTGGTGGGCCAGACGGTCAAGCTGCTGAAGGAACACCACCTGCTCGAAGACACCGACGTGGTGATCTTCGACGTGCTGGGCGATGTGGTCTGCGGTGGTTTTGCGGCGCCGCTGCAGCACGCCGACCGCGCGCTCATCGTCACCGCCAACGACTTCGACTCGATCTTCGCGATGAACCGCATCGTGCAGGCCATCGGCGCCAAGGCCAAGAACTACAACGTGCGCCTGGGTGGCGTGATCGCCAACCGCAGCGCGGCCACGGACCAGATCGACAAGTACAACGACCAGATCGGCCTGAAGCTGGCCGCGCACTTCCCCGACCTGGACGTGATCCGCCGCAGCCGCCTGAAGAAAAGCACGCTGTTCGAGATGGAGACCTCGCCCGAGCTGGAACTGGTCAAGGCCGAGTACATGCGCCTGGCCGCGTCGCTCTGGCTGGGCGTGGAGCCGCTGGCGGCCGTGCCCATGAAAGACCGCGACATCTTCGACCTGCTGGGCTTCGACTGATTCCGGAGACACCATGCCCCAAACCACCTATCTCGAACGCCGCGACCAGATCGAAACCTATTTCGACCGCACCGCCGCGCAAGCCTGGGAACGCCTGACCTCGACCGCGCCGGTCGGCCGCATCCGCGCCACGGTGCGCGCCGGGCGTGACCAGATGCGCGGCACGCTGCTGGACTGGCTGCCCGACGACATGCGCGGCCTGCGCCTGCTGGACGCCGGTTGCGGCACCGGCGCACTGGCCGTGGAGGCGGCGCAGCGCGGTGCCGAGGTGGTCGCGATCGATCTTTCGCCCACCTTGGTGCAACTGGCGCGTGAGCGTCATCTCGCAAATCTTGCGCGCGAGCGCCACGGCAGCGGAGGCGGGCAGGGCGGCCGCATCCACTTCACCTCGGGCGACATGCTCGACGAGGCGCTGGGCCATTTCGACCACGTGGTCGCGATGGACTCGCTGATCCACTACGACACGCCCGACATCGTGGCCGCGCTGCACCGGCTCGCGCTGCGCACACGCGGCAGCCTGCTGTTCACCTTCGCGCCGCGCACGCCGCTGCTGGCGGCCATGCACCGCGTGGGGCGGATGTTCCCGCGCAGCGACCGCTCGCCCGCGCTCACGCCGGTGGCGCAGCCGCGCCTGCGGCTGGGGCTGGAGCGCAGCATCGGCGCCAGCGGGTGGCGCGAGGGCCGCAGCCACCGGGTGGCCAGCGGCTTCTACACCTCGCAGGCCTGGGAGTGGACGCAGTGAACCTCCAGCGCCTGCTGTCCCCCGCCTGGGCGATGAAGATCACCCAGCGGTATGTGCCGTTCGCCGACGCCGCGTCGGCCGAACTGCCGCTGGGCCGGCTGCTGCGCCTGTCGCTGTTCCAGCTGTCCATCGGCATGACGATGGCGCTGCTGGTCGGGACGCTGAACCGCGTGATGATCGTGGAGCTGGGCGTGCCGGCCTGGTGGGTGGCGCTGTCGGTGGCGCTGCCGCTGGTGTTTGCGCCGCTGCGCGCGCTGATCGGCTACCGCAGCGACACCCACCCCTCGGCGCTGGGCCTCAAGCGCATGCCGTACATGTGGATCGGCACGCTGCTGATGTTCGGTGGCCTGGCCATCATGCCGTTCGCCTTGCTGCTGCTGTCGCTGCCTGAAGGCCACGGTGTCGAAGTCTGGGCCGGGCGCATCGGCGCCGCGCTGGCGTTTTTGCTGGTGGGCGCGGGCATGCAGATCACGCAGACCGCGGGCCTGGCGCTGGCCAGCGACATCGCGCCCGAGGACAAGCGGCCGCGCGTGGTGGCTTTGCTCTACAGCACGCTGCTGGTCGGCATGATCCTGGGCAGCGGCCTGCTGGGCTGGGTGCTCACCGACTTCAGCCCGACGCGGCTGGTGCAGGTGGTGCAGGGCGCTGCGGTGGTCGTGGCACTGCTCAACATCACCTCGCTGTGGAAGCAGGAGGCGCGCGGGGCGAAGCGCGGCGCGCGCGTGGCCGACGGCTTCCGCCACAGCTGGGCGCGGCTGATGGCGATCCCGAAGATCCGCCGCTTTCTCTGGACCGTCGGCCTGGGCACCGTGGCTTTCAGCATGCAGGACGTGGTGCTTGAACCCTTCGGTGGCCAGGTGCTGGGCATGGACGTGGGCCTGACCAGTTCGCTCACCGCGATGAGCGCAGGCGGCGCGCTGCTGGCGTTTGTGCTGTCGGCCCGCATCGTTTCGCAGGGCATGGACACCATCCGCCTCGCGGCGGGTGGCGCGCTGCTCGGCTTGCCCGCGTTTGCCTGCGTGATCTTCTCGGCCCCGCTGGAGGCGCCCTGGCTGTTCCAGGCCGGCGCGGCCTTGATCGGCTTTGCCGGTGGCCTGTTCTCGGTCGGCATGCTGCTGACCGCCATGGACCTGCCCGAGCGCGAGCTCACCGGCCTGGTGCTCGGCGCCTGGGGCGCTGTGCAGGCCACAGCAGCCGGCGTGTCCATGGCCATCGGCGGTGTGCTGCGCGACGTGGTCGGCGGCCTGGCCACCGGCGGCTGGCTGGGCTCGGCGCTGAACTCGCCGGTCACCGGCTACAGCTTCGTGTTCCACCTCGAGATCTACCTGCTCTTCGTGGTGCTGATCGCGCTCGGCCCTCTGGTCAAGCGCAGCGGCCCCACACCGTCCCGCCCCGTTCACCCCATCGGTCTGGCAGAGCTGCCGGGCTGACACGCACCACCCGAAGGAGACCCTCATGGAAACAGGCGCCATCACACAGTACGTCGACGTCGCGCAGCTCGTGCTGTATGCGTTCTGGGCGTTCTTCGCAGGACTGATCTATTACCTGCTGCGAGAGAACCACCGCGAGGGCTACCCCATGGCGCCGGGCCGCGAGAACGGTCCCAAGACCGATGGCTGGCCAGCGGTGCCCAAACCCAAGACCTACAAGCTGGCCAACGGCCACGAGGTGCTCTCGCCCGACCATGCCCGCGCTGACGGCGACTACCACGGCCAACCCACCCACGGCTGGATCGGCGCCCCGCTGGAGCCGGTCGGCGACCCGCTGCTGGCCGGTGTCGGCCCGGGCGCCTGGGCCAAACGGGCCGACGTGCCCGACATGACCTATGAAGGCGAAGCCAAGATCGTGCCGCTGCGCGTGGCGGGTGACCATGGCGTGGCCGTGCAGGACACCGACCCGCGTGGCCTGCCGGTGATCGGCGCCGACGGCGAACAGGCCGGCCTGGTGCAGGACCTCTGGGTCGACAAGTCGGAAATGATGTTCCGCTACCTGGAGGTGGTGCTGCCCGCCGGTGCCACGGTGCTGCTGCCCATCAACTTCGCGCGCATCAGCAAGGACGGCGTGCAGGTGCACGCGCTGCTGGCCGACCAGTTCGCACGCGTGCCCACCACCCGCCACCCCGAGCAGATCACGATGCTGGAAGAGGAGCGCATCACCGCCTACTACGGTGCCGGCACGCTGTACGCCACGCCCCAGCGCCAGGAGCCGATGCTGTGAACGCGCACCACGAGCACGAGTTCGAGGCGGCTCCCGGGCTGCCCGAACCGCTGCCGCGCGGCGAGCGCCTGATCTGGCAGGGCAGCCCCGACTGGGTGCCGCTGGCGATCCACGCCTTCCATGTGCGCAAGCTGGCGATCTACTTCGCGGGCATGCTGGGCCTGCAGGCGCTCTACCTCTCGGGCGACCCGCAGGCCGCGCTGCTCAAGCCGCTGCTGACCAGCGCGGTGATGGCGGCGCTGGCGTTGCTGCTGCTGGGTGCCACCGCCTGGTTCGCCGCCCGCACCACGCTCTACACCCTGACCGACCGCCGCATCGTGATGCGCATCGGCGTGGTGCTCACGCTGACGCTGAACCTGCCGCTGCGCCAGATCGCCGGTGCCTCGTTCAAGCCGCTGGCTGGCGGCCACGGCGACATCGCGCTGAGCCTGGCCGGCAAGGACCGCATCGCCTTCCTCAACCTATGGCCGCACGCGCGCGCCTGGCAGCTGAAGAACCCGCAGCCCAGCCTGCGCTGCCTGCCCGGCGCCGCTGCCGTGGGCGAGCGCATCCAGCAGGCCTGGCTCGCCGCCAACCCGCAGGTGCAGGCCCAGGTCGGCGCCGCCGAGCCGGCGCCGCTGACACCCGTGGCACCGGTCGCCATGCCCAACGCGCGCCCGGTGCGCGAACACGGCGTGGCCAGCGCCGCCTGAACGTCGTCACCGCAGGAGTCCCACCATGCAAACCCACCACGAATCCCCGCTCGGTCAGGGCACACCCTGGCCCATCTGGGCCCTCGGAGCGCTGCTGCTGCTGACACTGGCCGCCGTGGCCTGGCAGAGCCGGATCGGCGGCGGGCCGGTGGCGCAGGAGACCGCCTCGGTGCAGTGGCAGCGCAGCCTGCGCTTTGAAGACCGGCCCAACGGCGACATCGCGGTGCTCGACGCCACGAGCCAGCGCGAGGTGGCGCGGTTCCAGGGCGAGCAGGGCTTTCTGCGCGGCAGCCTGCGCGCCCTGGCGCGCGAGCGGCAGCGCAGCGGCCTGGGGCCGCAGGCCCCGTTCGAACTGACCGGCCATGTGGACGGCCGCCTGACCCTGCGCGACACCGCGACCGGGCAGCGCATCGCCCTCGAATCTTTCGGACCCACCAACTCGGCCGTGTTCGCACAGCTGCAGTGGGCCCGCTGAACCCTTCCCTGACGTCCCACCGGAGCCGCGCCATGAACACCCACGAAACCCCTGCCGCCGAAGCCCGCACCGACGTCGACACCGACCATGTCGCCCTGCTGATGGACGGCATGAAGAACACCGAAACCGCCACCGAACGCGCCGCCAAGAGCACCATGCTCACGCCGCGCTTCTACACCACCGACTTCAAGGCCATGGACGCGCTGGACGTCTCGCCCGTGCGCGCCGAGTGGGACCGGATGATGGCCGAGTACGAGGGCGACAACAACCAGGACCACTTCAAGCGCGACGCCGCGTTCGGCGAAGAGCTGAAGGTCTTGATGCCCCAGCTCACGCCCGAGCTGCGCCAGGAGTTCATGGACTTCCTGATCAGCTCCTGCACCTCGGAGTTTTCGGGCTGCATCCTCTACAACGAGATCCGCAAGAACGTCAGCAACCCCGATATCAAGCAGCTGATGGCCTACATGGCGCGCGACGAATCGCGCCACGCCGGCTTCATCAACCAGTCGCTCAAAGACTTCAACCTCGGCATCGACCTGGGCAGCCTCAAGCGCGTGAAGGCCTACACCTACTTCAAGCCCAAGTACATCTTCTACGCCACGTACCTCAGCGAGAAGATCGGCTACGCGCGCTACATCACCATCTTCCGCCAGCTCGAACGCCACCCCGACAAGCGCTTCCACCCGATCTTTCGCTGGTTCGAGCGCTGGTGCAACGACGAATTCCGCCACGGCGAATCGTTCGCGCTCATGATGCGCGCCCAGCCGCACCTGCTGACCGGGGTCAACAAGCTCTGGATCCGCTTCTTCATCCTCGCCGTCTACGCCACCATGTACGTGCGCGACCACACGCGGCCGATGCTGCACGAGGCCATGGGCTTCAAGTCCACCGACTACGACTACGAGGTGTTCCGCATCACCAGCCAGATCTGCCGCCAGGTCTTCCCGGTCGAGGTCGACATCGACCACCCGACGTTCCGCGTCTGCATGGACAAGTTGTTGGAGATCTCGCTGGCCAATGACAAGGCGGTGGCGCGCGGTGGCCTCGTCGGCACCGTGCAGCGCGGCTGGCACGCCGCCCGCGCCTTCTTCACCTTCGGCCGGCTGTTCCTGGTGCCGGTGAAACAGCATGAGCTGCCCAAGGACATCCGCCTCGACCCGGTCTGGTAAGGGGTCTGCATGACCGACCTTTCCGGTTCCATCGCAGCGCCCGCGCTGTTCGCGCTGCTGTGCTGGTGGTTCGGCACCGGGGCCATCCTCTGGCTGGTGCGCCGGCCGCCGGCGGCCTTCCGCCGCAGCCTGCTGGTCTGCAGCGCGCTGCTGGCGCTCAGCCTCTGGACCACGTACCTGAGCATGCAGTCGCAGACGGTGGCCAACGCCTACCTCGGCTTCGCCAGCGTGATCGTGATGTGGGCCTGGCACGAGCTGGCCTTTCTCACCGGCTGGCTCACCGGTCCGCGCCGCGTGCCGCTGGCGCCGGGTGCGCAGGGCTGGGCGCGCTTTCGCCAGTCCACCGGCGTGGTCATCTGGCACGAACTCGCGCTGCTGCTGAACTTTGGCGTGCTGCTGGCCCTGCAGCAGGGGCAGCCCAGCCATGTGGCGCTGTGCACCTTCGCCGTGCTCTGGTGCATGCGCTTTTCGGCCAAGCTCAACCTGTTCTTCGGCGTGCCCGAGGTGGGTGAACAGTACCTGCCGCGCCACCTGGCCTACCTGGGCAGCTACTTCCGCAAGGGGCGCCTGAGCGCGTTCTTCTATCTCAGCGTGGCCGCGTCCATGGGGGTGTGGGCCTGGATCGTGTGGGAGGTCGTCAGCGGCGAGGTTGTGGTCTCCACCGGCTGGGTGCTGCTGGCCAGCCTGCTCGGCCTGGCCATCGTGGAGCACCTGATCATGGCCTTCCCCACGCCGATGCAGAAGCTTTGGGGCTGGGCGATGTCGCGCAGCGCCGCGGCCGAAAGGGTGCACCCATGATCGCCACCGGCACCCTGCGCACCTCCGCCGAGTTCTGGCCGCCGCGCGAGGACGGCCCGGGCCCCGGCGGTCCGCCGCCACCCGGCTCGCGCCCGGCCGCCAACGCGCCGCACGCCATCGTGATCGGCAGCGGCTTCGGTGGCCTGGCCTCGGCCGTGCGGCTGTCGGCGAAGGGCTGGCGCGTGACCGTGCTGGAAAAGCTCGACGCGCCTGGCGGCCGCGCCTACGTGCACCACCGCGACGGCCATGTGTTCGACGCCGGCCCGACCATCATCACCGTGCCTTTCCTGTTCGACGAGCTGTGGGCACTGGCGGGCAAAAAGCTGAGCGACGACGTCGAGCTGCGCTCGCTCGATCCGTTCTACCAGATCCGTTTTCACGACGGCGACGTCTTCCACTACAGCGGCGACCCCGACAAGATGCGCGCCGAGGTGCGCCGCATCAGCCCGTCCGATGCGGCGGGTTACGAACGCTTCATGGCCGAGGCCGACCACTGCTACCGCCTGGGTTTCGAGGCGCTGGGCGCCAAGGCCTTCGACACCGTGGGCGACCTGATCACCGCCAGCCCGGCGATCTTCCGCATGCGCGGCTGGCGTAGCCTGCACGCCATGGTGGCCAGCCACCTCAAGCACCCCAAGCTGCGCACGGCGATGAGCCTGCAGAGCCTGCTGATCGGCGGCAACCCGTTTTCGGTGACCTGCATCTACAGCCTGATCAACGCGCTGGAGCGCCAGTGGGGTGTGCACTGGGCGGTGGGTGGCACGGGTAAGCTGGTGCAGGGTCTGGCGGGTCTGCTGAAAGCGCAGGGCGGCGCGCTGCGCTGCAACGCCGAGGTGAGTCGCATCGAAGTGGAGCGCGGCCGCGCCACGGGCGTGACGCTGGCCAGCGGCGAGCGCATCGCGGCCGACATCGTGGTCTCCAACGCCGACACCGCCTGGACCTACCGCCACCTGGTCGAGCCGCAGCACCGCCGCCACTGGACCGACCGCCGCATCGACAAGGGCCGCTATTCGATGAGCCTGTTCGTCTGGTACTTCGGCACCCGCCGCCAGTACCCCGGCGTGCCGCACCACATGATGCTGCTCGGGCCGCGCTACAAGGAACTGCTGGCCGACATCTTCCGCCGCCACAAGCTGGCCGACGACTTCAGCCTCTACCTGCACCGGCCCACCGCCACCGACGCATCGATGGCGCCCCCGGGGCACGACACCTTCTACGCGCTCGCCCCGGTGACGCACCTGGACAGCGGCACCGACTGGGCGGCACAGGCCGAGCCGATGCGCCGCGCCGTTGCCGAGCTGCTCGACCGCACCGTGCTGCCGGGCTTCCAGCAACACCTGAGCACTTCCTTTGTCACCACGCCGCAGGATTTTCACGACCGCCTGCTCAGCTTCAAGGGCGCCGCCTTCGGGCTGGAGCCGCTGCTGATGCAGAGCGCCTGGTTCCGCCCGCACAACCGCAGCGAAGACGTGGACGGCCTGTACATGGTGGGCGCCAGCACCCACCCGGGCGCCGGCGTGCCGGGCGTGCTGATGTCGGCCAAGGCGCTCGACTCGGTGGTGCCCGACGCCGCCACCTTTCTTGCGAGGACCGCCCATGAACGATATGGCCGCTGACGCCCTGGCGCCGTTCCCGCACACCGCCCCCGCCGGGCTGGCGCCGGACGCTTCGGGCGCGCTCGACCTGGACGCCTGCATCGCCCTCATGCGCACCGGCTCGCGCACCTTCTTCGCCGCCAGCCGCCTGCTGCCGCAGCGGGTGCGCGCCTCGTCCATCGCGCTGTACGCCTTCTGCCGCGTCGCCGACGACATGGTCGACAGCGGCCAGCACAGCCTCGGGCAGGCCATGGCGCTGTTGTCGCAGCGGCTGGACGCGGTCTACGCCGGCCGGCCGCAGGACCATGTGGAAGACCGCGCGCTGGCCATCGTGGTGCAGCGCCACGCGCTGCCGCGCGCGCTGCTCGATGCGCTGCTCGACGGCTTTGCCTGGGACGCCGAAGGCCGCCGCTACGAGTCGTTGGAAGACGTGCACGACTACGGCGCGCGCGTGGCCGGCAGCGTGGGCGCCATGATGTGCTGGATCATGGGCGTGCGCAGCCCGCAGGCCCTGGCCCGCGCCTGCGAACTCGGCGTGGCGATGCAGCTGACCAACATCGCACGCGATGTCGGCGAGGACGCGCACAACGGCCGCCTCTACCTGCCGCGCCGCTGGCTGGCCGAGGCCGGCATCGACGCCGATGCCTGGCTCGCAGCGCCGGTCTGCACCCCCGCGCTGCAGGGCGTGATCGAGCGACTGCTGCAGGAGGCCGACCGGCTGTACTGCCAGTCGACTGCGGGCGTGGCCATGCTGCCGCGCGACTGCCGCTCGGCCATCCTGGCGGCGCGCTACATCTACGCCGAGATCGGGCAGCAGCTGCGCCGAGACGGCCTGGACCCGGTGAACCAGCGCGCCGTGGTGCCGACCTCGCGCAAGCTGGTGCTGCTGGCCTGCGCGGGCGTGCAGTCGGGCTGGATCGGCCGGCCTGGCGTGCCGGCGCCGCCGCTGGCGGCCATCGCCTACCTGGTGGAGCACTGCGGCGGGGCCGGGGATGGCAGCGACGCGGCGGGCGTGCGCAGCATGTCGCAGCGGGTGGAGTGGATGCTGACCCTGTTCGAGCGCCTCGAAGCGCAGAAGCTCGAACAGCGCGCGCGCGGTCGGGTCGCGCACTGATCGGACTGCGGGCGGCTCAGCCCTTCAGAGCCGTCACCTCGATCTCGATCTTCATGCGCGGATCGGCCAGCCCGGCCGAAATCATCATCGCCGCCGGCCGCACCTCGCCGAAGCACCGCCGCAGCACCGGCCAGCAGGCCTCGAACTCGCCCGCGTCGGGCAGCACATAGGTCACGCGCACCACGTCGGCCAGTGTCGCGCCGGCCTGCGCCAGCGCGGCCTCGATGTTCTTGAGGCACTGCTCGGCCTGCGCGACCACATCGTCGGCGATGGTCATGGTGCTGTAGTCGAAACCGGTGGTGCCGGAGACGAAGACCCAGGGGCCGGCCACGACGGCGCGGCTGTAGCCGATCTGGGCCTCGAAGGTGGAGCCGGAGCTGATGAGTTGGCGGTTCATGGCGGGGCACCTTACCACCACTACCCGCCCATGTTGCCCTGCATGGCGACCAGAGGCGGCTGGCATACTCGTTTGCAAGCCGCCGATTGCTCCAAGAACAATGAACCAACAAACCCTCTCCGCCTTCATCTGGTCCGTAGCCGATCTGCTGCGCGGTGACTACAAACAGGCCGACTACGGCAAGGTCATCCTCCCCTTCACCGTGCTGCGCCGGCTGGACTGTGTGCTGGAGCCCACCAAGGCCGCCGTTCTGGCCGAACTCGCTGCGAAAACCAAGCAAGGCATCAACCCCGAGCCCTTCCTGCGCCGCAAGGCCGGGGTGAACTTCTTCAACCAGAGCCCCATGGATCTGAAGAAGCTGCTGGGCGACCCGGACTATGTGGCGCTGAACCTCACCACCTACATCCAGGGCTTTAGCCCCGAGGTGCGCGACATCTTCGAGCGCTTTGAATTTCAGGCCCAGATCGAGCGCCTGACCAAAGCGGGCCTGCTCTACCAGGTGGCCGAGAAGTTCGCCCAGATCGACCTGCACCCCGAGGTGGTCAGCAACATGCAGATGGGCCTGGTGTTCGAGGAACTGATCCGCAAGTTCGCCGAAATCAGCAACGAGACCGCTGGTGAACACTTCACCCCGCGCGAAGTCATCAAGCTCATGGTCAACCTCATCTTCATTGAAGACGACGACGTACTCAGCAAGCCCGGCGTGGTGCGCACCATCTACGACCCCACCGCCGGCACCGGCGGCATGCTCAGCGTGGCCGGCGAATACCTGGCCGAACACAACCCGCAGGCGCGGCTGACGGTCTTCGGCCAGGAACTCAACCCCGAGTCCTACGCCATCTGCAAGGCCGACATGCTCATCAAAGGGCAGGACGTGGCCAACATCAGCTTTGGCAACACCCTCAGCGACGACGGCCACGCCCACAAAAAGTTCGACTACATGCTGGCCAACCCGCCCTTTGGCGTGGAGTGGAAGAAGGTTGAAAAAGAAGTGCGAAAGGAACACGAACAGCAGGGCTACAACGGCCGCTTCGGCCCTGGTCTGCCGCGTGTGTCCGACGGGTCCATGCTGTTCCTGCTGCACCTGCTCAGCAAGATGCGCCCGGCCGCCGAAGGGGGGAGCCGCTTCGGCATCGTGCTCAACGGTTCACCGCTGTTCACCGGCGGCGCCGGCAGTGGCGAGAGCGAAATCCGCCGCTACGTGCTGGAGAACGACCTGTGCGAAGCCATCGTCGGCCTGCCCACCGACATGTTCTACAACACCGGCATCAGCACCTACATCTGGATCATCAGCAACCGCAAACCCGCCGCCCGCAAGGGCAAGGTGCAGCTCATCGACGCCAGCGGCTACTGGCAGAAGATGCGCAAGAGCCTGGGGTCAAAGCGCAAGGAACTGAGCGACGCGCACATCGACCGCATCACCCAGCTTTTCGGCCAGTTCGTGGAGGCCGAAGAAGATTTGGGCCAAGGCGTCAAACCCATCAGCCGCATCTTCCCCAACCAGGCCTTTGGCTACACCACCATCACGGTGGAACGCCCGCTGCGGGACGAGCATGGCCAGCCCGTGCTGGGCAGCAAGGGCAAGCAGAAAGGCAAGCCCCAGCCCGACAGCGCCCTGCGCGACACCGAAAACGTGCCGCTGAGCGACGACGTACAGGCCTACTTCAAGCGCGAGGTGCTGCCCCACGCGCCCGACGCCTGGATCGACCCCGAGAAGACCAAGGTGGGTTACGAAATCCCGTTCAACCGCCATTTCTACGTCTTCAAGCCGCCGCGCCCGCTGGCGCAGATCGACGCAGATCTCAAGCAAACCACCGACCGCATCCTCGCCATGATCCAGGGGCTGTCGGCATGAGCTTTCCGCGGTATCCGGCGTACAAGGACAGCGGGGTAGAGTGGCTGGGGCAAGTGCCGTGCCACTGGCGTGTCGATCGCCTCAAGGCTTCCATCGTCAGCTCCAAGAATGGCATCTGGGGTGAGGAGTCAAAGGGTGACGAAAACGACATACCTTGTGTTCGGGTGGCTGACTTTGACCGCCAGAAACTACGGGTCGAGTTGTCTGAACCCACTATCCGAAACGTCACCGCGAAAGAGCGCGATGGGCGCACCCTCAACAAGGGTGATCTGCTGCTTGAGAAATCGGGTGGTGGCGAAAGCCAACCCGTTGGCTGTGTCGTCCTGTATGACGATGAACGTCCCGCGGTGTGCTCGAATTTTGTGGCGCGCGTGCAGTTGGCTCCCGGCATGGTGTCTTCGTTCTGGCGCTACGTTCACGCTGCGGCCTACGCCGTAAGGCTGACGATCGGCTCCATTAACCAGACGTCCGGTATTCAAAACCTGGACCAAGATCGGTACTACAACGAGCGTGCTGCGTTTCCAACGTTCAAAGAACAAACCGCCATCGCCACCTTCCTCGACCACGAAACCGCCAAGATCGACGCGCTGGTGGCCGAGCAGGAACGGCTCATCGAACTGCTCAAGGAAAAACGCCAGGCCGTCATCTCCCACGCCGTGACCATGGGCCTAGACCCGTCGGTGCCGATGAAGGACTCGGGCGTGGAGTGGCTGGGCGAGGTGCCGGCGCATTGGTCCACACCGGCTATGTACATGCGGTACTCGTCAGAGCTTGGAAAGATGCTCGACAGCGCCAAAATTACCGGTGCGCACTTGACTCCATATGTGCGCAATGTTGACGTTCAGTGGGGGGCGATCAACTTTGACGACTTGCCACTCATGGACATTCCCGAGGGGGAGTACACGCGTTACACAGTTAAGAGTGGTGATCTTTTGGTCTGTGAAGGTGGTGAGGTTGGCCGGGCCGCAATTGTTCCGTCAATCAGCAGCATTTATGGTTATCAGAAAGCCCTACACCGTCTTAGAGCGCTCGACGATAGTGAGGACTCTGCTTTTATGTTCTTCACCCTGCTGTGGGCGGCGAGCACCGGCATCTTCGACCAGAGCGGCTCATCCACGATCGCACACTTGACTGGTGAGCAACTCAGAAAGTACCGATTTCCAAAGCCGCCCATTCGCGAGCAAAAGGCGATTGTTGAATTCTTGGGTGTCGAATCCGCCAGACTCGAAAACCTCATCGCCGAAGCAAGAGCCGTAATCGAACTTCTCCAGGAACGCCGCACCGCCCTGATCTCCGCCGCCGTCACCGGCCAGATCGACGTGCGCGGCTGGGTGCCGGCGGCAACGGCGGCCTGAACGCGCCACGATCAGCGACAACTCAAACCATCCAGGGAAGCAAACAAACCATGGCCTTGTACGAAATCCAGACCGACAAACTCAGCCCGGTGCCCACGACCACTTTCGTGGCCGAGGCGATCCTGGAGCGCAAGCACCTGCAGCGCCTGCTGCGGGCCGACACGGCGCCGCTGGGCGAAGACCTGCTGGTGCTGGCCGAGGAGTTCGGCAACTGGGAGGACAGCAACCGCCGCATCGACCTGCTGTGCCTGGACCGCGACGCCACGCTGGTGGTGGTGGAGATCAAGCGCACGGAAGACGGCGGCCACATGGAGCTGCAGGCGATCCGCTACGCGGCCATGGTGTCGAGCATGACGCTGGACCAGGCGGTGGCGGCCCACGCCAAGTACCTGGGTGGCGACCCGGCCGAGGCCGAGGTCAAGGCCCGCAACGCGGTGGCCGAGTTCCTGAACGTGGAGTCCATCGAAGAAGCCGAGCTGGTGGACGAGGTGCGCATCGTGCTCGTGTCGGCCGACTTTTCGTCGGAGATCACCACCTCGGTCATGTGGCTGAACAAGCGCGGGCTGGACGTGCGCTGCATCCGCCTGTGCCCCTACAAGATGGGCGACAAGGTGCTGGTGGACGCGACGCAGATCATCCCGCTGCCCGAGGCGGCGGACTACGAGGTGAAGCTGCGCGAACAGACGCAGGAAACCAAGAAGCTGCGCAGCAAACGGCAGGACACCTTCAAACGGTTCTGGTCGCAGTTCATCGAGCTGTCGAGCAAGCAGACGCCACTGTTCGCCAACCGCAGCAGCACCACGGACCACTGGCTGTCGGCCGGCATTGGCCGGGCCGGGTTCACCCTGACGGCGTCGCTGACGGAAGACCGCGCGCGGGTGGAGTGCAGCATCAGCATCGGCAAGAACAACGCCCCGGCCAACAAGGCTGCGTTCCAGGCGCTGCTGGCGCAGAAGGCCGCCATTGAAGCCGCCTTTGGCAGCGAACTGCAGTGGCAGGAGTTGCCGGGCAAGAACAGTTGCCGCATCTGCATCGACAGCCTGCAGGGCGGCTGGAAGTCGCCCGAGGCGGACTGGCCGGCCCTGCAGCAGTGGCTGACGGCCCAGGCCATCCGGCTGGAGAAGGCGCTGAAGGGGCCGATTCAGGCGCTGAAGGTGTGAGCGGCGGGGTGTGACTGAGAAAAAAATCCAGCAAAAGCCAAAAAATCAACAAAATGTGTAGCCGCTGAAGATTTTTCCACCCGTGCACGCTGCCCGCCCATGAACACCCATTCCCTCGGCTACGCCTGGATCCAGGAACAGCTGGATGGCCCGGACTTTCTGGGTCCGCGCCGGGCGCGTGTGGCCGCGGTGCAGAGCCTGCAGCGCCTGCCCGAGGGGGCTTTGCTGGTGCCGCCCAAGCTGGCGCCGGCCCCGCAGTGGCTGGACCAGGCGCTGTTCGCCATCAAGCACGAAGGGGTGCACCTGGGCTACCTGGCCGGTGCTTTGCGCCGGGTGGACGACGCGACCCTGCGCGAGGCGGTGGCGCTGACGCCCAACGGCGCCTACCTGCGCAAGCTGGGGTTCCTGTGGGAGGCCTTCAACGGCCGGCACATTGAAGGGCTGGATGACCCGGGCATCAGGGCGGTGTACGTGCCGCTGTTCGACGAGGCCGAGTACCTGACCGGTGCGTCGCGCCGGCACCCGCGCTGGCGCATCGATTTCAACGGCCTGGGCGACCTGCCCCTGTGCCCGGTGGTGCGCCGCACGCCGGGTATGCAGGCCGCGCTGGACGCGCAGGTGTTGGGCGAGGCGGCGGCGTTTGCGGCGTCCATCGGCCCGCAGATGCTGGAACGGGCCTTGTCGTGGGCCTACCTGAGCGAGACCGAGGGGTCTTACGCCATCGAGGGGGAAACGCCCAGCCACGACAAGACGGCGTTGTTTGCGCGCCTGCTGCAACGCGCGCACGACCAGCGGCCGCTGAGCGAGGACTACCTGGTGGAGTTGCAGAGTGCGACCGTCACCAACCCGTTTGACCAGGCGGTGCAGTTCCGCACCGAGCAAAACCGCCTGCAGGGCAATGCCCTGGGTGCGGCAGGCGTGACCTATGTGCCGCCGGCCCCCGAACTTGCCGCCGAACTGATGGACCACCTGATGCACCTGGCCAACCACCGGCCGGCGGGGCTGGATGCGCTGGTCCACGCGGCGGTGGTGTCGTTTGCGTTCGTGTTCATTCACCCGTTCATGGACGGCAACGGGCGGCTGTCGCGCTTTCTGGTGCACCACTGCCTGGGGCAGTCGGGCGTGCTGCCGGCGGGCTTTTTGCTGCCGATTTCGGTGGCCATGAAAAAGCACGAAGACCGTTACCTGCAGGCGCTGACGGCGTTCAGCAAGCCGGCGCGCGCGCTGTGCGACGTGACCTGGGCGGGCGATGACCACTACAGCTACCAGTGGCGGGCGGATGCGGACATCTGGTTCCGCAGCATGGACCTGACCGAGGGGGTGCAGTTCATGCTGGAAATGGCGCAGGCCGCGCTGGACCTGCACCTGCGGCAGGAGGTGGCGTTTCTGGGTCTGTTCGACGAGGTGGCGCGCTATATCAACGACCGGCACGACCTGCGCGGCAGCGACCTGGCCACCCTGATCGTGACCACTTTCCACAACGGGGGCAAGCTGTCGAACAACCGGCGAAAGCGCTTTGCCGACCGGGTGCAGCCCGCTGTGCTGGACGACATAGAAGCTGCGGTGGCCCGCCGCATGCGCGGTGAACCGCTGGAAGACCAAGACTGAACACAAGCACAGGGAGCACGGGTTGGCACTGCACAACGAAATTCAGTTCGAGAACGACATTTGCGAACACCTGGCCGCCTACGGCTGGTTGTACGGCCCGCCCGGCAGTGAGGGTGATGCCAAGGGCTACGACACCGCCCGCGCACTGTTCCCGGCCGACGTGCTGGCCTGGGTGCAAGCCACGCAGCCCCAGGCCTGGGAGGCGCTGCAGAAGAACCACGGCCTGGCCGCCGAGACGATGCTGCTGGACCGGCTGCGCAAGGCGCTGGACGAACGCGGCACGCTGGAGGTGTTGCGTGTGGGGCTGGAGCTGCTGGGGCTGAAGGCACCGCTGAAGCTCGCGCAGTTCAAGCCGGCGCTGGCCATGAACCCCGAGCTGCAGGCGCGCTACGCGGCCAACCGCCTGCGCGTGGTGCGCCAGTGCCGCACCAACCACGACGACATCATCGACCTGGTGCTGTTCCTCAACGGCATTCCGGTGGCCACGGCTGAACTCAAGACCGACTTCACGCAGGACATCAACGCGGCGGTGGACCAGTACCGCTTTGACCGCCTGCCCAAACCCAAGGGCAAGCCGTTTGCCGAACCGCTGCTGGACTTTCCGCGCGGTGCGCTGGTGCACTTTGCGGTGAGCAACCGCACGGTGATGATGACCACCCGCCTGGAGGGGCCGAAGACGAACTTCCTGCCCTTCAACCTGGGCGACCGGGGCGGCGCTGGCAACCCGCCCAACGGCCAGGGCCACCGCACCGGTTACCTGTGGGAGCGGGTGTGGCAGCGCGACAGTTGGCTGGAGATCATCGGCCGTTACCTGACACCGAAGCGGGACGCCAAGAAGCGCATCACCAGCGTCCTGTTTCCGCGCTACCACCAGCTCGACGCCACCCGCCAGCTGGTGCAGGCCGTGCTGGCCGAGGGGGCGGGGCAGAAGTACCTGATCCAGCACAGCGCCGGCAGCGGCAAGACCAATTCCATTGCCTGGACGGCGCACTTTCTGGCGGACCTGCACGACGCCCACAACAACAAGGTGTTCGACACCGTGCTGGTGGTGAGCGACCGCACGGTGCTGGACACGCAGTTGCAGGAAGCGATCTTCGACTTCGAGCGCACGGCCGGCGTGGTGGCCACCATCAAGGGCGAAGGCGGCAGCAAGAGCGCCGAGCTGGCCGAAGCGCTGTCGGGCAGCAAGAAGATCGTGGTTTGCACGATCCAGACCTTTCCGTTCGCGCTGCAGGCGGTGCAGGAACTGGCGGCCACGCAGGGCAAGCGCTTTGCGGTGATCGCCGACGAGGCGCACAGCTCGCAGGCGGGCAACGCGGCGGCCAAGCTCAAGCAGGTGCTCAGCGCAGAAGAGCAGCAGGCGCTGGCCGACGGTGGCGAGATCGACACCGAAGACCTGCTGGCCGCGCAGATGGCGGCGACCGCCAACGCCAGCGGCATCACCTACGTGGCCTTTACCGCCACGCCCAAGGCCAAGACGCTGGAGTTGTTCGGCCGCCGGCCCAAGCCCGAACTGGCTCCTGGCCCGGACAACCTACCGGGCGCCTTCCACGTCTATTCCATGCGCCAGGCCATCGAGGAGGGCTTCATCCTCGACGTGCTGAAGAACTACACGCCCTACAAGCTGGCCTTCAAGCTGGCGAACGAGGGGCGCGAGTGGGACGAGACCGAGTTGGAGCGCAGCGAGGCGATGAAGGGCCTGATGCGCTGGGTGCGCCTGCACCCCTACAACATCAGCCAGAAGGTGGCCATCGTGGTCGAGCACTTCCGCGAGAACGTGCAGCCGCTGCTGAACGGCAAAGCCAAGGCCATGGTGGTGGTGGCCAGCCGTCTGGAGGCCGTGCGCTGGAAGCTGGCGCTGGACGGCTACATACAGGAGAACGGCTACACCCTGGGTTCGCTGGTGGCGTATTCGGGTGAGGTGAACGACCCCGCTTCGCTGCCCGAGCCGGTGGCCGAAACGTCAAAGACGCTCAACCCCAACCTCAAGGGTCGCGACATCCGCGACGCGTTTGCCACCGACGAATACCAGATCCTGCTGGTGGCCAACAAATTCCAGACCGGGTTTGACCAGCCGCTGCTGTGCGGCATGTACGTGGACAAGCGGCTGGCCGGCATCCAGGCGGTGCAGACACTCAGCCGTCTGAACCGGGCCTACAACGGCCCGCACGGCCTGAAAGACACGACCTACATCCTCGACTTCGTCAACGACCCGGACGAGGTGCTGGCGGCGTTCCAGACCTACTACGAGACGGCCGAACTGGCCGGCGTGACCGACCCGCACCTGGTGTACGAACTGCGCGCCAAGCTGGACGGCAGCGGCCACTACGACGACTTCGAGGTAGAGCGCGTGGCACTGGTGGTCCTGAACCCCAAGGCCAGTCAGGCCATGCTGCTGGCGGCCATCGAACCGGTGGCGGACCGGCTGCTCAAGCGCTACAAGGCCGCCCAGCAGGCGCTGGCCGCGGCCGAGGCCACAGCGGTGGACGGCCCCGAGGCCAAGGTCGCCAAGGACGAGCTGGACGCGCTGCTGCTCTTCAAGCGCGACCTGGGCACCTTCGTTCGGGTCTATGCCTTCCTGAGCCAGCTCTTCGACTACGGCAACACGGCCATCGAGAAGCGGGCCATCTTCTTCAAGCACCTGCTGCCGCTGCTGGAGTTCGGCCGCGAGCGCGAGGGGGTGGACCTGAGCAAGGTGGTCCTGACCCACCACAAGCTCAAGGACCAGGGGCAGCGCGCGCTGATGCTGGGCGAGGGCGACGCCGAATACAAGCTGCAACCGCTAACCGAACCCGGCGGCGGGCATGTACAGGAAAAGCAGAAGGCGTTGCTTTCCGAGATCGTGCAGAAGCTCAACGACCTGTTCGACGGCGAGCTGACAGAGAACGACATGCTGAGTTACGTCAACACGTTGAAGTCGAAGCTGCTCGAATCCGACCAGCTTGTGCAGCAGGCCATGAACAATTCCAAGGGCCAATTCGCCAACTCGCCTGATCTGGACAGCGAGCAGATGAACGCCATCATGGATGCTCTGGCCGCGTACAGCGCCATGAGCAGACAGGCGCTGGACTCCGAACGGGTCCGTGCCGGTTTGAAGGCGATCCTGCTGGGGCCGGCGGGGTTGTACGAGGCGCTGCGGGACATCGGTCGCGCAGCGGGCCGCTGAGCGCAGCTGCCAGCTGGCACAAGGTGCCGTTGTTCAGCGCTTGCCCAGCAAGGGCGAGCGGCCGATTTTGTTCGACTCGGTTTTCTGTTTGGGTGGTGGCGAGAAATCCTCAAACGCCGCAGGTGGCGCCCAGCCGCCCACCGCGTACACCCGCTGATCGCGCAGGCCCTGCACGCCTTCGGCCCAAGCCATGAGCATGCGTTTGCCGATGTCTTCAAAGCCGGGGTGTTGCGCCATGGCCTGGCGCACCTGCGGACCAACGTCCGCCACGGCGTCGCTGATGGCTTGCACCATGTGCTGCTGTTCCTTGGGCTGAATGCCGAATGTGGCGGCGATGAACTTCTGCAGGTTCTTGCCGGGCGTCCAGGTCTTCTTGCCCATGAATTCGATGCCGGGCGGGTTGTGCTGGAAGCCCGCGTACACGCTGGTGGTCAGCACGTCGTAGGCGGGGGAGAGGTGCACATCGGCCCGGCGGGTGTAGAGCAAGGCCAGGTTCTTGGCGTGGCAGTCGGCGTTGCGCAGTGCGTAGGTCAGCAGCAGGGTGGTGGCGAGCTGGCGGTAGGTTTCCAGCCGCTGGGCGCCGGGCACGTGGTCTCGCACGGCTTTCGCGATCCGCTCCCAGGTGGTGTCGTATTTGGCGGCTGGGCGCAGGCCCAGCAAACTGCAGAAATCTTCCATGCCCCAATGGGGTTGGCCTTGTTCGTTCACGTCGAAGCGGTGTACCACCAGCGCATGGCCGTCGTCTGACACTTCTGTTTTGGCGGTGGACATCACGCGGCTGGCCACCTGCATGCACAGGTGTTCGTTCAAGGCCACGAACGGCAGTTGGGCGCTGGAGCCCTTGATGATGTGACGGCGGGTCACGAGGCTGGCCTTCTTGTGCAGCGCCAGCGGTGCGCCGTCTTCGGCCTG
Organism: Hydrogenophaga flava NBRC 102514; assembly: GCF_001571145.1. Lineage (GTDB taxonomy): Bacteria > Pseudomonadota > Gammaproteobacteria > Burkholderiales > Burkholderiaceae_C > Hydrogenophaga > Hydrogenophaga flava. The sequence goes on from NZ_BCTF01000013.1 coordinate 79,665, forward strand.
CGCATCCAGGAACTTGGGCACCACGCCCGATACGCCGCTGGTGGCGTGCTCGCGCACCAGGGCGGCGAAGGCGGCTTCGGAGTTGTCGCCCCTCAGCAGCTCGGCCACTTCAATGGGCTTGGCCGGTTCGCTGAGTTCGGCGCCCTTTGCTGCCACCTGCAGGCGGCCCACCATGTTGCGGCCGACCACGGACAACAAGGCAATCGGGCTGGCGCCGATGTGCGGGCCGAACTGCTCTTGCAGCACCTGGAGCAGATAGCCCTCGGGCAGGTTCATCTGCAACACCGGGGGGAGCTGGTCGTCCCACACGTAGCTCTCGGTGCGCACGGGCATGGTGAGCGAGACGAAGTCGTCGGGCGCGGTGTCGGGGTTGTAGGCCAGCACGCTCTTGAAGTCGCCCGACTGCTCCAGCGTGGCCACATTGCGGCCCATGACGTAGACCGAGAGCTTCATGCCTGGTGGCGCTCGCGGCGCAGCTCATCCAGCGTGCCGGCCTGGCCGGTGGGAACCATGTTGAGCTCCATGCCCAGCACCGCCAGCACCGCCAGGAGCTTGCGCGATCCGAACTCGGCGCTGCGCCCCCGCTCGAAGCGGGACAGGGACTCGGCCGTGATGCCCGCTTGCGCCGCGACGAGACCCTGCTTCAGCCCGAGCGACTTGCGGCGCGCGGCGACGGTTTCACCGAGTTCCTGGAGGGTTTGCAATTGATATTTGCGTCAAAAAATTTACCAATGGACGAAATTATGACGTAAATATCAAAAACCACAAGCAATAGTTTTAGCCCCGCCGCGGCATGCGCCAGGGCAGCATGGCCTGCACGACCGGTGACACCAGGCGCGGCACGTTGAGCGTCTCGTGGAAGCTGGTCACGGTTTCGCCCAGCATCTGGCTCTGCAGCATGGCGCGCTGGTAGAACGGGGTGTCTTCAAGCTGCTGCATCACGCTCACCGGGCTGTTGCTGCGCATGCGCCGGTTCAGGCGCCAGGCGGTGCGGGGCAGGTCGCGCAGGGGCGGCGCGTCGAAGGGCGTCACGCGGCCGTCCGGGTGAAAGCGCAGCGCGAGCAGGCGGCCGCCCGGCTGGCCGGGTTCGACGTCGTAGAGCACGGCGGTGCTGCCATCAGCGAGCCGGCAGCGCGACCAGTCCCACTCGCGGAACGCGCGGTCCACCGGCTCCTCGCCTTCGTTGCTGTCGAGGTAGGCATGGCCGTGCCAGCGCTGGGCCGGGTGTTCCAGGTTCACTTCCACCCGCGCGCTGGGCGCGATCGGGCCCCAGTGGTGGCGGCCGTGTGCGTCCAGCGCGGTGCTGAAGCCGAACAGGCGCTCGGGCGTCACGTGCACGGTGCCGCGGATGCGGCGCGGCAGCGGCACGCCGACCTCGTCGATGTGCAGGGTCAGGTGCTGGCCGTCCCACTGCAGCTGGCTCAGGCCGAGGGTGAAGCAGTCGGCCTCGCGGTGGCAGTGGGTGGCGCCGCGTTCGGTCATGCTCCAGCGGTGGCCGCCCGGGTTGTAGATCGCCACGTTCAGGGCGCAATGGTCTTCGGGGTCGGCCGCGCCGCGGCGGCGCGCCCAGGCGTAGTAGGGCGAGAAGACGCTGCCGACGAAGGCGATGATGCTCAGGCCGTGTTGGCCGTCGTCGCTGAGGGCGTCGAGGTACCACCAGAGGTAGCCACCGGGTGCCACCGCCTGGTCAAAGCGGGGCTGGCCATCAGGGCCTCGGCCGCGAAGCGCCCGGACAGGGTCGCCATCGGCACCCCCGGCCCCGGGTGCACGCTGCCCCCCGCCAGGAACAGGCCCGGCACCGGTGTGCTGGCCACCGGCCGGGAGAAGGCCGAGCCCCAGCCGTGGCTCGCCTGGCCGTACAGGGCCCCGCCCGTGGCCGGGAAGCGGCGGTGGAAGTCCGCCGGTGTGGTGCGCTGCGCGGCCGGTCCCTGCGGCGTCAGTGGCAGACCGCAGCGGTGGAGCAGTTCGAAGGCTTGGGTCTCGCATCGGTCGAGCTCCTCGGGGGTGATGGTGTCGCCGTCGCCCATGGCGGGCGCGTTGACGAGGGCGAACAGGCGCTCGGGCGCGGCGCCGGTGGCGGTGGACCCGGCGGTGCCGCGGTCCTGCGCGCAGACGTAGACGGTGGGGGCGGCGGGCAGTCGGCCGCGCGCGAAGATGTCTGAAAACTCGCCGGCGTAGGGCGCGCGGTCGGCGTGCTGGAAGAACACGTTGTGGCGGTCCAGCGGGCAGTCGCCGGGGCGGGCATGCAGGGCCCAGGTGAGGGCCGAGAGCGAGCGCTGAGGCGCCCGGCGCGGCACGGCGCGCCGCAGCGGTTCACCCAGCAGGCCCGCGCGCAGCGCCGCGCTGTCGCCGTTGAAGACCACACTGTCGGCGCGCAGCAGCTCGCCACTGCTCAGGCGCACGCCCGCGACCCGGCCCTGCTGCAGCTCGATGCGTTCGCAGGCGGCGCCGTAGCGGAATACGGCGCCGCGCGCGGCGGCCAGCCGTTCCAGGCAGCGGGCGAGGGCATGCATGCCGCCGTCCACCGACCACACACCGTCCATCTCGACCTGCGCGATCAGCATCAGCGTGGCCGGGGCCTGCCAGGGCGAGGAGCCGGTGTAGGTGGCGTAGCGGGCGAACAGCTGGCGCAGGCGCGGGTCGGCGAACTGGCGGCCCAGGCTGCGCCAGAGGCCAGACAGCGGGCCCAGTGCGGTCAGCGTGGCCAGGCCGCGCAGTCCGATGTCGCGGGTGAGCTGCGCCGCATTGGGCGAGGGGTGGCGGATGTAGGGCGTCTCCAGCGTGCGGTAGACCGCACGGGCGCGTTCGCAGAAGGCCTGGAAGCGGCGCGCCTCGGCGGGGCCAGCCAGCTGCGCCACGGCCTCGGTCGAGGCGGCCGGGTCGGCGTGCAGGTCGAGCCGGCTGCCGTCGTCCCACCAGTGGCGGGCCAGCACCGCCAGCGGCGCGATCGACAGTTCGGCCTCCAGCGTGGTGCCGACCTCGGCCATGAGCTGGTCGAACACCCAGCGCATGGTGAACACGGTGGGGCCGCTGTCGATGGGCACGCCATCCACCCTGGGGGCGAAGAGCTTGCCGCCGGGCGCGTCCGAGGCCTCGACCACGGTGACCGCCAGACCGCGGTGTGCCAGCCGCAGCGCGGCAGACAGGCCGCCCATGCCGGCGCCGACCAAGACCACCTGGTGCGCACTCATCGGGTGACCCTTCCCGCGTGGTTCATGGCGGCGGCCCCGGCAGGTGGTAGACGTTGCCGCCCTCCACACGCACGTCGGGCGCGCGGTGCGGCGAGGGCCAGCGCCCCTGGTGCTCCAGCAGGCGCATTCGCACGAACAGCGATTCGGAAAAGTACTGGTGGCGGTAGGCCGCCTCGATGGCCTGCTGGTGCGCGCCCTTGTGCGCGTAGTCGAGCATCGAGGGCGTGTCCTTCCAGAGGCTGAAGGTGCACTGGCGGATCAGCGGCGCCTCACCCAGGCCCATGGCCAGGGTGCAGCCGCGGGCGTGCTGCATCGCGGCCTGCGCGGCGGGGGCGTTGCGCCAGAACTCCATCGCCCGAGCGGGCCGGATGCTGGCGCGCGTCAGGGCGGCCAGCGGCCGGTGGTCGGGGGGCGGGTCGTCGTCGTTGGCCGCGCGGGCCAGGGCGCCGAGCTGGGTGGCCTGGGTGGCGCCCCAGGCCTGGCCGTCCCACGAACCGCGCGCCGACTCCACCTCCAGCAGACCGCACCAGAACTCCGCCGCGCGCTCGCGGTAGGCACTGACCGTCGGCCCGGCCAGGAAGGCGCGCGCCTGGTCGGCGTGGTCGAACAGGGTGACCACGCCCTGGTGGCTGGCGCTGGGGCGCAGGCCGAAGCCGCCACCGGCGCCGCTGCCCATGACCTTGCTGAACATCAGCCCGGGCGTGTCCCGCAGCGAGGCCGGCCCCTGCACCAGGCGCATCCAGGCCCAGGTCTGGTGCTGGCGCCGCACGTTCACGAGCACCACCGCCACCACGCCCGTGAGCGTGATGAGGCCGGGCAGGGCGGCGACCATGTCAGCCCACCGGAGCGACCAGCTCCGCCGGCAGGCGAAAGTGAGCGCGCTCCTGCACGCCCGGCAGCTGCACCACCGGGCCGGCGTGCCGCTGTCGCAGGGCGCTGACGACCTGCTGCACCAGCAGCTCGGGCGTGGAGGCGCCGGAGGTGATGCCCACGCGCAGGGTCTGCAGCGCTGGCGAGGTCAGCCATTCGCTGCGGATGTCGCTCGCGTCCTGCACCAGGTGGGCCGGCACGCCCGCGTGTCCGGCCACCTCGCGCAGGCGGTTGGAGTTGGAGCTGTTGCGCGCACCGACCACCAGCACCACGTCCACCTGCGCGGCCAGCGCGCGCACCGCCACCTGGCGGTTCTGGGTGGCGTAGCAGATGCCGTCCACCTCGGGGCCGACGATGCGCGGGTAGCGGGCGTGCAGCGCGGCGATGATGTCGCGCGTGTCGTCCAGGCTCAGGGTGGTCTGCGTCACGTAGGCCAGCGGCGCGTCGGCCGGCAGGGGCAGCGCCTGCACGTCCTCGACCCGGCTCACCAGGTGCACCGGCGCGTCGACCTGGCCCATGGTGCCCACCACCTCTTCGTGCCCGGCGTGTCCGATCATCAGCAGGGTGTGGCCCTGGCGCACGAAGCGCTGCGCCTGCTGGTGCACCTTGCTCACCAGCGGACAGGTGGCGTCCACCGCGTGCAGGCCCAGGCGCTGGGCCTGGTCCACCACGCGGGTGGCCACGCCGTGCGCGCTGAACACCAGCTGCGCGCCTTCGGGCACCGCGTCCAGCGCGTCGACGAACACCACCCCGCGCGAGCGCAGGTCGTTCACCACCCACTGGTTGTGGACGATCTCGTGGAACACATAGACCGGCGCACCGTGTTGCTCCAGCACCCGCTCGACGATCTCGATCGCGCGCGTCACGCCGGCGCAGAAGCCGCGGGGCTGGGCCAGCAGGACGGGCATGGTGGCGACCTCATGGGCGTGGGTGGAGGAGGGCTTCAGCGCGCGGCGTTGATCTCGACCCGGCGCGCGTCGGCGCTGGCGCCGGCCACGGCCAGTTCGGGTTTCCTGAGCTCGATGCGGTCCTCGGCCACGCCCGCGGCCTTGAGCGCGTCGCGCACGCTGAAGGCCCGGCGCTTGGACAGCTCCATGTTGGCGTCCATGTTGCCGCTCTGGTCGGCAAAGCCCGAGATAGTCACCTTCACGCCCGGCTCGGCGGCCAGCAGCTTGGCGGCGTCGGCAATCACCTTGCGCGCCTCGTCGGTGAGGTTGTCCTTGCCCACGGTGAACAGCACCTTGGCCGGCAGCAGGGCGGCCAGGGCCTCGGACGGTGCGGCGGCTGCCGCGGTGGCGACGGCTGGAGCGTCACCCGCAGCGGGCACGCCGTCGGCCGGTGCCGCCGGTATGGCGGCCGTCTTCTCGACCGCCTCGCGCAGCGCGGCCAGGCCTGGGTAGTCCTTGACCATGGGCGCGCCGAACAGCGGCTTGTAGGCGCCCTGGTGGCAGGTGGCGCAGTTGAGCTTGGCCACGTCGCCCAGCTCGCCCTTGCGGTTGGCCGGGAAGGTCGGGGTCAGCGGCTCCATGTGCTGGTTGTTCAGGTCGCGCACCATGCGGATGCCGTGGAAGGCCGTCAGCCGCTGCGGCGGTCCGCCGTCCCATTTGCTGAACGACTGGGTGCTGTGGCAGAAGGTGCAGTTCACACCCAGCGAGGCCGACATGTGCGTCATCAGGCTGTAGGTGGTCTCGGTGCGCGCGATGCTGGCGACGTGGTCGGTGGGCAGCGCCTTGGTGGACTGCACGCGGATCGGTTTGCTGCCCGAGAGGTAGGGCGTGAACGGGTCGTAGGGCAGCGAGGCGAGCTTGACGCTGGATGCGGGCGTGTTCTGCGCCATCTTGTTGCCGATGAAGTCGGCCCCCTTGTCCTGCACCGGTGGCTTGAACCACACGAACTTGGGAACGGGCTGGCCGCGGTGGCAGGTGAAGCAGGTGACACCGGTGGTGGAGACGTGGTTCTTCCAGTCGCTGTTGATGGTCTGCGTCATCTTGACCATGTTGCGCGCGACCAGCTTGGTGTAGAGGCTGTCGTCGGCGAAGTTGGCCGGGTTGTGGCAGTAGTTGCAGCCCTGTTCGGGCGGCGCCACCCAGGCGGTCATCGAGACCATCAGGTTGGTGAAGTCGCCCACGCTCAGGTGGCCCAGCACCTTCACGTTCTGGTAGACCTCGCTGGCCTTGGGGCCGTCGGGCGCCGGGGCCGGCGCGGGTGGCGGTGGCTGGTTGGCCTCGATCACGCCTTCCATGGTGCGCGGGTTGTAGACCTGGACCATGCCGGTGCCGCGGTAGCCGTTCTGCACCGTGTCCATCGGCGGGCGCTCGCAGGCCGTCAGCAGCACCAGGGAACCCAGGGCCAGCAGCTTGAGCCAGCCGGCGTGTGCGGTGTGTCGGGTGTTCATCACTTGGCTCCTGGGGTGAGTGCGGGGTCCATCACCGCAGGGAACACATCGGGGTACGGGGGCGCCACGCCATGCTTGATGGCCCAGAGGTACCAGTTGTCTACCACCGTGCCGGTCAGCAGGATGCCGATGCCGCCCACCAGCGGGCACAGCACGGCGAACCACCAGGCCCAGCGGTGGATGGATTCCATCGTGGCGTTGAAGCCCATGGTCCAGCGCCAGAACAGGGCGGCGCGTTCGCTGGCGGTGCCGCGGTCGACGATCTGCTCGATCTCGCGCTCGCCGCCGAAGCGGCTGACCGCCAGGATGGTGGCGCCGTGCATCGCGAACAGCAGCGTCGCGCCATACAGGAAGGCGATCGAGAGCGCGTGGAACGGGTTGTAGAACAGGTTGCCGTAGCGCAGCGAGAAGGCGGCCGTCCAGTCCAGGTGCGGGAAGATGCCGAAGGGCACGGCCTCGCTCCACGAACCCATCAGCACCGGGCGAATGAAGCCCAGCACCAGGAACAGCCAGATCGCGGCGGCAAACGCCCAGGCCACGTGCGTACCCATGCCGAGCTGGCGCGCCCGGGTGTAGGTGCGGGCCCACCACAGCAGCACCGAGATGGTGAGGAAGCCGCCGGCCATCAGCCACCAGCCGCCGTCGTTGAGCGGCGGCAGCGACAGACCGTACTGCGCGGGCGGCGGCTCCAGCGAGAGCCAGAACAGCTGGCGCACGAACTGGATCGGGTCCCAGTTCACCGAGGCCAGCATGTTGAAGCCCATGATGTTGATCGCCAGCACGCCGAAGATCAGCGAGGCGATGCCCATCGCGCCCAGGTAGATGGGACCGATCTGGGCGTTGCCCAGGCGGCCCAGCAGGTGGAAGATGGCCGGCTCCTTGCCGGTGCGCGGGCTGTTGCCGCGCGGCAGCGGCACGCCGTGGTGCAGCGGGCCGGTGGCCTGCACGGTGGTGAAGAGGTTCTGGTATTGCGCCATGGTGGTTCTCCTCGGGTTGCTTCTTATTTCAGAGGCCACTGGGCCCAGATCGGCATGTTCAGCCACCAGCCCCACCACTCGGGCCAGCCGCGGCTCCAGAAGGGCCCGCTGATCACGATGCACAGGGCGCTGAACAGCACCGCGGCCAGCGCCAGGAACAGGCCCAGGCGGTGGATGCCCAGGGTGCCGATGGAGTAGCCGATGGTGTCGCGAAAGAACGTGTCCTCGTGCTCCGGCGTCTTCACCACTTCGCCCTTCTTTGGGTTGGTGGCCGAGAGGATCAGCGAGCCGTGCAGCGAGAGCGCGAACGTGGTGGCGAAGAAGAAGCTCACCGCGATCATGTGCGCCGGGTTGTAGTGGAAGTGCAGGTACTGGTAGCCCACGTTGGACACCCAGTCCAGGTGGCTGAAGATGCCGTAGGGGAAGCCGTGGCCCCAGGCGCCCAGCAGCACGGGGCGGATGACGACCAGCGTCACGTAGGCCAGGATGGCGACGCTGAACGCGGCGGGCACGTGGTAGCCCATGCCCAGTTTTCGGCAGATCTCCACCTCGCGCAGCGCCCAGGAGCCGAAGGCACCGATGGCGCAGACGGTGATGAGCTGCCACAGGCCACCTTCCATCAGCGGCGCAAAGCGCAGGCCGTAGGACAGGTCGGGCGGCGCGATGCTGATCTGCCAGAGGTTCCAGGTGGGGCCCTGCGAGGCGCCCCAGAGGATCATGGCGGTGCCCAGGAACGCGAAGAACAGGGTGGTGACGCCGAAGAAGCCGACGTAGAACGGACCCACCCAGAAGTCGAACAGGTCGCCGCCCACCAGTGTTCCGCCTCGAACCCGGTATTTCTTTTCAAAGTTGAGCATGGCCATGGTGCGGCCCTCCTGACTCAGGTGGTGTTAGGACGTTTTGGCAATCGAATGGGGGAGGGGCGTAGATGCTGCGCTGTGCCCGCGCGCAGTCGCAGCATCTGCACACCTCGTGCGGCGTTCAGGACGTCGCAGAAGGGGTGGCAGCGGGCATCGGCGCCAGCTGCGCCGCGGCCGCCGGGGCCTTTTTCGGGCCGTCGAGCCAGTTGAACTTGTTGGTGCTCAACAGGATGAGGTGGATCATGACTGCGATGGCAAACAGGAACACCGCTTGCGCAACCATGGTCCGGAGGGGGTCGAAAAGACGCCAGATTCTCCACATGATGTTTTCTCCTTAGATCAGTTGGGACATGACCGTGTAAACCGCGGCATGCACGCCCGAGAAGATGCTGGTCTTGTGTTCGGCGCCAGGCAGCCACTGCTGCCAGTGCAGACCGACCAGCAGACCCAGCAGGGCCACCGACAGCAGCAACAGAAAGCACGGTGCAAAGATCAGGACAAACGACAGCTTGTCTTCCCGGTGAGTGGGCTTATGGGTCTCATAAGACACGACGTTCATGGCAGTTCTCCAATCATGAAAAGTCAGGCCAGTCCGGACTCAGAGCCAGGGCCGCCAGAACCACACCAGGACGTGGGCAACCACGGCGATGGCCGTGAACCCGATGAAGCCCTGGATGTAGTACTGGTGGAACTCCTGAGCTTCCTCGTCGGTCAGGCCGGAAATCGATGTCCGTGTAGCCATACGAATGCTCCTTTTCAATAAGGCCGTGAGGCCTGCGTTGCGCCCGACCCGCGCAACCTGGGCAGCCGCAGCGAGGCGCCACGACATGGGGGTGGACCGGCCCTGGGGCCGGAATCCGGAAGGGGTTGGCGTGCCGCCATGTGCTTCATGCCGGCTCTCCCAGGCCGAGTTCGCGGCCCGCGGTGTTGACGTGTTCTTCGCTGACGGCGGCATCGCCGCCTTCGCGCGCGCGCTGCTCGGCGGTGTCGCGCAGCCGCTTGGCCACCGAGATCTGCACCAGCACCGGCTGGTTCGAGATCAGGGCGTGCAGGCGGGTCTGGGCGCGGTCGTCCCAGGGCGTGGCCAGGCCGGCCGCCGCGCCACGCGCCAGCGTCGGGTCGACCTTATCCATGTCGGTGCCCAGCGGCAGGATGTGAAACAGCGCGTCGAACAGCGCGTTGCACACCTCCTGGATCAGGTAGGTCGCGCCGCTGTAGCCCATGAACGGCGTGCCGGTGTGGCGGCGGATGATGGCGCCCGGGAAAGAGGCCGGAATGAAGGCCGCGCGCATCGGGCCGGTGCTCCCCGCCTCGGCCAGGTACATGCGCTCGTTGTAGCTGCCGAACAGGATCAACGGCGTCTGGGTCTTCACCAGTTCGCGCACCGCCGCGTTGTCGGTTTTTTCACCGGCCTTGCGCGAGACCGCAAACCGGCAGGGCAGGCCCATCTCGGTTTCCAGGAAGTGCTGCAGGCCGCGCGCATAGGTGCCGTTGGCCACCACCGCAAAACTCGCGGTGGCAAAAAAGTCCTGCGTGACCGAGCGCCACAGGTCCCACACCGGCTTGATGGTGGTGTGCTTCTCGCGCTCGATGAACGGTTCCGGGTCCAGGCCCAGAAGCTCGCCGAGCGTGCGCAAAAACTTCGTGGTGCTGTGCAGGCCGATGGGGGCCTGCAGATACGGCCGGTCGAGGGCTTCGCACAGCATGCGGCCGAACTCGCGGTACATGCAGATGTTCACGTCGGCCTCGACCAGACGCGAGACTTCGGAGAGGTGGCTGCCCAGCGGGAACACCAGGTTGATCTCGGCGCCAATGCCCTGCACCAGGCGGCGGATCTCGGCCAGGTCGCTGGCGCTGTTGAACACGCCGTAGCTCGGGCCGATGATGTTGACGCGCGGCTTCTCGCCCGCAGGGCGTTCGGCCAGCGGCTTGCGCGCCGGCACCTTCTTCATGCCGTACTCGCTCCAGAGCCAGAACATCGCGCGGTCGGCGCATTGCCACTGGTCTTCGTCGATGGTGCGCGGCAGGAAGCGCATGAGGTTCGTGCCCTCGGGCGTCACGCCGCCGCCGATCATCTCGGCGATGGAACCGGTGACGACCACGGCGGGCAACTCGGGGTCGAGCACCGCGTGGGCGCGCTTCATCGAGCCCTCGGTGCCTTCGCGGCCCAGCTGCTCTTCGGCCAGACCGGTGACGACGATGGGCAACTCGTGCGGGGGCAGCGCATCGGTGTAGTGCAGCACGCTGGTGACCGGCAGGTTCTCGCAGCCCACCGGGCCATCGATCACCACCTGCAGGCCCTTGATGGCGGTGAACACATACACCGCACCCCAATAGCCCCCGGCGCGGTCGTGGTCAAGCACCAACATCTTGTGACCCCCGCTTCTTGGCCGCCTTCTCGTTGAGACGGCGCATTTCCTTGCGGAAGTTCGGAAACGGCTTGGGCACGTCTTCCCACACGCCGGCCTCGTCGCCCTGGCCGACCCCGCCGAAGAACTCCTTCATCGCGTTGAAACGGTGCTGGTTGCCCATGGCGGCGTTGACCACCTGGATCAGCGAGCCCGCACCGGCGACGCCCATCAACGGGCGGGCGGAGATCAGGTTGGTGTAGTACAGGGCCGGCACGCAGGCTTCCTTGGCCGCCTGCACCACCGGCGTGGTGCCGATGGCCAGCTGCGGCTGGTACTCGTGCAGCGCGTCGAGGTCGTTTTCCAGCGAGGCGCGGAACTGCACCTGCACGCCCTTGGCACGCAGCCAGTCGGCGTCGTGTGCGTTCCACGGCGTGGCCGGGCAGGCCGAACCGACGTAGCGCAGGTCGGCACCGCATTCGACCAGCAGGCGACCCACCAGCAGCTCGGAACCTTCGTAGCCGCTGAGCGTGATGCGGCCGTTGATCTTCTGTTGCGAGAGCACACCGCGGATCGCGCCGAGCGTCTGGTTGCGCGCGGTGTCGATGAGGGCCTGCGACACGCCGGTCGCGTCGCCGATGGCGCCGAGCCAGTCGTGCGTGCCGTCCACACCCACCGGCGCCGAGCCCACGATGGGGCGGCCGGCGGCCTGGAACTCGCGGATGCTGGCTGTGTAGAACGGGTGGATGGCGGCCACCGCCGCGCCGTCGAGCGCGGCGTACAGCTCGCGCCATTCGCGGGTGGGCGCCGTGGTGCCGACGGCCAGGCCCATGGGTGCGATCATCTGGGCGATCAGCATCGGGTCGGCCGGGAACATCTCGCCCAGCAGGGTGATGGTGGGCTTGTCGCTGCGGGCCTGGCGCGGTGCCGGCACCGGGCCGGCCATGACTTCCTGCCGCGCGTACTTCAGCATGGCGCCGGTCAGCACGTCTTTCGCTTCGGCGTGGGTCGGCACGCCGAAGCCGGGCACGTCGATGCCGATGATGCGCACGCCGTTGATCGAGGGCGGCAGCAGCTGCAGTGGCACACCGCTGGCGGTGGGCACACAGAGGTTGATGATGACGATCGCGTCGAGCTGGCTTGGATCGGCCTGGGCGTGCACCGCCTCGCGGATGTCCTCGAAGAGTTTGCCGGTGACCAGCGATTCGCTGTTGAAGGGCACGTAGCCCACGCTGCGGCGCGCGCCGTAGAAGTGCGACGTGAAGGTCAGGCCGTAGACGCAGCAGGCCGAGCCGCTGAGGATGGTGGCGGTGCGGCGCATGCGCAGGCCCACGCGCAACGAGCCAAACGCCGGGCACATGCTCTGGGGCTGGTCGTGCGGGCCGACATGTTCGCCCTTGGGGTAATCCTGCGCGTACTGCGCCAGCACCTCGCTCTTGCCGGCGGCCTTGGCGGCGGCCAGCAGCGTCTCGCCACCCGCATGGCAGCCCATGCCGTCGCCTTCGATGGCGGTGGCGCCAGCCGGCGCGGGGATGATCGGGATGACGGCGTTCATGGCGTCGGGCTGTTGGGGTTCAGACTTCGTCGTAAACCACTTCGAGCGAGGGCTTGACCGTCTCGCTCTTGCCGCACATGTCGAACTCGGTGGCCGGCACCAGCACCACGTCGCGGCCGACCGAGGAGGCGGAGAAAAGGCCCAGCAGGCCGTCTTGCGTCAGAGGAGTCGGGCGCATGGGGGATGAGGCGTCCACGTTGGCGGCCAGCTGGGCAAAAAGCGGACCCCACGCCGAGTCGGGGCGACCGATGATTTCGTAGCTCGCGCTCTTGCGGCGGATATCGTCGTCGGCCGGAATCACCGAGAGCACCGGGATGCCGACGGCGGTGGCGAAGGCCTGTGCCTCGCCGGTGCCGTCGTCGCGGTTGATCACCATGCCGGCCACGCCGACGTTGCCGCCGAGCTTGCGGAAGTACTCGACCGCGCTGCACACGTTGTTGGCGACGTACAGGCTCTGCAGGTCGTTGCTGCCGACGACGATGACCTTCTGGCACATGTCACGCGCGATCGGCAGGCCGAAGCCGCCGCAGACCACGTCGCCCAGGAAGTCGAGCAGCACGTAGTCGAAGCCCCACTCGTGGAAGCCGAGTTTTTCCAGCAGCTCGAAGCCGTGGATGATCCCGCGCCCGCCGCAGCCGCGGCCGACCTCGGGGCCACCGAGTTCCATGGCGTAGACGCCGTCGCGCTTGAAGCAGACGTCGCCGATCTTGACCGGCTCGCCGGCCAGCTTCTTCTTCGACGAGGTCTCGATGATGGTCGGGCAGGCGCGGCCGCCGAACAGCAGGCTGGTGGTGTCACTCTTGGGGTCGCAGCCGATCAGCAGCACCTTCTTGCCCTGCTGGGCCATCATGTAGCTGAGGTTGGCGAGCGTGAAGCTCTTGCCGATGCCACCCTTGCCGTAGATCGCGATGATCTGCGTCTCTTTCTTGACCTCGCCGGTGTGCACCGGATCGGGCTCGATGGCGGCCTCCTGGCGCAGCTGGGCCTGGAAGTGGACCGGGTGACTCTTGATTTCAGGGGCGTTCATCAGTGTCTCCAGTCGAGGACCATCTTCAGACAGTGGGGATCGCCGAAGGCGACCTCGTAGGCATCCCGCGCTTGCGCCGGCGTGTGGGTGTGGGTGATCAGGCCGTCCAGCGACAGGCGGCCGGTGTTGACGAGTTCGGTCACGGCCAGCAGGTCGGCGCGCTTCCATTCGGCGGCGACGCGGATGCTGGCTTCGCGCATGAAGGCCGGTGCGTAGGCGAACGAAATGTCCTGGTGGTAGAAGCCCGCCAGCACCACCTCGCCGCCCTTGTCCAGGCGCGGAATGACCTTGTGCAGGATCTGCGCGTCGCCGCTGACGTCGTAGATCGCGCGGTAGTTCTTGCGCTCGTCCTCGTCGGGGTGCCGCACCTCGTAGCCCTCGGCGCCGTCCTGGCGCAGCGCCTGCGTTTCCCAGACCACCGGGGCCGGTGCGCCGGAGGCCACGGTCAGCCGCGCCAGCAGGCGGCCCATCACGCCGTGGCCGACGATCAGGTCGGGCGGGGTGTCGGGGTCGCGCGTGCCGCCGTAGGTGACGGTGTGGTACGCGGTGGCGGCCAGGGCCAGCAGCACCGCGTCGGCGCTCTGGCTGTCGACACGCACCACGCGGCTGGCCGGCACGACCAGGCGTTCGCCGGCGCCACCGAACAGGTTGTGCACGCCCTCGAAGCTGTAGGAGCCGGGCACGAACACGCGGTCGCCGACGGCCAGTGGCACGTCGCCCAGGGTGCGCAGCACGCGGCCGACGGTTTCGTAGCCGGGCACCAGCGGGTAGCCCATGCCGGGGAAGGGCGGCATGCTGCCGTCCCAGAGCAGGCGCTCGGTGCCGGTGCTGATGCCGCTGTACTCGACCTGCACCTCGATGTCGCCAGGCGCCATGGCGCGCAGGTCCAGCGACTGCACCGACAGCTGGCAAGGGCTCTGGAAGACGATGGCGGCGGATTTCATGCGGCACCTCCGGCGGGGGGTGGCCGCCCGGCTGGCCTGGGCCCGCGACTTGCGGCCGACCAGGATCTGGGCGTGCAGCGGCACCGGGCTGGGCGCCAGCTCGATGTGGGTGAAACCCGCCTGCGCCATCAGGCCGGCCAGGGCCTGCGGCGTGCGCAGGCGGCCGCTGCCCATGGCCATCAGGTAGAAGTGGAAGTAGGGGTCGATCGGGCTCTCGCCCTCGGCCTGCGCCATCGGTTCGGCCAGCACCAGGGCACCGGCCACCGGCAGGCTGTCGTAGATCGCGCGCAGCAGGCGCAGCACGGTGGCGTCGTCGTGGTCGTGCGCCACGCGCACCAGGGTCACCAGGTCGGCGCCGGTGGGCAGGGGGTCGGTGATGAAGCTGCCGCCGTGGGTGCTGACGCGCGCGCCGAGGCCGAGGCCGAGGCGGGCGATCTGTTCGCGCGCCAGTTCGGCCACCGGCGGCAGGTCGAACAGGGTGCAGTGCAGCTGCGGGTGGCGCTGCGCCAGCGCGCTGACCCAGCCGCCCATGCCGCCGCCCACGTCCAGCACGCGCTGGTGGTCGGCGAAGGGGTAGGCCGCGAGCAGCTCGTCGATCACGAAGCGCTGCGAAGTGGACATCAGCGCCGAGTAGCGGCTGAAGGTCTCGGCGGGTGCGCCGTCGCGCGGCTGGTGCGGGGTGTAGGGCCAGTAGGTGTGCATCTGCGCCTGGTTCGGGTCGCGCAGCAGGGCCAGCGGATCGCGCAGGTCGTCGTACAGCGTGGCGTTGTGCTCGACCATCTCGCGGATGCCGGCGTGCGCGGCGACCGGCGCACCCAGGGCGCCGAGCCCGTAGCGGCCGCAGCTGCGGCGGTTCATCAGGCCCATGGCCACGGCGGAGTCGAGCAGGCGCTGCAGGCTGGCCGCCTGCAGGCCGGAGAGGGCGGCCAGTTCGTCGAGCGTGCGTGGCGACTCGGCCAGGGTCTCCAGCAGGTGCAGCCGCACGCAGGCCAGCAGCACCTGGGTGTGCACGAAGCCGGCCATGCAGGCGAACAGCCGGGCCGAGCGGCGGCGCACCAGCCAGCGCGTCATCACCGAGCCCATGGCCCAGCGGTGCAGGGCGGGGCTGGTGCTCCAGCGGTCGATGCGCGCGGCCAGGCGCTCGCGCCAGCCACCGGGTGTGACCGCCAGCGGCATCGACGAGGGGCTGTGCACGGCGTCCATGGCGTTCAGGCGACGGCGCCGCGCAGCGGGATGGAACCGGCGCGCGGCGCCGACGGGGCCGCGCTGGCGATGCGCTCGCAGGTGTCCGGGGGAATCAGCCGCGCGGATTCCTGCAGCACCAGGGCGCGCATGGCCCCGCGGTGTGCGCAGTCGGGCACGGCGTCCACCGCGTCCTGCATCAGTTGCTGGAAGTAGCCCAGGGCACCCGCCAGGCCGAGGTCGTCGGCCGCGCTGGGGCGGTGGTGCTGCAGGTCCTGGCCGCTGGGCTTGCCCAGCTCGTCGCTGCCCAGCATCACGTCGCGGATGTCGTCGGCCACCTGGTAGGCCTCGCCCAGGCATTCGCCCAGGCTGCGCCAGCCCAGCGGGTCGGCGCCGGCGGCCTGCGCCCCGGCACAGGTGGAGGCCACGAACAGGGCGCCGGTCTTGGCGCGCTGGTAGCGGCTGAGCGATGCGCGGGGTTCGCACTCCCAGGCCTGCCCGGCGACGATGCCGTCCGGCGCGCCGGCGGCCGAGCACAGGGTGGCGAGCAGGCCGGTCAGGCGGCCGGGGTGGCGGGTGCCCGCGCGGGCCATGGCCTGGAAGGCCATCACGATCAGGCCGTCGCCCGAGAGCAGGGCCAGCGGTTCGCCGTGCAGCTTGTGCACCGAGGGCAGGCCGCGGCGCAGGTCGGCGTCGTCGAAGCAGGGCATGTCGTCGTGCACCAGCGAGGCGCAGTGCAGCAGCTCGATGGCGACGGCGGCGGCGTCGGTCAGTTCGGGGGCGTCGTCACCGCAGGCCTGGGCCACGGCCAGACAGAGCTGGGGACGGATGCGGGCGCCACCGGGAAACACGGCATGGCGCATGGCGGCCATGAGCCGGGGAGGGGCGCTGGGGCTGAGCGCACAGGTCAGCTCCTGTTCGAGCGCCTGCTGTATGCGTGCCAACATGTCCATGGGCCCCCTCATCGGGTGGAGCATTTGTCATCAACATGTGACAAGTGCTGGTGTCAATCTAACATGACACATCAGTTTGTCAATGGCGCGTGACTGTATTTCTTCGGTGCTACGGGTAAGCACCTAGTCGTGATCTTTGGCACGGTAGGGACGGGCCAGCGCCCGGACATGCCCGGGCACCATCGACTTCACGCGGGCTGGCGCCTCCCGCTCCAGGTGCACCAGCGTCTCCAGCGCCTTCATCTCGACGCGGGCGCGGGCGAACTCCAGCCCGCGCGGGCCCAGCCGGGGCATCAGCCAGGCGACCACGGGGCGCAGCCAGTCGGGCATGCGGCGCAGTGGCAGGCCGCCGGCGGCCCGCTCCAGGTTTTTCAGGAAGCCCTGCACCGCGCCGGCGCGCCGCCCGGCGCTGCCCGGCGCCTGACAGTGCACCTCGTCGCCCAGCAGGTCCAGCAGCGCCTGGCCCCGGGCGTTGCGCACCAGCAGCCACTGCTCACCCTGGCCCCCCATGTAGCCGACGGTGAGGTCGGACAGGGTGTTGGTGTAGTCCACGCAGGTGCGGCAGGTGAGCGGGAAGAAGTCCGGCGGCAGCTTGGACAGTGGCAGCTGCAGGAAGGGAATGGTGCGCACCGCGCCGTCCTTCATGCGCATCTCGACCCGGTAGTCGGCGCGGAACTCCAGGTAGTTCACCTCCTGCGGCCGGTCCGAGACGAGTTCCAGGAACTGGTGGAAGCGCTCGGTGCTGGTGTTGTCGGAACAGGGGATGCCGATCACGTGCAGGGCCTGCAGGCCGTGGTCGCGTTCGAGCTGCGGCTGGATGGCGCGCAGGGCGTAGATCTGGCAGGGAATGCCGATCACGGCCAGGCGCTTGAGGCCCCGCTGCAGCGCCGGCTCGACCAGGGCGATCAGCGGCGCGTAGCCCATGCGCATGCCGCGGCACAGCGCCATGTCTTCGGCCCGGGTCACCACCACCGGCATCGGCCGCCAGGGGTCGTCCGGGTGCGGCGCCATCGCGATCACCGCATCCACCTCGCCAGTCTCCAGCAGCCGCTGGGCGATGCGGGTGGTGATGCCGGTCCACTGCGCGCCGGGCAGCGGCTGTCGCATTCGGGCCTGGTGCATCTGCCGGAACGGTCCGAAAAAGCGCTCGTCGTCGCCCCCGCTGTCGGCCGTGGCGGGCGCGCCCGGGGCGGCGCGCGTGCGGCCATGCACCCGCTGCTCCAGTGCCGGGTAGTCGGGCTGGATGAACTGGCAGGCCTGGCCGCAGCGGTGTGGGTCGGCGGTGCGCGAGAGGCCGCAGTCGGTGCACAGCCGGCGCGGCGGGCCCTCGGGCAGGTCGGGGTGCCAGGGCGGCTGGGGGGTGTTCACGGTGGGTCCGGCGAGGATCGGGGCAGGGACGGGTCAGGCGCAGGCCGCCGCTGCGGGCTCGCCCAGGGCCGAGAGGATGTGCGAGGCCACCAGCCCGGGTTGTTCCTCGTGCGCCAGGTGGCCCAGCCCGGGCAGAGCGATCACGCGGGCCTGCGCGGCCGGTGACAGCCGCGCCAGCACCTCGTGCGCCTGCGCCGGCGGCACGGTGCGGTCCTGCGCCGCCGCCAGCAGCAGCAGGGGCACCCGCAGCCGCGGCAGGTCGCGCGCGAAGGTCTGCAGGTCCCAGTTGGCCATCATGCCCAGCGCCCCTGCGGCGTGTTCGGGGCAACCGACCAGCTGGCGGTACAGCGCCGCGGTGTCGGCGTCGAGCACCGAGCCGGTGCCCTGCAGCAGGCGCTGCAGCACCGCGGGTTCGTGGGCGCGCCAGGCGAACAGGCGTGGCACCCAGGGCGCGGCGGCCAGCAGCTTGGCCGCCGGTGCGAAGAGCGGCCCGGCCAGCCCGGCCGGCGGCAGCAGGGCGGCGTTGATACCGACGACCAGACGGGGCTTGATCAGCCCGTCCAGGCACATTCGGATGCCGATGGCCGCGCCGGCCGAGTGGCCGACCACCAGGGCCGGCGTGCAGCCCAGTGCCTTCAACAGGCCGTGCACCGCGCGCGCCATGCCGGGCAGGGAGAGCTGGGGCGCGCCCATGCCGCCGGGTGGGCGGCCGGTGAAGGCGTGGCCGGGCAGGTCCAGAGTCAGCACCCGGCAGCGCCGGGCCAGCAGCGGCGCCAGCGAGCGCCAGGAGTGGGTCGATGCGCCGGTTCCGTGCAGCAGCAGCGCGCAGGGCGCGTCGGCGCCCGGCCCGTCGAACCACTGGGTGTGCCAGTGCAGCCCGCTGGCCAGCACGAAGCGGCTGCGTTCGTGGTGGGGCCAGCCGGGGCCGTCCCGCTGCCAGTCGAGTCGGCGCGGCATGGTGTTCAACGGCCGTGGCCGGCCGCCAGTTGCACCGCGCGCGCCAGCCCCTCGGCCCCGGCGTGGGGCAGCGCCAGGTAGGCGGCGCCCATGGCATCGGACAGGGCTCGGGCCGGGTCGGAAGGTTGTGGCGAGGTGTCGATCAGCAGGGCGCTCAGCCCCTCGGCGCGGAACCGCTGCGCAGCAGTCAGCGCGTCCTGCTGGGCCTGCGTGCGCCCCGGCGAGCCGTCGCGTGCGATGTTGGCGCGGCCGTCCGTCAGCAGCACCACGGTGGCCGAGTCGCCGCCCCGGGTGAGCTGGCCGGCCAGGTCGGCCGCTGCGGCCAGGCCGCTGGCCAGGGGCGTGCCACCGCCGCCGGGCAGGGCGCCCAGGCTGCGCTTGGCGCGGGTGAGCGAGCGCGTGGGCGGCAGCAGCAGTTCGGCACCGGCGCCGCGGAACGCCAGCACGGCCACGCGGTCGCGCCGCACGTAGCACTCGGCCAGCAGCAGTTCGACCGCGCCCTTGGCCTCGGCCAGCCGGTGCAGGGCCGAGGAGCCGGAGGCGTCGACCACGAACACGGTGGTGGTGGGCCGGTGCTGCCGGTAGCGCACCACGTGGAAGTCCTCGCGCCGCACGCGCAGCCGCGCCGGCCCGCCCGCAGCGTCCTGCCGCAGGCGCTGCCAGGGCGCCGCGGCGCGCAGGGTGTCCAGCACGTGCAGGCGGGCGCCCGAGCGTGGTTCGGCGCGGCGGCTGCCGACCGGGCGGCCCCGGTTCGGGTGCTTGCTCGCAGCGCCCGCCCGGCCGGCGGCGCTGGCGCGGGCCTGGCGCGCCTGGCCAGCCTGCAGCGCGGCCAGCAGTCCGTGCGGGATCGAGGCGCGGACGGCCTCGACCAGCCGGTCTTCCAGCGCGGCCTGTTCGGGCGGCCGAGCGGCTTGCGCGGCGTCGCGGTCTGCCGGGTGCTCGTCGGGCTGGGGCGGTGCAGGCGGGGAGGCCGGTGCCTGTTCAGCCGGGCCGGGTTCAGCGGGCGTTGGCGGAGGAACGGCGTCGTCGTCCGCGGCGGGCGGCGGCATCCGGGTCGCGCGCGGCGCCAGCACCAGCGCGGCGGCCAGGGCGGCGTGTGTGTCGTCGACCTCGTTGCGACCGTCCAGCGCCGCCGCCGCCCGCGCCGCCCGGACCGCCATCAGCGGTGCGCGCAGCGAGTGAATGCCCCAGGCCTGCGCCGCCGCGCACAGGCCCTGCAGTAACGGCTCGGGCAGGATCACGTGGGGCAGTCGCATCTGCGCCCGTTCGATGTCGGCGGCTTGCCAGTCGGGCGGGGTCTCGCCCTCGGGCGCCGGTTCCGCGAGCAGGTGCAGGGCCAGCCGGTCCAGCAGCGCAGACGGCAGGCACTCCTCGTCGGACGCGCCTTCGTCCAGCGCCAGCAAGGCGAACCGGGCCGGGCTACGCAGGCTCAGCCCCTCGCGTGCCAGCACCACCTGCCGACGGTCGAGCACCGCCGCCAGGTGGGAGGCCACACCCGGCGACACGCGCTCGGCCATGGGTAGCAGCAGAACACCACCATCGGCCCGGGCCAGCAGACCCTGCTGCGCCACCGGGCGGCCGGTTTCCAGCGTGGTCGTGAGGTCCAGACCGCCGAGCAGGGCGGCATCGCCCGCGTGGGACGGCACACGCAACCAGGGCGAACCGGGCGGCATCAGCCGGCGCAGCAGCGCCAGCCACTGGTCGCGCAGCGGGCTGGCAGTGCCGCGCAGCGCGATGCCGCCCAGACCGGACGGGTCCACCGCCAGCAGCGCCGCGGCCAGCGCCATGCGGGCGCTGATGCGGGCGCTGTCGAAGGGGTTCATGGCCCCAGCAGTTCGGCGACGGCGCGCTCGACCCGCGCGCTCGACCCGCTGTTGTCCAGCGGGTTGCGGCGCAGCCGGTGGCGCAGTGCGGGCGCGGCGACACGCCGCAGGTGGGCATCGCCGACGGCGGCCTCGCCCTCCCAGGCGGCCAGGGCGCGCGCGGCGCGCATCAGGGTCAGGTCGCCGCGCAGGCCGTCGGTGCCCAGGGCCATGCACAGCGTGGCGGCCCGCTCGCGCGCGGCCTCGGGCAGGTCCACCTGCGCCAGCCGTGTGCGCGCCGCGAGCAGACGGCGCCGGATGCGCTCGTCCTCCTTCTTCCAGCGCGCCACGAAAGCCTCGCCGTCGCGCTCGAACGCATCGCGCCGGCGCACCACCTCGACCCGCTCGGCCAGCTGGTCGGGCGTCTTCACCTCGACCGAGAGGCCGAAGCGGTCCAGCAGCTGGGGCCGCAGCTCGCCCTCTTCGGGGTTGCCGCTGCCCACCAGCACGAAGCGCGCGGGGTGGCGCACGCTCAGGCCCTCGCGCTCGACCACGTTTTCGCCCGAGGCCGCGACATCGATCAGCAGGTCCACCAGGTGGTCTTCCAGCAGGTTGACCTCGTCGATGTAGAGGAAGCCGCGGTTGGCCTGGGCCAGCAGGCCGGGTTCAAAAGCCTTGACGCCCTGCGACAGCGCGCGTTCCAGGTCCAGCGCGCCCACCACGCGGTCTTCCGTGGCGCCCAGCGGCAGGTCGACCACCGGCACCGGGATGCTGTGGGACTTGGGGGCTTTGCCCTCGCGCAGCCGGGCGCAGTCGGGGCAGCGGACGGCCGGGTCCAGCGGGTCGCAGCCGTAGCGGCAGCCCACCACGGCCTTGATGGCGGGCAGCAGAGCGGCCAGGGCGCGCACGGCGGTCGACTTGCCCGTGCCCCGGTCGCCGAGCACCAGCACACCCCCGATGCTGGGGTCGATGGCGGCGATCAGGATCGCCGTCTTCATCTCTTCCTGACCCACGATCGCGGAGAAGGGGAATGCATGTGCCATGCAATTCAGTATGGCACAGGCGGTCTTCTTTTAGGGGTTTGTACAGATAAAAGTGTCAATATAAATTGACAATCTGGGTGCACCCTTTCAGGAAGGGGCCGTCCCGTCTTCGGTGAACACGCGTTCGTGGCCGGGCGCCAGCGTCACGTGCCAGCGGTCGTTGCGCTGCAGGTGCCCCTGGTCTTCCAGCTGGCGCAGCGTGCGCGCCACCGACTCGCGCGTGGTCCGCAGCAGCTCGGACAGCGCGATGTGGCTGGGGATGCGGACCATGCGGGTGCCCTGTTCGTGCGCCAGCAGCATCAAGGTGGCCACCAGCTGGCGGTGCAGGCCGCGCAGTCGCATCGTCTGTCCCCAGTCGGCCAGGCGGGCGATGGTGTTGCCGATCTGCCGGTGCAGGCTGTTCTGGAGCGCCGTGTCCTTGACCAGGGCACTGAGCATGGCCGCGACCGGCACGTCGCAGATGCGGCCCGGTGAGAGCGCCTTGGCCCCGACCTGTGTGGTCTGGCCCAGCAGGACCATCAGGCCCATGAGGTGCCCGCGCCCGACCAGCGCCACCGGGCGCAGCACGCGGTCGGGCCCCGAGCGGGTGAGCATCACGGTGCCCAGCTTGATGGTGCGCACCATGTCCACCTCGGTGCCTTCGGCCTGCAAGATCTCGCCTTTGCGAAACCGCTGCTCCACGATCAGTGGGGCCAGGCGGTCCTGCTGGATGCGCGGCATCAGGCCGACCAGGCAACTGGTGCGTGCGGCACAGCCCAGGCAGCGCAGGGCGGGATCGGCGGGAGGTGCTTCAGAAGGCGACATGGATCGGGCGGTTCGCCGCAGCGGGCGGGTACGTGGTGCAGACAGACCGTTCCAGATCCATCGGCGCATCCCCCCCCGCGCTTGAGGTCTGTCGCACTTCGCGCCCGGGAGAACCCTGGGTTTGCCACACAGGCCCGGATGGCGGCATCTCAAACTGCGCGTGCCGTCACATTCGTAATAAATAAATGCACCAGAGTGGGGTACTGGCCGCAAGGGAGCAAAGGTTTGCACACCCACAGGGGTTAGTGTCGGGCGCTTGCCACATGCAGGTCTTTCGCCTTCTTCCAGACGCCGCCTTCCTGCCATGACTTCGTCCCGAGATTCCCACCACCCGCTCGCGCTGCGTTCGGACCCGGCGTCGCCGTCGGGCACAGGCACTTTGGGCGACCCGGCCATCGCTACCCGGCTGGCTTCTGCCGAGCAGACCCTGCGGGACATCTCGCATGCGCTCGCGCACGACCTGCGGACCTCGCTGCGGCACGTGGCGAGCTACGCCCAGCTGCTGGGCGACCCAACCTACGCCGGGCAGCCCGGTCAGGTGACGCGGCTGTCGCACAAGGTGATGGATTCCACGCGGCGGTTGCAGCACCTGATGGAGTCGGTGTCTGCGCTGGCGCGGCTGCAGGCGGCGGACCTTCATCCGGTCCGTGTGGATGTGGACCACATGGTGCAGGTGGTCCTGCGGGACCTTCAGCTGGGCCAGCGCAGCCATCCCGTGTCCTGCGTGCTCGCGCCGGGTCTGCCGCCCGCATTCGCCGACGCGGCGCTGCTGCGCCGGGTCTGGGAAGAGCTGCTGGACAACGCCCTTCGCCACTCCCTCAGCCACGAGCGGCCCTGTGTCGAGGTCACTTACGAGGCGGTGCCCGGTGGCCACGCCTATTTCGTGCACGACAACGGTCTGGGCTTCGAGCCCGAGAAGGCGGCCGAGCTGTTCGGCCTGTTCCAGCGCGCGCAGGGCGCACCGGCCCCGGGCCTGGGGGTCGGGCTGGCCATGGTGCGGCGCATTGTCGAATGCCACGGTGGCCGGGTCTGGGCCACGGCCCGCCCCGGCGAAGGCGCCCGTTTCGGTTTCAGCCTGCCGGCCGACGCGTGCTGAGGTTGGTTCCAGCCAGCGCCCGCCAGAGCATCAGCGGCAGGTCGGCCTTGCCGACGGTCGGTCGCTGCAGCCAGCTGCGGTGATCGATGGCGGCAATCTTGTCCAGGATGCGCAGGCCGCCCTGGACCACCAGGCGCAGTTCCCAGCCCGCCCGCCCGGGAATGCGGCGCGCCAGCGGCGCCCCTTCGAGCATCAGCGCCCGGGCCTCTTCGCAAAGCCCGCGCACCACCTGCCGGCAGCGCTCCTGCACCTCGGGCGGCGCTCCGCCCGAGAAGTCCTCCAGCCGCAGCCCCTGGCCCTGCAGCGCATCGGCGGGCAGGTAGTGCCGTCCGCGGGCGTGGTCCACCGAGATGTCCTGCCAGAAGTTGATCAGCTGCAGCGCGCTGCAAACCGCGTCGCTCTGGTCCAGAGACTCGGGGTCGTGGATGCCGTACAGGTGCAGCAGCAGCCGGCCCACAGGGTTGGCCGAAAGTCGGCAGTAGGCCAGCAGCTCGGCGGTGTCGGCGTACACATGGCCGCTGGCGGTGTGGCGGATGTCCTGTTCGAACGCGCTCAGCAGGTCGTGCAGCAGATCGCCTGGCAACCGGTGGCGCTCGGCCGCCCGGGCCAGCGGGCCGAACACCTGGGGCCATTGCCCCGCATCCGCCGGCTGGGCAGGCGAAGCCAGACAGCGCGCCAGCGCGGTGCGGTAGGCCGATAGCTGGTCCAGTCGCTCGGGCGCGGTGGCCTGGCCCTCGTCGGCAATGTCGTCCGCGGTGCGCGCAAAGTGGTAGATCGCCACCACCGCCGGACGGATCACTGCCGGGCAGAGCCAGGACGCCACCGGAAAATTTTCATAGTGACCGACCTCGGTGGTCATTGGGCTGGCGGACGGTGGCATGGGCGGCGGGCGCTGCAGGGGTTGACGGGGACGGGGCGGAGACAGGGTGTTGTGGCGGGCACAGTCGCCGGATTGTGCGTCCACACCAGAACGCCGATCGCGCTAGAATTGATTACTAACCGGTCAGTCATTAACATGACTGCCGATCCACTGCTTCTCCCAACGCTCTCCGCTTTTGCCATGAAGACACTGTTGCATGTCCCTGTCCTGGTGGTTGCCCTGTTGCTGGGCGCCTGTTCCCGTCCCGAAGTGCCCCAGGAACCGGTGCGGGCGGTGAAGCTGATGACGGTGTCCCGCGCGGCGGTGCAGTCCCAGAGCGGCTACGCGGGCGAGATCCGGGCGCGCACCGAGTCGCGCCTGGGCTTTCGCGTCGGCGGCAAGCTGGTGCAGCGGCCGGTGGAGGTGGGCCAGCGCGTGGTGGCCGGACAGTTGCTGGCCCAGCTCGACGCCCAGGACCTGGCGCTTGCGGCGCAGGCCGCACAGGCCCAGATCGTTGCCGCGCAGACACAGCGCGACCTGGCCGCCGCCGACCTCAAGCGCTTTTCCGATCTGAAGGCGCAGGGCTTTGTCAGCGGTGCCGAGATCGAGCGCCGCCAGGCCACCCTCGACGCGGCAGAGGCGGCGCTGCGCCAGGCCCGTGCCCAGGGCGCGGTGCAGGGCAACCAGGCCGGCTACGCCCGGCTGGTGGCCGACGGCCCCGGTGTGGTGCTGTCGGTGGAGGCCGAGGTGGGGCAGGTGGTGGCCGCCGGAGCGCCCGTGGTCCGGCTGGCGCGCGATGGCGCGCGCGACGCCGTGATCGCGGTGCCTGAAGACCGTGTGGCCCTGCTGAAGGTCGGCCATACGGCTCAGGTGCGGCCGTGGACCTCCGGCCCTGCCTCGTCGGAACCGCTGGCCGCCCAGGTGCGCGAGATCGCGGCCAGCGCCGATCCACTCACCCGGACCTTCCAGGTCAAGCTCGGCCTGCCCGCCGATGCCCGCGTGGCGCTGGGTGCCACCGTGTCGGTGGTGTTCGCCGACGAAACCTCGGCCGCGCCCACCGCACCGGCCCCGGTGCGCTTGCCCACCAGTGCCCTGATCCAGGCCAGCGGAGGGGGCAAGGACTCGGCGGTCTGGGTGTTCGACCCCGCCAGCAGCCGGGTGAACATGCGCACCGTGGTGGTCTCGGGTGCCGACGGCAACGAGATGCTGGTGGTGTCGGGCCTCAAGGACGGCGAAGAAATCGTCGCAGCCGGCGTGCATGTGCTCTCGCCCGGCCAGCAGGTCACCCGCTTCGCCGCGGCCCAGAAGCCCTGAGGTGGACGATGAGCCAGAGCCATCCCAACCCCTCCGACGCGCAGGATTCCTGGATCTCGCGCATGAACCTGTCCCAGTGGGCGCTGGACCACCAGGCCTTCACCCGCTACCTGATGATCGTGCTGATGCTGCTGGGCATCGCGGCCTACTTCCAGCTCGGGCAGGACGAAGACCCGCCGTTCACCTTCCGTGCCATGGTGGTGCGCGCCTACTGGCCGGGCGCCACCGCGCAGGAAGTGTCCGAACAGGTCGCCGACCGCATCGAGAAGACGCTGCAGGAGGTGCCTTACGCCGACAAGATCCGCAGCTACTCCAAGCCGGGCGAGACCCTGATCCTGTTCCAGGTGCGTGACAACTCGCCGGCTTCGGAGATCCCGCAGACCTGGTACACGGTGCGCAAGAAGGTGGGCGACATCCGGGCAACCCTGCCGCAGGGTGTGATCGGGCCGTTCTTCAACGACGAGTTCGGCGACGTGTTCGGGGTCATCTACGCGCTGCAGGGCCAGGGTTTTTCTCCGGCCGAAACCAAGCGTGTGGCCGACGAGGTGCGTCAGAAGCTGCTGCGCGTGAAGGACGTGAACAAGGTCGAGCTGTTCGGCGTGCAGGAGGAGAAACTCTTCATCGAGATCTCGCACCAGCGACTGGCCACCCTGGGTCTGGACATGCAGCAGGTGCTGGCGGCACTGGGCCAGCAGAACGCGGTGGAGTCGGCCGGTAACGTGCAGGCGCCGCACGATGTTCTGCAGGTGCGCGTGGCAGGGGCCTTCGGCTCGGTCGAGCAGTTGCGGGCCATGCCCATCCGCGCCGCCAACGGCACGCAGCTGCGACTGGGCGACATCGCGCAGATCCGCCAGGGCTACATCGACCCGCCGCAGGTGCTGGTGCGCCACAACGGTCTGGACAGTATCGCACTGGGTATTTCCATGACCAAGGGCGGTGACATCATCGCGCTGGGCCAGGCGCTGGAGACCGCGCTGGCCGACATCCGCGGGCATCTGCCGGCGGGCATGGAACTGGTGCAGGTGCAGGACCAGCCCAGTGCCGTCAGTCGTTCGGTCAACGAGTTCGTCAAGGTGCTGATCGAGGCGGTGCTGATTGTGCTGGCGGTCAGCTTCGTGAGCCTGGGCCTGCACCGCCGCGAGGGCGGCACCGGCCTGCGCCGCTATGTGCTGGACATGCGACCCGGTCTGGTGGTGCTGATCACCATTCCGCTGGTGCTGGCGATCACCTTCCTGGCCATGCGCTACTGGAACATCGGCCTGCACAAGATCTCGCTGGGCTCGCTGATCATCGCGCTGGGTCTGCTGGTGGACGACGCAATCATCGCGGTCGAGATGATGGTGCGCAAGCTGGAGGAGGGCCATTCCATGATGAAGGCGGCCACCTTCACCTGGGACGCGACCGCGATGCCCATGCTCACCGGCACGCTGATCACGGCCGCCGGCTTCCTGCCGATCGGGCTGGCCAATTCGGCGGTGGGTGAATACACCTTCGCGATCTTCGCCGTGACTGTCGCGGCGCTGGTGATCTCCTGGGTGGTGGCCGTGATGTTCGTGCCTTACCTGGGGGTGCGGCTGCTCAAGGTCAAGGCCCACACCGGGCCGGCGCACGAGGTGTTCGACGGTCCCTTCTATGTGAAATTCAGGGCCCTGGTGAACTGGTGTGTCGAGCACCGCTGGATCACGATTGGCTTGACCATTGCCACCTTTGTGTTGGGCATGGCCGGCATGGGCCAGGTGCAGCAGCAGTTCTTCCCCGACTCGGCCAGGCCCGAGGTGCTGGTCGACATCTGGCTGCCCGAGGGCGCCAGCATTGCGGCCACGGACGAGGTGGCGCGGCGCGTCGAGACCCGGCTGGCCCGTGAGCCTGGCGTGCTTAGCGTCAGCACCTGGGTGGGTTCGGGTGTGCCGCGCTTCTACCTGCCGCTGGACCAGATCTTCCCGCAGACCAACGTCTCCCAGATGATCCTCCTGCCCGAGGACCTGGCGGCCCGCGAGCGCATCCGCAAGGCGCTGCCCGAGCTGCTGGCCACCGAGTTTCCCGAGGTGCGCGGGCGGGTGAAACTGCTGCCCAACGGGCCTCCGGTGCCTTACCCGGTGCAGTTTCGCGTGGTGGGCACAGATCCGGCGGTTTTGCGCGGGCTGGCCGACGAGGTCAAGGGCCTGATGCGGGCCAGTCCCAGCATGCGTGGCGTCAACGACAACTGGAACGAATCGGTCAAGGCCCTGCGACTGGAGGTCGACCAGACCAAGGCGAGGGCGCTGGGCGTGTCCAGCCAGTCCATCGCCAACGCGACCCGCACCATCCTCAGCGGCAGCACCGTGGGCCAGTACCGCGACGGTGACAAGCTGATCGACATCGTGCTTCGCCAGCCG
Source organism: Hydrogenophaga flava NBRC 102514 (assembly GCF_001571145.1). Taxonomy (GTDB): domain Bacteria; phylum Pseudomonadota; class Gammaproteobacteria; order Burkholderiales; family Burkholderiaceae_C; genus Hydrogenophaga; species Hydrogenophaga flava. Next base: position 107,585 of record NZ_BCTF01000013.1, read on the forward strand.
CTGTCCGAGCGCGACGCGATCACCAGCCTGGACAACGCCTACATCCCGACCGCCAGCGGCAAGAGCATCCCGCTGTCGCAGATCGCGAAGCCGGTGTTCGGCTGGGAGCCGGGCGTGATGTGGCGCGAAAACCGCGACTACGCAATCACGGTGCAGGGCGATGTGGTCGAGGGTCTGCAGGGTGCCACCGTGACCGCCGAGCTGCTGCCAGCGCTGCGCCAAGCCGAGGCCGGCTGGCTGGCGAAGGGCCTGACCGGTTACCACGTGCAGGTGGCGGGCGCGGTGGAGGAGAGCAGCAAGGGCTCATCGTCGATTGCCGCTGGCATGCCCATCATGCTGTTCATCACCTTCACCCTGTTGATGCTGCAGCTGCAAAGCTTCAGCCGCTCGCTGCTGGTGTTCTTGACCGGGCCGCTGGGCATGGCCGGCGTGGCCGGTGCGCTGCTGCTGCTGGGGCGTCCGTTCGGCTTCGTGGCACTGCTGGGCGTGATCGCGCTCATGGGCATGATCCAGCGCAACTCGGTGATCCTGATCGACCAGATCGAGCAGGACCGTGCCCGCGGCGTGCCGGCCTGGGACGCCGTCGTCGAGGCCGCGGTGCGCCGCATGCGGCCAATTGTGCTGACCGCCGCGGCGGCCGTGCTGGCCATGATCCCGCTCTCGCGCAGTGTGTTCTGGGGGCCGATGGCGGTGGCCATCATGGGCGGACTGATCGTCGCGACCGTGCTCACGCTGCTGGCATTGCCGGCGATGTACGCTGCCTGGTTCCGGGTCCGGAAGGACGCCTGAGCACGGATACAATAGAAGGTTGCCGTCGGCGGCGCCCGTGCATCCAGGTGGTCGCCTGTGGGCGCCGCATGTCAGGCGCGCGGGTGGCGAAATTGGTAGACGCACCAGGTTTAGGTCCTGACGCCAGCAATGGTGTGGGGGTTCGAGTCCCCCCCCGCGCACCACAGAACCGACAGACAGATCCTCACCGGCCGGCCTCGCTGGTCGACCGCTTTCCTGATTGGAGATAACCATGACCGTGACCGTTGAAACCCTGGAGAAGCTGGAGCGCAAGATCACCCTGACGCTGCCGGCCGACGTGATCCAGAACGAAGTGGCCAAGCGCCTCAAGCGCCTGGCCCGCGATGTGAAGATGGACGGTTTCCGTCCGGGCAAGGTGCCCATGAACGTCGTGGCCCAGCGCTACGGCTACTCGGTGCACTACGAGGTCATGAACGACAAGGTCGGTGAGGCCTTCGCCAACGCCGCTGGCGAAGCCAAGCTGCGCGTGGCCGGCCAGCCCCAGATCACCGAGAAAGAAGGCGCTCCCGAAGGCCAGCTGACTTTCGATGCGGTGTTCGAGGTCTATCCCGAGGTGAAGATCGGCGATCTGTCGACCGCCGAGATCGAAAAGATCAGCACGGAAGTGAGCGACGCGGCGATCGACCGCACGCTGGACATCCTGCGCAAGCAGCGCCGCACCTTCGCCCAGCGCGCTGCCGACCAGGCCGCCGCCGATGGTGATCGCGTGACCATCGACTTCGCCGGCAAGATCGACGGCGAGGCTTTCGAAGGCGGCAAGGCCGAAGGGTTCCAGTTCATCGTCGGCGACGGCCAGATGCTCAAGGAGTTCGAAGACGCCGTGCGCGGCATGAAGGCCGGCGAGTCCAAGACCTTCCCGCTGCCGTTCCCGGCCGACTACCACGGCAAGGACGTGGCTGGAAAAACCGCGGACTTCCTGGTGACGGTCAACAAGATCGAAGCCGCCCACCTGCCCGAGGTGGACGAGGCCCTGGCCAAGTCGCTGGGCATTGCCGATGGCACGGTCGAAGCCCTGCGCGCCGACATCAAGAAGAACCTCGAGCGCGAAGTCAAGTTCCGCGTCCAGGCCCGCAACAAGCAGGCTGTGATGGACGCCCTGGTGGCCAAGGCCGAGCTGGATCTGCCGAAGTCGGTGGTGCAGTCCGAAGTCGACCGGCTGTTGGAAGGCGCCCGTGCCGACCTCAAGCAGCGCGGCATCAAGGATGCCGACAAGGCCCCGATTCCTGCCGAGCTGTTCCAGGAGCAGGCCGAGCGCCGCGTGCGCCTGGGTCTGGTAGTGGCCGAGCTGGTGCGTGCGCACGAGCTGCACGCCAAGCCTGAGCAGATCAAGGCCCACATCGAAGAGCTGGCTTCTTCGTACGAAAAGCCGGCCGATGTGGTGCGCTGGTACACCAGCGACAACCGCCGCATGGCCGAGGTGGAAGCCGTGGTGATCGAGAACAACGTCACCGAGTTCGTGCTGTCCCGGGCCAAGGTCACCGACAAGGCAGTCGGTTTTGACGAGTTGATGGGCCAGGCCTGAGGGTCTGCGCGGCGCTTGTCGCCGTGACAGGGCATAAGAAGGGCGGAGCGATCCGCCCTTCTTGTTTTGGGCCTACCTTGTGTTTTGCCACGGGCACGCCATATGCAAGCCCTGGGCAAAACCGACGCCATGATCGCGGCTTTGTCGGGTTGGTTACAGTAGTGACATTCAAGCATTCACACATTGGAGAAACGCATGAGCGCAATGGACATTCAGGGTCTGGGCATGGTGCCCATGGTGATCGAGCAGTCGGGGCGTGGCGAGCGCGCCTACGACATCTATTCGCGCCTGCTCAAGGGGCGCGTGATCTTCCTGGTGGGCCCGGTCAATGACCAGTCGGCCAATCTGGTGGTGGCGCAGTTGCTGTTCCTGGAAAGCGAAAATCCGGACAAGGACATTTCCTTCTACATCAACTCCCCGGGCGGCTCGGTCAGCGCCGGCATGGCGATCTTCGACACCATGAACTTCATCAAGCCCGATGTGTCGACGCTGTGCACCGGCATGGCAGCCAGTATGGGCGCGTTTTTGCTGGCCGCCGGCGCCAAGGGCAAGCGATTTGCATTGCCCAACTCCAAGATCATGATCCACCAGCCGCTGGGCGGCACCCAGGGCCAGGCCACCGAGATCGAGATCCATGCCCGCGAGATCCTCAAGACCCGCGAGCAGTTGAACAAGATCCTGGCCGAGCGCACCGGCCAGCCGCTGGAAAAAATCGAGCGAGACACCGAGCGTGACTATTACCTGTCGGCAGCCGAGTCGGCCGAGTACGGACTGATCGACAAGGTGATCGACAAGCGTCCCGTGGCGGGCTGATCGGTTTCGCAGCCAAGACCATCATGGAAAAGAGGCCTTCTGACGGCGGATTTCGCCCTGAATGGGGTCCTTTTCCTTGGTTTCGGGCCCGGCGGGCTTGATCTATCATTGTTTCCAACTTTCCCACTAGGTAGTCCCACCTCCAGACCATGGCCGACAAAAAAGCCGCTTCCGGCGAAAAGGCACTCTATTGCTCGTTCTGCGGCAAAAGCCAGCATGAGGTGAAGAAGCTCATTGCGGGACCGTCGGTGTTCATTTGCGATGAATGCATCGACCTTTGCAACGACATCATTCGTGATGAACTGCCCGGACTGGAATCGGTCAAGACCGCGCCCGACGACCTGCCCACGCCAGCAGACCTCAAAAACAATCTCGACAGCTACGTGATCGGTCAGGAAGCTGCCAAGCGTGCTCTTGCGGTGGCGGTCTACAACCACTACAAGCGCCTGCGGCACAAGCAGTCCGCTCGCAAGGACGACGTCGAGCTGGCCAAGAGCAACATCCTGCTGATCGGGCCCACCGGCTCTGGCAAGACACTGCTGGCCCAGACCATGGCGCGCATGCTCAATGTGCCGTTCGTCATGGCCGATGCCACCACATTGACCGAGGCCGGCTATGTCGGCGAGGACGTCGAGAACATCGTGGCCAAGCTGCTGCAGAGCTGCAACTACGACGTTGAGCGCGCGCAGCAAGGCATCGTCTACATCGACGAGATCGACAAGATCACGCGCAAGTCGGGCAACCCATCGATCACCCGCGACGTGTCGGGTGAGGGGGTTCAGCAGGCACTGCTCAAGCTGGTCGAGGGCACCATGGCCAGCGTGCCGCCACAGGGCGGCCGCAAGCACCCCAATCAGGATTTCCTGCAAGTCGACACCACCAGCATCCTGTTCATCTGTGGCGGCGCGTTCGCAGGTCTCGAGAAGATCATCGAGAACCGCACCGAGGCGTCTGGCATGGGCTTTGGCGCGGTCGTCAGGAGCAAGCAGCAGCGCAGCCTGACAGAAGCCTTCAAGGACATCGAGCCGGAAGACCTGATCAAGTTCGGGTTGATCCCGGAGCTGGTTGGGCGACTGCCTGTGATTGCGAGTCTGGCCGAGCTCAGCGAGGACGCGCTGGTCGAAATCCTCACCGAACCCAAGAACGCGGTGGTCAAGCAGTTTTCCCGGCTGCTGGCGATGGAAGGAGCCGATCTCGAAGTGCGACCCGCGGCGCTCAAAGCCATCGCCCGCAAGGCGCTGGCGCGAAAAACCGGTGCCCGGGGCCTGCGTTCCATACTGGAAAACGCCCTGATCGACACCATGTTCGAGTTGCCGGGGATGAGCAACGTGGAGAAGGTGGTGGTCGACGAGTCCACCATCGAAGAAAACAAGCCCCCCCTGCTGGTGTACCGCGAGGCGGCCAAGCAGGCCTGATTGCGTGCGTCGAGAGGGCGAGAGCAAGCGGTATGCGACACCCGCTTTCGCCCGTCAAACATCTAGAGGTCTGAAATGTCCGGACAAGTCCCCCTGCCCAGCACGCCTGTAGACCTGCCACTGTTGCCTTTGCGCGATGTGGTGGTCTTTCCCCACATGGTGATTCCGCTGTTTGTCGGTCGCCCCAAGAGTATCAAGGCGCTGGAGGCGGCGATGGAAGCCGAGCGCCGCATCATGCTGGTGGCACAGAAAGCCGCCGCCAAGGACGAGCCTTCCACGGACGACATGTTCGAGATGGGCTGTGTCGCCACCATTCTGCAGATGCTCAAGCTGCCAGACGGCACCGTCAAGGTGCTGGTGGAGGGAGTCCAGCGCGCCAAGGTGCTGTCGATCGTGGACGGTGAAAGCCACTTCGTGGCCCACGTCACACCGATCGATCCGGCACAGGAGCGCTCTGCCACACAGACCAACGAACTCGAAGCGCTGCGCCGCGCCGTGATGCAGCAGTTTGACCAGTACGTCAAACTGAACAAGAAGATTCCGTCCGAGATCCTGACCTCGATCTCCAGCATCGACGATCCGGGTCGCCTGGCCGACACCATCGCCGCGCACCTGCCTCTGAAGCTGGAGTCCAAGCAGGTGGTGCTGGATCTTGATCCGATCAACAAGCGGCTGGAGAACCTGTTCGAGCAGCTCGAGCGCGAGGTCGACATCCTGAACGTTGACAAGAAAATCCGTGGTCGCGTCAAGCGCCAGATGGAGAAGAACCAGCGCGACTTCTACCTCAACGAGCAGGTCAAGGCGATCCAGAAGGAGCTTGGCGAAGGCGAAGAGGGCGCCGACATCGAGGAAATCGAGAAGAAGATCAAGGCGGCCAAGATGCCTGCCGAAGCGCGCAAGAAGGCAGAGGCAGAGTTCAAGAAGCTCAAGCTGATGTCGCCCATGTCGGCGGAGGCCACGGTGGTGCGCAACTACATCGACGCGCTGGTGGCATTGCCCTGGAGCAAGAAGACCAAGATCAAGCACGATCTGGCGTTTGCCGAGGGAGTCCTGAACGAAGACCACTATGGTCTGGAGAAGGTCAAGGACCGGATTCTTGAGTACCTCGCGGTGCAGCAGCGCGTGGACAAGGTTAAGGCACCGATCCTGTGCCTCGTCGGACCTCCGGGCGTGGGCAAGACCTCGCTCAGTCAGTCGGTGGCCAAGGCCACCGGGCGCAAGTACGTGCGCATGGCGCTGGGTGGTATGCGAGACGAGGCCGAGATCCGCGGGCACCGCCGTACCTACATCGGCGCCATGCCCGGCAAGGTGCTTCAGAGCCTGTCCAAGGTGGGTACTCGCAATCCTCTGTTCCTGCTGGATGAAATCGACAAGCTGGGCACCGACTTCCGGGGCGACCCGTCGTCAGCCCTGCTGGAGGTGCTCGATCCCGAGCAGAACCACACCTTCGGTGACCACTACGTCGAGGTCGATTTCGATCTGTCGGACGTGATGTTCGTGGCGACGTCCAACTCGATGAACATCCCGCCGGCCCTGCTGGACCGCATGGAAGTGATCCGTCTTTCCGGCTACACGGAAGACGAAAAAACCAATATTGCCATGCGCTATCTGCTTCCCAAGCAGGTGAAGAACAATGGCATTCGCGATGGCGAGCTGGAGGTCAAGGAAGAGGCGGTAAGGGATATCGTTCGCTACTACACCCGCGAGGCCGGTGTGCGTTCGCTCGAGCGCGAGCTCTCCAAGATCTGCCGCAAGGTGGTCAAGGGCTTGCTGCTCAAAAAATACACCCCCACAGTGGTGGTCGACGCCGATAACTTGAGCGACTTCCTGGGTGTGCGCAAGTACACGTATGGCCGGGTCGAGCAACAGAACCAGGTGGGTCAGGTTGTGGGACTTGCGTGGACCGAAGTGGGCGGCGATCTGCTGACCATCGAGGTCGCCAGCATGCCCGGCAAGGGCGGCACCATCCGCACCGGCTCGCTGGGTGATGTGATGAAGGAGTCTGTGGAGGCTGCGCGCACCGTGGTTCGCAGCCGTGCCCGGCAGCTGGGCATCAAGGATGAGCAGTTCGACAAGCGCGACATTCACATCCACGTCCCTGATGGCGCCACGCCGAAGGACGGCCCCAGCGCAGGGGCGGCCATGACCACCGCGCTGGTGTCGGCGCTCACCGGTATACCGGTCCGCGCCGATGTCGCGATGACCGGGGAGATCACCCTTCGGGGTGAGGTCACGGCAATCGGTGGCTTGAAGGAAAAGATGCTGGCCGCGCTCCGTGGTGGCATCAAGACGGTCATCATTCCTGAAGAAAACGTCAAGGACCTTGCCGAGATACCCGACAACGTCAAGCAAGGGCTCGAGATCGTTCCGGTCAAATGGATCGACAAGGTGTTGTCCATCGCCTTGGAGCGGCAGCCGGTGCCCTTGACCGATGAAGAGGTGGCGGCTCAAGTGGCCGCAGCCGCAGGGAGTGCCCCCGCGCCTGCTCCTGGAGCAGTCAAGCACTGAGCAAAAAATACGTGGGTCTTGAAAAAGACTCGTTTTTTGCGCTAGAATTTCAGCTTCTGACGAACATCACCAAACGTCAGAAACATGCGGGAATAGCTCAGTTGGTAGAGCGCAACCTTGCCAAGGTTGAGGTCGCGAGTTCGAACCTCGTTTCCCGCTCCAGTTTAAAAAGGGAAGCCCGGCTTCCCTTTTTTGTCGGTTGCATCAACGCGGTCTTCGCGTCGGTGAATCGGGCGCGATAGCAAAGCGGTTATGCAACGGATTGCAAATCCGTCTAGTCCGGTTCGACTCCGGATCGCGCCTCCAGTCACACTGGAATTTTTGCGGGAATAGCTCAGTTGGTAGAGCGCAACCTTGCCAGGGTTGAGGTCGCGAGTTCGAACCTCGTTTCCCGCTCCATTCATCAGAAAAAGGGAAGCACCGCTTCCCTTTTTTCTTTGGTTCGATGCATGTCTGTCAGACATTCAAAGGCTCTGTCCCTCGGCCTGCCGGAGTGGCCCCAGAATGAACCTGCGACAATGGCCCGCAGTTCGCCTCGATGGTGAAATTGGTAGACACAGCGGACTTAAAATCCGCCGACCCTAACCGGTCGTACCGGTTCGATTCCGGTTCGAGGCACCACGCCCACCGCCCGACTATGCGTGGGGCGCTTTCGCCGCTACAGTGAGTTTCCATGACCCGATACAACGCGCCTTTTGAAATCCATGTGCATGGGGATGTTCCTCTGCGCGAGGATGTGGCCTACGCCCAGATTCAGGACGCGCTCAAGCCTCTTTGGCAGTACGCTGGCGCCCGTTCCCTGGCCGCTGCTGCCGAGAGTGCCTACGAGGACGAGCCGGGTATCCGCTTTGATGCGCAAGAGCATGTGCTGCAGATGTGCTGGACGGTCCCCGGTGACGAGGACTTCCGGCAGGTGATCGAAGAGGCCTGCATGGGCCTGAATGAAATCGCCTCTTCCGGTGCCCCGATCGAGGTGTCCTTCTACGATACCGAGTTCGACGAAGAGGAGGCGCCCGAAGATGAAGAGGCGCGCGACGACTTCATGATGTGCTTCGTGGGCCCGACGCCAGCGGCGATCATGCAGGTCCAGCGCGATCTGCTGGTTCAGGACGTGGTCCACATCATGGAGCGGCATTTCGATGCATCGGAGCTCAACGATGTGGTGGCCTCGATTGACCGCCTGTTCAACCAGCGGTTTGATGCCCTGGTGAACTCGATGCAGCTGGGTCGCCCTCCCCGTGGCCATGGTGGGTCATCCGGGCATGGGGGAGGGCGCAAGCCGCGCCACCTTCACTGACGCATGTCCCAGGCGGCGGCCGGTGCCTTGAACCCTGGCGTGCGCAAGCGCGAGGTGTGGGCATGGGCCATGTACGACTTCGCCAACTCTGGATACACAACGGTTGTTCTCACGGCCGTTTTTTCTGCCTATTTCGTGGGGGCCGTGGCCGGTGGTGCGTCTTGGGCGACGTTCGCGTGGACGGCGAGCCTGAGCCTCTCCTACGCCATCGTGATGCTCACCATGCCGGTGGTGGGCGCGTGGGCCGACCGCCATGGTGCCAAAAAGCGTCTGCTGGCTGTCAGCACAGTGGGGTGCGTCGCGTCGACGATGGGGTTGTCACAAGTGGGGCCGGGGGAGGTCGCATTGGGTGTTCTCCTCATCGTGTTGTCCAACGTGTTCTTCTCGTGGGGCGAGTCGTTGAGCGCGGCGTTCCTCCCGGAGCTGGCACGCCCGGAGGCACTGGGGCGGGTCAGCGGCTGGGGCTGGAGTTTTGGCTACCTCGGCGGCATGCTGGCGCTGGGGCTGAGCCTGGTGGTGGTGATCCAGTCGCAGGCGGCTGGTGAGCCCGCGACCCAGTTCGTTCCAAAGACCATGTGGATCACGGCGGGCGTGTTTTCTATTGCGTCCTTGTGCACGTTCGTCTGGCTGCGTGAGCGCGCGGTCCGCCATTCCGGCGGTGGACTGGGGCAGGCCTGGGCTCAGTTGCTGACGACCTACCGCAGAGCCCGCCAATACCGCGACTTCATGTGGTTGTTGGCCTGTGCGGTGGCCTACCAGGGCGGTGTGGCCGTCACGATCGCGCTGGCCGCCATCTACGCAGAGCAGGTCATCGGTTTCGTGCAGCAGGAGACCATGGTGCTGATCTTTGTGCTGAACATTGCGGCGGCTGTCGGTGCCTTCGCCTTTGGCCATTGGCAGGACCGGATCGGTCACAAGCTTGCCTTGAGCGTGACGCTGCTGGGCTGGGTCGCGACTTGCGTGATCGCAGCCCTCACGACGACCAAAGGGGGATTCTGGTACGCAGCGGCCATCGCCGGTCTGTGCATGGGGTCCAGCCAGTCCGCGGGGCGGGCGATGGCGGGATTGTTTGCACCCGCGGCGCAGCTGGCGGAGTTCTATGGTCTGTGGACCTTTGCCACCCGGCTGGCCAGCATCATCGGGCCGCTGACTTATGGAATCATCGCCTGGGGAACGGGTGGCAACCAGCGACTGGCGATCGCCTCCACCGCAGTCCTGTTCGTGATCGGATGGCTGTTGTTGCAGCGGGTGGATGTCGAGCGCGGCCGACGGGCTGCGTTGGCGGCCGAAGCCTGAGCCCTGGCTCTTGCATGGGTGGGCTCAGCAGATGAATTGCTGACCTGGAACATTCAGTCCCAGCCACCGGTGAGCCGCGCGGGCCAGCGGCTCCGGGTCACCGGTCGACAGCAACGTGACGCCAGGGAGCGAGCCAGAGGCGTGCGGGCGGTCGGGCAATTCTTTCAGCACCGCCTGTGTGCGTTTGGCCACCGGGACACCGGTCTCGACCAGCGCGACTTCCGGGCCAGTCAGTGCACGAAGCACGTCGGCGGCGAAGAGGTAGTGGGTGCAACCCAGTACCAGGGTGTCGATGGCCGGTAGATCCTCCCGGTCGGCCTTGAGCGCCTCCCAGTAGCGCTTGCAGAGGCTTTGTATGGTGACTTTGTCGTCACGCTCGATGGCATCGGCCAGCCCGTCACAGGCCTGGCTGCTGAAGTGGAGCGGTGAGTCTGAGCTGCTTTCCAGGCGCTGTCGCAGCCGGGCGTAGCGTTCGCTCTCGACCGTCCCTCGCGTGGCCATTACACCCACGTGACCGGTTCGTGTGAGGGCGGCCGCGGGTTTGAGCGCTGGTTCGACTCCCACGATGGGCCAGTCTGCGTGCTCCGCTCGCAGGCCCTCGATGGCCAGCGCTGTGGCGGTATTGCAGGCCACCACCAGGGCGTCGATGCCGAAGTGATGGCGCAGGCCCTCCGTGATCCGGTGGGCGCGCTCCGCGATCTGCTGCGGGTTTCGTTCGCCATAGGGCGCGTGGGCGCCGTCAGCGAGGTACACGAAGTGCACCTGTGGCATCTCGGCCAGCAGCGCGCGCAGCACGCTCAGGCCCCCGACGCCGCTGTCGAACACACCGATCGTTTTCAAGCGGCAGCGACCGTGATGCCTTTGAACTTGCCGGTGGCGATGCGCTTTTCCCACTCGGCAGGACCCGTGACGTGGGCACTGGTGCCGCCGGCGTCGACCGCGACAGTCACCGGCATGTCGACCACGTCGAACTCGTAGATGGCTTCCATGCCCAGGTCGGCGAAGCCCACCACCTTGGCGGCCTTGATGGCCTTGGAGACCAGGTAGGCGCTGCCACCCACGGCCATCAGATAGGCGCTCTTCGCATCCTTGATGGCCTCGATGGCGGTCGGGCCACGCTCGGCCTTGCCGACCATGGCGATGAGGCCGGTCTTCTCCAGCATCATGCGGGTGAACTTGTCCATGCGGGTGGCAGTGGTCGGGCCGGCCGGGCCGACCACTTCCTCGCGCACCGGATCGACCGGGCCGACGTAGTAGATGACGCGGTTGGTGAAGTCCACCGGAAGTTGCTCGCCCTTGGCCAGCATGTCCTGGATGCGTTTGTGTGCGGCATCGCGGCCGGTGAGCATCTTGCCGTTGAGCAGCAGGGTCTGGCCTGGTTTCCAGCTGGCCACTTCTTCCTTGGTCAGGGTGTTGAGGTCGACGCGCTTGGACTTGTTGTAGTCCGGCGCCCAGTGCACGTTGGGCCACAGGTCGAGGCTGGGTGGGTCCATGTAGACCGGGCCGGAGCCGTCCATCACGAAGTGGGCGTGGCGCGTGGCTGCGCAGTTCGGGATCATCGCAATGGGCTTGGACGCGGCGTGTGTCGGGTAGGTCTTGATCTTGACGTCGAGCACGGTGGTCAGGCCGCCGAGGCCCTGGGCGCCGATGCCCAGTGCGTTGACCTTTTCGTACAGCTCGATGCGCAGCTCTTCGAGCTTGTTCTGCGGACCGCGCTGCAGCAGCTCGTACATGTCAATGTCATCCATCAGCGCTTCCTTGGCGAGCAGCGCTGCTTTCTCAGCAGTGCCGCCGACGCCGATGCCCAGCATGCCCGGCGGGCACCAGCCAGCGCCCATGGTCTGCACGGTCTTGAGCACCCAGTCGACGATGTTGTCGCTGGGGTTGAGCATATATACCTTGGACTTGTTCTCGGAACCGCCACCCTTGGCTGCGACGATGACGTCGACCTTGTCACCGGGCACCACCTCCATGAACACCACGGCCGGCGTGTTGTCCTTGGTGTTCTTGCGTTCAAAGATCGGGTCAGACAGGACCGAGGCGCGCAGCTTGTTGTCGGGGTTGTTGTAGCCGCGGCGCACACCTTCGTCGATGGCTTCCTGGATGCTGCCAGTGAAGCCTTCCCACTTCACGTCCATGCCGATCTTGAGGAACACGTTGACGATGCCCGTGTCCTGGCAGATCGGGCGCCTGCCTTCGGCGCACATGCGGCTGTTGGTCAGGATCTGCGCGATGGCGTCCTTGGCGGCCGCGCTCTGCTCGCGCTCGTAGGCACGTGCCAGGTGCGCGATGTAGTCGGCCGGGTGGTAGTAGCTGATGTACTGCAGGGCGGCGGCAATCGACTCGATGAGGTCGTTCTGGCGGATGGTGGTCATGGGGCGTTTCCGGGGATGGTTCTTGGAGGCAATCGGATCAGTGATCGGTTTTTTCGGCCACCGGGTGCATGATGCGGTCGGTGGCGGCAATCGCCATGGCGCTGAGCAGGAAGACCACGTGGATGATGGTCTGCCACATCAGTACCTGCTCCGAGTAGTTGGCGGCGTTGATGAAGGTCTTGAGCAGGTGGATCGAGCTGATGCCGATGATGGCGGTGGCCAGCTTGACCTTGAGTACCGAGGCGTTGACGTGGCTCAGCCACTCCGGCTGATCGGGGTGGTTTTCCAAGTGCATGCGGCTGACGAAGGTTTCGTAGCCGCCAACGATCACCATGATCAGCAGGTTGCTGATCATCACCACGTCGATCAGCGCCAGCACCACCAGCATGATGATGGTCTCGTTCAGGGCGGTGACCTCAAAGCCGTCCTTGTAGCCGATGCTCTTGACCAGGGCTGCAAGCGCGTTCTGGTTGCCGAAGGCCGCTTCGATCAGGTGAACCAGCTCCACCCAGAAGTGGAAAACATAGATGGCCTGTGCCGCGATCAGCCCGATGTAAAGCGGCAGCTGCAGCCAGCGGCTGGCGAAAATCAGGTTGGGCAGGGCACGCGTGGATCCGGGGGTTTTGACGGGGTCGCTCATGGGCAGGGTAGGGATTAGACTCGCGCTGGCTCAGGGCTTGCGCACTGTGCGGAATTGTAGAAGCCCCCGCCGCCGGGGTCTCTTCAAATGGTCTCAGGATGCGCCAGTCCATGTAAGTGGCTCGTAAGAGCCCTTGCGCACATTCGCCGGGTTCTTTGTTCCCCCACCCCAGAGGAGACCTGTACATGTCCACGCCTTCGTCGTCGATTGAATCCACCTTGGTCGAAAACCGCGTCTTCGAACCGTCCGAGGCCATCCGCAAGGCCGCCCGGATTTCGGGGATGGATGCCTACAACGCTCTGTGTGCCGAGGCCGAAAAAGACTTCGAAGGCTTCTGGGCGCAGCGCGCCCGCGAGACCCTGACCTGGAGCAAGCCTTTCACCAAGGTGCTCGACGAGTCGAACAAGCCGTTCTACAAGTGGTTCGAGGACGGCGAACTGAACGCCTCGTTCAACTGCCTCGACCGCCACATGGGCACACCGGTCGAGAACAAGACCGCGATCATTTTTGAAGCCGACGGCGGCGAGGTCACCAAGGTCACCTACAAGGAACTGCTGGCCAAGGTGTCTCAGTTTGCGAATGCGCTGAAGGCGCGTGGCGTGAAGAAGGGTGACCGCGTGGTCATCTACATGCCCATGACCATCGAAGGCGTGGTGGCCATGCAGGCCTGCGCCCGCATCGGCGCCACCCACAGCGTGGTGTTCGGTGGCTTCTCCGCCAAGGCGCTGCAGGAGCGCATCCAGGACGCCGGCGCCGTGGCCGTGATCACCGCCAACTACCAGTTGCGCGGTGGCAAGGAACTGCCGCTGAAGTCCATCGTGGACGAAGGCATTGCCATGGGCGGTTGCGAAACCATCAAGGACGTGATCGTCTTCCAGCGCACCCAGACTGCGGTGAACATGGTCGCTGGCCGCGACAGCTTCATGCACGACGTGATGGCCAGCCAGTCCACCGAATGCCCCGCCGAGATGGTCGGTGCCGAACACCCGCTGTTCGTGCTCTACACCTCCGGTTCCACCGGCAAGCCCAAGGGCGTGCAGCACAGCACCGGCGGCTACCTGCTGTGGGCCAACCTGACGATGAACTGGACCTTCGACCTGAAGGACAACGATGTGTTCTGGTGCACGGCCGACATCGGCTGGATCACCGGCCACAGCTACGTGGCCTACGGCCCGCTGGCCGCCGGCGCTACCCAGATCGTGTTCGAAGGCGTGCCCACCTACCCGAACGCCGGCCGCTTCTGGCAGATGATCGAGAAGCACAAGTGCACGATCTTCTACACCGCGCCGACGGCCATCCGCTCGCTGATCAAGGCCGCCGAAGGCGACGAAAAGGTGCACCCCAAGAACTGGGACCTGACCAGCCTGCGCCTCATGGGCTCGGTGGGTGAGCCGATTAACCCAGAAGCCTGGATGTGGTACTACAAGCACGTGGGTGGCGAGCGTTGCCCCATCGTGGACACCTTCTGGCAGACCGAGACTGGCGGCCACATGATCACGCCGCTGCCGGGCGCCACGCCGCTGGTGCCGGGCTCCTGCACGCTGCCGCTGCCGGGCATCACCACCGCCATCGTCGACGAGACGGGCAACGACGTGCCCAACGGCGCGGGGGGCATCCTGGTCGTCAAGAAGCCGTGGCCATCGATGATCCGCACCATCTGGGGCGACCCGGAGCGCTTCAAGAAGAGCTACTTCCCCGAAGAGCTCAAGGGCTACTATCTGGCCGGCGACGGTGCGGTGCGCAGCGCCGACCGTGGCTACTTCCGCATCACCGGCCGCATCGACGACGTGCTGAACGTGTCGGGCCACCGCATGGGCACGATGGAAATCGAATCGGCCCTGGTGGGCAAGACCGACCTGGTGGCCGAGGCCGCCGTGGTGGGTCGTCCGGACGATCTGACCGGTGAGGCCATCGTGGCTTTCGTGGTACTCAAGCGCTCGCGTCCCACCGGTGATGAGGCCAAGGCCATCGCCAAGGAACTGCGCGACTGGGTGGGCAAGGAGATCGGTCCGATCGCCAAACCCAAGGACATCCGCTTCGGCGACAACCTGCCCAAAACCCGTTCGGGCAAGATCATGCGCCGCCTGCTGCGTTCGATCGCCAAGGGTGAGGCCATTACCCAGGACACCTCCACGCTCGAGAACCCGGCGATCCTGGATCAGCTGTCGGAAAACAACTGATTTTTTCGGAGCCGCCCTGGTGCCCGAAAAGGCACAGGGCGAAAAAAACCCGCTGGAATCCAGCGGGTTTTTTGTTGGTGTGTCCTGTGCGAAGCGACTTACTTCAGGCTCAACACCCAGGCCGCCAGTTTCTTGGCTTCGGCTTCGCTGACTTGCGTGTTGGCCGGCATGGGAATCGCACCCCAGACGCCGGAACCGCCCTTGACGATCTTGCTGGCCAGCATGTCGGCGGCTTTGGCGTCGCCCGCGTACTTCTTGGCCACATCCTTGTAGGAGGGGCCAACCAGCTTCTTGTCGACCGCATGGCAGGCCATGCAGTTCTTGGCGGTGGCCAGAGCCTGATCAGCCATGGCGGAGGTGGAGATAGCGGCCATCGCAGCCATAATCATCAGAGCACGTTTCATGGTGTTGTCCTCGTGGGTGGAAGTGAGAAGTTCACGAGCCGCGATTCTAGCGAGTCGATCGGGGACGCCCCATGCTTCTTTACAGAAGTTTGCCCGTCTTTATCGGACCTTTACTGGAGGGTGTGATGTATTTGTTGGCCGTCGGAATTGCCCTGTTGCTGATGAGGTATCTGGAGATCGGTTTCATGGCCGGCGTGTCATGGTGGTGGGTCGCAGTGCCTTTCGGTTTGACGGTTGCCTGGTGGGCCTGGGCCGACACCACCGGCTACACCAAGCGCAAAGAAGTGGAGAAGATGGACAGGAAGAAGAAAGAGCGCATCGACAAGCAGCGCGCGGCGCTCGGCATCCGGACACGCAAGCGCTGAACCGTACGGTTGCCCGTCCCCCTTGCTCCGGCCGGGCTTTCAGGTGCAGGGTGCAGGGCCCTGCGGGATAATTTGAGGCTGTCAGCCCGCATTCCGTTCATCAACTTCATCCACCCCATGCCCGCTTACCGTTCCAAGACTTCCACCGCCGGCCGCAACATGGCTGGTGCCCGCGCCCTGTGGCGTGCCACCGGCATGAAGGATGGCGATTTCGCCAAGCCCATCATCGCCATCGCCAACAGCTTCACGCAGTTTGTGCCGGGGCATGTGCACCTCAAGGATCTGGGGCAGCTGGTGGCTCGTGAGATCGAGGCCGCCGGTGGTGTGGCCAAGGAGTTCAACACCATTGCTGTGGACGACGGCATCGCCATGGGTCACGACGGCATGCTTTATTCGCTGCCCAGCCGCGAGCTGATCGCCGACTCGGTGGAATACATGGTCAACGCCCACTGCGCCGACGCCCTGGTATGCATCTCCAACTGCGACAAGATCACCCCTGGCATGCTGATGGCCGCCATGCGTCTGAACATCCCTGTGGTGTTTGTCTCCGGCGGTCCCATGGAGGCGGGCAAGGTGCGGCTGGCCAACCCGCAGTCCCAGACCATCGAGATCAAGAAGCTCGACCTGGTGGATGCGATGGTGATGGCCGTGGACAGCAAGGTGAGCGAAGCCGATCTGGCCGAGGTCGAGCGTTCGGCTTGCCCGACCTGCGGCTCCTGCTCGGGCATGTTCACCGCCAACTCCATGAACTGCCTGGCCGAAGCGCTTGGCCTGGCGCTGCCGGGCAACGGTACCGTGGTGGCCACGCACGCCGACCGCGAGCAGCTGTTCAAGCGTGCGGGCCGCACGGCCGTGGCGCTGTGTGAGCGCTTCTACGAACAGGGTGACGAGTCGGTGCTGCCTCGTTCGGTGGGCTTCAAGGCCTTCGAGAACGCGATCACGCTCGACATCGCCATGGGCGGCTCGACCAACACCATCCTGCACCTGCTGGCCATCGCGCAGGAGGCCGGCATCGACTTCACCATGACCGACATCGACCGCCTCTCGCGTGTCGTGCCGCAGCTGTGCAAGGTGGCTCCCAACACCAACAAGTACCACATAGAGGACGTGCACCGGGCCGGCGGCATCATGGCCATCCTGGGCGAGCTGGACCGTGCGGGCAAGCTGCACACCGACGTGCCAACCATCCACGCCAAAACGATGAAGGACGCGCTGGACCAGTGGGACATTGCGCGCAATCCGTCCGACGAGGTCAAGACCTTCTACATGGCGGGCCCGGCCGGTATTCCGACGCAGGTGGCGTTCAGCCAGTCCACGCGCTGGCCCAGCCTCGACCTGGACCGGGCCGAAGGCTGCATCCGCTCCTTTGACCACGCGTTCTCGAAAGAGGGCGGTCTGGCGGTGCTGCGCGGCAATATTGCGCTCGACGGCTGCGTGGTGAAGACGGCTGGCGTGGACGAGTCCATCCTGGTGTTCGAGGGTTCGGCCTATGTCACCGAGTCCCAGGACGAGGCGGTGGCCGAGATCCTAGCCGACAAGGTCAAGGCCGGTGACGTGGTGATCGTGCGCTACGAGGGTCCCAAGGGCGGTCCCGGCATGCAGGAAATGCTCTACCCCACGAGCTACATCAAGTCCAAGGGACTGGGCAAGGCCTGTGCGCTGCTGACCGACGGTCGCTTCTCTGGTGGCACTTCGGGTCTGTCAATCGGTCACTGCTCGCCCGAGGCCGCGGCCGGTGGCGCCATCGGTCTGGTGCGCCAGGGCGACCGCATCCGCATCGACATCCCCAACCGCAGCATCAACGTGCTGGTGAGCGACGAGGAACTGGCCAAGCGCCGCGCCGAGCAGGACGCCAAGGGCTGGAAGCCTGCCCAGCCGCGCCCGCGCAAGGTGACAGCTGCGCTCAAGGCCTACGCCTTGCTGGCCACCTCGGCCGACAAGGGTGCTGTCCGCAATCTGTCGATGCTGGACTGACCGGAAGGGGACATGGCCTGCGTGCACAATCGCAGGCCATGTTGATTCATCCCCAGATCGATCCCGTCGCCCTGCAGCTTGGCCCGCTGGCCATTCATTGGTATGGGCTGACCTATCTCGCTGCCTTCGGGCTGTTCATCCTGCTTGGGCGTGCCCGCCTGAAGCATGAGCCTTTTGCCTCGATCCGCACGCCCAGGCCCTGGGAGGGCAAGGATGTCGAGGACATCCTGTTCCTGGGCGTGATGGGTGTGGTGCTGGGCGGGCGCATCGGCTACTGCCTGTTCTACAAGCCTGCTTACTACCTGAGCCACCCGCTGGAGGTCTTTGCAGTCTGGCAGGGTGGTATGAGCTTTCACGGAGGCATGCTGGGCGTGCTGGTGGCGATGGTCTGGTACGCGAGCAGCCGCCAGCGTCCCTGGTTGCAGGTGATGGACTTCGTGGCGCCCTGCGTGCCCACCGGTCTGGCGGCCGGTCGGGTGGGCAACTTCATCAATGGGGAGCTCTGGGGGCGGGTGGCTGACCCCTCGCTGCCCTGGGCCATGGTCTTCCGTGGCGCGGGAGACCTGCCGCGCCACCCTTCGCAGGTCTACCAGTTCCTGCTCGAAGGCTTGCTGCTGTTTGTGCTGTTGTGGTGGTACGCGCGCAAGCCACGAGCGACGGGGCAGGTGGGCGGCGCCTTCCTGTTCGGCTACGGCCTGTTCCGCTTCACTGCGGAGTTTTTCCGGGAGCCGGATGCCCACCTGGGCCTGTTGTCCCTGGGCATGAGCATGGGGCAATGGCTGTGTGTGCCCATGATCCTGGGCGGCTCCGCGCTGTGGGTCTGGGCTGGCCGGCGCGGCTGAACGCACACGACGTTTTCTGAGGGTTTGTACGGGCTTGCGCCCGGAAGGAGCCTCTCTAGAATTACCCGTAATTACAGGTAATCACGGAGCGGATCTTCCGAACGCCTCATGCGACTGGTGCTCAACTCCCTGCACGAAGAAGTGGCCGCCAAGTTGCGCGACCGCATCTTTGCGGGTGATCTGGCGCCAGGACGCTTCATCGACGAGCCGGCACTCTGTGCGGAACTGTCGATCTCTCGCACGCCGCTGCGCGAGGCGCTCAAGGTGCTGACGGCCGAAGGCCTGGTGCGGCACGAGCCGCGGCGCGGCTGCTTTGTCAGTGAAATCACCGAGCGCGATCTGGACGAGATTTTCCCGGTCATCGCCCTTCTGGAAGGGCGGTGCGCGTTCGAGGCCGCCAACAACGCGACCGACGCCGACCTGGCGGCACTGGAGCAACTGCACGACCGCCTGCAGCGCAGCGCCAAGGCCAAGCGCATCACCGAGTACTACGAAACCAACTTCGCGATTCACGAGGCCATCATCGTGCTGGCCAACAACCGCTGGCTGGCGCAGGTGATCGGCGACCTGCGCAAGATCGTCAAGCTCGCGCGCCTGCAGCAACTGCATGCACCCGGCCGGCTGGAACAAAGCCTGTCGGAGCACATGGCGGTGTACGCCGCACTCAAGGCCAGGGATGCCGAGGGGGCGGAGGCGGCCATGCGGACCCACCTGACCCGCCAGCGCGTGGCGCTGCGCGACCTGGCCCGTCTCCACACGTCGAGGATCTCCGCATGAACACCAGGGAATGGCTGAGCGAACGAGTTTCCCGCCTGCGTGCGCCGGCAGCGACACCCCAGCCAGCGCCCGCGCGTTCCACGCACGAGCGGCTCAAGGCCCGCCTGCGCCAGGGCGAAGAGGCGCTGTCGCCCCGCGCGCTGCGGCAGAAGCTGGACGAGCTCAAGGGCATTGTCGATCCGCTGGTCAGCGAGGTGGAGGGCGGCCGCCGCGCCGGCGAGCTGATTGACTGGTACGCCACTGCCTCACCGGCCCATCGGCGCGATCTGTGGCTGCTCATGAGCGAGCGCTTCCTGGCCGACCCTGCGCAGGTCAAGGCCGCGCAGCAGAAATACGCCGCCGCGGTGGGCACACCCGACGAAGCCGCGGCCGAAGTGCTGTACCGCCGCGCCACCGTGTCGCCCCGCCGGCGCCTGCTGCAGCGCTTCAGTGCCCACCCGGATGGCATTCCTTTTCTGGTCAACCTGCGCGCCGAGATGCAGCCGCAGCTGAAGGCCGACAAGCGCCTGCTCGCGCTGGACGTGGAGATGGAGTACATGTTCTCCACCTGGTTCGATGTCGGCTTTCTGGAGCTGCGCCGCATCAGCTGGGATTCGCCCGCGTCGCTGGTGGAGAAGCTGATCAAGTACGAGGCGGTGCACGACATCCGCAGCTGGGGCGACGTGAAGAACCGCCTGGACAGCGACCGCCGCTGTTACGGCTTCTTCCACCCGCGCCTGCCGGGCGAGCCGCTGATCTTCGTGGAGGTGGCGCTGATCAACGAGATCGCCGCCAGCATCACGCCACTGCTGGACGAGTCCGCCGCGCCGGCCGACCTGGACCGTGCGACCACGGCTATCTTCTATTCCATCAGCAACACCCAGACCGGCCTGCGCGGTGTGAGCTTCGGCGATTCGCTGATCAAGCGCGTGGTTGAGTGCCTGCACGAGGAGTTTCCGCGCCTCAAGACCTTCGCCACGCTTTCACCGATTCCCGGGCTGCGGTCCTGGCTGGGCAAGCACGCGCCTGCCGAGTTGCTGCAGGCCTGGGAGGCGGCGCCGGATCTGGTCGAGAAGTCGCCCCCGCGCGTGGCCCTCAAGCAGTGGGCGGCGCGCTACCTGGCCCAGGAACTGCAGGATGGCAAGCCGCTGGATGCGGTAGCGCGCTTCCACCTGGGCAACGGCGCCCGAGTCGAGCGCCTGAACTGGGCCGCAGACCCGTCGGCCAAGGGGCTCAAGCAGTCCTATGGGCTGATGGTCAACTACCTCTACGATCTCAAGAAGCTCGACCGCAACCGGGCCGCGCTCGCGCAAGGCAAGATCCCCGTCGCTCCGGCGATCAAGGACCTGCTGCCCTGACGCGAAACATGTTCACCACAACCACAACGGAGACAAACCAATGCAAGCAACAGGATTCAAGCGGCGCGATGTGCTGCGCGCGGTCGCGGCGGGTGCCGCGGTGTACGGCACCGTGGGCCATGCCCAGAGCACCTGGCCGACCAAGCCGGTCACGATGATCGTGCCGTTCCCGGCTGGCGGTGGCACCGACGCCTTCGCGCGCCCGATGGCGGCCCAGTTCACCAAGCTCTCGGGCAAGTCACTGGTGATCGACAACCGCGGTGGCGCTGGCGGTACGCTGGGCGCGGGCATCGCGGCCAAGGCCGCGCCCGACGGCTACACCCTGTTCATGGGCGCGGTGCACCACACCATCGCGCCCAGCATGTACCCAAAGCTGGACTACGACCTTGAACGCGATCTGGTGCCCCTGATCCTGGTGGCCAGCGTGCCGCAGGTGCTGGTGGTCAACGCCAAGAAGCACGGCAACATGGACTTCAAGGCCTTCCTGGCCGAGATCAAGGCCAATCCCGGCAAGCTCAACTATGGGTCGGCTGGCGGCGGCACCTCGCACCACCTGGCCGGCGAGCTGTTCAAGCAGCAGAGCAAGACCTTCATCACCCACATCCCGTATCGTGGCGCGGGTCCTGCGCTCAACGACCTGATCGCCGGCAACGTGGACATGATGTTCGACGGCCTGGGCTCGTCGGCCGGCCACATCAAGGGTGGTCGCATCAAGGCCCTGATGGTGTCGGGGACCAAGCGCAGCCCGGCATTCCCCGATGTGCCGTGTGCCGCCGAGCTGGGTCTGCCCGACTACACGGTGACCACCTGGTACGGCATCTGGGCGCCCAAGGGCTCGCCGGCCGATGCGCAGGCGCGGGCCGTTGAAGAGATCCGCAAGGCCGTACAGGCCGACGACGCCAAGACGGTCTGGGCGGCGCAAGGCGCCGAGTTCCCCAACCTCACTGGCGCCCAGTTCGACGGCTTCATCAAGGCCGAGATCAAGAAGTGGGCACAGGTGGTCAAGGCCTCGGGCGCGAAACTCGACTGATCTGTCGCCACGGTCCCGCCCATGTCTGGTCACATCCGCCTGCACCTTGAAGACGCCATCGCCCGCGTCACCCTGAGCAACCCGTCCAAGTTCAACGCCATGTCGCGTGCGATGTGGCGCGAGCTGCGGCGGGTGTTCAACGAGCTGCAGCAGCGCAGCGAGGTGCGTGCGGTGGTGGTGGCGGGCGAGGGCGGACACTTCTGTGCGGGCGGTGATATTGCCGAATACACCGACTTCCGTTTCCACCCCGACGGCCTGCGCGATTTCCACGAGAACGACGTCTGGGGCGGCCTCTCGGCCATGCTGGCCTGCGACCTGCCCGTGATCGCGCAGATTGAAGGCAACTGCATGGGCGCGGGCGTGGAAATCGCCAGCTGCTGCGACATCCGCGTGGCGGGGCAGGGTGCGCGCTTTGGTGCGCCGATCGCCAAGCTGGGTTTTCCGATGGCGCCGCGCGAGGCCGAGCTGGTGGCGCGCGAGGTGGGCCTGGCCACCGCACGGCAGATGCTGCTGGAGGCCGCGGTGCTGGACGCACCGACCCTTCTCGCGCGCGGCTTCCTGCACACCGTGCTGCACGACGCAGACGTACCCGCCGAGGCCCAGCAACGCGCCCTGCGCATCGCGCGTCTGGCGCCGCAGGCCGCGCGCCTGAACAAGCAGGCCTTGCGCGCGCTGGCGGGCGGGCAGGGCGCCGAAACCCTGGTGCCCTCCGCCTACGACTACGCCGACAGCGCCGAACACCGCGAAGGCATTGCCGCCTTCCTGGCCAAGCGGCCACCGAACTTCTGAACCTCCCACGCCACACCATGAGCAACCAGAACCTGTTCGTCGCGCTGCGCGACGCCTTCCCCGCCGACCTCGACCGCACCGCGGTGGAGACCGACAACGGCCTGTCCTATTCCTGGCGCGACCTGGACCGCGCCACCGCCATGGTGGCCAACCTGCTGGACTCGCTGGACCTGCCACCGGCCTCGCGCATCGCAGTGCAGGTGGAAAAGTCGGTCGAGGCCATGGTGCTGTACCTGGCCACGCTCAGGGCCGGTCATGTGTTCCTGCCGCTGAACACGGCCTACCAGAGCGGCGAGATCGAGTACTTCATCGGCAACGCCGAGCCTGCGGTGGTGGTCTGCAGCCCGAAGAACCATGGCTGGGTCAGCAAGATCGCGTTCACCGCGGGCACGCAATACGTCTTCACGCTGGGCGACGACCGCACGGGCAGCCTGCTGGAGCGCGCGGCTCACCACAGCGACCGCCACACGCCAGCAGTGCGCAAGGACGACGACCTGGCCGCCATCCTCTACACCAGCGGCACCACCGGCCGCAGCAAGGGCGCCATGCTCACGCACGGCAACATGCGCAGCAATGCGCTGATGCTGCGCGACTACTGGCAGTGGCAGAAGGACGACGTGCTGATCCACGCGCTGCCCATCTTCCACGTGCACGGCCTGTTCGTGGCCATCCACGGCGCGCTCATCAATGGCAGCAAGATGATCTGGCTGAGCAAGTTCGATCCGAAGCTGGCCATCAGCAAGTTCCCCGAAGCCACGGTCTTCATGGGCGTGCCCACGCTGTACGTGCGAATGCTGGCAGAACCGTCGCTGACGAAGGCGCAGGCCGCGCACATGCGCCTGTTCATCTCGGGCTCCGCGCCACTGCTGATCGAGACTTTCACCGAATGGCAGCAGCGCACCGGTCACACCATCCTGGAACGCTATGGCATGAGCGAGACGGTGATGCTGACCTCCAACCCCTGTGGTGAAGACCCGCGTTACCCGGGACAAACCGAGCGCCGCGGCGGCACGGTGGGCTTTCCGCTGCCGGGCGTCACCCTGCGCGTGATGGAGGACGACGGCAAGGCGGTGGCGCCAGGCGAGATCGGTGGCATCCAGGTCAAGGGACCCAACGTGTTCAAGGGCTACTGGCGCATGCCCGAAAAGACGGCCGAGGAGTTCACCGCCGACGGTTTCTTCAGGACCGGTGATGTGGGCAAGGTGGACGATCGCGGCTACGTCACCATTGTCGGGCGCAGTAAGGATCTGATCATCTCCGGTGGCTACAACGTCTACCCGGCCGAGATCGAGGGCTACATCAACGACATGCCTGGGGTGGCCGAGAGCGCGGTGATCGGCGTGCCGCACCCGGACTTCGGCGAAGTGGGCGTGGCGGTAATCATCACCAAGCCCGGCGTCACGGTGGACCCGGACCAAGTGATCGCCGAACTCAAGGCGAAACTTGCCAACTTCAAGATTCCCAAGCGCTGCGTGGTGGTGGCCGAGCTGCCGCGCAACACCATGGGCAAGGTTCAGAAGAACCTGCTGCGCGAGCAGTACAAAGGCTCGTTCGCCTGAATCTGCGGGTACAAAGCAAAAGGCCCGCGGTCGCGGGCCTTTTGCTTGAGGTGCTCGCTCAGCGCAGGACGAGCACAGGGATGTGCGAGTGCGTCAGCACCTGCTGCGTCTCGCTGCCCAGCAGCAGGCGCTTGATCCCCTTGCGGCCGTGCGAGGCCATCACGATCAGGTCCACCTTGTTGCGTTTGGCCGCAGCGATGATGGCTTCGGCGACCAGGTCGGACTTGACGGTGATCGGCTTGACCTTGACCTCCCGCTTCTGGCCAGCGGCCTTGACCGCGTTGACCGCCTCCATGGCTTCATCGTTCCACTGCTTCTCGATGCGGGCCACCTCTGCCGCCGCCAGTGCCACGCCGCCTTCGAAATAGGTCTGCGGGTAGCGCGGCACCACCTTCAGGGCCACGACCTCGGCACCGGTGATGTCGGCCAGGCCAATGGCGTGTTCCACGGCCATGTTGGACAGTTTGGAGCCATCGGTGGCCACGAGGATGCGCTTGTACATGCTGATCTCCGGTGTGTAGTGGTTGAAAAGACAATATAGGCTACGCATTGACCGCCGGGTAGCGGTTGACTTAAATCAACCGCATGAAAAGCGACCTGAATTACCCTCGCGGCATGAACGAGGCCGCCACCGCGCCCCCCGCGGGGCTTTTGCTGGGCAACGAACCGTCTGCCCTGTCGCAGCGCGGGGAAGACCCGTTCGGACCCCATCGCGGACCGCTGACCGTCACCGATGACTTTTCGGTGCTCGATGACCCGGTAGAGCTGAACGACTTCACCGAATTCAAGGAAATCGACGGCCAAACGGTGGCCGAATCGGTGCTCATGGTGCAGGGCATGTACTGCGCTGCCTGCGCTGACACGGTGGAGTGCGCCCTGCAGGACCTGCCCGGCGTGCGCAGCGCGCGGGTGCATGCCGCGACCCGCCGCCTGATGCTGCAGTGGGAACCTGGTGCTACCCGCATGTCGTCGCTGGCCGAAGCTGTGGGGCAGACCGGGTACCGTCTGCTGCCTCTGCAGCAGGCGCTGTCGATTTCCGAACGACTGAAGGAAACCCGGCTCGCGCTCTGGCGCCTGTTCGTGGCCGGCTTCTGTGCCATGCAGGTGATGATGTACGCATGGCCGGCCTACGTGGCCGTGCCCGGCGAGATGCCGGCCGACATCGACCAGCTGCTGAGATGGGCCAGCTGGGTGCTCAGCGTGCCCGTGGTCACCTTTGCCAGCGGGCCATTTTTCAGAGGCGCGTGGCGCGACCTCAAGCTCGGTCGTGTCGGCATGGACACGCCGGTGTCCATCGGCATCCTCGTGGCCTTCCTGGCCAGCTCGGCAGCGACCTTCGATCCGACAGGCCCTTGGGGCCACGAGGTCTGGTTCGACTCGTTGACCATGTTCGTGTTCTTCCTGTTGGGGGGGCGCTACCTCGAACTCAAGGCGCGGGACCGCACCGCCGGTGCGCTGGACGCGCTGATGAACCGCCTGCCGGAAGTGTGCGAGCGGCAGGCCGCCGGCGGGCGTTTCGAATCCCTGTCGGTGCGGCGTCTGTCGGTGGGCGACGTGGTGCGGGTGCAGGCGGGCCAGGCCTTCCCGGGTGACGGACGACTGCTCAGCGACACCGCGACCGTGGACGAAGCGCTGCTCACCGGCGAGTCCGATCCCGTGACCCGCCGACAGGGTGACGGGGTGGTGGCGGGCAGCTACAACCTGGCAGGGCCTGTGCTGGTCGAGGTGCAGCGCCTCGGGCGTGACACCCGGTTTGCACAGATCGTGGCGCTGATGGAAAAGGCCTCCACCGAGAAGCCCCGGCTCGCGGTGCTGGCCGACCGTATCGCGGCGCCATTCCTCGTGCTCGTGCTGGCGGCCGCCGCGCTCGCGTTTGCATACTGGTGGCAGATCGACCACTCGAAGGCGCTGGCCGTTGCCGTGGCTGTGCTCATCGTGACCTGTCCCTGTGCCCTGTCGCTGGCCACGCCAGCGGCCATGCTGAGTTCCGCTGGGACGTTGGCCCGGCGCGGCATTCTGGTACGGCGCCTGCAGGCGTTCGAGACGCTGGCAGAGGTGGGGGCGGTGGTGTTCGACAAGACCGGAACGCTCACCCATGACCGCCTGGCGGTGACGGACCAGCGGGTTCGTGAGGGGGCGGACCCCGGGCAGGTGCTGGCGCTGGCCGCCGCACTGGCCGAGGGCTCGCTGCACCCGGTGTCCCGCGCCATCTTCGCATCTGTGCGAGATGCAGGCGTTTGCACCGAGCAGATCGATTTGAACGAGGTGACCGAGGTGGCAGGGCAGGGGCTGTCTGCCCGGAATGCACGCGGCGACCTGCTCCGCATGGGATCGGCGGCCTTCTGCGGCCTGGCCGGCGATGGCATGGAAGCGCCCGCAGGCCGTGTGCACCTGTCGGATGCACAGGGATGGCTGGCCAGCTTTGACCTGAGCGAAGGGGTGCGCGAGGACGCTGCCCCGGCCGTGGCGTCCCTGCACCAGTCCGGGTTGCGCACCTGGCTCCTGTCGGGTGACCGGGAGGCTGCCGCCCAGGCGGTGGGCGAGATCGTGGGCGTGCAGAACGTGGTGGCAGGTGCCTCGCCCGAACAGAAGCTGGCGCAGATCGAGTCCATGCAGGCGCAGGGACTGCGGGTGGCGATGGTGGGCGATGGCCTCAACGATGGTCCGGTGCTCGCCAGGGCCGACACCTCGTTTGCGCTGGGTCACGCGGCGCCGCTGGCGCAGGCGCAATCCGATTTCATCCTTCAAGGCGGCAAGGTGCAGGACGTGGTGTTGACCTTGCTGCAAGCCCGGTTCACGATGCGCATCGTCCGTCAGAACCTCGTATGGGCCGCGCTGTACAACTTGGTGTGCGTCCCTCTGGCCCTGGTCGGCTGGATGCCGCCGTGGCTGGCCGGTCTGGGCATGGCAGGCAGTTCGCTGCTGGTGATCCTCAACGCGCTGCGACTGGCCGCACCGCCGCGTGAACAGACCGGTGCCTGAACCGGCCCTCTGGCGTTTCAGTTTGAGATTTTTTCAAGGAGCCGACATGGACATCCTGTATCTGTTGATACCCGTCTCTATCGTGCTGGTCTTCGCCATCATCGGCGTGTTCTGGTGGGCCCTGCACGCCGGTCAGTTCGACAACGTCGAGCGCGAGGGCGAGCGCATTCTTAGAGGCGATTGACGTAAGTCAAGGCGTCCACGGGGTTACATGTGGACACTTCGCCGGTGGCATTAATGAGGAGTTCTGTATGTCCGTAACAACAAAGACCGGCCAACCGGCGGTCTACAACGACAGCGTCGTCCGCTGGTTCTCCATCGCAGCCGTGATCTACGGCGTGGTGGGCATGCTGGTGGGCGTCATCATCGCGGCCCAGCTGACCTGGCCCGAGCTCAACATGGGGATCGAATGGATCACCTACGGCCGCCTGCGGCCGCTGCACACGAACGCCGTGATCTTCGCCTTTGGCGGTTGCGTGCTGTTCGCCACGAGCTACTACGTTGTCCAGCGGACATGTCACACACCGCTGTTCCTCAACAAGCTGGCGTGGTTCACCTTCATCGGCTGGAACATCGTCATCGTCTCGGCGGTGATCACCCTGCCGATGGGCTACACCAGCGGCAAGGAATACGCCGAACTGGAGTGGCCGATTGATCTGCTGATTGCCGTGACCTGGGTGGCCTATGCCATCGTGTTCTTCGGCACTGTCGGCATCCGCAAGGTCAAGCACATCTATGTGGCCAACTGGTTCTTCGGCGCCTTCATCATCGCCGTGGCCCTGCTGCACATCGTCAACAGCGCGGCCCTGCCGGTGAGCCTGTTCAAGTCCTACTCGGCCTACGCCGGCGTGCAGGACGCGATGGTGCAATGGTGGTACGGCCACAATGCCGTGGGCTTCTTCCTGACCGCCGCCTTCCTGGGCATGATGTACTACTTCATTCCCAAGCAGGCCGAGCGCCCGGTGTACTCGTATCGCCTGTCGATCGTGCACTTCTGGGCCCTGATCTTCACCTACATGTGGGCGGGCCCCCACCACCTGCACTACACCGCGCTGCCCGACTGGGCGCAGTCGGTCGGCATGGTGTTCTCCCTCATCCTTCTGGCTCCCAGCTGGGGCGGCATGATCAACGGCATCATGACCCTCTCGGGCGCCTGGCACAAACTGCGTGACGACCCCATCCTGCGCTTCCTGATCGTGTCCCTGTCGTTCTACGGCATGTCCACCTTCGAAGGCCCGATGATGTCCATCAAGACCGTCAACGCGCTGTCGCACTACACCGACTGGACCGTGGGCCACGTGCACTCCGGCGCCCTGGGCTGGGTGGGTCTGGTGTCCATGGGTTCGCTGTACTACCTGATCCCGCGCCTGTTCGGTCAGAAGAAGATGTACTCGGTGCCAGCCATCGAACTGCACTTCTGGATCGCCACCATCGGCATCGTGCTGTACATCGCCGCGATGTGGATTGCCGGTGTGATGCAAGGCCTGATGTGGCGCTCGGTCAACCCCGACGGCAGCCTGACCTACACCTTCGTCGAGTCGGTGAAGGCCACCTTCCCGTTCTACGTGATCCGCCTGGTGGGTGGTGTGCTGTACCTGACCGGCATGATCGTGATGCTCTGGAACG
The DNA here is from genome assembly GCF_001571145.1 of Hydrogenophaga flava NBRC 102514. Taxonomy (GTDB): domain Bacteria; phylum Pseudomonadota; class Gammaproteobacteria; order Burkholderiales; family Burkholderiaceae_C; genus Hydrogenophaga; species Hydrogenophaga flava. The sequence goes on from NZ_BCTF01000013.1 coordinate 136,126, forward strand.
TGATCATGACTGCGCTGCAGGGCAAGGCCCACAACGCCCCGGTCATGGCCGTCAACCCTGCCCACGCCTAAGGAGAAGAACAACATGGCCAGCAATGAACAACTGAGCGGACACGCCCGGATCGAGACCAGCAACTTCCTGATGATCGTCCTGATCACCCTTGTGGTGGCAGTCGGCGGTCTGGTGGAAATCGTTCCCCTGTTCTTCCAGAAGTCCACCACCCAGCCGATCGAAGGGCTCAAGCCTTACACCGCTCTGCAGGTGGCCGGTCGCGACATCTACGTCAAGGAAGGCTGCTACAACTGCCACTCGCAGATGATCCGGCCCTTCCAGGCCGAGACGCTGCGCTACGGTCCTTACTCGGTGGCCGGCGAATACGTGTACGACCACCCCTTCCAGTGGGGTTCGAAGCGCACCGGTCCGGACCTGCACCGCGTCGGTGGCCGCTACAGCGATGAGTGGCACCGTGCCCACCTGAACAATCCGCGTGATGTGGTGCCCGAGTCCAACATGCCTGCCTACCCCTGGCTGGCCGAAAAGACCGTCGACGCCGATGGCATCCCTGCACGCATGAAGGCCCTGCGCACCCTGGGCGCGCCGTACAGCGATGAAGAAATCGCCAAATCGGTGGACGATGTCAAAGGCAAGACCGAGCTGGATGCCGTGATCGCCTACCTGCAGGTGCTGGGCACCGCGCGCAGCGCCGCCAAGCTCGCGCCTGCGGCCGCAGCTCCTGCTGCAGAGGCTGCTCCCGCCCCCGCAGCTGAAGCTGCGGCACCCGCCGCTCCCGCTGCAGAGGCACAACCCGCGGCACCGGCGGCCGACGGCAAGACCCAATAAGGGGCGAGACCATGGACATCAACGATCTTCGCAGCATCGTCACGACGATCAGCCTGCTGACCTTTGTCGGCATCCTGGTCTGGGCCTGGTCCAAACGCAATCAGCGCGACTTCGAAGAGGCGGCCCAGCTGCCCTTCCAGGACGACTGAACGATTGCGGAACGAACACGAGAAAACATCATGAGCGACTTCATCAGCGACTTCTGGCACCTCTACGTGGCCGGCATCACGCTCGTCAGCATCATCGCCTGTGCGGTGCTGCTGTACATCAGCGGCACGACCAAGGCCGCCACCCACGCCGACAACACCACAGGCCACGTGTGGGACGGCGACCTGCGTGAGATGAACAACCCCCTCCCCAAGTGGTGGGTGTACCTGTTCATCATCACCGTGGTCTTTGCCCTCGTCTACGGCGCCCTCTATCCGATGTTCGGCAAGTTCCAGGGTGCCCTGGGCTGGTCGTCCCAGGGGCAGCACGCGGCCGAGGTGAAAAAGGTCGAGGACGCCATTGCCCCGATCTACGCGAAGTACAACGGCATGAAGCCTGAAGACATCGCGGCCGACGCCCAGGCCATGGCCATCGGCGAGCGCCTGTTCATGAACTACTGCGCCCAGTGCCATGGTTCCGACGCCCGCGGCGCCAAGTCCTTCCCCAACCTCGCCGATGGCGACTGGCTGGGTGGTTCCGACCATGCCTACATCAAGACCACGATTGCACAGGGTCGTACCGGCGTGATGCCCCCGATGGCTGCGGCTGTGGGTGGTCCAGAAGACGTCAAGGACGTGGCCCACTACGTGCTCAGCCTCTCTGGCAGCCCGAACGATTCGGTTCGTGCTTCGCAGGGCAAGGCCAAGTTCGCAGCCTGCGCGGCATGCCACGGGCCCGAGGGCAAAGGCATGACAGCGGTGGGGGCGCCCAACCTGACCGACGGCGTCTGGCTGCATGGCTGGGGCGAAGAGGCGATCATTCGCGCCGTCAACAACGGCTTCAACAACCGCATGCCGCCGCAGGCAGCGCTGCTGAACGAAGCCCAGATCAATGTGCTGGCTTCCTATGTCTGGGGCTTGTCCAACAAGCCCGCCACCAAGCAGTGATGGTCTGAAGCCAGCTACTTCTCTCCCGCCAGGTCATCCGTGAGTTCTCCAGCGCCAGACGCCACAAGCACCGTCAAGCCTCCCGTGATTCCCATCGTTCCCGAGACGCCAAAAGGTGTCCCGGAGGACGATGAGGTGATGGTTTCCCTCTACGCCTCGCGAAAGAAGATCCATCCCCGCTCGGTGTCCGGGTTGTTCTCCAGATGGCGCTGGGCGCTGGTCTGGTTCACCCAGATCATCTTCTACGGGTTGCCCTGGCTGGAGTGGAATGCCCGCCAAGCGGTGCTCTTCGATCTCGAAGCGCGCCGCTTCTACATTTTTGGGCTGGTCCTCTACCCGCAGGATTTCATCTACCTGACCGGGCTGCTGGTCATCTCCGCGCTGGCCCTGTTCCTGTTCACGGCGGTCGCAGGTCGCCTCTGGTGCGGGTATGCCTGTCCCCAGACCGTCTACACCGAGATCTTTCTGTGGATCGAGAAGAAGGTGGAAGGCGACCGGTCGGCGCGGATCCGGCTGGACGAATCGAGCCTGGACGCCCGCAAGTTCGGCAAGCGTTCGCTTAAGCACGCCCTGTGGGTCCTGTTCGCGCTCTGGACCGGCTTCACGTTCGTTGGCTACTTCACACCCATCCGGGAGCTGGCGAGTCTGAGCCTGGCCGCCTCCCTGGGGCCCTGGCAGACCTTCTGGATCTTCTTCTACGGCTTCGCGACCTACGGCAATGCGGGCTTCATGCGCGAGCAGGTATGCAAGTACATGTGCCCCTACGCCCGCTTTCAGAGCGCCATGTTCGACAAGGACACGATGATCGTGACCTACGACAAGGCGCATGGAGAGCCGCGCGGAGCGCGTTCGAAGAAAGCAGACCCCAAAGCCCTGGGCCTGGGGGCCTGCGTCGATTGCACGCTCTGCGTGCAGGTCTGTCCGACGGGCATCGATATCCGCAACGGCCTGCAGTACGAGTGCATTGGTTGTGGTGCTTGTATTGATGTCTGTGATGAGGTGATGGACAAGGTGGGCTATCCAAGGGGACTGGTCAAGTACTCGACGCAGAACGGCATGGCCAAGGGCTGGACCCGTGAGCAGATGGTTCGCCACGCCTTCCGTCCCAGGGTGCTCGTCTACACCAGCATTCTGGCGGTCATCACCCTGGCGGTTTTTGTCAGCCTTTTCCTGCGCACGCCGCTGAAGGTCGACGTGATTCGCGACCGTGGTGCGCTGGCGCGCATGGTGGAGCAGGGACGCATCGAAAACGTGTTCCGCTTGCAGATCATGAACGCCACCGAGTCGCCGCAGCGCTACCAGATCAGCGTCGAGGGGCTGGAGGGCGTGATGATCGCGTCCGAAACCGAGGTGGACGTGCTCTCCACGGAAGTGCGTGCCGCCGCCGTGCGGGTCCAGATTCCGCCCAACGCCGCAACCGCCGGATCGCATCCGATCCGCTTCACCATCCGGTCCACCGGCAGCGATGCGTCCGAGGTGGTGGAGAAAGCGGTCTTCATCGTTCCACGCTAAACTGAATTCAAACGCCCTATGGACCAAGTCATGTCAGCAATTCCTCGTCCAGTCGACCGCGCGCCCAGCACGCCTTGGTGGAAAGTTCCGCACATGTGGATGGTGGTGGGAGGGCCTCTGCTGGTGATCATTGCCGGCCTGGTCACCGTGGTCATCGCTGTGAAGAATCCGGACCCCGTGCTCAACAAGTCCGACTACGAGCGGGATCTTGCGGCAGCCCAGCGGCTGGAAGGGCAGGCCAAGGCCGATGCGATGGCCAAGATGCAGCCGGCCAATCAGGCACGCAATCACGCCGCCTCCCCGATCGTTCCGGCGGTGCCGTCCAAATAGGACGCACACCATGTGACAACACAGGGGTGAAGGAGACGCATCATGAATGCACAGCGGTGGATGTGGATAGCCTGGCCCGCCTTTCTGGTGGCTGCGGTGCTAGAGATGGTCGTTTTCGCCATGGTCGACCCAGGTGATCTCCATTGGTTCGGCAGCCCCCTGGAGTTGTCTCGCCAAGCCATCTACACCTTGGCGTTCTTTGTGTTCTGGGGTGTCACCATGACATCGAGCGCGCTGACCACCCTGCTTTCCATGTCTCCATTCGAAGTCAACCGCTGCCCGGTTCCCGAGGCGGAGCGCCCCCAGGATTGCGCCCGCAACGGCGGGTGTGGCTGACGGTCGGTTTCCACACAAAAGAAAAAACCCGCTCAGGCATGTGGCCCGAGCGGGTTTTTTCTTTGTTCAAACGCTGAGGCTCAGCGGCAGGTCTGGGGGTTCACGATCTGCTTGAGTGCCTCGGTGTTCTTGATGTGCACATAGCGCTGCTTGACTTCGATGGTGCCTTCCTCAACGAATTTCGAGAAAGTCCGGCTCACGGTTTCGAGCTTCATGCCCAGGTAGCTTCCAATCTCCTCCCGGGTCATTCGCAGGATGAGCTCCGATTGCGAGAAGCCGCGTGCATGCAGACGCTGGACGAGGTTGAGGAGGAAGGCGGCGAGACGTTCCTCAGCACGCATGCTGCCCAGCAGCAGCATGACGCTGTGATCGCGGACGATTTCCCGGCTCATGATCTTGTGCACATGGTGCTGCAGTGTGGTGAACTCCCGCGAGAGCTCCTCCACTTGGTCAAACGGCATCACGCAGACTTCGGCATCCTCCAGGGCGATGGCATCGCAGGAGTGGCGGTCACTGACGATGCCGTCCATGCCGATGATTTCCCCAGTCATCTGGAACCCGGTGACCTGGTCCCGCCCATCAGCCGTGGTGACGCAGGTCTTGAAGAAGCCTGACCGTACAGCGTAGAGCGAAGTGAACTTGTCGCCAGTATTGAACAGGGCCGTTCCGCGCTTGATCCTCCTGCGCGTGGAGATCACGGTGTCCAGCTTGTCCATCTCCTCGGGGTTGAGGCCCATAGGCAGACACAACTCCCGAAGGTTGCAACTGGAGCAGGCGACTTTGATGCTGTGAATGTCCATAAATCTTCCAGATTTCGCCCGAAGCTTAACGCATGGTCACAAGTGCCAGCAAGGCGGGCGCTCTCATCCTTGTTTCGAGCACGGGGGAAAACCCGGGTCTTGGATGGCCCTTGATCTTGATCAAGGGTGCGATTTCTGCCTTGGTGCACATTGGCGCTGAGAACTGGAGAATTGTTTGTGAGTCATGCCATTTCCGACGAATTGCTCAAGCGATTCGACATCCCGGGCCCCCGCTACACCTCGTACCCCACCGCGGACCGCTTTGTAGAAGCGTTCACGGAGGGTGACTACATCCAGGCGCTGGAACAGCGCCGGGCAGGATCGCTGGCGCTGCCGTTGTCGCTGTACGTCCATATTCCTTTCTGCGAGTCTGTTTGCTACTACTGCGCTTGCAACAAGGTCATCACCAAGCACCACGAAAGGGCGGCGGAGTACCTGCGGTATCTGTCGCGTGAGGTGGAACTGCAGGTGCAGCATTTCGGCAAAGGGCATGCCGTGTCCCAGCTGCACCTGGGAGGAGGGACGCCGACCTTCCTGTCCGACGCAGAGCTGGAAGATCTCCTGACGATGATCCGCCGCAACTTCACGCTCGTGCCCGGGGGCGAGTACTCCATTGAGGTCGACCCCCGCACCGTGACGGACCAGCGTTTGCAGACCCTGGCCAGGCTGGGTTTCAACCGCCTGAGTTTCGGTGTGCAGGACTTCGACCCCGCTGTTCAGAAGGCGGTGCACCGGGTGCAGCCGGCCGAACAGGTGTTCGCACTGGTCGAGACAGCCCGCAAGATCGGGTTTGAGTCGGTCAACGTGGATCTCATCTATGGGCTGCCGCTGCAGACGCCCGAGTCGTTTGCCCGCACGCTTGCCCAGGTCAACCAGCTGCGCCCCGACCGCATCGCGCTCTACGCCTACGCGCATCTTCCCGCGCGTTTCAAGCCGCAACGTCGGATCGTCGCGGCCGAGTTGCCCAGCGCGGGAGACAAGCTCTCAATGCTGTCGGCTTCGCTGGATGCCATGAGCGATGCAGGGTACGTCTATGTCGGCATGGATCACTTTGCGCTGCCGACGGATGCGTTGGCAGTGGCCAAGCGGCAAGGGCGCCTGCACCGGAATTTCCAGGGTTACAGCACACAGCCGGATTGCGACCTGATCGCTCTGGGTGTCTCTGCTATTGGCCGCATCGGTGCGACCTACAGCCAGAACGCCAAGACGATCGAGGAGTACTACGACGCGCTGGACCAGGGCCGCTTGCCGATCGTGCGCGGGCTTGCGCTGACCAGGGACGACCTGTTGCGCCGCTCAGTGATCATGTCCCTGATGTGTCAGGGCCAACTTCAGTTCGAATCGATCAACCTGGGGCACCTGATCGACTGCAAGAGCTACTTTGCTCGCGAGCTGGAGGTGTTGGCCGGCTATGCCGAACACGGACTGGTTCGCATCGACGACTCCGGCGTGGAGGTGACGCCGTCGGGCTGGTATCTGGTTCGCGCCATTGCCATGGTTTTCGACAAAAACCTGCAGGTCGACCAGGGCCGGGCGCGTTTCTCCAAGATCATCTGACTCGCGTGGTTTCGAGCCAGCGCGAGGGTTGCGACTGCTAGAGTTCTGCCATGCAAACATCCATGGCGCTCACTGCACTGTTCATGGGGATCGCTGGTGGTCCCCATTGTGTCGCCATGTGTGGTGCCGCGTGCGCAGGCATCAGTCGTGGGGTGACCGGGCGCCAGAGTACTGCGGCTCTGCTGACCTTCCAGGCCGGACGACTGCTTGGCTACTCCCTCTTCGGGGCGATTGCCGCAGGTTCTGTGCAAGGCCTGGCCTGGCTGGGAACCAACTCCTCTGTGATCCGCCCGGTCTGGACCATGTTTCACGTGGCAGCCATGCTGCTCGGGTTGGTGCTGATCTGGCAGGCTCGCCAGCCGGCATGGCTCGACGGGCTGGCCCAAGGCGTCTGGCGCAGGACACGACCGGTGTTCGGACGCCTGGGGGCCAAGGCCCCCGCAGTGCTTGGCGTTGCGTGGGCTCTGATGCCATGCGGGTTGCTGTATTCCGCCCTGATGGTGGCGTCTTTGTCGGCCGATGCGATGGAGGGCGCGATGATCATGGCGCTGTTCTCCGCAGGGACATCGCTTTCGTTGACCATCGGTCCCTGGCTTTTGCTGAGATTGAGGGGCGACCGTTCTGGCGGCTGGGGCATCCGGCTGGCCGGGATTGCACTGGCCGCCACCTCGGGTTGGGCGCTCTGGATGGGAATCACCGATCCCACCGGTCTCTGGTGCGCTTGAGCCTCTCAGCTTGAACGTCCTGGCAGGGTCGCCAGAACCAGGCCCAGCAAGGCCACACCAAAAGCAAACATCTGGACGGGGCTGAGGGTTTCACCCATGAACAGCACGCCGATGGTGGCTGCGCTGATAGGAAGCATCACTGTGAACACACCGGCGCGGGCAGCAGGGACAGACTTCAGGCCGGTCATCCAGAGCCAGACCGTCCAGACACTGGCAGCGAGTGCGTAGAAGACCAGCAGACCCCACATGGGCGCCGTGATGGAGGAGAAGTCAAAGGTTCTGGCCGCACACAGCCCAAAAGGCGTGACCAGCACGAACCCCCACAGGTTGATGATGGCTGATATCCGCTTGGGCCCCAGACCTTCGGTGAGCCGCTTGCCAATGACCACATAGGACGCTTCGCAAACCACCGCCGCGAACACCAGCAAGTTGCCCCAGAACTGCTGATCGAGACCAAACCATCCGACAGCTTGTGCGTGCGCGGTCCCGTCGGCCTTCTGGATTGAAAAGAGCCCGATGCCGACTGCGGCGCACGCGATGCCCAGAGCGGTGCGCTTGCCGATGCGCTCCTTGAGAAACACCCAGCTGAGGACCGCCACTACCGCTGGAATGGATGACATCACCACGCCAGCGGAGACAGCCGTGGTCATCGACACGCCAAACAGCATGCAGATAGAGAACAGGAAGTTGCCCAGGAAGGACTCAAGAAACAGCAGCTTACGGGTTCGAGCGCTCAGCTTCGGCTCTTCGGCGGGCTTGCGTAGCCATCTCCACATGGCTGCGCCCCCAATGCCGAAGCGGAGCCACGCCAGCAGGAAAACCGGAAAAGCCGCAACCAATGGTTTGGAGAGTGCGACGTAGCTCCCCACCAGCGCCATGCTGCCTGCTAGGCAGACATATGCACCAAATTTTGCAGGAGCGGTTGGAGAGTTCGGCTGTGGTGACATAGGGCCAGCATCATGCCCCAGCCAGCGGTGATCATGGCCTTCCAAATGGAGTTACGCAATTCCGCAATATAAAATTATTCGTGCTGCGCTGCAGAATAATTTCTCAATACAAGAAAGACGTTTTCTCATTGCGGGATTCTGGATTCAGACTGTTGATTTTAAAAGGTTTTATTTTTTGTCTTATATAAGACATAAGAGCTTCCAAAAGTCTTCTATAAGACTTAAAGTTCTCCCATCGGCTCAGGTCTGCAACAGCAACAAGCCGTCCCATTCATCAACCTCATGGAGAGTCGCAAATGCCCCAGTCCCTCAAAGAACAACTGAGTCGCCAACAGCAGATTGAAGCCCTGGAAAAAGACTGGGCTACCAACCCCCGCTGGAAGCTGGTCAAGCGCGGTTACTCTGCTGCTGACGTGGTGCGTCTGCGTGGGTCCATGCAGCCCGAGTACACGCTGGCTCAGCGCGGTGCCGAGAAGCTCTGGGAGAAGGTCAACGGTGGCGCCAAGAAAGGCTACGTCAACGCCTTCGGCGCCATCTCCGCCGGCCAGGCCATGCAGCAGGCCAAGGCTGGCCTGGAAGCCGTGTACCTGTCGGGCTGGCAAGTGGCCGCCGACGGCAACACCAGCGAAACCATGTACCCCGACCAGTCGCTGTACGCATATGACTCGGTGCCGACGATGGTTCGCCGCATCAACAACACCTTCAAACGCGCCGATGAAATCCAGTGGGGCCGTGGCATCGAGCCGGGCTCGCCCGAGTTCATCGACTACTTCCTGCCCATCGTGGCTGACGCTGAAGCCGGTTTCGGTGGCGTGCTGAACGCCTTCGAACTGATGAAGAACATGATCGCCGCCGGTGCTGCTGGCGTGCACTTCGAAGACCAGCTGGCTGCTGTGAAGAAGTGCGGCCACATGGGTGGCAAGGTGCTGGTGCCGACGCAAGAAGCGATCGAAAAGCTGATCGCTGCCCGTTTCGCCGCCGACGTCATGGGCGTGCCCACCATCGTGCTGGCCCGTACCGACGCCGAAGCCGCCAACCTGATCACCAGCGACCACGACGCCAACGACAAGCCGTTCCTGACCGGCGAGCGCACGCAAGAAGGTTTCTACCGTGTCAAGAACGGTCTGGAGCAAGCCATCAGCCGTGGCGTTGCTTACGCGCCTTACGCCGACCTGGTGTGGTGCGAGACCGGTGTGCCCGACATCGGCTTCGCCCGTGAGTTTGCTCAGGCCGTGCACGCTGCCTGCCCGGGCAAGCTGCTGTCCTACAACTGCTCGCCGTCCTTCAACTGGAAGAAGAACCTCGACGACAAGCAGATCGCTTCCTTCCAGGAAGACCTGTCTGCGCTGGGTTACAAGTACCAGTTCATCACGCTGGCCGGTATCCACATCAACTGGTTCAACACCTTCCAGTTCGCCCACGCTTACGCTCGCGGCGAAGGCATGAAGCACTACACGAACATGGTGCAAGAGCCGGAATTCGCTGCGCGTGACAAGGGCTACACCTTCGTGTCGCACCAGCAGGAAGTGGGCGCCGGTTACTTCGACGACGTGACCACTGTGATCCAGGGCGGTTCTTCCAGCGTGAAGGCCCTCACTGGCTCGACTGAAGAAGAGCAGTTCCACTGATCGTTCTGACGACCGGTTCGCAAGAACGAGACGTCAACCCCGGCTCGCGGTACGGCGATCCCGGGGTTTTCTCTTGTTTGCAGCTGTGGTCTGTCGTCAATTTCCTACATTGATGTGTTGCTTGAGGGATATTCCTCTCCACCCGTGGGAGAATTTGTCGGGTAAAGCAGGTCGCTCAGGCCACTACAAAACAGGAGAGTCCAAGTGTTGAGCAAATGGAAATGGGTATCTGTTCTGGCAATGTCCTTGACTTTGGCGGGATGTGGTGGGGGCGGCGAAGCCACGGCGCGTGGCGCGATTGCCGTGAACACCATCAACGGTGTTGGCACTATCGTGACCAACTATGCTTCTCAGCCTGAAGCCAACAGCGATGCGCTCGCTCAGTGCGCTCGCTTGGTTGGAACCGGCATGGGGTGCGAGGTCATTCTCGAATTCTCCGGTAACGGAACCTGTGGATCAGCAGCACGAGGTAACAACAACGTCTGGGGTGCTGCCAGTGCATCTTCTAAAGAGGTCGCCGACTCGCGGGCCATGTCAGATTGTGTTGCCAAGGGCGGGACGAGTTGTGTGATCCCCGGATGGCTTGAGACGCAGTGCAACTGAGCTGAGTGCCGGGATTGCACTACCAAACTGTGTGAAAATCGAGGCTGTCGTTCTTAACTTCATAGTGCTTGGTTATGACACCGCGAACTAAACTGGAGCTTTTGGCCAAGGCCTTCTGAGGCCAGCAGTTCGCGCCTGCCGTTTTTGCAATCTTCTCTTTTAAAGCGCGGTGAGTCCGCGCTTTTTTGTTTCTCTGATCACACCATGCCCAACATCACGCTTCCCGATGGTTCCCTGCGACAGTTTTCCGGCCCGGTAACCGTGGCAGAGGTGGCTTCCTCGATTGGTGCCGGTCTGGCCAAGGCGGCCTTGGGTGGCAAAGTCAACGGCAAGCTGGTGGACACCAGTTATCAGATCGCGGAAGACGCCTCCCTGGCCATTGTTACTGCCAAGGATGCCGATGGGCTGGACATGATCCGCCACTCCACAGCTCACTTGCTTGCCTATGCAGTCAAGGAGTTGTTTCCTGAGGCGCAGGTCACGATCGGTCCGGTGATTGAGCACGGCTTCTACTACGACTTCTCTTACAAGCGCCCCTTCACGCCTGATGATTTGTTGATCATAGAAAAGAAGATGGCCGAACTGGCCAGCAAGGATGAAGTCGTGGTGCGTCGTGTGCTTCCGCGCGACGAGGCTGTGGCGTATTTCAAGGGGCTTGGTGAGCACTACAAGGCCGAGATCATCGCCAGCATTCCGAGCAATGAGGATGTGTCGTTGTACCGCGAAGGGGCCTTCGAAGACCTCTGCCGTGGCCCGCACGTACCCAGCACGGGCAAGCTCAAGCACTTCAAGCTCATGAAAGTCGCTGGGGCGTATTGGCGTGGTGATCATCGCAACGAAATGCTGCAGCGCATCTACGGCACAGCCTGGGCCTCCAAGGATGAACTTCAGCAGTACCTGACCATGTTGGAAGAGGCCGAGAAGCGGGATCATCGCAAGCTCGGTCGTGAGCTGGATCTGTTCCATTTGGATGAGCACTCGCCTGGCACGGTGTTCTGGCACCCCAAAGGATGGACCGTCTGGCAGGCGGTGGAGCAGTACATGCGCGCCGTGTACCGCGACAACGGTTACCAGGAAGTCAAGGGACCTCAAATCCTGGACAAGGCGCTTTGGGAGAAAACCGGGCACTGGGACAAGTACCGAGAGAACATGTTCGTCACCGAGTCGGAAAAGCGCGACTACGCGCTCAAGCCGATGAACTGCCCGGGCCACATCATCATCTTCAAGCAGGGCATCAAAAGCTACCGGGACCTGCCGCTGCGATATGGCGAGTTTGGCCAGTGCCACCGCAATGAGCCCTCGGGTGGCCTGCACGGCATCATGCGCGTGCGTGCTTTCACGCAAGATGACGGCCATATTTTTTGCACCGAAGACCAAATCCAGTCCGAGGTCAAGGCTTTCACCACTCTGCTGCAGCAGGTCTATAAGGACTTTGGCTTCACCAACATCCTCTACAAGCTATCGACTCGTCCGGAGAAGCGCATAGGCACCGAAGAGAGCTGGGACAAGGCGGAGGCGGCGCTTGCCGAAGGCTTGAAGGCATCGGGGTGTGCATTCGAGTACTTGCCGGGCGAGGGTGCGTTCTATGGACCAAAGATCGAGTACACGCTCAAGGATGCCTTGGGTCGTGAATGGCAATGCGGCACTATCCAGGTAGATTCCAATCTTCCCGAGCGGCTGGATGCGGAGTTCGTTGGGGAGGACGGTTCGCGCCATCGGCCCATCATGCTGCATCGCGCCATCGTTGGTAGCCTTGAACGTTTCATCGGGATCTTGATCGAGCAGCACGCGGGCGCTTTGCCTGTGTGGTTGGCGCCGGTGCAAGTGGCTGTGCTTAACATCACCGACGCCCAGGCCGATTACGTACAGGAAGTGGCGAAATCGCTGCAAAAACAAGGGCTTAGGGTTGAAACAGACCTGCGCAACGAGAAAATAACGTATAAAATACGCGAACACGCGTTGCAAAAGCTGCCTTACATCCTCGTCGTGGGCGACAAGGAAAAAGCTGCTGGCTCCGTGGCTGTGCGGGCACGAGGCAATAAAGACCTCGGTGTCATGTCGCTGGAGAACTTCTCCCAACTAGTGGCGACAGACGTTTCCTCCAAAGTGTGATTTCATCCGCTCCGGAAGGTCCCTCGGCTGCTGTGCACTTTGCGTGGCCCCGAGGGGTTTGTTTTTCATTCACCACCTGCCCACGACAAGGAACTAGCCATAGCTACCAACTTTCGCGACCGCCGCCAGCGTGAAGAGCGTGCACACCGCCTGAACCGGGAAATCATGGCCCCCGAGGTCCGCCTCAACGGGCCAGACAACGAGCCTTTGGGCATTGTCAGTCTCCAGGAAGCGTTGCGCATGGCCGGCGAGCTGGACGTAGATCTGGTCGAGATCGCGGCGACAGCGAATCCGCCGGTTTGCCGGCTGATGGACTATGGCAAGTTCAAATACCAGGAGCAGAAAAAGGCTGCTGAGGCAAAGGCCAAGCAGACTGTCATTGAGATCAAGGAAGTGAAGTTCCGTCCCGGGACCGACGACGGCGACTACAACATCAAGATGCGCAACATTCGCCGTTTTCTGGACGACGGAGACAAGTGCAAGATCACGCTGCGGTTCCGGGGTCGTGAGATCACCCACCAGGAGTTGGGTCTCGCCCTGCTGAATCGCATTAGGGACGAACTGGGTGATGCGATCGTGGTTGAGCAGTTCCCGAAGCTCGAAGGGCGCCAGATGATCATGATGATTGCGCCCGGGAAAAAGAAAGCAGGCGGTGGTACGCCCAAGGCGGAGGCTGTTGTCCAGCCAGCCGCCTGACAATATCAGTGGCAAGTCTTTGCCGTGAGGATTGAAAAGTCCGGTCTAGTCTGCCGGCCCTTTCGAGGTGAGGGGTGAAAGCCTCTCTCCGAACAGGACGACCCCAACGGGTGGTCCATCAAAAGTGGCTCGGGGCCAGCAAGTCCGCGGAAGGTTCGCGGCGCCTCACGAGCACAAATGAAAAAGGAGCATTCACATGCCCAAAATGAAGACCAAGAGCAGCGCGAAGAAGCGTTTTCGCGTTCGTCCCGGTGGCACCGTCAAGCGCGGTCAAGCCTTCAAACGTCACATCCTGACCAAGAAGACCACCAAGAACAAGCGCCATCTGCGTGGTGCGGTGACTGTTCATGAGACCAACATGGGTCACATGGCACAGATGCTGCCCGGCATGGGCATTTGATCAACGACGAACTAGGAGCAACACATGCCTCGCGTCAAACGTGGTGTAACGGCACGCGCCCGTCACAAAAAAGTTCTCGCCCTTGCCAAGGGTTTCCGCGGTCGCCGCGGTAACGTCTTCCGCATCGCCAAACAGGCGGTGATGAAGGCCGGTCAATACGCCTACCGTGACCGCCGCACCAAGAAGCGCGTCTTCCGTCAGCTGTGGATCGCGCGTATCAACGCCGGTGCACGCGCTTGCGGCCTGACGTACAGCCAGTTCGCCAATGGCCTGAAGAAGGCGCAGATCGAGATCGACCGCAAGGTTCTGGCCGATCTGGCCGTCAACGACGTTGCTGCTTTCAACAGCATCGTGGAGCAAGTCAAAGCCAAGCTGGCCGCTTGATTCATGACTGTCGCCGCCTGCCCCGGCCGGTGGTGACGATGTCGCTCAAAGGGGTTGAGGCTTGAGGGATTCCCTCGCTGCTCTCAACCCCTTTTTTGTTTTCCCGGACGAGATACACATGAACGAGTTGGACGCACTGGTCGACAGCGCACGCGCCGCGTTCGCGCAGGCAGCCACCCCCACCGATCTTGAAAACGCCAAGGCGCAATACCTAGGCAAGTCAGGTCGCATCACCGAGTTGATGAAAGGCATGGCGGCCCTTCCGGTAGAGGAAAAGAAAACCCGAGGTGCAGCCATCAATGTGGCCAAGCAGGCCATTGAAGCCGCGCTGACCGAGCGCCGTCAGGCGCTGGCCGATGCCGAACTCGAAGCACAGCTCAAGGCTGAGGCGCTGGACGTGAGTCTGCCGGGCCGCCAGCGCGGGCAGGGTGGTCTGCATCCCGTGAGTCTGACGCTGGAGCGCATCGAAGTCATCTTCGGTTCGCAGGGTTTCGAGGTCGCAGAAGGCCCAGAGATCGAGTCAGACTGGTTCAACTTCACCGCGCTGAACACGCCCGAAGATCACCCGGCGCGTTCAATGCATGACACCTTTTACGTGGAGGGTGGCAGCGCCAAAGCCCCGAACCTGCTGCGCACCCACACCAGCCCAATGCAGATCCGCCACGCGGTGCAGCATGTGAAGCGCTACCGCGCCGCGCTGGATGCGGGCCAGCCCATGCCCGAGATCCGCGTGATCGCGCCGGGCCGCACCTACCGCGTGGACAGCGATGCCACCCACTCGCCCATGTTTCACCAGTGCGAAGGCCTGTGGATCGGCGAGAACGTGAGCTTCAAGGACCTGAAGGTCGTCTTCACCGATTTCTGCCGCACCTTCTTCGAGAGCGATGACCTGGTGCTGCGTTTCCGCCCGAGCTTCTTCCCGTTCACCGAGCCCAGCGCCGAGATTGACATCCAGTTCCAGAGCGGCCCGCTGGCCGGCCGTTGGCTGGAGGTAGCTGGTTCCGGTCAGGTGCATCCGAACGTGGTGCGCAACATGGGGCTGGATCCAGAGCGCTTCATCGGCTTTGCCTTTGGCATGGGGCCGGACCGCCTGACCATGCTGCGTTACGGCGTGAACGACCTGCGCCTGTTCTTCGACGGCGACGTCCGTTTCTTGTCGCAGTTTCGCTGAAGTCTTGTTGAGCTCAATCCATGCAATTCCCTGAATCCTGGCTGCGTGCCTTCTGCAACCCGCCCTTGAACAGCCAGCAGCTCGCCGACACCCTGACCATGGCTGGTCTGGAGGTCGAAGAACTGCGCCTGTTCGCGCCTGCCTTCACTGGTGTGGTGGTGGGCCAGATCCTGAGCGCCGAACAACACCCCAACGCTGACCGCCTGCGCGTGTGCCAGGTGGACGTCGGGCAGGGCGCTCCGCTGAACATCGTCTGCGGTGCGCCCAACGCGCGCGTCGGTATCAAGGTGCCGTGCGCCACGGTCGGCGCCTTGCTCCCACCGGGCGAAGACGGCAAGCCGTTCGCCATCAAGCTGGGCAAGCTGCGCGGCGTCGAGAGCCAGGGCATGCTGTGCTCGGCCAAGGAGTTGCAGATCTCCGAGGAGAGCAACGGCCTGCTGGAGCTGGCTGACGACGCCGTGATCGGCCGCGACATCCGCGAACAACTGGGCCTGGACGACATGCTGTTCACACTCAAGCTCACGCCCAACCTGGCGCACTGCCTGAGCGTCTACGGTATCGCACGCGAGGTCTCGGCTCTGACCGACACGCCGCTGGTGCAGCCCGAATTTCC
The DNA here is from genome assembly GCF_001571145.1 of Hydrogenophaga flava NBRC 102514. Lineage (GTDB taxonomy): Bacteria > Pseudomonadota > Gammaproteobacteria > Burkholderiales > Burkholderiaceae_C > Hydrogenophaga > Hydrogenophaga flava. Next base: position 151,874 of record NZ_BCTF01000013.1, read on the forward strand.
CAAGGTCGCCGTGCAGGTGCAAGACCAACTGCCGGTGAGCTTGCAAGCGAGCGACCTGTGCGGTCGTTTCAGCGGTCGCGTCGTGCGTGGCGTGAACACGAAAGCGCAGACGCCGGCCTGGATGGTCGAGCGTCTGGCGCGCTGTGGCCAGCGCAGCATCTCGCCGCTGGTGGACATCTCCAACTATGTGATGTTTGAGCTGGGCCGCCCGTCGCACATCTTCGACCTCGACAAGATCCACGGGGACCTGCAAGTGCGCTGGGGGCGCGAGGGCGAACAGCTCAAGCTGCTCAACGGCAATACCGTCACGCTCGACAGCAGTGTGGGCGTGATCGCTGATGATCTGCAGGTCGAGTCGCTGGCCGGCATCATGGGTGGCGATGCGACCGCTGTGTCGGACGACACGAAGAACATCTTCATCGAGGCCGCCTTCTGGTGGCCCAAGGCGATCGCCGGCCGTTCGCGCCGCTACAACTTCAGCACCGATGCGGGCCACCGTTTTGAGCGCGGCGTGGACCCGTCCACCACGGTTGAGCACGTCGAACGCATCACGCAGCTGGTGCTGGAGATATGTGGAGGTCAGGCAGGCCCGCTGGACGACCAGGTGCTTGCAATGCCAGAAGGCAAGCCAGTTTCGCTGCGCGTGGCTCGTGCGGCAAAGGTTATCGGCATGCCAGTGACTCAGGAGCAGTGCGCTGGCGCGCTGCGCCGCCTCGGCCTGGCTGTGACCGAAGGCGAGGGCACGGTCACCGTTGCACCCCCGGCCTTTCGTTTTGACCTGCAGATCGAGGAAGACCTGATCGAAGAGGTCGCGCGCGTGATCGGCTACGAACAGCTGCCGACGAACCCTCCGTTGGCACCCATCACCGCCAAGCTGCGCACCGAGAGCCGGCGTGGCCCGTTTGCAGTGCGCCGCCAACTGGCGCAACTGGGCTACCAGGAAACCATCAACTTCAGCTTTGTCGAAGAACGGTGGGAGCACGAACTGGCTGGCAATGCCGATCCGATCAAGCTGCTGAATCCGATCGCTAGCCAAATGAACGTGATGCGCTCGTCGTTGCTGGGCAGCCTGATCGCGGTGCTCAAGTTCAACCTGGACCGCAAGGCGCAGCGCGTGCGTCTCTTTGAACTGGGGCGCGTGTTTCGCAAGGACCCATCGGTTCAGAACAGCGACACCTCCGTCGCCGGGTTTGACCAGCCTATGAGAGTGGCGGGCCTGGCCTATGGCGGGGTCGACAGCCTGCAATGGGGCAGCGCCGAGCGCAACGTCGATTTCTTCGACATCAAGGGCGATGTGCAGGCGCTGCTGGCGCCGTTGCATGCCTCCTTCAAGCTGGCCGATCATCCCGCAATGCACCCGGGGCGCTGCGCAAGCGTCTGGCTGGGTGAGTGCTGCATCGGCCACGTGGGTGAACTGCATCCGAAGTGGCGCCAGGGCTACGACCTGGCGCAGGCGCCGGTGATGTTTGAACTCGCACTGGATGCGGTGCTGCAGCGCGAGGTTCCGGTGTTCCAGAGCGTGAGCCGCCACCAGCCGGTCGAGCGCGATATCGCCATCGTGGTCAAGGAGGAGGTGACGCACGCCGCTGTGATGGACGCCATCCGTGATGCAGGTGGTGAGCTTCTTCGCGACGCCGTGTTGTTTGATGTTTACCGGCCCAAGAAGACGTCTGAAGGGCAAGGCGGCGGGCTGGCGTCGGATGAGAAGAGCTTGGCTGTGCGCCTGACGCTCAGTCGGGAGGACGCTACACTAACTGAGCAGGAGATCGAGGCGGCGGTCAAGGGAGCGCTGGTTTCTCTGGAGCAGCGCGTGGGTGCGCGCCTGCGTTGAGCGCCTTGCGTATGGACAAGAACCTGGAGCACACCCCAATGGAACTGGCAGTCGAGAGCCTGGAGACCCCAGCACTCACAAAGGCGCAGCTTGCTGAGCTGTTGTTTGATCAGATCGGTCTGAACAAGCGCGAGTCCAAGGACATGATTGATGCGTTTTTCGACCTGATCACAGACTGTCTGGTCGAGGGCACCGATGTCAAGATCTCCGGCTTCGGCAACTTCCAGATACGAACCAAGGCCCCGCGGCCGGGTCGCAATCCCAGAACGGGAGAGCCAGTGGCCATCGAAGCCCGTCGGGTGGTGACGTTCCATGCGAGCCCCAAACTCAAGGAGCAGGTGCAGGCGGCGGTTGTCACCGGTTGAGCACCTCGCACTGCCTTGCAACACAGGCAACCAATGAAGCCCGGGACCTGTGGTCACCGGGTTTTTTTGTCCCTCAGTTGTCCAGAAAAAGTGCTGAAGAGATG
>NZ_BCTF01000014.1 GCF_001571145.1 Hydrogenophaga flava NBRC 102514
GAGCCGGTAGGCGCGGCGGGCGCGGTCCTGCTGCAGCAGGCCGGCCGCGACCAGGGTCTGGGTCAGGCGGCTCACCGTGGAGTTGGAGAGGCCGGTCCGCTCGGCGATCTCCCCGTTGCCCAGCAGGTCCGACCCGGGCCGGAAGGCCCGCAGGATGTCGGCACCGCGCAGCAGGGAGCGGTTCGCTGCCGATCGGCCAGGGTGTTCTTCGAGCGGATTCATGGTGTGCCTTTCGAGGGTTTACCCAGGTGTCTGGGCAGCATTTCACTCGTTCACAAGGTCATTCTAAATTCCACTGAATGGAATTGAGTGGGTCTCAAAAGGGCCATGCACCCATAAGCTCAGGACTCGCCCAACAGGTCGACGCGGCACAGAACCCGAGGCGGCTTCGACCCCTTTCCATCCAGGAGACATCACATGAAGTTCTTTCCCATTTCCCTGCGTGGCATCGCCAGCGGCCTGTGCCTGAGTCTGGCGGCGTTCGCGGGTGCGGCCCATGCCGAGTACCCGGCGGAGAAGCCTGTCCGCATCGTCGTGCCGTTCGCACCCGGCGGTGGCACCGACCTGATTGCGCGCACCCTGGGCCTGGGCATGTCCCAGGCGCTGGGCCAGACGGTGATTGTGGAAAACAAGCCCGGTGCCGGCACGGTGATCGGCACCGACCTGGTGGCCAAGAGTGCGCCCGATGGCTACACCCTGGTGATCGCCACCATGGCGCATGCCGTGAACCCCAGCCTGCTCAGCAAGCTGCCCTACAACAACGACACCGCGTTCGCACCGGTGAGCCTGGTCGGCCGGGGGCCGAACGTGCTGGTGGTGCGCACCGAAAGCCCGTACAAGTCGGTGAAGGACGTGCTGGACGCCGTGAAGTCGGGCAAGAAGCTGACCTACGCCTCCCAGGGCAACGGCACCTCGGCCCACCTGGCCGGTGAAATGTTCGTCAACCTCACCAAGGCCGATCTGCTGCACATCCCCTACCGCGGCGCCGGTCCGGCCATGAACGACCTGCTCGGTGGCCAGGTGGACCTGTTCTTCGGCACCGCCGCCGCGGTGTCCAGCATGGTGGAACAGGGCAAGCTGCGCGCCCTGGCGGTGACCACACCCGAGCCGTCGCCCGCGTTCAAGGGGGTTCCCACGGTGGCCGCCACGGTGCCGGGCTACTCGGTGGAAAGCTGGTACGGGTTCTTCGTCCCCGCGGGCACGCCGGCCCCCGTGATCGCCAAGCTCAACGCCGCCGTCAAGAAAGCCGCGCAAAGCCCCGAGTTCGTGAAGAAGGTGGAACACGAGGGTCTGGTCGTCAACGCATCCGATCCCGCCGAGTTCGACCGCTACGTGAAGGCCGAAGAAGCGCGCTGGAGAAAGATCGTCAAGGAAAACAACATCAAGGCCGACTGAACCCGGATGCCTGACATGGACTACACACTGATTGAACTGAACGTGAGCGAAGGCATTGCCACGCTCACCCTCAACCGCCCCGAAAAGCGCAACGCCATGAGCGATGGCATGCGCTCGGAGTTCATCCACGCGCTGGAGTCGGTGTCCGCCGACAAGGCGATCCGCGCCCTGGTGCTGACCGGCGCCGGCAAGGGCTTTTGCGCTGGAGGCGACATCAGCGGCATGCAAAAGCGCATGAACGCCCCGGCGGGCGAAGTGGGCTTCAACGGCTGGCACCGCCAGCAGCGGGTGCACCACACGCAGGCCCTGCTGCACACCTGCCCCAAGCCCGTGATCGCCGCGGTCAATGGCGCGGCCTCCGGCCTGGGGGCCGACACCGCGCTGGCCTGCGACTTCATCATCGCCAGCGAGTGGGCGAGCTTTGCCTGGTCGTATGTGCTGCGCGGCATCATCCCGGACGGCGGCGGCATGTATTTCCTGCCGCGCCGCGTGGGCCTGGCCAAGGCCAAGGAACTCATCTTCACCGGCCGCCAGGTCAAGGTGGACGAGGCCCTGGCGCTGGGCATCGTCGACCGCAAGACTGGCGCGGACACGTTGCTGGCCGACGCCCAGGCCTGGGCCGCGGAGCTGAGCCAGGCCTCCGGCACGGCCATCGCACTGACCAAGACCATCCTCAACCAGAGCTTCGAGTTGAGCTCGCACGACGTGTTCGCGCAGGGCAGCCAGGCGCAGGGCATCTGCTACACCAGCAGCGAACACCGCGCCTCGGTGGAAGCGTTTCTGGCCAAGGCCGCCAGCAAGGAGTGAAGACCATGGACGCCATCTCTCGCCTGCTGCAGCCGCGCAGCGTCGCCATCATCGGTGCCTCGGCCGACCCCGGAAAAACCGCCGGACGCCCGGTGGCCTACCTGCAGAAACACGGTTTTGCCGGTCGCATCCTGCCGGTGAACCCCAAGGCCGACCGCATCGGTGACCTGCCGTGTTACGCCGACATCGCTTCGTTGCCGGAAACGCCCGATGTCGCCATCGTGCTGCTGGGCGCCGAGCGTGCCCACCTCGCGGTGAAGGAGCTCTCGGCGCGCGGTTGCGCGGCCGCCATCGTGCTGGCCAGCGGTTACACCGAGATCGGCGAAGACGGCGCGCGCCGTCAGAAGCAGTTGGTGGAGGCCGCCGGGTCCATGCGCATCCTGGGTCCCAACACCATCGGGCTGGTGAACCTGACCGACGCCATCGTGCTCTCCGCCACCGGTGCGCTGGAGATGGATGAGTTCCCGGTGGGCGGCATCGGCGTGGTGTCGCAAAGCGGCGGCATCCTCGGCTCGCTGCTGTCGCGGGCCGCCGCACGCGGCATTGGCCTCTCCAAGCTGATCTCCACCAGCAACGAGGTGGACCTGGAGCTGGCCGATTTCATCGACCACCTGGCCGACGACCCGGCCACCCAGGTGATTGCGCTCTACATCGAGACCGTGCGCGACCCGGCCAAGTTCCGTGCCGCCTGCCTGAAGGCGGCGAGCAAGGGCAAGCCGGTGGTGGCGTTCAAGATCGGCCGCTCGGAAGCGGGCGCACAGGCCGCCGTGTCGCACACCGGTGCCATGGCCGGCGCCGACCGCATGTACGACGCGCTGTTCAGGCAGGTGGGCGTGATCCGCGCGCAGACCTTCAACGACCTGCTGGACATCCCCGTGGCCCTGGCCACAGGCCGCCACATGCGTGGCCGGCGCGTGGCCATCCTCACCAGCACCGGCGGCGCCGGCACGCTGGTGTCCGACGACCTGGGCGTCGCCGGTTTCGAGACCCCGGCGCCCGATGCCGCCACGGCCGAGGCGCTGCGCGCGCTGCAGACCGGCAGTGAAGCCGTACTGGACCGCAACCCGATCGACGTGACCCTGGCCGGCCTGCGGCCCGACCTGCTGCGCGGCGCGATCCGTGCCCTGCTGGCCAGCCCGAGCTACGACGCGCTGGTGATCATCGTCGGCTCGTCCAGCCTGGCCATGCCCGAGCTGATGGCCAACGCCATCCGCGACTGTCTGCCCGATTCGGACAAGCCGGTGATGGCCTATGTGAGCCCGCACGCGCCCGAGGTGGGCGCGCTGCTCACGCGCCACGGTGTGCCTGCCTTCTCTGCGGCCGAGAGCTGCACCGCGGCGCTGGCCGCCATGTTCAGGGTGGGCAGCTTTGTGGCACCGGTCGAAGAGAAGGACACGGTGGGAGTCGTCGACACGGGCGATCTGCCTTCGGGCTCGCTGGACGAGGCCCAGGCCAAGCAGCTGTTCGCGCGCTTCCAGGTGCCCTGTGCGGCCGAGCGTATCGTCACCACCCGTGCCGAAGCCGAGGCCGCCGCGCGCGAACTGGGCGGCCGCGTGGTGCTCAAGATCCTGTCGTCGCAGATCACGCACAAGAGCGATGTGGGTGGCGTGGCCATCGGCCTCACACCCGAGACCGTGGGCGAGCGCCTGATCAGCATGATCGCCGATGTGCAGGCCAAGGCCGGTGTGCGCCCGGACCGCTTCCTGGTCCAGGAGATGGTGGGCGGCGGCACCGAGCTGATCCTCGGCATGCACCGCGATGCACTGGGCACGGCCGTGCTGCTGGGCATGGGCGGCGTGACGGCCGAGCTGTTCAAGGACACCACCATGCGCCTGCTGGCGCAGGATGGCCAGGGCCTCAAGGCACTGAGTCGCGCCGACGCCTTGTCGATGGCGAAAGACCTCAAGACCTGGCCGCTGCTCGACGGCTTCCGCGGCCGGCCCAAGGCCGACGTGGAGGCGCTGGTGGACGCCATCGTGGCGTTCTCCCGCATGGCGGCCCAACTGGGCGACCGCCTGGTGGAGGCCGAGATCAACCCGGTGTTCGTGCGTGCGCAGGGTCAGGGCGTGAGCGCCGCCGACGGTGTGGTCGTGCTGGCCTGAGGAACGCGCCATGACGCCACGCGTGCACCTGGAGCGGGACGGCGGGATCGCTGTCATCGTGATCGACAACCCGCCCATCAACGCCGGCTCGGCTGCCGTGCGGCAGGGCCTGATGACCGCCATCGAGACCCTGCGCAACGACGACACGCTCGAAGGCGCGGTGCTCATCGGCGCCGGCAGCACCTTCATTGCCGGCTCGGACCTGCGCGAGTTCGGTCAGCCGCTGACCGAACCGCAGCTGCCGGCCGTGATCGCGGCCATCGAGACCTGTAGCAAGCCGGTGGTGGCGGCGCTGCACGGCGCCGCGCTGGGCGGGGGCTTCGAGCTGGCGCTGGGTTGCGATGCCCGCGTGGCCGCACCGGGCTCCGTGGTGGGCTTGCCCGAGGTGACGCTGGGCATCATTCCCGGCGCCGGTGGCACGCAGCGGCTGCCGCGCATCGTCGGCATTCCACGTGCGATCCGCATGATCTGCTCGGGCGAACGTGTGCCCGCTGCGGCCGCGCTGGAGGCTGGTCTGGTGGACCAGATCGCCAGCAGTGATTTGCGCGCAACCGCGGTCGCGCACGCCCGGCAGCTCAGGGGAGAGAAGCGGCTGGTGCGCGAACGCGATGTGCCGTCCACCCAGAGCGCGGAGGTGGGGGAAGCCACGACCGCTGCGCTCAAGGCCGGCAAGCGCCGGCCTGCGGTGCTGGCGGCCATCGACGCCATCACCGCCACGGCCCACGTTGGTTTTGATGACGGCCTGGCCGACGAACGCGCGGTGTTCCAGCGCTTGCGCGTCTCGCGCGAGGCATTCGCGTTGCGGCACCAGTTCTTTGCCGAACGCGACAGCGCCAAACATCCGTCCCTGGACGGCGCCGTGCCACGTGCCGTGGAACTCGTGGCGGTGATCGGCGCGGGCACCATGGGATCTGGCATCGCCATCTCGGTGCTCGACGCAGGCCATCGTGTGCTGCTGCTGGAGCAGGACGCCGCGGCGCTGGAGCGGGGGGCTGCGCGCATCCACGCGCACTACGCCGGCCAGGTGCAGGCAGGCAAGCTGGGTGCCGGCGCAGCCGCCGCAGTGGAAGCCCGGCTGCAGACCTGCCTGGACTGGGCCGAACTGGCCAGTGCCGATCTGGTCATCGAAGCCGTGTTCGAAGACCTTGGGGTGAAGCAGCAGGTGTTCCGGCGCATCGACGCGGTGGCGCGACCGGGCGCGGTGCTGGCCTCCAACACCTCGTACCTGGATCTGGACGCCATCGCTGCGGCCACATCGCGGCCTCAGGACGTGATCGGCCTGCACTTCTTCAGCCCGGCCCACGTCATGAAGCTGATGGAAGTGGTGCGCGGCCAGGCTTCTGCGCCCGACGCGCTGGCCACGGGGCTGGCGCTGGGCAAGCGGCTCAAGAAGCAGCCGGTGCTGACCGGCAACGCCTTCGGCTTCATCGGCAACCGGCTCTACGCGGCCTACCGGCGCCATTGCGAATTCATGGTCGAAGAGGGCGCCTGGCCCGAACAGGTCGACGCCGCGTTGCAGGCCTTCGGCTTTGCCATGGGCCCGTTCGCGGTGGCCGACCTGTCGGGCCTGGACATCGCCTGGCGCATGCGCCAGGCCCAGGCCGCCACGCGCGACCCGAAGGCGCGCTACGTGCACATCCCCGACCGGCTGTGCGAAGCCGGGCGCCTGGGCCGCAAGACCGGCGCCGGCTACTACCGCTACCCCGAAGGCGGCAAGGGCCCGCAGCTGGACGAAGCGGTGCATCAACTCATCGCGCAGGCCCGCGCGGACAAGGGCCTGCAGCCCCGCGAGCTCGGCGATGACGAGATCGTGCGCCGCGCGCTGCTGGCCATCGTCAACGAGGCCGCGCTGCTGCTCGCCGAAGGCGTGGCCGAGCGCGCCACCGACGTGGACGTGGTGCTGGTCAACGGCTATGGTTTCCCGCGCTGGGAAGGCGGCACCGTGTTCTGGGCGCGCGAACGCGGTGCGGCCGCGCTGCAGGACGACATGCGGTGGCTGGCGGAGCTCAGCGGGCCGGGCTTTGTGACCGGCGACCTGCACCACCTGCTCAACACGGAGAACTGAACATGCACGCCGTTGAAACCTTCGCGCGCTTTGCCACCGGCTTTGCCCGGACACCGCTGCCCGCCGAGGTGGCGCACCACGCCCAGCGCGCCGTGATCGACTGGTACGCCTCGATCTACCCGGGGCTGGACACGCCGGCGGTGCAGGTGCTGATGAAGACCATGGCCGACGACCTGGACCGGGGCGCGGCGCAACTGGTGCAGGGCCGAAGCGCCACGACGCGCGCGGCCGCCCTGATCCAGGGCACCGCCGCGCACGCCGCCGAGGTGGACGACAGCTTCCGCGACGCGATGTACCACCCTGGCGCGGCCACCATCGCCGCAGCCTTGGCCGTGGCCCAGACCGTGGGCGCGAGCGGCCCCGAGTTCCTGCGCGCCGTGGTGCTGGGCTACGAAATCTCCACCCGCATCGGCGTGGTGATGGGGCGCCCGCACTACCGGTACTGGCACAACACCGGCACTATGGGCAGCTTTGGCGCCGCAGCGGCGGCGGCGAGCCTGCTGAAGCTGGACGAAGCGGCCTTTGCCCATGCGCTGGCCATCGCCGCAACCTTCACAGCCGGTCTGCAGCAGGCCTTCCGTCTGGAGGCGATGGCCAAGCCGCTGCATGCGGGCCGAGCGGCCGAGGCCGGTGTGCTGGCCGCGCAGCTGGCTGCGGGCGGCATGCGCAGCTCGCTCGATGTGCTCGAAGGCGAGTCGGGCCTGGGCCAGGCCATGAGCGAAGGACCAGACTGGTCCGCCATCGGCGCCACGCTGGGCACCGACTTCCACATCACCCGCCTGACCTTCAAGAACCACATCGGTTGCGGCCACACCTTTGCCGCCATCGATGGCGCTCAGGCCTTGCAGCAGCAACACGGCTTCGGCCACGCCGACATCGAACACGTGGCGCTCGGCGTGTACCAGCCCACGCTCGACATCGCCCCCCACGTGGACCCGCAGAACGCCGACCAAGCGCGCTTCAGCCTGCACTACATGGTGGCCACCGCGCTGGTGCACGGCAGCGTGCGCCTCTCGGCCTTCGAGCCGGACCGCCTCAACGACCCAGCCACGCGTGCGCTGATGCAGCGCATCCACAAGGCGCTGGACCCGGCCGTGGACGCCGCCTTTCCGGGCCGGCGCGGTGCGCGCGTGACGATCACCCTGCGCGATGGCCGCCAGCTGACCCTGCTGCAGCCCGACCGCAAGGGCGACCCGGAACTGCCGCTGTCCGACGCCGACCTCGAAGGCAAGCTCATGGAGCTGGCCACGCCGGTGATCCGTGAGGCGCAAGCCCGCGCGCTGCTCGCGCGCATCTGGCAACTGCACCAGAGCACCCAACTTCCCTGAACGGAGACACCATGACCCACGCCTTCATCTGCGACGCCGTGCGCACCCCCTTTGGCCGCTACGGCGGTGCCCTCTCCAGCGTGCGCGCCGACGATCTCGGGGCCGTCCCGCTGCGGGCGCTGATGGAGCGCCATGCGAACCTGGACTGGGATGCGGTGGCCGATGTGGTCTACGGCTGCGCCAACCAGGCCGGCGAAGACAACCGCAACGTGGCGCGCATGAGCGCGCTGCTGGCGGGCCTGCCGGTCTCGACGCCGGGCTCCACGGTCAACCGCCTGTGCGGTTCGGGCCTGGACGCGCTGGGCACCGCGGCGCGCGCCATCAAAAGCGGCGAGGCCGAGCTGATGATCGCGGGCGGTGTGGAGAGCATGAGCCGCGCGCCGTTCGTGATGCCCAAGGCCACCAGCGCCTTCTCGCGCGCCAACAGCGTGGAGGACACCACCATCGGCTGGCGCTTCGTCAACAAGCTGATGAAGGCGCAGTACGGCGTGGACAGCATGCCCGAGACGGCCGAGAACGTCGCGATGGAGTTCAACATCTCGCGCGCCGACCAGGACCGCATGGCTGTAGCCTCGCAGACCAAGGCCCTGGCGGCGCAGCAGGCGGGCGTGTTCGATGCCGAGATCGTGCCGGTCCATGTGCCACAGAAGAAGGGCGATGCCCTGGTGGTGAACCGCGACGAACACCCGCGCGCCACCTCGCTCGAAGCGCTCGCCAAGCTCAAGGGCGTGGTGCGCCCCGACGGCAGCGTGACCGCCGGCAACGCCTCGGGCGTGAACGACGGCGCCGCCGCGCTGCTGCTGGCCAGCGAAGCGGCCGCCGCGCGACACGGCCTCGTGCCGCGCGCCCGCGTGCTGGGCATGGCCACCTCCGGTGTGCCGCCGCGCATCATGGGCATGGGCCCGGCGCCGGCCGCGCGCAAGGTGCTGGCGCTCACCGGGCTCTCGCTGGGGCAGATGGACGTGATCGAACTCAACGAGGCGTTCGCTGCCCAGGGCCTGGCCGTTCTGCGCGACCTGGGCCTGGCCGACGACGATGCGCGTGTGAACCCGAATGGTGGCGCCATCGCCCTGGGCCATCCCCTGGGTGCCAGCGGCGCCCGCCTGGCCACCACCGCCGTCAACCAGCTGCACCGCGGCGGTGGCCGCTACGCGCTGTGCACCATGTGCATCGGGGTGGGGCAGGGCATCGCGGTGGTGCTGGAGCGGGTGTGACCCGACCCATTTTGTTTCGTGGGCTACCGTGGAACCAGGAAGGTGGATGGCTCGTCCACTTCTGCCTGGCCTGCCCGTTCGGGCGAAGCCACCACGAAGCGGATGGGCACCACCTCGCCGGCGTGTTGCGCCGCCTCGACGCTGGGCATGCGGACGGTGGCCGTGATGGTGGTGGCCTGTGCCGGCCCCAGCTCTGCGGTGACGGGTTGGTGAAGGCTCACCAGATGTGATGGCTCCACGGCCACCACCACCGTGCGGGTGTGGTCCGACGCGTTCATCAGCTGCAACGTATAGACGTTCTCCACCGCCCCCTGTTCCACCTGTCGCGCCATGACCGAGCGGTCGCGGATGACGTTCATGCGCACGTCCGTTCGGTTGGCGAATGCCGCGACGGTGGCAGCGATGACCAGGGCCAGAAGACCGCCATAGACCCAGACCCGGGTACGCCACACGCGCTGCAGGAAGGGGCGCTGGCTGCTGGCGGCACCACCCAGTTCGTGCAGGGAGGCCATGCGGATCAGGCCCTTGGGGGCGTGCACCTTGCCCATCACGTCGTCGCAGGCGTCGATGCACAGGCCGCAGCCGATGCATGCGGCCTGCAGGCCGTTGCGGATGTCGATGCCCGTGGGGCAGACCTGCACACACAGGGTGCAGTCGATGCAGTGACCCTGGTTCACAGTTCGGTCGTCGTCTTCGAGACGGCCGCGCCGGGGTTCACCCCGCCGATGGTCGTAGGCCACGTTGAGGGTGCGCTCGTCCATCAGCGAGCCCTGGAAGCGTCCGTAGGGGCACATGTGCAGGCAGACCTTCTCGCGCACCAGGCCGGCGTTGAGGTAGGTGAACAGGCCGTAGAACAGGACCCAGAAACTGGTCCAGGGCCCCACGGACAGTGTCAGGGTGTCGGCCGCCAGCGGCCGGATAGCGGTGAAGTAGCCCACGAACGTGAAGCCGGTCCACAGACCGAACGCCGCCCAGGCCAGGTGCTTGCCGCCCCGGCGCAGCAGCTTCTCCGGGCCCCAGCCCGCCTGGTCCAGGTGCTTGCGGTTCTGCGGGCTGCCTTCAAACCGGTGTTCGATCCACATGAAGAGCGACGTGTAGACCGTCTGCGGGCAGGCGAAGCCACACCAGACCCGCCCGACCACCGCGGTGGCAAAGAACAGCAGCAAGGCGCTGATGACCAGCAGGGCCGCGAGGTAGATGAGGTCCTGTGGAAAGAGCACGGCACCGAACAGGTAGAAGCGTTTGGCTTCGAGGTCGAACAGCACGGCCTGCCGTGCGTTCCAGTTCAGCCACGGCACGCCGTAGAAGAAGGCCTGCGTCAGCCACACGAAGGTCCAGCGCCAGCGGTTGAAGAGGCCCTGGGTGGAGCGGGCGTGGATCTTGTCAACGGGTGTCCAGGCTTCGGTGGGCTGGATCGGGATGACTTTGGGCATGGGGTGCCTCGTGTGTGTTTACGGGTGTGGAAGGTGGCGCAAGCCGGCGCGCAGCATCTGATGGGTCTGGACCAGCGATGACCACAGCGGCTGGTCGCCCAGCCATTCGTCGGCGCGCAGAAAACTCTGCTGGAACTGCACGTCGCCGCAGGCGGCCGAGGACCACAGGTCCGGGTTCTCGCCAGGGCGCACGGTGAGCCCGTTCTCCTCGGAGCGGACAAGCAGCACGCCTTCGATCTGGCCTGCGGTCTGCACCGGCAGCAAAAGGGAGAAACCATCCCATTGCAGGTTGGGCACCCCGCGCAGCAGCCCATGAAACTGCCAGCCCAGTCCCACGGTCCTGGCCTCCAGGGGTGGCGACTCCAGGGCCGAAGCGCCGGCAGCCGCACCGCCGAGCAGGTCGGGCAGGTGCAGCTCCCTCAGGCCGATGTTGTCGGTCCTGACCAGCGCCTCGATCACCAGACGCTGGGACAGGAATACCAGCCGGTCCGCGTGATGCTGGCACTCCAGCCAGTGACGGGTGCCTGGGTCGCGGAACAGGTCTTCCAGTTGGCCGCCATGGCCCCCCAGGTGGCTGGGTACGCCCACGCCGAGGCATCCGCTGGCGGCCATGTCGGCCAGTCGCACCTGGGCACAAGGCAGGGCAGCGCGCGGCTGAACGCGGAGGAGGGCGGTGTGTGCAGACATGCGCTCATGGTGCCGCCAAGGGCTCTGGTGCGCAGGATTCAGATGGATGGAAAACCAACCGTATCAGTTGTCCTCTGATACCCATGGATTTACCGCCTTCTGATACGGCCCTTCCTCAGAAAATGGGCGGACACTGCCGCAGATGAGCTGCACACGGTCTGTTCTGATTGGTTTGTTGGCCCTGGTGATCTTCCCGTTGCTGGGTGATGCCCTGTCCCGTTGGCTTCGCGTGTCGGTGCCCGGGAGCTTCTGGGGCTTCCTGATGCTGTCGCTGGCCCTCGGTGTATTGAGGGAGGTGCCCAGGGCCTTGTCCAGCGCTTCCGCCTGGCTGTTGAACCACCTGGCGCTGTTCCTGCTGCCTTCGCTGGTGGCCGCTGTGGTGGGGCTGCGGTTCGTTGCCGACGCGATGCTTCTCCTGGTGGTGACCGGTCTGCTGGTGACCGTGCTCATGGCGGTCGGTGGCAGCCTGGTCGTGTCAGCACTCAAAGACCGGCAGGAAAGCGTTGATGACGCTTGAAAAAGCTGCGGCCTGGCTGTTGGCCCTGATGTGTTACCTCACGGCGCGTGAGCTGTTTCGCCTCAGTGGGCGCCATGTGCTGGCGCTGCCGGTGTTCGTGGCTGTGCTGCTGGTGCTGGGGGCAGGGTCTGTGCTGGGGATCGATGCGGGCACGTTCGCCGGCCATACCCAGGCGCTGAAGTTCGCCATGGACGTGGCGGTGGTGGGCATGGCTGTTCCCCTGCACATGGTTTGCCGTCAGCTGGGGATCCTGCTGGTGCCCCTGCTGCTGGGTGTGCTGGTGGCCGCCACACTGTCGGTGGTTGGGGTGCTGTTGGTGGGCTGGGTGCTGGAGACGCCGTGGGTCATCACGGCGGCAGTGGCACCCAAGGCTGCCACCATGCCGGTGGCGCTGTCGCTGGTGGCCAACGATGCGGCACACCAGGCTGTCGCCGTGGCGGCGGTGTTCCTCACCGGTTTGTTCGGCGCCTTGCTGACGCCGTGGGCCCTGCGCCGAACAGGGGTGGTCGATGAACAGATCCATGCGTTCGCGCTCGGCGTGAGCGCACACGCCATCGGTCTGGTGCGAGCCCAGGCCCAGCACCCGGCGCACCTGGACCTCGCGGTTGCTGGCATGTGCGGCAATGCACTGGTCACAGCCCTGCTGTGTGCCCTGCTGCTGTTCTGAAGCATGCGCCCGGACACTTCGAACCCCCTACCATCGAGGCTTCCTCTGGGGATCCTCGAAGACATGTCGTCTGGCACCTTGACGCGCTACCAGCAACTGGCCGATGAACTGGCCGGCAGCATCCGTGCGGGGGTGCTGCGGCCGGGTGACCGGCTGCCCTCGGTGCGCGACCTGCGCCGACAGCGTGGCATCAGTCCTTCCACCGCCTTCCAGGCCTATGCACAGCTGGAATCCGAGGGGCTGGTCGAGGCGCGGGTGCGGTCCGGCTACTTCGTGCGGGCGCGGCGTCCCCTTTCTGGGAAGCCCCCGGAGGCCGCGCCACCGAGCGGGCGGATCACACCGGTGGCCATCAGCGAGCTGGTGTTCGAGCTGCTGGGTTCCACGCGCGATGTGGACGTGGTGCCGCTCGGATCGGCTTTCCCCGCGCCCGATCTGTTTCCGTTCGAGGCGCTGGCGCGGGGCGGTGCGAGGGCCATGCGGCGCCTGGGCCCGGCGCAGATTTCGGGCGCGCTGACCGCGGGTGACGAGACCTTGCGGGCACAGGTCGGTCGGCGCTATGCGCTCAACGGCGTGACCCTGCAGGCCGACGAACTCATCGTGACCAATGGCGCCATGGAGGCGCTCAACCTCTGCCTGCAGGCGGTGACGCAGCCGGGGGACGTGGTGGTGGTCGAGTCGCCCACCTTCTACGCGGCGCTGCAGGCACTGGAACGCCTGCACCTGAAGGCGGTGGAGGTCGAGACCGACCCGGTCGAGGGCGTGCGGCTGGACTCGCTCGAAACCCTGCTCCAGCGCCAGAAGGTGGCCGCGTGCTGGTTCATGCCCACCTTCCAGAATCCGCTGGGTGCGCTGATGTCGAACGCCAAGAAGCAGGCGCTGGTGCAACTGCTGGCGCGCCACGGGGTGCCGCTCATCGAGGACGACGTGTACGCCGAGCTGCACTTCGGCGCGCGCCGACCACTGCCCGCCAAGGCCTTTGACCAGGAGGGTCTGGTGCTGCACTGCTCGTCGTTCTCAAAGTCGCTGGCACCGGGTTACCGGGTCGGCTGGGCGGCCGCCGGGCGCTACGCCAGGCACGTCGAGCGCCTGAAGATGATGACCTCGCTGGCCTCGCCCATTCCGCCGCAGCTGGCCGTGGCCGAATACCTGGTGCAGGGTGGTTTCGAGCGCCACCTGCGCCATCTGCGCGAAGCCCTCAGGACCCAGCACACGGCGGCCCGGTCGCTGATCGAGCGTTGCTTCCCCAAGGGCACCCGCATGACCGAGCCGCAAGGGGGCTACTTCGTGTGGCTGGAACTGCCGCCGGGCGTGGACGCCCTGGCCCTGCACCACCAGGCCATGGCGCAGTCCATCAGCACGGCGCCCGGTGTGCTGTTTTCAGCCGACCGGCGCTTCACGCGGCATCTGCGCTTGAACGTCGGGCATCCGGTCGGACCGGCCGTCAGGGCTGCGCTGAAGACGCTGGGAACGCTGGCCAAAGAGCACGGCGTGGTGGCCGGGGAAGCAACACGAGGCGAAGGACCAAGGCGACGTTGATCTGTCTGCGCACTGATCAGCACTGATGCAACGTGTTGGGCCTTGGTATGGAGCAGCGAGCCTTCGCCTCTGATTGCACGCTTTCAGCGGTGCGGCGCTTGCACATCAGAGCCCCAACTCCGTCAGCCCCGGATGGTTGTCCGGGCGGCGGCCGAGCGGCCAATGGAATTTCCGTTCTTCGGCACTGATCGGCTGGTCGTTGATGCTGGCATGGCGATGCGTCATTAGTCCTTTTTCGTCGAACTCCCAGTTCTCGTTTCCATGGCTGCGGAACCAGTTGCCGGCGTCGTCGTGCCACTCGTACACAAACCGCACTGCGATGCGATTGGCGTCGAAGGCCCAAAGCTCCTTGATCAGGCGGTAGTCAAGCTCCCGTGCCCACTTGCGCTCCAGCAGTGCCTGCGCCTCGGCGCGGCCCCGAGGAAACTCCGCGCGATTGCGCCACACGGTGTCAGGGCTGTAGGCGAGCACGATGCGTTCAGGATTTCGGCTGTTCCAGCCGTCTTCGGCCAGGCGAATCTTCTCGATCGCAGTGTCACGGGTGAATGGGGGCAACGGGGGGCGGGTGTCCATGGTGGTGGCTTTCAGTGAATGGTCAGGATGTGCCGCAGACCTGCGGCATGTAGACAGACTTGTCTACATGCGAATTGTGGCGGATGTAGACAAGTCTGTCTATAGTGGGGTCATGAGCAAGAACACTGGCTTCAGCATCAGCGACCTGCCCCCCAGAGAGCGGATCCTGCGCACTGCGCATGACCTCTTCTATGCCGAGGGCCTTCGTGCGACCGGGATCGACCGCGTCATCGCCGAAGCCGGCGTGACCAAGGTGACCTTCTACCGGCACTTTCCGAGCAAGAACGATCTGATCCTTGCCTACTTGAACCTTCGTCACGAACGGTGGATGGCGTGGTTCACGGATGCCTTGCAGCGCCACGGCGGCGCGTCAAAAGGCGTACAGGCGCTCCCGCCTGTGATGAAGGAATGGTTCCGCGGCGAGGCGCTCGGCGATTTCCGAGGCTGTGCCTTCCTCAACGGCGTCAGCGAGATGGGGCCGGCGATGCCTGCTGTAGTGGAGGCCACCCGCCAGCACAAACAGCAGATGACCGACGCCATCGAAGCCTTGCTGCCGCTGTCGGGTCAGCGAAAGAGGGCCGCCGAGGCCTTGGCCACCGCTGTGGATGGCGCCATCGTGCAGGCTCAGTACTGCGGTGATCCAGCACCCGCGCTGCGAGCGCTCCAGTTCATTGCCGACCGGCTGAACAACAAAGCCTGAGATTGATGGCTTTGCTGGTGAGCGGTTGGCGGGAGCTGGGGGTGGGTGACGGGATGTGTCATGTGTTGCTGTCGCCCGCCTGGCAATGCGCCAGCGCATCGACTACGGCCTGCAGCGCCCTGCCGCAGTCGTCTCGTGTCAGGCTGCCGCCAAGACAGAGTCGCAGTCCCTCGGGCGGATTGCGGTCGGTGCAGAAGGTACTTCCTGCGACCGCGGCGACACCCAGGCTTCTCAATTTGTCAGCCATCTCGGACGCGATGCAGTGGCCATCTTCACGCGCCAGCAGCGGCAGCCACGCATGAAAGCCGTTGGGCTGGGTGCGTACGCCATGATTCGCCAGACGGGTGCGTATGGTTTGACTGCGCCATTGGCATTCCTCACGGACTGCCGCCAGAACCTCGGCGCTGTGACCCTGTTCGAACCATTCCGAGACCACATGGTTGATCAACGGTGATGCCATCACCGTGGTTGCTCGCAGGGCGCCGGCCAGTCGCTGGTGGGTGGCTGATGTGGGGGTCAGCACGTGAGCGGTGCGGACCCCGGCCCCCAGCCATTTGGACAGGCCGCTGATGTAGTAAGTCAGTTCCGGTGCGAACTCGATCAGCGGCGGCGGGACTGCGGTAGGCAGCATGCCATAGGCGTCGTCTTCGATGATCGGGACACTGTGCCTCAGGGCGATGTCGGCCAGCTGTTCCCGGCGCCGGATGGGCAGGGTCGCTGTGGTGGGGTTGTGCAGGTTGGGGCACAGGTAGAGCGCGCCGACCGGCAGGCTCTTGCAGGCGGCCTCAAGGCTCTCCGGGATCAGACCCTGCTCGTCCATGGACAGCGGATGCAAACGTGTGCCCAGTTGGGCAGCGATGGCCTTGATGCCCGGATAGACCAACGGTTCGACGCACAGCGACTGCCCGGGCTTGACCAGCAGGCTGGTCAGCGCCAGCAGCACGCTGTGGATGCCCGGGGCCACGAGCAGCCGCTCCGGCACGGCCTCGGGCACCCACTGGGCCATCCACTGCGCTGCAAGGTGGCGGTCCCGGGGAGTGCCACCAAAGTCCTGATAGCGCATCAGGTCCTGGAAGTTTGCCTGTGCCATCGACCGGGCGGCCTGCTCCTGGGCCCGTTGGATGGCGGGATGCTCCGACAGCTCTGGCGGCATGTTCATGGTCATCTCCGCCCCCGTGCCAGCGCGCAACGGCAATCCGATGAACGAGCCACGCACAAACGAGCCCAAGCCGGGTCGGGAGACGATCAGGCCGCGCTCCCTGGCTTCTGCAAAACCGCGGACCACGGTGGTGTAGTTGAGGTCCAGCTTCGATGCGAGATCCCGCAGCGGAGGAAGGCGCTCTCTCGGTGCCAGCCGACCCGACTGAAGGTCTTGTGCGATCAGTTCCGGGATGAGCTGGTAGGCCGGCAGCGTACTGCTCCTGAGCCGGGCGATCCAATGGGTGAACGGCATGAGGGTTTCAGGCGGAGGGTCAGGGTCTTCAACAACCACCTGAGTGTGCCTGCGTCACTGGCAGATTGCATCGGTGGTGATCCATTTCTCACGGGCAAAACGGTGCGCAGCCCCCATTGATCGGGTGCATTGATTGCATGGGTGTTTGTTCGTTTTGGTGCACCCCCGGGAAGAGCAACAGCGGTGCTCGAAGCGCTCGCGGCGACGCCACGCCCCTTTGATCGGGCATTGATTGCCGGCGACGGTGCTGGTGTGGCACGTCCTTGGCTATGGGAAGGCAGGTGCCCAGCCCGTGCTGGCACCCACCGGTCTCTGCGGAGCCCGCCTTTCAACCCATCGCCATAGGACCACCATGCCCCAAGTCACTCACCCCGCTGCCCAGAAGGGCGATTTCCTGGTCGACTACGAAGAGAAAGTTTTCGAAGACGTGAAGGCCGCACCCGGCGAGAAGGCCCTCGTGACCTTCCACACCGTGGCCTTCGAAGGCTCGATCGGTTTCGTCAACCTGCTGCAGGCCACGCGGCTTCAGCGCAAGGGCTTCGAGACCTCCATCCTGCTGTACGGCCCGGGCGTGACGCTGGGCGTGAAGCGCGGCTTCCCCAAGCTGGGCGACTCGGCTTTCCCCGGGCACCAGAACTTCAACGAACAGATCACCAAGTTCATCGCTGAAGGCGGCAAGGTCTATGCCTGCCGCTTCGCGCTGCAGGCGCTGTACGGCCACGGCGAAGGCGCGCTGATCGAAGGCATCCGCCCGATCAACCCGCTGGATGTGCTGGACATCGTGCTCCTGCACCGCAAGGACGGCGCGTTCATCCTCGACACCTGGACGCTCTGATCCCGGAAGGCACGGCATGGCTGACATGAAGAGAACCGTTCGGGCGGCCGCCGCCCAGATCGCCCCCGACCTGGAGAGTGCCGATGGCACCCTGGCGCGCGTGCTGGAGACGATCCGCGATGCCGCCAGGCAGGGGGTGGAGTTGATCGTCTTTCCCGAGACCTTCGTTCCCTACTATCCCTACTTCTCCTTCATTCAGCCGCCGGTGCAACAGGGGCCTGCGCACCTGCTGCTGATGGAGCGTGCGCCCACCGTGCCGGGCCCGCTGACCGACGCCGTGGCAGCCGCGGCGCGCGAGGCCGGCATGGTGGTGGTGCTGGGCGTCAACGAGCGCGACCACGGCAGCCTCTACAACACCCAGATCGTGTTCGATGCGGACGGACGCCTGCTGCTCAAGCGCCGCAAGATCACGCCCACCTACCACGAGCGTATGGTGTGGGGGCAGGGTGATGGCTCCGGCCTCACTGCGGTGGACACGCGCGTCGGCCGCGTCGGCGCGCTGGCCTGCTGGGAGCACTACAACCCGCTGGCCCGATATGCGCTGATGGCCGAACACGAAGAGATCCATTGCGCGCAGTTTCCCGGCTCGCTGGTGGGGCCCATCTTTGCCGAGCAGATGGGCGTGACCATCCGCCACCACGCGCTCGAATCGGGCTGCTTCGTCGTCAACGCCACCGGCTGGCTGACCGACGCGCAGATCCGCTCGGTCACGCCGGATGAGAAGCTGCAAGGCGCTCTGCGTGGTGGCTGCCACACCGCCATCGTCTCGCCCGAAGGCAGGTACCTGGCCGAGCCGCTGACCGAGGGCGAGGGCCTGGTGATCGCAGACCTGGACATGGCCCTGATCCAGAAACGCAAACGCATGATGGATTCGGTGGGCCACTACGCGCGTCCCGAGCTGCTGAGCCTGACGGTGCGCCGCGAGCCCAACCGCACCACGCGACCCTGGCCCGCGGCCGACACGGACGCCAGTCTCATCCCCGAGCCGGCCACCGGCCCGGCCAACGAAGTCCTCAACCCCCTTTGAACGGAGATGACCATGACCGCGATCGCCCTCGACACGCCGCCGCGCCTGGCGGACGCGCCGGACAGCCGGCAGCTGATGACCGAGCTGCAGTCCCAGGGGCTGCGTCTGGTGGACCCGTCGGCCGGGGCTGCCAGCCGGCGGGGCGGGGCAGGGCCCTCGGACCACAAGGCGGTGACGGTGGACGGCGTCACGCTGATGGTGCCGGTGCACACCGCCACGGCCTTCAGCTCGCCCTTCGTGGCAGACGCGCCAGGAGCCGATGGGGTGAGTGTGCTGCGTCGGGGCAGCATCCCCATCGCCAGCATCCGCTTCCCGACCCAGCCGCGCTTCTACGGCCTGAGCACGGCCGACGGCATTCCCTACCAGCAGATCGCCACCCTGCACGGGGCCGATGTGCTGGCCACCACGGTGCTGCAGACCTGCATCCGTTACGAAAGCCGGCGCAAGGCCTGCAAGTTCTGCGCGATCGGCCAGTCGCTGGCGGCGGGGCGCACCATCGCCCGCAAGACCCCGGCCCAGCTGGCCGAGGTGGCCAAGGCCGCGGTGGAGCTTGACGGTGTGAAGCACATGGTGATGACCACCGGCACTCCGCCCACGC
The DNA here is from genome assembly GCF_001571145.1 of Hydrogenophaga flava NBRC 102514. Lineage (GTDB taxonomy): Bacteria > Pseudomonadota > Gammaproteobacteria > Burkholderiales > Burkholderiaceae_C > Hydrogenophaga > Hydrogenophaga flava. The sequence goes on from NZ_BCTF01000014.1 coordinate 18,938, forward strand.
CCGACCGGGGCGCGCTCATCCTGTGCGAGAGCGCAGCGGCCATCCGCGCGGCGGTGGACCTGCCGCTGCAGGCGCAGTGCGAGCCGCCCGACACCGACGCCTGGTTCCAGCGCCTCAAGGACGCGGGTGTGGACACGCTGGGCATGCACCTGGAGGTGGTGGGCGAGGCGCTGCGACAGCACATGCTGCCCGGCAAGGCGGAGGTGCCCATGGCGCGCTACTGGGACGCGTTTGCCGCTGCGGTGGAGGTGTTCGGTCGTGGCCAGGTCAGCACCTACCTGCTCGCCGGTCTGGGCGACAGCGCCGAGACCTTGCTGGCCACCAGCCGGCGCCTGCTGGACCTGGGCGTCTATCCCTTTGTCGTGCCCTTCGTGCCCATCAGTGGCACGCCGCTGGAAGACATGCCCGCGCCCACGGCTGATTTCATGCGCAGCGTGCTGGCACCGCTGGGCGACATGGTCGCTGAGGCGGGCTTGAGGGCGAGCGACATCAAGGCCGGTTGCGGCCGTTGTGCCGCCTGCTCCACGCTCTCCCGCTACGAAGCGCCACTGGCCGGCTGATCGCGAAGGAGATGCCCGCCATGCACAGCTTGTCTCAAGTGATGACCCACGCGGTGACTGCCATGGGACCCGCCCTGGAGCCCTGGTGCGAACTCAGCAGCAGCTACCGTCCGCAGGCCTTCCGCATCCAGTGGGCCAGCGTGCCGTGGATGAACCGGGAAGCGCATGCCCTGCGCCGCCAGGTGTTCTGCCAAGAGCAAGGCTTGTTTGATGGCGACGACGAGGACGACATTGACCGGCAGGCGCCGTCGGTGCGTTCGCTGGTGGCGCTGTCCTGCCTGGCCGGGGAGCCCGACGAGGTGCTGGGCACGGTGCGCATTCACGAAGCGCTGCCCGGCACCTGGTGGGGCTCGCGCCTGGCGGTGCGCCGCGACTGGCGCCAGCATGGCAAGCTGGGCAGCACCCTGATCCGTCTGGCGGTGTGCAGCGCCCATGCGCAGGGGTGCACCGAATTCCTGGCGCATGTGCAGGCGCAGAACGTGCCGCTGTTCCGGCGCATGCACTGGCAGGTGCTGGACGAGATGGTGCTGCACGGCCGTGTGCACGCGCTGATGCGCGCGGACCTGGATCACTACCCGCCGTGCACCACGCCGTATGCGGGCTTCGTGCTGGCACAGGGCGGTGGCGCATGACCCCCGTTGAAGACCTGGTCGTTCGGCTGCGCGCCAGCCGCGGCTTCACCCACAAACGCGACATCGCCGGTGTGATGGCGCAGCTCGCGCCCACCACCGGTGTCACGGCCGTGCCCAATGGGGACGACTGCGCCGTGCTGCCCGACCCGGCCGGAGCAGGGCACCTGCTGCTGGCCATCGAAGGCCTGGTGCAGGACTTTGTGGAGGCCATGCCCTGGTTCGCGGGCTACAGCGCCGTGATGGTGAACCTGAGCGACGTGGCAGCCATGGGCGGACGCGCAGTGGCGGTGGTGGATGCCCTGTGGGCCAGCAGCGAACCCCAGGCTCGCGAGGTGCTGGCGGGCATGCGCGCCGCGGCCGAGCGCTACGGCGTACCGCTGGTGGGCGGGCACACCAACCTGCAGAGCGCCAGCGGGCAGCTCGCGGTGGCCGTGCTGGGCCGGGCGCAGCGGCTGATCAGCAGCTTTGCCGCGCGGCCCGGCGACCACCTGCTGGTGGCGGTGGACCTGCGCGGCCAGTGGCAGGCGCCGTATCCGTTCTGGAACGCTTCGACCCAAGCCCCGGCCGAGCGCCTGCGCGGCGACATGGAGCTGTTGCCCCAACTGGCCGAGTCGGGCTGGTGCGACGCCGGCAAAGACATCAGCATGGCCGGCGTGCTGGGGTCGGCCCTGATGCTGCTGGAGTGTTCCGGTGTGGGTGCCGAGATCGACCTGGACCGCCTGCCGCGTCCGGTGGACGACACCGGGTCGGACGCCGACAACACCCAACTCCTGCGCTGGCTGTGTGCTTTCCCCAGCTTCGGCTACGTGCTGAGCGTGCGGCCCGAACACGTGGAGCAGGCGCTGGCGCACTTTGCGCGGCGCGACATTGCCTGTGCCGACGTGGGCGCCGTGTGCGAAGGCAGCCGTTTGGTGGTGCGCCACGCAGGGGAGCAGGCCTTGTTGTGGGACCACGCACAGAGCCCCTTCATCAAGGGTGGGGAGGCGCCATGATGCCCCGTTTGCGCATCGGTCTGCTGACCCATTCGGTGCGGGCACGTGGCGGCGTGGTGCACACCCTGGAGCTGGCGCAAGCGTTGGTCGAGCGGGGCCATGCCGTTACGGTGATCGCGTCTGCAGAGCCGGGCGAACAACTGTTCCGCGCGGTGGATTTTCCGGTGCAGGTGCTGCGCCTGCCCTCTCTCACGGGTGATCTGCGAGCGCAGGTGGCGCAGCGCATTGACACCCTGGTCCAGGGCTTGCCAACGCTCCTGACGGCCGGTCGATACGACGTCCTGCACGCTCAGGACAGCCTGAGCGGCAACGCCCTGGCACTGCTGCGGCAGCAGGGCATGGACTTGCCGCCCTGGGCGCGCACGGTGCACCACCTGGACGTGTTTCAGGACGCCACCCTCATGGCCTGGCAGGAACGCGCCTGGCGCGCCGCCAACGGGGTCGCCTGCGTGAGCGATCTATGGACCAACCACTTCCGCGAAGTGCTGGGGCACGCCGCACGCCGCATGCACAACGGCGTGAACCTCGGTCGTTACCAGATCGAACCAGCGGCTGGCGATGCGGACCGACTGGCCGCGCTGGGGTTGGCGCCGCAGACGGGCCCCGTGTGCCTGCTGGTCGGAGGTGTCGAACAACGCAAGAACAGCGTCCGCCTGCTGCAGGCCTTTGCGTGGCTGCGCCTCGCCGACCCGGACTGGCCGACGCGCGCCTGGTGGTGGTGGGAGGTGCCAGCATGCTGGACCACAGCGCTGCCCAGCGCGCCTGGGCGCACACCCTGGCCGAGCACGGCCTGGGCGAAGGCCCCGGCCAGCCTGTGCTGCGCACCGGCACCGTGCCCGACGAGTTGCTTCCGGCCCTGATGCGGCGCGCGGCCGTGGTCGCCATGCCGTCGCTGATGGAGGGCTTTGGTCTGGCGGCGCTGGAGGGGCTGGCTTGCGGCACGCCGGTGCTGGTGTCGCGCCGGCCGCCCTTCACCGAACACTTCAGGAACTCGCCCGGAGTCGCCTGGTGCGAGCCGGAAGACACCGCCTCCATCGCCGCCGGCCTGCAAGCGGCCGCACGCATGCCGCGCCTCGCAGCCACGCCCCCCGTCTGCCTGGAGCACAGCTGGAGCCGCAGCGCGGCCCTTCACGAAGCCTGGTACGCCGAACTGCTGGCCGCCCGCCTCGCCACCGCGGATTTGGAGCTTCAAACCCTTTGCAACTGAACAGGAGACCTCATGCCCGCCATGCACTACACCATCCAGTGGCCCGACGCCTCACAGAGCGTGGCGTACTCGCCCTCGCTGGTGATTGAAGACTTCTTCACGCCCGGCGCCGACTACCCGCTGGACGATTTCCTGCGCCGTGTGCGCGAAGCAACGGCCGTCGCCAACCAGCGGGTGCAGGCCAAATTCGGTTTCGTGTGTTCCCGCGCCGGCGATCAGCTCGCGGACACCGAAGCACGCGCCGCCGGCTTTGCCGGCCAACCGGGCGCGTCGGTCCGCATCCTCGGGTTTGCTCCCGTCCTTTCCTGACCCACCACCTCGACCCATCAAGGAGCTATTCATGTCTTCATCCAACCTTCCCCGGCACAGCGTGGTCGTCGTGGGCGGCGGCCAGGCCGGACTTTCGGTCAGCCACGGCCTGCAGGCCCTGGACATCGACCATGTGGTGCTGGAAAAGCACGAAGCGATGCACGCCTGGCGCACCCAGCGCTGGGACAACTTCTGCCTGGTCACGCCCAACTGGCAGTGCGCCCTGCCGGGCCATCCCTACGATGGCGACGACCCGCACGGTTTCATGAAGAAGGACCAGATCAACGACTACCTGTCGGCATTCAAGGCCAAGGTGGGCGCCTCCCTGCGCGAGGGCGTGGCGGTGGAACTGGTCCAGCCCGTGGCGGGCGGCTTCCTCGTCCGCACCAGCGAGGGCGAGTGCCTGGCCGAACAGGTGGTGGTGGCTTCGGGTGGCTACCACCAGCCCATCGTGCCGCGCCTGGCCGAACGCCTGCCCGAGAGCATCCGCCAGATCCATTCGGCCGACTACCGCAACGCCGACCAACTGCCGCCCGGCAAGGTGCTGGTGGTCGGTTCAGGCCAGAGCGGTGCCCAGATTGCGGAGGACCTGCATCTGGCGGGCCGGCAGGTGGTGCTGGCTGTGGGCGATGCACCGCGCTGCGCGCGGTTCTACCGCGGTCGCGATGTGGTGGACTGGCTGGCCGACATGGGCTACTACGACATGCCCGTGTCGCAGCATCCGCTGCGCGAAGGCGTGCGCGACAACACCAACCACTACGTCACCGGCCGCGACGGCGGGCGCGACATCGACCTGCGACGCTTCGCGCTGGAGGGCATGGAGCTGTACGGGCTGCTTGAAGGGCTGGAAGGGGACACGATGCGCTTTGCCCCCAATCTGGCGGACGCGCTGGACCAGGCGGACCGCACCTACAACGGCATCAACGCCGCCATCGACAAGCACATCGCCGAACAAGGCATTGATGCGCCGTCGGGCGAGGTCTACCAGCCTGTGTGGCGTCCGGCCGTGGAGCGGGAGACCCTCTCGCTGGCCGAGTCCGGCATCACTTCGGTGATCTGGTGCATCGGTTTTTCGCCCGACTTCCGCTGGCTCAATGCGCCGGTCTTCACGGGGCGTGGTCACCCGGTGCACGAGCGTGGAGTGACGTCGGTGCCGGGTCTGTACTTCGTCGGTCTTCCCTGGTTGCACACCTGGGGGTCGGGCCGCTTTTCGGGTGTGGCGCGGGACGCGAAGTTCATCGCAGAACGCATCGCACACCACCAGGCGCATGTGGCAGAGACCAGCACCGGTGAGGTGTGCAGCGCCGAGTCCACGCTGGCGTGAGCGTGCACGTGCTGGAGGCAGTCGCGGTCGATCCGAAGGTGGCGCACCTGACGCAGCCCAGGCGTGCCGCCGCCTCCCTCGTGGACCGGGAAAAGACGCTGCAGCTGGTGGCAGGCATGCCGGAACTCAACGCCTGCGGCTTGTCGGAAACCTGGCTGCAACGGACCTGCGGGTCGCAGCACTGGCTCGCCCTGGGTCAGGCGCTGGGCCAGCCATCGGATCGATGGGTGGACACACGGGGGCTGCGGGTCTATGCGGCCTTCGGCTGGCTGCGCCTGCGCGAGGCGCAACTGGACCTGGTCCGGGAGGGGCAGGCGCTCCGGCTCAACAGCCGCCTGCGCTGGCTGGGGCGCTCCCATGCCTGGAGCCACCACCGCCTGGCCGGCACCAGCGACGCGCTGGCAGAGCTGGACATGCTGTCGGTGTTTGTCAGTCGCCACCGGCCGGGTGACAACCACTCGGTGCGCCGGGCCGACATGCCCGAGGCCATGGTGGATGAACCCGCGCCCGACACCGCTGCGTTGCTGGGGCGCCTGCGCCAGTGGCGGCAGGCCTCGGACACTCGTGATCCGCCTGCGCGTTCATGGCGCACCACGCCCTGTCCGCGATCCGACTTCAATGGGGCAGGGTTGCTCTACTTTCCCTCGTTCACCGCGCTGGCCGACAGGGCCATGTGGCATTGGGGCCTGCTGGGGCCCGGTTCGGCGGTGTTGAGCCGGGAGTGCCTGTTCCTGGGAAATGTCGGCCTGGGTGAGTCGATCGACGTCCGGCTGTTGGACACCCAAGTCTCGGGAGCGTGCAACCGGTTCCTGCTTCAGGTGGTCAGCGCGGACCTTGGCCGTCGCCTGGCAGAGGTGCAGGTGGTGGTGCTCGAACGCGTCTGACCAGGTGCGTGGCAATTCCACGCTTTGGAATGTGAGGGGTGCTGTTGGTTCGCAGAGCTCCTAGAGTCGTGTTGGCCGGAGACGAGATCCGTCGCCCATGGCACACAACACATCCTCTGGAGACATCAATGAACACATCCCTCGCAAGCGGCTTCCCCCAGCTGCTCAAGACGCTCGCAGGCCTTGCAGCGGTCGTCGTGCTGGTCGGCGCGCCCGCCCACGCCTTCCCCGACAAGCCCATCAAGCTGGTGGTGCCCTTCGCTCCCGCCGGTGGCACCGACCTGATCGCCCGCACGCTGGCGGTGGAGATGGCCAAGGAGCTGGGGCAACCTGTCGTGGTCGACAACAAGCCGGGCGCCAGCACCATCATCGGCACCGAACTGGTGGCCAAGAGTGCGCCCGATGGCTACACGCTGGTGGTCTCGTCGATTGCCCACGCAGTCAACCCCAGCCTGATGGCCAAGATGCCTTACTCGACCGAGAAGGACTTTGCGCCCGTGTCCATGATCGTGCGCTCGCCCAACGTGCTGGTGGTGCGTGCCGACAGTCCGTTCAAGTCGCTCAAGGACATCATCGCCGCAGCGAAAGCCGATCCGGACAAGCTGACCTACGCCTCGCCCGGCAACGGCACCTCGTCCCACCTGGCCGGAGCGCTGTTCGCCGACATGGCCAGGGTCCAGATCAAGCACGTGGCCTACAAGGGTTCGGGCCCCGCGCTCACCGACCTGCTGGGCGGTCAGACCGACATGATCTTTGCCACCTCCGGTTCGGTCGGCGGCTTCATCGACAGTGGCAAGCTGCGCGCACTGGCCATCACCTCGGCCGAGCGCTCCACGGCCTATCCCGGTGTGCCGACCGTGGCCGAGGCTGGCGTGCCCGGCTACGCCACCGAAGGCTGGTACGGCTTCTACGCGCCGGCCGGAACGCCCGCGGCCGTGATCGACAAGCTCAACGCCGCCACGCGCAAGGCCGCCAGCAGCGAGATCTTCAAGTCCAAGGTGGTGAGCGAGGGCATGGTGGTGCAGACCGGCACGCCGGCCGAGTTCGACGCCTTCGTGCGCGCCGAAATCGTGCGCTGGTCCAAGATCGTCAAGGCCGATGTGCTCGCCAAGTGAGGCGGCTGCCATGAAGCCCGTTCTCCACGGTGTCCGGGTGCTCGACCTGACCCATGTGCTGGCTGGCCCGTTCGCGGGCTACCAGCTGGCGGTGATGGGCGCCGAGGTCATCAAGATCGAGTCGCCCGAGGAGCCCGACCAGGCCCGTTACCAGGGCTCGGACGCCGCGCTCAACGACGCCGGCATGGGCACGGCCTTCCTGTCGCAGGCGTCGAACAAGAAGGCCCTGGCGCTCAACCTCAAGACCGAGGCAGGGCGCCAGGTGCTGCGGCAACTGGTGAAGACCGCCGACGTGCTGATCGAGAACTACCGGCCCGGAGCGTTCGATGCGCTGGGCCTGGGCTATGCGGACCTGTCGGCCATCAACCCGCGGCTGGTCTACTGTTCCATCTCGGCCTTCGGCAGCTCCGGCCCCAAGCGCGAACTGACCGCCTACGACGGCGTGGTGCAGGCTTACTCCGGGATGATGGCCATGACCGGCGAGCCGGGCACGGCGCCCGTGAAATGCGGCGCACCCGTGGTGGACTACGCCACGGGCACCACCGCCGCCATGGCCATCCTGGCGGCGCTGCTGCAGCGCAGCCATGACGGCAACGGCCAGTTTGTCGAGGTGGCGATGTCGGACGTGGCCATGATCCTCGCCAGCTCGCACCTGACCGGCTACCTCTGGAACAGGGCGCACCCGGAGCAGAAGGGCAACCGCTACCCGTTTGCCACCATCGGTTGTTACCCGGCCAGCGATGGCCCCCTGATGGTGTCCGCGTCCAACCTGCGGCAGCAGCGACGGCTCTGGGAAGCGCTGGGGCGCACCGACCTGGTCAAACACAACAACCGGGACCGGATCAAGGGCTATGCCGAAGAGGCCCAGGCACTGACCGAGATCCTGGCCACCGCTTCGCTTGACCACTGGGAGGCGTTGCTGCGCGAACACCGCGTGCCGGTGTCCCGCGTGCAGCGCCTGGAGGCCATGCTGGCGGACGAGCATGTGCGCAGCCGCCAGGTGCTGCATCGATTCGCAGACGAGGCCGGTGCGCTGGCGGGGCTGACCGTACCGGTGGCGGGCTTCCAGCTCTCGCGCAGCCCGGTGCAGGTCACATCACCGCCGCAAGCTGTGGGCGCTCAGAACCAGGAACTGCTCATGGCCTTGGGCTACCCGCCCGCCGACATCGAAGCGATGCGCGCCCAGGGCGCGATCGCCTGAACCGGCACCTCCCAACACCTTGAATTCACAGACACCCATGAACCCATCATCCCAACCCGCCTCCTTGCGGCGCCGCGAACTGATCCTGGCCGCGGGCCTGGCCTGCGCATCCGTGCCCGCGCTGGCACAAACGACCGCCAGCTTCCCCGCCAGACCGGTGCGCCTGGTGGTGCCATTTCCCGCAGGTGGTGGCACCGACAACATGGCGCGGGCCCTGGCCGACAGCCTGTCGAAGATGTGGGGGCAGACCGTCGTCGTGGACAACAAGGCCGGCGCCGGCACCGTCGTGGGCAACGACTTCGTATCCAAGAGCGCGCCCGACGGGCTCACGCTGCTGCTCAACACCAGCGCGGTCGCCATCGTGCCCGGCCTGAACCCCAGGCTGCCGTACCCCGCCGAGACCGGACTGATCTCGGTGACCACGCTCGGCCATGCGCCCAATGTGGCGGTGGTGCGGCCCGACAGCCCGATCCGCTCGGCCTCCGACTTTCTGGCGCAGGTGCGGGCCCAGCCCGGGCGCTTCACCTACGGTTCGGCTGGCAACGGCACCTCCACCCACCTGGCGGCCGAGCTGCTCAAGACCACGGCCAAGGTGTTCATGGTCCATGTGCCCTACCGCGGCGCCACCCCGGCCCTGACCGACCTCATGGGCGGGCAGATCGACCTGGCCTTCGGCACCCTGCCCAGCGTTGCGCCCTACCTGGCCAACGGCAAGCTGCGTGCGCTCGCCGTCACCAGCGCCACGCGCACGGCCCTGCTGCCCGATGTGCCCACCTTCGCCGAATCGGGGCTTGCCGGGTACGCCGCGCCGGTCTGGTACGGCATCTTCGTGGCCGGTGGCACACCCGCGCCGCTGGTGCAGCAGCTCTACCAGTCGATCCAGCGGGCCGCCGACAGCGAAGAGTTCCGCAAGCGCATCCGGGCCGAAGGGCTGACGCTGACGCTGGACCCACCGGCCGCGGCCGACGCGCTCTACCGCACCGACATTGCCAAGTGGAAGAAGGTGATCCAGGTCCAGTCCATCAAGGCGGACTGAGCATGGAGGGACGTGGTCCGAGCCGGGCCGCCGCCGGCGCGCAGATCGCGGCGCTGGAATCGGCCTGCGAGTGCGTGGTGCAACCGGTGCTCGGACATCACATCGTGTGGCGCAGGGTGGGCAGTGGCCCGCCTCTGGTGCTGCTGCACGGCGGCCATGGCAGCTGGCTCCATTGGGCTCGCGTGATCCCCGATCTCTCGTTCAGCTTCACCTTGTGGATGCCCGACATGCCCGGGTACGGTGACTCGACCTTGACGCCCAAGCAGGGGCTCGACGAACTCGTCGCCCAGTTGCGCCAGGGGCTGGATGATGTGCTGGGTGCCCGCACCCCGATCCTGCTGTGCGGGTTTTCTTTCGGCGGCCTGGTCAGTGCCCAACTGGCCGCGCAGCGTGACCATGTGCAGCGCCTGGTGCTGATCGGTCCTGCAGGACACGGCGGTCCCCGACGGCAGACCGTGACGCCCTTGCCGTGGCGGGACCTGGACCCCGATGCCGACCCCGTGGGCTGGGCGAACCGCATGCGGCACAACCTGCTCGCGCAGATGCTCCACAGCGAGACCGCCGTGGACGCACTGGCGTTGGAGATCCAGTGGCGCGGCTGCCTGAACACCCGGTTTCGCAGCAAGCCGTTCTCCCGCTCGGCGGCGCTGGCGTCTGCACTGAGCTGTTACCCGGGGGAGGTGCTGACCATCTGGGGCGAGCATGATGTCACCGCTGTGCCGCGCGACATGGCCGATGGCGTGGCACCGCAAGGCGCGTCGCGCCGCCAGCGGGTGGTGGGCGGCGCGGGGCACTGGCTCATGCACGAACGTTACGCCGCCACCACCCTGCTGATCCGACAGGGCCTGACCGCAGCCTGATGCCGACACGCCGCGCGCGGATCAGGCTGCCACGGTTTCCGCTTGGCGGCGCCGGGACAGCATCCGCATGCCCACCGGCACCACCAGCATCAGCACCGCCGCGGTCCACAACCCGATGGTGATGGGGCTGCCCACCAGGATGGCCGCATCGCCGTTGCTGATGGACAGGGCGCGGCGCAGGTTCTGTTCCATCATGTCGCCGAGCACGAAGCCCAGGATCAGCGGCGCCATGGGCACGCCCTGCTTGCGCAGCAGATAGGCCACAAAGCCCAGCCCGGTCATCAGCACCAGGTCGAACGTGGTGGCGTGCACGGCGTACACGCCCACGCTGCTGACGGCCACGATGCCGGGCACCAGCAGCCAGTTGGGCACGCTCAGCACCTTGGTGAACACGCCCACCAGCGGGATGTTGAGCACCAGCAGAATGACGTTGGCCAGGAACAGCGAGGCGATCAGGCCCCAGACCAGGTCGGGCTGCTGGGTGAACAGCGCCGGGCCGGGCGTGATGTTGTAGAGCGAGAGCGCGCCCACCATGACCGCCGTGGTGCCCGAGCCGGGCACGCCCAGCGTGAGCATGGGCACGAAGGAGCCGGTGGCGGCCGAGTTGTTGGCCGCCTCGGGTGCGGCCACGCCGCGGATGTCGCCTTTGCCGAAGCTGCCGTCCTTGTCGGTCAGGCGCTTTTCCATCGAGTAGGTCATGGCACTGGCGATGGTTGCGCCGGCCCCCGGCAGCACGCCGACCACGAAGCCCACCACGCTGGAGCGCACGGTGCCCCACCAGGTGTGGGCCAGTTCCTTCCGGTTGAACAGCATGCGGCCGGTCTGCGTCACCAGGCCGGTGCTGCTGTGGTGCTCCTGCAGCATCAGCAGCAGCTCGCTGATGGAGAACACGCCGATGACCACCACCACGAACTGGATGCCGTCGGAGAGGTGGATGTCGCCGCCGGTGAAGCGGTAGACGCCCGAGTTCGAATCCAGCCCGACACAGGACATGGACAGGCCGATGATGGCCGCCAGCCCGGCCTTGACCGGCGCGTCGCCCATCAGGCCCGCGATGCAGGCGAAGGCGAAGCACATGAGCGCGAAGTACTCGGCTGGCCCGAAGGACAGGGCCCAGCTCGCCAGCAGCGGCGCGAACAGCACGATGCCGATGGTGGCGATCAGCGAGCCCACGAACGAGCTCCAGGCGGAGATGGACAGCGCCACGCCGCCCAGGCCCTGGCGCGCCATGGGGTAGCCGTCCAGCGCGGTCATGATGGCGCCCGCATCGCCCGGCACGTTGAGCAGGATGGACGAGATGCGGCCACCGTATTCGCAGCCGATGTAGACCGCGGCCAGCAGGATGAGCGAGGTCTCGGCCGGCAGCTTCATGGCAAAGGCCAGCGGCATCAGGATGGCCACGCCGTTGATCGGCCCCAGGCCGGGCAGCAGGCCGACGACGGTGCCGATGAAGCAGCCGATGGCGGCGATCAGCAGGTTGGTGGGGCTCAGCGCTACACCGAAGCCGGCGATCAGGTGTTGCAGGATGTCCATGTCAGCTCCCTCCGAGCAGCGATGCCAGCGGGCCGGCGGGCAGCACCACGTCCAGCACCTTGTCGAACAGCAGGTAGAGCACCCCGCCCAGCGCGGCGCCGCCGATGAGCGACTGCTTCCAGCTGCCGCCGAAGGCCATGCCCACGGGCACGGCCATCAGCGCGGTGGCGAGCGGAAAGCCCAGCCACTGGAACAGCAGCGCGTAGACCAGCACCGCGGCCGCGCACAGGGCGGTGGGCTTCCAGGGCACGCCGTGGAAGGCTTCCGTGCCGGCCGTGGGCCGCAGCACCAGCCACAGGCCTGAGAGGCCGAGGCCGCAGGCCAGCAGCAGCGGAAACGCGCGCGGGCCGACGGGTTCGTAGGAGATGGCGGCGGCGTAGTCTTGCGCGGCCCAGGCCATGGCGGCGGACGCGACAACACACACCGCGCCGAGGGCGCGGTCACTCATGGCGGGGCTCCGGCTTTACTTGGCGGGGACGACGTTCAGGCCGAACTCTTCGGCCAGCTTGCGGTAGCCGGCCACCTGCTTCTTGACGTAGGCGTCCAGCGGCGCGCCGGTCAGGGCCATGGGGAACAGGCCGCGCTCGTCGCGCAGCTTGCTGTCGGCGGGCGTGGCCATCAGCTTGGTGAAGGTGTCGGCCCAGACCTTGTAGTCGGCGTCGCTGACCTTGGGGCCGAGGTAGAAGCCGCGCACGATGGGCCAGTCCACGTCGTAGCCCTGTTCGGTGGCGGTCGGGATGTTGGCCATGTCGCCGGGCAGGCGCTTGTCGTTCATCACCGCCAGGATGCGCACCTTGGCGCCGGCCTTGATCTGCTGCTGCGCCTCGGCCGCGTCGCCGGTGAAGACGTGGATGTGGCCGCCCTGCAGCGCGGTCAGTGCCTCGCCGCCGCCCTCGAAGGCCACGTAGCGCATGGTCTTGGGGTTCACGCCGCCGGCGCGCGCGGTGAGCGCGGCCTTCATCCAGTCCTGGCTGCCCACGGTGCCGCCCGCGCCCAGCACCACCTTGGTCGGGTCGGCCTTCATGGCAGCCATCACGTCCTTCAGGGTCTTGAAGGGCGAGTTCTCGGCCACCACCACCGCGCCGTAATCGGTGCCGATGGCGGCGAGCCAGCGCACGTCGTTCTCGGTGTAGCGGCCGAACTTGCCCTGGGCCAGGTTCAGAAGCGAGCCGCCGGAGAAGGCGACGATGGCGTTGGCCGCGTCGGGCTTCTGCGCGATCACGGTGTTGTAGGCCACGGCACCGATACCGCCGGGCATGTACGTCACACGCATCGGGTCGGCGATGAACTTGCCTTCCTGCAGCGCGCTCTGCACCAGCTTGCAGGTCAGGTCGAAACCGCCGCCGGGCTTGGCCGGGGCGATGCACTCGGTCTTGTCGAGCGGGTTGGCGAAGGCGTTGAGGGCTGCGGCCGACACGGCGGCGGCGATGAACTTGGAAGCGATGCTCATGAAGGTGTCTCCTCGATGGGGTGGAAGCCACGCAGCACAGGCGCTGCGATGAGGGCACTGTAGAAATCCGGCACTTTCAACGCGCTTTCAGAAAACCGCCGCAAAACCACGGGTTAACCCGCAAGCGCGTCGGGCGCCGGCTGGGCGGGTAGCGTGAGTGTGACGGCCAGCCCGCGGCCGTTCGGCCCCGCGGCTACCCGCATCTGCCCGCCATGCCGCTGGGCCACGGTGCGCACGATGGCCAGGCCCAGGCCGGAGCCGGGCAGGGCACCGCCACGGCCGCGGAAGAAGCGCTCGCCGGCGCGCGCCAGTTCGTCGGGCGGCAGGCCCGGGCCGTCGTCTACCACCGTTACCTGCACCGCACCACCGGCTTCGCCGCGCACCACCAGCGTGACGTGGCAGCCCGCGCCGCCGTGGCGGATGGCGTTGTGCAGCAGGTTGGACAGCGCCTCGCGCAGCAGGTCGGGCTCGCCCTGCAGGGGCGGCGGGCCGTCGGGCGCGTCCAGGCCCAGGTCCACGCCTTGTTCGCGCGCCGGTCCCCACCACTGGCGCACCAGGGCCTCGGCCAGGGCCACGGCGTCGAAGGGCTGGCGCTGCGGTGGGGCGCTGTCGGCGCGCGCCAGCGAGAGCATCTGGTTGGTCTGGCGGATCGTCTCGTCCAGCTGCTCACGGATGGTTTCCAGCACCTGGCGCTGGGCGGCGGGGTCGGCCTCGCGCTGCGCGTAGGCCACCTGGGTGGCCAGCGTGGTCAGCGGCGTGCGCAGCTGGTGCGAAGCGTCGTCGACGAAGCGGCGGCGTGCTTCGGTCTGCTCGCGATTTCGTTCGATGTGGTGGTTGATGGCCTGCACCAGCGGCCGCACCTCGGCTGGCGAGCCGGTGTCGTCCACCGGGGTCAGGTCCTGCGGGTCGCGCGCGTCCACCTCCTGCCGCAGCTTGTCCAGCGGGCGCATGGCCCAGGCGATGGCCAGCGCCAGCAGGCCGGTGGCGGCCAGCATCAGCAGCACGTCGCGCGCCAGCGACTGCAGCACCAGTGCGCGGCGGAAGTCGTTGCGCGCCTCCAGCGTTTCGGCCACCTGGATCAGCACGCGCTGCGGCCCCGCGTGCCCGGCCAGCGGTGGGTTCAGTTCGCGCGCATAGCTGCCCACGCGCACCGCCTGGCCCAGGTACTCGCCTTCGTGGAACTGTGGCTGCCCGGTCTTCAGCGGCCGGGGCGGGGCGGGCAGGTCGGCGCTGCCGATCTCGACCAGGCCGTCCTCGGTGGCCACGCGGTAGAACACCTGGCCCTGCGCGGTCAGCTCGAAGAATTCGAGCATGCGGTAGGGCAGCTCCACGCCGATGCCGCCGCTGGCGGTGGAGATGCTTGAGTCGATGGACTTGACCGCGCCCAGCAGCGAGCGGTCGTAGGCCGCATCGGCGGCGTCGCTGGCCGTGCGCCAGCCCAGCCAGAGTTCACCCGCGATCACCGCGCCCAGGCCCGGCAGCAGCAAGACCAGCAGGAAGCGGCGGATGCTCGCGCGCGACCACGAGAGCGGTTTCACGCGGGACATTCCAGCAGGTAGCCCAGGCCGCGCAGCGTGGCAATGCGCACCGGCGAGGCTTCCAGCCGCTTGCGCAGACGGTGGATCAGCACCTCGATGGCCTCGGGGTTCACGTCCTGCTCGTCGGAGAACACGCGCTCCAGCAGATCGCGCTTGGACAGCGGCTCGCCCGGGTGCTGGATCAGCGCACGCAGCACCGCGTGTTCGCGCGGCGTGAGGCCCAGCACCTCGTGCTGCAGGCGGAATTGCTTGGACGCGCTGTCGTAGCTCAGCGGCCCGCAGGCAAAGCGCGGGTGCTCCTGCCCGCGCGAACGGCGGATCAAGGCGATCAGCCGCGCCTCCAGCTCGGCCACGTCGAAGGGTTTGGCCAGGAAGTCGTCGGCCCCGCCGTGCAGGCAGCTCACCCGCTCCATCAGCGAGTCGCGCGCGGTGAGGATCAGCACCGGCAGGCGCTCATCGGCTTCGCGCAGGTCGGACAGCACGTCGTGCCCGCCCAGGCCGGGCAGGCCCAGGTCGAGGATGAGCGCGTCGTACTTCGTGGCCTTGAGGCTGCGGCGCACCAGGCGGCCGTCGTTCACCCAGTCAACCTGGAAGTCGTTCTGGCCCAGGGCCTTGACCAGCCAGGTGCCCAGTTCGGTTTCGTCTTCGGCGAGCAGGATGCGCATGGGGCGAGTCTCTCCGAGGCTCAGGCGTAGAGCAAGGCGCCGGCCGCGCGCACGCGGGCGGCTCGGGTTTCGCCCAGCGCCTGTACCACAGGCTGCCAGACGCTGTGATAGGGCGGCAGGGCGTCGGGGGCGAACGCGGTGTGCGGCCAGTCGGAGCCCCAGACCAGGCGCTCGCCCAGGGTCTGCGCCACGTGGCGGATGTGGTCATCCAGTGCGTCGTACGGCGCCTGAGCCTGCAGCCGGTACCAGCCCGAGAGCTTGACCCAGGCGCCCTGGTCGGCCAGGCGCTGCAGCGCGGCCCAGGCGGGGTCGTCTTCACCGACGCCGGTGTGCAGGCCGGCCAGGTGGTCGAGCACGGCGGTGAGGCCGCCGCCGGCGTGCAGCCCAGCGATGGTGGCGAGCTGGTCGTGCCGCGCGTACCACTGCACATGCCAGCCGCGCGCCTTCAGCCGCGGGGCGAGTGCGCGGAAGGCCTCGTGCCCGTTGCCCACCGGCGAGACCAGGTTGAAGCGCACGCCGCGCACGCCGAGCGCGTGCATGGCGTCGAGCTCGGCGTCGGTCACGCTGGTGCCCAACACGGCCACGCCGCGGTGGCGGCCCGGTTCGCGGGCCAGCGCGCGCAGGATCAGGGCGTTGTCGGTGCCGTAGACGCTGGGCTGCACCAGCACCAGGTGGCCCACGCCCAGCGGGAGCGCGGTCTGCTCGATCTCGGGCAGGTCGCGCAGCACCGGCCGGTAGTGGCCGGCCTGCGCCGGGTGCGCGGGGTCGAACACGTGCACATGGCAGTCCCAGCCGGAGGGGATGGCGTTGTTGCTTGCGCTCATCCGGTGGTGATGTTGCGGTCCTTGATCACCTTGGCCCACAGCGCCTGCTGGGCCGCGATGAACTGGCCGGCGCTCTGCTGGCTGGCGTCGGCGAACACATCGCCCCCCAGCTGGCGGATGCGGCCCAGCACCTCGGCGTCGTCCAGCGCCTTGCGGATGCCGGCCACGAGCGTGGCCTTGGCGTCGGCCGGCAGGCCGGCGGGTGCCAGGATGGGGTTCCACTCCAGCACCTCGTAGCCGCTGACGCCGGCCTCGGCCATGGTCGGCACATCGGGCAGCGAGCGGGCGCGCAACCGGCTGGTGACGGCCAGCGGGCGCAGCTTGCCAGCCTTGATGTGGCCGAGCGACGAGGCCACGTTGGCGAAGAACAGCGGCACCTGGCCGCCCATCACGTCGTTCATGGCCGGGCCGCCGCCGCGGTAAGCCACGTGGGTCAGGTCCACGCCCGCGCGCTGCTCGAACAGGGCACCGGCCAGGTGCTGTGCCGAACCGTTGCCGGAGGAGGCGTAGTTCAGCGGCCTGGTCTTGGCCAGGCGGATCACGTCCTTCACGTCTTTCGCCTCGAAGCTCGGCGTGCACACCAGCACGTTGGGGAAGGTGGCGAGCACGGCCAGCGGCGTGAAGGCCGTGGCCGTGTCATAGGGCAGCTTGGGAAACAGCGAGGGGTTCACCGCGAAGGACGAGGCGTCGAGCAGCAGCACGCTGCCGTCGGCCGCGGCGCGGGCCACTTGGCCCGCCGCCAGCTGCCCGCTGGCGCCAGCCTTGTTCTCCACCACCACGGTCTGGCCCAGCGCGGCTTCGAGCCTTGGCGCGATGGTGCGGGCCATGAGGTCAGCGCCGCCGCCGGGCGGGTAGGACACGACCAGCGTGATCGGCTTGCCGCCGGCGACCTTGCCCTGCGCGTGCGCGCCGATCCAGGGGGCGGCGAGTGCTGCGCCGGCCGAGGCGATCAGATGGCGGCGCGAGGGCGCCCAGCTTTGGGCGAGCGTGTTCGGTTGGACCATGGGGGGTTCCTTCAGGTGATGTTGACGGTGTAGTGGAAGGCGTGGGCGTCGCCGCGCGTGGTGCGCAGCTCGACGCAGCGGCCCGAGAGGTCGTAGGCCGAGCGCTGCACCTGCGCACAGGGGTGGCCGGCGGGCAGGCCCAGGTGGCGGGCCTGCGCGGCGCTGAGCTGGCCGAAGCCGATGTCGTCCAGCGCGCGGTGGATGTGCACCTGCAGCTTGCGCGCGAACATGGGGTAGAGCAGGTCGTCCCAGGTGGCCAGGTCGTCGTCGGCCAGCGGCGCGAACAGGTCCAGCGGCAGCCAAAGTTCCTCGAACAGGCGTGGCTGCTCGGCCATGAGGCGCAGGCGGTGCACGCGCAGCACCGGCTCGCCGGTGCCGATGCCCAGCGCGCGCGAGACGGCCGCCGGGGCGCTGACGCGGCTGCGCTGCAGGATGCGGGAAACCGGCACCTCGCCGGTGCCGCTGTCGAAACGGAAGAAGCGCAGCATGGACGCCCCGGCCAGCCCCTGGCGGACGAAGGTGCCGCGGCCGTGGATGCGTTCGATGAAGCCCTGTTCCACCAGCAGTTCCAGCGCGCGGCGCATGGTGCCGAGGGCCACGCCGTGTTCTTTGGCCAGCTGGCTTTCGGCGGGCAGGGCGGAGCCGGGCGACCACTCGCCCGCCACCACGCGGGCCCGCAGCGCCTGTGCCAGCGAGGCGTAGCGGCTGACGCCGGGTTCCGGGGATGTCACCAGTCGGAGAGAAGAGTTCATGGGAATAAACTCTAGTCCTCTATAGGACTTGGCGATAAAGGGAAAACCCTGATCAGGGCGGTGTGCGGGTGCCCGGGCTGTTGCCGGGCGACCCGCGGGGGACGGTCAGCGGATCACCGCAAGCTTCTCGCGCTGGCCTGCCTTGAAGGTGTAGAGGGTGAGTGCGGCGTTCTGGCGGTCGCCCTTGTCGTCGAACACCACCTTGCCGGACGCGCCCTGGTACTGGATGGCCTTGAGCGCGGGCAGGTACTGCTTCGGGTCGGCCGATCCGGCGGTCTGCATGGCGCTGGCCAGCAGCTTCACGCCGTCGTAGGCGTAGCCGGCGTAGGCCTGCACGTCCACGCCGTACTTGGCCTTGAAGTCGGCGCGGAACTTGTCGTTGGCCGCGGCTTCTTCACCGTCCACGCCACCGGCTTCCACACAGTACACCTGCCCGTCGCCCAGGGCCTCGGCCGAGAGGGTGATCATCTCGGCGGTGCACAGGCCGTCGCCGCCCACCAGCTTGGAGGTGTAGCCCAGGGTCTTCATCTGGCGCAGCATGGGGCCGCCCACGGCGTCCATGCCACCAAAGAAGATGACGTCCGGCTTCTTGTCCTTGAGCGAGGTGAGGATGGCGTTGAAGTCGGTGGCCTTGTCGTTGGTGTATTCGCGGCCCACCACCTCGGCGCCGGCGGCCTTGGCGGCCTTCTCGAACTCGTCGGCCAGGCCCTGGCCGTAGGCGGTGCGGTCATCGATGACGGCCACGGTCTTGGCATTCAGGCCCTGCACCGTGTAGCGCCCCATGGCACCGCCTTGCTGGGTGTCGTCGGCCACCAGGCGGAACGCACCGGGGAAGCCCTGGCGCGTGAACTTGGGGTTGGTGGACGAGGGCGTGATCTGCGGGACGCCGGCTTCGTGGTAGATGAGCGAAGCGGGCAGCGTGGCGCCGGAGGTGAGGTGGCCCACCACACCGTTGACGCCGGTGTCCACCAGCTTCTGCGCGGCTGCGGTGGCCTGCTTGGGGTCTGCGGTATCGTCTTCGGCCAGCAACTCGAAGCGGGCGGTCTGGTTGCCGATCTTCACGCCCGCGGCGTTGAGTTCCTCGATGGCCAGGCGTGCGCCGTTCTCGTTGTCCTTGCCCAGGTGGGCCACCGCGCCACTGGTGGCACCCACGTGACCGATACGGACCACCAGTTCGCCCGCAGCGGGTGCAGTGCCATCAGCGGCCGGGGCGGCTTCCTCTTTCTTGCCGCAGGCGGCCAGCGCGACAGCTGCGGCCAGCACGGCCAGTTTCAGTTCGGTATTCATGGACGGGACTTCCTTGGGTTGTGCAACAAAAAAGCACACATATGGTGTGTATGCATATCATTTTACTAGCCAGCGCTCTTTCGCGTGGCTTGTTGTTGCGCGAGGCCAGCAGCGCGCGGTGCCGGTTGACAGCCGCTGGAGGTCTTTGGGGGGTGTTGCTGGCGGATGTGCCGCCGGCCATGGGATCGGCCGTGGGCCGACCTGGGTGATGTGGTGGAGACGAGGAGGATCGAACTCCCGACCTTCGCATTGCGAACGCGACGCTCTCCCAGCTGAGCTACGTCCCCACGAACGACGAAAATTCTATCAAACCGGGGCGGCCTCAGCGCACCTTGTCGGTGGAAGCTGGTGCCCGCTCCATGGTCAGCTCCACGCGGCGGTTGTGCACCCGGTCGACCGGGTTGTCGCGCGCGCCCAGCGGCCGTGTGTCGGCGAAGCCGCTGGCCTGCACACGCTGTGGCGCCACGCCGCGTTCGATCAGGTAGCGCGCCACAGCGGCGGCACGCCCTGTGGACAGTTCCCAGTTGGATGGAAAGCGCTCGGTCTGGATCGGGACACTGTCGGTGTGGCCTTCGACCACCAGGCGAAGGTTCGGGTCGCTGTTGAGCAGGGGGATCAGCCGGTCCAGCACAGGCTGGCCTTCTGCGGCGAGGTGGGCCGCGCCCGACTCGAACAGGATTTCGCTGCTGATGCGAAAGCGCACCGCGTCGTCCGTCATGATGATGTCCACGTCTGCACCCAGCTGGTCCAGCGGCAGGCCATTGAGTGTCTTCGGGGTTGCCGCTGCAGCGGGCGCTGCAGGCGGTTCGGGCGAGGTCGGCGGTACCGCAGGCGGCACGATGCTGCCGGCGGGGTAGGGCGCGCCGGGCACCGGTCCGCTGGTCTGCGTGGATGCACCGTCTGCTTCGGCCTGTTGACCGTCCTTGCCTTTTCCGGGGCCCGCGAAGGCGAGCAGGACCACCATCAGCACCAGGATCAGCGTGATCACGTCCAGGTAGGTGATGAGCCAGCCTTCCTCTTCCACCTCCACGCGCGAATCGACGTGCCAGCGGCGGTAGCGGCCGACCGAGGTCGACACCCGGGGCTGGCGGGCGGGGGAGGGTCCGGTCTGCGAAGTGGCGGCCATGGTTCAGCGGGTGGCAGGTCGGGGCGCTCCCCGGCGGTCGTAGATTTCGTCGTCGTACTGCGCCACGAAGGCCTTGAGGGTCTCTCGCATCAGCGACGGGCTGCGGCCCACGCACATCATCGAAATGCCTTCGAGCACCATGTTCATCAGCACCAGGCGCTGTTCGGTGCGACGTTCCAGCTTCACCGCGATGGGCTTGAAGACCAGGTTGGCCAGCAGCACACCGTAGAAGGTGGTGACCAGGGCGACGGCCAGTTGCGAGCCGATGGCGCCCATGTCACCGCTGCTGACAAGATCCATCAGGTTGATCAGGCCCAGCAGCGTGCCCAGCATGCCGAAGGCCGGCGCGTAGCTGGCCATGACGCGGAACAGCTGTGCCTCGGCCGCCTCGCGCTGGCGCAGGTGGGCGATGCGCCACTGCAGCAGGTCGATGATTTCTTCCTCGGGGGTGCGGTCGATCACCAGTTGCACGCCGGTGCGCAGGAAGGGGTTGGTCACATGGGTCAGCGCCTTCTCCACCGCCTGCAGGTCGCCCTGCACCCAGAGCTTGGAAAGGCCGACCAGTTCCTCGATGTCCTGTTTGGTGTTGAGCTTTTCCTCGCGCATCACCTGCGAGACAAGATGGAACACGCGCAGCACCTCGCGCAGCGGGTAGCTCAGGAAGGTGGCGGCCAGCGTGCCGCCGAGCACGATGGCGATGCTGGGGGCGTCGATGAAATTGCCCGGCTTGTCGGAGCCGAACAGCAGGATGACGGCCATCAGCGCGACGCTGGCCACCATGCCGATCAGGGTGGACGGGTTCACGCCAGGGGCTCCTTGGGATTGCGGTGCATACCCTGGAGATTCTCGGCAGGCCAGCGCCTGCGGACGGGGAGATAAGGGGGGTATTTCCCCTCTTGATTCAGTTCATTCCATTCCGGCTGGCCAGCTCCATGAACAGGGCCGAATGGTCCAGGTCGGCCAGGCCGTGCTCGGCGGCCTGGGCGAACAGCTGCTCGAACAGGCCGGTGATGGGGGCGTCGAAGCCGATCTCGCTGGCGGTCGTGAGCGCATTGCGCATGTCCTTGAGCTGCACCGTGATGGCGGCGCGCTTGGCGAAATCGCGCTCGACCATGCGCTGGCCATGCACCTGCAGGATGCGGCTGTCGGCAAAGCCGCCGCTGATGGCCTGCTTCACCTTGCCCATGTCGGCGCCGCCCTTCTCGCACAGCAGCAGGGCCTCGGCCACAGCGCCGATGGTGATGCCCACGATCATCTGGTTCGCCAGTTTGGCCAGTTGTCCCGAGCCGTGCGGGCCCACATGGGTGGCGCGACCGAGCGTGGCAAAAACAGGCAGGGCGCGCTCGAAATCGGCCGGCTTGCCGCCCGCCATGATGGCCAGCGTACCGGCCTCGGCGCCCACCGTGCCGCCCGAAACGGGCGCGTCGATGTGGTGGACGCCCAGCGCGGCCAGGCGTGCGGCGTGGTCGCGCGCCTGGCGCGGCTGGATGGAGGACATGTCGACGACCAGGCTGCCGGGGCGCAGGCCATCGGTCGTGCCCTGGCCGAACAGCACGTCTTCGACCACACGACCGTCTTCGAGCAGGCAGACCACGATGTCGGCCTGGGCCACGGTGTCGGCCGGACGTTCGAATACCTGGGCGCCGAAGGGTTGCAGGCGCTCGGCCTTGGCGCGCGAGCGGTTCCAGACGCTGACGCGATGGCCTGCTTCGCACAGGCGGCGGGCCATGGGAAGGCCCATCATGCCGATGCCCAGCACGGCGATGGACAGGGATGGGGTGGTGGAGGCGGTGGTCATGGACTCGGGGGAAGAAAAAATGCGGTTTCCGGGAGTGTCCCGGAAACCGCATGAAGTGGTTCAACGAACCACGGAGTTGTCGGGGCTGGGCGCGCTGGCAGCGGGTGCGGCCTGGGCACCTAGGTAAAGGCTGGCCTGGTGGCTGTGCTCGCGCATCAGGGCTTCGGCGCGGTCTGCGTCGCCCTGGGCCACGGCCTGCGCGATGGCCGCGTGTTCGTCCCAGACCGGGTCGCGCAGGCCATCGTGCTGCAGCGCCTCGCCCATGGCGCGGCGGATATGGTGCCAGTGCAGCAGGGCGCTCTGTTCGATCAGCGGGTTGGCCGAGGCCTGGTAGAGCGCGCGGTGGAAGGCCAGGTCGGCGTCGATCATGGCCTTGATGTCGCCGGCGTCCACGGCCTGACGGCCTTGTTCGATCAGTGCCGGGTCGATGTGCGCACGGCGCTCCGCAGCCAGCCGGGCGGCCAGGGTGTCCAGTGCCCCGCGCACCTCATACACCTGCGCGATCCAGGCCGGGTCCAGCGGCGTCACCTGCAGGCCGCGGCTGCGGCCGGCATTGCCCGCCAGCGGCGCGTCCTGCACGAAACCGTCGCGCTTGAGCAGGCGCAGCGCCTGCATCACCGGCTGGCGCGAGACCGCTAGGCGTTCGGCCAGCTCTTCCTGTGTGACCCGCTGCCCGGGCGCCAGAGCGCCCGCACTGATCGCGTCCAGCAGGGCGCGGTAGACCTGATCGACCAGGTCGGGCGCGGTTTCGAGTTGCAGCAGCTGGGCAGTCATGGCAATGTATTCTGTACTCCGTATACAGAATACGTCAATCGGGCCTCGGCAAGGCTGTCAAGGGACTGACGCTTCCTGCGTGACACAATTTCCCGCCATGAACACACCCTTGCAACCCGACCCGGCCTGGCTCGACGCCCAGTACAACAACCGCGCCCTGGTGCCTGACCATGCGCAGTACTTCGAGCGCTGGGCGCGGGACTCGAAGGCTGCACGCGAACAGCTGGTCTGCCTGCCCGACCTGGCCTACGGTCACGGGCCGGGCGAAACGCTGGACCTGTTCCCGGCGCAGCGCCGAGACGGCGACCCGCTGGCGCCGGTGCTGGTGTTCATCCACGGCGGCTACTGGCGCAGCCTGGACAAGTCGGACCACAGCTTCCTCGCGCCGGCCTTCGTGAAGCAGGGCGCCTGCGTGGTGATTCCGAACTACGCGCTGTGCCCGGCGGTCACGATTCCCGAGATCACCATGCAGATGGTGCAGGCCCTGGCCTGGACCTACCGCCACATTGCCGTGCATGGCGGCGACCCGCGGCGCATCTCCATCGTCGGCCACTCGGCGGGCGGGCACCTGGCGGCGATGTTGCTGGCCTGCGAATGGGCACGTTTTGCGCCTGATCTGCCGGAGGATCTGGTCTACAACGCGCTGTCGATTTCCGGTGTGTTCGACCTGGAGCCGCTGCGCCACACACCCTTCCTCAAGGACTCGTTGCGCCTGACGCCCGAGCAGGTGCGCATGGCCAGCCCGGCCTGGCTGCCCAAGGAGCTGCCCGACACCGAGGAGGAGCGGGGCGTGCTGCTGAGCGTGGCCGGCGGTGACGAGAGCGCCGAGTTCCAGCGCCAGGCCCGCCTCATCCGCGACACCTGGGGCGAGGCCGTGGTGCCGATCTGCGAGACCCTGCCGGGCCTGAACCACTTCAGCGTGCTAGACGCGCTGGTGCGGCCGCGCCACCGGCTGAACAACCTGGCGCGCCAGCTGCTGGACCTCACATGAACAGGTGCTCGCCAGCGTTCTCGCCGCCGAGGATCACGTAGTTCACTTTCTTCAGGTCGCTCAGCTGGGTGCCGCCGGCGTAGCTGATCGAACTCTGCACGTCTTCCCGCATCTCGCGCAGCGTGTCGGCGAGCTTGCCCTTGATGGGCTCGAGGATGCGCTTGCCCTCGACGTGCTTGTATTCGCCCTTGTTGAAGTCGCTGGCCGAGCCGTAGTACTCCTTGTAGAGCTTGCCGTCGACCTCGACCGTCTGGCCCGGTGACTCCTCGTGGCCGGCGAACAGCGAGCCGATCATGACCATGGTCGCCCCGAAGCGCACGCTCTTGGCGATGTCGCCGTGGTGGCGGATGCCGCCGTCCGCGATGATGGGTTTGGTCGCCACGCGCGCGCACCACTTGAGCGCCGAGAGCTGCCAGCCGCCGGTGCCAAAACCGGTCTTGAGCTTGGTGATGCAGACCTTGCCCGGGCCCACGCCCACCTTGGTGGCGTCCGCGCCCCAGTTCTCCAGGTCGATCACGGCTTCCGGTGTGGCCACGTTGCCGGCGATCACGAAGGCCTGAGGCAGCTTCTTCTTGATGTGTTCGATCATCAAGCGCACGCTCTCGGCGTGGCCATGGGCGATGTCGATGGTGATGTAGTCCGCGCCCACGCCGTCGGCGGCCAGGCGGTCGATGACTTCGTAGTCCGGCGCCTTCACGCCCGAGCTGATCGACACGAACAGGCCCTTCTCGCGCATGCGCTTCGCATAGGCCACGTTGTCCAGGTCGAAGCGGTGCATCACGTAGAAGTAGCCGTGGGCGGCCAGCCATTCGCTGATGGACTCGTCCAGCACCGTCTTCATGTTGGCGGGCACCACCGGCAGCTTGAAGCGCCGGCCGCCGAATTCGATGGAGGGGTCGCACTCGCTGCGGCTTTCCACGCGGCATTTGCGCGGCAGCAGCAGGATGTTGTCGTAGTCGAAGATTTCCATGTGGGCCTTTCAGTCACCCCCGCATTGCGCAGTGGGGTGGGTTGGTGAAAAGGCGCTTGGAACTGGCCGGTGTTTGCCCCCAGGAGCGGGAAACAAAAAACCGGGCGCAATTGCTTGGGCCCGGTGCTTGATTCTAGGCGCTCAGGCGCTGGCCTGGATAGCCGCCCATACGCGTATGAGGTTCATATGCCTGTCCGTATGGGCAGGTCGTCCAGCCGCACGGGCAGGCGCTGCGGGCGGTGGCCAATTGCATCGACCAGGGCGTTGAAAACGGCGCCTGCGCCCGCGACCAGTGCAGGCTCCCCTGCGCCGCCGGGAGGCTCGCTGCTGCTCACCAGGCGGATGTCCAGCATTGGCATGTCGGGCATGCGGGGCAGGGGGTACCCGGCCAGGCCGGTGATGGCCGCCCGACCCTCGGGCGCCGGCAGGGCTTCGTGGAGCACCATCGAGAGGCTCCAGACCAGGCAGCCTTCGATCTGGGCGTGCACCCCCTGCGTGTCGACCACAGTGCCGCAGTCGTGGTCGCACCACAGTCGGGTGACGCGAATCCGGTTGCGGCTGACCAGCACCTCGGCCACCGCCGCCACGAACGACTGGCCCTTGTACACACCACAGGCCACACCGCGGCCGACGCGCTCTCCCGGGCCCGGCGCAGGCCTCGGGTGCGCCGCGGCCCGGGCGCTGACCGAGCGCAGCACCCGGGCCAGGCGATCGGCGTCGGGCAGGTGGGGGCGGGCGGCTTGCGCGTCCAGGTGCCGCAGGCGGAAGGTCACCGGATCCTGACCGGCGGCACGGGCCAGGGCGTCCATGGCCGACTCGATGGCCAGCGCATTCGGGCCGGCTCCCAGTCCGCGCCAGGGTCCGGTGGCCAGGCTGAGCCGGGTCAGCTGCAGGGACTCCCTGCGCCGCTCGATGGCGTAGGGCGGCACCAATCCGCGCGAGGTGCCAGGGTCGCCGACCAGGTCGGTCAGCGCCTGCAGCCACCGCGGCAGGCCGGCCGAGGTGAAGATGATGTGGGAGCTCGAGAGCGCGTGCCACCAGTCGCTGATGAACCCCCGGCTGTCCAGCCGCGCACGCAGACGGTGCGAGGAGGGTGGCCGGTGAAAGCCCGCGACGAACTCGTCCTCGCGTGTCCACTGGAGCTTGACCGGTTGGCCGGCGGCGCGCGCGATGAAGGCCACCTCGCGCTCGATCAGCGCCACGGTGCGGCTTCCGAAGGCGCCTCCCATGCGCTGCGCATGGACCCGGACCTTGTCGGCGGCCAGTCCATGGTCGCGTGCCAGCACGTCGCGCATGTAGAAAGGGTCCTGGCTGCCGCACCACAGTTCCAGGGTGCCGTCGGCGTTGAAGCGCGCGATGGCGCAACGGGGCTCCAGGGCCGCGTGGGCGGCCATGGGGATGTCCAGCCGCAGGTCCACCGTCCAGGGCCCCTCCGCGACGCGGCCGCTGTCCTGGGTGAAACGGTCACGCGACAGGGCATTGTCGATGTCGACCACTGTGTGCGGGTCGGCGGCGCCGCGCGGCAGTTCCCAGCGCGGGCGGGCGGCCTGGCGCAGCCCGGGCAGCGCGCCGGGGTGGTCGGCCAGCAGCACCGGTCCGTCGAGTTCGGCGATGTGCAGCACGGCCACGAATCCGGGGACGCGCCTGAGGGCGGCCTCGTCGAGACCGAGCAGCCGTGGGCCGAGTTCGCGCCGCCACTGCGGATGCAGCACCGTGGCGTGGCGCAGGCCCGGCAGCTGGATGTCGGCGGTGTAGCCGGGCTGGCCGGTGACAAGCGCGATGTCGTCGGCGTGCCCCACCAACGGGGCCATCGCATTCCGGCTGCGCCTGGCGAGCGCCAAAGGTGCCCGCAACGCGTCGGCTGGAGTGCCGGGAGCCGACAGCGTCAGGCCCGGCTCGGCGAGATCGGCCAGCGCCAGCGACTGGCCATGGGCCTGGACGCGCCCGTCGTCGGTGACGTGCAGCTCGGTCGGCGCCTGCCTCAGTCGCCGCGCGGCGCGCTCGAGCAGTGCTGTGCGCAGGGTGGCGCAGGCGGTGGCGAGCGGCAGCAGCAGTTCGCGCACCGAGTCGCTGCCGACCGTGGCCTTGAACGGGGGCACGTCGGTGGTGGCCGGCAGGCGGGTGTCGATCAGGCCCGGGGGTACGCCCAGTTCGAGCGCGGCCACTTCGCGCAGGGCGGCAGTGATGTGCTGACCCATCTCCATGCGCACGCACCAGATTTCGAAGCGGCCGCCCGGTGTGAGGCGGACCCAGCCGGCCGCGTCCGCCTCGGTGGGCATGGGACGCTTGGGGATCGGCGGGACGAGCGAACAGCCGGGCAGTGCCCATGCGACGGTCAGTCCTGCGGCGCCGGTGAGTGCGGTGCGGCGGCGGATGCCAGGCCGTGCGGAGCCTTTCATGACTGCGCTCCCCGGCCAGCCTGCATGAGGTGGGTCGCATGGTGGATGGCCTGCCTGATCCGCTGGTAGGTGCCGCAGCGACACAGGTGGCCGGCCATTGCCGCGTCGATCTGTTCGTCGCTCGGATCGGTCACCCGCTGCAGCAGGGCGGCTGCGGCCATGATCTGCCCGCTCTGGCAGTAGCCGCACTGCGGCACCTGCAGCTCGATCCAAGCCTGTTGCACGGGGTGCAGGCGCCCGCCCTGCGCCAGGCCCTCGATGGTGGTGATGTGGCGTCCTTCGGCAGCGCTGCACGGGGTCACGCAGGTGCGCACCGGTTGTCCGTCCAGCCAGGCGGTGCAGGCGCCGCAGGCTCCCTCGCCACAGCCGTGGCGGGTGCCGAGCAGGCCCATGTCTTCGCGCAGCCACCACAGCAGGGTATGGGCGCGCCGGGTGGCGTCGGGCAATGCCACGGGGTGGCGGTTGAGCAGGGTGTTCATGGGCGTACGGTAGGCCGCTTCGCCTGGTCTGTCGTTATCCCTTGTTAAGCCGCTGCCCTGGCCGCGGTTCTAAGATCGGCGCATGACCCACGACGCTGTCGGTGCCGCGCACGCATTGTTCGAAGGCCTGGCGCAGACTGCTCTGCCCGAATGGGAGCAGTTGGCCGGCCGCGCCAGTGTCCGGAAGGTGGCGCCGGGCGAGACCCTGCTGCGGGAAGGCGCGGCCTGGCCCCAGGTGGCCGTGGTGTTCCGGGGTCTGGTCAAGCTGGTGTACCTGCGCGACGATGGCACGGAGCGCATCAAATCCTTCATCGATGCCGGAGGGTTCTTCGCCAGCCTGTCGGCTTTGGCTCCCGGAGGCGTGAGCAGCTTTTCGGTCGTGGCCGTGGAGCCCAGCGAGATCGCGTGCCTTCCCTATCCCGTGATTCTTGAACTGGCCGACCGGCACCTGTCCTGGCAGAAGGCGCTGCGCCGGGCGCTGGAGTTTTATGGGCAGCGCAAGGAGCAGCGCGAGCGCGAACTGCTGACGCTGGGCCCGCCGGACCGCTACAGGCTGTTGTTGCAGCGGTCGCCCGAACTCCTGCGGCGGGTGCCTCAGAAAGACCTGGCGCTGTACCTGGGCATTACCCCCGTGAGCCTGTCCCGCATCCGTGCCCGCCTCGGCCGGGAAGGCTCCGGCGGACGGACGCTGCCTACAATCCTGTGATGAGTCTTTTCAACCACGGCGCCCTGTCCGACGGCATGGCGCAGGTCTCCGCGTCGCTGGTCGCGAGCCTGAACTCCGAGCAGGCCGCGGCCGTCACCCTGCCGCCCGAACACGCGCTCATCCTGGCCGGTGCCGGATCGGGCAAGACCCGGGTGCTGACCACCCGCATCGCCTGGCTGCTGCAGAGCGGCCAGGCGGGGCCGGGCGGCATCATGGCCGTGACCTTCACCAACAAGGCGGCCAAGGAAATGATGACCCGCCTGACCGCCATGCTGCCCGTCAACGTACGCGGCATGTGGATCGGCACCTTCCACGGTCTGTGCAACCGCTTCCTGCGCGCGCACCACCAGCCGGCGGGTCTGCCGCAGACCTTCCAGATTCTGGATTCGCAGGACCAGCTCTCGGCCATCAAGCGCCTGTGCAAGCAGCACAACGTGGACGACGAGCGCTTTCCGCCCAAGCAGCTGCAGTACTTCATCAGCGGCTGCAAGGAAGACGGCCAGCGCCCGCGCGACGTGGTGGTGCGCGATGACGAGACGCGGCGCAAGGTCGAGATCTACCAGCTCTACGAAGAACAGTGCCAGCGCGAAGGCGTTGTCGACTTCGGCGAGCTGATGCTGCGCAGCTACGAGGTGCTGCGCGACAACGACCCGATCCGCGTGCACTACCAGCGGCGTTTCAAGCACATCCTGATCGACGAGTTCCAGGACACCAACCGCCTGCAGTACGCGTGGATCAAGATGTTCTCGTCGCCGCCGCTCGAAGGCCTGCCGCCCTCGGGCAACGCGGTGTTCGCGGTGGGTGACGACGACCAGAGCATCTACGCCTTCCGCGGCGCGCGCGTGGGCAACATGGCCGACTTCGTGCGCGAGTTCCAGGTGAAGCACCAGATCAAGTTGGAGCAGAACTACCGCAGCGCCAGCAACATCCTCAACACCGCCAACGAGCTCATCAGCCACAACAGCCGCCGCCTGGGCAAGAACCTGCGGACCGACGCCGGTGCGGGCGAGCCGGTGCGCGTCTATGAATCGGTGAGCGACTTCGCCGAAGCGCAGTGGATGGTGGACGAGATGAAGCAGCTCGAACGCGAGGGCACGGCGCGCAGCGAGATGGCCGTGCTCTACCGCAGCAACGCGCAGAGCCGCGTGGTCGAGACGGCGTTGTTCAATGCCGCCATTCCGTATCGCGTGTACGGCGGCCTGCGCTTCTTCGAGCGCGCCGAGATCAAACACGCGCTGGCCTACCTGCGCCTGCTGGAGAACCCGCACGACGACACCAGCTTCCTGCGCGTGGTGAACTTCCCGCCGCGCGGCATCGGCGCGCGCAGCGTCGAACAGCTGCAGGACGTGGCGCGCAGCAGTGGCTGCTCGCTGCACGACGCGGTGAGCGGCGTGACCGGGCGTGCCGGCACCGCCATCGCCAACTTCGTCGCGCTGCTGGACGTGATGCGCGAGAAGACCGAAGCGATGACGCTCAAGGAGATCATCGAACTGGTGCTCGACAAGAGCGGCCTGATCGAACACTTCCGCAACGAGCGCGAGGGCGAAGACCGGGTGGAGAACCTGGAGGAACTGGTCAACGCGGCCGAGAGTTTCGTGATGCAGGAGGGCTTTGGCCGCGATGCGGTGGCGCTGCCGGTCGATGAACATGGGCCCAGCCTGTCCCAAAGCCCGGTCAGCCAGGGCCTGGACCCGGATGCGCCGGTGCTGAACGAATCGCTGGCCCCCGACGCGGAGACCGGCGAGACGCTCAGCCCGCTGGCCGCCTTCCTCACCCACGCTGCGCTGGAATCCGGCGACAACCAGGCGCAGGCCGGGCAGGACGCGGTGCAGCTGATGACGGTGCACGCCGCCAAGGGCCTGGAGTTCGACTGCGTGTTCATCACCGGACTCGAAGAAGGCCTGTTCCCGCACGAGAACTCGATGAGCGACCGCGACGGGCTGGAGGAAGAGCGCCGCCTGATGTACGTGGCCATCACCCGCGCGCGCAAGCGCCTGTACCTGAGCCATTCGCAGACGCGCATGCTGCACGGCCAGACGCGCTACAACATGAAGAGTCGGTTCTTCGACGAGCTGCCCGAGGCCTGCCTGAAGTGGCTCACACCACCGCAACCCGCCTGGGCGGCGGCTGCGCCGTCGGTGGGCGGCTGGCAGGGCGGACGCCGTGGTCTGTACGCCTCCGGCGGGTCACCGGCCGCGAACCCGTCCTGGTCCCCGGGCTTCCTGTCCACGGGCAGCGGCAACCCGCCGCCCAAGGCCCGCGAGCCCGACCGCGGCGTGGACATCCGCACCGGCCAGAAGGTGTTCCACAACAAGTTCGGCGAGGGCAAGGTGCTGGCCCTCGAAGGCGCGGGCGCCGATGCCCGGGCGCAGGTGAACTTCAGCCGCCACGGCGTCAAGTGGCTGGCGCTGTCGGTGGCCAAGCTGACCCCGGTCGACGAATGAAAAAAGCCACCGGCGCGTGAACGCCGGTGGCATCAAATCGTTGCGCAGACGCTGATTGCAGTAACGGAATTTCCCCCTGCGCAACTTCCCCGGAGACGGTGCTCAGAAGTCGTGGCGCAGGCCCACGGCGAACAGGCGGGTGCCGGCCGTCTTGGTGCCGGCGCCATCCTTCACGTTGTGCGAGCGGAAGCCGCCGTATGCCTTGGTGCGCTTGGACAGGGCGTAGGTCGCGCCGATGCCGAAGCCCGAGGACTTGCCAGCGGTGGAACCACCGATTTCGGTCTTGCTGGTGGCGTAGCCGAACGACAGGTTGACGTTGCCCATCGGCACGTTCAGGCCCACGGTCAGTTCGTTGTCATCGCCCTTTGCATCGTCGCCACGGCGGGTGTTGTAGCCACCCGAGAGGCTCACGACGCCCAGGTCGTAGGCGGCAGCGACCAGCATGTAGTCGTTGTCCTTGCCTTTTTCCTGTTGCAGGCCCAGGGCCACGTCCAGCGGGCCGGCCTTGTAGCCGATCTTGGCGCCCACCATGTTGGCGTCCACCGTGGCGTCTTCGTCGAGTGCGTACTCGATGCCGCCGTACACGCCACCCAGCTTGGGCAGGTTGTAGGTGACCTTGTTGTTGAAGCGGCTGCTGTAGTCGCCACCCGAGCCCCACACGCCGTTGGAGGCGGGGGTGAAGGCGGAGTCGAACACGTTGGAGGTGAAGGCCAGGCCACGCACTTCGTCGTAGATGGTGGAGCTGCGGCCCAGCTTGACCTCACCGAAACCACCGGCCAGGCTCACGGTCGACTCGCCCTTCCACATCGGGTCTTGCGAGGTGCCGTCGTCGGCGTTCAGACGGTGCTCCAGCTTGAAGTTGGCCTTGAGGCCGCCGCCGAGGTCTTCGGTGCCGCGGAAGCCCAGGCGCGAGGTCGTCAGACCGCCGTCGCCGCCGTTGAACACCTTGGTCTGGCTGCCCTTGTCGAGTTCCTTGAGGCTGCCGACCGACAGGTCGACGCGGCCGTACACGGTGACGGAGGACTGGGCCATGGCGGCGCCGGAAGCGGCCAGCACGGCCAGAGCGATGAGGCTCTTTTTCATGAAATTTCCTTGATGGATTCGTTGGAACGTGTGGGGCGGATGCCCACCTGATGCAGAGAACATTCAGGTGGCGCTATTTCACCGGGTGAATGTGAAATTCAGAAGACGGTGTATCGCTGTTGCCACGAAACGCGGCGTTTCTGTTTTTGACGGTAATGCCTTCAAGGTCTGCCCGCGTTGAGCAGGCGAGTCCAGCCAGCGCCGTCGTTGTCGTTCACGACCCAGAGATCGCCTTTGAAAACCACCATGCCCTCGGCCTTCTCGTGCAGCCAGTTGTGGTCCTGGCGCAGGTCCTTCACCAGGGTCTTCTTCAGCACCGCGCCCTCGACCACATCGGACAGGTTCACGCTGTAGACCCGCTTGACCTCGGCGTTGATGGCGCGGCCTTCGCCACCGCCCTTGTCTCGTTCGAGCAGCAGCAGGCGGTCGTCCTGACCGCCGGGGCCGCCTTCCATGAGCTGAATTTCGGACAGCCCCATCCAGTAAGTCTTCGCGTCCTTGCTGTGCTTCTCCAGCGGGTAGAGCGCGCTGGTCCAGGTCATGTTGGGCAGGTGCAGCCTGAGGATGGCCGCTTGCGGCTTGTTGAGGTCGTAGCCACGCTGGATGGCCATGTACAGCGTCTGCCCGTCGGCGCTGGCGGTCACGCCTTCGTAGCCGGTGCTGGTCTTTGTATTCGCGAACTTCGCCTGCACGCTGGTGGGCAGCTTGATGCGCTGCTGCACCACGCCCGCGGCGTCCACCTTGATCAGCTCGTTGCCATCCACCGTGGCGCCTTCAGAGGCGATCCAGAAGCCATCGGCTACGCGCGCAGTGCCTTCGGGGTCCAGCTTCAGCGGCTGGCCGTTGTCGGTGATCGGAATCACCTGGTCGATCACCACGCGGCCCTGCGCGGCCTCGGCCATGTTCAGGCGCCAGATGCGCGATTGCGCAAAGGCGTTGTCGGGCACGGCGTAGAGGTGGCTGCCGTCGGTGGTGAGGCCCGAGAGCGCGCCCCAGGGCATGGAGGCATTGCGCGCGACGATCTGCGGTTCGCCCGCCGGCGCGCCCTGGGCGTGGAAGCGGTAGAGGTTGATCGAGCCGTCGCCTTCGTTGGCCGTCACCGCGAGCTGCTGGCCATCGGCGCGGCGCGTGATGGTGGTGATGCCCTCGGGCGACAGGCCGGTGGGCAGCAACTGCACGAGGCGCGGTTGTTTCGGGTCGCTGACCTCGTGCACCTCCAGGAAGGCGCCGCGCTCCGAGCCCACCAGCAGGTACGGCCGGCCGCCGAAGCGGGCGCTGGTGATGCCTTCGATCTCCACACCCTTGGCGGCCGAGCGGCTATCGGGGTAGTGGCCGTGCAGCACCGCGTGCTGCTCGGTGCGTTCGCCGGTCTCGTACACCACGGCGCCGCGGGTGTTCATCAGTGTGAAGCCGCGGCCGCCGGGCAGGCTGCCGTCCGCGCCCTTCTTGCCGTCGCCCTCGTTGGCCAGGGCGAACACCTCGTTCGACACCCAGGTGACGGCGTCGGGTTCGCGCCGGCCGCTGAAGCTGTCCTTGAAGACGATCTCCTTGTCGCGCTGCAGGTCGGCGTTGCCCTTGCGCTCCACCGTGCCGGCGGGGAGCACGCGCAGCAGACGGGCCTGGCGCGGGTGGCGCAGGTCGAGCAGCGCCACGGCATTGTTCTCCTGCAGCGTCACGGCGGCGGTGTGGCCGTCCGGCGAGATGGACACGAACTCCGGCTGCGGGTCCTGCGGGTAGATCGCGCCGGGCAGGGCCTTGAGTGCGTCCACCAGATCGATGCTCTGCAGTCCGCTGGAGGTGGCGCCGTAGAGGTCCTGCAAACCCACCACGTCGATGCGGCCGGGGCGCTTCCCGTCCAGCGTGGCGTCGCCCTTGGCGTCGGTCTCTTCGTCCTCGATGGCGACGATGGCGCGCAGGGTCTTGCCGCGGCCGGCCAGGGCCAGCGAGTCGGGGCCGACGCCCACGGTGATGTCCTTCACATGCCGGACCGCTTGCGGGTTGCGCACGTCGTAAACGCGCAGGAAGCCCCGGCGCGCGTTGGCCACGTCGTCGTCCATGCGCATGGCGACCACGGCGTAGCGCCCGTCGGGGCTGATCGCCACCGAGGTGGGCTCACCCACACCGCCCAGGCGCACATCCACGCGCGGCAGGTGGGCTGGACGGGCCGGGTCGCGGATGTCCACCAGGCCCAGGGCGCCAGCGTCGGCGCTGGTGTAGAGCAGGGTCTGGCCGTCCGGGGTGGCGGTGATGATCTCGGCCACGCCGTCCACCGGCAGGTGGTGGACCATGGTGAAGCGTCCTGCGGGCGGGGCGGCGAGGGCGGGTGTGGAGGCGGTGAATGCGGCGGCCAAGGCCAGGGCCGAGGCGGTCAGGCGGAACAGGGGCATGGTGGCGGGGGAGGGGAAGGACACAAAGCGCCGCAGCCTAGAGGCCTTGTGTGTCATGGCCGTGACGGGGTCACCGGTCACCCTGGCTGCAGGCGTTCCACCCATTGTCGAACCTGGGCGATCACCCAGTCCGGGTCGTCCAGTGGCAGGTCGTGCCCCGCGCCGGGGTGTCGCGCCAGCCGGCAGCCCCAGGCCCGCGCGAGCGCTTCCGAGCAACTGGTGTGGACCAGCCGGTCCCCTTGGCTGGTCAGCACCAGCACCGGCCGCTGTGGCGCCTGGGCGGGGGCCTGGAAGCGGGCCGCAGCCAGCAACTGCCGCAGCGCGTTGGCCGCCTGCACCGGGCGCTGTCGCCGTGCGGCGACCCAGGTCGCCAGCACCGCTTCGTCCACATCGGGGCGCGCGCTGGTCATGTGCCAGATCAGGCGCTCGGCGGTGTCCGGCGGCAGGCGGCCGACCACCAGCCGCAACAGCATCGGCAGGTTGTGCGGCCGCAGCCGTCGGTGCAGCGGGCTGAAGGGCCGCATGCTGGTGTTGACCAGCACCGCCGACGCGATGTCCTGCGGTGCGCTGTGCAGCCACTGTGTGGCCACCATCCCACCCAGCGACAGGGCCAGCAGGTTCACCGGGCCGTGGATGCCCAGGCGGTGCAACTGTTCACGGCCGTCGGACACCATGTCCGTCACCGTGGCCGGGCTGCGCTTGTGGCAGCGAAGGCCGTTGCCGGCCAGGTCGATCAGGTGCACGCGGGTGCCGGGCAGGGCCGCTTCGAAGCGCGCCGGAAGGTCGCCCCAGTGCGCGGATTCGCGGGTCAGGCCGCGCAGGAACACCCAGTCGCTCATAGCGGCCGTCCTTTCAGAACCAGTCGACCAGCGCCTGCGCATGGCCGTTGGCGCGCTCGTGTGGCGCGGGGGTCCACTGCGCATGGCTGCCGGCGGCGCGCGCCAGGAAGTCCAGCAGCGCCAGATGGCGCCGCAGCACGCGTTGCTGCCGGTGGCCGATGAGCGGGTTGAAGATGCCCTTGCGCGAGAACAGCTGGCGCGGGTTCTTCTTGACCCAGAGCCACGAGCCCATCTCCAGCGTCAGCGGCAGGAAGGTGCGCGCCGGGTCGGTGCAGGCCTGCAGGTAGAGGTGGTCCCAGAGGTCGCCGTGGGTCAGGTACTGGGTGCTCTGCGGTTCGATGATGTAGGGGTGGTGGTGGTGCGCCTGCTCGAAGATGGTCTTGAGCGCCCGTACCTCGGCCAGATGCGGAATCGGCTCGCGCGTGTGGGCGAAGGGAAACCACAGCCGGTCGCTGATGCCGAAGCCCGAGTGGCAGTCCAGCGCGAGCGAAAACGGGCGCGTCAGCAGCTCCGCCTGCACCACCTCGCACAGCGCGGCGCTCTCGGTCTCCAGTGGGTCGCCCAGGCGGCCGCGGTACCAGGGCAGGCCGGCGCTCAAGCGCTGGCCGCCCATCAGCCAGGGCACCTTCTCGCGCGCCTCCACCGGGGCGTTGCGCATCAGGTCGATGCCGCGCGGGTTTGCGCGGGTCGCGGCCCACATGCCGCCCGGGTTGACGATGGGCATGAACACCAGCCGCACCTCGTCCAGCAGGCGGTGCAGCGAACGGTCCCAGGACAGGCGGGTGACGATGTTCTGCAGGAAGGCGATCACCACCTCGGCGCCGATACGCTCCAGCCCGTGCACACCACCGAAGTAGCCCACGCCGGGGCAGTGCGGATCGGGGTTGCCCAGGGTGATGGCCCAGACCGGAAAGCTGGGTCCGACAGGGGGGGAGACATGGCGCACCGGCCGCGCCTGCAGGTGCCGGCCGCCCAGCTCGATCAGCCGTTCGAGCGTCTGCAACTCGGGCAGCGGGTGGGCGGTGCTCATGGGCGGGGGTGACACAGGGTTGTCACAGACCGGGCCTACCGTGGGGCCTCGACCTGTGCAATGAAGAGAACATGAGCGCCAGCTTCAACCCCGCTTCCCGCCGCTCCGCGCGGCCGACCCTGTTGTGTCGCTGCGTTCAGGCGGGAGTGGTGGCGTGTGGTCTGGCGGGCGGGTTGGTGGAGTTCCTGGCCTTGCAGCGCTGGCGCGTGCAGGTGCGCCAGCGTGGGGCACCGCCACCCTGGCGGCGCTAGCGCGGGCTCGCTCAGCCCGCCTTGGCGGGGGTCTTTTCTGCAGCAGCAGGAGTGGCCTCGGCCTTCTCCATGTCGCCGAGCTGCACCGACAGGTCCAGCAGGCGCACCTTGCTCATGCAGTAGCGGTCCAGGCGCCATTCCTTGAGCAGGTCCAGCGCGAGTTCGAAGTTGTTGAAGTTGAGCTTGTAGAGGTCGTTGACCGGGTAGGAGGCCTCCGATTCCAGAGCCACGACCAGGGACGACAGGATGCGCGCTTCGCTGGACTCGGGGGAGGTTTCGATCAGCTTGCGGGCTTTCTTCAGGGCTTTCACTTGAGGCCTTTCTTCCAACGTTGGTGATTCGGTGCGGACGTGGTGTCAGACAACCGTTCAACCGAGCTTACCGGCCGGGCGCCGGCTTTTGATGACGGTTTTGTGAAAGAAAGCTGACGTCAGCTTGAACGCAGCTCGGCCTCTCGCACCAGCAGCGGCTGCCCCATGCGCAGCGTCTGGCCGGTGGCCAGCCCCGGTGCCAGCGCGTGCCCCGGCGGTGCGAACACCAGGATGGTGGAGCCGTGCTCGAACCAGCCCAGCTCCTGGCCTTTGGCGCAGGCCGCATCGCAGGGCAGTTCGTTGGGGCCGCGGTAGCGCAGGTTCAGCGGCACGTCCAGCGCGTGCAGGCGCATGCTCGCCACCAGGATCGCCGCCACCGGCACCAGCAGCAGGCGCGCACCATCGGGCTGGCGCAGGTGCAGCACCGCGCGCTCGTTGCGGCAGAACAGGCGCTCCACGCGCTGCAGCGCAATCGGGTTGACGTTCCAGGTGTCGCCGCTGATGTAGGTGACGTGTTCCAGTCGCGCGTCGCAGGGCGCGTGGAAGCGGTGGTACATGCTGGACGTGAGCCGAAGGGTCACATAGCTGCCGCCCTCCAGCTCGCGGCACAGCGCGGCGGTGTGGGCGGAGTCGCCCAACAGCTCGGCCAGCTGGTACGGAAAGCCCTTGGCCTGGAACACCTGGGGCTCACCGTCCACCTTCTCGATGCGGCCGCAGGCGCCGACGATGCCGTCGCTGGGGCTGGTGATGACGTCGGAGCGCGGGTCCACTGGTCTGGCGCCGGGGCGCAGCTCGCGGATGAAGCAGTCGTGCAGGCTGGCGAAGCGCTGTTCCTTCGCCTCGCTCAGGTCCAGGTCGCTGAAGGCCTTCCAGACTGCCAGCGAGAGGTCGCGCACCCAGGGGTGGCGGATGCGGCTCCACCAGCCGATGGCGTGGGTGAGGGCGGTGCGGGGCACGCGGTTGGTCAGCAGGAAGTTGAGGTCTTCGTGCTGCGCGATGCGGCGCAGGGTGGTGACGGGATTCATGGAGATGACACGCGGCTGAAATAGAAACAGGGCCGACACCCCCACTGGAGCCTGAACCCATGTCTTTGTTGGAAATCGCCCTGCCGGCGGGCGCGCTCGCCCTCGCGGCGCCGATGATCAAGCGCCGGATCGACCTCTCGCGCGCCAAGCACCGGTCCCTGGCCGGGCACTCGCGCATGGCCAAGCGGCTGGCGCGCTGGCTGCCCGGCTACGCCTACGACGAGACCGAGTTCTTCGCCTGCGACGGCGCAGCGCCGGACGTCGTGGCCCAGCGCCGCGCGGCCTTCGAGGCGCTCGCCGCGGGCCTGGCCAGCCGCCACCCGAAGACGCTGGCGATGACGGCGCAGGCCCGCGAAGGCCTCGCCGACCTGCAGTTCACCGGCCGCTACCGCGTGCCCTTCCAGTTCAGCCCCATCGTGAGCGAGCGGCTCAAGGTCGGCGCCTTCGTGCAGTCGGCCGACGGCGTGACGCTGACCGACCTGGACGGCTTTCGCTTCCACGACCTCACCGGTTCTTACGGCGTCAACGTGTTCGGCGTGGACTTCTACAGGGCCTGCATGGCCGAAGGCGCGGCCCGCGTGCAGGACCTCGGGCTGGTGCTCGGCGCCTACCACCCCTGCGTGGCGGGCAACATCCAGCGCCTGCGCGAGATATCGGGCATGGACGAGGTCTCGTTTCACATGTCCGGCACCGAGGCGGTGATGCAGGCGGTGCGGCTGGCGCGCTTCCACACCCGCAAGCGTCACCTGGTGCGCTTTCCCGGCGCCTACCACGGCTGGTGGGAGGACGTGCAGCCCGGCCCCGGCAACCCGCTGCCGCCGCGCGAGACCTACACCCTGGCCGACATGAGCGAACGCAGCCTGCAGGTGCTGCGCACGCGCCGCGACATCGCCTGCGTGCTGGTCAACCCGCTGCAGGCGCTGCACCCCAACCGCGTGCCACCGGCCGACTCGGCCCTGGTGGACAGCGGCCGGCAGGCGCAGTTCGACCGCGCCGCCTACACCGCCTGGCTGCAGCGGCTGCGCGAGGTCTGCACCGAGCGCGGCATCGTGCTGATCTTCGACGAGGTGTTTCTCGGCTTCCGGCTCGCGCCGGGCGGCGCGCAGGAATACTTCGGCGTGAAGGCCGACATGGTCACCTACGGCAAGACGCTCGCCGGCGGCTACCCGGTGGGCGTGGTCTGCGGGCGACACGAGCTGATGCAGCGCTTTCGCGCCGACCGGCCGGCCGATCTCTGCCTGGCGCGCGGCACCTTCAACGCGCACCCGCAGGTGATGGGCGGCATGTCGGTGTTCCTGGAGCGTCTGCAGACGCCCGAGGTGCGGGCGGTTTACGAGGGGCAGGACGCGCGCTGGAACGAACGGGCCCGGCGCTTCAACGACACCATGGAGCGCGAAGGCCTGCCCATGCGCGCCGCGAACCTGCACAGCATCTGGACCATCAACTACACCGAGCCCTCGCGCTACAACTGGATGCTGCAGTACCTGTTGCGCTGGCACGGTGTGGCGCTGAGCTGGGTGGGCACGGGCCGGCTGATCTTCAGCCTGAACTTTAGCGACGCCGACTTCGACGCCGTGCTGGAGAAGTTCGTGCGCGCCGGTCGCGACATGCGCGAGCAGGGCTGGTGGGCGCCGGTGGCGGGTCAGAGCAACCGGGGCATCCGTCGCGGCATCCTGCGCGAGCTGATCGCCACCGCCCTGGGGCGCCGCCAGGGCGCTTGAAGAGAAGGGCGACACCCGCGCGGACCGTGTCAGGCGCGGCCGTGCGCAGGGTCGTACAGCTCGCCGCGCAGCAGCTGCAGCGGGGCCCGGTGATAGAGCTTGATGTCGTGGAACGGGTCGGTCAGGATCTTGGTCATCCACACCAGGCCGGTCTGCACGTCGCGGATGAAGAACAGGTGCACGGTGCGGAACAGCAGCCCGGCCACGCCAAGGGCCAGCCAGGCGGCGCCCACGTCGCGCACATAGCCCGTCCAGTCGGTGTGCGGCTCGATCAGGCCCATCAGGTCGGGGCTGGCCAGCAGCGCCAGCGGCACCGCAGCCCAGATGGCGATCAGCACCACCTTGCGGCGCAGGTTGTAGCCCACCTTGACCTCTTCCTTGTATTCGTTGGTGACCTGGTTCACATGGTCGTAGCCCAAGGGTTCGAAGAAGAAGTGGCCGGACTGCCGCGTCGTCATCGACACCAGCCAGCCGATCAGCGCCGAGACCACCGGATCGATGAACAGCCACCCGTAGGCCACCACGAAGCTGACCGCGCTGATGAAGTGCAGCGTCTGGTTGATGCGGTTGTGGTGGTAGTAGCGGTGGTCGTCCCAGCGCTGGGTCTTCAGGGCGTCGAAAAACGCGGTCATGCGGGCTCCTGCAAGGGTTTGGGGTGCGCGCATCGTGTCGCGATTGCGTGAAATCGCGGTGACAACACCGGGGCTTCACGGTTCGGTCTTCCCGCGGTCACATCGGCGGGCGCGCTGTCACAAATCTGTTGCGCCCCATGCGGACCATTGGCGCATGAAGACACCCGACTTCCAAGACATCCTGCTGCAGGACTTCCCCGCGGCGCACCCCTCGCTGCGGCTGGCGGTGGTCACCGAGACCTGGCCGCCTGAGGTCAATGGCGTGGCGCTGACGCTGTCGCGGCTGGTGCAGGGCCTGTGCGAACGAAACCACCAGGTGCAGCTGGTGCGGCCCCGGCAGGCCAGCGGTGACCACGGCGCGCGCGACATCGGGTTCGAGGAGAAGCTGATGCGCGGTATGCCGATCCCGCGCTATCCCCAGCTCAAGCTCGGGCTGCCGGGCCGCAAGGCGCTGATGGCCTCGTGGTCGCTGCAGCGCCCGGACCTGATCCACATCGCCACCGAGGGCCCTCTGGGCTGGTCGGCGCTAAAGGCGGCGCGGCAGCTGCGCATCCCGGTCACGTCCGACTTCCGCACCAACTTCCACAGCTACAGCCAGCACTACGGCCTGGGCTGGCTGCGCCGGCCGATCGCGGCCTATCTGCGCAAGTTCCACAACCAGACCCTGTGCACCATGGTGCCTACCCGCGCCCTGTGTGCCGAGCTGCTGTCACAAGGTTTCGAGCGGCTGCAGGTGGTGGCGCGCGGCGTCGACACCCGGCTCTTCGACCCCGGCCTGCACGACAACACGCTGCGGGCGCACTGGGGCGCCGGCCCCGGCGACCTGGTGCTGCTGGTGGTCGGGCGCCTGGCGCCCGAGAAGAACCTCGACCTGGTGCTGGAGACTTTCGAGGCCATGCAGGCGGAGCATGAAGGCGTGCGCCTGGTGTTCGTGGGTGACGGGCCGATGCGCGATGCGCTGGAGCGGCGCTGCCCCCAGGCGCGGTTCATGGGCTCGCAGACCCAGGCCGAGCTGGCGCGCAGCTACGCCTCGGCCGACCTGCTGCTGTTTCCCAGCCTCACCGAGACTTTCGGCAACGTGACCCTGGAGGCCCTGGCCAGCGGCTTGCCGGTGCTGGCCTACGCCTGCGCCGCGGCGGCGGAGTGGGTGCAGCCGGGCCACAACGGGTGGACGGTGGCCCCTGGCAACCACCGCGCCTACGTGCAGACGGCGGTTGATCTCGCCCGGGCGCCCGACCGCGTCGCACTGGCCGGGCAGCATGCGCGGGCATCGGTGGAGCCGCTGGACTGGCAGCGGATCACGCTGCAGGTCGAGGCCCTGTTTCTCCAGGCCTTGGAGCGCCACCGCAGCGGGAGCACCCTGAGGGTGGCGGCGGCGCCGCTGCCGGCCTTCTGACGGCCATGCCGGGACCGGTCTTGCGACCGGCCCGCGGTGCCGGCAGGGTCAGGGCAGTCGCAGTCCGGCGGCGGTCGTCACCGACTGGTGCGAATAGTCCGCCGCCGCCGGGCGGCTCACGGTGCCGAGCGTGCGCACATGGTCCACGAAGGTCTGCGTGTAGAGCAGGTAGTTGTTGACATAGGCGCCGGTGGCAAAGACCGCGCCGAAGGTGGCGTAGCCGTCGCGTCCGCTGGCGATGAAGTCGTTGGTGACCACGGTGTACAGCCGCATCGGCTCGATGGGCGACCAGGCGCCGGTGCTGCGGTTGCGCACCTGCACATTGCCAAAGCGTGAGCCGCGCGGCTGGCTCATGTCCAGGTCCCAGCGCAGGCCGGCCGCATAGGGGTGGGAGCCACTGGACTGGGCAGCGTCCAGGTGGTTGGACACCGAGTCCTCCAGCACGGCCACCACCTGCTGGCCGGTCAGGCGCAGCTCCACCAGCACATTGGTGAAGGGCAACAGGGTGAAGGCGGTGTTCATGCTCAGCGGACCAGCTGGGACTGCGATGCGCACGCCACCGGCGTTCTGCACCGCCACGTCGGCCGCCAGGCTGCCGGCCAGGAAGGCCTCGGCCACCACCTGGGCGGCGTCGCTGCCGCGCGCCAGGGTGTTGGCGGCCTCGCAGCCCGCCACGCCGCCCGAGCGGTTGGTCGACTCGCCGGGCACGCGCACCAGGCACAGCGCCTCGGATGCATCGCCGATGATCTCGGCCTTGCGCGCCTCCACCTGCGACGAGTAGCCCGCCAGCACGGCGGCGGCGGCGGCATCCGGCTCGGTCACCTTCAGCGCCGAGCCATTCAGGCGCTCCAGCAGCTGTGTTCGGGTGGTGTCGTCCACCGCCACCCAGGCGCCAGCGGCGTCCTGGCGCTTGAAGACTGAGCCTACCAGCAGCGAGGCCTGGCCGCCGCAGGCGGTTACCTCGCCGCTGCGGTTGAACGAGAGCTTCAGCTCGCCGATGGCCTTGCTGTACTCCCAGGCCTGGCCGATGCAGACCTTCTTGCCGTCCTTGTTCGTGACGATGGTCGGGTAGGCGCCCGAGCTGGCGAGGCCGAAGGACTGGAAGTCGCCCAGCAGCGTGTGCGAGTCGCCGCCAACGATGGCGTCCACGTCGGTCAGCTGCGCAGCCATCGCCCGGTCGGCTTCGTAGCCCTGGTGGGTCAGCAGCACGAAGTGGCGCAGGCCACGCTTCTTGAGCGCGTCGATGGTGCGCTGGGCGGCGACGACCTCGTCCTCGAACACCGTGGTGGCGAGAGGGCGCGAGGAATTGGTGGTTTTGCCCTTGATGTCGATGCCGATGACGGCCACCTTCACCCCCTGGATGCTCTTGATGGTGAAGGGCTGGATGTAGTCGTTCACCGTCTTGGGTGCCAGCGGCGTGCCGATAGCCGGCTGCACGTTGGCCGCCAGCACCGGGGTCTGGCAGGTGCCGCTGCGCAGGTGGTCCAGAAACACTTTGAGGCCAGCGTCGCCGTCATCGAACTCGTGGTTGCCCAGCGCGAAGGCGTCGAAGCAGACTGTGTTCATCAGCTCGGCGTCGGCCTCGCCCTTGAACAGCATGAAGTACAGCGAGCCGGTGACGGCGTCGCCCGCGTGCAGCCGAATCACGTCCTTGCGCTTTTCATAGGCCTTGAAGGCCGCGGTGACCCGGGGAAAGCCACCCAAGTCGACGCGGGTGGCCACCCCGTCGATCTGCAGCTCGGTGTCCGTGAACGGGTCGAGCTGCGAGTGGTGGTCGTTGATGTGTGCCAGCGTCAGGTCGATGGCGGGGAAACGGGGCTGGCCGGTCTTGGGTGTGGTTTCGGACTCGCCTCCACCACAGGCCGATAGGGTCAGTGCCAGACCCGCGCACAGTGCGACCAGGCTGCGCCTCAGGGGATGTGCATTCAAGGCTTTCTCCTCGTGGATGAGATGAAAGCCGGATCGTGCGTGGGCTTGGTGACGGGCCTGTGAAACGGGCACGAGGGGCGGGGTCAGACCTCGACTGGGGTCTCTTCTGCGTCGAAGCTGTCGCGGAACGTGAACCAGATCGATGTGAAGAACATCGAGGCCATGAAGAGCACCGCCGGGTAGACGATCAGGCCCGCGGCGTCTGCGCCGCCGAGCAGGGCACTGAGCAGACTCAGGGACACGCTGAAGGCCACGAACAGCCCGGTCCAGCCGAGCAGGAACACCAGCAGCGCGCCCTTGTTGGCCCAGCTGGCCATGAGGCTGAAGAACAGGCTCTTGACCGGTGGCACGTCGTGCCAGAAGAGCAGGGCGGGCGCGTGCCAGAACAGCATTTGCAGCGGCATCATGGCCGCCAGGCCGAACCACAGTGCCGGACTGGTGACCATGCTGCGCATGGCCTCCTCGGCGGTCATGGTGGCGGCGCCCTCGGGGTTGCCTTCCATCAGGCCCACCAGCAGCAGGATCACCAGCAGCCCCAGGCCGTACAGACCGCCCAGGGTGAGCATGCCCCGGGTCTTGGCGGGGCCGCCACGGAGGGCGGTGACCAGCTGCTTGGGCATCGGGAACCGCCCGGCCTCGGCCTCGCG
Source organism: Hydrogenophaga flava NBRC 102514 (assembly GCF_001571145.1). Lineage (GTDB taxonomy): Bacteria > Pseudomonadota > Gammaproteobacteria > Burkholderiales > Burkholderiaceae_C > Hydrogenophaga > Hydrogenophaga flava. The sequence continues at coordinate 63,049 of NZ_BCTF01000014.1, forward strand.
CGAGGCCGACATCAGGCCCAGGTTGACCGCCGGGGTCAGCAGGGTGGCCAGGGCGGTGCCGAGGAAGGGCACAAGGGCCAGCACCGACACCACCGCCATGAACATGAAGAACAGGCCCGACATGGCCGGCGGTTGCCGCAGGAAGGTCTTGACGCCCAGCCGCACCCACTGCAGGCCGGTGGAAGCGGGCACGGTGCGCAGTTTCATGGCACGGCCTTCAGGCGGGCACGCCGCCGGCGTCGCGCAGCGAGTCCGCCAGCTCGCGGGCCTGGCGCACGCGTTCGCGCAGCACGCGCTCGAAATGGCCCGGGTCGTGCGGCTTGAGCATCGCTGCCTCGCGCGGCAGGTGCCAGTCCCACAGCCGCGAGAGCCAGAAGCGCAGCGCGCCAGCGCGCAGCATGGCGGGCAGCAGCTGGCGTTCGGCCGCCGTCAGCGGGCGCACCGACTGGTAGGCCGCCAGCATGGCGTGCGCGCGGCTCTCGTCGTGCAGGCCGTCGGCCGCCTCGTCGCCGTGGAAGATGCACCAGTCGTTCAGCGTCACCGCCAGGTCGAACAGCCAGCTGTCGTTGCCGGCGAAGTAGAAGTCGAAGAAACCGCAGAGGCGGTCGCCGTCGAACATCACGTTGTCGCGGAACAGGTCGGCGTGCACCGGGCCATGGGGCAGCGCCTTGAACGCGGGCTGCGCGGCCACGTGGTTCTGGTAGGCCCGCTCGCTGCGGATCAGGATGGCCTGGTCGTCGCTCAGGTGGGGCAGCACCACCGGCACCGTCTCGTTCCACCAGGCCAGGCCGCGCAGGTTGGGCTGCTGCATGGCGAAGTCCTGGCCGGCCAGGTGCATGCGGGCGAGCATGGCGCCCACCGCCTCGCAGTGCACCACCGAGGGCCGCAGTTCGCTGTGCCCGGCCAGCTTGTTGACCACGGCTGCGGGCTTGCCCTGCAGCCTGTGCAGGATCTCGCCCTTGGGTTTGGCGGCGGGTTCGGGCACCGGGATGCCCTTTTGCGCCAGGTGCTTCATCAGCCGCAGGTAATACGGCAGCTGTTCGAAGCCCAGGCGCTCGAACACCGTGAGCACGTGTTCGGTCTCGACGCCGTCCAGCACCGTGGTGGCGAAGTAGTTGGTGTTTTCAATGCCCCCCTGGATGCCGCGCAAGGCGGTGAGCTCACCCAGTTGGAGTTCGCGCAGCAGCGCAGCGGCTTCGTCCTGCGGGACTTCGGTGTAAACGGCCATGGAAACGGGAAAGGATCAGAAGCTCAGAAGGCGCCAGCGGCTGCGGCCGCTGCTGCCCTGGCCTTCGGTGGGCAGGTCCGAGCCGCTCTGGGGGGCAATTTCATAGGCCGGGGCGCCGTTCTTGGGCTGCACGTCGATGCTGCGGGTCTGGCCGCCGATGCGCACCTCGTCGATGCGGGAGCCGGCGTCTTCGTGCGTGATGCGTTCGATCACCTTGGCTTCGCCCGCCGGCAGACGGGGCTGTTCGGCCGGTGTGGGCGCCGGGGTGCCGGTCTGGGCCAGCACGGGCAGGGACGCGGCAATGGCGAGGGCCAGCGGGAGGGATCGGAGCAGGGTTGGGGCGCGCATGCCGCATTGTAGGCACGGACCGGCCCTGTCGCCGCTGCTGCCCGGCCATCCCCGACAATCGCCCCCATGTCCGAACAAACCACCCCGCGCCTGCTGCTGGTCGACGGCTCCAGCTACCTCTACCGCGCCTTCTTCGCCGGCGGCGACGCCATGAGCACCACCCTTCCAGACGGCACGGTGCAGAAGACTGGCGCCATCCGCATCATCATCAACATGATGCAGAAGCTGCTGAACGACTACCCGTCGACCTACGCAGCCTGCGTCTTCGACGCCAAGGGCCCGACCTTCCGCGATGCCCTCTACCCTGAGTACAAGGCCCAGCGCAGCCCCATGCCTGACGACCTGCGCAGCCAGATCACGCCGATCCACGAGGTGGTGCGCCTCTCGGGCTGGCCGGTGCTGGACGTGCCCGGCGTCGAGGCCGACGACGTGATCGGCACGCTCGCCGTCACGGCGGCGCAGCAGGGCATCGAGGTGCTGATCAGCAGCGGCGACAAGGACCTGGCGCAGCTGGTGAACGAACACATCACCATCATCGACACCATGAGCGGCAAGGTGCGTGACCTGGCCGGGGTGGAGGCCGAGTTCGGCGTGCCCGCGCGCCTGATGCTGGACTACCAGATGCTGGTGGGCGACACGGTGGACAACGTGCCCGGCGTGCAGGGGGTGGGCCCCAAGACGGCCGTGAAGCTGCTGCAGGAATACGGGTCTATCGACCAGCTGATCGCTCAGGCGGACCAGGTCAAGGGCGCCGTGGGCGAGAAGCTGCGCAAGGCGCTGGACTGGCTGCCCACGGGGCGCCAGCTGCTGACCATCAAGACGGATTGCGACCTCAACGGCTGGGTGCCGGGGCTGCCGGCACTGGACGCGGTGCGCATGGGCGAACCGCAGAAGGCGCCGCTGCGCACGTTCTACGAAACCTACGGCTTCAAGGGCCTGGCCAAGGCGCTGGGTGGCGGCGAGGCGGCGGCACCGGCTGCCGCGCCCGTTGCAGCGCCGGGCGGCACCGATGACTTGTTTGCCGAACCGGCCGCCGCCGCACCGCGCGCCAGCACCCTGGCCTACGACACCATCCTCACCTGGGAGGCGTTCGATGCCTGGCTGGCGAAGATCGAGGCCGCCGACCTGACCGCCATCGACACCGAGACCACGTCGCTGGACGAAATGGTGGCGCAGATCGTGGGCATCAGTTTCAGTGTCACCCCGGGCGAAGCCGCCTACATCCCGCTCAAACACGAGGGGCCGGACGCGCCCGGGCAGTTGCCGTTCGACGAGGTGCTCGCCAAGCTCAAGCCCTGGCTGGAAAACCCGGCCAAGCACAAGCTCGGACAACACATCAAGTACGACCGCCACGTGTTCGCTAACCACGGCATCGAGGTGCAGGGCTACGCGCACGACACCATGCTGCAGAGCTATGTGCTGGAAGTGCACAAGCCGCACGGCCTGTCCAGCCTGGCCGAGCGCCACCTGGGCCGCAGCGGCATCCAGTACGAAGACCTGTGCGGCAAGGGCGCGCACCAGATCCCGTTCGCGCAAGTCGATGTGGCCAAGGCCGCCGAATACTCCTGCGAAGACAGCGACCAGACCCTGGACGTGCACCGCGCCCTGTGGCCGCAGATCGAAGCCGACGCCAAGCTGAAGTTCATCTACGAACTCGAAATCGCGAGCAGCGAAACCCTCTACCGCATCGAACGCAACGGCGTGCTGATCGACGCGCCCACGCTGGCCAAACAGAGCCACGAACTGGGGCAGCGCATCTTCGCGCTGGAGCAGGAGGCCTACGAAATCGCTGGCCAGCCCTTCAACCTCAGCAGCCCCAAGCAACTGGGCGAGATTTTCTTCGACAAGCTGGGCCTGCCCGTCATCAAGAAGACCGCCACAGGCGCGCGCAGCACCGACGAAGAGGTGCTGGAAAAACTGGCCGAGGACTACCCGCTGCCGGCGAAGATCCTGGAGCACCGCAGCCTCATCAAGCTCAAGGGCACCTACACCGACAAGCTGGCCCAGCTGGCGCTGCCGCGCACCGGCCGTGTGCACACCCACTACGCGCAGGCCGTGGCCGTGACCGGGCGCCTGTCCAGCAACGACCCCAACCTGCAGAACATCCCCATCCGCACCGCCGAAGGCCGCAAGGTGCGCGAGGCCTTCGTCGCCGCGCTGGGGCACGTGATTGCCAGCGCCGACTACTCGCAGATCGAGCTGCGCATCATGGCCCATCTCAGTGACGATGCGGCCCTGCTGCGCGCCTTCCAGGAAGGGCAGGACGTGCACCGAGCCACCGCGGCCGAGGTGTTCGGCATCACGCCGGCCGAGGTCAGCAACGAGCAGCGCCGCTACGCCAAGACCATCAACTTCGGCCTCATCTACGGCATGGGGACGTTTGGCCTGGCCAAGTCGCTGGGCATCGAGAACGCCGCCGCCAAGACCTATATAGACCGCTATTTCGCGCGCTTTGCCGGCGTCAAGCAGTACATGGACGACACGCGCGCGCTCGCCAAGGAGCAGGGCTACGTGGAAACCGCGTTCGGCCGCAAGCTGGTGCTGCCCGACATCAAGAACGCCAAGGGCGCCAAGCTGGCCGCGCTGGAGCGCCAGGCCATCAACGCGCCCATGCAGGGCACGGCGGCCGACCTCATCAAGCTGGCCATGGTGGCGGTGCAGAAGGCGCTGGACGACCAGGGCAAGGGCACGAAGATGATCATGCAGGTGCACGACGAACTGGTGTTCGAGGTGCCCGAGGCCGAGGTGGACTGGCTGCGCACCGAGATCCCGCGCCTGATGGCGGGTGTGGCGCAGCTCAAGGTGCCGCTGCTGGCCGAGGTGGGCGTGGGGCCGAACTGGGAACAAGCGCACTGAGTGCCCGCGGCCTCAGCCCACCGGCAGCACCACCTTCGTGTACGGGTGGTCGATGCCTTCCGCCCACAAGTTGACCCACAGGCGGTCCGCGCCCCCAGGCGCATCGGTCTGCAGGGTCATGAAGTTGCGGCAGCCGATCAGCCGGCGCCGGGCGGTCGGGAACTCCACCATCTGGCCGGTCAGCCCAGGCTCCAGGGTCTCGGTCTGCTTGCAGGCCTCTTCGAGGAAGTAGCGCGCCACGCCAGCCGGCGGCGGGTGGGTCACGCCGCTGCTGGTGAGCTGGGTCAGGCCGCGCGCCTCGGGCGAGAGGTCGCTGCGGTCCGACTCGATCACGCCGATGGCGGCCACGTGCACGTCGCCCGAGAGCACGGTGACCCGCAGGCCGCGCGCGCTGGCGTCCAGCAGCCGGTGCACCAGGCGCAGGCGTTCGGCCTGGTGGGGTGGGCTGGTCCAGTGGTCGCGCAGGTCGTCTTCCAGTTCCTCGATGGCCGGCAGGGCGCCGAGCATCTTCTCCAGCTGCTCGAAGCTGGGGTGCATCACCGGGATGCTGCTTATCACCAGCAAGTGCCGCAGGTCACCGGCGGCCAGCTGGGCGTCGAGCCAGGCGTAGACGGCGCTCCAGCTGGCCGGGCTCATCACCTGGTCGGCCAGCACGGTCTTGCGTCCTGCGGCGTCGGTGCTTTCGCTGCGCGGCCGGCGCTCGCTGCGCAGGTCGAGCACCAGCAGGCCGGTGCTGCCGAAGCGGTAGGCGCTGTTGTGTGCGGTCTGGGCGGGCAGGGTGGCAGGCGGCGGTGCACCCAGCATCTGGCGCTGGAACAGTTCGAACGCAGAGCGGGCGATCTCGAACAGGCCCTGGAACACGGGGCTGCCGTGCAGCTCGCCCGGGTGTGATCCCCAGCCATCGATGATGTCGTGGTCGTCCCACATCATCACGCTGGGCACCGAGGCCAGCAGCGCGGCGGTCTCGGGCTGGTTCCAGCGTTCCAGGTAGAACTCGGCGAAACGGGTCTGCAGCGCGGCCCGCAGGCTGTCGCTGAAAGCCATGTGGGTGCGGGTGAACCACTCGACCTCGGTCCAGTCCCGCAGCTCGGGCACGGTGGCCCAGATGTCGTCGCTGTAGATCTGGTCACCGCCCATGAGCAGCAGCTCCAGCGGCCCGGCCGGGATGCCGTCGACGCGCTCCTGCTGCTCGTGCAGGTGGCCCATGCGGGCCCAGAGGGCGTTGGCGTTCTTCATGGTCTTGCGGGTGCGCGCGTCGGAGAACCCATTGCACGACACGTAGGCCATGCTGGGCGTGGCGCCCAGGGCAGGCACCTGGAAGCTGTGGCTGTGGCCCGCCAGCCGGTAGCCGATGCGCTGGGCGCTGGCGGTCTGCCGCACCGCGATGTCGAAGCGCCAGGCGGTGGCGTCCAGGCCGGGCACCGGCCCGCTGGTGCCGCTGACCAGCTCGGCCGGCACGTTCAGGCGCAGCGCCGGCTGCGGATCGGTGGCGTCGCAGACGATCATCAGGCTCAAACCCCAGACGCCGCCCTGGCATCCGAGAAACTGCAGAATGGGTCCGGTCAGGGTCATGGCGCTGTCCTCCGATGCGCGCCATTGTGTGCCCGACCTGCGCACGCCGCATCCCCTTTTCAGCCACACCCAGGAGACACCGATGCTCAACACCGACCTGATCACCGACAGCCAGGCCCTGCTCGACGCGAAGGCGTCGCAGGGTCATGCCACCCGCCGCACCGCACTCAAGGCCGCACTGGGCGTGGGCTACGCCGCCTCGGTGCTGCCGGTGATGGCGCAGACGGCGATCAAGACATCTGCCGACGGGCTGACCGCAGGCGAGGTGATGATCGATGTCAACGGCTTCAAGATGCCCGCCTACCGCGCGGCGCCGGCCGGCAAGACCGGGCTGCCGGTGGTGCTGGTGCTGTCCGAGATCTTCGGCGTGCACGAGTACATCGCCGACACCGCGCGCCGGTTTGCCAAGGCCGGCTTTCTGGCCATCGCGCCGGAGCTGTTCGTGCGCCAGGGCGACGCCCAGAGCTACGGCGAGATGGCCAAGCTGATCGCCGAGGTGATCTCGAAGGTGCCGGACGCCCAGGTGATGGCCGATCTGGACGCCACGGTGAAGTGGGCCGCGGCCAACGGTGGCGATGCGAAGAAGCTGGGCCTGACCGGTTTCTGCTGGGGCGGGCGCCAGGTCTGGCTGTACGCCGCGCACAACCCGGCGGTGAAGGCCGGCGTGGCCTGGTACGGCCGGCTGGTCGGCCAGACCAGCGAGCTCAACCCGAAGCACCCGGTGGATGTGGCGGCCGGCCTGAACGGCCCGGTGCTGGGCCTCTACGGCGCGGCCGACACCGGCATTCCGCTTGACACGGTTGATAAGATGAAAGCTGCTTTGGCGGCCGGCAATGCGGCGGCCAAGGCGTCGAGCTTTGTGGTGTACCCGGATGCGCCGCACGCCTTCCACGCCGACTACCGGCCGAGTTTCCGCAAGGAGCCGGCCGAAGACGGCTGGAAGCGGGCGCTGGCCTGGTTCCAGCAGCACGGCGTCGCCTGACGCTGCCTGCAGACCCCACCCCCGGGCCGCCTGTGCGGCCCTTTCTTTTTGGTTGACGACATTTCATGACCCTGATTGCGATCCTGTTGGGCACCGTGGCGGCGGGGGTGGGCAGCGTGTGGCTGGCCGCGGCGCTGGGCATGGGGGTGCTGGCGCGGTTCACGCAGCACATGCTGAGCCTGGCCGCGGGTGCGCTGCTGGCCACCGCCTTCATGCACCTGCTGCCCGAGGCGTTCGAGAGTCAGGCGGGCGCGCACGAACTCTTCTCCCTGCTGCTGGGTGGTCTGGTGTTCTTCTTCCTGCTGGACAAGGCCGAGCTGTGGCACCACGGCCACGAACACCACCATGGCGGGGATCACCACGATAACGGCCATGACCACGCGCATGCGCACGTCCAGGGTCATGACCATGGGCACGGCGCTCGTTCCGGTGGCTGGACGGTGCTGGCCGGCGACAGCGTGCACGCCTTCGGCGACGGCATCCTGATTGCTTCGGCGTTTGTGGCCGACCTGCGGCTGGGTGCGGTGACCGCGCTGGCGGTGCTGGCGCACGAGGTGCCGCACCACATGGGCGACCTGGTGGTGCTGCAGCAGACCTCGGGCACGCGCCGCGCCGCCCTGGTGAAGGTGTCGCTGGCCGGCACGGTGACGGCGCTGGGCGGGCTGGTGGGTTACCTGCTGCTGGGCCAGCTCGAAGACTGGCTGCCGTACTTCCTGGTCGCTGCCTCCAGCAGCTTTGTCTATGTGGCGCTGGCCGACCTGATTCCCCAGCTGCAGAAGCGGCTGGGTCTGCGCGCGACGGTGGCCCAGATCGCCTGGCTGCTGGCGGGTATTGCCCTGGTGACCCTGGTCAGCGGGATGGCGCACGCCCACTGAGTCGCAGCCAGCGGCCTCAGCTGGTCGCCTCGCTGCCGAAACAGAACTCGAAACGGGCGCCCTGGCCCACCGCGCCTTCGCCCCAGATGTGGCCGCCGTGGCGCTCCAGAATGCGCCGGACCGTGGCCAGCCCGATGCCAGAGCCTTCGAACTCGCTGCTGGTGTGCAGCCGGTTGAAGGCCTTGAACAGGCGTTCGGCCCGCGCCATGTCGAAGCCCGCACCGTTGTCGCGGATGCAGAACACCGGCGCACCCGGGGTCGCCGGCTCGGCGCGGGTGAGACTGATGCGGGCACCTGCGGTCTGGCGGGTGTATTTCCAGGCGTTGCCCAGCAGGTTCTCTAGCACGATCTGCGCCATGCGCGGGTCGCAGTCGGCATAGAGGCCGTCTTCGATCTCCACCTCCACCTCGCGCGTCGGATCGCGGTGGCGCTCCTGGCGGATCACGTCGTGCGCCAGCTCGCTGAGATTGGTGTTCATGCGCTGCAGGGTGCCCTGGCTCACCCGCGCCAGCGCCAGCAGATCGGTGATCAGGCTGTTCATGCGCTGGACCGAGCCCTCAATGCGTTCGAACAGGTCGATGTCCTCTGCGGTCATGCGCTCGGCCATCTGCTCGCGCAGCAGGTGGCTGAAGCCGTCGATGGAGCGCAGCGGCGACTTCAGGTCGTGCGAGACGGAGTAGGCGAACGAGTCCAGCTCGCGGTTGAGGTACTGAAGCTGGGCGGTGCGCGCCGCCACACGCTGCTCCAGCGTGTCGTTCAGTTTGTGGATCTCGCGGTCGCGGCGCAGCCGTTGCAGTTCGGCGTTGCAGCGGCTGGCGAAGATGGTCAGCAGCGCGTCCAGCTGGGCGTTCGGCGGCGGCCGCTGGCGCCAGACGGCGGTGAGCAGGCCCACCACGGAGCCATCTCCGTCGTGCAGCGGCAGGCCCAGAACGGACTGGAGAGGCACTTCCGAAAACGGCGGCACCATGTTCATGTGGGCAGGGCTGGGGCTGTCGACACGCAGCAGTGTCGTCTGCAGCAGAGCCTGTTCGCAGAGGGTCTGGTGCAGCGGGTGGGTGCTGTTGGGGAGCAGCCGGCCGTCCCACACCAGCGCCAGGGTGTGCAGCTGCTTCTGGGCGTCCACCTCTCCCACCATGACGCCGTCGGCGCCGATGGCGTTGGCCAGGTGCTCGACCAGCGAGCGGAAGAAGGCCTCGCCCGTGTCGCCCGAGACACCCTCGGCCACATTCAGCAGCATGGCCTCGCGCCGCTTTTCTTCGTCCACGTTCAGGGTGAAGGACAGGGCGCAAGGCTCATTGTCGATCTCGATGATCTCTGCCCACACCCTCACGGGCACGATGGTGCCTGCCTTGGTACGCATCCGGGTCTCGTATGCCTGCAGACGGCCGTCGCGCCGAAGTGTGCCCACATAGTGGTTGCGGTCGGTCTCGGATACCCAGACGCCCGCCTCCATCGAAGTCTTGCCGGTGAAGTCCTCCTGCGTCCAGCCCAGCACCCGCTCGTTGGCGGGGTTGACCTCGACGAAGCGGCCGTCGCTCAGTCGGGTGATGGTCATGCCCAGCGGGCTGAAGTTGAATGCCTTCGAGAAGCGCTCGCGCGAGATCTCCAGTTCACGGCGCGAGGCCACTTCGGCCGACATGTCGAACACCACCGCGATCAGCAGCCGTTCGGTGGCGCTCTGGGTCACCTCTGCGTACACATGGGCGTGGAAGACCGTGCCGTCCTTGCGCTGCGCCTTGGCTCTCAGGCCGCTGACCCTGCCGTCGGAGTCGATGCAGCGACGGAACTCGGCGTACTCCTCTGTGTCCGCCCACAGACGGGGTGGTCGGCTCCCCACCAGATCGTTGTGCGTGTGGCCGAACAGTGCCTCGAACGCCTGGTTCACGTCGATCACGTCCAGTGTGTCCATCGACTGCACCAGGCAGGCCGCCGGTGTGCTGCGGAACAGGGCCTGGAACCGGCCCTGGCTCAGGCGCAGCAGGCGTTCTACCTCCCGGCCGTGCTCCAGCGCCAGGTTCTGGCTGCGATAGGCGTCCAGCATGCGCCGCCGACCGAGGTTGACCGTGATCATCAGGCTGATGAGGATGGCGGTCTGTGAGATCCACACGGCCCAGCCGGTGGGGGTCTCCGGCGCTGTGATCAGGTGCAGGTTTTCTGCGACGTTGAGCACCCCGAGGATGGTGATGCCCAGCGCACCGCTGATGAGCATGTTCCGGCGGGAGAGGAAGACCCCGGCCCCGACCACCGCGGCGATCATGACCAGCGTGGCCATGCTGCGCACCGTGCCATGGGCCACGATGGCGGCGCCCGAGGCGAAGATCATGGCATACACCAGCATGGGTGCCACCAGTGTGCGCAGGCGCGTGGCGTACAGGCCCAGCAGCAGGTAGTCGATCAGAGAGAGTCCGATGGCCACCCAGGTCAGTGCCACCAGACCGTCCCGCAGATAGACGCCAAAAGCCACCAGCGGACCGGCGACCCCGATGCACAGCAGCAGTGCCAGCAGCGAGCGTTCCTGGTAGCGCTGCAGATTCAGCGGCTGTTCGGTTGTTTCGACGGCGGGAAGGTGGAGGGGCGCGTTCATCTGTGTGCAGAAGCTGACGTCAGGGAGAAGCGGAACTCGGCGCCTTCACCGGGCTTGCCGACGCCCTGGATCTGGCCGCCATGCCGGTCCACGATGCGGCGCACCGTGGCCAGGCCGATGCCTGTGCCTTCGAACTCGCTGGGGCCGTGCAGCCGCTGGAAGGGCTTGAACAGCTTGTCCGCGTAGGCCATGTTGAAGCCGACGCCGTTGTCCCGCACGAAGAAGCTCGTGCGGTCCGGGTCACCGTCCTTGCACCGTCCCATCTCGATCAGCGGCTGCGGCTGGTCCCTGGTGTACTTGACCGCGTTGCCCAGCAGGTTGTCCAGGGCGATGCGCGCCAGCCGGGCGTCGCAGACGCTGACCAGGCCAGGTTCGATGCGCCACGCAAGAGGCCTGTCCGGGTGCTTGGCCTGTTCTGCCTGCATCACCTGTTCGGCGATCTCGCTCAGGTTGGCCATGCCCAGCGCCATCTTGCCCTGGCTCACCCGGGCCAGCGCCAGCATGTCGGCGATCAGGGTGCTCATGCGGTGGGTCGACGCCAGCACGCGGTCCAGCAGCTGTTCCTCGTCGGCGGTCAGCCGCCCCTGCAGCTGTTCGCTCAGCAGGCTCGTGAAGCCGTCGATCGCACGCAACGGCGACTTCAGGTCGTGCGACACCGAGTACGCGAACGAGTCGAGCTCCGCGTTGAGCTTCTGCAACTCGGCGGTGCGCGACAGCACCCGCTGCTCCAGCGTGGCGTTGAGCTGCTGGATTTCGCGCTCGCGCCGCAGCCGCATCAGTTCGGCCGTGGCCCGGCTCGCAAAGATCGACATCAGTGCCCGCATCTCGGCGGTGAGCGTGATGGGCTGGCGCCACATGGCCTTCAGCACGCCTATGGCGGTGCCGTCCTGGTCCCGCAGGCTCTGACCGACATAGGCGCTTGCGTGCACGCCGGTCCGTGAACGTTCGGCAGGAAATGCCGTGTCCACGCCCTGCTCGTAGACGCACAGGTCGTACCGCGACAGGGTTTCGTTGCAGGGAGTGTCTTGCGGTGAGTAGGTGAAGTTGGGCAACGAGCTGCCATCTCTGCACACCGCCAGCGTTTGGACCAGTTGGTCCGGGAGCAGTTCGCTGACCACCACCAGATCGGCCTTGAGGGCGGGGGCAGCGTGTCGCACCAGCGCATCGAAGAAGGCTTCACCGACCTCGCCGGTCATGCCACGGGCCACGCTCAACAGCAAGGCCTCGCGCCGCTTCTCTTCCGAGACGTTCACCGTGGACGACAGGATGCACTCTTCCCCTTCGATGTCGATCAGCACCGCCCACAGCCGCACATCGACCGGCTTGCCATCCCTGTTGCGCATCTGGCTCTCGTAGGCCAGCACGCGGCCGTCGCGCTTGAGCTGATCGACGTAGGCCTGCCGGTGGGCCGGCGTGAGCCAGACACCGCTGTCCAGCGTGCTCCTGCCGCGCAGATAGTTTGCACTCATGCCTTCGGAGATGACACCTGCCCTGTTGACCTCCAGGATCAGTCCGTCGGACAGGCGGGTGATCGCCAGGTTCATCGGACTGAAGTTGAAGGCCTTGGCAAAGCGCTCCTCCGAGCGACGCAGGCGTTCGAGGGTGGCGTTCTGCTCGGTGATGTCGGTGACCGTGGTGATGATCAGCCGGTCCTGTGGGTCGTCGCCCATCTCGCTGGTGATGAGCGCATCGAAGCGGCTGCCATCGACCCTGAGGCCCTTGACGAGGGTCTGGTCCGCCCGGCGGCTGGCGAACAGCTGTTCCAGGTAGCGGGCTCGCTGCTCTGGCTCTGCCCAGAGCATCTCATCGCTGCAGCCGAGCACGTCTTCGCGGCTGCGTCCGTAGCAGCGTTCGAAGGCCGGGTTGACGTCCAGGATCAGGCCGTTGCGGGCCGACTGCGCGATCATCGGGCTGGGGCTGTTGCGGAAGATCCGGGTGAACCGCTCCAGGCTCTGGTCCCGTTCCTGCTCGCTGCGGATGCGCCGTTCCAGCTCACGGCTCTGCAGATCCAGCGCCTGCTGGGCCCGGGTCCGGCTGTGGTAGACCATGATCGCCACCACCACCATGGTCATGGCATAGGTCAGCCAGACCGTGAATCCGACCTTGAAGGTGGCTGTCCTGAACCAGCCCTTCCACTCCATCCACGTCAGTACGCCCAGGATGACCACGCTCAGCGCCACCGTCAGGAACAGGGCGCGCCTTGGCAGGAAGATGCCGGCGCCAGCCACCGCCGCCACGAACAGGAAGCTCGCGGCGGTGCGCACCGAACCGAAGGCCACGATGCCGATCACCGCTGCGATCAGGACCGCGGTCACCAGCAGGGGCGCCACTAGCTGCTGGTACCCCCTGCGCAACAGCAGCAGGACCGTCCAGGCGGAGAGCGCGATCAGTGTGGGCGCTATCGCCTCCGACAGGTTGGAGCTGCTCAGGTACACCAGGGGGGCCAGGATGGTGGCAGCAATGGCCACCAGCAGACCGATGGCCCGCAGTGGATTGGAAGTGGGTTCGAGGGTTGGGCTGGACACGCGGTGCGGGGTTTCAGGGATCGGTTGGCGCAAAGACACGTGTCTGACCTATCGTCCCGTCAGCCGGGAACTTGACTCCGGGCGCAGGGCAGGCCGGGGGTGTTGCACCACTCGCTCCAGCTGCCAGGAAAGAGGGCCGTGCGTCCGAAGCCGGCGATTTCCATGGCCAGAAGGTTCGGGATGGCGCTCACACCGCTGCCACAGTGGTGCACCACCGCAGCCGGGTTGCGCCCCGCCAGCAGGCGCTCGAAGTCGGCCCGCAGTTCGGTGGCGGGCTTGAAGCGACCGTCCGGGCCGATGTTTTCGGTGAACGGCCGGTTGCGCGCTCCGGGGATGTGGCCCGCCACCGGGTCCAGTGGTTCGACCTCGCCACGGAAGCGGGCTGCGCCGCGCGCGTCCACCAGTGTGAGGTCGGGCTGGCCCAGCCGGCGAGCGATGTCCTGCGCCGCCAGCGTTTCGGCGCGGGCGGGCTGCAGTTCGAACCGGCCGGGATGGGGCGCAGGCGACGCGCCTTCGGCCACCGCACCGCCCGCCGCCTGCCAGGCGGCCAGCCCGCCGTCCAGCACCGCCACAGCCTCGTGCCCGCACCACTTGAGCATCCACCACAGCCGGCCGCAGTAGTTCGCGCCCTGCCGGTCCATCGCCACCACCTGCTGACCGGGGTTCAGACCAAGGGTCTGCAGGCGCCGGGCAACCGTCTCACGGGAGGGCAGGGGGTGCCGTCCGCCACTGGCGCGGTCGGATCCGGTCTTGTCGCTCAGGTGCTCGTCCAGGTCCACATGCACCGCGCCGGGGATGTGGGCGGCCTCGAACTGCTGGCCCCCCGCGGCGGGGTTCATCAGGTCGAAGCTGCAGTCCATCACCAGCACCGGCTGGTGGTCGTCCAGGAGTTGCCGCAGCTGCGCGGCAGAAATGAGGGTGGTGTACATGCGGCTGATTTTCCGGCAGAGCGGGACCGCTGACGATCACACCAAAGTCCTAATGGCCCGCCCGTCGCGTGCAGGCGCGCACGGATTCAGTGCTCTTCTGCCGGCGCGTGGGGCACAGCGCGTGCCCGCAAGACAGTGGCCGCAATGCCACTGACGATGATCAGGCCCATGCCGGCCCAGCCGATCAGGGGCAGCCGGTCGCCGAACACCGTCAGGCCGAAGATGCCGGCGAACACGATGCCCGAATACTGGAGGTTGGCCACGACCATGGTGGCGCCGCTGGAGTAGGCGCGGGTCATGCACAACTGACCGCCCAGCGCCAGCAGCCCGATGGGCAGCAGCCACAGCGCGGAAGGCCAGCTCCAGGGTGTGGCTCCGACGAACAGCATGCCGATCAGGCCGGCGACCACAGCCCCGATGGAGAAATAGAACACCGTGCGGCTCTCGGGCTCGCCCGCCCGGCTCAGCGCCGACACCTGCAGGTAGGCGAAGGCCGCGAAGATGCCGGACATCAGGCCGACCAGCGCGCCCAGCATCTGGTCGGGGGCCAGGGTGGGGCGCAGCATCATCGCCACGCCGCCGAAGCCCGCCAGCACGGTCAGGAACAGCGGGGCCTGTTGCCGGACCGGGGCATTGCGGCCCTGGGTCAGCAGGGCGCCGCCGAGCAGGAAGGTGGCGATCCAGACGCTGCTCATGTAGTTGAGCGTCATCGCGGTGGCCAGCGGCAGCACGGCGATCGCATAGAACCAGGCCGTCAGCGAGATGGTGCCCACCACGCTGCGCCAGACGTGCATCATGGGCACCGTGGTGCGCAGCGAGACGCCGCTGAACCGCGTGAAGCCGTAGAGGAAGACAACCCCCACCACGCCCCGGTAGGTGACGATCTCGAAGCTGTTGAAGTGCGCGGATGCGAACTTGATGCAGACCCCCATGCTGGCAAAAAACAGGGATGCCAGCAGCATCCAGAGGGCCTGCATGGGGGCTCAGCCTTTCAGTGCATCGCCGAGGCGGCTGCGGTACCACTCGTGGAAGTGCTGCATGCCGTCTTCCATCGGACTCTGGTAGGGCCCCACCTCGTTGTCGCCGCGCTCGTACAGGGCCTTGCGGCCCGCGTCCATGCGCTCGGCGATCTCGTCGTCCTCGATGCAGGTCTCCATGTAGGCCGCGCGTTGCGCCTCCATGAAGCCGGGTTCGAAGGCTGCGATCTCTTCGGGGTAGTAGAACTCCACCATGTTCAGGGTCTTGTCCACGCCCAGCGGGTGCAGGGTCGAGACCGTCAGCACATGCGGGTACCACTCCACCATGATGTGCGGGTAGTAGGTCAGCCACACCGCGCCCTGCGCGGGCAGCTCGCCGTTGCGGTACTGCATCAGCACCTCGTGCCACTTCTGGTACGTGGCGCTGCCGGACTTGAGCAGGTTCTGGATCCCCACCGTCTGCACCGAGTATTCGGGCTTGAACTCCCACTGCAGGTCGTCGCAGGTCACGAAGTTGCCCAGACCGGGGTGGAAGGGCTCGACGTGGTAGTCCTCCAGATAGACCTCGATGAAGGTCTTCCAGTTGTAGTTGCAGGTGTGCAGCTCGACGTGGCCCAGCACCATGCCCTCGAAGCTGAGCGTGGACGCCGGCCCCATGTTCGCGAGGTCGGCGGCGATGTCGCGGCCGTTGTCCTCGAACAGCAGGCCGTTCCACTCGCGCAGCGGGTATCGCTTGAGATCGGCGCAGGGGTCGTGCGAGAAATGCGGGGCGCCCAGCAGGGTGCCCAGCTTGCTGTTGGCCGACTGGCCACCGCTGTAGGTCCAGCGGTGCAGGGGGCAGACGATGTGGCCGCCGCTGTGACCCTTGGCGTTCTGGGCCAGGTTGCCGCGGCCCTTGAGCATCACGGCCTGGCGGTGGCGGCAGATGCTGGAAACGAGTTCCACACCGTTGGCGGTGCGCACCAGCGCGCGTCCTTCACCCTCCTGTGGCAGGGCGAAGTAGTCGCCCAGCTCGGGAACCGCGTTCACGTGCCCCACATAGCGGGGCCCGTGCTGGAAGATCGTTTCAAGTTCCCTGCGGAACAATGCCTCGTCGAAGTAGCTGGAAACCGGCAATTGGCTTGCGGCCTGCTGCAATTGAAGACTCAAATCAGACATGGTGGTCTTGACCTAAAGACTCCCCCTATGAAGGGGCAGGGTGAAGCGCTCGAGCGAGTGAACGATCTGCGCGGGATGGGTGAAGTGCTGCGTCCCTCCGGGCGTGTGAGGCCCGTCAGTTGAACAAAAAAGAGGCGGGATTGTACCCCGCCGCTTCCGGGGTCCTGGGGTGGCTGGAGATTGCCCGGGGCGAGGGATAAAATCGCGCGCTGGCCCTGCCGTCCGCAGGGTGTGCGTCGGGTGTTTGCCACCCGCTAACGACCTCAGCGAATGACCTCTCCGACCCCCACAAAGCCCACCCGATCGAGCCGCTCGGCCGAAGCGCCTGCCACCCCGGCCAGCTACGAGGCCGCGCTGGAGGAGCTGGAGCAGCTGGTCGCCCAGCTGGACGCGGGGCAGTTGCCGCTGGACCAGCTGCTGGGTCGCTACCAGCGCGGTGCCGAGTTGCTCGCCTACTGCCGCGCCCGGCTGGAGGCGGTGGAGAGCCAGATCAAGGTGCTCGAGAACGGCGAGCCCAAACCCTGGGACGGCCAATGAGCGCGGGCCTGTCGGACAACGCCGCGTTTGTGGCTTGGCGGGTGCGCCAGCAGGAGCACGTGGAGCAGGCCCTGTCGAACTGGGTACCGGCCGATGCGCCGGCCGGTCTGGGGCTGGTCATGCGCTATGCGGTGCTGGACGGCGGCAAGCGCCTGCGTCCGCTGTTGGCGCTGGCGGCTTGCGAGGCCGCGCAGGGAGACCCTGCGGTGGCCATGCGGGCGGCCTGTGCGGTGGAACTCATCCATGCGTACTCGCTGGTCCACGACGACATGCCCTGCATGGACAACGATGTGTTGCGGCGCGGCAAGCCCACGGTGCACGTCAAGTACGGCGAGGCGCAGGCCCTGCTGGCCGGCGACGCCCTGCAAGCTCTGGCGTTCGAGTTGCTGGTGCCCGACGATGGTTCGGTGCCCGCGGCGCTGTCGGCCCGTCTGTGCCGCCAGCTGGCCGCGGCGGCCGGCGCCAGCGGCATGGCCGGGGGGCAGGCTGTCGACCTCGCCAGCGTCGGCGTGGCGCTGGACCAGAAGGCCCTGGAGGGTATGCACCGCCTCAAGACCGGCGCCCTGCTGCAGGCCAGCGTCATGATGGGCGCGTCCACTGCGGCCGTTGACCCCGCCGTGTCGCGACACCTGTCCACCTACGGTTCATGCATCGGCCTGGCCTTCCAGGTGGTCGATGACATCCTGGACGTCACCACCGACTCCGCCACGCTGGGCAAGACCGCAGGCAAGGACGCTGCTGCCGACAAGCCCACGTTTGTGTCGCTCATGGGTCTGGAGGCGGCCCAGGCCTACGCCGATGCTGTGCTGGACCAGGCGCACCAGGCGTTGTCCGCCAGTGCCTTGCCCTACACCGACACCCTGCATGCGCTGGCCGACTGGGTTGGCCGCCGTGCATCCTGAACCCGGAACGTCGCCCCTGAGCGAAACACCTGCCCCATGAGCAAACTGCTGTCCACCATCGAATCCCCGGCCGACCTGCGGCGCCTGTCCCGCGCACAGCTGCGCCCCCTGGCCGACGAGCTGCGTGAGCACGTGCTGCAGAGCGTCTCGAAAACCGGCGGGCACCTCAGTTCCAACCTGGGCACGGTGGAGCTCACGGTGGCGCTGCACTACGTCTTTAACACGCCGGAAGACCGGCTGGTCTGGGACGTGGGCCACCAGACCTACCCGCACAAGATCCTGACCGGCCGGCGCGACCGCATGCACTCGTTGCGCCAGCTGGGCGGCATCAGCGGTTTTCCGCGCCGCGACGAGAGCGAGTACGACACCTTCGGCACCGCCCATTCGTCCACCAGCATCTCGGCGGCGCTGGGCATGGCACTGGCCGCCAAGATGAAAGGCGAGAGCCGCCACGCGGTGGCCATCATTGGCGACGGCGCCATGACCGCGGGCATGGCCTTCGAGGCGCTGAACAACGCCGGTGTCGAACACGGCCGCCTGCTGGTGATCCTCAACGACAACGACATGTCGATCTCGCCGCCGGTGGGCGCGCTCAACCGTTATCTGGCACAGCTCATGAGTGGCCAGTTCTACGCGGCCGCCAAGAACGTGGGCAAGACCGTGCTCAAGGGCGCACCGCCGTTGTTCGAGCTGGCCAAGCGGCTGGAAGAGCACGCCAAAGGCATGGTGGTGCCGGCCACGCTGTTCGAGAAGTTCGGCTTCAACTACGTCGGCCCCATCGACGGGCACGACCTGGACTCGCTCATCCCCACGCTGGAGAACGTGCGGCATCTGCTGGACAACGGTGCGGGGCCGCAGTTCCTCCACGTGGTCACCAAGAAGGGCCAGGGCTACAAGCTGGCCGAGGCCGACCCGGTGGCCTACCACGGTCCCGGCAAGTTCGATCCCGCCGTCGGCCTGGTCAAGCCGTCCACGCCGCCCAAACCCACCTTCACCCAGGTCTTCGGCCAGTGGCTGTGCGACATGGCCGCTGCCGATCCCAAGCTGGTGGGCATCACCCCGGCCATGCGCGAAGGCTCGGGCATGGTGGAGTTCCACCAGAAGTTTCCGGGCCGCTACTTCGACGTCGGCATCGCCGAGCAGCACGCGGTGACCTTTGCCGCCGGGCTGGCCTGCGAAGGCATGAAGCCGGTGGTTGCGATCTACTCCACCTTCCTGCAGCGGGGCTACGACCAGCTCATCCACGACGTGGCGCTGCAGAAACTGCCCATGGTGTTCGCACTGGACCGCGCGGGCCTGGTGGGTGCCGATGGCGCGACCCACGCCGGTGCCTACGACATCGCCTACCTGCGCTGCATCCCCAACATGTCGATCGCCTGCCCATCGGACGAGGCGGAAACGCGCCAGCTGCTCTCGACAGCCCACCAACAGGACCACCCCGTGGCGGTGCGGTACCCGCGCGGTGCCGGCGTGGGCGCGGCGGTGCCGGCCAGTCTGGACGGGCTGCCCTTTGGTAAGGGCGAGGTCCGGCGTCGTGGCCACGGTGTGGCCATCCTGGCCTTCGGCACCTTGCTGCATCCTGCGCTCGCCGCTGCCGAGGCGCTCGGCGCCAGCGTCGCCAATATGCGCTGGGCCAAGCCGCTGGACCTCGACCTGCTGCGCGAGATGGCCCGCAGCCACCAGGCCCTGGTCACGCTGGAAGAGGGCTGTGTGATGGGTGGGGCTGGCAGTGCCGTGCTGGAAGCCCTGCAGGCCGAGGGCCTGTCGATGCCGGTGCTGCAGCTGGGGCTGCCCGACGAGTTCATCGAGCACGGCGACCCCGCCAAGCTGCTGGCCAATGTGGGGCTGGACGCCGCCGGCATCGAGTCGTCCATCCGGCGGCGCTTTTCCGACCTGCTTGGTGGCTCCGCTGCTCTCAAGGCCGCCGCCTGAGCGATCGCATTGAAGGAATTTCACGGCTTGTTTGAGGCGTTTCGCATCGCTGCCCGCTTTGGGTGCAGCAAGCTTGCAAAAGCCTGAAGGCGTTCACATTCCTGCTCTGATTTCGAGGGAAAACCCCCAAGGATGGGGGGGGGCGCCTTCCTACAATGGCCCGGACTGCAGAAGTCCCCGACCCCTTCCGGGCGGGCATGAAGTACCAACCACGGAGTCATACAACATGGATCGTCGTTCCATCCTCAAGCACGCCGGTATCGCCGGTGTGCTGGCCGCAGGAGCAGCCCCCGCTGTGCACGCACAGGCCGCCATCCGCTGGCGCCTGGCCTCCAGCTTCCCCAAGGCGCTGGACACCATCTACGGTGCCGCCGAAGTGTTCGCGGAAAAAGTCAGCGCGATGTCCGGCGGCAAGTTCGTCGTCTCCGTGCACCCGGCTGGTGAACTGATGCCTGCGTTCGGCATCGTGGACGGTGTGCAGCAAGGCACCGTCGAAGCCGGTCACACCGCCCCCTACTACTACTTCGGCAAGGACGACACCTTTGCCATGGGCACGGCCATCCCGTTTGGCCTGAACAGCCGCCAGCTGACCGCCTGGTACTTCGACGGCAACGGCATGAAGCTGTTCCGCGAGTTCTACGACAAGTACAACATCATCAACTTCCCCGGCGGCAACACCGGTGCCCAGATGGGCGGCTGGTACCGCAAGGAAGTCAAGACCGTGGCCGACATCAAGGGCCTGAAGATGCGCATCGGCGGTTTTGCCGGCAAGGTGCTGACCCGCATGGGCGGCGTGCCGCAGAACATTCCCGGCGGCGAGATCTACCAGGCGCTGGAAAAGGGCACCATCGACGCGACCGAATGGGTCGGTCCGTACGACGACGAGAAGCTGGGCTTCTTCAAGGTTGCCAAGAACTACTACTACCCAGGCTGGTGGGAAGGCGGCGCCCAGCTCGACTTCTACATCAACAAGGCGGCCTTCAACGCCCTGTCGAAGGAGAACCAGGCCATTGTCGAGGCCGCAACGGCCTACGCCCACACCGAGATGCAGGCCCGCTACGACGCCCGCAACCCGCAGGCGATCAAGCGTCTGGTGGCCAACGGCGCCAAGGTGCTGCCGTTCCCCAAGGCCGTCATGGACGAGGCCTTCAAGCAGTCGATGTCGCTCTACACCGAGCTGAACGATACCAACCCGGCCTGGAAGAAGATCTACGCCGACTACTCGGCCTTCCGCAAGGACGCCAACGTGTGGTTCCGCTTCACCGAGGCCAACTTCGACAGCTTCATGCAGCGCCAGAAGCTGTAAGCCTCACGGACTTCCCGCAAAAGAACCCCGTCTCCACGGGGTTTTTTTGCGTGGAGGGTACCCTGACATTTTTCTGAATTCCTCGCGACTGCACCCTTCTTCCCAAGGGGATCTTCATGTCATTCCTCCTCACGCTCTCCCGCCTGATCGACGCGCTGACCGAGCGCATCGGCAAGCTCGCCATGTGGTGCATCCTGGCGACCACCATGATCAGCGCCGGCAACGCCATCGTGCGCAAGATCTTCGACACCAGCTCCAACGCCTTCCTGGAAATCCAGTGGTACCTGTTTGCAGCGGTGTTCATGCTCGGCAGCGGCTACGCCTTCCTGCGCAACGCCCATGTGCGCATCGACTTCATCTCGTCGAAGTTCAGCGCCCGCGGCCGCAACTGGGTGGATGTGATCGGCATCATCGTCTTCGTGTTTCCGCTGTGCTACATGATGGCCACCCTGGGCTGGCCGCTGTTCATGAACGCCTACGAATCCAAGGAGATGTCGTCCAACGCGGGCGGCCTGATCCGCTGGCCGGTGTTCGCACTGATCCCGGCCGGTTTTGCCCTGCTCGCCTTGCAGAGCGTGAGCGAACTCATCAAGCGCATCGCCTTCCTGACTGGCAACGGTCCGGACGTGCTGGCCCATGAAGGTCCGAGCGAAGAAGAACTCCTGGCCCAGCAACTGCTGGAAGAAGAGCAGCAGCGCCTGAAAGCCGCGCAATAAGAGGCGAGCGAACCATCATGGAATTCATTGCATCCAACTTTGTGCCCATCATGTTCACCGGCTTGCTGGTGTTCCTGCTCATGGGCTTCCCGGTGGCGTTCTCTCTGGCCGCCACCGGCCTCTTCTTCGGCTTCATAGGCATGGAAGTCGGGTTGTTCCCGTCCAACCTGTTCCAGGCCCTGCCGCTGCGGGTGTTCGGCATCATGCAGAACGACACGCTGCTGGCCATTCCGTTCTTCACCTTCATGGGCATCATCCTGGAGCGAAGCCGGATGGCCGAGGACCTGCTGGAAACCGTGGCCCAGGTGTTTGGCCCCGTGCGCGGTGGTCTGGCCGTGGCCGTGATCCTGGTGGGCGCTCTGCTGGCCGCCACCACCGGCGTGGTCGCTGCGGCCGTGATCTCGATGGGCCTGATCTCGCTGCCCATCATGCTGCGCTACGGCTACAACCGGACGATCGCCACCGGCACCATCACCGCCTCGGGCACGCTGGCGCAGGCGATTCCGCCGTCGCTGGTGCTGATCGTGCTGGCCGACCAGCTCGGCCGCTCGGTGGGTGACATGTACGCCGGTGGCCTGCTGCCCGGCCTGATGCTGGTGGGCCTGTATCTGGCCTTCATCGCTGCCGTGGCCATCTTCAAGCCCGACTGGGTGCCGGCGCTCCCTCAAGAGGCGCGCATCTACCGTGAACCCAACGGCGCGAGCGGCCACCGTTCGCTGCTGGTGCTGCTGGCAATCTGCGGCGTGGCTGGCTACATCTGGGCCCAGAACCACAACGCCATCATCAACCCGATGATCGGGCGCGAAATGGAGGCCGCAGGCGACGAGGTGGTCATCATGTCCATCACCGTGGCCTCGCTGCTGGCACTGGTCCTGGCCATCGTCAACCGCGTCACCCGCATGGGCCTGCTGTCCCGCCTGGCCGAGCAGGTCACCTTCGTGCTGATCCCTCCGCTGGTGCTGATCTTCCTGGTGCTGGGCACCATCTTCCTGGGCATTGCAACGCCCACCGAAGGCGGCGCCATGGGTGCCCTGGGCGCGCTGATCATGGCGGCTTCTCGCAAGCGCCTGAGCTTCGATCTGATGCGGCAGGCCGGCGAGAACACGACCAAGCTGGCGATCTTCGTGCTGTCGATCCTGATCGGCTCCACCGTGTTCAGCTTCACCTTCAATGCTGCCGATGGCCACATCTGGGTCGAGCACCTGTTCGACAAGCTGCCGGGCGGTGCGCTGGGCTTCCTGATCATCGTGAACCTGCTGGTCTTCGTGCTGGGCATGTTCATCGACTTCTTCGAGATCGCCTTCATCGTGGTCCCGATGCTCGCGCCGGTGGCGGCCAAGGTGCTGCCGGAGCTGCTGCCCGAAGGTGCGCCGCCGGAGATGGCGCTGATCTGGTTCGGCATCATCCTCGCGATGAACCTGCAGACATCGTTCCTCACGCCGCCCTTCGGCTTCGCGCTGTTCTATCTGCGCTCGGTGGCCGCCCGCAACGACTACACCGACCATGTCACCAAGCAGCGCATCCCCGCGGTGACCACGGCGCAGATCTACAAGGGCTCCATCGCCTTCATCATCCTGCAGCTGATCATGGTGTCGGTCGTCATTGCCTACCCGAAGCTGGTGATCGGCAACATCGAGGCCGCCGCCAAGGTGGACGACGCGACCGTGACCGACATGCTCAACAACATGCCGGGCCTCGAACAGGAAGAGGAACAGGACCCGACCCAGGGCATGGAGGGTGCCGAACAGCCTGCCGAAGGCGATGCGGCCGCACCCGCCGAAGAGGAGGTCGATCCTGCCAAGGCGCTGGAAGACGAACTCAAGAGCGAGAAGAAGGGGCAGTGAGCCCCTTCAGCGGAACCCGAAACATGCAGATTGATGTCAAGGTGCTGGATCCGCGCATGGCGGACCAGCTTCCCTCCTACGCAACGGCCGGCAGCGCAGGCCTGGATCTGCGCGCCTGCCTGGACGCGCCGCTGACCCTGGCGCCCAACGCCTGGCAGCTGGTGCCGACCGGGCTGGCGATCCACCTCGCCGACCCGGGCTACGCGGCCATGATCCTGCCCCGGTCGGGGCTGGGCCACAAGCACGGCATCGTGCTGGGCAACCTGGTCGGACTGATCGACAGCGACTACCAGGGGCAGCTGATGGTGAGCGCCTGGAACCGCAGCGACGTGGCCTTCACCATCGAACCCATGGAACGCATTGCGCAGATGGTCATCGTGCCGGTGGTGCAGGCCCGCTTCAATGTGGTGAGTGATTTCGCCGAGGCCAGCGAACGCGGCGCAGGCGGCTACGGATCGACAGGGCGGGGCTGACAGGCGCAGCCCGCGCGCTGCGTCAGTTCAGTGCAGGGTGGGCGCCTGAGGTGGTTCGTCGCCGGAACCTGAGGAGTCCACCTGCATCCGGAAGAAGCCGGTGCCCAGCGTGCCCCGGCCGATTTCGCTGACCTCGGCCTCGCGCACGTCGTGCACTTTCAGCAGGATGCGCAGTGCGATGCCCGCCAGCGGGTGGTTGCCGTCCATGACCACGTGGTCCGGGTAGATGTCGCTGACGAAGAACAGACGGTCTTTGGGGGCAGCGGCACTGCAACCCTCCGGCAGCCCCTCGAAGCCCATGCCTTCTTCCAGATGTTCCGGAAACAGGTGGCGCGGCTCCAGGAACAGCAGCCGGTCGTCGTAGTCACCGAATGCGTCGTGCGGCTCCAGCTGCAGTTCCAGCGAGTCGCCGGCCTCATGGCCCTGGAGCGCTTTCTCCAGGCTGGCCAGCAGATCGTTGCCACCCACCAGGAACTCGACTGGCTCGTCGAGTGCATCGAGTTCTTCGCCCAGCGTGTCCTTGAGTGTCCAGGTCAGCGCGACCACACATTGTTCGGTGATTTTCATCCGACAATTGTCCCATGACACCACACACCGATTCCATCGCAGGCGCGCCTTCCGTGGACCTGCCGGCGCAGATGCTGGGGGGCATGACGCCGGCCCGGTTCATGCAACGCTACTGGCAGAAAAAGCCCTTGCTGATCCGCAACGCCTTCCCCGGCTTTCAGCCCCTGCTCACGCGTCCCGAGCTATTTGCTCTGGCGGCGCAGGAATCGGTCGAGTCCCGCCTGATTGTGCACAAGCCGGCCGGGTGGCAACTCCGGCACGGCCCCTTTGCCCGGACCGCCTTTCCGCCGCTCAAGCAGAAGCGCTGGACCCTGCTCGTGCAGGGGGTGGACCTTCACATGGACGCGGCGCACGAGCTGCTGGGCAGGTTCCGTTTTGTGCCCGACGCGCGCCTGGACGACCTGATGATTTCCTGGGCCAGCGATGGGGGGGGTGTAGGGCCCCATTTCGACAGCTACGACGTGTTCCTGCTGCAGTCCAGCGGCCAGCGTCTCTGGCGCATCGGAAGGCAGAAAGACCTGTCGCTGGAGCCGGGTGTGCCGCTCAAGATACTGAGCAACTTCGAACCCGAGCAGGAGCACCTGCTCAACCCCGGCGACATGTTGTACCTGCCACCGCGCTGGGCGCACGATGGCATCGCTGTGGGTGACGACTGCATGACCTACTCGGTGGGGTTCCGCGTGCCCCCGCGCGGAGGGCTTGCCGGCGAGCTGCTCCAGCGCATGGCCGATGAGTTTGAAGACAGCACGCTGTACCGCGACCCCGGGCAGGAGGCCACCGACCACCCGGCCGCGATGCCGCTTTCGCTGGAGGCCTTTGCGGTCGATGCCCTGCAGCGCATGCTGGCTGATCGGACCTCGCTGGCCTGCGCCCTTGGCGAGGTGATGACCGAGCCCAAACCCCGTGTGTGGTTCGAGGAGCCCGCAGGCCCATGGCAGCCAGGGTCGGCGTTGCGCCTGGATCGGCGCACCCGCATGATGTACGACGCAAGGCACCTGTTCATCAATGGCGAGAGCTTTCGTGCCGGCGGCACCGACGCCCGCCTCATGCGTACCCTGGCCGATGAGCGTCGCCTGGATGCCGCCAGGGTGCGCCGCGCCAGTGCCGACGCTCAGGCCCTGTTGCTGGACTGGTTCGAGGCCGGCTGGCTCCATGCGGAATCCACGGCAGGTGGCGAAAAGGACTGAGAGATGACACAGCAGCCGACACCGGACGATCTCCCGGCATTGCCGGAAGGGCGCATTCAGGGGCGCCGCGAGTTTGCGGATCTGGTGCGGCTGGCGCTGCAGACCGCCGCCCGCGATGGCTGGCCCCAGATCGTGCTCAGTGATCCTGATTTCGCCGACTGGCCTCTGGGAGAAAGGGTGGTCATTGACGCCCTCAATGACTGGGCTGGTCGCGGCAGAAAGATCCAGTTGATGGCCGCGGACTTTGACCGGCTGCGCGAGCTGCATCCAAGACTCGTGCAATGGCGAACGACCTGGTCACACATCGTCGAAGCCCACGCATGTCGCTCGGTGGCGGGGGGCGAACTGCCCAGTGCGATTTGGTCGCAGGACTGGACCATGGAGCGCTTGGACATCGGCCGCTGCCTGATGGTGGCCAGCCGGCGGCCGGAGCGCCGAACGTTGCTCCAGGAACAGCTGCAGGCCTGCTGGCAGCAGGGCAGCCCTTCATTTCCTGCGACGGTTCTCGGGTTGTGACAAGAGCCCCAACGGCGTGTGTTTTTGCAACGCCAACTGTCAACAAAAGAAAAAGTTGACAAGGGTAAATACGGGTGTGCAATTCAGGCGTATGATTCCGCACCAGATCGCAATCGTTAATAGCGGTAAGCGACTGGGTCAGCCAAGCCCGGATCATCGATTCGGGTTTTTTTATGGTTGATTCAATGTTTTTGTTCTCATCCACATCCTGAGGAATCACCATGAAAAAGACCGTTCTGCTGGCCAGCCTGCTCGCCGCCATCGCCCTCACCGCTTGCGGCAAGAAGGAAGAAGCCGCTGCTCCTGCTGCTGCTCCCGCCGTTGAAGCTGCCAAGGACGCCGCTGGCGCCGCTGTCGACGCCGCCAAGGATGCTGGCGCTGCTGCTGCCAACGCTGGCGCCGCCGCTGGTGCTGCTGCTGCCGACGCCGCTGGTGCCGCTGCCGATGCCGCCAAGGACGCAGCTGGCGCCGCCGCCGACGCTGCCAAGGCTGGCGCTGACGCTGCCAAGGAAGCTGCCGACAAGGCCGCTGAAGCTGCCAAGGCTGCTGCCAAGCCCGCTCAGTAATTGCCCAGTTGGTTCGGACTCAGGTCCGAATCTTCCGGTCAAAAGAAATGCCGCCCTCGGGCGGCATTTCTTTTGTATGCGCGGCCTTTACTTGAGATCGGCGGCCAGCAACTGAACAATGCGCTGGCCGTCGGCCGTGGTGTCGGGTTGTCCCTGGGCGTTCAGCACGGACACCGTGGTGCTCGTGCCGCTGCTGCGGACGGCAATGCGGTATTGCACCGGCTTGGTCTGGGCGGGCGAGCTGCTGAAAAGACGGCTGAAAAAGCCGGGCTTGGCCGACTCGGCGGTGGCGTCTGCCGGCACGTAGCGCACGAAGTACACGCCCTGGCTGCGATCCCTGTCCTCGACGGTGAACCCGGTGCGGTCCAGCGACAGCCCGACCCTGCGCCAGGCGCGATCGAAGTCATCGTCCAGCTGCACCGAGGGCTGGTTGTTGATGGTGACCACACGGGCCGCTGAAGGCGTTGGCGCCGATGCGGTGACTGCCTTGGCCTGGGCCTCGGTCACGCCAAGCTTGACCATCAGCCGGCGCATGAACTCCGTTTCAAGCTCGGGGTCGGCCGCGCGGGGCTGCCAGACGGTCTGGTCCTTGCGGGCATCGGTGTAGACCTCGATCATGCCGCGGTGGCTGATGTAGATCTCTGTGGCGCCCGACGGGTTGCGCTCCAGCCGGGTGCGGAACTTGTCCTTCTCCCCCGTTGAATAGAGGCTGTCGAACACTTTGCCCAGTGTGGAGCGGATGACGTCCTGCGGCAGCTTGGCGCGGTTCTCGGCCCAGTCGGTCTCCATCACGCCCAGGGTCTCCTGGTCCAGGGTGAGCACGAAGCCGTTCTCCTGCCAGAAGTCCTTGACGGGCCCCCACACCTTGTCGGCAGGACGGTCCACCACCAGCCAGCGCTGGCTGCCCGCGCGCTCGATGCGGACATCGCCAATCTTGCTGGCGGCGGTGTCAGAGGAGCCTGTGGCGGGCTGGGCCGTCTGGTAGCCGCTGGCCGTCACGGTGGCGCCGGGCACCTGGTACCGCGACTCGCGGCTGAGCTGGGTCAGGTCCGGCGGCACTTCCAGGGAGTTGACCTGGCGGGCGCTGCGGTAGTCGATCTTGTCTTCCTCGAGCACGGAGCAGCCCGTGGCGAGAAAGGCCGCCATGGCCACGGCGCCCCAGCGGAGCGACAGGGTGGGGCGGGTGCGCGAAGACGGGGTACGTGAGGTGATGGACATGGGCAGCTTGGATGACTTCTTGGGGGGAGCTGGCGGCGGGGAGATCAGATCAGTCCGCTCTCTTTGAGCGCAGCCTCGACCACCGGTTCCAGCGGAGCGCTCATGGGCGTGAGCGGCAGGCGCATGGTGCCACCACACAGGCCCATGCGTTCCATCGCCCACTTCAAGGGGATCGGATTGGCTTCGACGAAGAGGTTCTTGTGCACGGGCATCAGGCGACGCTGGATCTCCATTGCCTTGCGGGCCTCACCGGCGATTGCGGCCACACACAACTCGTGCATGAGCCGGGGCGCAATGTTGGCGGTCACGCTGACGTTGCCCTGGCCACCACACAGCATCAGGGCGACCGCGGTCGGGTCGTCGCCCGAGTAGATGGCAAAGCCTTCCGGCGCTTCTCGGATCAGCCACTGGGCGCGCTCGATGTTGCCGGTGGCTTCCTTGATGCCGACGATGCCGGGCACAGCCGCCAGGCGCAGCGCGGTGTCCACGCTCATGTCGGCCACCGTGCGGCCGGGCACGTTGTAGAGGACGATGGGCAGGTCACCAGTGGCTTCGGCGATCGCCTTGAAGTGCTGGTACTGGCCTTCCTGCGTCGGCTTGTTGTAGTAGGGAACCACCTGCAGTTGGCAGTCGGCGCCGACCTTCTTGGCGAATTTCGCCAGCTCGATGGCTTCGGCGGTGGAGTTGGCGCCGCAGCCGGCCATGATGGGCACACGCTTGGCGGCCTGCTCGACGGAGACGCGGATGATCTCGCAATGCTCCTCGACGCTGACCGTGGGCGACTCGCCCGTGGTGCCGACGACGCCGATGCAGTCGGTGCCTTCGGCGATGTGCCAGTCGATCAGCTTGCGCAGTGTGGGGTAGTCGACGCTGCCGTCGGGGTGGAAGGGGGTGACGAGGGCAACGATGCTGCCGGTGATGGTCTTCATGTTCTCGGGCTCAAATCAGAGGCGCCGGCCAATGCGCCGGACACGTTGAGGAAATCGATCCGGCGGCTCGCGCGCGAATCGTGCATTCTACCCAGCGCGGTCAGTCAGTCAGGGAGCAGGTGGCGCGCCGCCAGGGTGGCGTCGGACGGGCGTTTTCGCAGCGCCGCAATGCGTTGCACGAAGCGCTCCGGGTGGTCACAGAAGCCGTTTTCATAGGCGACCACGTGCAGGCTGGCGCAGGCCTGCAGCAGCTCGCCCGGCCGCAGCAGGAAGTCGGGGCGCGAGGGTCGGCCGACCGATTCGTTACCGGATGCAAACGTTTCGTAGATCAGCACGCCGCCCTCGGCCACGCTGTCCACGATCACGGGCAGCAGCGCGCGCCAGAGGTAGTTGGTCACCACCACGGCGTCGAAGCGTTGTCTTTCGAAGGGCCACGGGCCGTTCTCGATGTCGGCCTGCACCACCCGTCCGGCGCTGGCCGCTGCTGCCACGGCGGTGGGGTCCCGGTCCACGCCGGTCACCGCATGGCCGCGGCCGGCGAACCAGCGCAGGTGCCGGCCCTGTCCGCAGGCCACGTCCAGCACAGTGCCTCCGGCCGGCACCAGGTGGGACCAGCGTTGCACCCAGCGTGAGGGCGACTCCGTGCCGTGCATCAGAAACAGCTCCAGAGCTGGTCGGCCAGGTTCACCAGGAAATCCGGGCGCTGGTAGAGCATCAGCGTGCCCAGCAGGGCCAGAACCACAGTGGCCCAGACCATCGCCCTGACAGCCAGCGGCTTCACGCGGGCGCTCCCACACGCTGCGGGCCGCGCTCGATGGCCGACTCGCGCACCGGCAGGTTGACCAGGGCCGCAAATACGCCCAGCGCGATTGAGATGTACCAGACGATGTCGTAGCTGCCGGTCCGGTCGTAGAGCACACCGCCCAGCCAGACGCCCATGAAGCTGCCGATCTGGTGGCTGAAGAACACGAAGCCGCCCAGCATGGACATGTGGGCCACACCGAAGATCTGGGCCAGCACCGCGTTGGTCGGCGGCACCGTCGAGAGCCAGAGCACGCCCATCACGGCGGAGAAGACATAGACGGTCATGGGCGTGAGCGGCGCCCAGAGGAAGATCACGATGGCGACCGAGCGCGCCAGATAGATGAACGCCAGGATGTGGCGCGTGGCCAGGCGCTGTCCCAGCGCGCCGGCGGCGTAGGTGCCGATGACATTGAACAGGCCGATGATGGCCAGCGCGTAGCTGGCCACCTGGGGCGAGAGGCCGTGGTCCTTGAGGTAGCTGGGCATGTGCACACCGATGAACACCACCTGGAAGCCACACACGAAGTAGCCCGCCATCAGCAGCTGGAAGCTGCGGTAGCCGAAGGCCTCGCGCAGGGCCTGGCCGATGGTCTGTTCGCGCCTGGGTGCGGCACCGCCCATGAAGCCGGGCTCGCGCAGGAACAGCGCCAGCGGCATGATCAGCAGCACCGCGGCGCCGAGGACAAGCAAGGCATGTTGCCAGCCGAAGCCCGAGATCAGCCAGCCTTCCACTGGCACCATCAGGAACTGGCCGAAGGAGCCGGCCGCTGCCGCCACGCCCATGGCCCAGGAGCGGCGCTCGGCCGGGATCTGGCGGCCGATGACCCCGTAGACGACCGCATAGGTGGTGCCCGCCTGGGCGGCGCCGATCAGCAGGCCAGCGGTCAGCATGAACACGAACGGGGTGGGTGAGAGTGCCATGCCGGCCAGGCCCAGCGCGTACAGCACCGCACCCCCCAGCAGCACCCGGAACGCGCCGAAGCGGTCGGCCGCCATGCCGGCGAAGATGCCGAACAGGCCCCAGGCCAGGTTCTGGATGGCCAACGCGAAGGAAAAATCTTCCCGGGTCCAGCCCATGTCCTGGGTGATCGGCTGCAGCCAGAGCCCGAAACCGTGGCGAACCCCCATGGAAAGGGTGACGATGGCGGCGCCGCAGATCAGCACCTGTGCGGCGGACAGGCGCGCCGGTGACATGGGGATGGGGGAAGCTGAGGACATCCCGGCACTGTAGCGAATCCGGCTTTGCCGAAGGCGTCGCAAGGTAGACGCTGGCCCGTGAAATTTCTCCCGCCGATTGATGCACGCAAGGCATCGCAGGAAAAACCGGGT
Organism: Hydrogenophaga flava NBRC 102514; assembly: GCF_001571145.1. GTDB lineage: Bacteria > Pseudomonadota > Gammaproteobacteria > Burkholderiales > Burkholderiaceae_C > Hydrogenophaga > Hydrogenophaga flava. The sequence goes on from NZ_BCTF01000014.1 coordinate 93,909, forward strand.
CTTTGATCTGTATTTGCATACAGGCTTTTGAAGGGCCGCACCGTACAATTTCCCGATGGCAACCCAATCGAACGAGTATTCCGAAGGCTCCATCCGCGTCCTCAAGGGACTGGAGCCGGTCAAGCAGCGCCCGGGCATGTACACCCGCACCGACAACCCGCTGCACATCATTCAAGAGGTGCTGGACAACGCGGCCGACGAGGCGCTGGCGGGCTTCGGCAAGAAGATCAAGGTCACGCTGCACACCGACAGTTCGGTGAGCGTGGAAGACGACGGCCGCGGCATTCCCTTCGGTCTGCATCCGGAAGAGAAGGCGCCGGTGGTCGAGCTGGTGTTCACCCGCCTGCACGCGGGCGGCAAGTTCGACAAGGGCAAGGGCGGCGCCTACAGCTTCTCCGGCGGTCTGCACGGCGTGGGTGTGAGCGTGACCAACGCGCTGTCCACCCGGCTGGAGGTCACCTGTTTCCGCGACGGCCAGGTGGCGAAGCTCGCCTTTGGCGCCGGCGACGTGATCGAGCCGCTGGTGGTGACGCCAAAGGGCGAGGGCGACCGCAAGCAGGGCACCACGGTGCGCGCCTGGCCCGACGCCAAGTACTTCGATTCAGCCGTGCTGCCGCTGGGCGAGCTGACGCACCTGCTGCGCAGCAAGGCGGTGCTGATGCCGGGCGTGCAAGTCACGCTGGTGAACGAAAAGACCAAGGACAACCAGGTCTGGCAATACAAGGGCGGCCTGCGCGACTACCTGGCGCAGACGCTGACCACCGACCCGGTGATCCCGCTGTTCGAGGGCGAGGGCTACGCCGATGCCAAGGACGACAGCTTTGCCGACGGCGAGGGCGCGGCCTGGGCGGTGGCTTTCACCGAAGACGGTGCGCCGGTGCGCGAGAGCTACGTCAACCTGATTCCCACCAGCGCCGGTGGCACGCACGACAGCGGCCTGCGCGACGGCCTGTTCCAGGCCGTCAAAGCATTCATCGAGATGCACGCGCTGCTGCCCAAGGGCGTGAAGCTGCTGCCCGAAGACGTGTTCGCGCGTGCCAGTTATGTGCTGAGCGCCAAGGTGCTGGACCCGCAGTTCCAGGGCCAGGTGAAAGAGCGCCTGAACTCGCGCGATGCGGTGCGCCTGGTCGGCGGCTTCGTGCGCCCGGCGCTGGAACTCTGGCTCAACCAGCACGTGGACTACGGCAAGAAGCTGGCCGAACTCGCCATCAAGGCGGCTCAGAGCCGCCAGAAGGCCGGCCAAAAAGTCGAAAAGCGCAAGGGCTCGGGCGTGGCCGTGCTGCCTGGCAAGCTGACCGACTGCGAAAGCCGCGACATCGCGCACAACGAACTCTTCCTGGTCGAGGGCGACTCGGCCGGCGGCAGCGCCAAGATGGGCCGCGACAAGGAGTGCCAGGCCGTGCTGCCGCTGCGCGGCAAGGTGCTCAACACCTGGGAGGTCGAGCGCGACCGCCTGTTTGCCAATACCGAAATCCACGACATCTCGGTCGCCATCGGCGTCGACCCGCATGGCCCGCTGGACACGCCCGACCTGAGCGGCCTGCGCTACGGCAAGGTCTGCATACTGTCGGACGCCGACGTGGACGGCTCGCACATCCAGGTGCTGCTGCTCACCCTGTTCTTCCGCCACTTCCCCAAGCTGATCGAGGCGGGCCATGTGTATGTGGCGCGTCCGCCGCTGTTCCGGGTGGATGTGCCGGCGCGCGGCAAGAAGCCCGCGGCCAAGCAGTACGCGCTGGACGAAGGCGAGCTGCACGCCATCCTGGACAAGGCCGAGAAAGACGGCGTGAACCGCGAGAAGTGCCAGATCAGCCGCTTCAAGGGCCTGGGCGAGATGAACGCCGAGCAGCTCTGGGACACCACGCTCAACCCCGACACCCGCCGTCTGCTGCAGGTCACGCTGGGTGCGATGGACTTTGCCGCCACCGAGGCCCTGATCACACGGCTGATGGGTAAAGGCGAAGCCGCCGCGCGCCGCGAACTCATGGAACTCCACGGTGACTCCGTGGAGGTGGATGTGTGATGCCCCGTCTGGCCCAGACCTTCGGCGGTGTCCTGCTGGCGGTGGCGCTGGCCGGGCCTGCGCACGCCGAAATCTGGGCCTACCGCGACAAGAACGGTGTCACGCATTACTCCGACCGCCCGCTCAACGCACGCTACGAGCTGCTGTACCGCGGCTCCGGCATGGGCGGACCGATCGCCAGACCGGGCAGCGGTGGCAGCCGTCCCGCGCTTTCCTCGGCGTCGGCGGTCACCCGCATGGAGCTGTCGACCCGCTTCAAGGCGGTGCGCCACCTGATCCGCGAGGCGGCGAGCCAGCACGGCCTGGAGTTCGAGCTGCTGCAGGCGGTGATCGCCACCGAGTCGGGCTTCGATCCCGGCGCCGTCAGCCCCAAGGGCGCAGTGGGCCTCATGCAGGTGATTCCCGACACCGCGGAGCGTTTCGGTGTCCGCGCCACCGGGCGCCAGAGCGTGAGCGAGCGCCTGACCGACCCGCGCACCAATATCCAGGCCGGCTCGCGCTACCTGGCCTGGCTGATCAACTATTTCAACGGTGATGTGCGCCTGGCGGTGGCCGCGTACAACGCGGGCGAGGGCGCTGTGCTCAAGGCCGGGCGCCGCGTCCCCAACTACCCCGAGACCATCAACTACGTGCGCAAGGTCACCGACCTGCACCACAGCCTCAAACCCCCGCGCACCGTCAGCGAGGCGCGGGCCGAGGTGATACCCGCGTCCGCACCCATGCCGCCACGCCCTCCCGGCCGCGGCTGACAACGTCGGCGCTGGCGTGCCTTGGATGGCACCCGTTCTTCCAGTTTGTGACCCCATGACCCAAGACCTGATCATTCCCGAACCCGTGGCCGAACCCGGCGACGACAACCTGGCCGCCTACGCGCAACGCGCCTACCTCGAATACGCACTCTCGGTCGTCAAGGGCCGCGCCCTGCCCGATGTGTCCGACGGCCAGAAGCCGGTGCAGCGCCGCATCCTCTACGCCATGGACCGCATGGGTCTCGGTTTTTCGGGCAACACGGCGGCCAAGCCGGTCAAGAGCGCCCGCGTGGTGGGCGACGTGCTCGGCAAGTACCACCCGCACGGCGACAGCGCGGCGTACGACGCGCTGGTGCGCATGGCGCAGGACTTTTCGCAGCGCTACCCGCTGATCGACGGCCAGGGCAACTTCGGCAGCCGCGATGGCGACGGCGCCGCCGCCATGCGCTACACCGAAGCGCGCCTGGCCAAGATCACCGGTCTGCTGCTCGACGAAATCGACCAGGGCACGGTGGACTTCATTCCCACCTACGACGGCTCGTTCGAGGAGCCCAGGCAGCTGCCCGCACGCCTGCCGTTCAACCTGCTCAACGGCGCCAGCGGCATCGCCGTGGGCCTGGCCACCGAGATCCCCAGCCACAACCTGCGCGAAGTGGCCGATGCCTGCGTGGCGCTGGTGAAGAACCCCAGGCTCAGCGACGAGGAACTGCTGACCATCCTGCCCGGCCCGGACTACCCCGGCGGCGGCCAGATCATCAGCCCGGCGGGTGACATTGCCGACGCCTACCGCACCGGCCGCGGCAGCCTGAAGGTGCGTGCGCGCTGGAAGATCGAAGACCTGGCGCGCGGCCAGTGGCAGCTGGTGGTGAACGAGTTGCCGCCCGGTGTGAGCAGCCAGAAGGTGCTCGAAGAGATCGAGGAGATCACCAACCCCAAGGTCAAGGCTGGCAAGAAGGCGCTGAGCCAGGACCAGACCCAGCTCAAGGCCAGCATGCTGATGGTGCTGGACGCGGTGCGCGACGAATCGAGCAAGGACGCGCCGGTGCGCCTGGTGTTCGAGCCCAAGAGCAGCCGCATCGAGCAGCAGGAGCTCATCACCGCACTGCTGGCGCACACCAGCCTGGAAAGCTCGGCGCCGATCAACCTGACCATGATCGGGCTCGATGGCCGGCCGACGCAGAAGAGCCTGCGCCTGATGCTGGAAGAGTGGATCGCCTTCCGCCAGACCACGATCACTCGCCGCACGCAGCACCGTCTGAACAAGGTGCTCGACCGCATCCACATCCTCGAAGGCCGGCAGCTGGTGCTGCTCAACATCGATGAGGTGATCCGCATCATCCGCCACAGCGACGAGCCCAAGGCCGCGCTGATCGAGCGCTTCAGGCTCAGCGACCGCCAGGCCGAAGACATCCTCGAAATCCGCCTGCGCCAGCTGGCCAGGCTCGAAGCGATCAAGATCGAGCAGGAACTGAAAGAGCTGCGCGAGGAGCAGGGCAAGCTCGAAGACATCCTGTCCAACCCGGCGAGCCTGAAGCGCCTGATGGTCAAGGAGATCGAAGCCGACGCCAAGACCTTCGCCGACCCGCGCCGCACGCTGATCCAGGCCGAGAAGAAGGCCGTGGCCGAGATCAAGGTGGTGGACGAGCCGGTCACGGTGGTCATCTCCAGTAAGGGCTGGGTGCGCGCCCGCACCGGCCACGGCCACGAGGCTGCCAGCTTCGCCTTCAAGGCCGGCGACGGCCTGTACGGCACATTCGAATGCCGCACGGTGGACACGCTGATCGTGTTCGGCAGCAACGGCCGCGTCTACTCGGTACCGGTCGCGAGCCTGCCCGGCGCCCGCGGCGACGGCCAGCCCATTACCACGCTGATCGAGCTGGAAAGCGGCACGCAGCCGCTGCACTACTTCGCTGGTCCGGCCAACGCCACGCTGCTGCTCAGTGGCACGGGTGGCTACGGCTTCCTGGCGACGGTCGAGAACCTGGTGTCGCGCCAGAAGGCCGGCAAGGCCTTCATCAGCGTGGGCGAGGGCGAAACCATCTGCGCGCCCTCGCACGCGATGAGCACCTCGGGTGGCCAGCCGCTGGCGGCCGCCACGCACGTGGCCTGCGCCTCCACCGGCGGCCGCATCCTCACCTTCGAGATCGGCGAACTCAAGCTGATGGAGAAGGGCGGTCGCGGCCTGATGCTGATCGACCTGGAAGACAAGGACACGCTGGCCGGCGCCTGTGCCTACACGCGCAGCGTGAAGATCGAGGGCATCGGCCGCGGTAGCAAGGAGCGCGACGAAACGCTGGAAATCCGCAGCCTGAACAACGCCCGGGCCGCGCGCGGTCGCAAGGGCAAGGCGGCCGACTTGGGCTTCAAGCCCAACCGCATCACGAGGGTGGAATGATGAGCGCCGCCGGGCCGTTCCCAAGGCGCTCAGCCCCGCAGTGCGCAGCACGGAGGGTTGTCCAATGACCACCGACGGTATCGGCCTGTTTCTGATGCTGGCGAGCTTCGCGCTCACCTTCTTTTTTGCACGCATGCTGGGCAAGCGCCTGAAAGCCAAGCGCGAGGCCCAGCGCGCGAAGCAGGCCGAGCTCGACCTGGCCCGGCAGAGCCGTCAGGTGCGGCGTGCGGCGGAGCGCAAGAAGAAATCCTGACGGGCAATCACCCAGGACTTCGCGGGTCGGCGTTCCGTCGCCAGAATGGTGTTTCTTGGAAAGGATGGCCATGAAGTCGATGGGCAAACGGGCTGAAGGCCAGAGGCTGGAGCGCATGCAGGCCTCGTCCCAGTGGCGCGGTCAGGGTTTCCACAACGTCTACCCGGTGGCGCCGGGGCTGCGCGACCCGGACGCTCCGTTTCCCAGTCTGAAAGACTTTCTCTGCGGCGGCGAGCGCCGCGTGCCGACCACGCCGCTGCCTGCGACCGACCCGCGCGAAGGCTGGCGCCGGGTGCCCCAGAGCGGCCTGCGCGCCACCTGGCTGGGGCATTCGACGGTGCTGATCGAGATCGGCGGCAAGCGCCTGCTGACCGACCCGGTCTGGGGTGCGCGCGCCTCGCCGTCCACCCTGGTCGGCCCCAGGCGCTTCCAGCCCGTGCCGCTCAAGGTCAAGGAGCTGCCGGAGGTGGATGCGGCCCTCGTCTCGCACGACCACTACGACCACCTGGACTACCCCACGGTGCGCGAACTCAACAAGCGCGGCGTCCCTTTCGTCACCTCGCTGGGTGTGGGCGCGCACCTGCAGGCCTGGGGCGTGCCGACCGAACGCATCACCGAACTGGACTGGTGGGAAACGCACCGCCTGCCGGGCAGCGGGGTCACCATCACCGCGGCGCCGTCGCAGCACTTTTCGGGCCGCGGCCTGAAAGACCGCAACGCCACGCTCTGGTCCTCGCTGGTGATCCAGTCCGACCGGCACAGCGTGTTTTTCAGTGGCGACACTGGTCTGACCGACGCCTATGCAGAGATCCGCGAGCGCCTCGGGCCTTTCGATCTGGTGATGCTGGAGATCGGCGCCTTCCACCCCGCCTGGGGCGACATCCACCTCGGACCCGAGAACGCCATGAAGGCGCACCAACTGCTGGGCGGTGGCGTGCTGCTGCCGGTGCACTGGGGCACCTTCAGCCTGGCCATGCACGCCTGGGACCAGCCGGCCGAGGTGTTGCACACACTGGCCGAAAAGAACGACACCCCGCTGCTGATGCCCCAGTTGGGACAGGCGGTGGAACCCGCCCATGTGGAGCGCACCGATCCGTGGTGGCGGCGCGTCGAGACCAGGGCCGGCCCGGCGCCCGTGGTCGAACCCGGTCAGCCACCCAAGAACCTGCCCAAGGCCCTGCAGTGGCCTCTGGACTGAACCCCCCATGACAACCCCTGACACCGTCTTCGGCCCCCACCTCAAAGGCTTCCCCACGGGCAGCTCACCGCTCACGCGGGCGCAGATCCCGTCACAAGGCTGGAATCTGCTGCGCGGCGACCTGGCCCTGCCGCTGGCCGTGCTCAAACAGTCGGTCCTGCAGCACAACCTGCACTGGATGCGCGACTTCTGCGCGCAGCGCGGCCTGTACCTGGCGCCACATGGCAAGACCAGCATGTCGCCCGAGCTGTGGCAGATGCAGCTCGACGCCGGGGCCTGGGGCATCAGCTTTGCCACCGTGTTCCAGGCGGCCGTTGGCGCGCGCCACGGCGTGCCGGTGCTGCTGATCGCCAACCAGGTGATTCAGCGCGCCGAGCTGGACGCGCTGGCGCTGTTGCACGCGGAGCGACCAGGCCTGCGTTCGATGTTCCTGGTCGACTCGGTCGGGCAGGTGGACGCCATCGAGGCCTGGGCCCACGACCGTTCGTTCCAGGGCCGCTTCGAGGTGCTGCTGGAACTGGGCATTGCCGGTCAACGCACCGGCACCCGCACGGCCGGGGAGGCGCGGCAGACCGCCATGCGCATCGCCGCCAGTCCGGTGCTGCAGCTTGTGGGTATCGAGTGCTACGAAGGTACGACCGCGTACTGCGACCACGCCAAAGACCGCGCCACGGTGCAGGGCCTGATGGACCGGGTGGACGCCATCGCGCGTGAGGCCATTGCCCAGAACTGGTTCGCACACGAGGAAGTCATCCTCACGGCGGGTGGCTCGGCCATCTTCGACCTGGTGGCGGAACGCCTGACTCCCGACCTGGGCCGTCCGGTGCGGGGTGTGCTGCGCTCGGGGTGTTACCTCACACACGACCACCAGCGCTACACGCGCTATCTGTGTTGCGTGGGCGAACGCCTGAACCTGCGCGAGACCTTGAAGCCCGCGCTGGAGGTGCTGGCCTGTGTGCAGAGCCAGCCCGAGCCGGGCCTGGCGCTGCTGTCGATGGGCAAGCGCGACGTGGCCTACGACCTCGACCTGCCAGTGCCCGTCTGGCGCGTGGGTTCTCGGGCTGCAGGGCAGGGCAGGGCACCGCAAGCGGTGCCAGCCCACTGGCGCATCGACGCGCTCAACGACCAGCACGCCTACCTGCGCTTCGACCCCTCTGCTCCGGCGGGCGAGTGGCCCTGTCTGGGCGAGACGGTGGGCAGCGGCATCTCCCACCCCTGCACCACCTTCGACAAATGGCGCTGGCTGCCGGTGGTGGACGACGCCTACAGTGTCGTGGACGCTGTCACCACCTGGTTCTGACGGCCCGGCGATCCACAGGCTGCCCGCGGGTTTTGGCATGCCTCCCTATTTTTGCTGCAATGCAGCAAAAACGACTTGCCAACTCAGGGTTTGACCTTAGAATTGCGCCATGCTGCACTGCAACATTCATCAACCCGATGTATGTTTTCCTGGCGGCTGTTTCAACCCTTCATCTCAAGGAACCGACATGAACAACGCTGCAGAACAGATCATTTCCGCCAACAAAGCCAACCTGGAAGCCCTTGAAGGCGCCACCACCAAGGCCTTCGCCGGCGTGGAAAAGCTGGTCGAACTCAACCTGGCCGCTTCCAAGGCCGCTCTGGGCGAGTCCTTCGGCTACGCCCAGGCCGTGCTGGCCGTCAAGACCCCGCAGGAGTTCATGACCCTGCAGACCGGCTTCTTCCAGCCCCTGGCCGAGAAGTCCGCCGCCTACTTCCAGCATGTGCAGAGCATCGCCACCGAAGGCAGTGCCGAGTTCGTGAAGCAATTCGAAGCCAACCTGGCCGAAGCCCAGAAGGCCGTTGGCGCCTCGGTGGACCAGCTGGTGAAGAACGCCCCGGCCGGTTCCGAAGCCGCCGTGGCCGCTTTCCAGAGCGCTCTGAGCAACGGCCAGAAGGCTGTTGAACAGACCCAGGCCGCGATCAAGAAGGCCACCACCCAGGCGCAGGCCAACTTCGCTGCAGCTTCCAAGCAGGCGACCGATCTGGCCAAGAAGGCCGCCAAGGTCTGACCGGACCCTGATCGGCACGGCCTTGGGCCGCGGTCATGAAAGAAAAAGAGGCTCCCTGGTGAGCCTCTTTTTCATGGCGGCTGCAGATGAGGCTCAGGTTCTTGCCAGCACCACGATGCCGGCGGCGATCAGCAAGGTGCCCGCCATGCGCATGGGGGTGACGGCTTCGCCGAGGAACGCCCAGGCCAGGACCATCGTCACCACAAATCCCAGGCCGACAAATGGATAGGCCAAGCTCACATCGACCCTGGACAGGACCAGGAGCCAGACCAGGGCTGCGCCCGCATACAGGCCCAGGCCCACAACCACCCACGGATGAAACAGCACCGTCACCAGGGCTGGCAGACGAACGCCAGCGGCCAGCGCGCGAGCCACTTCGGGAGCACTCATGCCGGTTTTGAGCACGATTTGCGCCAGGGAGGTCATGGCCACATTGGCCACGATGAGCAGCAGCGTTGATCGGTTCACGGAGGGGTCATCCTGCTGTGGGATAACAAAAAAGAATCAAGAATCGCCGAATATACTCCCGCCATGACGCTCAATCCGGCTGGTACGTCGGTCGCTCATCCCCTGTGTGTCGACCTGGATGGAACGCTGATTCGCACGGATCTGACGTTCGAATCGCTGCTGGCCGCACTGAAGCGGCAGCCCTTGCTGATCTTCTTTCTGCCGCTCTGGTTGTTGCGGGGGCGGAGCTACCTGAAGCACCGCCTGGTACAGGCCGGGCGGCTTGATGTGACAGTGCTGCCCTACCACACCGACGTGCTCGATCTGATCGACAAGGCCAGGCGGCAGGGGCGGCCGGTGATGCTGGTGACGGGCAGCCATGAGTCGCTGGCCAGGCAGGTGGCGGAGCACCTTTCCCTGTTTGATTCGGTGTTGGCGACCTCAGAGACCGTCAATCTGATCGGTGCGAACAAGGCGGCGGTGCTGGAGGATCGGTTTGGTCCAGGCCGGTTCGAGTACGTCGCCAACGGGCGGGTGGACCTGGCCGTCTGGCAAAAATCCGGTGCGGCTGTCACGGTGAATGCACCCCGTTCGATCGTGCGTCAGGTGGCCGGCATGGGCATCCCGCACCGGGACATTCCGAACACCGCTGGTCGATGGAAAACCTGGCTGAAGGCCATCCGCCTGCAGCAATGGCTCAAGAACCTGCTGCTGCTGGTGCCCATCATCACCGCCCATGAGGTGCTGAACGCGCAGGCCCTGGGTGCCGTGACGCTCGCGTTCCTCTGCTTTGGTGCCTGCGCATCGGCGACCTACCTCATCAACGATCTGCTGGACCTGGAGGCCGACCGGCACCACCACAAAAAGAAGAACCGGCCCTTTGCCGCCGGAACCCTGGATGTCCGTGCCGGTCTGGTCGCCGTTGTGGTACTGATGGCATCCGGCCTGGGGTTGGCGTGGCTGCTTCCCGTGGGGTTCCAGCTGGCCCTGGGCACCTACCTTGTGACCACCCTGTTGTATTCCCTGTGGCTCAAGCGGGTGGCCAGCCTGGACGTGATCGTGCTCGCAGGCCTGTACACGCTTCGGATCATCGCGGGCGCACTGGCGACCGGCATCAGCTTGTCTTTCTGGTTGCTTGCGTTCTCGATGTTCATCTTTCTCTCCCTGGCGCTGGTCAAGCGGGTGGCAGAGCTGGTGGAAGTGCGAAAGAAGGAGATCGCCACCGGCGTGACCCAGGGAAAGCTGCGGGGCAGGGAGTACGCGACGGAGGATGTGGTTGTGCTGCAGAGCCTGGGCGCAGCCAGCGGCTACCTGTCTGTCCTGGTGCTGGCCCTGTATATCCACAGCACCGAGGTGTCGCAGCTGTACCGCTCCCCCGAGATACTGTGGCTGATCGCTCCCCTGATGCTGCTGTGGGTCACCCGCCTGTGGGTGGTCACAGCGCGGGGGTATATGGACGAAGATCCCATCTTCTTTGCCGCCACCGATCCTGAAACCTGGGCCACTGGTGCCGTGGTGGCCCTGATCCTGACGGGCGCCACCCTGTTGCAGCTCTGAGTCTGATCCACATCTGGTCAGTTGAACCTTTCTTCGCTTCACCTCAGCATGAACAACCGTCCTACCGATGCCGGGCCCGGAGAGCTGCAATGGACAAGGTCCTTGTGGCTTGTGACCTTTCTGGCGTTGTCGCTGCGCCTGATCTGGGCCTGGTGGGTGCCGGTCATTCCCAGCTCCGATGGTGAGGCCTACGACGCGTTTGCCCGCACCCTGGTGCAGCACGGCACGTTCGGCTGGGAGGCGGATCACCCCACCTCTTTCTGGCCGCCCGGTACCACCTTCCTGCATGCCTCGCTGTTTGCGCTGTTTGGCATCCGGTACGAACCCATCGTGGCCATGAACATTGCGCTGTCCCTCGGCATCATCTGGGTGACGGCGAGACTGGCCGCCCGTTTCTGGGGGCAGAACGTGGCCGTTTTGAGTGCGCTGGTGCTGGCCGTCTGGCCCACGCTGGTCATGTATCCGACGATTCTGGCGAGCGAGCTGCCCTTCCTGTTCCTGACCTTGCTCGCTCTCGATCTGTGGACTGCTCCCAGGTTCGGACGGACCACCAGGGCGCTGCTGGCCGGGCTGGTGCTGGGCTTTGCCGCGCTCGTGCGTCCGCAGGCGCTGCTGCTCCCGCTGGTGTATGCCGGCGGACTGGTGCTGACAAGTCGTATGGAGCGAACCGTGCTGCTTGAGCAGATCCGATGCGTGGTTCTGGCCGGCATCGCCATGGCCGTGGTGGTCGCACCCTGGACATGGCGCAACCACCAGCTCTATGGTGAACCGATGCTCATTTCCAGCAATGGCGGTATTACGCTCTGGATGGGCAACACCCCGGGCACCGACGGGCGCTACATGTCGACGCCAAAACACTACAGCCACCTGCCCGAGAACGAGCGGGCGAGGGTGCTCGGGCAGGAGGCGAGGGCGTACATCCTTCAGGACCCGGCGGCCTTTGCCGCGCGAGCGGTCAAGAAGCTGCTGATCCTCTATACCAACGAGTCGGTGGGGGTGGGCTGGAACTCGCCAGGTATCCGCGAGGTGTTCGGTGAAGCGTGGGAGCCACGGCTCAAACGCCTCACGCAGGCGACCTGGGGGCTGATCTGTCTGCTGGTGGTGGTGGGCCTGTGGTCGTCGCTGCGCAGAACCGGTTTCGTGTCGACCCTGTTCTCGCCGATCACGCTGAGCATTCTGTATTTCACAGCCATCCACATGGTCGTGGTCTCCCAGGAGCGGTATCACCTGGCGTTTGCCGGGCAGTGGGCCATTCTGGCCGCCCTGGGTCTTCTGCAACTGGCCGCCTGGCGACAGGGATGGTCGGCTGCCGCAACCCGCCCGTCTCCCCAGTGACCCGCCACGCATCCGATCCATGTCCATCCAGAACACCCTGACTCCCACAGCCATCCAGCGGCTGGCCGTTCCTCTGTACGCGGGCGTGCCCAGTGCCAAGGTGCGTTTGATGCAGGAGTACCGCTCGCACATCTGTCCCCTGCATGAGGTGATCCACGAAGTTCCGCCCCAGTCCGCGGTGCTGGATGTGGGTTGTGGAAACGGATTGCTGCTGAACCTGCTGGCCCGTCTCGGCCGGATTCGCCGGGGACATGGGTTCGACGTGGCGGCGCCTGCCGTGGCGGTGGCCAGCCAGGTGGCCAGCGACCATCGGCTCTCCTCGGTGGTCGCGTTCGAACACCGCACCATCGAACAGGGCATTCCGAACCTGGGACATGAGGTGGTGACGGTCGTCGATGTGCTTCACCACGTGCCTGATCAGCACAAGGCGGCGTTTGTGGCAGCTCTTTGTGACGTGGTGCCGGCGGGGGGGCGCCTGATCGTCAAGGACATGGTGGTGCGGCCGCGCTGGCGCGCTGCCGCCAACCAGATGCACGATCTCGTGATGGCGCGCCAGTGGGTCGAGCATGTCGACTCCGACCAGGTGGAAGCCTGGGCCGTGGGCAACGGCATGCGGGTGAGCCGGCGCGACCGCTTCAACACGCTCTGGTACGGGCACTGGCTCCTGGTGCTGGACAAGCCCTGAGCCCACCTTCCGCGCAGGCATGGCGCCGCCGGGCCGGCGACGCCGCATGAGTTGTTTTACGCCAGCTCGGCGATCAGTTCGATCTCGACACAGGCACCCAGAGGAATCTGGGCGACGCCGAAGGCACTGCGGGCATGCGCGCCCACCTGGGGACCGAACACCTCGCCCAGCAGCTCGCTGCAGCCGTTGGTGACCAGGTGCTGTTCGGTGAAGGTGCCGGTGCTGTTGACCAGGCTCATGACCTTGACGATGCGCTTGACGTCGTCCAGCGTCTTGCCTACGGCCAGGCAGGCCGCGGCGAGGGTGCCCATGAGGTCGATGGCGATGGCGCGTGCGGCCGCCTTGCCCTCGTCGGTGGTCATGGTCAGGCCCAGCTGACCCACCCATGGCTTGCCGTCCTTCTTGGCAATGTGGCCGCTGAGGAAGATCAGGTTGCCGGTCTGCACGAACGGCACGTAGGCCGCCGCAGGGATGGCCACGGGGGGCAGGGTGATGGCGAGCTGGTTCAGCTTGTCGTAGACGCTCATTGAAGGCTCCAGAAGGTGTGTGTTGGGGTCAGCGGGGCATTCTATCGAGGGGGGTGTCAGCCGTTCTTCAGCCGCTCCGGAAATAATCGAGGGTTACGAGGAGACAAACACCATGAAATTACGAACCGCGCGTTGGGTCGCTGCTGCCCTGGCATTGTTGCCGTCGCTGGCGCTGGCAGCCGATATGGACGGCTCGCAGCTGTCGGTGCTGTGGGGCGTTCCGTTTGCGGGCATCCTGCTCTCTATTGCCATCATTCCGCTGGTGGCCCCGATCTTCTGGCACCACCATTTCGGCAAGGTATCGGCGGCCTGGGCGCTGGCGTTCCTGCTGCCGTTCGCCCTGGTGTTCGGTTTCGGCGCAGCGGGTGCTGGCGTGGCGCACGCGCTGCTGGCCGAGTACATCCCTTTCATCATCCTGCTGACTGCCCTGTTCACCGTGGCCGGCGGCATCTACATCAAGGGCAACCTGCACGGCAGTCCCGGGTTGAACACCGGCATCCTTGCCATTGGCGCGGTGCTGGCGAGCTTCATGGGCACGACGGGCGCCTCGATGCTGCTGATCCGCCCGCTGATCCGCGCCAACGACAACCGCAAGCACGTGGTGCACGTGGTGGTGTTCTTCATCTTCATCGTCTCGAACGCCGGCGGTTCCCTCACGCCGCTGGGCGATCCGCCGCTGTTCCTGGGCTTCCTCAAGGGTGTCGAGTTCAGCTGGACCCTGACCCACATCTTTCCGGAAACGCTGTTCCTGGTCGGCACCCTGCTGGTGCTGTTCTACGCGCTGGACTGGTGGTACTACCACAAGCGGGAAGAGGTCCGTCCTGCCGATCCGACCCCGGACGACCGCCGATTCGGCTTCGACGGTGGCGTGAACTTCCTGTTGCTGGCCGGTGTGGTCGGCCTGGTGCTGATGAGCGGTCTGTGGAAGTCCGACGTGGTGTTCGACATCGCGGGTACCGAAGTCGGCCTCCCCGGTATCGTGCGCGACCTGGGACTGATCGCGATCACCGTGGCCTCGCTGCAGCTCACGCCCGGCAGCGTGCACGCCGACAACCAGTTCAGCTGGGGACCGATGCAGGAGGTGGCCAAGCTGTTCGCCGGCATCTTCCTGACCATCATCCCGGTCATCGCCATGCTCAAGGCGGGCGTGGACGGTCCGTTCGGCGCCGTCGTGAGTGCGGTCACCAACCCCGACGGTTCGCCCAACCCGGCCATGTACTTCTGGGCCACGGGCCTCCTGAGTTCCTTCCTCGACAACGCGCCCACCTACCTGGTGTTCTTCAACACCGCCGGAGGCGACGCGCAGGTGCTGATGACCACGCTGGCGCCGACGCTGGTGGCGATTTCGGCCGGCGCGGTGTTCATGGGCGCCAACAGCTACATCGGCAACGCGCCCAACCTGATGGTCAAGGCCATCGCCGAAGACCGCGGCGTGAAGATGCCCAGCTTCTTCGGCTACATGGCCTGGTCGGTGGGCATCCTGGTGCCCCTGTTCGCGCTGATGACCTGGCTGTTCTTCGCGTGAGCAACGGTACGATGCGCGGATGACCGATGGACTGCTGATCTGGATCTTGGTGGCTCTGGGCGTGGTCAACGCCCTTTGTATGTTGTGGCTGCTGTTGCGCCAGCCGCCGGTCAACGCCGAGGAGGCGGCGCAACGCGCGCAGCTGCTGGCCGTGCTGCAGCAGCAGGGCCGGGCCACCGAGCAGCGCATCGAACGGGTGGAGAGCGAGCTGCGCCGCGAGGTCGGCGACAACGCCCGCACCGGCCGGCTGGAGATCCAGCAATCGCTGGCGACGTTCCAGGACACGCTGGTGCGCCAGGGCGCAGAAACCACCCGCACGCAGAACGCGCAGATCGACGCTTTCGCGCAGCAACTGGTGCAGCTGCGCGGCACCCTGGGCGACACGCTGACGCGCCAGCTGCAGGACCTGAGCGAGGCCAATGCGCGCCGCCTGTCCGAGGTGCGAGCGACGCTGGAAACCCAGCTCGCCCAGCTGCAGACCAGCAACGCCGCCAAGCTCGACGAGATGCGCGCCACGGTGGACGAGAAGCTGCACGCCACGCTGGAGCAGCGCCTTGGCGAGAGCTTCAAGCAGGTGGCCGAGCGGCTGGAACAGGTGCACAAAGGCCTGGGCGAGATGCAGACCCTGGCGCAGGGCGTGGGCGACCTCAAGCACCTGCTGAGCAATGTGAAGACCCGCGGCATGTTCGGCGAGGCGCAGCTGGGCGCGTTGCTGGAGCAGGTGTTCTCGCCCGAGCAGTACGCGGCACAGGTGGCGACGCGGCCGGGCAGCCGCAACATGGTGGACTTCGCGATCCGCCTGCCCGGGCGCGGTGACGACGGCGCGCCCTGCTGGCTGCCCATCGACGCCAAATTCCCGAACGAAGACTACGAGCGCCTGCTGGACGCGCAACAGCGCGCCGACGCCGAGGGCGCCGAACTGGCCGCGCGCGGGCTGGAGCAGCGCATCCGGCTCGAAGCGAAGTCCATCGCCGAGAAGTACCTGGAGCCGCCGCACACCACCGATTTCGCCATCCTGTTCCTGCCCACCGAGGGCCTGTACGCCGAGGTGCTGCGCAGGCCAGGCCTGATGGAGGCGCTGCAGCGCGATCACCGCGTCACGCTCACCGGCCCGACCACACTGATGGCCATGCTCAACGCGCTGCAGATGGGCTTTCGCACGCTGGCGCTGGAAAAGCGCAGCTCCGAGGTCTGGCAGGTGCTGGGCGCGGTCAAGACCGAGTTCGGCAAGTTCGGTGAGGTGCTGGCCAAGGTGAAGAACCAGACCCAGACCGTGCTCAACACCCTGGACGCGGCCGAGGTGCGCAGCCGCGCCATGGGTCGCGCGCTCAAGACCGTTGAGGCCCTGCCGCAGGAGCGCGCGCAATCGCTGCTGCCGCTGGACGCCGGCGACGGCGATGCGGCTTGAGGCCCGGCACCCGCACCGCCCTGGTCCGCCTGATCGGCGCGCAGATCTGCGTGCACGCCTGCATGACGGGTTTCCGCATGGCCGCGCCGCTCATGGCGCTGCGCGAGGGGTACAGCGCCGCCGCGGTGGGTGTGTTGCTGGCCCTGTTCGCGCTGGCCCAGGTGTTCCTGGCCCTGCCTGCGGGGCGCTACGCCGAGCGCCATGGCCTGCAGCGGCCCTTCGTGCTCGCGAGCGTGGTGGCGACCACCGGGGGGGCTGTGTTCGGTGGCCTGGCCGCACTTCGGTGTGTTGTGTGCCACGGCGCTGACCAGCGGCGCGGCGGTTTGCCTGGCCATGATCGCGCTGCAGCGCCACGTGGGCCACATGGCGAGCGACGCCACCGAGCTGCGCCAGGTGTTCAGCTGGGTGGCAGTCGGGCCGTCCATTTCCAATTTCCTCGGGCCTTTTCTCGCGGGGCTGCTGATCGACGCCTCTGGCTTTCGCGCTGCCTACCTGTTGCTGGCCTTGCTGCCGTCGCTGGCCTGGTGGTGGGTGCGGCGCGTGCCCGACCACCCCGCGCCCGACACGGGTGAAGCGCCGCGCCGGCAGTCGTCCTGGGACCTGCTGCGGGACCGGCCGTTCCGCCACCTGATGCTGATGAACTGGCTGCTGGCTTCGTGCTGGGACGTGCACACCTTCCTGGTGCCGGTACTGGGCCACGAGCGCGGGCTCTCGGCCACGGTGATCGGCACCATCCTCGGGGCCTTCGCGCTGGCGGCCACGGCCATCCGCGTCGTCATGCCCTGGCTCGCGTCGCGGCTGCACGAAGGCACGGTCATCGGTATCGCCATGGTCAGCACGGCCGGGCTGTTCGCTCTCTACCCGCTGGTGCACACCGCCTGGCTGATGGGGCTGCTGTCGGTGCTGCTGGGCCTGGCCCTGGGCTCGGTGCAGCCCATGGTGATGAGCACCTTGCACCAGATCACCCCGAAACACCGGCACGGCGAGGCGCTGGGCCTGCGCTCCATGGCCATCAACGGTTCCAGCGTGGTGATGCCGCTGCTGTTCGGGTCGGCGGGGGTGCTGGTGGGCGTGAGCGGCGTGTTCTGGACGGTGGGCTTCGCGGTGGGGGCTGGGTCCCGGCTGGCGTGGCGCATGCGCCGGTCGGCACCCCCGCCGCAGCGGCTCGACTGAGTCCGGGTATGTCCCCGGGAACTCGCGGGGCGGGTGGTGCTCCCTAGAATGCGCGCTCACCCGAAGGAAGCACCGTGCTCTTGTTGATTGTCTTGCTGCCTCTGCTGCTCGGGACCGTGTCCACCGCCTGGCTCGGTTCAAAGTCCCGCACTCTCACCGCCCTGGCCGCCGGTCTGGTCACTGCGTCGGCGCTCGCCTTGTTGCTGTCGCTGGCGCCCCAGGTGTTCGCCGGGCAGACGGTGATGAACGCCTGGCCCTGGGTGCCCGAGATCGGGCTGCAGCTGAGCTTCCGGCTCGACGGCCTGTCGCTGATGTTCGCCGGGCTGATCCTGTTCATCGGCCTGTTGATCGTGCTGTACGCGGCTTACTACCTCGCGCCTGAGGACTCGGCTGGCAAGTTCTTCAGCTTCATGATGCTGTTCATGGCAGCCATGCTGGGCGTGGTGCTGTCGGACAACCTGCTGCTGCTGGTGGTGTTCTGGGAGCTGACCAGCATCTCGTCCTTCCTGCTGATCGGCTTCTGGAGCCACCGTGCCGACGCGCGCGCCGGTGCGCGGCAGGCCCTGGCCGTCACGGGTGGTGGCGGGCTGGCCATGCTGGGCGGTTTCGTGCTGCTGGGGCAGATCGCCGGCACCTACGAACTCAGCGCCATGGCGGCGAACGTGGCGGCCATCCAGGCCGACCCGCGCTTCGTGCCCGCGCTGCTGTTGATCCTGCTGGGCGCCTTCACCAAGAGCGCGCAGTTCCCGTTCCACTTCTGGCTGCCCGACGCCATGGCCGCGCCCACACCGGTCTCGGCCTACCTGCACTCGGCCACCATGGTCAAGGCCGGTGTGTTCCTGCTGATGCGCATGTACCCGGTGCTGGCCGGCACCGGGCATTTCGAGGCCATCGTCAGCGCGGCCGGCCTGGCCACGGTGCTGTTCGCGGCATTCATCGCGATCTTCAAACACGACCTCAAGGGCTTGCTCGCGTACTCCACCGTCAGCCACCTGGGCCTGATCGTGTTCCTGATCGGTCTGGGCTCGCCGCTGGCGGCCGTTGCCGCCGTGTTCCACGTGCTCAACCACGCGGCGTTCAAGGCCTCGCTGTTCATGATCGCCGGCATCGTCGACCACGAGACCCATTCGCGCGACATGCGCCAGCTCGGCGGGCTGTGGAAGTTCATGCCCTGGACGGCCACCTTGTCCATGGTGGCGGCCGCATCCATGGCCGGCGTGCCGCTGACCAACGGCTTCCTGTCCAAGGAAATGTTCTTCACCGAAGCCGTGGTGGGTATCAGCGGTGTCTACGCCTGGCTGGTGCCCGCGCTGGTTACGCTGGCGGGTGTGTTCAGCGTGGCCTACTCGCTGCGCTTCGTGCACGACACCTATTTCAACGGCGAACTGGGTGACGTGCCGAACGATCATCCGCACGAGCCCCCGCTGGGCATGAAGCTGCCGGCCATGCTGCTGGTGACGATCTGCATCGTGGTCGGCCTGCTGCCGGCGCTCACCTTCGGGCCGCTGGTGCACGTGGCCGCCACGGCGCTGGTTGGGCAGCCGCTGCCCGAGTACCACCTGGCGATCTGGCACGGCTTCAACCTGCCCCTGCTCATGAGCGCCATCGCGCTGGCGGTGGGCGTGGGCCTGTACCTGTGGCTGGCGAAGGGCAAGCGCCTGCACCGCATCAGCTCCGAAGACTGGTTCGGCGCCGCCACCGGTCGCGCGATCTTCGAGTGGCTGATCGACCGCCTGTTCGGCTTCTCGGGCCGGCTGACGGCGCGGCTGGAGACGGGCTCGCTGCAACGCTACGTGGGCTGGCTGCTTCTGACGGCGCTGGTGCTGGGCGCATTGCCTTTTGTGGGCAGTGGCATCGGCACCGGGGAGCGCCCGCAGATGCCGGCCACGCCGCTGGCCTGGGCCATGTGGGCGCTGCTGCTGCTGACCTGCATCGCCATCGTGCGCACGCACCACCAGCGTTTCCAGACCGTGGTGCTGGTGGGCGTGGTCGGCGTGGCGGCCTCGCTCACCTTCCTCGGCTTCTCGGCACCCGACCTGGCGCTGACCCAGCTGTCGGTGGACATCGTCTCCACCGTGCTGCTGCTCATGGGCCTGGCCCTGCTGCCGCAGACCAGCCCCAAGGAAACGCCGGCCCTGCGCAAGGGCCTGCACGCGCTGCTGGCGCTGGCGGGCGGCGCGGCCATGTCGGTCATCACCTGGCTGGTGCTCACGCGCGATCAGGATTCGATCTCGTGGTTCTTCCTGGAACAGTCGCTGCCCAAGGGCGGCGGCTCGAACGTCGTCAACGTGATCCTGGTGGACTTCCGCGGCTACGACACCATGGGCGAGATCTCGGTGCTGGGCATCGCCGCCATCGGTGTGCTGGCCCTCATGGACGGCCTGCGCACCCGCCGTGCGGGCACCGACCCCGAGGGCCGCGCCTGGACCTTTGCCCAGCAGCCGCTGCTGCTGCGCGTGGCCGCGTCGGTGGTGCTGCCGCTGGCGCTGGTGTTCAGCCTCTATATCTTCATGCGCGGCCACAACCTGCCGGGTGGCGGCTTCATCGCCGGTCTGATCACCGCCGTAGCGCTGGTGCTGCAGTTCATGTCGCTGGGGCAGGCTCGGGCCGAGCAGTTCCTGCGGGCCGGCGGCGGGCGCCGTTTCGTGCGCTGGATCGGCGCCGGCCTGGGCATTGCCGGCCTCACCGGCGTGGGCGCCTTTGCGCTGGGCCGCCCCTTCCTGACCAGCGCCTTCGGCCATCCGCATGTGCCGGTGCTGGGCGAGCTGCCGCTGGCCACCGCCGCCATCTTCGACCTCGGCGTTTACCTCACCGTGGTCGGCAGCACGCTGCTGACACTCTCGGTCCTGGGCCAGGCCTCGCGCGAGGTGCCCGCCACCGCCACCCAACGGAGGCTCTCATGAGCATGGAATTTCTGCTGGCCACCGGCGTGGGCATGGTCACCGCCACCGGCATCTACCTCATGCTGCGCGGGCGCAGCTTCCCGGTCGTGCTGGGCCTGTCGCTGTTCGGTTACGCGGTCAACGTGTTCATCTTTCTGATGGGCCGGCTGTGGACCAATTCGGCCCCGGTGCTGGTGGGTGAGGGCCCGGTGGCCGACCCGCTGCCGCAGGCGCTGGTGCTCACCGCCATCGTGATCGGTTTTGCGACCACCGGCTTCGTGGTGGAACTGGCGCTGCGCAGCCGCCACGAAAGCGGCAGCGACCATGTGGACGGCCACGAGCCCGGAGGGCCGCGCGCATGACGGGTTCGATCTTTGACCTCTGGCTGCAGCACGCCCCTGTGCTGTCGGTCGTGCTGCCGATGCTGACGGCGGTGGTGCTGCTGCTGATCGGTGATGCCGGCGGCATGGCCGGGCAGGGCGGGGCGCACGACGACGCTGCGCTGCGCTGGCGCCGCCGCATCGCGCTGCTGTCCACCGCGCTGGGCCTGTTCATGGCCGTGGGCCTGGTGCAGCACGCGGCGCAAGGCGAGCTGCTGGTGTACCGCCTGGGCGAGTGGCCGGCGCCGTTCGGCATCGTCATGGTGGTGGACCGGCTCTCGGCCCTGATGGTGCTGCTGACCTACCTGGTCGCGCTGCCGGTGCTCTGGTACGCCGCCAGCGGCTGGGATTGCCGCGGCCGCTACTTCCACGCCATCTTCCAGTTCCAGCTGATGGGCCTGAGCGGCGCCTTCCTCACCGGCGACCTGTTCAACCTGTTCGTGTTCTTCGAGGTGCTGCTGATCGCGTCCTATGTGCTTCTGGTGCACGGCCAGGGGCGCGAGCGCTTTCGCATCGGCGTGCACTACGTGGTGCTCAACCTGGTCGCCTCGGGCCTGTTCCTGATCGGCCTGTCGCTGGTGTACGCCGCGACCGGCACGCTGAACATGGCCGACGTGGGCCGGCGCCTGGCTCTGCTGCAGGGCGACACCCTGCTGTTTGCGCAGGCCGCGGCGCTGGTGCTGCTGGTGGTGCTCGGCCTCAAGGCCGCCATGCTGCCGTTGTACTTCTGGCTGCCCGGCACCTACGCCGCGGCCAGCGCACCGGTGGCGGCGCTGTTCGCGATCATGACCAAGGTGGGGGTCTACAGCATCGTGCGGGTGCACTGGCAGCTGTTCGGGGCCGAGGCCGGCGGCGCCGCGCTGGCCGTTGCCGACTGGCTGCTGCCGCTGGCCCTGGCCACCAGCGCGCTGGGTGTGCTGGGCGCGCTGGCGGCGCACAGCCTGGGCCGGCTGGTGGCCTACCTCACCGTGTCCTCGGTGGGCACCATCCTGGCGGCGGTGGGGCTGTTCAGTCCGGCGACCTTGTCTGCCGCGCTGTACTACACGCTGCACAGCACCATCGTGGTGGCGGGCCTGTTCCTGCTAGTGGAGCTCATCGCAGCGCAGCGCGGCGAGGCGATCGACAAACTGCAGCCGGCGCACGCGGTGCGCGAGCCGGTGCTGCTGGGCGTGATGCTGCTGTTCGGCGCCGCCTCGGCCGCCGGCCTGCCGCCGCTGCCCGGCTTTCTGGGCAAGCTCATGGTGCTGCAGGCCAGCAGCGGCCTGGTGGCGCAGGCCTGGGTGTGGAGCGTGGTGCTGGGGGGGGGCTTCCTCACCATCGTCGGCCTGGCGCGCGCCGGCGTCATCGTGTTCTGGCACGTGCAGCCGGCGGTGGACAAGGGCGCGCCCGGCAGCAGCGCGAACCTGCGGGCGCCGGTCTGGGCCTTCATGGCACTGACGGTGGCGCTGGCCGTGCTGGCCGCACCGGTCAAACGCTACACCGACGCGGCCGCGGCGCAGCTGTCGGTCAACGCAGACTACGTGCGTGCCGTGCTCGGGCCGGACGCACCGCCCAGCACGCGCCCCTACGACGGCCAGCGCGCGGCACCCGCCCAGGAGAAACAGCCATGAAGTCCGACACCCTCGACCGCCGCGGCGGCTGGTTCGACCACCCGGTGCTGTCCCTGCTGCTGGCCGTCAGCTGGCTGGCGCTCTCGCGCAGCCTGGAGCCGGTGCACCTGCTCTCGGCCCTGCTGATCGGCCTGATCGTGCCGCGGCTGCTGCGCGGCCTGCTGCACGTGGGCAGCCCGATCCGCTGGGGCGCCGCGATCCGTCTGACCTGTGTGGTGCTGTGGGACATCGTCGTGTCCAACATCACCGTCGCCAGACTGGTGCTCGGGTCCATGAGCCGACCGCAGCCGGCCTGGCTGCGGGTGCCGCTGGCCTGTGAGCACCACCGCGTGAACGCGCTGTTTGCCAGCATCATCACCATGACCCCGGGCACCGTCTCGGCGGTGGTGGACGAAGCGGCGCACTGCATTTGGGTGCATGCGCTCAACTGCGACGACGCGCCTGGCATGGTGGCCGACATGAAGGCGCGCTACGAGGCGTCGCTGATGACGATCTTCCGGCTGGACGGGGAGGGCGCCACATGAACGTGCTGGATATCGCGCTGACAATCGGCATTGGCGCCGTCACCCTGACCCTGCTGCTGTGCGGCTGGCGACTGCTGCGCGGCCCTACCATCGCCGACCGCGTGCTGGCGCTGGACACGCTCTACCTGAGCCTGGTGGCGCTGGTGGTGCTGCTGGGTCTGCGCTGGCAGACGCCTTTGCTGTTCGAGGCTGCGCTGATCGTGGCGCTGCTGGGGTTTGTGGGCACGGTGGCGCTGGCGCGCCACCTCAACCGTGGCGACGTGGTGGAGTGAGTCGATGGAACTGAACTCGATCATCGAATGGGCGGCCGCGATCCTGATCGTGATCGGGGCCTTCTTCCTGCTGGTGGGCGCCATCGGCATGGTGCGTCTGCCCGACTTCTACATGCGCCTGCATGCGCCCACCAAGTCGTCCACCCTGGGCGTGGGCGGGGTGCTGCTGGCCTCGCTGCTTCTGGGCTGGGCGCAGGGGCGGCCTGGCCTTGCCGAGCTGCTGATCACGCTGTTCGTTTTCGTGACCGCGCCGGTGTCGGCGAACCTGCTGGCGCAGGCGGCGCTGCATCTTCGGTTGCCTTCGCGTGCAGAGGAGCCCGAGGATCTGCCGCCTTCGGTGCCTCCAGGGCGCTGAAGCCCAGCCCCTCCAGGTAGCTGTCCATCACCTGGGTGCCAACCTGGACCAGGTCGAAATCGCGCGGGTCGAGCAGCCAGTCGTCGAGCAAGCCGGTGAGGATGGCCTTGAGGCCCAGCGCCGCGCTGCACGACGGGATCGGCAGCCGCCAGTGCACTTCGGCAGCCGCGGCCTCGAACTGCTGGGCGAGGTAGACCAGGTATTCGTCGCGCCAGCGCAGCTTGCGCTCGCGCACGGCCAGCATCTCGCCGTTGTACTCGACCTGCTGGGTGGCGATTTCGAACACGCGGCGCGCCTGTTCGTCGGTGGCGGTCTTGTGCAGAGCCGTCAGCACCGACGTTCGCACCTGCTGCAGCGGCGCTTCCATTGCCCGGGCGGCGCAGGTCGACTGCTCCAGGGGCAGTGTCACGCGGTCCATCATGGCGTTGAACAGGTCGGCCTTGTCCTTGAAGTGCCAGTAGATGGCACCACGCGTGGTGCCGGCCGCGCTCGCGATCTCCTGCAGCGAGGTGCGCGAGACCCCGTTGGCCTGGAACAGCTGTTCGGCGGCATCGAGCAGGGCGGTGCGGGTGGCTTCGGCGTCGGCTTTGGTGCGGCGGACCATGGCTGTGTTCACAAAGAAAGAGACCCCACGAATATACATACATTCGTGTCTGTATGTATACTGCGACCCCTTCGGTAACGCTGGCATGCGCTTTGCGCAGGATGGCGTGTCCGTTCAGGTTCTGTCTTCATCTGCCGCCCATGAGGTTCTTCATGCCCGCTTCCACCCCTGTTTCTCCGACGCCGCCCGCGGCGCGCTCATTCTCCGGCGCGCGTCTGCGCCAGACCTTCCTGCTGCTGCCTCTGGTGGCGGCGCTGGCCGCCTGCGGCAAGGCCGACGCACCGCCCGCCGGTGGCGGCGCACCGGGAGGGGGCATGCCCGCGCCGGAAGTGGGCGTGGTCACCGTGCAGCCCGGCGATGTCGGTCTGCAGACCGAGCTGCCAGGCCGGCTGGAGGCCTCGCGCGTGGCACAGGTGCGGGCCCGCGCGGCCGGCATCCTGCAGCAGCGCCTGTTCAAGGAAGGCAGCGATGTGAAGGCCGGTCAGGCGCTGTTCCGCATCGATGCTGCGCCCTACCAGGCCACGCTGCAGAGCGCCCAGGCCAGCCTGGCCCGCGCCCAGGCGAACCTGGCCAGCACCACCGCGGTGGCCGAGCGCTACAAGCCGCTGGTGGCCGAGAACGCGATCAGCCAGCAGGAATACACCAACGCCGTGGCCGCCCAGAAGGCGGCCGAGGCCGATGTGGCCGCAGCCAAGGCCGCCGTGCAGACCGCCGGCATCAACCTGAACTACGCCAGCGTGACCGCGCCCATCTCGGGCCGCATCGGCCGCGCGCTGGTGACCGAAGGTGCGCTGGTCGGGCAGGGCGAGGCGACCGCGTTGGCGGTGATCCAGCAGGTCGACCCGCTGTACGTCAACTTCACCCAGTCGGCCACCGAGGCCATGCGCCTGAAGCGCGCCATGGAGGCCGGGCAGCTCAAGGGCGCTGGCGAGGGTGCAGCGGCGGTCCGCGTGGTGCTCGACGATGGCAGCGAACACGCCAAGCCAGGCAAGCTGCTGTTCTCCGACCTGACGGTCGATGCCGCCACCGGGCAGGTGACGCTGCGCGCCGAGGTGCCCAACCCGGGCGGCATGCTGCTGCCGGGCCTGTATGTGCGCGTGCGGCTGGAGCAGGCAGTGGCCGGTGATGCCATCACGCTGCCGCAGCAGGCAGTGACGCGCACGGCGCAGGGCGACTCGGTGTCGGTGGTCGGCGCGGACGGCAAGATCGAGAAGCGCCCTGTCAAGGTGGGCGGGCAGCAGGGTGGCCGCTGGGTCGTGCTCGATGGCCTGAAGGCCGGCGAACAGGTCATGGTCGACGGCTTCCAGAAGCTGCAGATGATGCCCCCGGGCACCCCGGTCAAGGCCGTGCCCTGGGCGCCGCCGGGCAGCCAGCCTGCCACTGCCGCCCCGGCCGCTCCGGCGGCGGATGCCAAGCCCGCTGCCGAGGCCAAGCCCGCCGCGGAACCCGCCAAGTAAGGAGCGCCCGACATGGCGAAATTCTTCATCGAGCGCCCCATCTTCGCGTGGGTGATCGCGCTCTTCATCATGGTGGCGGGCGCGGTGTCCATCACCCAGCTGCCGATTGCGCAGTACCCGCCGGTGGCACCGCCGTCCATCGTCATCAACGCCACCTACCCAGGTGCGTCGGCCAAGACGCTGGAAGACAGCGTGTTGTCCGTCATCGAACAGGAAATGAACGGCTCGCCGGGCCTGATCTACATGGAAGCCGTGGCCCAGGCCAACGGCACCGGCAGCATCACGCTGAGCTTTGAGCCCGGCACCAACGCCGACCTGGCGCAGGTGGATGTGCAGAACCGGCTCTCGCGCGCCACGCCCCGCCTGCCCGCGGCCGTGACGCAGCAGGGTGTGCGCGTCGACAAGTCGCGCAACAACTTCCTGCTGTTCGCGATCCTGACCAGCGACGACCCCGCCCTGGACCCGGTGGCCCTGGGCGACTACGCCTCGCGCAGTGTGGTGCCTGAAATTCAGCGCCTGCCCGGCGTGGGCCAGGCCCAGCTGTTCGGCACCGAACGCGCCATGCGCATCTGGATCGACCCGACCAAGCTGCTGGGCTTCAACCTCAGCGCGGCCGACGTGACCAACGCCATCCGCGCGCAGAACGCCCAGGTCTCGGCCGGTGAAATCGGCGCGCTGCCCAACGTGGCGGGCCAGAGCATCGCGGCCACCGTGGTGGTCAACGGCCAGCTCGCCAGCGTCGAGCAGTTCGGCAACATCGTGCTGCGCGCCAGCAGCGACGGCGCGACCGTGCGCCTGAAGGACGTGGCCCGCATCGAGCTTGGTGCCCAGGCCTACGCCACCTCGGCGCGCCTGAACGGCAAGCCCTCCACCGGCATCGGCGTGCAGCTGGCGCCCAGCGGCAATGCGCTGGCCACCGCGGAAGCCGTGCGTGCCCGCATGACCGAGCTTGAGAAGTTCTTCCCCAAGGGCATGAGCTGGACCATTCCCTACGACAGCTCCAAGTTCGTGAAGATCTCGATCCAGGAAGTGGCCAAGACCCTTCTGGAGGCCGTCGCCCTGGTGTTCCTGGTGATGCTGGTGTTCCTGCAGAACTGGCGCTACACGCTGATTCCCACGGTGGTGGTGCCGGTGGCGCTGCTCGGCACCTTCGCCGCGCTGCTGACCATGGGCTTCTCGATCAACGTGCTGACCATGTTCGGCATGGTGCTGGTGATCGGCATCGTGGTGGACGACGCCATCGTGGTGGTGGAGAACGTCGAGCGCATCATGAGCGAAGAAGGCCTGCCACCGCTGGAGGCCACGCGCAAGGCCATGGGCCAGATCTCGGGCGCCATCATCGGCGTGACTGTGGTGCTGATCTCGGTGTTCGTGCCGCTGGCCTTTTTCAGTGGCTCGGTGGGCAACATCTACCGCCAGTTCGCGGCGGTGATGGGGGTGTCCATCGCCTTTTCGGCCTTCATGGCGCTGTCGCTCACGCCCGCGCTGTGCGCCACGCTGCTCAAGCCGGTCGAGGCCGGGCACCACCACGAGAAGAAAGGCTTCTTCGGCTGGTTCAACCGCAGCTTCTCACGCACCGCCAAGCGCTACGAAGCCGGTGTCTCGCGCCTGCTGCCGCGCGCCGGCCGCACCATGCTGATCTATGTCGCCATCGTCGCGGCGGTGGCGGTGATCTATCAGCGCCTGCCGGGCTCCTTCCTGCCCAACGAAGACCAGGGCACGATGCTGGTGAACGTGCAGCTGCCGCCAGGTGCGACGCAGGAGCGCACGCTGGACGTGATGACGCAGGTCGAAGGCTTCGTGCTGCAGCAGCCGGAAGTGCAGAGCATGGTCAGCGTGCTGGGCTTCAGCTTCTCCGGCCAGGGCCAGAACGCCGCGCTTGCCTTCGTGACGCTCAAGGACTGGGCCGAGCGCACGGCGCCGGGCAGCGACGCGCAGTCCATCGCCGGCCGCGCCTTCGGTGCGCTGTCGGGCATCCGCGACGCCTTCATCTTCCCGCTGAGCCCGCCCCCCATCCCCGAGCTGGGTGCGTCCTCGGGCTTCAGCTTCCGCCTGCAGGACCGCGCTGGCCTGGGCCGCGATGCGCTGGTGGCTGCGCGCAACCAGATGCTGGGCATGGCCTCGCAGAGCAAGCTGCTGACCCAGGTGCGGCCGGATGGCCTGGAAGACGCGCCGCAGCTGCAGATCGACATCGACCGCGACCGCGCCAACGCGCTGGGCGTGGGCTTTGACAGCGTCAGCGCCGCCATCGGCACCGCGCTGGGCTCCAGCTACGTCAACGACTTCCCCAACGCTGGGCGCCTGCAGCGCGTGGTGGTGCAGGCCGATGCCACGGCCCGCATGCAGCCTGAAGACCTGCTGCGCATCAACGTGCTCAACAACAAGGGCCAGGCCGTGCCGCTGTCGGCTTTTGCCAGCACCCACTGGATCACCGGCCCGATGCAGACCGTGCGCTACAACGGCTACCCCGCCATGCGCATCAGCGGCAGCGCCGCGCCGGGCGTGAGCACCGGCCAGGCCATGGCCGAGATGGAGGCGCTGGCGGCCAAGCTGCCACAGGGCTTCGGCTTCGAATGGACCGGCCAGTCGCGGGAGGAAAAGCTCGCCGGCTCGCAGGCCATGATCCTCTACGCCTTCGCCATCCTGGCCGTGTTCCTCTGCCTGGCCGCGCTGTACGAGAGCTGGTCGATCCCCATGGCCGTGATCCTGGTGGTGCCGCTGGGCGTGCTGGGCGTGCTGCTGGCGACGCTGCTGCGCGGTTACGCCAACGACGTCTACTTCCAGGTGGGTCTGATCACCATCATCGGTCTGTCGGCCAAGAACGCTATCCTGATCATCGAGTTCGCCAAGGACATGCAGGCCCAGGGCCACAACGTGATCCAGGCCGCGCTGGCGGCGGCGCACATGCGCTTCCGTCCGATCGTGATGACCTCGATGGCCTTCACCCTGGGCGTGCTGCCGCTGTTCCTGGCCAGCGGGGCCGGCTCGGCCAGCCAGCGCGCCATCGGCACCGGCGTGATCGGCGGCATGCTGACCGGCACGGTGCTCGCGGTGGTCTTCGTTCCGATCTTCTTCGTGCTGGTCCGCACCTTCTTCAAGGACAGCGAGCGCCAGCAGCGCCTGCACGAGTCCGAGGCCCAACACCATGGGGTACACCATGTCTGACACCCGTTTCTTTTCCCTGGGCGCGCTGGCGGCAGCAGCCCTGATCGCCGGCTGCTCGATGACGCCCACGCTGGAGCGTCCCGCAGCCCCTGTCCCGGCCACCTTCCCGGGACAGCCGGCCTCGGTCACGGCCAGTGGCCCGGTGCAGGCCTGGGAGAGCTTCATCACCGACGCCCGCCTGCGCGAGCTGGTGGCGCTGGCCCTGAAGAACAACCGCGACCTGCGCGTGGCGACGCTGAACATCGAGCAGGTGCGCGCGCAATACCAGGTGCGCCGCGCCGACCAGGTGCCAACCGTCAACGCCTCGGTGGCCGGCAACCGCCAGCCCACCGCCAGCGGTGACATCAGCAGCACCTACACGGCGGGCCTGGCCATGGCCAGCTGGGAGCTGGACTTCTTCGGCCGTGTGGCCAGCCTGAAGGACGCCGCGCTAGCCCAGTTCCTCGCCAGCGAGGAAGCTCAGCGCGCGGTGCAGACCAGCCTGGTCGCCTCGGTGGCCAGCGGCTGGCTCAGCCTGCAGACCGATGAGGCGCTGCTGGCGCTGACCCAGCGCACCCTGGCCACGCGCGAGGATTCGCTGCGGCTGACCAAGCTTCGCTTTGACAACGGTGCCGCGTCCGCGCTGGACCTGCGCCAGGCGGAGTCCCTGACCGCGGCGGCGCGCGCAACGCTGGCGCAACAGCGCCGGACGATCGCGCAAGACCTCAATGCCCTGACCCTGCTGGTGGGGCAGGAGGTGCCGGCGAACCTGCTGCCCGGTGCGGGCGACGTGGCGCCGTTCCAGCCCGTGCCCGAGGGCCTGCCGTCGGAACTGCTGACCCGCCGCGCCGACATCCGGCAGGCCGAACAGCAGATGGTCGCTGCCAACGCCAACATCGGCGCTGCACGGGCCGCCTTCTTCCCGCGCATCTCGCTGACCGCCGGCATCGGCACCGTCAGCACCGAGCTCTCGGGTCTGTTCAAGGACGGGTCCTGGGGCTTCTCGCTGGCGCCTCAGGCCCTGTTGCCGATCTTCGACATGGGGCGCAACCAGGCCAACCTGGACTCGGCCAAGGCCGCGCGGGACATCGCCATCGCCCAGTACGAGAAGGCCATCCAGACCGCGTTCCGCGAGGTGGCCGATGCCCTGGCCGGGCGCGCCACGCTGGGCGAACAGCTGGCGGCCCAGGAGGCACAGGCGCAAGCCGAAACCGACCGTTTCCGCCTGGCCGAACTGCGCTACCGCAATGGCGTGGCGAGCTATCTCGATGTGCTGGACGCACAGCGCTCGTTGTTTGCCACTCAGCAGGCGCTGGCGCAGACACGGCTGGCGCAGCAGCAGAACCAGGTCGCCCTCTACAAGGCCCTGGGCGGGGGCTATTGATCAGGCAGTTCCGGCGCGAAGTGCCTGATCCAGCACCCACCGCGGAACCGGCTTTGCCGGGCCGCAGGTGGGGTCCCCCTGGGGGGGAAGCCGCGCAGCGGCGCAGGGGGGTCAGGTTTTCAAGGCGTAGAACTGGGCGATGTGGTCCCAGGCCGCCTGAGGGTCGTCGACCAGCTTGAACAGGTCCACGTCTTCGGGCGAAATCATTCCTTCCTCGACCAGCACGTCGAAGTGGATCAGGCGCTTCCAGTAGTCGCTGCCGAACAGCACGATGGGCACTGGTTTGGCCTTCTTGCATTGCACCAGGGTGATGACTTCGAACAGTTCGTCGAGTGTGCCGAAGCCGCCCGGGAAGGCCACCAACGCCTTCGCACGCATCATGAAGTGCATCTTGCGCAGCGCGAAGTAGTGGAACTTGAAGCTCAGTTCGGGTGAGATGAAGCGGTTGCCCGACTGCTCGTGTGGCAGGGCGATGTTCAGGCCGACGTTGGGGGCCTGCTCGTCGTGGGCACCGCGGTTGGCCGCTTCCATGATGCCGGGGCCGCCGCCGGTGCAGATGAACAGCTGGTCTTCCTTCGGGCAGCGGGCGCTGTAGCGCGCCACGATGCGGGCGAAATCGCGTGCTCGGTCATAGAAGTGGGCGTTGCGCAACAGCGCACGCGCCTTGGCGATGGCACGCGCATCGCCGCTGGCCTCGGCCAGTTCGAGCTGCTCCTGGGCCTCCGCAGGCTCGCGCACGCGCGCGCTGCCAAACACCACGATGGTGTTCTCGATGCCCAGGTCGTGTTGCGCCAGGTCGGGCTTGAGCAGTTCGAGCTGGAAGCGGATGCCGCGCGTTTCGCGGCGCAGCAGGAATTCGGGGTCTGCAAAGGCCAGGCGGTAGGCATCGGCCTGCAGGGTGTTGCCGCTGTTGGCGTGGGCCTGAAGGTCGGCCCATGCGTCGGCGATGCGGCGCTCGTTCAGGTACTGGTGCTGTTCCATGTCGGATTCCTTGTGGTGCGGGTCACATTCTGATCTCACAGCCCGATGGCCAGGGCCAGCGGCACGAAGACCACCGCCAGGGCGTTGCCCAGCATGATCATGGCGGCGACCTTGTCGGGCTCCTGGTGGTAGCGCTCGGCCAGCATGAACTGCATCACGGCCGGGGGCAGGGCGGCGAACAGCAGCAGCTGTCCGCGCGCCGCTCCCTCCAGTCCCAGAGCCCAAGCAAGAGGAATGGCGATGGCCAGGCCGAGCAGGGGGCGGGCCAGTGCACCCAGCAGACCGAGCGCCAGGCCGGCGCGGGTGAGCGAGGTCAGCCGAACGCCCAGGGCGAACAGCATCATGGGCAGCAGCGCATCCCCCAGCAGTTTCAGGCCGGACATCAGTACATCAGGCGGGCGGAGATCGGTGAGCGCGCTGGCAAACCCGAGCGCGGTGGCGATCATCAGGGGGCTGGTCAGCAGGTCGCGCGTGCGGGCCGAGGCGCTGGTGATGCGCGCGCCGATCGAGAAGTGGAACAGGTTGCTGACCGAAAACAGCGCGACCGCGGCACCGAAGTGCGCCGGGCCGAAGGCCAGCAGGGCCAGCGGCAGGCCCATGTTGCCGCAGTTGTTGAACATCACCACCGGCACCAGGGTGCGCGGCTGCGCGCCGAACACCAGCGCCAGCGGCCAGGCCAGCAGGCCGCTGCCCAGGATCAGCACCGTGCCACCGATCAGCAGCGGCACATGATCGGCCAGGCGGAAGTCCTTGGCCGCGAGAGCCGAGTACACCAGCACAGGCGCCAGCACGTCCAGCGCGATGCGGTTGAAGGCGGACAGGTCCGGCACCTTGCGGCGCGCGTAGCCGTAGCCGATCGCCACGATCAGGAAGACCGGGATGATGACGTCAGCGATGCGGGAGAGGAGGTCCATGGTGCAAGGGTAGCAACAACAAAAAAGGCTCCCTTGCGGGAGCCTTTCTGTGGGGCAGGAGCCCGATCAGACGCGCTTGCGGTATTCGCCGGTGCGCGTGTCGATTTCGATCTTGTCACCTTGTTCCACGAACAGCGGCACGGCCACTTCGAAACCGGTGGCGATCTTGGCGGGCTTGAGCACCTTGCCGGACGTGTCGCCCTTGACGGCGGGTTCGGTCCAGGTGATTTCGCGCACGATGCTGGTGGGCAGTTCGACCGAGATGGCCTTGCCTTCGTAGAACACCACTTCAACGGCCATGCCGTCTTCGAGGTAGTTCAGGGCATCGCCCATGTTTTCGGCTTCCACTTCGTACTGGTTGTACTCGGTGTCCATGCAGACGTACATCGGGTCGGCGAAGTAGGAGTAGGTGCACTCCTTCTTGTCCAGAATGATCTGGTCCATCTTGTCGTCGGCCTTGAAGACGACTTCGGTGCCGATGTTGCCCAGCAGGCCCTTGAGCTTCATGCGGACGGTGGCAGCGCCGCGGCCGCCGCGGGCGTACTCGGTGCGCAGGACGATCATGGGGTCCTTGCCGTGCATGATCACGTTGCCGGCGCGGATTTCTTGGGCGATTTTCATAGGGGTTCCAACAGTTGGGCCGCGGTTCCTTGTGCGGCGACGCTTCTAGCAAAGCCTTGAATTTTAACGCTTTCCAGTGACGAACCCGATCAGCTGGCCGATCAGGTCGGGCTGGGCTTGCAGGCGCTGCCGCGCCGCCAGCGCACAGGGCTGCCAGGTGTTCACCACGTCCCAGCCCGGCCAGACGGTGCCGGGGGCCGTGATGCCGTTCCAGGCGCGGTGGAAATCGCGCAGCGAGGGCGGTGCCTCCAGCCAGTCCAGGAACGCTTCCAGCTTGGCGTGGTGGGCGTTGTCGTGCTGCGGGTAGATGTGCCAGACAAAAGGCTTGCCGGTCCACAGGGCACGCACCAGCGAATCCTCGCCGCGCACGAAGTTCAGGTCGCAGGACCAGAGCAGGTGGTCGTAGTCGTGTTGGGTCAGGCGCTGCACGGTGTGCAGCCGGGCCTGACCGGTGTCCAGACCCCGGCCGCGCTCGGCTGCCACGGCGTCGGCGGCGCGGCCGGTGGTGACCAGCCAGTCGCTGGGCGCCTGCGCGCCCGCCTCCTGGAGCACGGCGCGCAGGGCAGGGGGCTCGTAGCAGAACAGGCTCGCCCTGGGGAGCCCGCTGACCGGCAGCGACTGCGACGCCAGCCAGGCGGCCGCGTCGAAGGCCGCCTGCCGTGCAGGCAGGTCCGCTTCGCGCAGCAGGCCACCCGTCCGTGGCGTGAAGCCCGGGTAGAAGAACCACTTGGTCAGGCCCTGCAGCGGCCCGGTCATGATGGGCGAGGGCAGGCGGTGGCAGCGCTCGACATAGGCCTCGGCGCTCATGTATTCCAGGTTCAGCCAGACCGGCGCCGCAGCGCCCTGTTGCACGCGCAAGGCCAGCTCATCGAGGCATTCATGCGCCGGATCACAGCCGAATGCCTCGATCCAGACATCGGCGGTGGTGCCGGCGCAGGCGGCCTGCAGCGGCTCCGTCCAGTGGATCACTTCGACCCCGTGGATGTGGCCCTCCCTGGCGCCGGGCACCATCCAGTCCAGATCGTCGGGCACGTCAATCCACAGACGCACGCGCTGCTGGCGCGCCGCCAGTCCCGCGCACAACCGCCAGCACACACCGATGTCGCCCAGGTTGTCGATGACCCGGCAGAAGATGTCCCATTGCATGCGCCGATTGTCCATGGCGGCGGATTCACAATACGGCCCCATGTCCAGTCCCGCACCCGACGCACCCCACTCCGAACAACTGCTGGCCGAAGTGGCGGCCCTGCCCGGGCTGCCGGGGGTGTACCGGTATTTCGACGCCCAGGACCAGCTGCTCTACGTGGGCAAGGCGCGCAACCTGAAGAAGCGTGTCAGCAGCTACTTCCAGAAGAACCACGACGGCACCCGCATCGGCCACATGGTCAGCCGCATCGTGCGCATGGAAACCACGGTGGTGCGCACCGAGGCGGAGGCGCTGCTGCTGGAAAACAACCTGATCAAGACGCTGAACCCCAAGTTCAACATCCTGTTCCGGGACGACAAGAGCTACCCCTACCTCAAGATCACCGGCACCCGCGAGACCTTCCGGACCGCCGGGACCAAACCCCTGCCGATGCTCGCGTTCCCGCGCATGGCCTATTACCGCGGCGTGGTCGACCGGCGACACAGCTACTACGGCCCGTACCCCAGCGCCTGGGCGGTCAAGGAAACCATCACGCTGCTGCAGAAGGTGTTCCGCCTGCGCACCTGCGAGGACACGGTGTTCGCCAACCGCACGCGCCCCTGCCTGCTCTACCAGATCAAGCGCTGCACCGGCCCCTGCGTGGACCTGATCGACACCGAAGCCTACGGGCGGGACGTGGCCGACGCCGAGCGCTTCCTGCGCGGCGAGACCCAGGAGGTGCTCGATGCGCTGCAGGCGCGCATGATGGCCCACGCCGACAAGCTGGAGTTCGAGCAGGCGGCCGAGATCCGCAACCAGATGAGTGCGCTCTCCCGCGTGCTGCAGCAGCAGGCGATGGACAACCTCTCGGACAAGGACGTCGACGTGCTGGCGGTGAAGGTGCTGGGCGGACGGGCCTGCGTGAACCTGGCCATGGTGCGCGGTGGCCGACACCTGGGCGACCGGCCGTACTTCCCGGCCCATGTGGAGGACGCAACCCAGATCGACGAGGCGCTGGAATCGGAAGCCGAGTCGCCGTCTTCCGCCGACCCGATGGAACGGGTGCACGTGCGGGTGCTGGAGGCCTTCATCGCACAGCACTACCTTGGGGCGGCGCTGCCGCACACGCTGGTGACGAGCCATGCCGTGAGCCGGACGCTGATGGAGGCCCTCACCGAACAGAACGGGGCCAAGGTGCACACGGTGCACCAGCCGCGCGAACACCGGCGCGCCTGGCTGGACATGGCGCAGAAGAATGCCGAGATCGCGCTGGCGCGCCTGCTGGCCGAAGAAGGATCGCAGCAGGCGCGCACGCGCGCGCTGGCCGAGGCGCTGGGGTTGCCCGACGACAACCTGGACGAGCTGCGCATCGAGTGCTTCGACATCTCGCACACGGCGGGCGAGTCGACCCAGGCGTCCTGTGTGGTGTTCGAGGCGCACAAGATGCAGAACAGCCAGTACCGCCGCTACAACATCGACGGCATCACACCCGGCGACGACTTCGCGGCCATGCGCCAGGTGCTGCTGCGGCGCTACGGCAAGATCGCCGAGGCGCTGCGGGCCGAGCAGGGCGTGGCGCAGGAGGCGCAGGCCGACGCGGTGGAAGCAAAGGCGCTCGCTGCCGACACCCCGGAACCCACGGCCGAGGCCGCCGGCGAGGCGCCCCGTGGGCCGCGCATGCCCGACCTGGTGCTGGTCGATGGCGGCAAGGGCCAGGTCAGCATGGCGCGCGAGGTGTTCCAGCAACTGGGGCTGGACCTGTCGCTGATCGTCGGTGTCGAGAAAGGCGAGGGGCGCAAGGTCGGGCTGGAGGAACTGGTGTTCGCCGACGGACGCGAGAAGGTCTATCTGGGCCATGATTCGGCGGCGCTGATGCTGGTGGCGCAGATTCGCGACGAGGCGCACCGCTTCGCCATCACCGGCATGCGGGCGCAGCGCGCCAAGGTGCGCACCGGAGGCAGCAAGCTGGAGGACATTCCCGGCGTCGGGCCGAAGAAGCGGGCGCGCCTGCTGCAGCGCTTCGGCGGCGTGCGCGGCGTGGCCGCCGCCAGCGTCGAGGACCTGAGCACCGTCGAGGGCATTTCGGCCGAGCTGGCCGACGCCATCTATAGGGCGCTGCACTGAAGGGCTGAGCCCTGGGCTGGCCTACTTGCTGGTGAAGAGGAAGCTGCCGTCCCATTCCGCCAGCGGCGGGTGGTCCAGGTAGCGGCGGCAGCGGCTGTGCAGCACCCGCGATGGCGGGTCGTCGGGGTAGCGCTCCAGCAGGGCCATGGCCGTGCCGAAGTCGCGCTGCTGGTAGAGGGCAAAGGCGGCCTCGTAGTCGGCCACCATGTCCAGCAGCCCTGGTGCCACCGCACCCTGGCGGCCCAGCAGCTCGTACACCCGGATCGGCCGGCTCTTGCCGTACGCCACCAGCTGGTCCACCAGGCGGGTCACGAACTGCGCCTGCACCCGCTGCTGCGTTTGTTCGGACAACAGGATCGAGGTGCCATAGAACTTGTTGGTGGCTTCCAGCCGGCTGACCAGGTTCACCTCGTCGCCGATCACCGTGTAACTCATGCGGTCGTCGGAGCCGATGTTGCCGACGATGGCTTCACCGGTGTTGATGCCGATCCGCGTCCTGAACACCACGCTGCGACCCTGGGCCTCCCAGTCAAGATTGAGCCGGGCAACGGCCTCCTGCACCGCCAGGGCCGCATCGCAGGCGCGCTGCGGATGGTCGGCCACCGGCTCGGGGGCGTTCCAGAAGGCCAGCACCGCGTCGCCGATGTACTGGTCGACCGTGGCGCCGGCACCCAGCAGGCGGCCGGAGACTGCGGTGAGGTACTCGCCCAGGTGGTGCACCAGCTCGTCCGGCGCAAGCCGCTCGCTGAGCGTCGTGAAGCCCTCCACGTCGGACATGAAGAAGGTCATCTCCTGCTGCGTGCCGCCGAGCTCGGCATCGACGCCCCGTGCGATGAGCCGCCGCACCATCTCGGCCGGCACGTACTTCTGGAACGACCGCAGGCCCGAACGCATGCTCTCCAGCTGCTCCACCATGCGGTTGATCTCGATCACCCGCGAGCGGATGGGGGGCGTGCTTTCCAGGTCGAACTGGCGCACCTTGCGCATGTCGCCCTCGAGCCGCGACAGGGGACGACGGATGCGGTGGGCCATCCAGTAGGCCACCGGCATCAACAGCAGCGCGAGCAGGGCGCAGGCGCCCCAGAGGGCGTACTGGTATTGCCGTTTCTGCTGGAGGATGCGGTCCGCCGACATGTCCAGCCCGAGCACGGCGTCCATGCTTCCGTCGGGCAGGTACAACGGCGCGTAGGCCGACATCCAGGTGCCCCAGTCGTCGGTGTAGAAGCGCTGCGTGACAAAGGCCTTGGCCGTGCCCTTGGGCGCAGACAGGGCGGCCCGCAGTTCCGGGCTTACGTCGGCGTAGACGTCGCCGAGTGCGCTGAAATCTTCCGGCTTTTCTTCGGCATCCACCACGAAGACCACCTGGCCGTCCTGTCGCAGGCGGGTGGTGTAGATGAAACGGATGTGGGTGCCGTGGTCCCGGATCTTGCGCAAGTGCTCCTGCAGGGCGCGGTAGTCCGGGCTGTCCTGGTCCTTCGGGGTCTGCAGGCGGTGGTGGGCCTGAACATCGATCTGCGTGGCGGCGACGGCCGCCAGGTCGGACATGCGCAGGCGGAATTCGTCCCGCACGAAGTCGCCCACCAGGGTGGCCGTGGCCAGCCCGATGACCAGGCTGACCAGCAGCGTGATGCCGGTGAACGCCGCAACGAGCGTGAACCGCAGGGTGAAGGTGCCCAAGCTCCGAGGCGCCGTGGGGGGAGGGGGAGGGGGCGACATGGAAGGCCAGTGTACAAAACCACCCCCATAATCTCGCCCATGTTCTTCAACCTTCCCACCCTGCTGACCTGGGCGCGCATCGTCGCCATTCCCCTGATCATCGGCGTGTTCTATCTGGAAGGTGTGAGCCCGGCGCAGCAGAACCTGATCGCCACGGTGATGTTCATCGTGTTCGCAGCCACCGACTGGGCCGACGGCTATCTGGCCCGCAAGCTCAACCAGACCTCGGCCTTCGGCGCCTTCCTCGACCCGGTGGCCGACAAGTTCCTGGTCTGCGCCTGCCTGCTGGTGCTGGTCCACCTGGAACGGGCCGATGTGTTTGTGGCGCTGATCATCATCGGCCGCGAAATCGCCATCTCGTCACTGCGCGAGTGGATGGCCATCATCGGTGCCACCAAGAGCGTTGCCGTGCACATGATCGGCAAGGTCAAGACCACGGTGCAGATGGTGGCGATCCCCTTCCTGCTGTTCCACGGCACGCTGTTCGGCGTGATCGACACCCACCTCTGGG
This sequence comes from Hydrogenophaga flava NBRC 102514, assembly GCF_001571145.1. Classification (GTDB taxonomy): domain Bacteria; phylum Pseudomonadota; class Gammaproteobacteria; order Burkholderiales; family Burkholderiaceae_C; genus Hydrogenophaga; species Hydrogenophaga flava. Next base: position 131,819 of record NZ_BCTF01000014.1, read on the forward strand.
GCACCTGGCTGATCTGGATTTCCGCGGTGCTGACCGTGTGGTCCATGGTGTATTACCTGCAGAAGGCGCTGCCCGAGATCCGCGCCCGCTCGCGCTGATGAGCCCCCGCGACAACGCATGGCTCCGTGCCATGCCCTGGGTGTTCGTGCTGATCTGGAGCACCGGCTTCATCGTGGCGCGCTACGGCATGCCGCACGCACCGCCGATGTCCTTTCTGGCGGTGCGCTATGCGCTCTCCATCCTCTGTTTCCTGCCCTGGATCGTGCTGGCCGGGGTGAAGTGGCCGTCCGACCGCCGGCAGGCCCTGCACCTGGCCGTCACCGGCGTGCTCATGCATGCGGGCTACCTGGGCGGCGTCTGGGCAGCGGTCAAGGCCGGCATGGGCTCCGGCCTGTCCTCGCTGATCGTCGGCATCCAGCCCGTGCTCACAGCGATCTGGCTGACCAGCGTGGGCGGGCACCATGTGTCGCGCCGCCAGTGGCTGGGCCTGCTGCTGGGCTTCGCAGGTCTGGTGCTGGTGGTTTCGCGCAAGTTCGGCGCCGGCGGGCCGGGTGACTCGGCCAACTGGCTGAACCTGTCGTTCGCGGTGATGGCCCTGTTCGCGATCACCGCGGGCACGCTGTATCAGAAGCGCTTCGTCCAGCCCTGCGACGTGCGCACCGCGAACACGGTCCAGCTTGCGGCGGCCCTGGTGGTGACGCTGCCGCTGGCGCTGCTGGAGACTGAGACCATGCGCTGGAACGCCGAACTGGCGGGCGCCATGGCCTGGTCCGTGCTCGGGCTGACGCTGGGGGGCAGTTCGCTGCTGTACATGCTGATCCAGCGTGGCGCGGCGGCGTCGGTGACCAGTCTGATGTACCTGGTGCCACCCTGCACGGCGCTGATCGCCTGGGTGCTGTTCGCCGAACCGATCACGGCGACGACGATCGCCGGCACCGCGCTCACCGCTTTCGGCGTGAGCCTGGTGGTGCGTCCTTCGCGCTGACCGGGCTGGTGGCCTGCTGGTGGCGCCAGGGCTCGTCCCGGAAGCGTTCCGCCAGGAAGTCCACCAGCAGCCGGATGCGCCGTGGCACCTGCACCCGGTAAGGCGCGATCCAGTGAATGTCCGCGTCGGGCACGCTCCATTCATCGAGCACCCGCACCAGCTCGCCGCGCTCCATCAGCGGTGCCACGTCCCACAGGCTGCGCAGCATGATGCCGTGGCCCGCCAGGCACCAGTCGCGCACCAGCTCGCCGGAGTTGCTCGACAGCGGTCCTCGCACCGGCGCGTGGACCCACTGGCGCTCGCCGCCCCTCTGAAGGCGCCAGTGGTCGAAGCGCAACTCGGCGCCGCTACCGTTCTCGCGGACCACCAGGCAGTCGTGCTGTGACAGCTCGTCCAGCGAGCGGGGTACACCGCGCCGGCGCAGGTAGGCCGGCGCAGCGACCAGCACACGCTGGTTGGTGGCGAGCTGCCGTTGGGTCCATTCGCCCGCGCGCTGCGCCGGTGCGTTCCACAACCAGATCGCCCCGTCCAGCCCCTCCGCCGTGAGGTCGGGCAGTTGTTCTGTCAGCTGCACCTGCACGTTGACCTTCGGATACAGGGACTGGAGCGACGCCAGCGCTGGTCCCAGCCAGGTGCGACCGAAGCCGAAGGTGGCCGCCAACCGGATCGGCCCGGACGGCTCGGCCTGGCGCTCGCGCAATTCCGCCTCGGCCGATTCAAAAGCGCGCAGCAGCTCCTGCGCACGTTCGCACAGCGTGTCGCCGTCGGCGGTCGGGCTCACGCGGCGGGTGGTGCGCTGGAACAGCCGGGTGCCCAGCCGGGCCTCCAGCGCCGCCAGGCGTTTGGTCACCACGGACGGCGCCACCTTCAGCGCCCGCGCGGCGGTGACAAGGCTGCCGTGGCGTCGGACGGCCAGCACCAGTTCCAGATCAGGACGGTCCAATTCTTTCTTTCATGGAAACAATGGGTGGACGAATTATTGTCATAAACAGCCGTAAGCTCGACACCACATTGCCACCACAGGAGCTTTCCATGTCATCAGTCCATCGCATCGCTGTCATCGCCGGGGACGGCATCGGTACCGAGGTCATGCCCGAGGGGTTGCGCGTCCTCGAAGCGGCCGCCACCAAGTTCGGCATCGGCCTGCAGTTCGACCACTTCGACTTCTCCAGCTGCGACTACTACGAGCGCCACGGCAAGATGCTGCCGGACGACTGGAAGGAGCAGATCGGGGGGCACGACGCGATCTACTTCGGTGCGGTGGGCTGGCCCGACAAGGTGCCCGACCACATTTCGCTCTGGGGGTCGCTGCTGATGTTCCGCCGCGAGTTCGACCAGTACGTCAATGTGCGGCCGGCCAGGCTGATGCCCGGCGTGCGGGCACCGGTGGTGCGGCGCGACGGCAGCCCGCGCGAACCCGGCGAGATCGACATGGTGATCGTGCGGGAGAACACCGAGGGTGAATACAGCAGCATCGGAGGCCGCATGTACGCAGGAACCGAGCGCGAGATCGTGGTGCAGGAGACGGTGATGTCCCGCGTCGGCGTGGACCGGGTGCTGCGCCACGCTTTCGAGGTCGCACGTTCCCGTCCGAAGAAGCACCTGACCAGTGCCACCAAGTCCAACGGCATCGCGATCACCATGCCCTACTGGGACGAGCGCGTGGAAGCCATGGCGAAGGAATATCCGGACGTGAAGGTGGACAAGTTCCACATCGACATCCTCACCGCGCACTTCGTGCAGCGCCCGGATTTCTTCGACGTCGTGGTGGGCAGCAACCTGTTTGGCGACATCCTCTCCGACCTGGGCCCCGCCTGCACCGGCACCATCGGCATTGCGCCGAGCGCCAACCTCAACCCCACGCGCCAGCATCCTTCCCTTTTCGAGCCCGTCCATGGTTCGGCGCCGGACATCGCGGGGCAGGGCATCGCCAACCCGATCGGCCAGATCTGGTGCGGCGCCATGATGCTGGACTTCCTGGGGCATCGCGAGGCCCACGACGCCATCATGCGATCGATAGAGACCTGTCTGGCGCCCGGCAGCGATGCGCCACGCACCCGCGACCTCGGGGGGCAGGCCAGCACCAGCGATCTCGGCAAGGCCATTGCGGCCATCGTTCAGGCGGGGTGATCCGGCCCGCGATGCGTGGCGTGGTGCGCGTCACGCGCGCGTCGCTGGGAGCCTATGGAAACCGCATAGAATCTCGCGGTTCTGGCGTTCGTTGGGGGTTTCAATGGCCTCTGTATTGACAGTGCAGCAGGCCAGTGGGTCTAATGAAGACGCGCATGGGCGGTGGCTTTTCCGTACCAATGCGACCTGTGACCCAACCAGAAACAGCAGGCTGTGGCGGCCGGTGCTTCACCACCACGCATTCGCCTGATGAGACGAACTTTTATTTCTTATAGAGGGGCTATTTGTGAACAAAACAGAACTCGTCGAGCACATCGCCAAGCACGCCGACATTTCCAAGGCTGCGGCCACCCGCGCACTCGATTCCACCATCACCGCCATCCGCACCACCCTGAAAAAGGGCGGCACGGTGTCCCTGGTGGGTTTCGGTTCGTTCGCTGTGACCAAACGTCCCGCTCGCAAGGGTCGCAATCCCCGCACCGGCGCTGAGATTAAAATCAAGGCCGCCAAGGTTCCGAAGTTCCGTCCGGGCAAGGCCCTCAAGGATGCTCTGAACTGAGCAGCCACAGGTATCCGGTGGGGTGCTTAGCTCAGTCGGTAGAGCGGCGCCCTTACAAGGCGTAGGTCGGCGGTTCGACCCCGTCAGCACCCACCACCATCAAGAAGGCGAACTCGGGTTCGCCTTTTTTGTTGTCGACACTCCGGTGTCGGCGTTTGTTTGAAGTAGCAGGATTCCAGGCATGTTCGACTCCATCCGCAATCACAAGAAGTACCTCATGGGCTTCCTGCTGATACTGATCATCCCGTCCTTCGTGCTGTTCGGTGTCCAGGGCTTCACCGACTTCAATCAGCGCGGTGAAGCCGTGGCGACCGTGGATGGTCACGACATCCGCAAGAGCGAATGGGACGAGGCGCATCGCAATGAGGCGCAGCGCCTGCGAGAGCAGATGCCCAACCTCGATGCCAAACTGCTCGACAGCGATGCCGCGCGCTACGCGACGCTGGAGCGTCTGGTGCGTGACCGCGTGCTGGCCGCCGCTGTGCAGAAGGATCACCTCTATACCAGCGACCAGCGCCTGGCGCGTGCGTTGCAGGAAGACCCCGGCATCGCCGCCCTGCGCAAGCCCGACGGTTCGCTGGATGTCGAGCGCTATGCGCAGATGGTCGCGCGCCAGGGGCTGACACCTGAAGGTTTCGAAGCCCGCATCCGCTCCGACCTGTCCATGCGTCAGGTGCTCGGTGGTGTGCAAGGCACCGGGTTCGCGCCCCCATCAGTGGCCCAGGTCTCGCTCAATGCGTTCTTCGAGCGCCGCGAAGTGCGCGTGCTGACGCTGGCCGCCAAGGACTTTGCGGCCAAAGTGGCGCCGACCGATGCCGAGATCGAGCAGTTCTACAAGGACAATCAGTCTCTGTTCCAGGCGCCCGAACAGATCGACGTCGAATACCTCGTGCTCGATGCCGCGGAGATCGCCAAGGGCCTGACGCTGAACGAAGAAGATCTGCGCGCCTACTACAAGGAGAATGTCGCCAAGCTCTCTGGTGACGAGGAGCGGCGCGCCAGCCACATTCTTCTCAACGCCGCAGCCAGCGCGCCCGCCGAGGAGCGCGAAAAGGTCAAGGCCAAGGCGCAGTCCTTGCTGGAGCAGGTGCGCAAGGCTCCGGAAACCTTCGCCGCCGTGGCCAAGGCCAACTCGCAGGACTCCGGGTCTGCATCCAAAGGTGGCGATCTCGAGTTTTTCGGCCGTGGTGCGATGGTCAAACCGTTTGAGGACGTGGTTTTTTCGCTCAAGAAGGGTGAGATTTCTGATCTGGTGGAAACCGAGTTCGGATACCACATCATCCAGCTCACCGACATCAAGGCTCCCCAGCAGAAGACGTTCGAGGAAATGCGTCCGCAGATCGAGGCCGATCTGAAGAAACAGCAGGCACAAAAGCGCTTCGCAGAGAGCGCGGACGGCTTCGGCAATACGGTCTACGAGCAGGCGGAAAGCCTCAAGCCTGCTGCAGACCAGTTCAAGCTTGCGATCAAGACCGCGAAAGGCCTGACGCGTCAGCCGGTGCCGGGCTCCGGGGTGCTGGCCAACGAGCGCCTTCTCTCGGCCCTGTTCGCTCCCGACTCCCTGCAGAACAAGCGCAACACCGAGGCCATCGAAACAGCCTCGGGCCAGATGACGGCGGCGCGGGTCGTGAACCACTCCCCGGCTCGCACGCTGCCACTGGCCGAAGTCCGCGACAGTGTGCGCGCTCGCCTGATCGCCCAGCGGTCCGCCCAGATGGCCAAGGAAGAGGGGGCCCGCAAGCTGGAGGCACTCAAGTCGGGCAGCGACACCACTGCGCTGCCTGCGTCTGTGGTCGTTTCTCGCGACAACCCGCAAGGTGTGTCCGGACAGGTCCTGAGGGCCGCGCTCAGCACCGATCCCAAACAGTTGCCGTCCTGGGCCGGTGTGGACCTGGGCGAGCAGGGCTATGCGATCGTGAAGGTGGAGAAGGTGCTGCCGCGTGCCACGCCATCTGCCCAGAACCAGGAAGTGCAGCAATACGCGCAGTGGTGGAACACCGCCGAGGCGCAGGCGCACTACGAACTGCTCAAGCAACGGTTCAAGGTCAAGATCCTGGTGCCCGAGCCAAAACAGTAAAGGTTCACGCTATAATGGCAGGCTTGCGGTGGCTGTAGCTCAGTTGGTAGAGTCCAGGATTGTGATTCCTGTTGTCGTGGGTTCGAGTCCCATCAGCCACCCCAGTGAATCAAGGAACCCCCGCTATCTATTTGATAGCGGGGGTTCGCTTTTGTTGTCGTGTAGCCACTGTGTAGCCGCCGGTACAGGGTTTTGCACGTTTAGGCAGTGCTTACAGATTAGCCCCACATACCCCGCACTGTGCATCGGCCACAAGGGCAGGCAGCTGCGTTTCAACCATGCCTGTCATGGTAGTCACTGCAGGCATTCAGAGTTCTTGTCCACCACCTGGGCTGCACGTCGGTGATAGCTTTCGCTGCATTGCGGTACTTCGTGAGCCGTTTGTACCTCAGGTGGTGTGATCGCTAAGGACGGCAGCGCCGGCGATGCTCCATGCGTACATCCAGATGCTGCGGCTAAAAAACGGCGCACATCCTTGGCCAGTTTTTCAGGGCCTGAGTGGGTGACAGGTGATCACGCATTCGCTCCGGTATGCGATGGTTGTACATGTCCGGGTTGTGCTTGAGCGCCGTCGCCAACTCCTCAGCGACTTGAAGCTCGTTCGACCATTGATTTCGCTCATCCGATCATTGAAGCGTTCAACCATGCCTTTGGTCAGTAGGTAATGGGGCAGGCACAACCGGTGCTCAATAGACAGTGAGCGCCTTGCGCCGACGGCTATCTGCCAATGGCTGACAGGTACGCTGATCCGGTTCCTTGCCGCACGTCCTGAAGCCGCGCAGGCGCCACCGCGCCGGGACACGCTACGACACGCCGACCGCATGGTGATTTGGTACTCTGGAGCGCGGCCAAAGCCAAGTCAGCTTCTGCTAGCTGTGGAATGCTAAGGGCGTCCTCGGCGATGCGGCACAGTCCTGCGTGCGGCGGTCGAAACATGCGTCAGCGGCTTCGGCTTGGGGACTGCAGAGGCTGCGACAAGCTGATTGATAGCTGCTGGATCTCTCAACAGCGCCTCCAAATACTTGGCTTCGATGGAGTTGGCCAAGCCCGTCCACTCCTGTACGGTATTGAACCGCGCCAAGGAATCATGGGGGCAGGCTGGTTTAAGTCAGGCCGGTGTTGCGGCCTGATTGGCGAGTTGCCGGTAGTAGTTTGCCTCAGCCTCGGCGGGTGGGATGTAGCCGACAGGTTCGAGCAGTCGGTGGTGGTTGAACCATGACACCCTTTCGAGAGTGGCCAGCTCCACCGATTCCTTTGTCTTCCAAGGAGCTCGGCGGTGGATCAATTCGGCTTTGTACAGCCCGTTGATCGTCTCGGCCTGCGCGTTGTCGTAGCTGTCGCCCTTGCTGCCCACTGCGGGCTCGATACCGACCTCGGCCAGTCGCTCGGTGTAGCGGATGCTGACGTACTGAGACCCCCTGTCGGAGTGACAGACCAGGCTGCCATCACGCTCAGGCTGACGGGCGTAAAGCGCCTGCTCCAGGGCATCGAGCACGAAGTCCGTGCGCATCGAACTGCTCACCCGCCAGCCCACGATGCGCCGCGCGTACACGTCGATCACAAAGGCCATGTACGGCCAGCCTTGCCAGGTCGAGACGTAGGTGAAGTCCGAGACCCAGAGCTGGTTGCGTCAGAAGGCGGCTGGTACAGGGATTCCGAACTTTTTACATCATCCATTCAGGGGATGTGTGGCGCACGCCCACCATGTAACCATGCGTACTCTAAAGTTTTACATGTGGAGGCACCTATGGACGCGATGGTCTTGTCGGTTGAAACGGTGATCTTCAATCAAACGAAGAGCCTGCCCCCCTTGATGCTTTTGCATGCAAGGGGGACGGTCAATACAGGTGGCTGGACAAACGGGCGGCTTTCCCCGCACGTCTACGTCACCCCGCCTGCAGATGGCATCTGGGACTTTTCGTTCATCGCGGCCATGCCAACCGGACCATCAATTCAAGTCTGCTCGACCATTGAGTCCGAGGTCTTGATGCTTTCGGCGCCAGCATGGTGCAAGGGAGTACGGGTGCACGCATCCGTCAACTCCATCGAGACTTCGACTGCGATGCCAGAGCTTGTTCCAGCTAGTCTCGTTTCAATGAACTGGGTGCCATACCCATGGGGGGCTGAAACTCAAGGATCCAACAGCAATGATGCTCAGAACGTTGTGACTGCGGTCGGCATCGCGTTTCCCTGGGCAGGGTCTTAGCCTGAAAAAGGGAGAGAAGCTATGGCCTCCGTTGAGCAGACCTTGTTGTACGCCTTCTTGATCTCAGCTTTTCTAGGCGCGTTTGGACAGAGCCTGCGGGCCGTTGCCGGTCTGAAGAAGCAGTCAGATGAGGCCGCCGCAGAAGGGAAGTCTCTTGCAGATGTCTTCAGCGGCAAAACGCTTGGAATCTCGATTTTCATCGGCGCGGTAGCTGGCGTCACAGGTTTTCTCGGGCTGAAGTTCGGGTCGGGAGAGGCCGATTTCAGCAAGGGTACGACCCTCCTGGGTGTTATCGCTGCAGGCTATGCCGGCACTGACTTCATTGAAGCGTTCGCAAAAAAGTATCTGCCGAAATAAAACGGGCAGTACTTGGTTCTCGCTCGTGTGCAAGTGTTGTTGGTCTCGCAAACCGCCAATGATTAGGGCGAAGCAAGCTTCTTGATCCAGCCTGAATATCACAACCCACGGAGGTTCAAGTATGAACAGGAACTTTTTCAGCGCATCAATCGCCCTCATTGCCATCGTTCTCACCACTACAGCTAGGGCACAAACGACTGAGCTTTGTTCCTGTACTGGGAGAGGTGGGGCAAACGGTGTCACCCTTTGGGGGCCAAAAGGTGAGCCTTGTGGCGGCATGATACAAGGCGACACCCGACCTTGGGGTACTTACTCAAACTCATGCGTGACAGTCGAAAAGATTGGCAAGTGCGCTGGCGAGGGTGGTGTCAAGGATTTGGAGCTTTGGGGGCCACCGGGTAACGTCCGTGGTGGCCTGTGGGAAAACAAGGACAAATACACCGTTGGTCAGCGCAACGCTAAGGATGTGCGCCTCTGCTCGTGCAAAGGCAAGGGCGGAGTCGACGGTGTTGCTCTCTGGGGTCCTGAAGGAGACTTTTGTGCGGGTATTCCAGATGGCTGGGGGAAATACGACGCCAGTTGCAAGTAGCGACAGCGAGGGGAGGTCTGCAAAACTTGACCCTGTACCCGATTCAGTACCGCCCATCAAATGTGGCGCACTTGAACTCAATATCATGTAGTCAGCCGGCTGCTCTACTAGAGAACCATGTTATTCCCAGCCTAGCAGTTATCCTGACGCACTCGAACAGGGTGGCTGAACCGTTTGCACTCAGATGCGCGGTGCGATGCGCATCGAGGCACGTGGTTTCGGTGCGCGCGACTCGAGTGATGGCTCCTCGTCATGCAGCAGCTTTGCCAGCTCGTCGATGCGCTGCATGCACTCGAAGGCCTGGGCCTTGTGCGCCGCGCTGTAGTCGTGCGGCGGAATATCCTCAAGCGCCTCATCCCATCGGCCGGCAGCCAGCGATCGCCCCAAGTCCTTCGCCATCCGTTCGAAAACTCCGAGCAGGATGCGCAGCCGCTGCTGGCGGTGGTAGCGCCAACCCTCGCTCAACTGCCCGGGCGGCGCATGGAATCGTGCGCGCAGCTTCTGGGCCGCGACGCGCCCGGCCGCGCTGAGGTTCTCGATGTTGCGGTCGGGCATGTCGAGGTTTAGGCCGCCTTCGTCCTTCAGCTGGCTGATCTGCACGATGCGGTCGCGGTAGCCCGGGTAGGGGAACTGGATCTCGTCGCGCCAGTTCTGCATCGTGTCGACGATGCTGAAGACGAAGCCGATCAGTCCGCCGAGCGAGCTGCCGTCGGCCGGTGCCGGCCAGTAGCGGCGCTCACCGCCGACGTTGCTGTCGGGCAGGTAGACACGCCCTGGCTGTTGGCCGGGCGGCAGCGTAGCGTCGATCTTGTGGTCGGGGTGCTCGGACTTCAGGTTGATCGCGAAGGTCGGATGACCGGGCAGCGGCGAGTCGAAGAAGTGCAACGGCATGTTGCTCGCGATGCCGCCGTCGGAGAACCACACTCGGGTGGCCATCAGCGAGTCCAGGGGTGGCTGACCCTTGGGGCACTGGTTGAGTTTTAGGCTGAAGTCTACGGCGTACAGCGGCACGGCCGACAGTAGCGCCGGGAAGCTCAGGCTCATGCGCACCGCCACCACCAGCGGCAGGTTGGCATTGCTGGGCAGTCGCGACAGCACGCGGCGCTCGCCGTTCAGCTCGTGCACGACGGTCTCCAGATCCTCGCCCGCCGCACGGACTTCGGCGCCCTCTGCGGCAGAGACACCGTCCAGCCACTTCATCACCTCATCGGGAAACAGCTTCCGCCATTCCTGCGGGTCGTAGTACAGGCCCTGGTCGCCGCGGAACGGGATGGCGTAGCACATCTGCTGGCTCACAGCCGAGGTCATCACCTCGAGGTTGACGCGGCGGTCCGCCGGCTTGACGTCGGCGAAGCGGCCGTTCACGAGCGGCGCATTCCAGAGGTCGCCGAAGACCAGCGGGTGCGACGCATGATGACCCGCGAGACCCTCGAAGTAGCCGCTGAGCCAGTCGGTCAGCCCGGCATGTCCGGCACCGGCCTCGACCGTGCGACCGCTGCACAGCCCGTAGCCGTTGCCGTGCATGCCGGCCACCAGTGTGTTGCCGAAGCGAAGGCCCGACAGCGCCAGCACCAGCCCTATGGTCAGCGGTGCGGCGATACCACCGGCCAGCACCGCCCATAACAGCGCCACGCCGCCGGCGGTGCCGCCGATTGCGCCCAGGATCGCTGCGCTGGCCAGCAGCCCGAACACCCACCACAGCAGCGGCGCCTTCCATGGCGAGGCCTTCAGCGCCTCGAGCCGGCACAGACCGTAGGCCGCCCACAGCCACCACAGCAGCAGCACGGCCAGCGCCACACCGGACGCCGCGGCAAGCGACAGCGTCGGTGCCGCGACCAGCACCACCGGCGTAAACAGAACGAAGGCGAGCAGCACGCCGAGCAGCGCGATGCCCCAGAACTGGCGCACCATGGCCAGCACGGCCCGTCCGGCCGCCGCCAGCGGGCTGGCGTTGAGCATGCTGACCAGCACCGCGAAGTGCTTGCGCACCGGCGCCGCCGGCTGGAACAGGTGGAATAGCATCGAGTGGCCGTCGGCGCTGCGTTCCTTCAACTGCCGGGGCAGCTTCATTAGCTCGGCAAAGGCATCGGCGCGCTGGCCGGTCAGCCGGCCATGCTCGGCCGCCGCGCAGCCGGCCGCGGCAATCGCCCCGGCCGAGGTGCCGCCGATGTTCTTGAAGCGGTAGGTATCAGCCAGTTCGGCGATCAGCTGCGGGTAGACCACGCCGCTGGTGATGCCGCCCTTCATGACCAGGTCGCACAGCGGCTTGTCGGCGGCAGCGGGGTTCGATTCGGGCATCACGGCATCCTCGGTCACGGCCGGACACGCAGCCCGGATCGGGCAAATGGCGCGCCAGCAGCGCATTGGCGTAGGCCGAGTACTCGGCCTGCGGGTCGGTCATCGTGCACAGCTGCGCGTCGAGCAGGTTGTCGATCACGTAGCGCACTGGGCTGTTGCCGGTTGCGTTAGCACCGACCTAAGGCTTCGCTGAACAAGGCCCCTGACTCACCAAAGGAGTTTTAGGTATCAAGGATTTGCGAGCGTCGCCTCGGAGTTTCGGCAACATGTTCAGCATTGGCTTAATGCATTTCGAGAGTGCTCGAACTGTACGGGAATGAAGCATCCGCGCGTTGAGTGCCGACGAGTGGTGTGCCATATCTAGCCAGCCGAGTTGGTTGTAGGGAATGGGGGGCCCGGCCAGTTCGGGTGATCTCAAAACGTCAAGCCGAGAGACAGCTCGGTCTTCGCTTTTTTGGATCGACCAGTCAGCAGGTCTGCACCCACGCTGCGCACCAGCTGCACTGAAGGCACGATCTTGCCCCCCTCTTCGTCAGGCCGCGCGAACAGCAGATTCAGTTCCAAGCTGTAAAGCTTGCGCGTCTGCTTCGTGCGGCTCCCGGTCGCGCTGAAGTCGCGCTGCACCTGTCCGGCCAGCCGGATAGTCGGCACTATTGCCAGCCCGGCCACCGGCGTGGGCTCGATGCCCAGGGGAGCGTAGTTCGCACCCAACTTGAGTTGTGCTCCGGTCAAGCGGCCCGTACCCTTGACGCCATTGCCGTGGGATTGGTCGACGTAAAGGGCTGGTCCGCCGTCGAAGTACAGGATCGACGGAATCACCCCCTTCTGAGGGCTACCTCCAATGGCGGGTTGCACATAGCCGCCCAGCGCCACCACAAGTCGCGCCTTGTTCTTGTCGACCCAGGACTTGGCACCGACCGAATCCTCGATCTCGACGAGTGACTTTCCGACGCTCAGCTTGACCGAATACCCAAGACTGCCGACAGGACCGGCGTTGCCCAAGTCAGACACGAGAAGCCCTGCATAGCCGGCAGAGAGTCCACGATCGTTCTTGGGTGCAGTGGACGTGGAGTCTCGATGCACATAGAGACCTGCGCTGTACGAACCGTTACGCGCAAAGTTGGCGTTTCGCCTCGCCTGCACCTCCGATTGGTAGGTCAGCACCAGATCGGCCGTGACGGTATTGCTGCCGCCCTCGCGTGTGATGGCCAGGGTGGCAGGCTCCTTCCAGGGCGTGTTGACCGGAGCGTCGTCTGCGTGAAGTTTGAGTCCGGCGCTGAGAGCCGGAGTGGCAATCAGGGTTGAGGCAACCAGCATAGAAAACGATGCCGGGTGGATAGCAATGTCATTGATCGACATGTGGCGCTCCATCAAGCCACGTTGGCCATTACAGCCTTGCGAACGTCATCTACGGTTTTGCACTTGGCCGCAACATCAGCTGGTGTAGGTTTGGCATCCGGCTGGCAGTAGGCATTGATCCAAAGCCACATGATTGAAGCGCCCTGCGGTGTAATCGCCAGTTCAGCCAACTTGAAGCCGCCAATCTTGCTCAGCGAATCTGTGCTGATGCTGTACGCAAGGGAATAGGGCGATGCCTTGTCTACCGCGTAGTAGACCAAAGCCTCCAAGCGCTTGACGGCGGCGGGCGGGGGGGTGTTGGTGGGGGCCACTCGCTCTCCTTGAAATGTTAGGGCGATATTGAGCCGAAACAATTCTCGGACGATCCTCGGTTCAATGCGTCACCAATTTTGGGGGTGAAGCGGTTTGTCGTGAACTCAAAATACAGCGGTCAGTCGGGGTGCAAGATGACGAATAGCCGGTTACTAAGAGGGCTGTCATCGGGCGACCAAACCTGACCGGCAGCAAGCAGCCTGGAACCGACTTTGCAAAACCGGAGGGTCGCAGTGCAGCGGGGGCTGTCAGCCGCACCTTGTGGTCGAGCGCACACTCACTTGCCTAATGAAGTCTTTGTCCATCGAAACTGCAGTTGCAAGAAGGGCTAAATCTTCATTTTTCCCTGCTCTGCTCTCACATCTGCGCGCTCCGCCTGGCGAACCCAGTCCTCGGAAATGGCCATCAATATCGCGGAGGTGCGAGGGTACGCCATCGTCGCGTCTGCCCAGCGCTGATAGCGCTCGGCGTACTCGCGCTCCTGCGCCCCCCCTTCATTCATTCCCTTCCGATAAACGCCGCGCTTGTTGAAGCACTCGATTGCGAAGCCGCGCTCGACCTGCTCTGACGCGACGTTCTCGACCACTTGGCACACCGCTGAAGGCGGCCAGAAGGCTTCGTCGGGATTCTGCGGTGCATGGGCAAGCACGAAACCAATGCGCTGATCTCCAATTTCATCGAGGCCCTTGGCCGCAGCAAGGCTTCTGACTTTCGTCACCCATTCGGATAGCTCGGCCGCGCTGACCATTCCATCATGCAGACCCGGCAAGGTCTTGAACGCCGACAGCAGGTCGTACGAGATCTCCGCGCGCACCTTCATCGCTTCGGTGATCTCCAGGTCGCTCGGCGCGTTTTTGCCCTTGAACACGTCGGACAGCACCTCGACGAACATTTCGGGATCCGACGCCAGCAGGCTGTAGACGGTGAGGGGCTCCTTCTCGTAGCGCAGCAGGCCGAGGTAGGCGTACTCCAACTTCGCGATCTCCAGCTTTGCCACATCACCGCGGGTTCGCAGTTCCTTCAGGGCTAGGCCGACGTAGTAGGACAGCATGTTCCCCAGGCGCTTGAGACCATCGCCTATTTGGTTGAGGCCTTTAGCGAGCAGGCTCATCAGCACGGACGTCGGCACGTCCTTGCTGCGTCTGTGAAGCAGGCCCAACACCTCAATATCCCGGTCCACGCTGCGGAACTGATCGATCGCAAACAGGAAGTCTTCGAGCGGCCCTTCCGTCGGCAGCAGGCCCGCGTGACGCCAGTACTGGTCTCGCACCTCGCTACCCAGTCCTTCCACGTAGTTCCAGGTCGGACGGGTAGAAGCCCAGCCCAGCAGCAGCTTGGCCTTTGCCGTGCTATCAGTAACGAGTGAGAGAACGCGGCCTTCAAACCCCTCCGTCCATGCCTCACCGAACTTGTCGAAGCCAGCGGCCGAGGTGTAGTAAGACAGGCTCGGCGGTGCATCAGCCTGCAGCGCGCCCTGCAGCAGCTCAAACATTTGCTCGATGGTGAACGGCACCTGGCCCAAGACTTGGCCGAGGAGATCAGGCAACTTGACCATCTTGGCAAGCCTCAGGATTCCCGGCACGCCATCTCGCGCCAGCACTCGCTCAAGAATTTCCTTGCGCAAGTTCGCGGAGTCATCAAGGACTTCGGCGTCCGGGTTGTACTTACCAACGTGCGGCGTCCAGTCGTCGAATGCATGGCGTTCAGACACCATCGGGTCGGCTGGACGATGTCGCTCAACCACTGCCTTCAGCGCCGCCAATTCATCACCGGTTAGCGCCCAGTCGGAGTCGCCAAAGTACTCGTTTCGGCTCGCCTCGTCTTTGAGGGCGTGCCATGTCGTGTTGCCCTCTGCCGTTTGGTGAGCGTCCAAGAAGCTGTCGAGGCGGGCCAGCAGCTTCGCTCGATTTGAAGGCTGCAGTCGCCCCATCGCTTCGACGAAGACCCCCAGCCGCCCCTCGCTTTCACCAGCGGCCACAAGCGCGCGATCGATCACGGCGCTTTCGAAGTCCCACACCGTCCCGAACGTGATTTCCTCGGGCTTTTCGGGCGCGAGGTCGCGCAGCTTGGGATGCTGCGTGGGCGAGGTCGAGTCCATGTGACGGGGCATCAGCTTCTTGAGCAACTGCCAGCCGACGTCGGGACATGCGGCCAGTACCGCATCTAGGCATGCGATGCGCTGAGGCTGCGAGGCGTAGGTGCCGGGCGACCAGGCCAGCAAGATGTCGCGCAGGCTGTTGATTGGCCGATTGACGTGGTTCGAGTCCGGATCTGGATCCAGTTCGCCTAGCTTGGCCAGCACCACCGCCGCGCGGTTCAGGTATTTCGGGTCCCAGGCAATCGTCTCCAGCGCCCAGAGGAAATGCACATGTGGGCTCCACGGACCGAATACGCGATCACGCTCGGACTCGAAGATCTTAGCGACCTGCTTAGGGGTGCCCTCGAGAATAGACTCGAGGGCCTTCAAAAAAGGGTTGGGCGCCGCCTCCGCGAAGAGCGCGGTCTGGTCGCCTAGGCGCATTATTGAGTGGTGCGACTTGCTCCATTCAGGCAAGGCATTGACCACGTCGTCAACGTACTGCTGCGGCGACTTGCCTTTGACGTGCAGGTTGGCCACGTCGTGCATCGAAGCGATGATGAGCAGCGTCAACGCAAGCCCGTCGCGCAGCCATCGACTGTGATTGGTTGGCGCGGCCCTTGCCGGGTTGAATTTCTGATCTCGTGATGGTTGCTCGAGCGGCTTGCTGAAGACCTTGACGACGGCATCGCGGAGCCGCGCAAGGTCGTCTTCGGTGAGCTGGCCGCCGTAGAAGTAGAACGCATCTACAGGTGCACGCACCTGCCAGACGTCGGCCTCTCTATCGACGGGACGATCCGGCATACCCAGCGTCGGGATGAGGATGTCCTCGATGGCGCTGTAGGCGGGAAAGTTGCCCAGTTCCTTCAGTACTTCGCAGTCGGCCGCAAGGTCGCTCGACCACCCGCCGGCAAGCAGCGCGGGTTTCAACGCGCTTGCCTGGCCTACCCAAGCGGGGTCACCGACTGGCGTGTTCTTAATCAGTCGCTTCAAGATAGTCAGGCTGCGCCCACATCGATGGGCCAGTTCGTAGCCCTGACCATGGTCAAGACCCATTTCGATTAAGCCCGGGACCATATCCGAGGCAGTTGGCCGACGCAGCAAGGGGCCGCGCTTGGCCTGAGCGCCCGTTGCGGCAGACAACGTTGGACAGTTCTTTCCGAGCACGCCTGCCAGCGATTCTGCTGCGCCCGTAGCGATGAAGGCCATCTTCGATTTCATCGCCAGAAAGCGGGCCGCCGCTTCCGTGCGGACGATCAGCGTTCTGGACTCCAAGGATTCGCGCACGGCCGTATCCGCGCTACGGATCGCTGCAACTGCGAAGGCAATGACCTCCTCCGATGTCTCAGCACCGAGCATGAAAGATTCGGGCTGGCCGCGCAGTTTGGCAATCAGCGCATCGGCATCATTCTGTCGACCACCGATAACGACCTTCTCATTGAGCTGCGGCCTGAACTGCGTGCTGAATTCCTCCCAGTATTCATCTGTGCTCAAAGCCCCGTCCTGCGGCGCAGACTTGAGGACATTGCGCGCGTAACGTGCCGCGATGGCCGGGTGATCCTTCAGCCACTGGACGAGAGCCACGCCGTCGAGATACCTGACGTCCTTCCATTTGCCCTCGGCGCGTCGGTCGTTCTCCCATTCCGGGATCTTCTTGGTTGGCGTGTCCCAGCAGCCGAGGTTGACCAGAACGAGCGTGTTCTCCGCCATCTCGGCCGCGGGGGTCTGGTTGGTCCGCTTCTCGTAGTCGGCGTTCGCCTTTGACGCGCCGGGCCCGGTTCCGAACTCCCACTTCGACTTGCCCGCGGGGACAAAGCTCTTGGCCTCGTCGGTTTCTAGGTCACCATCCCAGCCCCGCAGCTGGCTCACCTCGCCGCTCGGGAAGCGAAACCGCGACGCGTCGTCGATGGTCATGCGGATCAGATCCGCCAGCATCGCCATCAGGTGCTCGCGAGCGTTAAGGAAAGTCGCCCAGGTCTGAAGGCCTTTTTCGTCGATCCATTGCATGGCTTCTCTCTATCGTCTAGGACATCCACGATACGCGAACAGTGAAACTCAAGAAATGGTAGTCGTTGATGGCCGTCAAGGCGAGAACCGTGAAGACGTCCCAGACCAGGCCAACGCGACAGGGTGACGACTGCTTCGAGCGTTCGCTGACACTCCGCCTGAAAGTTTCAACGGCCGCAACCAGCCTTAAACGCTCAATGAGCAAAGGGTACTAAAGGGCGACAACGACCTACGATCAATAGCGGACGGC
>NZ_BCTF01000015.1 GCF_001571145.1 Hydrogenophaga flava NBRC 102514
GGCGCCCGCGGCGGGCGGCCTGCTGCAGGCCGGGGTGTCGCTCACCGGCGGCATACGCAAGTCGGTGAGCTGGTGGGACCCCGACACGCTGCGCAGCTTCGATGGCCTGATGTGGGAGCTGGAGGCCGTCGAGGTGGTGGCGCGTCTGAAGCCTCCGATGCGCCAGGCCCCTCCGCTGGCCGCGCCCGAGCGGCAGATCTTCACCGAGGAAGCGGTGGACGAGGCGCAGCTGCGCAACTGGCTCAGGGCCAACGACCTGGCGCTGATCATCACCCGCAACCAGACCTCCCGGGACCGTGCCGATCAGCAGCAGCCCTACAACCTGCGCGTGCCCGGCGGCGTGAGCACCGTCGCCCCCGGTGGTGGACGGGTGTACGACATTGCGCACTTCCAGCTGTTCCAGGGCGACCTGGTGCGCGGATACCGCTTCGCCGGACGCCGCGTGCTGCCTGTGCCCATGCACGAGCCACGGGCCAGCATGCCGGCCAACGCGGGCGGGCCTGTCAGCAGCGTTCGCATCGCGCCCGACGGCTCGACGGCGGCCTTCGTGCCGGCGCGCCGGGCCCTGACCTGGCAAACCACGGACGGGGCGGGCAACCCGGTGGTGCGCGAGCGGGTCTGGGTCACCTTCCAGCCGGGCGAGGTGCGCCTGTGTGCTTCATGCCATGGCGTCAACACGCAGAGCCAGGCCGCCACCCTGGGCCCGACCAACCCCCCGGAGGCGCTGCGCACCCTGCTGCGCCACTGGAAGACCCTGCCTTGAGCCGCAGTGCAGGGCCTAGTTCAGGGCCATGCTGAGCTTGCGCCGGTACTGCGAGACCATCTGCGCCTGCGGGTCTTCCTGCACCGCCGCCTTGCCGGCCAGCTCGATGCCCCCGGCGCTCTTGCCTGCGGCGGCCGGGTCGGCCTTGGGCTTGGGCGGGGTCATGAGTTCGAGCAGGCCGACGTAGGTCTTGCGCGGAGCCTCGTCGTCCCACTTCTTGTCGCGCATGATGATCTCCAGCAGCTCGTCCAGCGCGGCGGGCCATTCGCCCATGGCGATCAGTACACGGCTCTTGGCGAAGCGGGTCTCGAAGTCGCGCCTGTTCTGGCCGATCCGCTCGTCGAACTTCTCCAGCGGCCACTGCCCGCGCGGGTCGGTACCGACGAACTCCAGTGCGTTGAGCCACTGGCTCAGCGCGTCGAAGCGCAGCGGCACCGGGATGCGGGCCATGGCCGGGGCCAGTGCCCCTGCGGCCTGCTCGAACAGTCCGTGGCCGATGCACTGGCGCACGAACTCGAAGCGCAGGTCGTCGTTGTCGGGTGCCTGTTCCAGGGCGTGGGCCAGCTTTTCCAGCGCCGACACCGGGTCGGCCTCTTCGCCTTCACCCCCCTGGGCCAGCATCTGCTGCGCTTCGTCGGCCTCTGCCAGCGCGGCCAGCTCGTCCTCGCTGGGCAGGTGCTTGTCCAGAAAGGCCTTGATCTGGCCCTCGGGCAGCGCGCCCATGAAGCCGTCCACCGGCTGGCCGCCGATCAGCAGCACGCAGGTCGGGATGCTGCGGATGCCGAAGGCCGCGGCCAGCTGCTGCTCCTGGTCGGAATCGATCTTGACCAGCTTGAAGCGGCCGCCGTACTCGGCCTCGACCTTCTCCAGGATGGGACCGATCACCTTGCAGGGGCCGCACCAGGTGGCCCAGAAATCGACCAGCACCGGGGTGTGCATGGAGGCCTCGATGACCTCGGCTTCGAAGTTGGCGACGGTGACGTTGATCATGGCGTGCAGCGGTGGTGTGGGGGCGGGACGTGGCGGCCGGCGTGGCGCGAAACGTAAAATCCGCACTTTACCGGAGCCGCCCGCCCGCGCGCTGCGGCCTCACCCGAGTCTCCTTCCAACAGCGCCCGCCCGGCGCGCACGAGAGCCCTCCCCATGAGCACACCCCTGGTAGGCGTCGTCATGGGTTCCAGCAGCGACTGGGACACCATGCAGCACGCCGTGCAGATCCTCAAAGACTTCGGTGTCGCACACGAGGCGCGCGTGGTCTCGGCCCACCGCATGCCCGACGACATGTTCGCCTACGCCGAAGCCGCCGCCGGCCGGGGGCTGAAGGCCATCATCGCCGGCGCCGGGGGCGCGGCCCACCTGCCGGGCATGATCGCCGCCAAGACGGTGGTGCCGGTGCTGGGCGTGCCCGTGATGTCCAAGGCGCTGTCGGGCGTGGATTCGCTGCATTCCATCGTGCAGATGCCCAAGGGCGTGCCGGTCGCGACCTTCGCCATCGGCCCGGCCGGGGCCGCCAACGCGGCGCTGTTCGCAGTGGCCCTGCTGGCCAACGAAGACCCGGCCCTGCGCCAGTGGCTGCTGGCTTTCCGTGCCGAGCAGACCGAGGCGGCGCGCAACATGACTTTGCCCGTCTGACCCCATGAGCCTCAAACCCTTGCTTCCCGGCGCCCTGTCCGACCGGGGCCAGCAGATGACCCTGGGCGTGATGGGCGGTGGCCAGCTCGGGCGCATGTTCGTGCAGGCCGCGCAGGCCATGGGCTACTTCACCGCGGTGCTCGATCCCGATCCGGCCAGCCCGGCCGGCCTGGTGGCGCACTGGCACATCGAGACCGCCTACGACGACGAGCAGGGCCTGGCCCAGCTCATGCAGCGCTGCGACGCCATCACCACCGAGTTCGAGAACGTGCCCGCGCCCGCGCTGATCACCCTGGGCGCGCACCGGCCGGTGGCGCCCTCGGCCAGCTGCGTGGCCGTGGCGCAGGACCGCATCCAGGAGAAGGCGCACTTCGTCACCACCGCGTCGGAAGGTGGCCCCCTCAGCGTCTACCCCGCGCCCTACGCCGCCATCGAGACGCCCGAGCTGCTGGCGGCGGTGCCGGCCGATCTGCTGCCCGGCATCCTCAAGACCGCGCGCCTGGGCTACGACGGCAAGGGCCAGATCCGTGTGAAGAACCGCGAAGAGCTGGCGGCGGCCTGGGACCAGCTGGGCCGGGTGCCCTGCGTGCTGGAAAAGCTGATGCCGCTGCAGAGCGAGTGCTCGGTCATCGTGGCGCGCGGCGCGAATGGCCAGGTGGTCGCCTTCCCGGTGCAGAAGAACACCCACCACGACGGCATCCTGGCCATCACCGAAGTGTTTGAAGGCGCGGTGCCGGCCGAGCTGGCGGCGCGCGCGCAGGCCAGCACGGTGGCGATTGCGAACCACCTGAACTACGTCGGCGTGCTCTGCGTCGAGTACTTCGTGGTCGACAACGGCCAGGGTGGTTCGGACCTGATCGTCAACGAGATGGCGCCGCGCCCGCACAACAGCGGCCACTACACGCAGAACGCCTGCGACATGTCGCAGTTCGAGGCGCAGGTCCGCGCGCTGGCCGGTCTGCCGCTGCCCACGCCGCGCCAGCACAGCCCGGCGCTCATGGTCAACCTGCT
Organism: Hydrogenophaga flava NBRC 102514; assembly: GCF_001571145.1. Taxonomy (GTDB): domain Bacteria; phylum Pseudomonadota; class Gammaproteobacteria; order Burkholderiales; family Burkholderiaceae_C; genus Hydrogenophaga; species Hydrogenophaga flava. The sequence goes on from NZ_BCTF01000015.1 coordinate 3,407, forward strand.
GGGCGACCTCTGGTTCAAGCCCAACGGCGTGCGCGCCCAGGCCAGCGAACAGCCGGTGGCGCCGCCCTGGGCGCAGGTGCTGGCGCTGCCGGGCACCCACCTGCACCTGTACGGCAAGCTCAGCGCCCGCCCGGGCCGCAAGATGGGCCACCTGAACATCACCGGCGACTCGGTGGCGCAGGTGCGCGAGACGGCTTCCAAAGTCCTCGCCTTGCTCGGCCTGCCCGCGCTGGACTGAGCCCGTGCCCCTGACCCTGAACGCCCGCGACCCTGCGGCCATCGAGCAGGCCGCCGCGCGCCTGGCCGCGGGCAGCCTGGTGGGCATGCCGACCGAGACGGTTTACGGCCTGGCCGCCGATGCCGGCAACGCCAGCGCGGTGAGTCGCATCTTCACGGCCAAGGGCCGACCCAGCGACCACCCGCTGATCGTGCACATCCCCCCGGCCGACGCCGGAGACTGGCGCGCGGCGGTGGCGCCGCTGGCGCACAGCGTGCCGGATTTCGCCTTGGCGCTGATGGCCGCCTTCTGGCCCGGCCCGCTGACGCTGATCCTGCCGCGCCGGCCCGAGGTGGCGGCGGTGGCCGCCGGCGGACAGGACTCGGTGGGCGTGCGCTGCCCGTCGCACCCGGTGGCGCAGGCGCTGCTGGTGGCCGCGCGGGCGCAGGGCGTGCTGGGCGTGGCCGCACCCAGCGCCAACCGCTTCGGTCGCGTCAGCCCCACCACGGCGGCGCACGTGGCCGAAGAATTCGCCGACCTGCCGGAAGACGAACTGCTGATCCTCGATGGCGGCGCCTGCCCGGTGGGCATCGAATCGACCATCGTCGACTGCTCGCGCGGGCACCCGGTGCTGCTGCGCCCGGGCATGCTCACGCCGGCGCAGATCGAGGCCGCTTGCAGCCAGCCGCTGCGCGAGCGCGACGAGGCCGCGCCACGCGCCTCGGGCACGCTGGAATCGCACTATGCGCCGCGCGCCAAGGTGCGGCTGATGTCGGGCGAGCAGATCCAGGCCGCGCTCGATGTGCTGGGCCCGGACGCGAAACACATCGCCGTGTACACCCGCACCACGCAGCGGGCCGCCCGCGCCGTGGTGCAGCGCCGCATGCCGGCCGACGCCGCCGCCTGCGCGCAGGAACTGTTTGCGGTGCTGCGCGCGCTGGACGCCACCGGCGTGAAGCTGATCTGGGTCGAGGCGCCGCCCGAGGGCAGCGAGTGGGACGGTGTGCGCGACCGGCTGCAGCGCGCTGCGGCCTGACGCGGGCGAATCTTTCCCTCAAGTTCGGCGGTGGCTGGCCGATACCCCATGCAGGATGTCCCTAAGGGCGTCTGTACCACCGTCCGCCGAACCACCTGCGAGCCTGCCGTGAACCGCAACCACTTCGCTTTCCAGAGCGTCAGCGACGACCGCCTGGCCATCAACGACGCCACGAGACACCAGTACTACAGCACCATGCAGGCCGAGACCTGCGACGACGACATGGTGCTGGCCGCGCTGAACCGCCGCAAGGCGCGCGCGCTGATCGCCCGCCGCGACCACCGCCGGCTGCTGGGCGCGGGGCTGGGGTTGCTGAGCGTGTGTGCGCTGGCCGCGCTGGCCTGGTCCCTGGGCTGAGCCGCCTGGCGCGGCTTCGCTGTCAGTCGGGCAGCGCCGCGGTCCACTCGACCAGGGTGTCGAGCGCCGGGCGCGCCGCCATGGCGTTCGGGTGGTTGATGAAGCCGACCACCACGTAGCGGCTGCCGTTGCCCGCGTTCACATAGCCGGCGATGCCGGTCACGTCGCGCAGCGTGCCGGTCTTGAGCCAGGCGTTGCCATAGGCCAGGCTGCCGGGTTCGCGGCCGACGCGGGCCGCCGTGCCCTTGACCCCTGCCACCGACAGCGACTGCACGAAGGTCGCGCCCCGCGGGTGGCGGGCCGCGTGCTGCAGCAGATCGCCCAGGGCCTCGGGCGTGATGCGCTCGATGCGCGAGAGGCCGGAGCCGTTTTCCATCACCGGCACGGTGTGGCGGATGCCGAAGGTGGTCCTCCACCAGCGCGCGACGATCTCGCGCGAGCGCTCCAGCCGGCCCTGGCGCTCGGGCGTGAGCCGACCGCGCGGCACGGTCATCGAATCCACCCGCGCGGGCGCCAGCTGCCCCAGCGTGAGGAACAGCTGCTGCGCCATCACGTTGTTGCTCCACTGGTTTACGTCGGCAATGATGTCCGACAGCGGCAGCGACTTCGCCTCGTGCAGCAGGCGGGCGCGGGCCGGGGTGGCGCCCATGACCACCTTGCCGGTGAGCGCGCCGCCGCTGTTGCGCCACAGCCCTTCAAGCGCGCGCGCCGCGTAGCTGGCCGGGTCCTGGTAGGCCACGGGCCACTCCTTGTCGCCACAGCCCGCCGGGTAGCGGCCGGTGAAGCGGATGGCGTTGACGTCGTCGAAGCGTGCACCGATGGCGCCGCGCCAGTCGCCGCAGCCGCCACCGCGCGCAAGCGGCAGCGTGGCGTCCACCGCCAGCCCCGCCATGGGCGGTTCGCTGAACACCCGCGCCACGCCGGCGGCCGGGTCGGGGAAGAACTTGAGCACCACCGACTTGAAGTTCACCAGCAGCGCATCCGGGCCTGCGTTGTAGGGCCGCAGCGCCTCGCCGTCGAAGGCGCCGGGGTCGCGCGGCGGCAGGTCGAAGGCGCTGTTGTCCAGCACCATGTCGCCCAGCACGACCACCACCCCCAGGTTCTGCAGCGCCTGGAAGGCGCCCTGGATGCGTTCGAGCACCAGCTTGGGGTCGCCGCCGCCCTTGATGTAGAGGTTGCCGCGCAGTGTGCCCCGGTCCACCACGCCGTCGGTGTAGAAGCGGGTCGACCAGGTGAAATCGGGGCCGAGCAGGTCCATCGCGGCGTAGGTGGTCACCAGCTTCATCACCGAGGCCGGGTTGACCGGCTGTTCGGTGTTGAACCGCACCCGGGCGGCGCCGGGGCCACCGACGGGCAGCACCAGGGCCGACATCGCCGTGGCCGGCACCTGGGCGCGCTGCAGCACCGCCAGCACCGAGGGCGGCAGGCCGGTCTGCACCGGGGGCAAGGGGGCTGTGGCGCGCGGCGGTGTGGAAGTTGCGGTGGCAGACGGTACGCCAGGCGCGTGCAGACCCGTTTCGGGGGTGAGGCGCAGCTCGCCGGCCGACAGCTCCTGTTCCTGCGCCTGTGCGAGCGCACCGCTGCTGACCAGGGTCAGCAGCAGGCCGGACAGCAGGGCTGCGTGCAGGGGGTGTCGCATGGAGACGCGATTATGGGTCCGCGCCCCTCACGGATAATCCCCCGAATGCCCGTTTCCGACCTGCGTTTTCTGGCGATCGACTCCAGCACCGACACCCTGTCGGTGGCCCTGGGCTCGGGTGCGCCCGGCGAGGCGCCGCTGGCATACACCGGCCCGGGCGCGGCCCAGGCCTCTGCCACGCTGCTGCCGGCCGTGCAGTCGCTGCTGGCGCAGGAGGGCTGGTCGCTCGCCTCGCTGGACGCGATCGTGTTCGGGCGCGGCCCGGGCTCGTTCACCGGCCTGCGCACCGCCTGTTCGGTGGCGCAGGGCCTGGCCTACGGCGCGGGTGGGCGGCCGGTGCTGCCGGTGGACACCCTGCTGGCGCTGGCCGAATCGGCCCGGCTGCAGCTGGTCGCCGACGGCCTGGCGGTGCCGGCCACCATCGCCGCGCTGCTGGATGCGCGCATGGACGAGATATACGTAGCCCTGTACGCCTGCGGCCCCGAAGGTCTGCGGACCGAGCCGCTGCAGGCACCGCGCCTGTGCGCCCCGCAGGACCTGGGCGGCTGGCTGCGTGGTGTGGCGCCAGACGAAGGGCGCGACGTGCTGCTGGCCGGGAACGTGTTCGAGGTGTACCGCGACCGGCTGGACCTGCCGGCGGCACCGCAGCAGCCGGCGCTGCCCACGGCCCAGGCCCTGCTGTCGCTGGCGCCGGCGCTGCTGGCGGCGGGCCACGCGGTGGACGCGCGCGACGCGCTGCCGCTGTACGTGCGCGACAAGGTCGCGCGCACCACGCTGGAACGGGAGGGACGGGCATGACGGCGCTCGCTTCGCCCTGGCCCGCGGCGGCCACCGACCCCCAGCGCGGACGCCGTGTGGCCTTCGAGCCCATGTCGGAGGCCGACCTGGATGCCGTCTGCGAGGTCGAGAAGACGGCCTATGCCCACCCTTGGTCGCGGCGCCATTTCGCCGATTCGCTGGCCAGCGGCTACCCCTCCGTGATGCTGCTGGCCGAGCCGCTGCCGGGCGAGGTGCCGCACCCGAAGCGCGGCGATGGCCGGGTGCTGATCGGTTACCTGGTGGCCATGCCCGGCGTGGACGAGGTGCACCTGCTCAACATCACGGTCGCGCCCGCGCAGCAGCGCCAGGGCTGGGCGCGCTTCCTGCTCGACGCCCTGGTGCTGTGGTCGCGCGGCCAGGGCGCGCAGTGGCTGTGGCTGGAGGTGCGCGCGGGCAACGAACCGGCCCGCACGCTCTACACCCGCTACGGCTTCCAGCAGGTCGGCCTGCGCCGCGGTTATTACCCGGCCGGAGGCCTGCAGCGCGAGGACGCGGTGGTGATGAGCCTGGACCTGGCGGTCCGCGGCCCGGGAGACGGTGCATGAGCGACCCCCACGACGACCCCACCTCCTTCGTGCCGCACCTGGATGCGCGCCAGCGCGCGATGCTGGCCGAGATGGGCGTGCGCGTCTGGGCGCCGCGCGCCGATGCGGCCGCGGTGGAGCCTGCGCCGGCTGAGGTGCCAGCGGTGTCCGCTCCGGTGGCGCCCCCGCCGGCCGAGACCCGCCCCTCGGCCCCTCCTGCACCCGCCGCCGCACCGGGGCCTGCGCCAGCCGCACCGGCCGTTGCACCCGTGGCCCAGTCCACCCCACCCGCGACCGCCGAACGCCTGCGCCCGGCCGGCGTGGCGCAGATGGACTGGCCGGCGCTGCAGGCGGCGGTGGCCGGCTGCGAGGCCTGCGGCCTGTGCAAGACGCGGCGCAACACGGTGTTTGGCGTTGGCGACACCGGGGCCGACTGGATGATCGTCGGTGAGGCGCCGGGCGAGAACGAGGACCTGCAGGGCGAGCCCTTCGTGGGCGCGGCCGGCCAGCTGCTGGACAACATGCTGCGCGCGGTCGGTCGCAGCCGCAGTGGCGAGGGCACGAAAGGCGCCTACATCGCCAACGTGCTCAAGTGCCGCCCGCCCGCCAACCGCAACCCCCAGCCGCAGGAGGTCGCGCAGTGCGAGCCCTTCCTGGCGCGGCAGGTGGCGCTGGTGAAGCCCAAGATCATCGTCGCGATGGGGCGTTTCGCGGTGCAGTCGCTGCTGCGCACCGAAGAGCCCATCGGGCGCCTGCGCGGCCGCGTGCACCGCTACGAGGGCGTGCCGGTGATCGTGACCTACCACCCGGCCTACCTGCTGCGCACACCGGCCGACAAGGCCAAGGCCTGGGAAGACCTGTGCCTTGCGATGGAGACGGCCGAGGGCCTCTGACGGTCCGGGGGCAGGGGTTCCCCCGGTAGGCGGCCCGCGCCCGCCGCGCGATCCTGCGGTCATCACCACCGACAGGAGACCTCCATGACCCAGCTCTTCGACGCTCCCCTCATCGGCACCGGCCCGCGCAAGGTGCTGTGCCTGCACGGCTGGTTCGGCCACGCGCGCGGCTGGGGCCCGCTGGTCCAGCACCTGGACAAGGACGCCTTCACCTACGCATTCCTAGACCAGCGCGGCTACGGCCACCGCAAGGACAGCGGTGGCCCCTACACCATGGCACAGATCGCGCAGGACGCACTGGCGCTGGCCGATTCGCTGGGCTGGGACCGGTTCGCGCTGGTCGGGCATTCGATGGGCGGGCTGGCGATCCAGCAGGTGCTGGCGGATGCGCCGCAGCGGGTGCAGGCCCTGGTGGGCGTGACGCCGGTGCCCGCCGGGGGTGTGCCCTTCGACGACGCCGGCTGGACCTTTTTCTCGGCCGCCGCGAAAGACGTGGACACGCGCCGCGCCATCATCGACCTCACCACCGGCAACCGGCTCTCGGGCGTGTGGCTCGACGGCATGGCCCGGCGCTCGCTGCAGCATTCCGACGAGACCGCGGTGGCCGACTACCTGGTGGCCTGGGCGAAAACCTCGGTGCTGGACCGGGTGCAGGGCCAGACCCTGCCGGTGCTGGTGATCGCGGGCGAACACGACCCCGCGCTCGGCGCCGAGACCTGCAAGGCCACCTGGCTGCAGCACTACCCGAACGCCACGCTGGAGGTGATGGTCAACGCCGGCCACTACCCGATGGACGAGACCCCCATCGCGCTGGCCACGGCCATCGAGCGCTTTCTGATGAAGGCGATGTGACTCAGGTGGCCGCGGTGGAGCGGGCGGGCCACAGCACCGTGGCGATCGAGAGCATCACCAGCGCCACGGCGGTCCAGTCCTGCCAGTGCAGCACCTCGCCCAGCCACCAGGCGCCGCTGAACACGCCCAGCACCGGGATGAACATCACCGACAGCGTGGAGGCGATGGGCGGCAGCTCGCGTGCCAGCACCAGCCAGGCCACCTGCGCGAAGGCGAACACGCCGACCGCGTTGTAGGCGATGGCCGCCCACTGCGCGGGGTTGGGGGCCAGCCACTGGCCGCGCTCGAACAGCAGCGCCAGCGTCGACATCCACAGCGTGGTCGCCACCGTCATCCAGAAGCTGATCGCCAGTGTGGGCGCGGCGATGCGGGTGCGGCGCATCTGCTGCGTGCCGATGGCCCAGGTGGCGGCCGCCACCAGCATCATCAACACCCCCAGCGGTTTGCCCGACAGGTTCGTGATCTCGTGCCACAGCAGCAGCACCACGCCCAGCGCGGCGGCGGCCACGCCGGCCCAGGCGCGCGTCGCCAGCCGCTGGCCGAACCACAGCGCCCCCATCACGGCCGAGAACACCGGCATGGTGTAGCCCAGGATGGCGGCGCGCCCGCTGGAGAGCGACTGGATCGCCAGGATCGCCAGCGTGTGCCAGAAGAACATGTTGAACACGGTGAGCACGGCCAGCTCGCGCCAGTGTTCGCGGGCGATGGTGAAGGGCACGCGGCGCAGCCACAGGAAGCCGCCCAGCAGCGGCAGCCCCAGCCACATGCACAGGGCGCGGAAGGTCAGCGGCGGAAAGCCGGTGACGCCGAACTTCATGATCGGCCAGTTGATGCCCCAGACCAGCGTGAGCAGGACGAGCAGGGTGAGTTGCTGGCGGGAAAGGCGCATCTCGCCGATGGTATCGGCTGGTGTGCGGGCGCGTCAGTCGGTGATGGCGATGTCCACGTCGTCGCTGTCGCCGGTGTTGCCGTCGGTGTCGACGGCGCGGGCGAAATAGGAGACGGAGTCCGTGGCCGTCGACGGGATGGTGGTGGTGAACTGGTATGGCGTGGCATTGAGCGTGCCCAGGAGCGTGCTGGCGCCGGAGTCGACGCGGTAGAAGCGCACGGCGCTGATGCCCAGGTCGGAGCTGGCCACGGCGATCAGGGTGACCGATTCGCCGGCGGAGGCGCTGGTGGCGGTGGTGGCCAGCGTGACGGTGGGTTCGTCGCCGGTGGTGCCGCCGCCGCAACCGGTCAGTGCAAGGGACAGCAGCGAGGCGGCCAGGCCCAGACGGAACAGGTGCCGTCGTGGGGCGGTGCGCGAAGGGTTCAGGGTGGCTTGGGAGGAGGCTGGCGTGGTGTTCATGGCCGGATGGTAGGAAGCCTGGTCCGGGCCTGGGTGCTGTCTTTGTTTCCGGCCTGTAAACCTTCCGATGCATGAGGGCCGCCCAGCGGCGCTTGCTGATTCTTAAAAAACTTTAATAAACTCGCCGGCTTTGCCCACCTCCGACGCCCCCGGTCGGTCGGGATCGTTGTCGCTCACCCCTCTCCCGCTGACCGGCCCATGGAAATCGTCTGGTATCTGGAATTCATCGCACGCTTCTCGCTCAACCTGGGCGCGGCCAGCGTGCTGATGTTCGGCCTCTACTACAGAAGGCACCACAACCGCGACACCGCGGTGTCCGCCCTGCTGCTCAACGTGTTCGTGTTCGCCGTGCTCACGGTGCTGGCCGATGTGCAGTTCTCGCTGGCGGCGGGTTTTGGCCTGTTCGCCATCCTGGCCCTGTTCACGCTGCGCTCCGAGCAGCTGTCCCGGGTGGACATTGCCTACTTCTTCGGCAGCGCCTCCATGGCGGTGCTGTTCGCCATCAACGCAATCGACCGCGGCCTGATGGTCATCATCATCCTGGCGATGCTGGCCTCGGTCTATGTGCTGGACCACCCCAGGCTCAGCCGCCCGCTGCGCAGCACGCGCATCAAGCTGGACATGGACCGCAGCTTCGACGTGGGCGACGAGGCCGCGGTGGTCGAGGCCGTGGGACGCCAGACCGGCCTGAAGGCGCAGCGCGTGCAGCTGGTCCGGGTGTGCGGCATCACCGAGACCGTGGAGCTGCAGGTTGAGTACTGATCGTCCGGGCGCTGTCCCCGCGTCCCGCCTGGCCGGCTTCGCCGCCATCGGCCTGGCCGAACTGAACGGGCAGGCCGCCCTGCTCAAGCGGCTCGAACGCAAGTACGTGCTGGACCCGGCGGCGCTGGACGGCCTGTTCGACGTGCTGCGCTTCAGCCACTCGGTGCTGGAAATCGACGGCCTGCGTTCGCACGGTTACCAGAGCCGCTACTACGACACGCCCGACCTGCTGTGTTTCCGGGCCCACAACCAGGGCCGGGCCAACCGCTTCAAGCTGCGCATCCGGCGCTACGAGGACAGCGGCCTGGCCTTCTGCGAGCTCAAGGAAAAGACCCGGGTGGCGGCGACCGCCAAGTCGCGTGTGCCGCTGAGCGACCCGTCGGCGCTCGGCGACGATTTCGGCGGCCTGCTCGACCGCATCCGGCAGATCGCCGGCGCCGCGGCCGACCGCCGCTTCCTGCCCACGCTGGACGTGCGCTACCGGCGCATTACCCTGTTCGACGCGCGCGACCAGACCCGGGTCACCATCGACACCGGCCTGTCGTTCGAGCACCCCACCGACCTGCGGGCGCACCAGGCCACGTCGAGTGTGATCGTCGAGGTCAAGTCGGCGCGGCCGATGTCGCTGACCGACCGCCTGCTGCGCGACGCCGGGCTGCGGCCGCAGGCGCAGATGTCCAAGTACTGCATCGGCCTGCTGGCCTGCGGGCTCTGGACCGGCGCCAGCCGATTCGGCGCCAACCACCGGCGGCTGGGCTGCCAGCCGGTGGCGGCTGCTGCCCTGGCAGCGGCCCCGGCGGGGGTGCCGGCATGAGGTTCCTGACCGGTCTGGGCCAGGCCCTGCGTGGCCTGGCGCTGCTGCTGGCCTGCGCGTGCTTGCCGGCGCAGGCGGCGGACATCATCAGCCCGCCGCAGTTCTCGCACGAGGCGGGGTTCCACCCCTACACCTTCAAGCTCAAGCTCTACCACCCCGACGCCGGGGTCTCGATCTTCTACACGCTGGACGGCTCGACGCCCTACGTGCAGTTCCCCTACGAGCGCAGCTTTGTCTACAAGACCGCCTACCGGCGCTCGCCGCGCAGCAAGGACGGCGTGCTGGAAAAAGGGCGGCTGGTGACGCTGCCCTACCGAGGACCGATCAAGCTCTCCCGTGTGATGAGCGGCGCTGGCCGCTACGCCCGCATCCCCACCAGCTACGGCGACCAGCCGGTGGCGCATCTGCCACCGGCGCCCCCCGGCGCGGACCCCTATGGGCTGCAACGGGTGTGGGACGAGTTCCTGGAGTACTCGCGCGACGGCATCGGCGCCTGGGCGGGCGCAGACCCGGCGCAGGCGCTGGTGCACCCCCGCGCCGGCGACGGCCAGGTGGACCGGGCCGTGGTCGTGCGGGCGGTGGCGGTCGGTCCGCGCGGCGAGCGCAGCCACGTCGTGACCCGCAGCTTCTTCTTCGGCAACCCAGCGCGTTTCAACCTGCCGGTGGTGGCGCTCACAGCCGACCCCGAGGACCTGTTCGGCTACGAGCAGGGCGTGCTGGTGGCCGGGCGGCGTTTCGACGCCTGGCGCGAGCGGCACCCGCACCACACCGCCACCGCGGGCACGGCCGACGCCAACTGGCGCGACGAGGGCGACAGCTCCGAGCGCGCCGTGCACGTCGAGTACCTGGGCACGGAGAACGGCCGGCTGCAGCAGCGACCCCAGGCGCAGTCGGCGGGCCTGCGGGTGCACGGCGCCTTCAGCCGGGCGGCGACCAACAAGTCGATGCGCCTGCACGCGCGCAAGCGCTATGGCCAGGACGACATGGACGTGTTCGGCCCCATGGACCGGCCCTTTCCGGCCAAGCAGGTCATCCTGCGCAACGCGGGCAACGACCGCACGGGGGCGCTGTTCCGGGACGCCGTGCTGCACCGGGTGTTGGACGGCCTGCACCTGGAGGTCTCGCGCAGCCGTCCGGTGTCGGTGTTCGTCAACGGCGAGTACTGGGGGCTGTTCAACCTGCGCGAGCGCCTGGGCGACGACCACTTCGCAGGCCTGGCGGGTGTCAAGGACTCGGACATCGAACTCAGCCGGAACTACGGGGTCTCGGAAGACCAGCCGGGCATGGCGCAAGACTGGCTGGACCTGATCGGGCGCATCGAAGCCGCCACGGCGGCGGGCCGTCCGGCGGGGCCGGTGGCCGAGGCCGAGATGGACCTGGCCAGCTACATCGACCTGCACATCGCGCAGATCTATGTCGGCAACATCGACTGGCCTTTCAACAACATGCAGGCCTGGCGGGTGCGTCCGTCGGTCTCGGTACCCCCGCGAGCCCAGGCGTACCGCAAATGGCACTGGCCGGCCAACGACATGGACGCCTCCTTCCACGTGCCGGGCACCCTCAAGCTGAGCGACACGCTGTCGGAGCAGGGGCCGCGCGGCCGGCCGGACCTGGCCTGGAGCACCCGCCTGTTCCGTGCGCTCATGAAGGACCCGGCGGTCCGGGCGCGGTTCCTGCAGCGTTATGTGGACCTGCTGAACACCCGTTTCGCACCGGAGCGCGTGCACCGCTTCGTCGACCAGTACCGCGGTGAGATTGCCGCCGAAGTGCCGCACCACATCAACCGCTGGCGCGTGCCGGCCGACGTGGCGGCCTGGGAGCGCTCGGTCCGCCACGTCAAGGGGTTTGCCAGCCAGCGGGTGGATGCCCAGCTGGCGGAGTTCCAGTCGCTGTTCGGGCTGGAGGCACCAGTGGCGATCCAGCTGGGGCCGCTGGTGCCGGGCGCTGTGCTGCAGGTCAACGGTCTGCGCCACGAGGGCGATCCGTCGCAGCCGGTGACCCTGCGGTACTTCAACGGCATGGCGCTGAAGATCGAGGTGCTCGAAGGCCCGTGCCGGCGCGTGCAGGGCTGGCAGGGGCAGGGCGTCCGTGCGGCGTCGCTGGACCTGGTCGTGGACCAGCCGCTGGTGCTGCGGCCCGTGCTGGGTCCGTCCTGCGAGCCTGCGAGCGCCACCGCCCGGCAGCAGGGTTCGTAAAATTCGGGGATGACCTTCCTCGACATGCTGGGCGCGGCAGAGCGCCAGAACCAGTCCCTGCTCTGCGTCGGCCTCGATCCCGACCCCGCGAAATTCCCGGCCGGCCTGAAAGGCGACGCCTCGAAGATCTACGACTTCTGCGCCGCCATCGTCGAGGCCACGGCCGATGCCGTGATCGCCTTCAAGCCGCAGATCGCCTATTTCGCCGCGCACCGCGCCGAAGACCAGCTCGAAAAACTCATGCGGCACATGAAGGCGGTGGCGCCGCAGGTGCCGGTGATCCTGGACGCCAAGCGCGGCGACATCGGCAGCACCGCCGAGCAGTACGCCATCGAGGCCTTCGAACGCTATGGCGCCGACGCCGTGACGCTCTCGCCCTTCATGGGCTTCGACTCGGTCCAGCCCTACCTGAAGTACCACGGCAAGGGCGCTTTCCTGCTCTGCCGCACCTCCAACCCCGGCGGCGACGACCTGCAGAACCAGCGCCTGGCCTCGGTGGAGGGCCAGCCCCTGCTGTACGAACACGTGGCCCGCCTCGCGCAAGGACCGTGGAACCTCAACGGCCAGCTCGGCCTGGTGGTCGGTGCCACCTACCCGGCCGAGATCGAGCGGGTGCGCGCGCTGGCGCCCACCCTCCCTCTGCTGATTCCCGGCGTGGGCGCGCAGGGCGGCGACGCGGTGGCCACGATCCGCGCCGGTTACCGCACGCTGGGCGGTGCGACCACCGGCCCGGTCATCGTCAACAGCTCGCGCGCCGTGCTCTACGCCTCGGGCGGTGCCGACTTCGCCGCCGCCGCGCGCGCCGAGGCCCTGCGCACGCGCGAGGTCCTGAACGCCGCCAAGGCTTGAGCGGAGGTCCGCCATGAAACTCTATGTGTCGCCGCGCGCCCCCAACCCGCGCAGGGTGCAGATGTTCCTGGCCGAGAAGGGCATCGACCTGACTGCGGCCGGCATCGAACTGGTGAACGTCGACCTCAACGCCCAGGAACACAAGAGCGCCGCCTTCCGTGCCAAGAGCCCACTGGCGCGCATCCCCGCGCTGGAGTTCGACGACGGCCGCGTGCTGACCGAAACCCGGGCCATCTGCACCTGGGTCGAAGGCCAGCACCCCGAGCCCAACCTGATGGGCGTGGACGCCACCGAGCGGGCCTTCATCGAGATGGCCGACCGGCGCGTGGAGTGGTATTTCCTGCTGCCCATCGCCAACTGCGTGCGCCACACCCACCCGGGCCTGGCGCCGCTGGAGCAGCCGCAGTTTCCCGACTTCGGCCGCTCGCAGGGCGAGAAGCTGCGCGAGACCGCGGCCTGGCTCGACGCCGAGCTGCAGCGCCAGCCCTGGATTGCGGGCGAGCGCTTCACCATTGCCGACATCACCGCGTTCTGCGCCATCGAATTCGCGAAGCTGATGCGCTTCAACGCCGGCGAGCAAGGGTTTTCCGCCTTGCAGAACTGGCGCGACCGGGTCGCGCAGCGCCCCGCCGCGCGGGCCTGATACCAATGCCGGACGCCCCGCTGGGGCATCCGCAGCAGCTTCATGTTGGGTGGCTATGATCTGCGCCCATGCTGTCCATCTGTCATCGCTGCGGCCTGGGTCTGGTTCTGGGTGCTTCCACCGTTGCCGCTTCCGCTGCCGACGGTGACTGGCTCACCATCGAAGGCGACTACCTGATCGGCGCCTCGGTCGTGTCCGGCAACGGCCACATCGGCGACGCGCCGGTGAGCTACGACTTCAAGCCCATGTGGGCCTTCCGATTGGGGCCGTTCCGGGTGTCGCGCTCGCGGGCCTCCAGTCTGTTGAAGGCGGGGCGGAATGAAGAACTGGAAACCGGCGTGAGCGCCGACTTCGGCATCTTCAACGACTGGCGCCTGGGCGCGTCCCTGCGCATGGACAACGGGCGCGACTTCGGTGGCGATCCCCGCTTCCGCGGGCTGCCCGACATCCCGTCCACCCTGCGCGCCCGCATTTCCACTGGGTCGTCACTGGGCGAGCGCTGGAGCTGGAGCACCAGCATCGACAAGGACCTGCTGGGACGTCGGGGCGGCTCGCGGCTGTCGGCCGGGCTCGGCTACCGCCATCCGCTGACGGAACACAGCTACTGGGACTTCGGGCTGGGCGCGACCTACGGCGACAAGACCTACCTGCAGACCCACTACGGCATCACGCCCGAAACGGCCCAGAGCGTCGGGCGCTCGCCCTACACGCTCAGCAGTGGCTGGGAGAACATGCGCGCCAGCCTGCAGTACACCCATGTGCTGAGCGAGCACTGGGTGCTGTTCGGTGGCCTGGACCTCTCGCGCATGCTGTCGTCGCCCTCGCGCAGCCCGCTGGTGGGCCGCAAGACGACGCACTCAATCAGCGCGGGTATCGCGTTCCGCGGCAAGCGGTAGCCGGCGCACTCTGGAGCGGCGGACATAATCCCCGCAGACCCTGGCCTGTGGCGTCGGGGCGCGCAGGGAATCCATGAGCCAGCTCCTCATCCACGAATACCTCGGTCAGCTCGACCTCATCAAGAAGGTCAGTGGCCACCAGCGCGAAACCATCGTCCGCGGAGCCTTCAAAGACCTGCTCAAGGCCTGGGGCTGCCAGCGCAAAGAAAAGAAACGCAAGGCCCCGCCCATCCGCGAAGAGTTCGACACCTATCGCCTCGCCGGCCACAAGGGAAAGGTGGTGGACCTGCTGCAGGATGTGACCACGGTGAGCATGCAGACGATGCAGGTCACCGAGGCGATGAAGGGGGTGGCGCGATGATCGATGTGACCGCTGCCGCGCGTCTGTTGGATGGGTTCAGGGCCTTGCCCGCGGAAACGGAGTTGCTGGACTTCAAGGAGGCCAAGAATTCTTTCGATATCGACGAGCTCGGCAAGTACGTGTCAGCGCTGGCGAACGAAGCCAATCTCCTGGAGCGGGACAGTGCGTGGCTGGTGCTGGGAGTCAAGGACAAGCGAGATGCTCAAACAGGGTTGCGGCCCGTGGTGGGCAGTACGTTCAGGAACGGAGCGGCTGCGCTGAATGACCTCAAACAGCTGGTGGCCTTGGGTACGTCGCCGTCACATGGGTTTGTACAGATCTTCGAGGTGCCGCATGCCGACTGCGCACCAAGTGCCCGCGTTCTGATGTTTCAGATCTCCCCCGCGCCTCGCGGGCAGCCGGTGGCGTGGAAGGGGCATTTCTATGGCCGTGCTGGCGAGTCGCTGGGAGCCCTGGGTTCCAAGTTTGAAGCCATCCGGATGCAGTCGGCCGCGCTGGACTGGACGGCCCATTGCGTATCGGACGACTTTGGGCTCCTGTCGCCCGACGCGTTAGAGCGAGGTCGAGCCCTGTATGCGAAGAAGCACCCACGACGGCTTGACGAAATGCAGCAATGGTCGGCGGAGCGATTCCTGGCAGAGCTTCGACTGTCGCGCCAGGGCGTTCTGACACGAGCGGCCTTGTTGTTGTTTGGTCGTCAGGACGCAGTGCCCACCTTGGGTGATGTGTCACCGCGCCTGACATGGCAGTTGTTGACTGATCAGGATGAGCCACTGGATTTCCAACATTTCTCACTGCCGTTCGTGGCGGCGGTGGACGATCTCGTGTCCAAGATCCGCATTCACACCGTTCGGATACTTCCGCCTGGTCAGCTGGCGCCGCTGGAGGTGCCGAACTATGACGACTGGGTCATCCGCGAGGCCTTGTTGAACTGCGTGGCCCACCAGGACTACGCACTCGGTGGTCGCGTGCAGGTCAAGGAATCGCCCGCGTCACTCTTGTTTTCAAACGCGGGCGGCTTTATACCGGGGACCATCGACAAGGTTCTGGATGCATCGCATGCCACGCATCTGTATCGCAACCCTTGCCTAGCAGACGCGATGGTGGAACTGGGGCTGATCGACACTATCGGCAGTGGCATCAAGCGGATGTACCGGACGCAACGTGACCGGCATTTCCCCTTGCCAGACTTCGATATCAGACAGGCGCCCCCTGCGGTGTCTGTCCGCATCTACGGTCGGGAGATTGATCCAGCCTTTACTCGCGCCTTGTTGCTCGCATCTCATCTTTCCCTGGCGGATGTCATCGCGCTGGACCACGTTCAGAAACGGCGACCGATTGATGCCAAGGTGTTGGCTGATCTGAGACGGCGCAAACTGCTGGAAGGGCGATCCCCCACAGTTCACATCGCGGCAGCAGTTGCCGACGCCACCAACCAGCGTGGACAGTACTCACGTCTGGCAGGGCTGCAGAAACCGGCACTCAAGCAATTGGTGCTTGGCTTGATCGATCGGTTTGGCAAGGCAACGCGTGAGGACATCGAGCAAGCTTTGCTGGAGGCGATGCCTGCGGGGCTGACGGCGCTTCAGAAAGCCAACCGGGTGAAGAACCTGCTGAGCGAAATGTCCAACAAGGACAAGGCCATTGTTGCCAATCGAAGGGGGGTCGGCGCAGTGTGGACTCGGTCTCCGCCATTGTCTAAAGACTGAAGTTTTCGAATCGAATTCAGACAATCTTTAGACAATCTTAGGAAAAAGTCTTTGTAAAACAAAGACTTGAATTGGATATCTGGTATCGGCGAACCGATATCGGATATCCAATCTGGGCTGTATCCGGACTCAGCGCCGCAGCAGCCGCGCCAGATACCGCCCGGTGTGGCTGGCCTCGCAGGCGGCCACGGTTTCCGGCGTGCCCTGCACCACCACCGTCCCGCCGCCCGAGCCGCCTTCGGGGCCCATGTCGATCAGCCAGTCGGCGGTCTTGATCACGTCCAGGTTGTGCTCGATCACGACGATGGTGTTGCCCGCGTCGCGCAGCTGGTGCAGCACCTTGAGCAGCAGCTCGATGTCGGCGAAGTGCAGGCCGGTGGTGGGTTCGTCGAGGATGTAAAGCGTGCGGCCGGTGTCGCGTTTGCTCAGCTCCTGCGCCAGCTTGACGCGCTGCGCCTCCCCGCCCGACAGCGTGGTCGCGCTCTGACCCAGTCGCACATAGCTCAGGCCCACGTCCAGCAGGGTCTGCAGCTTGCGGTGCAGCGTGGGCACGGCGCTGAAGAACTCGGCCGCTTTCTCCACCGTCATGTCCAGGATCTGCGCGATGTTGCGGCCCTTGTACTGGACCTCCAGCGTTTCGCGGTTGTAGCGCTGGCCGTGGCAGACCTCGCAGGGCACATACACGTCGGGCAGGAAGTGCATCTCGACCTTGACCACACCGTCGCCCTGGCAGGCCTCGCAGCGGCCACCGGCCACGTTGAAGGAAAAACGCCCCGGGCCGTAGCCGCGCTCGCGCGCCATCGGTACCTCGGCCATCAGTTCGCGGATGCCGGTGAACAGCCCCGTGTAGGTGGCGGGGTTGCTGCGTGGGGTGCGGCCAATCGGTGATTGGTCGACGTTGATGACCTTGTCGAAATGCTCGATGCCTTCGATCGCCTCGTGCTCGGCCGGTTCGTCGTGCGAGCGGTAGAGCGTGCGCGCCACCGCGGCGTACAGCGTGTCGTTGACCAGGGTCGATTTGCCCGAACCGGAGACGCCGGTCACACAGGTCAGCAGCCCGACCGGGAAGGCCACGCTCACATCTTTGAGGTTGTGCCCCTTGGCGCCGCGCACGCGGATTTCCTGCAGCTCGCCCAGCGTCGCCTCGTGCGCGGCCTGGCGTTCGGCACGGCGCTCGGCGGCGGGGCTCATGGGGAACTTCGACTTGACCGGGGCGGCTTTCACCTCGGGCTTGATGACCGGCAGCCAGGGCGTGCGCCGCGCGGGCACGGCGATTTCTTTCACGCCGCTGAGGTACTGGCCGGTCAGCGAATTCGGGTCGGCCATCACGACCGCTGGTGTGCCCTGCGACATCACCCGCCCGCCGTGCACACCGGCGCCGGGGCCGATGTCGATCACGTGGTCGGCGGTGCGGATCATGTCCTCGTCGTGCTCCACGACAAGGACGGTGTTGCCCAGGTCGCGCAGGTGCTGCAGCGTGCCGATCAGGCGGTCGTTGTCTCGCTGGTGCAGGCCGATGCTGGGCTCGTCGAGCACGTACATCACGCCCGACAGCCCGGAGCCGATCTGGCTGGCCAGGCGGATGCGCTGGGCCTCGCCGCCGCTCAGGGTGTCAGCGCTGCGATCCAGGCTGAGGTAGTTCAGGCCCACGTCGTTGAGGAACTTCAGGCGCTGTCGGATTTCGTTCACCACGCGCGCGGCGATGTCGGCCTTGGCTCCTTGCAGTTCGAGGCGGCGGAAGTAGTCCAGCGCCTCGCCCAGGGTGATGTGGCTGACCTTGTAGATCGGCTGGCGCTGCTCGCCGTCGCCCACGAACACGTGGCGCGCTTCCTTGCGAAGGCGCGTACCGCCACATTCGGGGCAGGGCTGGGTGCTGCGGTAACGCGCCAGTTCCTCGCGCACCGCGACCGAATCGGTCTCGCGGTAGCGGCGTTCGAAGTTGCGGATGATGCCTTCGAAGGGGTGCTTCTTCGTGATCTTCTTGCCCGCGCGTTCGCCCGATTCCAGCGCGTAGCTGAACTTGATCTCTTCCTCGCCCGAGCCGTAGAGCAGCACCTGCTGCACGTTCGCCGGCAGGCTTTCCCACGCCGCTTCGGCGTCGAAGCCGTAGTGCGCGGCGATGCTCTCGATCATCGCGAAGTAGTAGCCGTTGCGCCGGTCCCAGCCCTTGATGGCGCCGCTGGCCAGACTGAGTGTGGGGAAGGCCACCACGCGCTCGGGGTCGAACACCTCGGTGTGGCCGATGCCGTCGCAGGCCGGGCAGGCCCCCAGCGGCGAGTTGAAGGAGAACAGGCGCGGCTCCAGCTCGCCCACGGTGTGGGTGCAGGCCGGGCAGGCGAATTTGGCCGAAAACGCCAGCTCGGCGCCCGTGTCCATGTCCACCGTCAGTGCGCGGCCCTCGGCCAGCCGCAGCGCCGCTTCAAAGCTCTCGGCCAGGCGCTGCCGCTGCGGGTTGGTGCCTTCTTCTTCGGCCGAGCGCACCTTGATGCGGTCGATCACCACGTCGATGTTGTGCTTCTCGGTCTTCTTGAGCGCCGGCAGGGCCTCGGCCTCCACCACCTCGCCGTTGAGGCGAAAGCGCACATAACCCTGGGCCTGCATCTCGGCGAACAGGTCGGTGAACTCGCCCTTCTTCTCGCGCGCCACCGGCGCCAGGATCATCAGCTTCGTGCCCTCGGGCAGGGCCAGCACCGTGTCCACCATCTGCGCCACGCTTTGCGAGGCCAGCGGCAGGTCGTGGTCCGGGCAATACGGCGTGCCGGCGCGTGCGTAGAGCAGGCGCAGGTAGTCGTGGATCTCGGTCACCGTGCCCACGGTCGAGCGCGGGTTGTGGCTGGTGGCCTTCTGTTCGATGGCGATGGCCGGCGACAGGCCTTCGATCAGGTCCACGTCGGGCTTGTCCATCAGCTGCAGGAACTGGCGCGCGTAGGCGGAGAGGCTTTCCACATAGCGGCGCTGGCCCTCGGCGTACAGGGTGTCGAAGGCCAGGCTGGACTTGCCCGAACCCGACAGGCCGGTGATCACCACCAGCGACTGCTTGGGGATGTCCAGGTCGATGTTCTTGAGGTTGTGCGTGCGCGCGCCGCGCACCGACAAGGTGGTGGCGGTGGGGTGGGCGGCGGGGGCGGTGAGCTTGGAATCCACAGGGCGGGCGTGAGAAAAGCAACCTTGCATGATAAGCGGCGGCACCAGGCCGCGCCCGGTCCGGCCATGGCCGCGCGGCCTTTCGGACACAATACGCAGCTTCCGTCCCGTCCCGCCCGTGCCCTCTCTGAACACCGCCACACCGATGACCGCAGCCCCGGCGGCCGACGCCACCCGCATGACCTCCGGCGAGCGCCGGGCCAGCCTGTCGCTGGCCGCCATCTATGCGCTGCGCATGTTGGGGCTGTTCCTGGTGCTGCCGGTGTTCGCCATCGAGGCGCGGGACTACCCGGGCGGCGACGACCCCGGGCTGGTCGGCCTGGCCATGGGCGCCTACGGTCTGACCCAGGCCATGCTGCAGGTGCCGCTGGGCCTGGCCTCCGACCGCCTGGGCCGCAAGCCGGTGATCCTGTTCGGGCTGGCGCTGTTCGTGCTGGGCAGCCTGGTGGCGGCCTGGGCGCCGAGCCTGCCCTGGCTGGTGGCCGGGCGCGCGATCCAGGGCGCCGGCGCCATCTCGGCGGCCGTCACCGCCCTGCTGGCTGACCTCACGCGCGACCAGGTGCGCACCAAGTCGATGGCGCTGGTGGGCATCAGCATCGCGCTCATGTTTGCGCTGTCGCTGGTGCTGGCGCCGGTGCTGGTGCCCCACATCGGCCTGTCCGGCCTGTTCATGCTGACCGCCGGTCTGGCGCTGACCGGCATGGCGGTCGTGGCCTGGGTGGTGCCGCCCGAGCCGGTCGAGCACGTCGACGCCGGCCGCGGCGGGCTGCGACAGGTGCTGGCCCATGCCGAGCTGCTGCGGGTGGACGTGGGCGTGTTCGTGCTGCACGCGGTGCAGATCGCGATGTGGCTGTCGGTGCCCGCGCTGCTGCGCGAGGCCGGCGTGGACGGCCCGGCGCAGTGGAAGGTCTACCTGCCGGCGGTGCTGGGCTCGCTGCTGATCCTGGGCGGCTTCCTGTTCCGGCTGGAGCGCAAGGGCCACTTCAAGGCGGTGTACCTGGGCACCATCGCCCTGATCGCGCTGGTGCAGCTGGGCTTCCTGTGGGCTCTGCAGGGACCGTCGGTGTGGGCGGTGTCGGTGCTGCTGTGCCTGTACTTCGTGGGCTTCAACGCCCAGGAAGCCAGCCAGCCCAGCCTGGCCTCGCGCCTGGCCGAGCCGCGCCAGCGCGGTGCCGCGCTCGGCGTCTACAACACCCTGATGTCGCTGGGCATCTTTGCCGGCGGCAGCCTGGGCGGCCTGGTCGCCAAGACCTGGGGCAGCGCCGGCATCTTCCTGTTCAGCGCCGCCCTGATGCTGGGCTGGCTGGTGGTGGCCTGGCCGATGCGGCCACCGGCGCAGCCCGGCACCTGAGCCTCAGTTTGGCCGGCCGTCTGCGGCCGGTGCGGGCTCGCGCCAGGAGCGCATCATCAGTTCGGCCAGCGTGCCGTACAGCGGCCGGCTGATCATGCGCGAGATGCCGCTGGCCAGCAGCGCGCAGGTGATCAGGCTGAGCACCATGCTGTGGCCGTCGGTCATCTCCATCACGATGATCATGGCGGTGATGGGCGTCTGTGTGACGGCGGCCAGGAAGCCGCACATGCCCAGCGCGATCAGGGCCGCGGTGTGCGGCGAGTCGAACAGCCAGGCCACATCGGCGCCCAGCCCGGCGCCGATGGAGAGCGAGGGGCCGAACATGCCCGCCGGCACGCCGGCCCAGGACGAGATCCACGACGCCACGAACTTCAGGCCGGTGAACACGAAGGGCGTCTGCCCCTCGGTGCCGGCGGCCAGCAGGGCGTGGGTGTGCTGGTGACCGATGCCGGCTGTTTCGCCATTGGTGACCACCGCGATCACCGCCACCACGAAGCCGCAGGCCGCGGCGAAGGCCACCGGCCGCTTGCGCCGGTAGGCACAGAAGCGGTCGGGCAGGCCGGTGAAGGAGGCCAGCAGCAGGCGCGACATCAGCCCCCCCAGCAGGCCGGCCAGCAGGGACACCACCAGGGCGGGCCCGAGCAGCGTCCACCAGCTGAGGTTTTCAGCTTTCACCCGCCCGAAGTAGGAGAGGCTGCCGAAGGCAGAGACCGACACCAGGCCGCCGACCACGATGGCCGCCAGCATCAGTCCGCTGCTGCGCTCCTGCAGCTTGCGCGAGAGCTCCTCGATGGCGAACACGATGCCGCCCAGGGGGGTGTTGAACGCGGCGGCCAGACCGACCGCGCCGCCGGCCACCAGCAGCTCGCGGGCGCTGATGCCGCTGTTCGGGGACAGCCAGCGCCGCGCGGCCAGCATCACGCCGGCGCCGATCTGCACCGACGGCCCCTGGCGCCCCACCGACAGACCGGCCAGCAGGCTGGCCGACACGCCGGCGATCTTGAGCATGGACAGGCGCCAGGAGGCGTAGGCACCGCGCGAGGCCAGCGGTGTTTCCGGCGCCAGCGCCACCAGCACCTGGGGCACGCCCGATCCGGCAATGCCCGGCGCCCAGCGGCGCACGGCCCAGACGATCAGCGCCGTCATGGCCGGCGTCCACAGCAGCGGTGCCCACCACGCGGCCTCGCGGCCGGCCTTGTAGAGGCCGTAGGTCGCGTCCGCCAGCAAGGTGAAGCCCACGATGGACAGACCGGCCAGCACGGCGAACGCGATCACCACCACCCGGTCCCGCCATTGCCGGCCGTCGGCGACCTCGGTGCGCAGGTTCTGCAGGAAGTCCGGCTCTCGTCTCATCGCGACCGAGTGTAGAGGCCGTCCGCTGGTTCCCGCCAGCGCCGGGTGGCGGATTGGTCGGCCGATCCGATTGCGGCACAATGGTCGACCGACCAGCGGCCGGCCCTCCCGCGCCGCCCCCATTTCTCAGGGCATACCTCATGGCATCCGTCAACAAAGTCATCCTCGTCGGCAACTGCGGCCGCGACCCCGAAATCCGTTACCTGCCCTCGGGCCAGGCCGTGGCCAACGTGAGCGTGGCCACCTCCAGCCGCCGCAAGGACCGCAACAGCGGTGAAACCATCGAAGACACCCAGTGGCACCGCGTCACCTTCTACGACCGCCTGGCCGAGATCGCCGGCGAGTACGTCAAGAAGGGCCGCCCGATCTACGTCGAAGGCCGCCTGAAGTACGGCACCTATGTGGACAAGGCCACCGGCGTCGAGAAAAACACCGTGGACATCATCGCCACCGAACTGCAGCTGCTGGGCGGCCGCGAAGGCATGGGCGGTGGTGACGAAGGCGGTGGTGGCGGCGGCTACAGCCGTCCGGCCGCCGCGCCGCGCCAGGCGCCGGCCCCCCGTCCGGCGCCGGCACCCGCACCGGCCGCCGCCCGCCCGGCCAGCGGCTTCGACGATATGGACGACGACATCCCGTTCTGATCCGCCAGGGAAAGCGTCCATCGCTGGCCAGGCCCGCGCCCTCCCCGGGGCGTGGGCTTTTTTGTCGGTTCGGCGGGGTGTCCGGGGTCAAGTCCGGGTGCGAACTGCCGATGCAACAGGCTTCACTTGGGTCACCGCATGCATCAGGAACAGCACGTGCTTCGTCAGGGCCTGCTCGAGCTGGCCGGTGACACCTCGGTCGGCCTGCGCTGCTGCGAGAACATGGTGTCCCGGCTCGGGCGGCTGCTGGGCGTCCGGTATGTGTTCGTGGGCGTGATCGGCCCCGGGGAGGACCAGACGGTCCACGCCCTGGCCACCGCCATCGGCGGCGCGCTCTCGCCCAATTTCAGCTACGACCTGTCGGGCTCTCCCTGCGAGAGCATCGTCGGCAAGGGCATGTGCGTCTATTCCGGCGACGTCTGCGCCGAGTTCCCGGACGACGCGCTGCTCAGGGAAATGGGCGTCAGCAGCTACCTGGGGGCGCCCATCTTCGACACCCAGGGCCAGGGCATCGGGCTGCTGGTGCTGCTGGACGACCAGCTGCTGCCGGACTCCGCGGAGCTGCGGGCGCTGGTCCAGATGCACGCGGCGCGGGCCGGGGTCGAGATCGATCGCATGCGCTACGAGGAGAGGCTCGAATCCCTGTCGGCCTCGCTGACCCAGGAGGTCGCCCGGCAGACGGCCCACCTGGAAGAGGCCAACCGGCAACTGGCCTCGTTTGCGTACTCCATTTCCCACGACCTGCGCACACCTCTGCGGCACATGATGGGCTACTGCGAGCTGATGCTCGGACTGGACAGCGTGGGCCAGGACCCCGAAGCCCGGCGCTGCGCCGAGGCCGTGCTGCAGGCGGGGTCGAAGATGGCGGTCATGATGGAGGCGCTGCTCGACCATTCGAGCAACCGCCAGGCCGAGCCCCGTTGCGAGTGGGTCGATTTGCCACCGCTGCTCGCGGACATCGCCGCCCAGCTGGTGGTCGGTGCCGACCGGCCGCCGCGGCTGGACTGGCCCGAAGCGGCGCGGGTGTGGGCCGATCCGGCGCTCATCCGCATCGTGCTCCAGAACCTGCTGGGCAACGCGATCAAGTACAGCAGCAAGCACCCCAGCCCGCAGGTGTCGGTCACCTGCAGCGCGGGCATCGACATGGACGAGATTGCGGTCGAAGACAACGGCATCGGGTTCGACATGCAGCATGCCGACCGGCTGTTCGGCGTGTTCCAGCGGCTGCATGCCGAGAGCGACTACCCCGGACACGGCATCGGCCTGGCGAACGCCCTGGGCATCGTCCGGCGGCATGGCGGACAGATCGGCTTCCACTCCCGCCCCAACGAGGGCGCGCGGTTCGTGGTGTCGCTGCCCAGACCGTCACAGCCCCTGGGCTGAGCGGCCTGTACCGGGCCCGGTGACAGAGGGGTTTCGGCACAATCGCGCCATGGACACCGCCCACCCCCTGCTGCCGACCAACGACCCCCTGCGCGAGATGCTGCACAACGAGGTGCACGCCCGCCCGCCGGCGCGCATCCGGCTGCCGGCGCTGGTGGTGTTCATCGCCGTGACCAACGACGGCGTGGGCCGCGAGCAGGAGCTGGAGCACCTGCGCCGCCTGCCGGGCCAGCAGGACCTGCAGGCCGAGCAGCTCAGTGGCAGCTTCCTGCGCCTGCGGCTGCCGGGCTACACCCTCAAGTGGGAACGCCACACCGAGTTCACCCGCTATTCGCTGGTGCAGCCGCTGCCCGACGGCGCACGGCTGGGCGCCCGCGACCCCGAACTGCTCTCGCACATCGTGCTGCCGTCCGACTGGCTGGCCGGCATCCCCGGGCGCACGATCGCCGCCATCAAGCTGGTGATGCTGCACGGCGACCTGGCGGACCCGCACGAGGCCCTGGCGCAGGGCCGCACCTGGCTGGGCGAGCACACCGTGGTGGCCTCGCTCATGGGCAACCAGTCCCACTCCATGGTGATCACCGACCTGATGCTGCGCGAGTCCGGCTACGAACGCATCCTGGTGGTGGCGCCGCCCGACACCACCGAAACCCGGGCCGGCCGCATCTCGCAGCGCCTGCTGGAGATCGAGACCTACCGCCTGCTCGCCCTGCGGGGCCTGCCGGTGGCCAAGCAGCTCGGCCCATTCCTCTCGCAATGCGAGGCGCAACTGGCCGACATCACCGCCCACCTGGAGAGCAAGACCGCCACCGACCAGAGCCTGCTCGACACCCTGGTGTCGCTGGCCGCGGGGGTGGAGCGCGCCATCGCCGAACACGCCTACCGCTTCTCGGCCACGCGAGCTTACGACGGCCTGGTGGCGCAGCGCATCGCCGAACTGCGCGAGCAACCGGTGCCGGGCACCCAGACGATCGGCGAGTTCATGCAGCGCCGGCTGTCACCGGCCATGGCCACGGTGGAGTCCACCGGTCAGCGACTGACCTCGCTGTCCGAGCGCATCACCCGCACCAGCGCCCTGCTGCGCACGCGGGTGGACATCGCCACCGAGGTGCAGAACCAGCAGCTGCTGGCCAAGCTGACCCGGGGCCAGGAACTGCAGCTGCGCCTGCAGAGCACGGTGGAAGGCCTGTCGATCGCGGCCATCTCGTACTACGTGATCAGCCTGATCCTCTACCTGGGCAAGGCCGGCAAGGAGCTCGGCCTGCCCGTCAAGCCGGAGCTGCTGGCCGGCGCGGCGATTCCGCTGGTGCTGTGGGCGGTCTGGTGGACGACGAAGAAGATTCACGAGAAGCTGCACGCCGAGCACTGAGCCCCCCACGCTCCGCCGCTGGCGCGGGTCGCTGCCCCCCGAGGGGGCTGATTCGCCTTGGGGCGGCCCGGCGGCGAATCGTTCTCTCTCCGTCAACCTTTCACCTTGTCGGGCGCTCCGCTCTTGGTCTTCACGCCCGCCCCGCGCACCTCGATGCGCACGCGGTCCAGCACCTCACCACGGGTGTTGAGCAGTTCGATCTGGTGCCGGCCCGGCCAGGGCATCCACTGCAGCTCCTGGCCTCGGCCCAGCGACCGGCCGTCGATGCGCCAGCGCACGTTGCCGGCCTCGGCCCTGAGCGTCAGGCGCTGGTTGGCTGGCGGGATGTCCGGGTCGATGGCGAGGATGGTGCCGGTGACCGGGCTGAGGATGCGCGGGCGCAGTGCCGGCGCGCCGCTGTCGCTGTCCGTGCCCAGGGCGAACAGCGGCTGTTCGGTGCCGGCGATGAACCACTCGCGCCGCGCCGGTTCGAGCTGCTGGCCGAAGCGAACGGTCTGTGCCACCACGCCGGCCGGTGGCAACGGCGCGCGGCTGGGCAGGCGCTCGTGCAGCCAGCGCATCAGGCCGGCCCAGACCGGCGCCGCACCGGTGGTGCCGCTGACCTCGCCCATGGGCGCGCCGCTGGCGTTGCCGACCCAGACGCCCACCGTGTAGCGCTGCGACCAGCCCACGGCCCAGTTGTCGCGCATGTCCTTGCTGGTGCCGGTCTTCACCGCGGTCCAGACGCGGGTGGCCAGCAGGCTATCGGTGCCGAAGGTGGCGGCGCGGGCATTGGCGTCCGACAGGATGTCGCCCACGATGAAGGCCGATCCGGGGTCGAGCACTGCCTCGCTGCGCACCGCCTGGCGCGGGCCGGCCAGCAGCGGCGCGACCGGCGCGTGGCGGCCCTGGTTGGCCAGCGTGCGGTAGGCGTTGGCCAGCGAGAGCAGGCTGACCTCGGGGCTGCCCAGCGCCAGGCCGAGGCCGTAGTAGTCGCCGCCCTCGCGCAGCGGCAGGCCCAGGCGCAGCAGCTGTGCCGCGAAGTCTTCGGGCGAGACCATGGCCAGCGTGCGCACGGCCGGGATGTTGAGCGAGGAGGCCAGCGCGGTGCGCACCGAGACCCAGCCGCGGAAATCACGGTCGTAGTTCTGCGGGATGTACAGGCCGCCCGCGGTCGGGATGTGGGTCGGCGCGTCCTCGATCAGCGAGGCCGCGCTCAGGCGCTTCTCGGCGATGGCCTGCGCGTAGAGGAAGGGCTTGAGCGTGGAGCCGGGCTGGCGCAGCGCGGTCACGCCGTCGACCTCGGCCGCCTGGCTCAGCAGGCCCGACGAACCCACCCAGGCCAGCACCTCGCCGCTGGCGTTGTCGAGCACCACCACCGCGCCGTCCTCCACACGCCGCCCCAGCAGCGAGCGCAGCTGGCGCTGCAGCAGGGTCTGCGCCTCGCGCTGCAGTGGCGCCCAGAGCGTGGTGCGGACCTGCGCCGGCACCGCGCGCGTGCCGGCCTGCTGGCGCCACTCGTCCAGCGCACGCCGCGCCGCGTGCGGGGCGTCGCCCTCGCTGGCGGCCCAGCGGCGGTCGCGCAGCACGCTGCCGGCCAGCAGCCGCACCGACAGGCAGTCGGCCTTCGCGCCCTGGGCCCGCGCCATGGCCTGCTGCACCTCGCAGGCGCGCGCGGCCACTCGCTCGGGCGCGGCGTTGGGAGCGCGCACCAGGGCGGCGGTGATCGCGGCCTCGTCCGCGTTCAGCCCGTGCGGCGCCTTGGCGAACAGGCTGCGCGCGAGCGCGTCGACGCCCACGATCTCGCCGCGGAAGGGCACGCGGTTGAGGTAGGCCTCCAGGATCTGGTCCTTGCGCCATCGCGTCTCCAGCCACTGCGCCCAGACCGCCTGGCCGGCCTTCTGCGTCCAGCGGCGGCCGTTGGCGCCGGCCTGGAGGTCGCTGTCCAGCAGGCCGGCCAGCTGCATGGTGAGGGTGGAGGCGCCGCGCGTGCGCGTGTTCCACAGGTTGCCCCAGGCGGCGGCCGCGACGGCCTGCCAGTCGACCCCGCTGTGTTCGTAGAAGCGCCGGTCCTCGCTGTAGACCAGGGCGCCGCGCAGCGCGGGCGAGACCTCGGGCAGCGCGACCCAGGCGCCCTGGCGCACCGTGGGGTCGGTGCGCTGGCGTTGCAGCAGCTCGCCGTGGCGGTCGAGGAACCGGGTCTCGGAGGTTGGGTGCGCCGCCTTCACCTCGGCGAAGCTGGGCAGGGCCCAGGCGGGTAGTGCGCCGCCGCCGGCCAGCGCCGCCACCAGCACCCAGCCCGGCAGCGCCCGGTGTCTCACTTCGCCTCCACCTGCATCGGGGCGTTGGGCAGCTCGCCGAACACCTCGGGCGCGTACATCGCCTCGATGCGCGTCGGTGGCAGCGCGAACGTGCCCACGTTGTTGAGCCGCACCGTGTACTCGGTCTTGAAGCGCCCGGCCGGCAGGTGGTCGTAGTAGCTGCGGAAGGCCTCGAAGCTGCGCTCCTCGAACACCGGCCAGCCGCTGCCCGAGCGCTTCTCGCCCGCGGTCGCGATGGCTGAGTCGCGGCCCAGGCCGCTGCCCAGCAGGGTGGCGCCGCCCGGGATCGGGTCGCTGAGCACGACCCAGGTCATGTCGGTGCTGGCGTTGACTTCGATCGTGACGCGCAGCACGTCGCCCCGGCTGTAGCGGCCGGCCACGGCCTGCTCGACCGGGGTGATGGTCTTGGTCACCGTGTAGCCGGCCGAGACCGGCGCCTTCAGCGGCGTGGCCGCCAGCGCCTGCAGCGTGACCCAGGGCTTGCCGCTGCCCTGGTGCTGCACCACCAGCGACGCGGCGCCGTCCTTGGGCCAGGCGAGGGTGGCGGCGTTGTTGCGCCACGGGCCGGTGGGCGCGTTGGGGTCGGCCTTGGTGGTGCCGACGGTGGCGAAGCCCGCGGCCACCGGCGCCTTGGGATCGGCGCGCGAGACCTTGCTCCAGTCGACCGCGGCGCTGGCGGCGCCCAGCGTGGCGCGGGTGCTGCCGGTCACCGGCACGGACTCGAAACGGGCCAAGAACTTCTGCAGCGCCAGCCCGCCCCAGAGGTTGGCGGTGGTGGTCTGCCAGGCGCCGCGCTGCTGGCGGCCGATGAAGCCGCTGGCGATGCGGCCCATGTCGTCCTTCCAGGCCGGGTCGTCCATCACCGCCAGCAGCAGGCGCGCGGTATTGGTGTCGCCGTTGTGCATCAGCCACCACCACTGGTCGTCGGCCTCGGTGCTGAAGACCAGCTTGGTGCCCTGGTACGACAGCCGCGCGCGCAGGATGTTGTTCGCCTCGGCCAGCTTTTCGTCGCGTTTGGGGATGTCGCTCACGCGGCGCAGCACGTTGATCCAGTCGATCACCGCGTGCGTGGGCCACTGGTTGGGCGCGATCTCCACGCTCTGCAGCAGACGCGTGCTGGCCCGGCCGTGGCGCGAGAGCGCTTCCACCGCGGCGAGCTTGCGCAGGTTCAGGTCCTGGCGCGGGCTCCAGAAGCCGCGTTCGATCTTG
Organism: Hydrogenophaga flava NBRC 102514; assembly: GCF_001571145.1. GTDB lineage: Bacteria > Pseudomonadota > Gammaproteobacteria > Burkholderiales > Burkholderiaceae_C > Hydrogenophaga > Hydrogenophaga flava. The sequence continues at coordinate 32,071 of NZ_BCTF01000015.1, forward strand.
CCGGTGACGAAGTTCTCCAGCCCGCGCAGCATGGCCGCGCGCGCTGTGTCGGGCAGGGTCCAGGCCGGGTCGAGCGACGCCGCCTCGTGCGTGGCCGACAGCAGGTAGGCGGTCAGGGTGTCGCTGCCGGAGGGACGGTCGCCATCGCGCGGCGGGAAGTAGTTCGCCAGGCCATCGCTGTCCAGGTAGGTCGGCAGCTGCGCCAGCACGGTCTGCCAGAGCTTGGCGTCGCGCAGGCCGATGGATTTGGAGGTCTTCTGTTCCAGGCAGGCAAACGGGTAGTTCACGAACCACTCGCGCACCGCCGGCAGGCCCTCGGCCAGCGTCGGCTGCAGGCTCATGCGGATGCCACCGCGCAGCGCGCCCTGGGCGTCGGTCAGTGCGTCCGCCGGGGTGGCCACAGGCACCGACAGCGGGCCGTCGAGCTGTGCCAGCGTGGCCTGCCGCACCGTCAGCGGCACGGCGGGCAGCACGCGCTGGCTGAACTTGGCGGCGTCGCGCGCCTTGCCGTTCTGGTCCTGAGCCGAGACTTCCCACAGCAGCGCCTCGAAGCGGCCTAGTCCCAGCGGCACCGGGGCCGTCACGTCCCAGGCCACCTCGCGGGTTTCACCGGCCGGGATCTCGACCGTCTGCGCGGGCGTCTCGACCAGCGTGGCGCGCGCCGAGACATTGACCTTCATCGGCTGCGCCGTGGTGTTGCGCAGGCTGAACTGCGCCATGAAACGGTCGCCCTCGCGCACCAGCGGCGGCAGGCCGCTGATGATCTGCAGGTCCTGGGTGGCGCGGAACTTGGCCTGGCCGGTGCCGAACAGGCCCGGGCCCGAATCGGCGATGGCCACCACCTGGAAGCTGCTGATCGAGTCGTTCAGCGGCACCTTCACCGTGGCGCGGCCCTGGGCATCGAGCACCACCGAGGGCTGCCACAGCAACAGGGTGTCGAACAGCTCGCGCGTGGGGCTGTGGCCGCCGCCGCCGCCGGCCGAGATCGCCTTGCGGCCGTAGTGGCGCCGGCCGATGATTTCCATCTGCGCGGTCGATGTCTCGACGGCCCAGTTCCGCCGCTGCCACAGGCCGGCCAGCAGGTCCCAGCTGTCGTTCGGTCCCAGCTCCAGCAGGGCCTGGTCGACCACCGCCAGCGCCACCTCGGCGTTGGCCGCGGGCTGGCCGTTGGGCAGCTTGGCCTGGATGGTGACCTGTGCGGTGCCGCGCACCGGGTAGGCCTCGCGGTCGGTGGAGACGCTGACCTGGATCTCGTGCGCCGCAATGCCCACCTTCAGTTCGGCCACGCCCAGCCGGTAGGCCGGCTTGCTCAGGTCGACCAGCGCGGTCGGCGCGACGTATTCCTTGCCCTCGTACCAGAAGGCGGTCCACCACTCGCGCGGCGCCTGGTAGCCCCAGGTGAAGAAGCTGTACCAGGGCACCTCGCGCAGCCGGCCGCGCAGCGCCATCACGCTCACGTAGACGTTCGGTCCCCAGCCGGGCTCGACCTTGAGGTCGATGGTCGGGTCTTCGCCGTTGAGCTGCACCACCTTCGTGTCGATGATGCCCTCGCGCTCGATGCTGACCAGGGCGGTCGCGAAGCGGAACGGCATGCGCACCTGCAGCCGCGCGGTCTCGCCCGGCTCGTAGCGCTTCTTCTCGGGCACCACGTCCATGCGGTCGTGGTCCTCGCCGCCGAACCACAGCTCGCCTTGGCGCGTGACGTAGACCGAGGCTGCGCTCTGGTGCGCGTGGCCCTCGCGGTCCTTGGCCACCACGGTCAGCTCGACCTCGCCCGCGTCGTCGAGTTCGGCCTCGCACAGCAGCAGGCCGCGCGCGTCGCTCTTGCCCGAGCAGACGCTGCCCAGGTCCTTGGAGGTGGTCTTGTTGTCGTAGGTGTAGAAGCCGCCGACCATGCGCTTGCGCGTGGTGGTCGTCGTCCGGACCGAGGCGCGCACCTCCAGCGGCACATCGGCCGCGGGCTTGCCGTCCAGCGTGAGCGCCAGCGCCTGGAAGCGCGCCTGCTGCCGGGTCGAGACCCAGCCTTCTGTCTTGATGCCCGCGACCACCGCGGCGGGCCACAGCGTGGTGACATGGCGCAGGGTCTGGGTCTCGCCGTTGGGGTCGGCGTAGCTGGCCTCGATCAACAGCTGCTGCGGCGAGGTGACGGCCGGCAGATCCTGGATCTCGGTGCGGCCGCGGCCGTTCTTGTCCAGCGTCAGCGGCAGCTTGTCGGCGACCAGCTTCTGCGCGGCATCGGCGCCGTCCTCGCCGTCGTCGCGGCCTTCCTGCGCGCGGCTGCCGGTGCGCGGCGGTTCGAAGCTGAAACCTTCGTAGCCGGGGAAGGACAAGGACTTGCGGCGCATCAGCGCCGAGACCTGGGTGGCGAGGTTGGACGCACCGCCGCCCGAGAGGTAGCTCACCTGCAGGTCGACCGGCGTGGCCGTTGCCGCCACCAGCGGCTTCTTGTCGTTGGCGCTGAGCTGGCCTTGCAGCACCGGCAGCCGGAACTCCTCGACCCGGAACTGCGCGCTGTCCAGGATCTCGGTGCCCTGGCGGCCAAGCGACTGCGAGAGCTGCACGGTGTAGACACCCAGCCGCGCCGAGGGCGGGATGGCGAACTCGCTGGTCGCGCTCAGGCCGCCCGTGGGCGTCTTGCGCCAGGCCACGGGCTGGCGGAACTCCTGGCCGCTGCCCTGGTGGGTGATGACCAGTTCACCGCTCTTGAGCTCGGGCACGTGCAGGCCCTTCATGTCCTCGGTGCGCAGGAAGTGCTTCATCGACAGCGTCTCGCCCGCGCGCAGCAGGGCGCGGTCCAGCACCGTGTGGGCGCGCTGCGTGGCGCTGGCGAGGTCGCCCGTGGGCAGGTCGAAGCGCCAGGTTTCGATGCCGCGGTTCCAGTCGCTCCAGGTGAAGGCCAGGTCGTACACGCCGTCGGTCGATTTCGCGCGCGCGCTGACGAACCAGGCGCCACCGTACTCGCCGTCTTCGGCCTCGCCGTCCTGGCACACCGGCGCGCGGCCGGGGAGGCCGTCGAGCTTCACCACACCCTGCGCGTCGGTCTGGCCCTTGGCCACCAGCTTGCCGCGGCAGTCGGACACCTGCACCGCGGCGCCCGCGACCGGCTTGCCCTTGTCCAGCGTGGTGACCCAGGCCAGCGCGTTCTCGCGCCCGAGCTTGAAGTGCACGCCCAGGTTGGTCACCAGCGCCGAACTGCGCACGTACATCGTGCGCCCCTCGCCGTGGCGCTCGTCCAGCAGCGAGCGGCCCAGCCGCGGCGAAGCAATCTCGACCACATGAAAGCCCGGCTGCAGCGGAATGCCCACCACCTCCATCGGGCGCGGGTCGCCCGCCGCCTGGGGCAGGTCCAGCGGCTTCACGCCCGGCAGGCCCTGCAGCAGGCCGAGCATGCGCGACTCGACCCAGTCCTGGTTGTCCTTGTCGATCACCTTGGGCAGCGGCGTCTTCGCCCACTGCGCGGCCAGCTTGCGTTCGACCGTGCCCCCGTGGAACGTGGCGACGCGCTGGTACCAGGCAATGATGTCGGCGTCGCTGGAGAGCTTGAGGTCGCTGACCTTGCTGCCAGGCACCGCCAGGCCCAGGGCCTTGAGCTCGGGCTCGACGTTGCGCACGGTGATGGGCAGCAGGGCGGTGCCGCCGGGTTCGGCCAGCCGCTCGACCACGCCGAAGGGCGCGGCCGCGAACTTCACCAGCGGCGGCATCAGGCCGGTCGCCACCTTCAGCGGGAACTGCCCGGCGTTGGCCGGCGCGCGGCCCGAGGCGTCCACCAGGCCCTTGGGCAGCTCCACGGTGTAGCTGGCTTTTTCGGTCAGCGTGGGCGCGAAGTCCACGCCGTCGACCGCGTCCTCACCCTGCGCGCCGTCTTCAAGTTTGGGCGTCAGTGCCTCGCCGCCGGCGGCGGGCCTGAGCCGGATTTCCATCGCCTGCTGGGCGGTGACCGGGGCGTTGAAGCGCAGCGACATGCCGCGCAGCGGCAGGCAGGGCGACTGCGCGTTCTCGCGCTCGCAGCTGAAGGTCACCTTGAAGGGTTCGCGCACTGTGAAGTTCAGGCGCTGGTCCTGCCGGGTGACCACGCCGTTCGGTGTCGCCACGCCCTTGCCCAGCACCAGTTTCACCTTGGCGGCGGGCGTGAGCTGGCGCTGGCAGGCCAGGGCCACCACCTGGTCGGCGGGCACGTCCTGGCGGTTCCAGCCGCGCGCCTGCACCAGCTGATCGCGCTCGGCGCCGGTGATCAGCTTGACCGCGATGCGCTCGCCCAGCCCGTCCATGCCGCACCAGGCGTTGGCCTGCACGCTCTCGGGCGCGACCGCGCCGTTGAAGCGCAGCAGGAAGTACTGGCCTTCTTCGATGGCCTGGCCGTCGGACGGGACGCTCTGGCGCAGCGCCGGTCCACCGGTCTCGAAAGCGAAGCGCTGCGGGCCGGTCAGGGGCTTGCCATCCAGCGCCACGAAGCCTGGCGCCACCTGCAGGCTGCACTTCACGCCCGGCGGCAGCATCTGCTGGAAGTCGTAGACCCAGCGGCGGTCGTTGAGCCAGCGGCCGCTGCCGGCCGAGGCCTGGGGCTCGTTGCAGCTCAGCTGCAGCGGCGGCGCCGCGTTCGGGCTGCCGAAGGCCACCGCGGGCGCGTCGAAATTCGCCACCACCTGCCGCACCTTGGCCACCTCGCCCTGCGGGCTCAGGCCGGTGATCTGCACCGCCCACGCACCGCCGGCCACCGCCAGCCCCAGACCCACCAGCGCACCGCGCAACCCGAACACCATGCCGCCACCCCACCCCTTGTTTGGATGGGTTGGAGACTAACGCAGATGCCCCTGCGTGGGCAGTCCCGGCGGACCGCCTCCGGTGCTCATTCGAGGGACTTGAGCTTGCGGTAGAGCGAGCGTTCGCTGATGCCCAGCTTGGCCGCCAGCGCGGCGCGGTTGCCCCGGTGCTCGGCGACGATGGCGCGCAGCGTCTCGCGGCCGGCGGCCCGCACCGTGTCGCCGGCCGTGGCCGGTGCCGATGGCCCGGTCGTAGCACGGCCCGGCCGCCGGCCGGTGGCGATGGCCTCCTCGACATGCGCCGCCTCGATCAGCTCGCCGTCGCACAGCAGGGCGGTGCGCTCCAGCAGGTTGCGCAGCTCGCGCACGTTGCCGGGGAAGGGTTGGGCCTCCAGCAGGTGCATGGCGGCGGGCGCGAGGCGCAGGCGGCGCGGGGCCGCCACCCGCTCCAGCAGCGCCTCGGCCAGCAGGGCCAGGTCGCCCGCGCGCTCGCGCAGCGGCGGCAGAGGAATCGGGAAGGTCGAGAGCCGGTAGTACAGGTCTTCTCGGAAGCGCCCCTCGGCCATCATTCGATCGAGGTCGCGGTGGGTGGCCGAGATCACGCGGATGTCGGCGTGCCGCGGCTCGGTGCTGCCCACGCGCCGGTACATGCCGGTCTCCAGCAGGCGCAGCAGCTTGACCTGCATGGCCAGCGGGATGTCGCCCACCTCGTCGAGGAACAGCGTGCCGCCGCTGGCCGCCTCGACCAGGCCGCCCTTGGCGGTGGCCGCGCCGGTGAAGGCGCCGCGCTCGTGACCGAACAGCTCGGATTCGAACAGCGTCTCGGGCAGGCTGGAGCAGTCCACCGGCACCAGCGGCTTGCTGGCGCGCGGGCTGGCCTCGTGGATGGCGCGCGCCACCAGTTCCTTGCCGGTGCCCGACTCGCCCAGCAGCAGCACGGTGGCCGGTGCCGGCGCCACCCGCGCCACCAGGCCGAGCATGCGCTGAAAGGCGGGCGAGCGGCCGATCAGGCCCTGCGCCGCCGGCTGGCCCTGGGCCACCCGCAGCGGCTCCATCTTCTCCACGTAGAAGGCCGGCTGCCCGTCCGCGCCCGGCAGGGGCGAGAGCTCGATGTTCACATACTCCTCGCCGCGGCGCGTGTGGTGCAGGTGCAGCACGCGTTCGCGCTGGCCCGAGATCCGGGATTGCGCCAGCGGGCAGGACTCGCCGGCCTGGTCGCAGGGCACGGCGAAATGGTGCGAGACCTCGTAGCAGTGCCGGCCGACCACGCTGCGCTCGGGGCTGAATTGGCGCCGGTAGGCGGCGTTGGCCGCCAGGATGCGGTACTGCGCGTCGAACAGGATGTGCGGCTCGGGCAGGCCTTCGAGGAAGGCGGTGAGTTCGGGCAGGGGTTTCATGGGGGTACCCGCTGGGGGCGGTCGTGTCCGACATTGTCTGCCAGATCTGGCAGTCAAAGCGGTGCCGGCGGCCCTCGCGGTGTCGTGCAAGTGCTTGTGGCCACAGGTTTTTGCCGGCCGGGCCAGGCTGGCATGGAACTTGGAAAGGTCCGTGCTCCGGACGACCCGACCCCCGATGACCTTGCGCATCCTCTACGACGAACACAGCGGCGCACTGAGCTACCTGCTGGCCGACGAAGCGGCGCACGAAGCCGCCCTGGTCGACCCGCGCAGCGGCGACTGGCCGGTGCTGATGGCCCTGCTGGACGAGGCCGGCCTGCGCCTGCGCTGGGTGTTGCGCACCCACGAGCACGACGGCCACGACGACCAGCCGCCCGGCGAATTCGGGCGCCTGCTGTGCCTGGGGGCACCTTTGGTGCAGGGTGCCCGGCGCGAGGGCGTGCGCAGCGTGGCCGACGGCGGGCGGTTGCCGCTGGGTGCGGGTTTCGTGCAGGTGCTGCACACGCCGGGACACACCGCCCACTGCCAGAGCTACCTCTGGCAGGACCGCGTGTTCTGCGGCGACCTGCTGACCGCCGACGCCTGCCCGTGGCAGCCCCGGCCGGCCCTGCCGGCGGCGCTGTGGGACAGCGTGCAGCAGCGCATCTTCACCCTGCCCGACGAGACCCTGCTGTTCGCAGGCCACGAGCGCCGGGCGCGGGCGGTGACCACGGTGCTGGAGCAGCGGCGCTGGAGCCCCCACTTCGCCGGTCTCACCCGCGACGGGTTTCTGGCGCACCTGGGTGCGCTCGCGTGGCCGCGCTGACGCCGGCCGGGGCGCCTGGGCTCAGATCTGCGCCGCGGGGTCCTGCGCCGGCTCGTCCAGCGCGCTGATGGCCTGGTGGTGGGTGAGGAACACCTGCCCCGAGAGCCGCTCCAGGAAGTCGCTGCGGTGCAGGCGGTCCATCACCGGCCCCTTCACCTCGCTCAGGTGCAGCTGCACGCCGGCGTCCTGCAGGTTGCGGTGGATGCTGCGCAGGCTCTCCAGCGCGCTGGCGTCGATGTCGTTCACCGCGGTGCACTGCAGCACCACGTGGCGCACGCCGGGGTGGGCGGCCAGCTCGGCGGTGATGCGGTCTTCCAGGTGGCGCGCGTTGGCAAAGAACAGGCTCTCGTCCACCCGCAGGCCCAGGATGTGCGGGCGCGTCACCACCTGGTGGCGCAGCACATTGCGGTAGTGCTCGGTGCCGGGCACGTTGCCCACCACGGCGATGTGCGGGCGGCTGCTGCGCCAGATGTGCAGCGCCAGCGAGGCGATCACGCCGACGGTCAGGCCGGTGACCAGGTCGACCAGCAGCGTGACGGAGAAGGTCAGGGCCTGGGCCGCGAAGTCGGCGCGCGCGTAGCGCCAGTTCAGCGGGAAGCTGCGGAAGTCGATCAGCGAGCCCAGCGAGATCAGGATGGTCGCGGCCAGTACGGCCATGGGCAGGTCGTGCAGCCAGGGCGTGAGGAACAGGGCCGTGAAGGCCAGCAGCACCGCGGTGATGATGCCGGCCGCGGGGGTGCGGCCACCGCTCTCGGCCACCACCGAGGTGCGCGAGAAGCTCGCACCGACCGCGAAGGCACCGGTCAGGCCGGCCGCCAGGTTGGCGCCACCCATGGCCCGCATCTCGGCGTTCACGTCGATGCGCTCGCGCCGTCTGGCGGCCATGCCCTGGGCGATGGAGATCTGTTCGATGAAGGTCATCACCGCGATCAGCAGGGCCGGCACCATCAGCGCCCGCACGGTGGCGGACGGCAGCTCCAGCAGTGGCGCCAGCACCAGGCTGGGCAGGCCCTGCGGAATGTCGCCCACCACCGCCAGCCCCTGCTGCGGCCAGCCCAGGGCGGTGGTCAGCGCGATGGACAGCAGGATCACCAGCAGCGGCGAGGCCTTGCCCGCCAGGTCCGCCGCCACCGCCGGCACGCCGACGCCGCGCAGCAGCGGCTTGAGCCAGCGCCGGGCCGCCCACAGCGCCGCCAGCGCGCCCAGGCCCACGGCCAGGGTGAGGCCATGGACCTCGCCGAAATGGGCGGCCAGGCTGCGGGCAAAGCTGGGCACATCGTCGCCGCTCAGGGGCATGCCCAGCACGTGCTTGATCTGACTCATGCCGATCAGCAGGCCCGAGGCGGTGATGAAGCCCGAGAGCACCGGCTGGCTCAGGAAGCTGGCCATGAAGCCCATGCGCAGCGCGCCCATCACCAGCAGCGCCACGCCCACCATCACCGCCAGCACCGCGCTCGCGGCGATGAAGTCGGCCCCGCCGGCGCTCACCACCGTGCCCACCGTCGCGAACGACATGATCGAGCGCAGCGCCGAGGGGCCGGGGCCGAGCACCGTGCTGCTGCCCATGAGCGCGTAGACGACCATGGGCACGATGCTGGCGTACAGCCCGGTGACCGGCGGCATGCCGGCCAGCATGGCGTAGGCCAGGCTCTGCGGGATCAGCAGCAGCGTGACGACGGCTGAGGCCGTCAGGTCGGCGGCCAGCAGCGGGCGGTCGTAGGTCCGGCCCCAGCGGAGGATGGGGAACCAGTCGGTCAGGGGCAGGCGCATGCGGGTGGGCGGGACGGGTGGTGGAGACGCCATTTTCAGGGACGACCGATAAACTGGCGGCCACCCCGAACCCCGCGCCGCCCCGGCGGGCGGACCACCACCACAGGCCACCCCATGGAACTGCGTCAGCTGCGCTACTTCGTGCGCATCGTCGAGCTGGGCTCGATGAGCCGCGCCGCGATCGAACTGGACGTGGTGCAGTCGGCCCTGAGCCAGCAGATCACGCGGCTGGAGAGCGAGCTTTCCACCCGTCTGCTCAACCGCACGCCGCGCGGTGTGGCGCCCACCGAGGCGGGCGTGGCTTTCTTCCGCGAGGCGCAGCTGACCCTGCGCCACGCCGAGCAGGCCACGCGGGCCGCGCAGCAGGCACGGCTCTCGGGCTCGGTCTCGGTGGGGCTGGCGCCCACCACCTCGGCGGTGCTGGGCCTGCCGCTCGTGCAGGCCATGCGCGAGCGCTACCCCGACGTGCGCCTGCACATGGTGGAGAGCATGTCGGGCCACCTCACGGCCATGCTGAATGCGCGCCAGCTCGATCTGGCCGTGCTGTTCGATACCCGGCTGCACCAGACGCGGCAGGACGGGGGCGGGCGCGGCTGGAGCGTGATGCCGCTGCTGGAGGAAGACCTGTTCCTGGTGCAGCGCGCGGGCACGCCGCACCTGCCGGCCGAGATCGCCATCGCCGACCTGGCCGAGGTGCCGCTGATCCTGCCCACCGGGCCGCACGGTCTGCGCAGCACACTGGACACGGCCTTTGCGGGCGCGGGCATTTCGCCGCGCGTGGTGCTGGAGGTGGATTCGCTGGCCATGGTGATGGCCGCGGTGGACGCCGGCCTGGGTGCCACGCTGCAGCCCTGGGCGGCACTGGGCCGCTACCCGGACGCGGCGCAGCGCTTCCAGTGCGCGCGCATCACCGACGCCCCGGCGCGCCGTGTGAACCTGCTGTGCAGCCTGTCGGACGACGAGCTGTCACCGGCCGCGCTGGCCGCGCGCGTGGTGCTCAAGGACTGCGTGCGCACGCTGCTGGGAGAAGGCCGCTGGTCCGGCGCCACGGCCTTGGCGGCATTGCCAGACACCCATCACATCCCGTGATACCCCCATGACGCGGGCCCGCTGCACAGCGGGCGGCTGTCTTCCTACATTCCCTCCTGCGCCGGATGCATTCCGGCGCCCCACGAGCGAACACGAAGGAGACCCATGTCAACGGACCCCGATGTCCTGGTGATCGGTGGCGGCAACGCCGCCCTGTGCGCCGCCCTGATGGCGCGCGAAGCCGGCGCCAGCGTGCTGCTGCTCGAAGCCGCGCCGCGCGAATGGCGCGGCGGCAATTCCGCCCACACCCGCAACCTGCGCTGCATGCACGACGCGCCGCAGGACGTGCTGGTCGACGCCTACCCCGAAGAGGAGTTCTGGCAGGACCTGCTCAAGGTCACCGGCGGCAAGACCAGCGAGGCCCTGGCCCGGCTGGTGATCCGCGCCTCGGCCACCTGCAGGCCCTGGATGGTGCGCCACGGCGTGCGCTTCCAGCCCTCGCTCTCGGGCGCGCTGCACACCGCGCGCACCAACGCCTTCTTCATGGGGGGTGGCAAGGCCCTGGTCAACGCCTACTTCCGCAGCGCCGAGCGCCTGGGCGTGCAGGTGCGCTACGAGGCACCGGTGGACCGCATCGAGATGGACGGCGACCGCTTCGTGGCCGCCTGGGTCAAGGGCGAGCGCATCACCGCGCGCAGCTGCGTGCTGGCGGCCGGCGGCTTCGAGTCGAACCGCGACTGGCTGCGCGAGGCCTGGGGCCAGAACGCCCGCGGCGAGTGGCCGTCGGACAACTTCCTGATCCGCGGCACGCGCTTCAACCAGGGTGTGTTGCTGCGCCACCTGCTCGACGACCACGGCGCCGACGGCATCGGCGACCCGACGCAGGCGCACATGGTCGCCATCGACGCGCGGGCGCCGCTGTACGACGGCGGCATCTGCACCCGCATCGACTGCGTGTCGCTGGGCGTGGTGGTGAACCGCGAGGCGCGCCGCTTCTACGACGAGGGCGAGGACTTCTGGCCCAAGCGCTACGCCATCTGGGGCCGCCTGGTGGCGCAGCAGCCCGGCCAGGTGGGTTTTTCCATCATCGACGCCAAGGCCATCGGCCGCTTCATGCCGCCGGTGTTCGACGGCGTGCAGGCCGACACCCTGCCCGAGCTGGCGCGCAAGCTCGGCCTCGACGAAACCACCTTCATGCAGACCCTGAACGACTACAACGCCGCCTGCCGCGTCGGCAGTTTCGACCACACCGCGCTGGACGACTGCCACACCGAGGGCGTGGCGCCCGCCAAGACGCACTGGGCCCGGCCCATCGACACCGCGCCCTTCTACGGCTACATGCTCAAGCCCGGCGTCACCTTCACCTACCTGGGCCTCAAGACCGACGCCACCGCGGCGGTGCACTTCGGCGGCCGTGCCAGCCCCAACCTGTTCGTGGCTGGCGAAATGATGGCCGGCAACGTGCTGGGGCAGGGCTACACCGCGGGCGTGGGCATGAGCATCGGCACCGCCTTCGGCCGCATCGCCGGCACCCAGGCCGCGCAGGCTGTGTTGAAGGGAGCGCGCCATGCACACGCTTGAAGCCCTGGCCCGCGACGCGAGCGCCCTGGCCCGGGGCGAGGTCGTGCTGTCCGCGCCCGAAACCGAGGTCGCGCGCCAGCTGCAGATCTGCAACGCCTGCCGCTACTGCGAAGGCTTCTGCGCCGTGTTCCCGGCCATGACGCGCCGGCTCGAATTCGGCAAGGCCGACATCCACTTCCTGGCCAACCTCTGTCACAACTGCGGCGCCTGCCTGCACGCCTGCCAGTACGCGCCGCCGCACGAGTTCGCGGTGAACGTGCCGCAGGCCATGGCGCAGGTGCGCGGCCAGACCTATGTGGACTACGCCTGGCCACCGGCGCTGGGCCGGCTCTACCAGCGCCAGGGCCTCACGCTGTCACTGGCGCTGGCCGCCGGGCTGGCGCTGTTCCTGGTGCTGGCCGTGGTGCTGCAGGGGCAGGGCCTGGGTGCGCTGTGGAGCGCGCCGGGCAGCGACTTCTATGGCCTGTTCCCGCACAACCTGCTGGTGGGCCTGTTCGCGCCGGTGTTTCTGTTCGCCACGCTGGCGCTGGGCCTGGGCGTGCGCCGCTTCTGGCGCGAGGTCACGCCCGCCACCAGCGGTGCGCCGCTGTCGGCCCCCGCCACGGCCGAGGCGACCGGTGCCGTGCTGCGCCTGAAGTACCTGGACGGCGGCCACGGCGACGGCTGCCACAACGAGGACGACGCCCACACGCTGGCGCGCCGCCGCTACCACCACCTCACCTTCTACGGCTTCCTGCTGTGCTTCGCCGCCACCAGCGTGGGCACGCTCTACCACTACCTGCTGGACCTGCCCGCGCCCTACGACCTGCCCAGCCTGCCCAAGCTGCTGGGCGCCGTGGGCGGCCTGAGCCTGGCCATCGGCACGGCGGGCCTGTGGCGGCTGAACCTGCGCCGCCACCCACTGCACGGCGATGCTGCGCAGAAGCCCATGGACCGCGGCTTCATCGCCCTGCTGTTCCTCACCGCCACCAGCGGCCTGGCCCTGTGGGCCGCGCGCGGCACCCCCGCCCTGGCGCTGACGCTGTGCCTGCACCTGGGCGCGGTGATGGCCCTGTTCGCCACCATGCCCTACGGCAAGTTCGGCCACGGCATCTTCCGCACCGCCGCGCTGCTGCGCCACGCGGTGGAAAAGCGCCTGCCCAGCCCCATCGGTCTCGGCGCTGACTGAACCGGCGCCGCGTTCCCTCGCTGCGGCGGGTCCGCAGCGGCCACCCCATCCCTTCCACCCACGAACCTCACCGAGGAGACCTTGCCATGCACAAACGAGCCTTCCTGCGCACCACCGCGCTCACCCTGTCCGGCCTGCTGCTGGGCGGCCTGGCCCAGGCCCAGGACTTCCCGCCGTCCAAGCCCGTCACCCTGGTGGTCGGCTTCGCGGCCGGCGGCGCCGCCGACTCGGCAGCGCGCCTGATCGCCAAGAAGTTGGGCGAGAACATCGGCCAGTCGGTGATCGTGGAGAACAAGGGCGGTGCGGGCGGCAACATCGCGCACCAGTACGTCGCCAAGGCCGCACCCGACGGCTCGGTGCTGCTGTTCGGCTCGGTCGGGCCGCTGACCATCGCTCCGCACCTGATGAAGCTGGCCTACGACCCCTTCACCGATCTGGCGCCCATCTCGGGCGGCGTCAACTTCCCCAACGTGCTCGTGGTGCACAAGGGCGTGGGCGTGAAGACGCTGGCCGAGTTCGTGCAGCTGGAAAAGAAGAAACCCGGCAGCGTGGACTACGCCTCCACCGGCCCCGGTTCGGCCTCGCACCTGGCGGGTGAGCTGTTCAACCAGCGCGCCGCCATCGACATGGTCCACGTGCCCTACAAGGGCGGCGCGCCCGCGCTGCAGGACCTGCTGGGTGGCCGCATCGCCGCCTACTTCTCGGCGCCGCCCACGGCCATGCCGCACATCGAGAGCGGCAAGCTGGTGCCGCTGGCCACCACCGGCCCCACGCGACCGGCCTACCTGCCCAACATCCCCACCGTGGCCGAGGCCGGCTACCCGGGTTTCGAGGCGCTGAACTGGTACGCCTTCGTGGCCCCGGGCAAAACCCCGGTGCCGCTGCTGGACCGCTGGAACCAGGAGATCGTGAAGGTGCTGAACGACCCGGGCGTGAAAGAGGCCCTGATGCACCACGGGCTGACGCCCCAGCCCACCACGCGCGCCGACTTCGCGGCCTTCATGAAGAAGGAATCCGCCCAGTGGGCCGCGACCATCCAGGCCCGCAAGATCACGGCGGACTGACGACGCCGCGGGCCGCCGCGCTCAGGGGGCGTTCGCGGCCTCAGTGTGGATCACGCCACCGCCCAGGCAGACCTCGCCGTCGTACAGCACGGCGCTCTGGCCCGGCGTCACCGCCCACTGCGGGTCGGCAAAGCGCAGCGTGAAGCCGGTGTCGTCCACGGCCAGCGAGCAGGGCGCGTCGCTCTGGCGGTAGCGCGTCTTGGCGGCGATCTGCGTGGTGATGGGCGCCTCGCCCGCCACCCAGCTCACATCCTCGGCGCGCAGGCTGGGCGCCAGCAGCCAGGGGTGGTCGTGGCCCTGCACCACCCAGAGGATGTTCTTTGCCACGTCCTTGCGCGCGACAAACCAGGGCTCGTGCTCGTTGCCGCCTTTCTGCGCACCCTTCTCGCGGATGCCGCCGATGCCCAGGCCCTGGCGCTGGCCCAGCGTGTAGAAACTCAGGCCCACATGCTGGCCGATGGTGCGGCCGCTCGGGTCCTTGATGGGGCCTGGCTCCTTGGCGATGTAGCGGTTGAGGAAGTCGCGGAACGGCCGCTCTCCGATGAAGCAGATGCCGGTGCTGTCCTTCTTCTTCGCATTGGGCAGGCCGATCTCGGCCGCGATGCGGCGCACCTCGGTCTTGGGCAGCTCGCCCACCGGGAACAGGGTCTTGGAGAGTTGCGCCTGGTTCAACCGGTGCAGGAAATAGCTCTGGTCCTTCAGCGGGTCCAGGCCCTTGAGCAGTTCGTGCTTTCCCGTCGATTCGTTGAGGCGCACGCTGGCGTAGTGGCCGGTGGCGATCTTCTCGGCGCCCAGGCGCATGGCGTGGTCCAGGAAGGCCTTGAACTTGATCTCGGCATTGCAGAGGATGTCGGGGTTGGGTGTGCGCCCGGCCTGGTACTCGCGCAGGAACTCGGCGAACACGCGGTCCTTGTACTCGGCCGCGAAGTTGACGTGTTCGATCTCGATGCCCAGCACGTCGGCCACCGAGGCCGCGTCCACGAAGTCGATGTTGGACGAACAGTATTCGCTGTTGTCGTCGTCCTCCCAGTTCTTCATGAAGATGCCGATGACTTCGTAACCCTGCTCCTTGAGCAGGTGCGCGCTCACCGCGGAGTCCACGCCCCCGCTCAACCCGACCACCACACGTTGCTTGTTCGCCATGGGGTGGATTATCCCAGCCGGTGTTGGCGCGGACCCCGGCTTCAAAAAATTGAAACGTGACCGGCGAGGGCATCGAACGATGGCGGCCATTCGCAGACCTACAGTGATCCCATGCCGGCGCACCGGCGCCGCCCACCAGGAATCCACCATGTCCACCCGCCTGCCCACGCTCTTCATCTCCCACGGTTCGCCCACCTTCGCCATCGAACCGGGCCAGGCCGGTCCGGCGCTGACCGCGCTGGGCCAGACCCTGCCGCGGCCCAGGGCCATCCTCATCGTCTCGCCGCACTGGATGACGCGCGAGCCGCGCGTGGCCACCACGCCGCGGCCGCAGACCATCCACGACTTCGGCGGCTTCCCGCCCGCGCTCTACCAGCTGAACTACCCCGCGCCCGGCGCACCCGACGTGGCGCAGCGCGCCATCGAGCTGCTGCGCGCCGCCGGTTATGCGGCCGAGGCCGACACGCAATGGGGCCTGGACCACGGCGCCTGGGTGCCGCTGATGCACCTGCTGCCCGATGCCGACGTGCCGGTGTTCCAGGCCTCGCTGCCCGCGCGGCTGGACGGCGAGCGCGCCTACGCCTACGGCCAGGCGCTGGCGCCGCTGGCCGAGGAAGGCGTGCTGGTGATCGGCTCCGGCAGCCTGACGCACAACCTCTACGAGGTGCGCTTCGACGCGCCCGATGCAAACGCCGAGACCTACGCGCTCGAGTTCGCGCACTGGATCAATGGCGTGGTGACCGGCCGCGACCACGCGCGCCTGCAGCAGACCATGGCCATCGCGCCGCACGCCCAGCGCGCCCACCCGACGGCCGAACACCTGTGGCCGCTGATGGTGGCCGCCGGTGCGGCGGGCGCCGAGGTGCCGGCCACGCGCATCGAAGGCGGCATCACGCACGGTGTGCTGTCGATGGACGCCTTCCAGTTTGGCGACATCCCAGTCGACACACCCGACGCGGTGGCGGCGTGAGCAGGGAGACCCACATGAACACCCGCACCGAAGCGCCCACGGGCGACCTTGTCCTGCACCGCCCCACGGCGCCCGCGCGCCAGCTGGTGCTGCTGTTCCACGGCGTGGGTGCGAGCCCCGAGGGCTTCGAGCCCCTGGGCCCCGCGCTGGCGCGCGACGACCGCTGGGTGGTCGCGGTGCGCTCGCCGTTCGAGTCCGGCTTCGGCGCCGGCTGGCAGTGGTTTTCGGTGCAGGTCGTGACGGAGGCCAACCGCGCCGAGCGCATCTCGGCGGTCATGCCGCGCTTTGCCGAGACCGTGCGGCGCTGGCAGGCGCACACCGGGCTGGGCGCCGCGCAGACCGTGCTCGCCGGCTTCTCGCAGGGCGCGATCATGTCGCTCGAATCGACGCAGGCGGGCGAGCCGCTGGCCGCGCGGGTGGTGGCGATGTCGGGGCGCTTCGCAGTGCCGCCGCAGACCGCACCGGCGGGCGTGGCTTTCCGTTTCATCCACGGCACACAGGACCCGGTGATCCCGGCGGCGTTCAGTTCGCAGGGCGCGCAGCAGCTGCAGGCTCTGGGCGCCGATGCCCGGGCCGACCTGCTGCCCGGGCTCGCACACGGCATCGACCCGCGCGCCCTGGCGCTGCTGGCCCGTGCGCTGGACGAGGCCGCGCCGTGAACACTGCCGACACCAGTCCGCGGCTCGCGCTGGACATCGGGGCGCACGAGACCATGATCACCGCCGCCGCCGGCACCACCTGGACCCTGCCCGTGGGCACGGCCTCGCTGTGGCCGTTGTCGGGGAACGGGCCCTCGGCGCTGGCGGTGGAGAACGCCATCCAGACCGTGGAGGACGCGATCGAGCGCATCGCGGCCCAGGTGCCGCGCGGCGCGCACATGGTGCTGAGCGGGCGCAGTTTGGCGCCGCTGCAACGCGGCGGTGCCATTGCCGCGCTGGCGCAGGGGTCCATTGGGCTGGACGGCATCGAGCGCGAGTACCAGTGGCTGGCCGCGCGCGCGGTGGGGGCGCCCTCGGCGCGTGGCACGGGTTTCGACGATGCCGCAGGGGACGCGGTGCTGCTGATCCTACGCGAACTGATGCACCACCTGGGGGTGCGGTCGCTGCACGGGCCGGACTGAATCCACGCACGCCGTGGCGCGCTGTCACGGGACTTTCACGTGCTTGACATACGCTGGGCTTTGCCGGATTCTGCGTTGCGCTGTTTCCGCCACGTCGGCCGCAATCCCGCGGCCGCGGTTCATGTTTTCGTCATCCACACTGAAAGCACACCCATGAAGAACAAGATCTCCCGCGTGGCCCTGGCCGCGCTGCTGCTGACCGTTGGCGCCGCCCATGCCCAGGACAAGACCCTCCGCCTGATCACCTGGGCCGACTACGTGCCCAAGGACGTGATGGAACAGTTCACCAAGGAGACCGGCATCAAGGTCGAGGTGACGCTCTCGAACAACGAGGAAATGATTTCCAAGCTGCGCGCCACCGCCGGTGCCGGCTTCGACCTGGCCCAGCCCAGCCAGGACCGCATCGCCGGCCCGCAGGCCGAGTTCGGCATCTACAAGCCGATGGACCTGTCCAAGATCAAGTCCGAGCAGTTCATTCCCTCGATGCTCGAAGCCACCCGCCTGAACACCACCGTGGGCGGCAAGGTCTACGCCGTGCCGCACATCTGGGGCACCGACGGTCTGGTGGTGAACACCAAGACCTCCAAGGCAGCCGACTACACCGACCTGTGTGCGGCCGAGAACGCCGGCAAGGTCAGCATGCGCCTGAAGCGCCCGACCCTGATCGCCTTTGCCTTCTCCATGGGCAAGAACCCGTTCGCGCTGTACAGCGACGCCAAGGCCTACGGCGCGCTGATGGACGACGTGGGCAAGGCACTGACCGAGTGCAAGAAGAACGTGAAGTTCTACTGGGACGGCAAGGACCAGCTGCTGGCCGGCATGCGCTCGGGCGAGCTGACCACGGCCATGATGTGGGACACCGGCGGCTGGGGCCTGAACAAGACCAACCCGGACATCAAGTTCGTCGCGCCCAAGTCCGGCGCGCTGGGCTGGGTCGACACCTTCGCCCTGCCGGCCAAGGGCAAGAACGACGAGGCCGCCTACGCCTGGATCAACTTCAACATGCGCCCCGAAATCGCCGCCAAGGTCGCCACGTCGGCCGGCAACTTCACCGCCGCCAAGGGTGGTGATGCCGGCATGGACCCGGTGCTCAAGAAGCAGTTCGCCGACAGCTTCCCCGAGGCCGCGCTGAAGAACATCAAGTGGTACCCGGCCGTGCCCGCCGGCATCGAGGACATCGAAGGCCGCGTGCTCGACCGCATCAAGGCCGCCAAGTAAGCCGATGACCATCGCCCCCGCCGTGACCGCTGCCAGCGCAGCGGACCGCGCGGGCGCCTACGACCTGCAGATCCAGACCGTCCGCAAGCGCTATGGCGCGTTTGCGGCGGTCGACGATCTGAGCTTCGGCGTCCGTTCTGGTTCCTTCTTCTCCATCCTCGGGCCTTCGGGCTGTGGCAAGACCACACTGCTGCGCATGATCGCGGGCTTCATCGCGCCCGATGCCGGCGACATCGTGATCAAGGGCCAGTCCATGAATGGTGTGCCGCCCAACCGGCGGCCGGTGAACATGGTGTTCCAGCATCTGGCGCTGTTCCCGATGATGACCGTGGGCGAGAACATCGCCTACGGACTGGAGCGGCGGGGTGTGAAGGGTTCGACGGCGAAGGCCAAGGTCACCGACATGCTGCGGCGCGTCGGCCTGCCGGGCAGCGAGGGCAAGCGCATCGACCAGCTCTCGGGCGGGCAGAAGCAGCGCGTGGCGATCGCGCGCTCGCTGGTGCTGGAGCCGGCGCTGCTGCTGCTGGACGAGCCGCTGGGCGCACTCGACCTGAAGCTGCGCGAGCACATGAAAGTCGAGTTGAAACAGCTGCAGGCCGAGGTGGGCACCACCTTCGTCTACATCACGCACGACCAGAGCGAAGCGCTGGTCATGTCCGACCAGGTCGCGGTGATGAACCACGGGCGCTTCGAGCAGCTCGGTTCGCCGCAAGACCTGTATTACCAGCCGCAGACCGCGTTCGTCGCCGGTTTTGTCGGCCACAACAACCGCATCGAAGGCCAGATCGAGACCCGCAACGGCGACCAGGTGCTGCTGCGCACCGGCGCGGGCCTGGGCCTGTGGGCGCAGCGCGTCGGCGCGGTGGACCAGGGCCAGACGGCCAGCCTGTTCATCCGGCCCGAGGCTATCGAGATCGGGCGCAACCCGCGCGAGCTGCCGGCGGGCGAACCCGCCTGGGGCGCGACCGTGCAGGCGGTGCTGTTCGACGGTGGCAACTCCACCGTGCAGGTGCAGGAAGCGCGCACCGGCGCGCCGCTGCAGATCGCGCTGCCGCTGACCGGCCGCCTGGCCGACCTGCGGGCCGGCGAGACGGTTCATTTCTCGTACCAGCCAGCGCAGGCCTGGTGCTTCGCGGCCTGAGCGGCATGGACGTCGCGACCCACCGCCGCTGGATGCTGCTTTTCCTGCTCGCGCCAGCGCTGCTGTGGCTGGGCGGGCTGGTGGTGCTGCCGCACGTCGAGCCGGCCCTGCTGTCGCTGCAGGCCCGCGTGGGGCCGGGCCAGTACGCGGCCAGCCTGGACCAGTACCGCACCTTCGTCGACGAGCCGCTGTACTGGAACACCTTCGTGCGCACGGCCGTGATGTCGGTGCTGGCGACGCTGTTCACGCTATTGCTCGCCTTTCCCGCCGCCTGGTACATCGCCAAGGTCGCCAAGGGGCGGCTGAAGATGGTGATGCTGGTGTTGTGCCTGCTGCCCTTCTGGGTCAGCGAGATGGTGCGCACCCTGGGCTGGCTGATCCTGCTGCGCGAGACCGGCGTGGTCTCGGGCCTGCTGCAGGCGACCGGCCTTGCGAACCAGCCGGTCGAGCTGCTGTACCACGACGCCACCATCCTGGTGGGCCTGGTCTACGCCTCGCTGCTGTTCATGGTGATCCCGCTGGTCAACAGTCTGGAGAGCCTGGACGACAGCCTGATCGAGGCGGCCTACGACCTCGGCGGCAGCATCGCCAACATCGTGCGCCGCATCGTCATCCCGCACGCCGCCCCGGGCATCGCCGCCGGCTCCATCGTGGTCTTCATGCTCTGCCTGGGCAACTACCTCACGCCCACGCTGCTGGGCGGCAAGGACTCGCTCTGGTTCACCGAGCAGATCTACACCCAGTTCATCACCCGCTTCAACTGGAACCAGGGCGCGGCCTTCGGCTTCCTGTTGCTGTTCCTCTCCAGCCTGCTGGTGTGGGCAGGACTCAAACTGACGGGGCAGCGTTTCGGCGCGGTCATGAAGGCGAGCTGACATGATTCCCAGCCTTCCAAGACCTGCTTCACAGCGCTACGGCCTCGCCGCTTTCGTCGGCGTGTTTTTTGTCTTCCTGTTCGTGCCGCTGGTGGTGGTGGCGGTGTTCGCGTTCAACAACGCCGACTACCCGACGCCGCCCTGGATGGGTTTCACGCTCGACTGGTTCTTCGCCGACAGCGACAGCCGCACCGGCCTGCTGCACGACGCCGAGCTGCTCAAGGCCATCGGCGTGAGCGCCTGGGTGGCGCTCTGGGTGACGGTCCTGTCGGTGGTGGTCGGCACCTGCAACGCCTTCCTGCTGGAACGCTTCGAGTTCCCGGGCAAGAGCGCGGTGGCGCTGCTGTCCATGGTGCCGCTGGTGATTCCGGGCGTGATCCTGGGCATCTCCATCCTCGCTTTCGCCAGCCGCATCGCCAACTTTGCCGACGCCACCTGGGGGCTCGAACTCGACTTCCTGCGTCCCGGCCTGCCGCTGGTGATCCTGGGCCAGTTCAGCTACATCGTCACTATCGCCACGCTGACCATCTCGGCCAGCCTGCGCCGCTTCGACCGCACGCTCGAAGAGGCTGCGCTCAACCTCGGCGCCAGCCGCGCGGCGGTGCTCTGGACCATCACGCTGCCCTACCTGCGGCCCAGCATGATCGGCGCCGCGGCCATGGCCTTCCTGATGTCGTTCGAGAACTTCAACACCACGCTGATGCTGGTGGGCTCGGACGCGCCGCTGACGGTGCTGATGTACGGCCGCATGCGCGAGGGCGCGACGCCGGTGCTCAACGCCGTCAGCCTGTTCCTGATGGTGGCCTCGGCGCTGCTGGCGGTGCTGCTGATGTGGCGCAGCGCCCGCGCTCCGCGCCCCGAATCCGCCTGAGGCGCGGCGGAGGCCGCACCCGAGAGCCGTCACACAGACGGTCACACAATCACACAGCCCATTTAAGGTCGAGCTAATCCGGCGCCGTTTCAATGCCCTCACCAGCACGTGCTGGGATGCTATTGAAAAGGATGTTTCCGATGAAATCGATTGCTGTCGCCGCCCTCATGGTCGCCGTCTCCGGTGTTGCTCTGGCCGGCCCCAAGTGCGAACAACCCAAGGAAAAGTGGATGCCCGAAGCCCAGTTCAAGAAGGGCCTGGAAGACAAGGGCTACCAGATCAAGACCTTCAAGGTCTCCAAGGGCGAGTGCTACGAGATCTATGGCTTTGACAAGGCCGGCAAGAAGGTCGAGATCTACTTCGACCCCGTGACCGCCGCCGTGCTCGAAACCAAGTAATTCCATTGACGCGATGAAGACCCCTGCGCTCTCCGAGCCCAGCCGCCCGGTCTGGGACCTGTTTGTCCGTGTCTTTCACTGGACCCTGGTCAGCACCGTGCTGCTCAATCAGTTCGTGCTCGAGGAGGGCGAAACGCCCCACGAGTGGGCCGGCTATCTGGCCGCTGCACTCGTGGTCGCGCGGATCGTCTGGGGCTTCATCGGTTCGCGCCATGCGCGTTTCTCCGACTTTTTCCCGACGCCGTCCCGGCTGCTGCGGCATGTCCAGGCGATGCGTGCGGGCCACCCCGAACACCACTGGGGCCACAACCCGCTGGGTGCCCTGATGATGTTCCTGCTCATGGGCCTCGTGATCGCGCTTGGCATCACGGGTTGGATGCAGGGCACCGACGCTTACTTCGGTGAAGAGTGGCTGCAGGAGCTGCACGAGGTGCTGGCCCACGCGCTGCTGATCTCGGCCGGCCTGCACGCCGCCTCCGCCATCGTGATGGGGCGCATCGAGCGCACCCGCCTGGTCAAGGCGATGGTCACGGGCGTCAAAGAGCGCTACTGAGCGTGGCACACTGCGCCGCACCATGCTGCGCATCGCTCCTTCCGAAGTGGAATTCACCGCCATCCGTGCCCAGGGTGCGGGCGGGCAGAACGTCAACAAGGTCTCCAACGCCGTGCACCTGCGCTTCGATGTGGCCGCGTCTTCGCTGCCCGAGGCGGTGAAAGCGCGGCTGCTCGCGCACGGCGACCAGCGCATCACCGAACAGGGCGTGATCGTCATCAAGGCCCAGACCAGCCGCAGCCTGGAACAGAACAAGGCCGACGCGCTGGCGCGGCTGCAGGCGCTGGTGAACGCCGCCGCCCACGTGCCCAAGGCGCGCAAGGCCACTCGGCCCACGCTGGCGTCGAAGCAGCGCCGCCTGGCCGGCAAGGCCAGCCGGGCGCAGATCAAGCAGGGGCGCGGTCGGGTGAGCGGTTCTGAGTGAATCGGCGCGCTTAAGGTCTTTTTAGGATGTTCTTAAGCGCTATTTAGCAGCGCGTCCGGGCACGGATTTTTAGACTTTCTTCCCATGGCAGGCAACGCATGGGGCGCTGTCGCCAGGCAGCAAAAGCGGACCCGGTCCGCACAAGGAAGTCATCATGAAATTCACCCAACAGGAAATGAAACAGCTGGCCGAAGCCAGCCAGGCCGCCGGTCGCGAGGACCTGTACGCCGGCATCCACAAGGCGCTGCGCGCCGTCATGGCCGAGTGCCTGCTGGCGGTCGGTCGCGCCGACCCGACCGACCCGCAGGACGTGACCGACGCCGGGGCCCGCGTCTGCGCGCTGATGGACCTGTGCGTGTCCCACGTGCACCACGAGAACAACTTCGTGCACCCCGCCATCGAGGCGCGCACGGCGGGCCTCAGCGCCGACGTGGCGCAGGAGCACCTGGACCACCTGCAGCACATCGCCCACCTGCGGGCAGCGGCGCAGCGCCTGGACACGCTGGACGCCGCGCAACGGTCAGGTGCCCTGCACACGCTGTACCTCGACCTCTCGCTGTTCGTGGCCGAGAACCTGCGGCACATGCATGTGGAAGAAACCGAACACAACGCAGCCCTGTGGTGCGCCTACACCGACGACGAGCTGCGCGCGATCCACGGCGCGCTGGTGGCGACCATCCCGCCGGGCGAGATGATGCAGGTGATGCGCTGGATGCTGCCGCAGATGAACGCGCCCGAGCGGCTGTCGGTGCTGGGCGGCATGCGCCAGGAAGCGCCGGAGCCGGTGTTCCGCGCGGTGCTCGATGTCGTGCAGCCGCACCTGTCGCCGCGCGACTGGGCCAAGCTGAGCGCCGGGCTGGGCCTGCCGGCGGTGCCGGGGCTGGTGGAAGCGGTGTGAGAGAGCGGTCGACCTTCAGGCCTGCACGGTCTGGAGGTGGACCGCGGCCCCCACCTGCAGGCGGAAGCGCCCGCGGCCGGTCTTCTCGATGCGCAGCGCCGGGCACTGCTCCTGCAGGCGGCGCGCGAGCAGCAGCAGCCGCGCTTCCAGGTTGTCCGCCACGTCGGGCAGGCCCAGCTCGGGGTCGAGCCGCAGTTCGCGGTTGCAGAACTCCTGGCGGCCGTCGCGGCGGTGCACCTGCAGCAGCTTCCAGAGGATGGCGCCGGCCACGCCCTTGATGAGGTACGCGTTGTTGATGAAGACGCTGTGGTTGGCCGGGTAGTAGCGCACCTGCAGGTCCGGTCCCCGCGGCGGCGCCACGGCCGGCTCGGGGGCGACACCCTCGGTGTGTTCGCCCGCCTCCGGCATTTCCTGCAGCCGGTCGATGGCCGCGGCCAGCTGGCCCGCCAGCGTGACCAGCAGGTCCTCGTCCTCGAAGTTGAAGCGCAGGTCCTGCGGGCTTTCGACGAACAACACACCCAGCACCCGGTCGCCCGAGCGCAGCGGCACCGCCAGCTGGCTGTGCGGCTCGGGCAGCCCGGGGTAGGGGATCTCGGTCATGTCCTCCGGCGCCAGGCCCCGGTCTTGGAGGCCGCTGCGCACCGCCTGGCTGTAGAGGTAGGCGCTGGTCATGTGCGTGATGCGCACCGGCGTGCCTTCACGGGCGGCCACGCCGATGACGCCATCGCCCAGCGCGATCTCCGATCCCACGCCCGAGGTGGCGTAGCCGCGGCTGGCCACGGTGTAGAGGCGCAGCGTGGCGGGGTCGGCGATCAGCACCATCGCGTGGGCGATGTCCATGTCGTGTTCGAGCGTCCGCAGCGTGGCCTCCAGCGCATCGTCTAGCGTGGTGGCGCGGGCCAGCCGCTCGCTGCCGCGGCGCAGCGCGCCCAGCAGGCTGCAGCGCGGCGCGTCGCCAGGCAGCGGCTCGCCGGCCACCCGCTCGATGTCGAGCACCTCGTAGATGTCGGAGCCGCGCAGCACGAAGACGCTGGCCATGCCGCTGTGCGAGGCGATGCCCGCCAGCTGCGCCTTCATGCTCTCGAACACCGGGCCACCGGTTTCGGTGCGCAGGTAGCGCAGGTGCAGCCGGTAGAACTGCGCCGTCACCGGGTGCAGCAGCAGCACGGTGGCGCGCGGGTGCTCCAGGATGTTGCGGCGCGTCTTGTTGAAGAACTGGAACGACAGCGCCACATGCCGCTCGTCCACATGGAACACCTGCGAGATGTAGGCCACGTTGGGCGTGCCGTCGGCCGCCGTGGTGGCCATGATGGCCGGGATGGCCCCTTCGAAACAGGGCCGCACCTCGCCCAGCGTGACCGTACCGTTCATGCCGGCCCTCCCAGCGGCTGGCCCGCCCGGGGACCGGGGGTCTGGTCGAAGGCCTGCTCGTGCGCGAAGGTGACGGCGCTCAGGTCGTCCAGCCGGTAAGCCAGCATGGCGGCGGCGAAGTCGGGGGCGAAGCCGATGCGGCCCAGCTCGCCCTGCATGGCCAGCAGATAGCGCTGCAGCGCGGGCACATCGTCGGGCGTGACCTCGCGCAGGCGCGCACTGTTCGATTTGAGCTGCACCGTGCGGTGGCTGTGGGGCTCGCTGAACACCACCGCGACGCGGCCGGTGCGCGCCACATCGCGCAGCAGCTGCGCCGACTGCGCGCGGTTGAGGAACACCGTGACCTGTTCGCCCTGCGGCCCCACCTGGCTGCCCACCGCGCGCATCAGGCTGGGTGTCAGGTCCGGACCGCAGGAACTCACGATGACCGACACGCCGCGCGCCATCATGGCCAGCAGTTCCAGTGGCAGCAGCGGGGGAGTGCCTGGGGTTTCCAAGTGGGCAGCGCCTGTGTCGGGAAAACCGTGGGTAGGAGCCGCTGATGATAGTGAGCCGCCCGTGCGCGGCCAAGTCCGGGCCGTGTTCAGCGCGCCTGGAACACGGACAGGTCGGTGTGCACCGTCTCCAGGGCGAAGCGCTGCCCCGCCAGGTGGTCCTCGATGCAGCGCAGCACCAGCGGGCTGCGGTGGCGGTCCGTGCTGGCGCGCACCTCGTCGGGCGTCATCCACAGGGTGCGCACGATGCCGGTGTCGAGCGTGCGGTGGGCATCGAAGTCGCCCAGCTCGCCGCAGTAGGCGAAGCGCAGGTAGGTGATGTCCTCACCCGTGCGCTCGCGCTGGAAGCGCGAGAGATAGATGCCCACCAGCGCGGTCGGCCGGAAGGCGAAGGCCGTCTCTTCCAATGCCTCGCGCGCCACGCCCTGTTCGGGGCTCTCGCCCGGGTCCAGGTGCCCGGCCGGGTTGTTCAGGCGCAGACCCTCGGGCGTCTCTTCCTCCACCAGCAGGTAGCGGCCCTCGCGCTCGATGATCGCGGCCACGGTGACACTGGGTTTCCATCGGGTATTCATGGCGCCATTATCCCGACCGACCGTTCGGGTGTTCCTTTGAACGGGACCTTCTGCCGCATCATGAAATTCCGCCGGAATGCGATGGGCCTCGGCACACCCGATGCTTGGTACAAACCCTTGTGCGACAAGGGCTTGCAGGTGGTGAAGGCCCGAAGGGCGTCGGTTAAGCTGGCGCGCTGCCAGGAGTGCCCGTGGACGGGTGCTGGCGCCGACCAGGGACGGCGCCGGCTGGCGACACGAACAACACCGGGCGGAGGGCCCGGCACGCACGATGGGAACCAACAAGATGTCCAGAGGAATGTGGAAGGCCGCGGTCTGCGGATGGATGCTGTGGGGGGCGGTGACCGGCCACGCGGCCGAGTTCTCGGTCGGGCGGGTGGACATCCGGTTTGCCGACGAGGGCTGGAAGGAAGTGCCGTTGCCGGATGCGACGCAGGCCTACGGGGGAGAAAAATCGGGCGCGCTGGAGGTGCAGGCCAAGTTGTTTGTCCGCGCCGAGTCCGTCCGCGAAGCGCCCGTGCTGGTCCTGGTGAGCACCAACTCGGCTGGGATGGGCGGTGGACGGGGCGGCTACATGTCCTACTCGCCCAATTGCAAGTCCGATGACCGCAACTACCGCGAAGGCAACGAGGGTTTCAAGGCCAGCTTCGCGCAGTGCCTCACCGTGATGCCGCGGTACAACGGCGCCAGTGTGATCAAGGCGCTGGCGCCCCAGCTGGAAGGCGAGCTGTTGGCCGAAGGCGCCAAGCTGCCACCGTTCTACACCGTGTGGAGCCGGCATGCGATCTCCACGGGGTCGTTCGTGGATGTGCGCGTCTTCACGTTGTTTCCGATCAGTGCCGACGGCACGGCCGCCGCGGACGCACTGCCCAAGGACGTGCCGCCTGCCCATGTGGCCTGGGGGCGCCAGCTCAAGGATGCAGTCAAGAGCAGCGTCTATTCGCTCTCTGGCCGCTTGGACATGCCACCCCTTCAGGTGGTCGCGCCACCGTCGCCGCAGCAGCCCGCCGTGGCAGACGGCGGCTGACCGGCCCTATTCTGTTTCTTGAACTTCCTGCATTGAGGACCTGCCCATGACTTCTGGCGCCCCGACCGACACCGCCGCTGCCACCCCGCAGCGCATCGGCATCCCCCGTGAAATCTTCCCTGGAGAAAAGCGCGTGGCCACCGTGCCCGACGTGGTCACCAAGCTCGCCAAGCTGGGCTTCGGCGTGGTGGTGGAGACCGGTGCCGGCGAACTGGCCGACCTGTCCGACGACGCCTACCGCGAAGCGGGCGCGTCCATCGCCGGCTCGACCGCCGAGCTGTGGAACAGCGCCGACATCGTCTTCAAGGTGCGCCCGCCGACTGCCGACGAAGTGGCGCTGATGCACGCGGGTCAGACCCTGATCGGTTTCGTCTGGCCGGCCCAGAACCCCGACCTGATGCAGCAGCTGGCGGCGAAGAAGGTCACGGTGCTGGCCATCGACTGCCTGCCGCGCACGCTCAGCCGCGCGCAGAAGATGGACGCGCTGACCTCGATGGCCGGCGTCAGCGGCTACCGCGCCGTGGTCGAGGCGGCCAACGCCTTCGGCCGCTTCTTCAACGGCCAGATCACGGCCGCGGGCAAGGTGCCACCGGCCAAGGTGTTCATCGCCGGTGCAGGGGTGGCGGGTCTCGCCGCCATCGGTGCGGCCGCCAGCCTGGGCGCTATCGTGCGCGCCAACGACACGCGCGCCGAGGTGGCCGACCAGGTGGTCTCCCTCGGTGGCGAGTTCGTGAAGGTCGACTACGAAGAAGAAGGCTCGGGCGGCGGCGGCTACGCCAAGGTCATGAGCGAAGGCTTCCAGGCGGCGCAGCGCGAGATGTACGCCAAGCAGGCGCGCGAGGTGGACATCATCATCACCACCGCGCTGATCCCGGGCAAGCCGGCGCCCAAGCTGATCACCGCCGAGATGGTGCGCAGCATGAAGCCCGGCAGCGTGATCGTCGACATGGCGGCCGAGCAGGGCGGCAACTGCGAACTCACCGAGCCCGGCAAGGCCGTGGTGAAGCACGGTGTGACCATCGTCGGCTACACCGACCTGGCCTCGCGCATGGCGCGCCAGTCGTCCACGCTCTACGGCACCAACCTGTTCCGCCTGACCGAAGAGCTGTGCAAGACCAAGGACGGCGTGATCAACGTCAACATGGCCGACGACGCGATCCGCGGCCTGACCGTGATCAAGGACGGCGAGGTCACCTGGCCCGCACCGCCCATCGCGGCTGCACCCAAGCCGCCGGCCAAACCCGCCGCGGCCATGCCCAAAGCACCCGCCCATGGACATGGCCCTGGCGAGCCGATGTCGGCCAAGTCCCTGGCCATCGTGTTCGGTGTCGGCGCGCTGCTGTTCGCGCTGGTGGGCATGTACGCGCCGGCCTCCTTCCTGTCGCACTTCACGGTGTTCGTGCTGGCCTGCTTCGTGGGCTACATGGTGGTGTGGAACGTCACGCCCAGCCTGCACACGCCGCTGATGAGCGTGACCAACGCTATCAGCTCGATCATCGCCATCGGCGCGCTGATTCAGGTCGCGCCGCCGCTGGATGCGGCCGGTGCCGCCGACCGGCCCAACACCCTGATCCTGGGCTGCGCGGTGGTGGCGCTGGTGCTCACGGCAATCAATATGTTCGGCGGCTTTGCCGTCACGCGCCGCATGCTGGCGATGTTCCGCAAATAACAAGAAAGAGGACGAATCCCATGACCTCCAGTCTGGCCACCATGGCCTACATCGGCGCCACCATCCTGTTCATCCTCAGCCTGGGCGGCCTCTCCAACCCCGAAACCGCCCGCCGCGGCAACCTGTTCGGCATGGTCGGCATGACCATCGCCGTGCTGGCCACCGTGCTCGGTCCGCGAGTCACTGCGGCCGGCATTCCGTACATCGTCGGCGCGCTGGTCGTCGGTGGCGCCATCGGCCTGATCGCTGCCAAGAAGGTGCAGATGACGCAGATGCCCGAGCTGGTGGCGCTCATGCACAGCCTGGTGGGCCTGGCGGCCTGCCTGGTGGGCTTCGCCAGCTACGTGGACACCTCCACCGTCTTCGCCACGCCGGCCGAAAAAGCCATCCACGAGATGGAGATCTACATCGGCATCCTGATCGGCGCGGTCACCTTCTCGGGCTCGCTCATCGCGTTCGGCAAGTTGTCCGGCCGCATCGGCGGCAAGCCGCTGCTGCTGCCCGGCCGCCATTTCCTGAACCTGGCTGGCCTGCTGGTCGTCATCTGGTTCGGCCGCGCCTTTTTGAACGCGCACGACATCCAGGCCGGCATGACGCCGCTGATCGTGATGACGGTGATCGCGCTGCTGTTCGGCATCCACATGGTGATGGCCATCGGCGGCGCCGACATGCCCGTCGTGGTCTCGATGCTCAACAGCTACTCCGGCTGGGCGGCTGCGGCCACCGGCTTCATGCTCAGCAACGACCTGCTGATCGTGGTCGGTGCGCTGGTGGGCTCCTCGGGCGCCATCCTCAGCTACATCATGTGCCGCGCGATGAACCGCAACTTCATCAGCGTGATCGCCGGCGGTTTCGGCGGCGGTGCGCCCGCACCCAAGGCGGCCGCGGGTGCTGCGGCCGAGCCGCAGGGCGAGGTGACGCCGGTCAGCGCCACGGAAACCGCCGAGATGCTGCGCGAAGCCAAAAACGTGATCATCGTGCCCGGTTACGGCATGGCCGTGGCGCAGGCCCAGCACACGGTGTTCGAGATCACCAAGCTGCTGCGCGAGAAGGGCGTGAACGTGCGCTTCGGCATCCACCCGGTGGCCGGCCGCATGCCCGGCCACATGAACGTGCTGCTGGCCGAGGCCAAGGTGCCCTACGACATCGTGCTGGAGATGGACGAGATCAACGAGGACTTCCCGGACACCGACGTGACCATGGTGATCGGCGCCAACGACATCGTGAACCCGGCCGCGCAGGACGACCCCACCAGCCCGATCGCCGGCATGCCGGTGCTCGAAGTCTGGAAGGCGCGCACCAGCATCGTCATGAAGCGCTCCATGGCCAGCGGCTACGCCGGCGTGGACAACCCGCTCTTCTACAAGGACAACAACCGCATGCTGTTCGGCGACGCCAAGAAGATGCTTGACGAAGTGCTCGCCGCGCTGCGCGGCTGAGGCCGCTGGTCATCCTGCCAAGGCCCGGTGAGTCCGGGCCTTGTTCTTTGGGGCGCTGGCTGGCCGAGCTCTCACTTTTGATAGCGTGAGAGGTTCAAGAATTGCCGCCCGTGGACCATGCGTCAGAATCGCGTCAGGGAAAACACGCGCTCGGGGTTCCGGGCCTGAACGGGAAAATGCATGCTGAACGACAACATCGACCCTGGAGACCCTTTCATGACTGAACCGACGCAGGCGTCCGCCGCCCGCCCCTGGCTGGGCGCGTATCCGGACGGTGTGCCGGCCGACATCGACGTCGAGCAATATCCTTCGCTGGTGCACCTGCTGGAAGAGAGCTTCCAGAAGCACGCCGCCAGCACCGCCTACAGCTTCATGGGCAAGGACGTGGGCTATGCGCAGGTCGACAGCCTGTCGCAGGCGTTCGCGGCCTATCTGCAGGGTCTCGGGCTGGTCAAGGGCGATCGCGTCGCGATCATGATGCCCAACGTGCCGCAGTACCCGGTGGCTGTGGCCGGCATCCTGCGCGCCGGCTTCGTGGTGGTGAACGTCAACCCGCTCTACACCGCGCGCGAACTGGAGCACCAGCTCAAGGACTCGGGCGCGAAGGCCATCGTCATCATCGAGAACTTCGCTGCGACGCTGGAACAGTGCATCTCGGCGACGCCGGTCAAGCACGTGGTGCTGGCCGCCATGGGCGACCTGCTGGGCCTGATCAAGGGTGGCATCGTCAACTACGTCGTGCGCAACGTGAAGAAGATGGTGCCGGCCTTCGACCTGCCGCAGGCGGTGCGCTTCAACGAGGCCATTGCGCGCGGCACGCGCGGCACGCTCAAGCGCCCGGACATCCGGCCCGACGATGTGGCGGTGCTGCAGTACACCGGCGGCACCACTGGCGTCAGCAAGGGCGCGGTGCTGCTGCACCGCAACGTGCTGGTCAACGTGCTGCAGTCCGAGGCCTGGAACGCGCCGGTCATGAGCAAGGTGCCGGTCGGCGAGCAACCCACCAGCGTCTGCGCCCTGCCGCTGTACCACATCTTCGCCTTCACGGTGAACATGATGCTGGGCATGCGCACCGGCGGCAAAGTGATCCTGATTCCCAATCCGCGCGACCTGCCGGCGGTGCTCAAGGAACTGAGCAAACACACCTTCCACAGCTTCCCGGCGGTCAACACGCTGTTCAACGGCCTGGCCAACCACCCCGAGTTCAACACCGTGAACTGGCGCAACCTCAAGGTGTCCGTGGGCGGCGGCATGGCGGTGCAGGGCGCGGTCGCCAAGCTGTGGCTGGAGAAGACGGGCTGCCCGATCTGCGAGGGCTACGGCCTGTCGGAGACCAGTCCCTCGGCCACCTGCAACCCGGTGACCAACACCGAGTTCACCGGCACCATCGGCGTGCCCCTGCCCAACACCTGGCTCAAGTGCCTGGACGACGAGGGCAACGAGGTGCCGCAGGGCCAGCCCGGCGAGATCGCCATCAAGGGCCCGCAGGTGATGGCCGGCTACTGGCAACGCCCCGACGAGACCGCCAAGGTCATGACCGCCGACGGGTTCTTCAAGACCGGCGACGTGGGCATCATGGACACGCGCGGCTACTTCAAGATCGTGGACCGCAAGAAGGACATGGTGCTGGTCAGCGGCTTCAACGTCTATCCCAACGAGGTCGAGGACGTGGTGGCCCAGCTGCCGGGCGTGATGGAATGTGCCGTGGTGGGTGTGCCCGACGAGAAGTCGGGCGAGGCGGTCAAGCTGGTGATCGTCAAGAAGGACCCCGCGCTGACCGAGGCGCAGGTGCGCGAGTTCTGCAAGGCCAATCTCACAGGCTACAAGCAGCCCAAGGTGGTCGAGTTCCGCACGGAGATGCCCAAGACGCCGGTGGGCAAGATTCTCCGCAGGGAGCTGCGCGACAAGAAGTGACGCGGCGCCTGCGACACAATGACAGGGCGGCTTCGGCCGCCTTTGTCATTTCCGGAGCCACTGCATGACCCGAACCGCCATCGTCGCCGCCCTGCACGACGAACTCGCCAGCGTGCTGGCGCTGATGCCCGACGAGCAGAAGGAGGTGGTGGGTGGGCGCGAGTTCTGGGTCGGGCACCTGCACGGGCAGGACGTGGTTGCGGTGTTGTCGGGCATTGGCAAGGTGTCGGCCGCCACGACCGCGGCCCTGCTGATCGACCGCTTCAAGGTGCAGCGCATCGTGTTCACCGGTGTGGCCGGCGGACTGGGCCCGGGCGTGAAGGTGGGCGACGTGGTGCTGGCGCGCTCGTTCCTGCAGCACGACATGGACGCCTCCCCGCTGTTTCCGCGCCACGAGGTGCCGCTCTACGGCCGTGCCCGCTTCGAGGCCGACGCGGCCCTGGCTGACGCGCTGGAGCTGGCCTGCGAGCGCATGCTGCACAGCCTGCCGCAGCAGCTGGGCGCCTCGACGGTGGACGCCTTTGGCCTGCAGGCGCCGCGCCTGCACCAGGGCCTGCTGATCAGCGGCGACCGCTTCGTCGCCACCACCGCCGAGAGCGCGGCGTTGCAGCGCGAGCTGCCTGACGCCCTGGCGGTGGAGATGGAGGGCGCGGCCTTCGCCCAGGTCTGCCACGACTTCGGCGTGCCGCTGGCGGTGGTGCGCACCATCTCCGACCGCGCCGACGACGCGGCGCACGTGGACTTCCCGCGTTTCCTGCGCGAGGTGGCCAGCCGCTACAGTGGCGCGCTGATCGACACCCTGCTGCGCGCATGAACCACCCCTCCATCCTGATCGCCGGCTCCGGCAAGCTGGCGCGCGAACTGCTCACGGGCCTGGCGCCCGACGCCAAGCCATGGAGTGACCGGACGGACGCAGACGGGGTGCGGGCCGTGGTGCATGCCGGCTCCGGGCGCGAACTGCCGGACATCCTGCGCTTCTGCCGCGAGCGCACATTGCCGCTGATCGAACTGTCCACCGGCACCGGGGTTGCGGACCTGGCCGACGGCGTGCCGGTGGTGGTCTGCGCCAACGCCAACCTGCTGATGCTCAAGTTCATGGCCATGCTCGCGCGCAGCGGGCCGTGGTTCCATGGTGAATCCGTGCACCTGACCGAGTCGCACCAGGCCGGCAAGACCTCGGTGCCGGGCACGGCGGTGGCCCTGGCGGCGTCGCTGGGCCTGTCGCCAGAGGCCATCGTCTCGGTGCGCGATCCGGCGCTGCAGTCGACCGATCTGGGCATTCCCCCGGACCACCTGGGTCGCCACGCCTTCCATCGGATCGAGATCGGCGAGGGCGACTGCCGCCTGCGGCTCGAGACGCTGGTGACGGGCGGCTCGCCTTATGCCGAGGGTGCGCGGCGCATCGTCGATGCGGCGCTGGCCCACCCGCTGGAGCCGCGCTGCCACGACGTGGTCGAGTTCATCGACAAAGGCTGGCTCTGACCCCGTTGCGGCTTTACTTGAGCCAGCCGCGCTTGCGGAAGTACAGCATCGGCACCACGGCCGACAGCACCATCAGGCCGAGTGCAAACGGGTAGCCCCACTTCTGGCTCAGCTCGGGCATGTACTGGAAGTTCATGCCATAGAGGCTGGCGATCAGCGTCGGCGGCAGCAGCGCCACGCTGGCCACCGAGAAGATCTTGATGATCTTGTTCTGGTTGATGTTGATGAAACCGACCGTCGCGTCCATCAGGAAGTTGATCTTGTCGAACAGGAAGGCGGTGTGGCCGTCCAGCGAGTCGAGGTCGCGCAGGATCTGACGCGCGTCCTCGAACTGCTCGGCATTCAGCATGCGGCTGCGCATCAGGAAGCTGACCGCGCGGCGCGTGTCCATCACGTTGCGGCGGATGCGGCCGCTCATGTCCTCGTGGCGCGCAATGGCGGCCAGCACCTCGCCGGCCTTGTTGTCCGTCACGTCGCCCGCGAGCACCTGGCGGCTGACCTGTTCCAGGTCGTCGTAGATGTCTTCGAGCGTGTCGGCGCAGTATTCGGCGTCGGCGTCGAACAGCATCAGCAGCACGTCCTTGGCGTTCTCGATCAGGCCGGGCATGCGCCGCGCGCGCATGCGCAGCAGGCGGAACACCGGCACGTCCTCGTCGTGGATCGAGAACAGCACGCCCTGGCTCTTGAGCTCGGCGTTGTGCTGGTTCAGGATGAAAGCGACGCGAATCGCGCGCGGGTTTTCGTCGTCGTCGATCAGGAAGTCCGAGCGGATGTGCAGCTCGCCGTTGTCTTCCTCGAAGAAACGGGCCGATTCTTCGATGTCCTCGTCCATCGCGTCTTCGGGGATGGACAGGCCGAAGTGCTGTTTGACCCAGCGCCGCTCTTCGGGCGTGGGGTTTTCGAGGTCCACCCAGATGGGTTTGAAGCGGGTCAGCTCTTCGAGCGACTCGATTTCTTCCTGGAACAGGCGGCCGTTGGCCAGGGTGAAGACGTTGAGCATGGGGGCTCCCGGGCAAATGGTCTGGCGGAACCGGGCGCAGGTGCGCGCCGGTGGGCGGTTCGGACGGCGCTTTCAGCCGGCCGCCCGCCTTTGCATCAGACGGTCGCGGGGAGGGCTGAAAGCACACGACTGGGCGGTGTGCTTTCCATGAGGAGCTTTCAGAATCGGGAAGCCCGAATTATGGCATCGCCCCGTTGCGCAGCGGGGTGTCGGAATGCGCGAAAAAGGCCTTGATCTCGGCCTGCTTGCGCCAGGCGTCGTGCTCGCCCAGCTCCATCAGGGCGTTGACGAACGGGGGTTCGAACATCAGGTAGCTGGCCAGCGAGGCCGCACTGCCGGCCGCGCCGCGTCCGGTGTCCAGCGCCCCGAGTCCGATCAGCGTGTTGCGGGTTGTTGCCGGCAGGCTGTCGATGTGCTTGTGGGTCAGCTCATCCAGCGAGAAGCTGGGCTGCAGGGCCAGCACCCGCACCGGGTGGTAGGGCAGGGCCGCGGCGAGCCCGTGGGGCAGCTGGGCCAGGGTCTGGCTCACGCGCTGGGCCTGCTCGACGTCGGCCTGCAGGGTGTCGTGGAACACGCTGGCCATCGCATGACCGGCGATGGTGCCTGCCGTGGGTTCGTCGGCCACCCGGGCCGCCAGTCCCGAGCGCTGGGGCTGGCCGGCGCCGATGGCCAGGATGCGACGGGCGCCGAACTGGATCGCGGGCGACAGCGGTGAGAGCTGCCGCATCGAGCCGTCGCCGAAGTGTTCCCGGTGACCGTCGACCCAGAGTGGCACGGCTGGAAACAGGAAGGGGATGGCGCTGGAGGCCATCAGGTGCTCGACCGTGATGGGCTGGAAGTCGGCGCGCCGCCCGGGCCGGTGCCAGGGCTTCAGCGGATGCCCGGGCCGGATCTGGCAGAAGGTCCAGTGCTCGCCGGTGGAGTAGCTGGACGCGGTCACACCCAGGGCCTCCAGGTGCCCGTCGGCCAGACCGAGTTCCAGGCTGCGCAGATCAATGGCCCGGTGGAGGGTGTCCACCAGCGGGAGGGTGTCGAGCAAGGCGCGGTGGCGACGCACCTGGCGTGCGAGCGTGAGCCCGGCGACGATGCGGTTGGCGCGAACCCAGTTGGGCGCATCCAGGCGGTAGACCCGTTCCGAGCGCAGGGCGCTCCAGAACGCGGACAGTTCGTGGAAGGCCTGCAAGCCCTGCGCGGCGTGGCTGGCCAGGAAGGCGGCGTTGAGCGCACCGGCCGAGGTGCCAAACAACCAGCGGAACGGGAAGCCACTGCCGGGCATCGAGCCGGCGCTGCGCCAGTGGCTGTGCATCACGGCGATCGCCTTGAGCACCCCGGCCTGGTAGGCGGTGCGGGCACCGCCCCCCATCAGGACCAGCGCGCAGGCGCCGTCGTCCGTCGGCGCAGGAGCGGGGCTCAGCAGGTTGTAGGTGATCAGCGTATCGAGGGACACAGAAAGGGTCAGCGCTTACATTGGCAGGCTGATTTGAAAATCATGACACAACATTCCCTTGCTCCCATCCGCGAGCGGTGGCTGCTGCTGACCATTGCCGGCATCCAGTTCACGCACATCCTCGATTTCATGATCATGATGCCGCTGGGGCCGCAGTTCACGCAGCTGTTTGGCATTAGCGACGCCCAGTTCGGCCTGCTGGTCTCGGCCTACACCTTCTCGGCAGGTGTTTCAGGGCTGGCGGCGGCGACCTATGTCGACCGCTTCGATCGCAAGCGGCTGCTGCTGGTCCTGTATGTGCTGTTTGCTCTCGCCACGCTGGCGTGCGGCCTGGCGCCTGGCTATGGATTCCTGATGGCCGCGCGCATCGCAGCCGGCCTGTTCGGCGGAGTGCTGTCCGCGCTGTCGCAGACCATCGTGGCCGACGTGGTGCCGTTCGAGCGGCGCGGGCGGGCGATGGGGGTGGTGATGTCCTCGTTCTCGTTCTCCACCGTGGCGGGCGTGCCGATCGGCCTGTTCCTGGCATCCCGCTGGGGCTGGCAGCTGCCCTTCCTGGCGATCGCCGGTCTCAGCGGACTGCTCGCGGTGGCGGCTGCGCTTACGCTGCCACCGCTGCGCGGCCATCTGCGGGCGCACGGTCACCCCTCGGCCTGGCGAGGCATCGGGCGTGTGGTGGTCAATCCGAACCACCTGCGTGCGTTCGGCTTCTCGGCGCTGCTGGTGTTTGCGGGCTTCTGTGTCATTCCCTTCATCACGATCTACCTGCAGTCCAACGCTGGCGTGCTTCCCGAGCAGGTGCCCTACGTCTACCTGGTGGGGGGCGTGGCAACCCTGGTCACGGCGCGCTGGATCGGGCGCCTCACGGACCGCAAGGGCAAGGTGCAGGTGTTCGGTGTCCTGGCGATCACCGTGACGGTGCCGATCCTGGCCATGACGCTGCTGCCACCCTGGCCGCTGCCCGTCATTCTGGTGGGCACCACCGCGTTGTTCGTGTTCCTCAGCGGTCGCATGATCCCCGGCATGGCCCTCATCACCGGGGCCGCCGATCCGGCCCTGCGCGGCACCTTCATGGCGCTCAACGGGGCGGTGCAGTCGGCTTCGATGGGGTTCGCTTCGTTCCTGTCCGGCCTGATCATTGGTCGCGATGCCGCAGGGCAGGTGCAGAACTATTGGGTGGCAGGTGTGATTGGCGTCGGTGCCAGCCTGGCGTCCATCGCGCTGGCGCGCCGCCTGGTCATTCATTCGGCCGCACCCGCGCACCGGGCATGAATGCCAAGGTTTTCTTTGATGCCCTTTGTTGCAGTGCAGGCTTGCGCCCCGGCGCAATCGTGGGCATAGTGGGTTTGAGACATCCCCGAGGCCGCAGGGGGGTCCGCCCACCGGCGGCTTGTGTCAACCCGGAGCATTAGGAGGCTCTTGTATGAACCTGACGATCAGCGGTCACCACCTCGAAGTCACCCCCGCCCTGCGCGGTTACGTCACTTCCAAATTGGAACGCATCTCCCGACACTTCGACCAAGTGGTCGATATGAAGGTGCTGCTGACGGTAGACAACCTCAAGGAAAAAGACCAGCGGCAAAAGGCCGAATGCAACATCCATGTCAAGGGGAAAGACCTGTTCGCGGAATCGGCTCATGCCGATCTGTACGCCGCCGTCGATGAACTGGCCGACAAGCTGGACCGCCAGGTGCTGCGCTACAAGGACAAGGCGCAGGATCACCACCACGATTCGGCCAAACGCCTGATGTGAGTCCCCGCTGCTGCCGGCGGCCTTGGCGCCGCGTGTGCTGCAATGCAACAAGCCGCTTGGAAAGTCAAGCGGCTTTTTTGTGCCTGCTGTCTAGGCAAGCATTCTCAACTCGGCATAATTTGCGCTCCGAAGAGGCCCAAATGAACCGTCTATCCGTGATTCTGCCTGCCACCCAAGTGCTCGTTGGTGTGGACGCAACCAGCAAGAAGCGTGCTTTCGAAGAGGCGGGCCTTCTGTTTGAAACCCTGCATGGTCTCAACCGTGCATTGATCACTGACAGCCTGTTTGCCCGCGAGCGTCTGGGTTCCACCGGGCTGGGCCATGGTGTGGCCATTCCCCATGGTCGCATCAAGGGACTCAAGCAGCCGCTGGCCGCGGTGTTCCAGCTGGGCAACCCGATCGGTTTTGACGCGCCCGACGAGCAACCGGTGCAACTGATGATCTTCCTGCTGGTGCCGGAAGCGGCCACGCAGAAGCATCTGGAAATCCTTTCCGAGATCGCCGAACTGCTCAGCGACAGCCCGCTGCGTGAGCAGATGAAGAGCTCGACCGACGCGGCTGCCCTGCACGCGCTCATCACCGGTTGGCAGTCGGCCCACGCGGCCGCATAAGACTTGCCCGCCCCCACGCTCCAGCGCTGCGCGGGTCGCTGCCCCCCGAGGGGTCTGGTTTTGCTTTGCGGCGGCCCGGCCGCAAGCCCTTCCACCGTCGTTTCATGAAGCCCACCGTTGTCAGCGCCGACGTTCTTTTCGAAGACCACCGTGATGCGCTGAAGTGGCAATGGGTCGCCGGACTCGGGGCGTCCGAGCGCCGGTTTGACGAGGTTGCGGTGCGCGAAGCCCGTTCGGGCGCCGACCTGGTCGGCTACCTCAACTACATCCACCCGTACCGTGTCCAGGTGTTCGGGGAGCGGGAGATGGCCTACCTCACCAGCCCCAGCGACGATGACAACCGGCGCCGCATCGCGCGCATCGTGACCCTGGAGCCGCCTGTGCTGATCGTGGCCGATGCCCAGGCGGTGCCCGATCCGCTGATGGCCATGGCCGAGCGCGCTCAGATCCCGATGTTCGCGACGCCCGAGCCGGCCGCGTTCGTGATCGATGTGTTGCGTGCCTACCTATCGCGGCACTTCGCCGACCGGTCTTCCATGCACGGCGTGTTCATGGACATCCTGGGCATGGGTGTCATGATCACCGGCGAGTCGGGCCTGGGCAAGAGCGAGCTGGGGCTGGAGCTCATCTCTCGCGGTCACGGCCTGGTGGCAGACGACGCGGTGGACCTATACCGCATCAACCAGACCAGCGTGGAGGGCCGCTGTCCCGAGTTGTTGCAGAACCTGCTGGAAGTGCGCGGCATCGGCCTGCTGGACATCAAGGCGATCTTTGGCGAAACCGCGGTGCGCCGCAAGATGCGCCTGCAACTCATCGTGCATCTGGTGCGCAAAGAAACCATGGAACGGGACTACGACCGGATGCCGCACGAGCCCCTTTATCAGGATGTGCTGGGTGTCCCGGTGAGAAAGGCCGTGATCCAGGTGGTGGCCGGCCGGAACATCGCCGTGCTGGTGGAAGCGGCGGTGCGCAACACCATCCTGCAGTTCCGCGGCATCGACACCTACCAGGAGTTCGTCTCGCGTCACCGCGCGGCCATGATGCGCAGCGAATGAACTAGCGGATCGCGGCAGGTCAGCGCTGATCTGCGGGGGCGGTGCGGTGAGGGCAGTCTGCTTTGCTGCAGGTGGCGTACAGCGAGAGCGCGTGCTCCTGCAGAACGAACCCTCGGGTCTTCGCAATCATTTGCTGGCGCTTCTCGATTTCCGGGTCGAAGAACTCCTCGACCCGGCCGCAATCGAGGCACACGAGGTGGTCGTGGTGCTGGCCCTCGTTGAGTTCGTAGACGGCCTTGCCGGACTCGAAGTTGCTGCGCGACAGCAAGCCCGCCTGTTCGAACTGCATCAGCACGCGGTAGACCGTGGCGAGACCAATGTCTGAGTGCTCTTCCAGCAGGATGCGGTAGACGTCCTCGGCCGTCATGTGACGGCGCTTGGCGTTTTGAAAGACTTCGAGAATCTTCAGCCGCGGCAGGGTGGCCTTCAGGCCCGTGCTCTTGAGTTCATCGATGTTGGACATGGCGGCAGAAGCGGGTGGCAATT
This sequence comes from Hydrogenophaga flava NBRC 102514, assembly GCF_001571145.1. Classification (GTDB taxonomy): domain Bacteria; phylum Pseudomonadota; class Gammaproteobacteria; order Burkholderiales; family Burkholderiaceae_C; genus Hydrogenophaga; species Hydrogenophaga flava. The sequence goes on from NZ_BCTF01000015.1 coordinate 71,573, forward strand.
GGGTGGCCGCCGGATCCCGTCTGGACCCCGGGGCTACAATGGCCGGATCATATCGTCAGCGCGCGGCGGTGGTGCCAATGACCCGGGATTCCCGCGGTCGAGCGCTTTATCTGAGAGTCGCACATGCGCCTGTCTATCTTGAATTCCCTGATGCAGCCGCAGGCCCTTGTTCGCGGTGGCGCATGGCCACGTCCTGCGCTGGTACTGGCTGCATGTGTGGCACTCGGAGCCTGCTCCAGCGTGGGTGAGAAGATGCCTTCTGCGTCCAGCGTGGCGGGTTTCGTGACCCCTTACAAGGTCGATGTTCTCCAGGGCAACGTGGTGACCCGCGAGCAGGCCCAGGCGCTGCAGCCGGGCATGGCGCGCGACCAGGTGCGTGGCGTGCTGGGTTCTCCACTGCTGGCCAGTGTCTTCCATGCCGACCGCTGGGACTACGTGTTCACTCTCAAGCGCCAGGGGCAGCCGCCGCAGCAGCGTAGGGTGACCGTGTTCTTCAAGGGCGATGTCATGGACCGCATCGAGTCGGACGAGCTGCCCAGCGAAACCGAGTTCGTGTCCTCCCTGGATGCCCGTCGCAAGGCCGAGAAGGTGCCGCCGCTGGAGGCCACCGAAGAGCAGCTCAAGGCCTTCCAGGGCCGCAATGCGGGGCCTGCGGCTGCACCGGCCGCACCCACCACCGCTTACCCGCCGCTGGAAACCACAGGGGCACCACGATGAGCCCGGCGACCGATCATCTGCACCGGGTGTGCATCGCCGGTGCCAGCGGCCGCATGGGTCAGATGCTCGTCGAGGCGGTGCGCGGCAGTGGTGACTGCACGCTGAACGGCGCGCTGGACGTGGCGACGAGCACCGCCATCGGCCTCGATGCTGGCGCGTTCTCCGGCAAGTCCACCGGGGTGGCGATCACCGCCGACCTCGCTGCCGGACTGGCGGGCAGCCGGGTGCTGATCGACTTCACCCGTCCCGAGGGCACGATGGCGCACCTCCAGGCCTGCGTGGCGCACAAAGTCAACCTGGTGATCGGCACCACCGGCTTCAGCGATGAGCAGAAGGCGCAGATCGCGGAGGCCGCGAAGTCGATCGCCATTGTCATGGCGCCAAACATGAGCGTGGGCGTGAACGTCACGCTCAAGCTGTTGGAGATGGCGGCCAAAGCCTTGTCGACCGGGTACGACATCGAGATCATCGAAGCCCACCACCGCCACAAGGTCGATGCCCCCAGCGGCACCGCCCTGAAGATGGGAGAGGTGATCGCCGACGCGCTGGGCCGCAATCTCAAGGACTGTGCGGTCTATGGCCGAGAGGGGGTGACGGGTGAGCGCGATCCGTCGACCATCGGTTTTGCCACCGTGCGCGGCGGCGACATCGTGGGCGACCACACCGTGCTGTTCGCCGGCACCGGCGAGCGCATCGAGATTACCCACAAGTCCAGCAGCCGTGCCACCTACGCCCAGGGCAGCCTGCGCGCGGTGCGGTTCCTGGCTGGCCGGTCATCCGGCCTGTACGACATGTTTGACGTGCTCGGCCTGCGCTGAGCGAGGCGGGACAAGGGAGAACGATCCATGGGTAGCGTCTGGCAAACCATCTGGCAGGGCGATGCGGTCAGCCGCGGTGTGGCCCTGCTGCTGTTGGCCATGTCGGTCGCGAGCTGGGTGGTGATCCTCTGGAAGGGCTGGCTGCTGCGCCGGGCTGTGCGCGACGTGCACACCTCGACCGCTGCCTTCTGGCAAGCCGGGTATCTGGACGAGGCACAGCAGCGCCTCAAGGCCTTTGATCCCCGCCGTCTGGTGCTGCCCCTGCTGGAGGCCGCCCGTACCATCGAACAGGCCGCCCCGCAGACGCTGGCCGCCGCTGGCGACCGCTCGCAGCAGCTCACGCGCGTGCTGCGCGATGCGCTGCACCGGGTGCTGCACCGTCTGCAGTTCGGTCAGGTGCTGCTGGCCACAGTGGGCTCCACGGCACCCTTTGTCGGCCTGCTGGGCACGGTGTGGGGCATCTATCACGCGCTTACCGAGATCGGCATCGATGGCAAGTTCCGCATCGAGCAGGTGTCGGGTCCGGTCGGCGAGGCGCTGGTCATGACGGCGGCCGGCCTGGCCGTGGCGATCCCCGCCGTGCTGGCCTACAACGTGCTGGGTCGTCAGATCGCCCGCATCGAGGCGGACCTTGAGGGCTTCGCGCGTGACCTGCGTGAACTGCTGGTGCACCACCAGGAGTGCGCGCAGTGAGCTTCGGGCGACTGGAAAAACCGGGCGGCAACCAGCCGATCAGCGACATCAACGTCACGCCACTGGTGGACGTGATGCTGGTGCTGCTGGTGATCTTCATCATCACCGCGCCGCTGATGTCCAGCCGGCTGGAGCTGGAGCTCCCCAAGGCCGAAGACAAGGCCGCGCAGGTCGAGGAACCCGAGGCCTTCGTGTCGATCAGCGTCGATGCACAAGGTCAGGTCTTCTGGGACGAGCAGCCGGTGGATGCGGCCGCGCTTCAGCAGCGCTTGGAAGAGATCGCCAAGCGGGACCCCGAAACCGAGCTGCAGCTGCGCGCCGACACAGCGGTGCCTTACGGGCGCATGGTGCAGCTGATCGGTATGGCGCAGGCCGTCGGGCTCTCGCGCATCGGTTTTGTGGCCGATCCTGCTACGGGCGCCCCCACCGCTCCGGTGCCAGGCCGCTGAACCGCAAGCCCTAAAATCAGGGGCGACGCAGTCCGCTGCCCCTTCCGAACGCCGGCCCAGCCCGGCCCCAGCCCCATGCAAGACAAATACGCCCACCAGGACGTCGAGCGCGCAGCGCACGCCCACTGGACCGCCACCGACGCCTACCGCGTCACCGAAGACCAGAGCAAGAAGAAGTTCTACGCCTGCTCCATGCTGCCCTACCCCAGCGGCAAGCTGCACATGGGCCATGTGCGCAACTACACCATCAACGACATGCTCACGCGCTACCTGCGCATGAACGGTCACAACGTGCTGATGCCCATGGGCTGGGACGCCTTCGGTCTGCCGGCCGAAAACGCGGCGCTCAAGAACGGCGTGCCACCGGCGAAGTGGACCTACGAAAACATCGCCTACATGAAGAAGCAGATGCAGGCGATGGGGCTGGCCATCGACTGGTCGCGCGAGGTCGCCACCTGCTCGCCCGAGTACTACAAGTGGAACCAGTGGCTGTTCCTGAAGATGCTGGACAAGGGCATCGCCTACCGCAAGACCCAGGTCGTCAACTGGGACCCGGTGGACCAGACCGTGCTGGCCAACGAGCAGGTGATCGACGGCCGCGGCTGGCGCACCGGCGCGCTGGTGGAAAAACGCGAGATCCCGGGCTACTACCTGAACATCACGTCGTATGCCGACGAGCTGCTCAACCATGTGCAGATCGGCAACGACAAGGCCACGCTCAACGGCTGGCCCGACAAGGTCCGCCTGATGCAGGAGAACTGGATCGGCAAGAGCGAAGGTGTGCGCTTCGCCTTCACGCATGAGATCAAGTCCGCCGACAGCAGCCTGATCGGCGATGGCCGCATGTACGTGTTCACCACGCGCGCCGACACCATCATGGGTGTGACCTTCTGCGCCGTGGCGCCCGAACACCCTCTGGCCCAGCACGCCGCGGCGACCAACGACAAGCTGGCCGTCTTCATCGAAGACTGCAAGAAGGGCGGCACCACCGAGGCCGAACTGGCAACACAGGAAAAGCTGGGCATGCCCACCGGCCTGTTCGTCACCCACCCGCTGACCGGCGAGCAGGTCGAGGTCTGGGTCGGCAACTACGTGCTTATGAGCTATGGCGACGGCGCCGTGATGGGCGTGCCGGCGCATGACGAACGCGACTTCGCGTTTGCGCTCAAGTACCAGCTGCCGATCAAACAGGTGGTGGCAGTCGAAGGCGAAACCTTCTCCACCGACGCCTGGGCCGAGTGGTACGGCGACAAACAGAAGTGTGTCTGTGTGAATTCGGGCGTGCTCGACGGGCTGAATCAGAAGGCCGCTGTGAACAAGGTCGCCGAGCTGCTGGCCGACAAAGGCCTGGGCGAGAAGAAGACCACCTTCCGCCTGCGCGACTGGGGCATCAGCCGCCAGCGCTACTGGGGCACGCCGATCCCGATCATCCACTGCGAATCCTGCGGCCCGGTGCCGGTGCCCGAGAAGGACCTGCCGGTGCGCCTGCCCGAGGATCTGGTGCCGGACGGCAGCGGCAACCCGCTGAACAAGTGCGAAGCCTTCCTGAAGGTGGACTGCCCCTGCTGCGGCAAGCCCGCGCGGCGTGAGACCGACACCATGGACACCTTCGTGGATTCGTCCTGGTACTTCATGCGCTATTGCGACCCCACCAACAGCGAGAAGATGGTCGCGGAAGGCGCCGACTACTGGATGCCGATGGACCAGTACATCGGCGGCATCGAACACGCCATCCTGCACCTGCTATACGCGCGTTTCTGGACCAAGGTGATGCGCGACCTGGGCCTCGTGAAAGTGGACGAGCCCTTCACCAAGCTGCTGACTCAGGGCATGGTGCTCAACCACATCTACTCGCGCCGCACCGAGAAGGGCGGCAAGGAGTATTTCTGGCCGCAGGACGTGGAGCATGTGTTGGACGAAGGTGGCAAGGTCATCGGCGCCAAGCTGATCAAGGCGGTGGGCGACCTGCCCACGGGCACGGCCATCGACTACGAGGGCGTGGGCACCATGTCCAAGTCCAAGAACAACGGCGTCGACCCGCAGGACCTGATCGAGAAGTACGGTGCCGACACCGCGCGCCTGTACACCATGTTCACCGCGCCGCCCGAGGCCACGCTGGAGTGGAACGACGCGGCGGTGGAGGGCAGCTACCGCTTCCTGCGCCGGGTCTGGGGCTTCGGCCACAAGCTCGGCGCCATCGATGGCCTGGGGGGGCTGGCGGCCGGCGTGTCGGGCCAGGGCCTGTCCAAGGCGGCCAAGGCGCTGCGGCTGGAGGTCCACACCGTGCTCAAGCAGGTGGACTACGACTACCAGCGCATGCAGTACAACACCGTGGTCTCGGGCGCGATGAAGATGCTCAACGCGCTGGAAGACTTCAAGGGCGACGGCGGCGAGGGTGACAACGCCGCGCTGGCAGAGGGCTTTGGCATCCTGCTGCGCGCGCTGTATCCCGCCACGCCGCACATCGCCCAGACCCTGTGGAGCGAACTGGGCTACGCAGCCGTGTCGGGCGACCTGCTGGACGCGCCCTGGCCCAAGGCCGACGAATCGGCCCTGCAACGCGACGAGATCGAGCTGGTGCTGCAGGTCAATGGCAAGCTGCGCGGCAGCGTGACCGTGCCGGCCAGCGCCGACAAGGCCGCCATCGAGGCCGCCGCCCTGGCCAGCGAAGCCTTCCAGAAAGCCGCCAACGGTGCCGCGCCCAAGAAGGTCGTGGTGGTGCCCGGCCGTCTGGTGAACGTGGTGGTATAAAACTTTGATTCCCGTCGCATGTCCTCTTTCAACCGAGCGAGACCCCAAGCCATGGCCCCTGCTGTCCTGAAATCACCGGCCCGACGGGCCGCCCTGTGTGGTCTGGCGGCGGCCGGTTCGGCAGGCCTTCTGGCAGGTCTGACGGGCTGCGGGTTTGCGCTGCGCCAGGCGCCCAAGTTCGCGTTCGAGTCGGTGCGGGTGGCGGGCTTCGAAAACACCTCGGTGTCCCGGTCGCTGCAGCTGGCGCTGGTGTCTTCGGGGCTGCGCGTGGTGAACTCGTCCGCGGGCGCCCAGGCGCCGGCGGACCCTGCGCAGGCCGCGGTGCCGCCGCAGGTGGTGCTCTTCGTCACACTGGACCGCCACGAGCGCGTGGTGTCCGGCCAGACCGACACTGGCCAGGTGCGGGAACTGACTCTGCGCGCCCGGTTCCGCTTCCGGCTGACGACCCCGACGGGAAAGATCCTGATCGAAGAGACCGAGCTGCTGCTGGAGCGCGACATCAGCTTCAGCGAAACGGTGGCCCTGGCCAAGGCCGCGGAAGAGAGCCTCATGTTCCGCGACATGGACGGCGACATCGTGCAGCAGGTGCTGCGCCGGCTGGCCGCTGTGAAGACCCTCTGATCCCATGCAGCTTGCCGCCCCGCAGCTGGCCGGGCATCTGCAAAAGGCACTGCGCTCCCTCTACACGCTGCACGGTGATGAGCCTCTGCTGATCCAGGAGGCGGCGGATGCCATCCGCGCCACCGCGCGCGCCCAGGGCTACACCGAGCGCACCGTGCACACCGTGGCCGGTGCCCACTACGACTGGAGCGAGGTGCTCGCCAGCGGCGGTTCGATGAGCCTGTTTGCCGACCGGCAGCTGATCGAGATCCAGATCCCGTCAGGCAAACCGGGCAAGGACGGCTCGCAGGTGCTGCAGCAAGTGGCCGAGGCTGCGCGGGACAACGACTCGACCCTCACGCTGGTGCTGCTGCCGCGGCTGGACATGGCCACGCAGAAGGGTGCCTGGTTTGGTGCTCTGGACAGTTTTGGGGTCACGGTCAAGGTGGACCCGGTCGAGCGGCAGGCGCTGCCCGCCTGGATCGCCCAGCGCCTTCAGGCCCAGGGGCAGCGGGTGTCGGCCGGAGAGCAAGGGCAGCGCACGCTGCAGTTTTTTGCCGACCGGGTCGAAGGCAACCTGCTGGCGGCGCACCAGGAGATCCAGAAGCTGGGTCTGCTGTATCCGGCCGGCGAACTGAGCTTTGAACAGATCGAGAACGTGGTGCTGAACGTGGCCCGTTACACGCCGTTCAAGCTGGCCGAGGCGGTACTGGGCGGCCAGGTGCTGCGGGTGCAGCGCATGCTCGATGGCCTGCAGGCCGAGGGGGAGGCGGCGGTGCTGGTGCACTTCGCGCTGTCCGAGGGCATCCGCACGCTGCACCGGGTGCGGGCCGCGATGGACGCCGGCCGGCCGCTGCCCATGGCGCTGCGCGAGAACCGGGTCTGGGGCGTCAAGGAAAAGCTGATGGAGCGCGCGCTGCCGTTGATCCGGCCCGCACAGCTGGCTCAGTGGCTGCAGGACGCACACACGGTGGACGGCATCGTCAAGGGGCTCAAGCAGCCCGACTGGCCGGCCGATCCGTGGGACGCCCTGCACCGCATGGCACTGCGTGTGGCCAATGCCTGTGCGCTGAAGTAGGCACTCTGCGAAAATCGCGTGATGAACGCGATTTCCACCTCCGAACTGATGAACACCCTGGGCAGCCAGGCCAAGGCCGCCTCGGCGCTGATGGCCAAGGCCGGCGCCGCGACCAAGATCAAGGCGCTGCGCGAGCTGGCCCGCCTGCTGCGTGAGAACGTCGCGCCGCTGCAGGTGGAAAACGCCAAGGACCTGGAGCGCGCCCGTGCCGCCGGTCTGGCCGAACCCATGGTGGACCGGCTCAAGCTCACGCCCAAGGTGCTGGAGACCTGCGCCGAGGGCTGTGAGCAGCTGGCCGCGATGGCGGACATCATCGGCGAGATCTCGGGCATGAAGCAGATGCCCAGCGGCATTCGCGTGGGCCAGATGCGTGTGCCCATCGGCGTGTTCGGCATGATCTACGAGAGCCGTCCGAACGTCACCATCGAGGCCGCCAGCCTGTCGATCAAGAGCGGCAATGCCTGCATCCTTCGCGGCGGCTCCGAGGCCATCGATTCCAACCGCGCCCTCGCCGCGCTGGTGCAGCAGGCTCTGGTCGCCGCCGGTCTGCCGGCCGACGCGGTGCAACTGGTGCCCACGACCGACCGCGCCGCCGTCGGCCAGCTGATTGCCATGCCGCAGTACGTGGACGTGATCATCCCGCGCGGTGGCAAGGGCCTGATCGAGCGCATCAGCGCCGAGGCCAAGGTGCCGGTCATCAAGCACCTGGACGGCAACTGCCACACCTATGTGGACGACCCCTGCGACATCGCCATGGCGGTCAAGGTGGCCGACAACGCCAAGACGCAGAAGTACAGCCCCTGCAACGCGACCGAGAGCCTGCTGGTGGCTCGCGGTGTGGCGGCCGACTTCCTGCCGAAAATCGGCGCCGTCTACGCCGCCAAGGGCGTGGAGATGCGCGGCTGCACCGAGGCACTGGCCATCCTGGCCGCCGTCCCCGGGGCGAGCACCCGGCCTGCGACCGAACAGGACTGGTGCGAGGAATACCTCGCGCCCGTCGTCAGTGTGAAGATCGTGGACGGCGTGGACGAGGCCATCGCCCACATCAACCGCTACTCCAGCCACCACACCGACGCCATCCTCACCACCGACCACGTGCACGCCCAGCGTTTTCTGCGTGAGGTCGATTCCGCCAGCGTCATAGTGAATGCGAGCACCCGCTTCGCAGACGGCTTCGAGTACGGGCTGGGCGCCGAAATCGGCATCAGCACCGACAAGTTCCACGCCCGCGGGCCGGTGGGGGTCGAGGGCCTGACCTCGCTGAAGTACGTGGTGCTGGGCGAGGGTGAAATCCGCACCTGAGCGGGGCTTGCAAGCCGGGCCGCCGCCCCCATTTCCAACCTTTGGCTGTCATGACCGGTCCCTACAATGGGACGGTCCTCTTATTCTTCGCGCAAAGGTTGTCCCATGGTTCCGCACCTCGTCACGGCATTGACCGGTCCGATCAACGAGCTGGAGCAGCGGATCCTCGAATCCACGCCGGTGATCGAGCGCTGGTTCCGTCTGGAATGGATGGAGCACACGCCGCCGTTCTACACCTCGGTGGACGTGCGCAACGCCGGCTTCAAGCTGGCACCGGTGGACACCAACCTCTACCCCGGCGCCTGGAACCACCTGACGCCCGAGATGATGCCGCTGGCGGTGCAGGCGGCGATGGCGGCGATCGAGAAGATCTGCCCTGAGGCCAAGAACCTGCTGCTGGTGCCGGAGAACCGCACCGATATCTTCTACCTGGCCAACCTGGCCCAGCTGCAGCGCATCTTCTACCAGGCCGGCCTGAACGTGCGTCTGGGCTCGTTGTCCAACGACATCAAGGCGCCGACGACCTTCGACCTGCCCGGTGGCGAGACGGTCACGCTCGAACCGCTGATCCGCAGCAAGCGCCGCCTGGGGCTCAAGCACTTCGACCCCTGCACCATCCTGCTCAACAACGACCTCGCCGCCGGCGCGCCGGGCATTCTGGAAGACCTGCACGAGCAGTACCTGCTGCCGCCGCTGCACGCCGGCTGGGGCATCCGCCGCAAGAGCAACCACTTCAAGGCCTATGAAGAGGTGGCCAAGCGCTTTGGCAAGCTGCTGGGCATGGACCCCTGGCTGATCACGCCCATGTTCAACCAGTGCGGCGCGGTGAACTTCGCCGAGCAGAGCGGGCTGGAGTGCCTGCGCAGCAACACCGACGCGCTGCTGGCGCGCGTGCGGCGCAAGTACAAGGAATACGGCATCAACGAGAAGCCGTTTGTCGTCATCAAGGCCGACAACAGCCACGCGGCGCTGGGCCAGCTGACGGTGCGCGACGCCAAGGAGCTGGACGACGCCTGGTTCCAGGCGCGCGCCAAGGCCACCGCGGGGCACGCGATCGGCGAGGTAATCATCCAGGAAGGCGTGCTCACCAACGAGCGCATCAACGCCGCCGTGGCCGAGCCGGTGGTCTACATGATGGACCGCTACGTGGTGGGCGGTTTCTACCGCGTGCACGCCGACCGCAGCACCGACGAGAGCCTGGCCGCACCGGGCGCGAGCTTCGTGCCCCTGGCGTTCGAGCAGAGCGCCCAGCTGCCGCAACCCGGGATGAAGCCCGGGGCCAGCGTGCCCAACCGCTTCTACATGTACGGGGTGATCGGCCGCCTGGCCATGCTCTCGGCCGCCTACGAGCTCGAAGCCACCGACCCGGACGCCGAAACCTACGACTGACGCCGGACGGTTGTTGCGCCGCAACATCCGGTGCCCGGCCGTCTGTTCGGGGGCATCTCCCGGCTGACAGCCGGGTGGGCGCGGGCGCAGAATCGCGGTCTTCCAGACAACGGGTCTGGCCCGCCCGGGCCGGACGGTTTTGTGTCCTCGAACAAGTCGTCGCTTGCTGCGCTCACCCTGGGCGCCATCGGTGTGGTCTACGGCGATATCGGCACCTCGGTGCTGTACGCCATCAAGGAAATTTTCGGGTCGGGCCATGTGCCCTTCACCCACGCCAACGTCTACGGCGTGCTGTCCATCGTCTTCTGGACGCTGACGGTCATCGTCTCCCTCAAGTACGTCACCCTGGTGCTGCGCGCCGACAACGGCGGCGAAGGCGGCCTGATCGCCATGCTGGCACTGGCCTCGCAGGCTGTGAAGGACAAGCCCGAACTGCGCAAGTGGCTGCTGGCCATCGGCATCTTCGGCACCTCGCTGTTCTACGGCGATGGCGTCATCACCCCGGCCATCTCGGTGCTGTCCGCGGTGGAGGGTCTGGAGGTGGTGTCGCCCCACTTCAGGAAATACGTGGTGCCCATCACGCTGGTGGTGCTGTTTGCACTGTTCTTCGTGCAAAAGCGTGGCACGGGCGGCATCGGCAAATTCTTCGGCCCCATCACGGTGCTGTGGTTCGTGTCCATCGCCCTGCTGGCGGTGCCTCACATCGTCGGCCACCCCGAGATCCTGGGGGCGCTCAGTCCGCACCACGCGCTGCGCTTCATGTGGGAGCAGCCGGGCACGACCTTCATCATCCTGGGCGCCGTGGTGCTGTGCGTGACCGGCGGCGAGGCGCTGTACGCCGACATGGGCCACTTCGGCAAGAAGCCGATCCGGCTGGCGTGGTTCTCCATCGTCATGCCCTGCCTCACCATCAACTACTTCGGCCAGGGCGCGCTGCTGCTGGAAGACCCGGAGGCGGTGAAGAACCCGTTCTTCAACATGGCGCCCGACTGGGCCCTGCTGCCCCTGGTGGGCCTGGCGACCATGGCCACGGTGATCGCCTCGCAGGCGCTGATCTCCGGTGCCTTCAGCGTGACCAAGCAGGCCATCCAGCTGGGCTACCTGCCGCGCCTGAACATCCGCCACACCAGCGTCAGCGACACCGGACAGATCTACATTCCCTTCGTCAACTGGGGCCTGTTCACCGCCATCGTGCTGGCGGTGGTGATGTTCAAGTCCTCCTCCAACCTGGCCGCGGCCTACGGCATTGCTGTCACGCTGGACATGCTCATCACCACGGTGCTGACCTTCTTCGTCATCCGCTACGGCTGGAAGTACCCGCTGGCCCTGTGCGTGGCCGCCACCGGCTGGTTCTTCATCGTCGACCTGGCCTTCTTCAGTTCCAACCTGCTCAAGCTGTTCGCGGGCGGCTGGTTCCCGCTGCTGATCGGTGGCGTGGTGTTCACGCTGATGATGACCTGGAAGCAGGGCCGGGCCCTGATGGCCAAGGCCCAGCAGGCCGAGGCGATCGAGCTGGACAGCTTCCTGGAAGCTGTGTTCATGGACCCGCCCACGCGGGTGGCCGGCACGGCCGTGTTCCTGACGGCGGATACCGGCACCGTGCCCAACGCGCTGCTGCACAACCTCAAGCACAACAAGGTGCTGCACGAGCAGAACCTGTTCGTCACCGTGCGCAGCCACGAGCGCCCCTGGATCGGCCTGGACAAGCGGCTGGAGGTCAACGCCCTGGGGCACGACTGCTGGGAAGTGGTGATCCACTACGGTTTCAAGAACGATCCGGACGTGCCCAAGGCGCTGGCCCTGATGCGCGGTCGTGGCTGCGAACTGGAGCCGATGCTCACCAGCTACTTCCTCTCGCGCGACCTGGTGGTGCCCACGCTGGGCGAGGGCATGGCGCTGTGGCGCGAGAAGCTGTTCGCCCAGATGCACCACAACGCCGGTGCGGCGGCGGAGTTCCTGAACCTGCCGGCCAATGCGGTGATCGAGCTCGGCTCCAAACTCGAGATCTGATGCCCGGCACAATCGCCGGATGTCTTTTTTCCGTGACCTGAACCTCTCGGCCGCCACGGCCGGCTTCGTGGCGGTGCTGGTGGGCTTCACCAGCTCGGTCGCCATCGTCTTCCAGGCCGCGCAGGCCTTCGGCGCCACGCCCGAGCTCATCACGTCGTGGATGTGGGCTCTGGGCCTGGGCATGGGCCTGTGTTCGGTCATTCCCTCGCTGATCCTGAAGAAGCCCGTCATGGTGGCCTGGAGCACGCCGGGCGCCGCGGTGCTGGCCACGGCTGGCATCGCCGGCGGCTTCACGATGGCTCAGGCGGTGGGCGCCTTCATGGCCTGCGCGGTGCTGATCATCCTCTCGGGTGCGACCGGTCTGTTCGAGCGGGTGATGAACCGCATCCCCATGGCCATTGCCTCGGCCCTGCTGGCTGGCGTGCTGGCGCGCTTCGGCTTGCAGGCCTTTGCCGCCGCGCAGACCGCGCTGCCGCTGGTGGTGCTGATGCTGCTGGCCTACCTGCTGGGGCGGCGCTTCCTGCCGCGCTATGCCGTGCCGCTGACGCTGCTGGTGGCGGTGGTGACCGTGGTGGCCAACGGGCAGTTCAACGCCGGTGCACTCACGCTGCAGTGGGCGGTGCCGGTGTTCACCGCACCCGAGTTCACGTTCGGCGCTTTCGTCAGCCTGGCGCTGCCGCTGTTCATCGTCACCATGGCCTCGCAGAACCTGCCGGGCGTGGCCGCGATCCGCGCCGCGGGCTACCAGATGCCGATCTCCAGGATCATCACCATGACCGGGGTCGCCACCCTGGTGCTCGCGCCCTTCGGCGGCTACGCGCTCAACCTCAGCGCCATCACCGCGGCCATCTGCATGGGCGAGGAGGCGCACGCCGACAAGGACAAGCGCTACACCGCGGCCGTGGCCTGCGGGCTGATCTACATCGCCATCGGTCTGGTGGGCGCGGCGGTCACCGGCCTGCTGCTGGCCTTCCCCAAGGAACTGGTGCTGGCGATCGCGGGGCTGGCGCTGCTGGGCAGCATCGGTGGCGGCCTGCACGCCGCGCTCAAGGACGACACCCACCGCGAAGCCGCGCTCATCACCTTTCTGGTCACGCTCAGCGGGGTGGTGATTGCCGGCATCGGCTCGGCGTTTTGGGGTGTGGTCGCCGGCGCGCTCGCGCTGTTTGTGCAACAGTACGGAGCCCGAAAGCACACACCATGAACATCCTCTTCGTTGCCGACCCGCTGGAGTCCTTCAAGACCTACAAGGACACCACCTTTTCCATGATGCGCGAGCTGCAGAAGCGCGGCCACGCCATCGCCGCCACCGAACCGCGCCACATCGGCTGGCGCAGCGGTGGCACCGTCAATGCCACCGTGCGCCGCATCCGCCTGACTGGCGATCCACACGACTGGTTCGCCGTCACCGGTGAGGCGGTCGAAGCGCTGAAAGACTTTGACGCCGTGGTCATGCGCAAGGACCCGCCGTTCGACAGCGAGTTCTTCTACTGCACCCACCTGCTGGAGCAGGCGCAGCGCGAAGGTGCGCGCGTGTTCAACCGCCCCTCGGCCCTGCGCGAGCACCCCGAAAAACTCGCGCTGATGGAGTTCGCCGAGTTCGCGCCACCCACGCTGGTGACGCGCTCGCCCGAGGCCATCCGCGCCTTCCACGCGGAACACAAGGACATCATCCTCAAGCCGCTGGACGGCATGGGCGGCATGGGCATCTTCCGCGTCGGCGCCGACGGCATGAACCTCGGTTCCATCATCGAGACGCTCAACCAGGGCGGCGCCACCAGCGTGATGGTGCAGCGCTACCTGCCCGAGATCGTGGACGGCGACAAGCGCCTGCTGCTCATTGGCGGAAAGGTCGCGCCCTATGTGCTCGCGCGCATCCCGCAGGGCAACGAGGTGCGCGGCAACCTGGCGGCCGGCGGCAAGGGCGTGGCCCAGCCGCTGAGCGACGAGAATCGCGCCGTGGCCGAGGCCATTGCGCCGGTGCTGGCCGCGCGCGGTCTGCTGCTGGTGGGGCTGGACATGATCGGCAACAAGGTCACCGAGATCAACGTCACCAGCCCGACCTGCTTCCAGGAGATCCACGACCAGACCGGTTTCGATGTGCCGGCGATGTTCGTGGATGCGCTGGAAGCGGCGTTGAAAGTGCCCGCGTGAGCGAAGAGCAGCAACTCGACGATCCGGCGCCGGGCCGCCCCAAGCCGGATCAGCCCCCTCGGGGGGCAGCGACCCGCGAAGCGGCGGAGCGTGGGGGCACCCATGTTCAGCCGAGGAACCCGCTGCACGGGATGACGCTGGAGGCGATCCTCAACGCCCTGGTGGACCACTACGGCTGGGACGGCCTGGGCGAGCGCATTCCGGTGCGCAGCTTCAACATCGACCCCAGCATCCCCTCCAGCCTGCGCTTCCTGCGCAAGACGCCCTGGGCGCGCGAGAAGGTCGAGGGCCTGTACCTCTACATGCTGCGCGAGCAGCAGCGCCGAGCCCGGCGCTGAGGCCTACACCACCACGCCGTCGACGAAGACCTTCAGTTCGCCGGGTTCGAACGCCGTCCACTGCTCGTCGCTGGTCAGTGGCGTTGTGACGATCACGGCCGCGCGGTCACCGGGCTGGTTGACCTCGGCGAAGTTCACCGTCCAGTCGTGGTCCATCAGCGTGGCCTTGGAGAACGGGTACTGGCGCACCAGGTAGTGCAGCTTCGTGCTGCAGTGCGCCCACATGGCCTCGCCGTTGGACAGCAGGAAGTTGAAGGTGCCGAAGGACGTGACCTGCGGTATCAGCTCGCGCAGGGTGTGCGTCAGCTCCTCGACGCTGGGCAGGCTGGCGTGCGATTTGGCCAGCTCCTGCATCAGCCAGCAGAAGGCGCGCTCGCTGTCGGTGGTGCCGACCGGGCGGAACGCACTGTGCAGCTTGGGGAAATAGTCCTTGAGGTCGCCGTTGTGGGCGAACACCCAGTGCCGGCCCCAGAGCTCGCGCGTGAACGGGTGGGCGTTTTCCAGGGCCACCTCGCCGATGGTGGCCTTGCGCACGTGGGCGACGATGTTCCTGCTCTTGAGCGGGTAGCTGCGCAGGAACTCGGCCATGCGCGAGTTGGCGGCGCTCTCGTGGTCGATGAACAGCCGCAGGCCCCGGCCCTCGAAGAATGCGATGCCCCAGCCGTCCGCGTGGTGGTCGGTGGCACCACCGCGCCGGCAGAAGCCGGTGAAGCTGAAGGATGCGTCGGTCGGGGTGGCGCAGTTGAGGGCGAGCAGCTGGCACATCCGGCTATTGTCCGGCAGCCTTCCCGGTTTTTTCGCGCATTTTCACGGCGGCCCCAATGGCCAGCGCACAAATGGCCGCGACCATGAAAAACGTCTCGTTGAACGGCGCCAGGTGGCCGGGCGCGGTGTTGCCCGGAACCAGCTTGAGGCCGTGCGCCGCGGTTCGCCACTCCAGCACGATGCCGCACAGGCTCACCCCCGCGGCGCCGCCGAGCATGCGCAGGAAGTTGATGGCGCTGGCGCCCTGCGGGATCTGGGCCCGGTCCAGACCGCGCATGGCGCCGACGTTCAGCGAGGGCAGGATGAAGCCCAGGCCCAGCCGGCCCAGGATGGCCCAGGCCACCAGCAGGGTGAGGGTCTGGGCACGGTGCTCGGTGTCTATGGTCGGCATCAGCGCGAACGAGGTCGCCAGCAGCAGCAGACCGATGCTCACCAGCCGGTGGGCAGGCTGGCGGTCCGATATCCGGCCCACGACGGCGATGGTCACGGCCAGCACCAGGCCGGCGGGCAGCAGGATGGTGCCGACGAAGGAGGCCGACAGGCCCAGGCCCATCTGCATGTAGACCGGCAGCAGGTAGGTGGAGCCGAACAGCGCGACGCCGTAGATGAAGGCCACGATGCTGCCCATGGCGAAGCGCCGGTCGCGGAACAGCGAGAGGTTCAGCAGCGGGTCTGTGCCCTGGTCGGGGTGGCGCGCGCGCGCCAGCAGCATGCGCCGCTGCAGCGCCACGAAGACCACCAGCGCCAGCGCAGCGGCGCCCAGCAGACCGGCCGCCGTGAGGGCCGTGCCTCCTTTGAGCTCCACCAGGCCGTTGAGCAGGCACAGCGTACCGGCCGTGGCCAGCAGCAGGCCGCGCCAGTCGAGTGCGGCGCCCTGCGGGTTGGCGGCGGCGCCGCCGGGTGCGGTGGTCGGGACGAAGCGCCGCGCCAGCCACAGCGAGGCCAGGCAGAAGGGCACGACCATAAAGAAGATGGAGCGCCAGCCGAAGGCGTCGACCAGCAGGCCGCCGATGGACGGGCCGAGGGCCGG
Source organism: Hydrogenophaga flava NBRC 102514 (assembly GCF_001571145.1). Classification (GTDB taxonomy): domain Bacteria; phylum Pseudomonadota; class Gammaproteobacteria; order Burkholderiales; family Burkholderiaceae_C; genus Hydrogenophaga; species Hydrogenophaga flava. The sequence goes on from NZ_BCTF01000015.1 coordinate 87,667, forward strand.
CGCCAGCACCACGCCCATGCCGAAGATGCCGCTGGCGCGGCCCTGTTCCTGGGAGTCGAAGGCGCGCAGGATGATGATGGCGGGGATCGGCTGCACGACGCCCGCGGCCAGTCCTTCGGCCACCCGCGCGGCCAGCACCAGCGGGTAGTGCTGGGCGAAGCCACCCACCAGGCCGCCGACCAGCAGCAGCCACATGCAGCCGGTGTAGGTGCGGCGGTAGCCGTAGCGCGCCAGCAGCCAGGGCGTGGTCAGCATGGACACCGTCATCGCGGCCATGAAGCCGGAGGTGGCCCACTGCGCGCGCTCCTGGCCGAGCGCGAAGTGGTGGCTCATGTCGGGGATGGCCACGTTGACGATGGTCGAGGACATCACCGAGGCCATGGTGCCGACCATCACCGAGAGCAGCAGCAGCCAGCGGTAGCGCGGCCCGTGGCGTGCGCGCAGGGCGGTGATGGAGTGGGGATCGGCTGGTGTGTTCATGCGGGCGGGTCCAGGCGGCAGCTTATCGGGTTTGCCGCTGCCGGGCGTGGCCGGGGACATGCCGCGTAACATTGCCGGCACCCGCGCGCGGCACTCAGGCCGCCGCGGACTGCAATGCGCCTTTTGCTGGTGGAAGACGACTCGATGATCGGCGAATCGGTGCTCGACCTGTTGCGCGCCGAGCTGTACGCCGTGGACTGGGTGCGCGACGGCGACGCCGCCGACACGGCCCTGCGCACCCAGGACTACGACCTGGTGCTGCTCGACCTCGGCCTGCCGCGGCAGGACGGCCTGTCGGTGCTGCGCCGGCTGCGCGCGCGCCGCTCCCGCGTGCCGGTGCTGATCGCCACCGCGCGCGACGCGCTGGCGCAGCGGGTCGAGGGCCTGGACGCCGGGGCCGACGACTACGTGGTCAAACCCTACGAGATGGACGAGCTGCTGGCGCGCATCCGTGCCCTGCTGCGCCGCGCCTCGGGCCGCGCCGAACCGGTCTACGAGCACCAGGGCGTGTCCATCAACCCGGCCACGCGCGAGGTCACGGTGAACGGCGAACCGGTGGTGCTCTCCGGGCGCGAATGGGCGGTGCTGGAGCCGCTGCTGGCGCGGCCCGGGATGGTGCTCTCGCGCGCGCAGCTGGAAGAAAAGCTCTACGACTGGAAGCACGAGATCAGCTCCAACGCGGTCGAGGTGTACATCCACGGTCTGCGCAAGAAGCTGGGCGCCGACCTGATCCAGAACGTGCGCGGCGTCGGCTACCTGGTGCCCAGGGCATGAGGCTGCGCTGGCCCACCTCCCTGCGCGCGCGCCTGCTGGTGTTCGTGCTGCTGGCCATCCTGGCGACCGCGCTGCTGCAGGCCGCCCTGGCCTGGCGCGCGGCGCGGGCCGAGGCCGATGCGCTGTTCGACTACCAGATGCGCCAGACCGCCCAGACCCTGCGCGCCGGCCTGCCCGAGGGGCTGGCCACCGGCGTGCTGCCGGTGCCGCCAGAGCAGCAGGACTTCGACTTCGTACTGCAGATCTGGTCGGTCGACGGCTCGCTGCTGCTGCGCTCGGCCGACCGGCCCGAGCTGCCGGCGCGTGCGGTGCTGGGTTTTGCCGACGTGGTGGCGCACGGCACCACCTACCGCGTCTATTCGGTGATCACCGGCGGCCTGGTGATCCAGGTTGCGCAGGACATGGCGGTGCGCCAGCGCATGGCCGGCGACCTGGCGCTGCGCACGGCCGCGCCGGTGCTGTGGCTGGCGCCGGTGCTGATGCTGGCCGTGGGCTGGCTGGTGCGCCGCACTCTGGCCCCGGTGGCGCGGGTGCGCGAGCAGGTGGCCACGCGCAGCGCCGATGACCTGGCGCCGCTGGCCGGGCAGGCCCTGCCCGACGAGATCCGCCCGCTGGTGCAGGAGTTCAACGGCCTGCTGCAGCGCCTGGGCCAGGCCTTCGAGGTGCAGCAGCGCTTCGTGGCCGACGCGGCCCACGAGCTGCGCTCGCCGCTGGCGGCGCTCAAGCTGCAGGTGCAGGGCCTGCGCCGCGCCGACGACGCCGAGCACCGCGAGCGCGCACTGCAGCGGCTGGATACCGGCATCGACCGCGCCACCCGCCTGGTGGGCCAGCTGATGGAACTGGCGCGCCAGCAGGCGCGGCAGGCCGAGGGCGCGCCCGCGGCGCCGCTGGACCTGGCGGCGCTGGCGCGCACGGTGATCGCCGAGGCGGTGGCCGATGCCCAGGCCCGCTCGCAGGAGCTGGGCCTGTCGGGCCTGGAGACGGCGATGGTGACCGGCCACGCCGACGCGCTGCGCCTGCTGCTGCGCAACCTGGTTGAAAACGCCATCAAGTACACACCGGCCGGTGGCCGCATCGAGGTCGGTGTGGTGGCCGGCGAGGCGCCCGGGCGGCTGGCGCTGGTGGTGGAGGACAGCGGCCCGGGCATTCCCGAGGCCGAGCGCACGCGCGTGCTCGACCGCTTCTACCGCCTGCCCGATGCGCCTTCCACCGGCAGCGGCCTGGGGCTGGCGATCGCGCAGTCGGTGGCCCAGATGCACGGCGGCGCGCTGCGGCTGGACGCCTCGCCCACGCTGGGCGGCCTGCGCGTGCGGCTGGAGCTGCCGGCGGCCTGATCAGCCCAGCGCGCTGGCCAGCACGTTCACCGCCAGCGCCAGCACGGTGAGGTTGAAGGCGAACGACAGCAGGCCATGCCAGGTGGCGAGCCGGCGCAGCGAGCGTTCGGTGATGGCCACGTCCGAGACCTGCGAGGTCATGCCGATCACCGCGCTGAAATAGAAGAAGTCCAGGTAGTCCGGCGCCTCACCGCCCGGAAACGCCAGGCCACCCACATGCGGGCGGTCGTGCCCGTCCGGGCGGTAGTAGCGCCGCGCGTAGTGCAGCGCGAACACGCTCTGGATCAGCAGCCAGGCGCCCATCAGCGACAGCACCATCAGCGCCAGGTGGGCCATGCGCGGGGCGCCGCGCAGGTGGGCGCCAGCGTCGGCGGCCATGGCCACGGCCACCAGGCAGGCCAGCCCCGCCAGCGTGACCAGCACGAACAGCATGGCGGCGCCGGGGTCTTCCCACTGGGCGCGGCGCCGGGTGTCGGCGGCGTTGAGGCGGTGGGCCAGGTGGGCCATCAGCCCGAGGTAGGTGGTGCAGTACGCGACCCAGCCGCAGAGCAGGGCGGTACCGGCCGGCGCCGCCACCAGCCGCGCCACCGCCAGACCGGTCAGCACCCCGGGCAGCAGCGCCAGCGCCTGGCGTTCCAGGGCGCTGAAGCGGGCCGACCAGTGCAGGCCGTGCAGCGGGTGCGATTTCATGCGGGCAGTGTGCCACCGCGGGCCGATTAAGCCCCGTCTAAGTGAAGACGCCCACATTCGTCACCAGTCCCACCCTTTTCACAGGAGCGATCATGCAACTCAACACCCTCACCCCCACCCGTCTGGTGCTGGCCCTGGCGGCCGCCGGTGCGATCGGCGGTGCCGGCGCCACCTGGCTGCACGGTTCGCAGGCCAGCGCCGCCGCGCCTGCGCCGGCCGCCGTGGTCGCGCCCGCGCCCGCCATGAGCGCTGGTCAGGCCGACTTCGCCAGCATCGCCGAGCGCCACGGCGCGGCGGTGGTCAACATCAGCGTCAGCGGCATGAAGAAGGTGTCCGACGAGGAGCGGGCCGGCGTGCCCGGGCTCGACCCTCGGGACCCGCTCAACGACTTCTTCCGCAACTTCCCGGGCTTCGCCGGGCCGCGCGGTGGCGCCACGGAACAGCCGGTGCGCGGCCAGGGCTCGGGCTTCATCGTCAGCAGCGACGGCCTGATCCTGACCAACGCCCACGTGGTGCAGGACGCCAGCGAGGTCACGGTCAAGCTCACCGACCGGCGCGAGTTCCAGGCCAAGGTGCTGGGGGCCGACCCGCGCACCGACGTGGCGGTGCTGCGCATCGACGCGAAGAACCTGCCCGTGGTGCCGCTGGGCAGCTCCCGCTCGATGCGGCCCGGCGAATGGGTGCTGGCCATCGGCTCGCCCTACGGTTTCGAGAACAGCGTGACCGTCGGGGTGGTCAGCGCCAAGGGGCGCTCGCTGCCCGACGACAGCCTGGTGCCCTTCATCCAGACCGACGTGGCCATCAACCCCGGCAACTCGGGCGGGCCGCTGTTCAACGCGCGCGGCGAGGTGGTGGGCATCAACTCGCAGATCTACAGCCGCTCGGGCGGGTATCAGGGCCTGTCCTTCGCCATCCCGATCGAGGTCGCGAGCAAGGTGCGGGACCAGATCGTCGCCACCGGCAAGGCCAGCCACGCGCGGCTGGGCGTGACGGTGCAGGAGGTGAACCAGGCGCTGGCCGACTCCTTCCGCCTCGACAAGCCCGAGGGCGCCCTGGTCTCGGGCGTCGAGCCGGGCGGCCCGGCGGCCAAGGCCGGGCTGAAGTCTGGCGACGTGATCCTGAGCGTCAACGGCCAGCCCATCGTGTCCTCGGCCGACCTGCCGGCCTACATCGGCCAGGCCAGCCCGGGTGAGAAGGTCACGCTCGAACTCGCGAGCCAGGGCCAGCGCGAAACACTCAGCGCACAGCTGGGCGACGCGGGTGCCAAGAAGGCCGAGGTGGCCCAGGCCGACAAGGCCGCGAGCCAGGGCCGTCTGGGGCTGGCGCTGCGGCCACTGCAGCCGCAGGAAAAGCGCGAGGCGGGCGTGGACGGCGGCCTGGTGATCGAGGATGTGGCCGGTGCCTCGGCCCGCGCCGGCGTGCAGCCGGGCGACCTGCTGGTGGCGGTCAACGGTACGCCGGTGACCAGCATCGACCAGGTGCGCGCGGCGGTGGCCAAGGCCCAGAAGTCGGTGGCGCTGCTGATCCAGCGCGACGGCGACCGCATCTTCGTGCCGGTCAAGCTGGGCTGATGGCGTCCGACACCAGCGGCGCACGTCAGGGGGCGGGCCTGTCGGCCCACATCCTGCCGACCTCGGCCACCATGATCGGGGTCTGCCTGACCGCGCTCTACATCAGCCTGCTCGGGCCCTCCAGCGAGAGTCGGATGCTGGTGGACAAGCTGCTCGCGGTGGACGGGCTGGTGTTCCTGGGCAGCGCGCTGCTGTCCTTTGTGTCGATGCGGGTGGCGCGCGAGGCCGGGCGCTGGGAGCGCCTGGCCGAGAGTGTGTTCGTCGGTGGGCTCGGCCTGCTCGCGCTGGGCGGCGTCGCGCTGGCCTTCGTGGTCAACTGAGCGGCTGGCCGGCGAAGCGCGCCACGCAGGCGGCGCAGATGCATGCCTTGCCTTCGGCCTCCTGAGGCAGCCGGGCCAGCAGGTCGGGCGGGAATGCGGCATCGACGCACCAGCAGGGCGGCTGGGGCTGGCCGGTCGCGCGTTCGAGCTCCATCGCGCAGCGGTTGTCGCCACCGCAGAGCGGGCAGCGGGTGGGGTCGTTCGGCGTGTCGGACATGGGGTGCATGGTATGGTCAAACGCTCCCGGCGCGGCCGGGACTTTGTTGTCGCCCCATGTCTCTGCGCACCCTGTTTCTTGTCGCCGCCCTGGGCCTGCCGTGGGTGGTCCGCGCCCAGGCGCCCGCCGTTCCGCCGCCCCACATGGACCAGCGCGTCCAGGCCTGCACCCTCTGCCACGGCAAGGAAGGCCGCGCGACGCCCGGTGGCTTCTTCCCGCGCATCGCTGGCAAGCCGGCCGACTACCTCTACCACCAGCTGCTGAACTTCCGCGACGGCCGTCGCAACAACGACGGCATGCGCTACCTGCTGGACCACCTGGGCGACGACTACCTGCGCCTGATCGCGCAGCACTTTGCATCGCTGGACCTGCCGTACCCGCCGCCGCTGCCGCCGCAGGGCGACGCCGCCACGCTGGCCCTCGGTGAGGCGCTGGTGCGCCGCGGCGACCCGGCGCGCGATCTGCCGGCCTGCACCGCCTGCCACGGCGCGGCAATGACCGGCGTGCGGCCCGCCGTGCCCGGCTTGCTGGGCCTGCCGCGCGACTACCTGATCGGCCAGCTCGGCGCCTGGCAGACCGGCCTGCGCAAGGCCTTCGCGCCCGACTGCATGGCCCACGTGGCGCAGCGCCTCTCGCCCACCGATGTCGCGGCCGTGGCCAGCTGGCTCGCCGCCCAGCCGCTGCCGGGAGACCCGCACCCGGCCGCGCCCACCACCGAGCCGCTGCCGCTGCGCTGCGGTCTGACGCCGCCCGCGCCGGGAGCCACGAGATGAGGCACCCGTTGCGCTGGATCGCCGCCGTCTTCGTCGCGGGCCTGGCCCTGCTCGGTGCCGTGGTCGGTGTGGAAATGCAGGCGCCTGCACTGCCGCCCTCGACCGAAGCCGCGCCCACCGACCCCACGCTGCTCGCACGCGGCGCCGAACTGGCGCGCGCCGGCAACTGCATGGCCTGCCACACCGTGCGTGGTGGTGCGCCTTATGCGGGCGGTCGCCGCATCGGCACGCCGTTTGGTGACCTCTACGCCGGCAACCTCACGCCCGACGCCGAGACCGGCCTGGGCGCCTGGTCGCAAGACGCTTTCCGGCGCGCGCTGCACGAAGGCCGCTCGCGCGACGGCCGGCTGCTCTACCCGGCTTTTCCCTACGCGCACTTCACGCGCCTGGGCGACGAGGACGTGGCCGCGCTCTGGGCGCACCTGCGCAGCCTGCCGCCGGTGCGCCAGCCCAACACGCCGCACGCGCTGGGCTTCCCCTACGGCACCCAGCCCGCGCTTGCGGTCTGGCGCGTGCTGTTCTTCGAACCCGGGCGCTTCCAGCCCGACACCGCGCAGAGCGCCGAGTGGAACCGCGGCGCCTACCTCGTCAACGGCGTCGCGCATTGCGCCGCCTGCCACGGCACACGCAACGCCTGGGGCGCGACCACCGAGGCCTTCGGCGGCGAGCGCCTGCCCGATGGCCGCTGGTACGCGCCCTCGCTGCTCGACCCGCGCCAGGCGGGCGTGCAGGACTGGCCGGTGGAGCGTGTGGCGGCACTGCTGAAGAACGGCAGCGTCGAGGGCGCGAGCGTGGCCGGGCCCATGGCCGAGGTGGTGTTCCACGGCACCCAGCACCTGCCCGAGGCCGATGTGAACGCCATGGCCAGCTATCTGAAAAGCCTGCCCGTGAAAGCCAGTGAGCCGCCGGCCTTCAAGCGCGCCGACGGCTCTGTGCTGGAAGCCGGCGGGCGCCTGTACCGGCAGCACTGCGCCGACTGCCACGGCGAGCAGGGCGAGGGCCGCCCGGACATGTACCCGCCGCTGGCGGGCAACCGCGTGGTCGCCATGGACGACCCCACCAACGCGCTGCAGGCCATCGTCGGCGGCGGCTTCGCGCCGTCCACGCCGGGCCACCCGCACCCCTACGGCATGCCGCCGTTTCGCACCCTGCTGCAGGACGACGAGATCGCCGTGGTGGCGAGCTTCCTGCGCCAGAGCTGGGGCCACCACGCCAATCCGGTGAACCCGCTGGAGGTGCAGCGCGTGCGCTGAGGCGGTTTGACGCCTGGGTGACGGACGGGCGCTGATGGCGCTGCCACCATGCGTGCATGAGCCCCACCACCGACACCACCACCCCCGCCGAAGGCCGCATCACCTCGCTGGCCCGCGGCCCGCTGTTGCTGATCGGCATCGACCGGCCCGCCAAACGCAACGGCTTCACGCCGGCCATGATGCGGGCGCTGGCCGAGGCCTACACGCGGCTGGACGACGACCCGGCGCTGCGCGTGGGCGTGCTGCACGCGCACGGTGACCACTTCACCGCCGGCCTGGACCTGCCCAGCTTCGCGCCGCTGATGCAGCGCGGCGAATCACCGGTGCCCTTCGGCGCGGTCGACCCGCTCAACCTGGGCGATCCGGGCTGGCGCCGCCGCACCAAGCCGATGGTGGTGGCGGTCAAGGGCATCACCTTCACGCTGGGCATTGAGCTGATGCTGGCGGCCGACATCGTGGTCGCGGCCGACGACTGCCGCTTCTCGCAGCTCGAAGTGGCGCGCGGCATCATGGCCACTGGCGGCGCGACGCTGCGCATGGCCGAGCGCGCCGGCCTGGGCAACGCCCTGCTGCACCTGCTGACCGGCGACGAGTTCGACAGCGCCGAGGCGCTGCGCCTGCACTTCGTGCAGCGCGTGGTGCCGGCAGGCCAGGAGCTGGACGAGGCCCTGCGCATCGCGGACCAGATCGCGAAGCAGGCGCCACTGGCGGTGATCGCGTCGCGGCTGAACGCGCTCAAGGCGGTTGAGCAGGGGCCGATGGTGGCGATGGCCGAGTTCGACGCCACGCAGCAGCGGCTGGCGCTCAGCGAGGACGCGGCCGAGGGCGTGGCGGCGTTCCGGGAGAAGCGCCCGCCGGTGTTCAAGGGGCGCTGAGCACCGGGCGCTGAGGCGCCTCAGCCGCCCAGGTCGGCCAGCAGCGCCTCGCCCCAGTCCCAGGGCCCGGTCAGCGTGAGCCGGACCTCGGTCCAGTCGCCATCCTCGTGCACCTGGGTGTCGGCGTCCCAGGCGCCGCCCTCGTCCAGCGGGCCGCGCGGCCCTGGCGCCTCGCGCTGCGCGCGCGCCAGCACCGCCTCCACCTCGGCCATCACCGCCGGCAGGTCGACGCGGCGCACGCTGGCCACGGCCTCCCAGCTGCCGGTGCCTTCGCCATCGTCGGCGGCGTCGAAGATCAGGTAGTTCAGGGACATGGGTGGTTCCGGGTTCAGCGCATGGCGTCGAGCGTGCGCGCGATCTCGCCGCCGCAGGCCGTGCGGTTGCGCGCGTACTCCTCGGGCGTGTCGATCTCGCGGTGGCGCTGCAGCGTGTGCTTCATCTGCGCGTCGACCCAGGGCAGCCACTGCTCGCGGATGTGGCGGGTCAGGCGCTCCTGCAGCTCGGCGGCCTCGCCGTAATAGATCTTGTTGCCGAAAGACTGCCGCATGCCCTCGCGCATGCGTTCGGCCGCCGCCGACAGCGTGAGCTGGTTGACCTGCACGTGGCGCATCTCGTGCGCCAGGATGTGGCGGTGCGCGCAGCTGCCCTCTTCGAACTCGCTGGCCACCGACACCACGTGCGGGTCCAGGCTGAGCGTGACGGTGATGGCCGGGCGCATGCACACCAGGCGCTCGCGCGGGTGGCTCAGTGTCGGGCTGCGAAAGGCGATGCGCGTGCCCAGCTGCAGCTCGGTCAGGCCCAGGGTGAAGGCGTTCTCCTGCGGCAGGCGCTGGACCTGCATCAGGTCGGCGATGCTGCGGTCGCGCCGGTGGCGCACGGGCGCCGGCTCGGCGGTCACCTCGATCACCGTTGGCGGCAGCTGCGCCTCGCACAGGGCCTGCCACCGGTCCGACGGTTGCTCGGCCAGCGCCAGCGCGGGCAACAGGGTCAGGCTCAAGGCGAGGGTCAGCGGCAGGGCGAAGGGCAGGCGCATGGCGTGATCACCCCGCGGAAGCCGCGAGATTCGGCGTGCGGTCACTGGCGATCCAGCCGGCCCAGAAGTCGATGCAGGCGCGGATCTTGGGCAGCCGCTGGCGCGCGCTGGCGGTCACCGCGTACAGCGGCACCGGCTGTGGGTCGACAAAGTCCGCCAGCACCGGCACCAGCAGGCCCTGTTGCACCAGCGGTGCGGCGGCCACGGTGGCCAGCCGGCCGATGCCCAGGCCCTGCACCAGCATGTTGGCGGCCAGGCCGGTGTCGTTGGTGCGCCAGTAGCCCTCGATGGTCCGGCGGCACGGCGTGCCGTCGACCACGAAGGGCCAGCGGTTGAGGTGCGGCGCCGCGGTGTTGCTGATCAGCCGATGGCGGTGCAGCTCGTCGGGGTGTTGCGGCAGGCCGGCGCGGGCCGCGTAGGCGGGCGACGCGTAGAGCGCGCGGCCCAGCTGGCCCAGCGCCCGCGCCACCTGGGTCTCGGGCAGGTCGGTGCTGGTGCGGATGGCGATGTCGATGCCCTCGCGCGCCATGTCCGCCAGCCGGTCGCTCACCTCCAGCTCCACGCGCAGCTGCGGATGCTGCTGGTTGAGCGCGTTCAGGCTGGGCAGCAGCAGGTACTGCGCGATCACGGTGCTGGCGGCCACGCGCACCAGGCCGCGCGCCTCTCCCGACTGCTGCGCGAAGTCGGCCTGCAGCCCGTCGAGCGCGCCGGTGATGCGCTGGCAGTGTTCGAGAAAGGTTTCGCCTTCAGGGCTGAGCGAGAGTCCGTGCGTGGAGCGGTGCACCAGGCGGGCGCCGCAGGTTTTCTCGATCCGGCTCAGCGCGCGCGAGACCTGGCTTACCGGCACGTCGCGCTCGCGCGCCGCCGCCGACAGGCTGCCCAGCGCGGCCACGCGGGCGAACAGCTTGAGGTCGTCGAAGGCGAGCGCGTCCATGCGGCGATGGTAGTGCGCGCCGGTGCAGGGGGCCTTGCGCGGAATGCAAAACCGTTTTGAACCGCCCGCCGTTTCCCGCTGAAGGGGGTTTGCCTAGAGTCGCTGCACCCCTTCATTCATCGCCCCCAGGAGCCCGCCATGCGCACCGAACACCTGCACCAGACCCTTTCACCCCAGGCCCACGCGGCCCTGTTCGACGCCTTGCGGCACCAGGCCGAGCGCGAGCGCCGGTCTGCGGTGCAGCGCTTTGGCCAGGGCTGGGCCATGCGGTTGGGCGCACGGGTCCGCCGCCTCGCCGCGCATCGCGGACATGGCGCTCACGCGGTTCGGCTGATGGAGGGTTGAACATGCCCACGCTGCTGCTCAAGATCACCCCGCTGCAGAACCCCGAGCGCTACCAGGCGCTGGCCGCGGCGCTCACCACCCTCACCGCCGAGCTCCTGCACAAGCGGCCCGAGGTGACTGCGGTGGTGATCGACGACCTGCCGCGGGCGCGCTGGTGCGTCGGCGGGCGCACGGTGGAGGGCACCGCGGCGCTGCTGGAGATCGGCATCACCGCCGGCACCAACACCGAGGACGAGAAGGCCCGCTTCATCGCCGCCGCGTTCAACGAACTGCAGCGCCAGCTGGCCCCCGACGGTGGCTTCGAGGTGGCGAGCTACGTCACGGTGCGCGAGTTGCCGGCGACGGACTGGGGCTACGGAGGCCGGACGCAGCGGGCGCGGCAGTTGGTGCGCGCCGCTGCAAGACCAGCCGGATCGGCTGCGCCGATTTGAGCGTCACGTGCAGCAGCGGTGTGGGCGGCTCGGCGCCGGGCGGCACCGCCAGCCGGTAGCGCTGCAGCAGCATGGCCGCGAGCAGAGCCATCTCCAGCTGCGCGAAGTGCTGGCCGATGCAGACGCGCGGGCCGGCGCCGAAGGGCATCCAGGCGCCTTTGGGGATCGGCGGCGCACCGGCCATGAAGCGCTCGGGCAGGAAGCGCTCGGCCTGCGGGAACAGCTGCTCGTCACGGTGCAGCACCCACGGCGTGAGGCGCAGCATCGATCCCTTGGGTATCGACCAGCCTCCTAGCGCGATGGGGGCCGTGGTGCGCCGGCTCATCAGCGCGGGCGCAGGCGGGTACAGGCGCAGCGCCTCCTTCAGCGTGGCCTGCAGCCAGGGCAGGCGCGCGGCGTCCTCGGCCGTGGGCATGGCGCCGCCGAGCACTGCGTCCACCTCGTCGGTGGCGCGCTGCGCCGCCTCCGGGTGCGAGGCCATCAGCCAGCTCCACCACAGCAGGCCGCTGGTGGTGGTGTCGTGCCCGGCCTGGAAGGTGACCATGCACTGGTCGAACACCTCCTCGGGCGTGAGCGCCGCACCGCTGTCTTCGTCGCGCAGCGACAGCAGCATGCCCAGCAGGTCCTGCGCCTCTCCTTGCGCGGTGTCGCCTGTCGGCCGCGCGTCGATGTGGCGCTGGATCAGCCCGCGCAGGGTGCACAGAGCCTGGCGCTTGGCGCGCTTGCCCGGCAGCGGCAGCCAGTCGGGCAGGGTCATGGGCATGAACATCTCGCGGTAGCCGGTCTCGCCCAGGGTGCGGTTGGCCTCGGCGGCGCGCCGCGCGTCGCCCTCGGCCGGGTGCGAAAACAGCACCTGCAGGATCACGTCCATGGTCGCTTCGCTCCACAGATCGTCCATGGCGACCGTGCCCTGAGACTGGTTGAGGAGCAGCGCACGGTCCAGCACCCGCTGCGCGGCCTGGGCCATCAGCGTGGCGTAGCCGGCGACGCGGCGTGGGGTGAAGGCGGGCATCAGCATGCGGCGCTGGCGCTGCCAGGTCTCGCCCTCGCTGACCAGCACGCTCTGGCCCAGCACCTGCGAGAACACCTCGATGCCGCGCTCCCAGCGGATCAGCTGCGCGTGCTGCCCCACCAGGGCCTCGCGCACCAGTTCGGGGGACATCAGGTTCCAGGCCCGTTCGTAACCGAGCCGCAGCACGCAGATCTCGCCGTGCTCGCGGCGCATGCGTGCCTCGAACGCCAGATAGTCGTCCCGCATCTCGCGCAGCAGCGGAAGCCCCCACCAGCGATCGGGTGGACCGGGGGGCTTGTGGGGCGGTTGGCGGGCGGGGAGGGGGGAGGTGTGGGTGTGCGACATGGGCGTGATCCTGTCGGGTCGGCTGGCATTTGTCTTGAACGGTTCCGACATGCCAGGGCTTGACGGCCGGGGGGTGCAAGCCTCCTACACTGCCGCTCCATGGCCACCCTCAAACCCTCCGCGCTCGACTTCGACCCCGCGCTGATCCCGAGCGGCACGCTCTGGCTGCCGCGCGCCTCGCTGTCGGCATGCGTGCGCGGAGCCATGGTGCGCAGCACCGTGGGGTTCACGCTCAGCGACGCCCAGCGCCTCAACCACTTTCCGGCCTCGCCGCTGTGCAACTTGTGCTGGTGGTTCGTCGGCAGCAGCCAGCTGCTGGAGCCCTCGCGCCCAGGGCAGATGGCACAGCCCTCCGATCCGCGCCGGCCGCTCGCCGGGCGCTGGGTGTTCGGCGGCCCCTCCACCCGGCCGATGACGAGCTGGTGCCCGGGTCCGGCGCACGGGATGATGGTGATGTTCATGCCCGACGCGCTGCACGCGATGATCGGGTTGGAACCGGCCCACTACACCGATCAACTGGTCGACGCGGCCACCGTGCTGCCGCCGGACTGGCTCGCCATGTGCGAGCAGGTGCAGCACGCGCCGGACGACGCGCGGCGCATGGAACTGCTGGAGGACTTCCTGGAGCCGCGCTGGCAGGCCTGCCGGCCCGAGCGGCCCTTGCAGGCCCATCGGTATGCCGACTGGGTGACCCACCTGGCGCAGCGCGCGGCCGTTTCCGGACCGGGCCGCAGCCTGCGCCAGCTGGAGCGCCGTGTGAAGCGCTGGGCCGGCCTGCCGCTGCGCGAGCTGCGCGGCATGGCGCGCAGCGAACAGGCTTTCTTCGATGCCGTGACCGCGCAGGCCGAGACCGGCGGCATCCGCTGGGCCGACGTCGCCGCCGACAACGGCTACGCCGACCAGTCCCACCTGTGCCGCACGACCCGCCGCATCACCGGCTTCAGCCCCGAGGCCCTGCGCGAAGGCATCGAGAAGGACGAGGCGTTCTGGGCTTATCGGGTGTGGATGTGAGTCCGCAGACGCCTTGTAGCTGCGGCTATAGTGGCGCGAATTGTTACGGGAGGTACGAACATGGCATTGAAAAGGCCATTGACGATTCGGCGTGGGATGGCGGGCTTCGTCCTGGTGGAGCTGATGCTGGTGGTGGGCATCATCGGCATCCTGGCCGCCATGGCCCTTCCCGCATACAGCGAGTACACCACGCGCGCCCGGGTCGCCGAAGCGCTTGACCTCGGGCAGGCCGCCCAGAAACCCGTCGTCGAGTTCTACGCCCGTTGGGGCGTGATGCCTGCGAACAATGCCCAGGCCGGGCTGCCGGAGGCGCGCCGCTTGCAAGGCCGCTTCGTGGACGGCATCGAGGTGTTGCCGGGCGGGGTGCTGGTGATCAGCTTGAATGCTCGCGCGATGGCGGGCAAGTCCGGGGCTGACAAGGCGCCCTTCCACCTGGTTCTGCGCCCTGCCACCAAGCCCGGCGATGCGCTGGCGCCGCTGGCCTGGGTCTGTCAGTTCGGCGATGGGCTGGAGGGCCTGCAGGTGGCGGACATGCCCGCTGCTGCGACGAACCCGATGGCCGGTCGCTACCTTCCGGCAGCGTGCCGCAAGGCGGCCTGATCATGGCTCCTGACCCTGGCTCCAAGGGCTTGCCGCCCTTGCAACTGTTCCCCCCGAGCCGGTGGAGCCGCAAGGCCTTGCCTCTGGCGCTGCTGCTGCTGGTGGTGAGCGCAGGCAACGCGCTGCTGCTGCACTTTGAGATCGACTTTGTTGACCGCGTCCGCGCCGCCGAGGCATTGGCCATGATGGGGCACGCGCGCAAGGAAATCGTGCTGGAGCGCGCTCAGCGACCTGCTGCGCGCTCGGCGGGCCCGGGGGATCCGGTCGCCCTGTCGACACTGGGCGAGCCCGCTGCGAAGCACGGGGTGGTGATCCGGTACGCACGCGACGGGGACCGGGTGGTCGCTCGCTTCAACAAGGCAAGCCAGCCCGATGAACAAGGGGTGTGGGTGCTGTCACCGGTGGAGGCGCCGGAGAACAGCGACTGGGTCTCCAACTGGCGCTGCACTTCGCAATCCACAGGCGCATGGCAGCGCATCGCCCAAAGCACTTGCCCCGAGGACGGCGCATCACGATGAAACAAGAACAGACGCTTTCTGAAACCGCGCTTTTGCTCGAACACCTCGCGGCCGCAACGCGCCAGCGGTTGCCGTTGCCGGCGTTGGTGTCCCGCCTTGCCGAAGGCGCCCAAGGGCAGCGCCATGCACCGGCGTTGGCCGCCCTGGCCGACGCCCTTTCCCGCGGTCAACCGCTGGGCGAGGCGTTGCAGGCCTGGCCGCGCCTAGGCCGCAACACCCTGGGTGCCTGGTTGCGCGCAGCCGAGGACGGTGGCAAGTTGCCCGAAGCGTTGGCTGTGCTGTCGGGCGATGTCCAGCTGCAGGAGCGCAGCAACCACAAGGCCCGCATCGCCTGGAGTTGGCCGTCGATGGTGCTGCTGGTGACGCTGATCGTGGCGATCGTCCTGAGCGTGTACGTGATGCCCCAGATGCGAGAGGCCTATGACTCGCTGGGAATGAGCATGCCCTTGCCGACCTGGGCTTACTTCTACGCGTTTTCATTTCCGCTGGGCCTGCCCGTGCCCCTCACCTTGCTGGCCCTGGTCACCGTCGTCTGGCTGAGATTCGATCGCACTGCCCGGAGCGATCGGTGGATGCACAGATTGCGACTGGACCGCGACCGCTGGGATGTGCAGGCCCAGTTGCGCCTGCTGCCCATGGTCGCTGCGGACCCGCCCCATGCCGCGGCGCCGGAGTTCTTGCGCTACCTGGTGGACACCACGCCGATTGCGTCTGTTCGCAAACGCCTTGAGCAGGCACGCGCCCGGATGGACCAGGGCGCCGCGCTTGCGGTCGCGTTGGAGCAGGAGCGCCTGTTGCCTGCGGCTGCGCTGGCGCATCTTGACGTGGCGGCGCGCACCCACAACCTGCCCGCGATGACCTCGCTGCTGACGCAGCAGTTGCATGATCGATGGACGCTTGCCTCGGTTCGCTTTGAACGCAACCTCAATCTGGTCGTTTACCTGGTGACGGCCTGGCTGGCGCTGACCTTGCTCGTCGCCGTCTACCTGCCCATCTTCAAACTGGGGCAAGTCATATGAAAACACGTCCAAACCGCCACGACGGCTTCACCCTGATCGAACTGATGGTGGTTGTGGCCATCATCGGCATCATGGCCACCCTCGCGGTTCCGTCCTACCAGGACCGGATCATCCGCGCCCAGGTGAAGGAGGCGCTGGGTCTGGCGAGCTTTGCCCAGGAGGGCGTCCAGACCTTCCAGCGCACGCACCGCCAACTGCCCGCCAGCAACGCCGAGGCAGGACTGCCGCCGGCCGACAAGATCGTGGGCAACTATGTGGTCGGTGTGCGGGTGGAGGCGGGCGCTACGCATCTGACCTTCGGCAACAACGCCAACCGGAACCTTGCCGGCAAGACGCTCACGCTGCGCCCGGCCATCGTCAAGGACCATCCGCAGGTGCCGATCGCTTGGGTGTGCGGTCAGGCCGGGGTGCCTGCGCAGATGCAGGCCATGGGTGAGAACCGCACCGATCTGCCAATGGAGTTTCTTCCCATCGACTGCCGGCCCGGTCCCACCGGCGCTTCCCCGTCCTGAAAAGAAAACGGCGCCCCGAAGGGCGCCGTTTTTGTCTCCTCGGCTCTACGTGATGGTCAGACCGCGGCCTTCACCTTCAGGCGCCAGGCGTGCAGCAGCGGCTCGGTGTAGCCACTCGGCTGTTCCTTGCCCTTGAACACCAGGTCCAGTGCGGCCTGGTAGGCCTTGCTGGTCTTCACGTTGCCGGCCATCGGCTGGTACAGCTTGTCGCCCGCGTTCTGCTTGTCCACCTTGGCGGCCATGCGCTCATACGTGTCGCGCACCTGCTGCTCGGTCACCACGCCGTGGTGCAGCCAGTTGGCCACGTGCTGGCTGGAGATGCGCAGCGTGGCGCGGTCTTCCATCAGGCCGATGTCGTTGATGTCCGGCACCTTGGAGCAGCCCACGCCCTGGTCGACCCAGCGCACCACGTAACCCAGGATGCCCTGGATGTTGTTGTCCAGTTCTGCCTGCTTCTCGGCCTCGGTCCAGACCGGGTTGGCGCTCACCGGCACGGTCAGCAGACCGGTCAGCAGATCGTCGCGCAGCTTGTCGGCCTTGATCTTCTCCAGTTCCTTCTGCACGTCGGACACCAGCACCTGGTGGTAGTGCAGGGCGTGCAGCGTGGCGCCGGTGGGCGAGGGCACCCAGGCGGTGTTGGCGCCGGCCTTGGGGTGGGCGATCTTCTGCTCCAGCATGGCCTTCATCAGGTCGGGCATGGCCCACATGCCCTTGCCGATCTGCGCCTTGCCGCGCAGGCCGCAGGACAGGCCGACCAGCACGTTGTTGCGTTCGTAGCTCTGGATCCAGGCGCTGGTCTTCATGTCGCCCTTGCGCACCATCGGGCCGGCCAGCATGGCGGTGTGCATCTCGTCGCCGGTGCGGTCCAGGAAGCCGGTGTTGATGAACGCGACGCGGCTGCCGGCGGCTTCAATACAGGCTTTCAGGTTGACCGAGGTGCGGCGCTCTTCGTCCATGATGCCCAGCTTCACGGTCGAGTCCGACAGGCCCAGCACCTTCTCGACGCGGCTGAACAGCTCGCAGGCAAAGGCCACTTCGCGCGGGCCGTGCATCTTGGGCTTGACGATGTAGACCGAGCCCTTGCGCGAGTTGCGGATCGCGTCCTTCTTGCTCTTCTTCAGGTCGTGGATGGCGATGGTGGTGGTGACCATCGCGTCCAGGATGCCTTCGGGAATTTCCTTGCCCTCGGCGCCCCACAGGATGGCGGGGTTGGTCATCAGGTGGCCCACGTTTCGCACGAACATGAGCGAGCGGCCGTGCAGGCGCACCTTCTTGCCGTTGCTGCCGGTGTACTCGCGGTCGGCGTTCAGGCCGCGCGTCAGGGTCTTGCCACCCTTTTCGAAGGACTCGACCAGCGTGCCCTGCAGGATGCCCAGCCAGTTGCGGTAGGCCAGCACCTTGTCCTCGGCGTCCACCGCGGCCACGGAGTCTTCCAGGTCCAGGATGGTGGACAGCGCGGCTTCGACCACCAGGTCGCTCACGCCCGCGGCGTCGGTCTTGCCGATGGCGGTGGCGCGGTTGATCTGGACCTCCAGGTGCAGGCCGTTGTGCTTGAGCAGCACGGCGGTCGGTGCCTTGGCCTCGCCCTGGAAGCCGATGAACTGGCTCTTGTCGGCCAGCTTGGAGGTGCCGCCTTCGGCCAGACCCACGACCAGTTCACCGTCCTTGTTGACCTTGTAGCCGGTGGAGCCGACGTGCGAGCCCTTCTTCAGCGGGGCGCAGCGGTCGAGCACGTAGCGCGCGTATTCGATGACCTTGGCACCGCGCTTGGGGTTGTAGCCGCCCTTCTTGCCGACCTTCTCGCAGCCCTTGTCTTCGCTGATCACGTCGGTGCCGTACAGCGCGTCGTACAGGCTGCCCCAGCGGGCGTTGGCGGCGTTCAGCGCGTAGCGGGCGTTCAGGATCGGCACCACCAGCTGCGGGCCAGCCTGGGTGGCCAGCTCGTCGTCCACGTTCTTCGTGGTGGCCTTGACCTTCTTGGGCTCGGGCACGAGGTAGCCGATGGTTTCCAGGAACTTGCGGTAGGCCACCATGTTGGTGATCGGGCCGGGGTTGGCGCTGTGCCAGGTGTCCAGCTCGGCCTGCAGGCGGTCTCGCTCGGCCAGCAGGGCGGCGTTCTTGGGCGCCAGGTCGGCCACGATGCCGTCGAAGCCCTTCCAGAAGGTCTCGACGCTCACGCCGGTGCCGGGCAGGACCTGCTCGTTGATGAACTGGTACAGGTCGGTGGAAACCTGCAGACCGTGGATGCTGGTGCGTTGCGTCATGGAAGGACTCCGTCGGTTCAAAAGGAAAAAGGAAATCAGTCGAAGAAGGCGAGGACCTCGCGCAGGTTCGTGGCCGTGCGCGTGGGCGGGGTGCCCAGTTCCTCGAAGGGCTGGTTCTGGCGGTTCACCCACAGCGTGCGGTAGCCGAACCAGGTCGCGCCCAGCGCGTCCCAGGCGTTGCTGCTGACGAACACGATCTGCTGGCGCGAGAGGCCGGTCACCTTCTCGCCCTGCGCGTATGCGTCGGGGTGGGTCTTGTACTTGCGCACGCCGTCCACGCTGATCACGTGGTCCAGCAGGCCTTCCAGCCCGGCGCTGCGCACGGCGATGCCCAGCATCTGCGGCTCGCCGTTGCTCAGAATGCCGGTGACGACGCCGCGGCTCTTCAGCGCCTGCAGCACCTCGCGGTTCTCGGGGAAAGCGCTGAGGCTGCGGTACTGGTTCATCAGCTGCGTGGCCTTGGCCTCGTAGGCGGCCCAGTCGCTGCGCGCAGCGGGCTCGATCAGCTTGATGGCGTAGGCCAGCGCGGCCTGGGTCAGTTCCCAGAACGGGCGGTAGTGGGGCTGATGGGGCGCGCCCTGGTCGCTGGTGGTCACCAGGCGGGTGTATTCGATCTGCTTGTCGCGCCAGACCGTGGCCAGCCGCGCGCCCTGGCCCGGGAACAGCTGCTGGGCAAGCAGGCCCACGCTGTACACGTCGAACAGCGTGCCGCAGGCGTCGAACAGGACCGCGCGGGGTTTTTCCATCCCGCCACTGTATTCGAGACTTGTCGCCTGATTAATTGCCTGAACTTTGACTTATCTGTGACAAAAAAGAGGGTAATCAGCTTTCCTCGGCGGCCAGGCGCACCAGGTGGTCCCGCAGCAGGCGGGCGGCCGGGCCGAGGTCGGATTCGTCCCGGCAGCAGATCGCGAAGCGGCGTTCGGCCCAGTCCTCGTCCAGCGGCACCACGGCCAGACCCAGGGTGTCGGCCCGGGGCTGGGCCACCGCCACCGGCATCACGCCCACCGCCAGCCGGGTGGCCACCACGCGCAGGGCGGCTTCGAAGTCGGTCACGATCATGCGGTAGCGCAGGGTCTGGCCCAGCTCGGCCGCGGCGCGTTGCATCAGCGCCTGCACCGCGCTGTCCACCGGCAGGCCGACGAAGGGGTGGTCTAGCGCCTGTGCCAGCCGCACCCGCGCCAGCCCGGCCAGCGCATGGCCCCGGGGCAGCACCAGCCCCAGTCGGTCGCTGCGGTAGGGCGCGTGCGCCAGGCCGCGCAGGTCGGCGCCGTGCGGGCTGCTCCAGCAGATACCCAGCGAGGCCATGCCGTCGCGGATGCCCTGCACCACCTGCGCGCCAGAGCGCGACGCGAGTTCCACCTGGATGCCGTCGTGGCCCGGCTGGGCCAGGAAGCCGGCCACGTCGCCCGGCAGCGACGCCGCCATCACCGACGCGGTGGCCAGCAGGCGCACCTGGCCGCGCACGCCGGCCGCGAAGGCCGCCATGTCGCGTTCGATGCGCTGGGCGCCCAGCAGCAGCTCGCGCGCGTGTTCGCGCAGGCTCTCGCCGGCGGGCGTGGGCTCGACCCCGTGGCGGCGCCGGGTCAGCAGCGGCGTGCCGATCTGCGCCTCCAGCTGGGCCAGGCGCTTGCTGACCGCGCTGGCCGTCAGGTGGGCTTCGGCGGCGGCGCGGACAATATTGCGGTGGTCGCAGACGGCCACGAACAGCCGCAAGTTGGTGAGGTCCAGATCGCGCATGGGTCAAGAAGTTCCATTTTGGAAAACCATGATGGCAAAAATACCGCTTTGCGCTGTTTTGGTAAAGCCTAAACTGCCATCAACCGGCGCAACACCGATGCCCCGGAACGGAGACATTGCATGAACCAGACCCCCGGGGCCGCCGCGGCCCCCACCCGCTCGCTGCCATTGGCCGGCCTGCGCGTTGTTGAATTCACCCACATGGTCATGGGCCCCACCTGCGGCATGGTGCTGGCCGACATGGGGGCCGAGACTATCAAGGTCGAACCCATCGAGGGCGACCGCACCCGCCACCTGCTGGGCTCGGGCGCGGGCTTCTTCCCACTGTTCAACCGCAACAAGAAGAGCATCGCCATCGACCTGCGCCAGGCCGAGGGCGCCGAGGTGGCGCGCCGGCTGGCCGCCAGCGCCGACGTGGTGGCCGAGAACTTCAAGCCCGGCACCATGGGCAAGTACGGGCTGGACTACGCCAGCCTGTCGCAGGTCAACCCGCGCTGCATCTACATCAGCCTCAAGGGCTTTTTACCCGGCCCCTACGACCACCGCACCGCGCTGGACGAGGTGGTGCAGATGATGGGCGGCCTGGCCTACATGACCGGGCGGCCGGGCGACCCTCTGCGCGCCGGCACCAGCGTCAACGACATCATGGGTGGCATGTTCGGCGCCATCGGAGCCCTGGGCGCGCTGATCCAGCGCGGCATCACCGGCAGGGGCCAGGAAGTGCAGAGCGCCCTCTATGAGAACAACGTGTTCCTCGTCGGCCAGCACATGCTGCAGTACGCCATCACCGGCAAACCCGCAGCGCCCATGCCCGAGCGCATCTCTGCCTGGGCGGTGTACGACGTGTTCACCGTGAAGGACGGCGAGCAGATCTTCCTGGCGGCGGTGAGCGATCCGCAGTGGGTGACCTTCTGCGACGCGCTGGGTTACGCCGACCTCAAGGCCGACCCGCAGTACCCCGACAACAACGCCCGCGTGAAGCTGCGCCCGCAGCTGCTGCCGATCCTGCGCGAGCGGCTGGCCGGCTGGCGCGCGGCCGACCTCGCAGCGCTGTTCGAGAAGGTGGGCCTGCCCTTCGCCCCCATCCGCAAGCCCGAAGAGCTGTACGACGACGAGCACCTGCTGGCCACCGGCGGCCTGGCCGACATCACACTGCCCGACGGCGAGCGCGCCGGTCAGACCGTCAAGACCACGCTGTTCCCGTTCACGCTGCATGGACAGCGGCCCGGCGTGCGGCTGGACCCGCCGACCATGGGCGCGCACACCACCGAGCTGCTGCACGGCCTGGGCTACGCGGCGTCCGACATCGAACGCCTGCGCCAGCAGGCGGCGGTCGCGTGAGGACGCCATGAAGACGCCGGATGTCCACATCAGCGAGGTCGGCCCGCGCGACGGCCTGCAGTCCGTCAAGGCCACCATGCCCACGGCGGACAAGTTCCGCTGGATCGACGCACTCGCGGCGGCCGGCCTGCGCGAGATTGAAGTGGGCTCCTTCGTGCCCGCCAAGCTGCTGCCGCAGATGGCCGACGTGGCCGAGGTGGTGCGCCATGCGCTCGCCCTGACCGCCCAGCACCCCGACCTGACCGTGATGGCCCTGGTGCCCAACCGGCGTGGCGCCGAGGCCGCGCTGGCCGCCGGCGTGCGCAAGGTCACGCTGCCGGTCTCGGCCAGCGAGGCGCATTCGCTGGCCAATGTGCGCAAGACGCGCGGGCAGATGGTGGCCGAGCTGCGCGAGGTGGCGGCGCTGCGCAATGAACGCGCGCCGGGCGTGGTGGTGGAGGTGGGCCTGTCCACCGCCTTCGGCTGCACGCTGCAGGGTCAGGTGCCGGAAGACGAGGTGATCGCGCTGGCGGTGGCCTGCGTCGACGCCGGTGTGGACGAGGTCGGTCTGTCCGACACCACCGGCATGGCCAACCCTGCGCAGGTGCGGCGCCTGTTCACCCGCCTGCGCGCCGAGCTGGGCGACAAGGCCGGCGCGGCCCACATGCACAACACGCGCGGCCTGGGCCTGGCCAACTGCCTGGCGGCGTACGACGTGGGCGTGCGCGCCTTCGACAGCTCGCTCGGCGGGCTGGGCGGCTGCCCCTACGCGCCCGGTGCCAGCGGCAACGTGGTGACGGAAGACCTGGTGTTCATGTTCGAGGCCATGGGCGTGTCCACGGGCGTGGACATCCACAAGCTCATCGCTGCGCGCGAACCGCTGACAGCGGGCCTGCCCGGGGAGCCGGTGTACGGCATGACGCCCGAGGCGGGACTGCCCAAGGGGTGGCTCCTCTGATTCGTGCGCAGAGTGGCGATCTGGATCAAGACGCGGAGCGCTGGCTGTCTTAGACTGTTTGTGATGGGCGCATCGGGTGCCCATGCGTATTCATTTTCCTGAGGAGGAAACCCATGAAGAAGTTGTGGACCTGGGGTGCGGCCCTGATTGCCGCGGTGACGCTGGCGGCCTGTGGTGGTGGCGGCGACAGCAATGGCTACGGCTCCATCGCTGTCAGTGAGTCGACCAACCGGGTGGGCATTGCATCCGAAGCCTTGACCCAGTCGATCGCCAACGACGCGGCGCGCGACGAGTGCGACGCCGGCGATTGCCAGGTGGTGTTGCAGTTCGAGGAGTGCGGTGCCATCGCCCAAGGACAGACGGCATCCGGTGCCTGGGTATGGGGTGTGGGCGCAGGCGGATCGGCCTTCGATGCGCAGACCGCAGCGAACAACTCCTGTGTGGCCAAGGGTGCCCAAAGCTGCACAGAGATTCCCAACCTGCCGGCCCAGTGCAACTGACCTCTTCGGCATAGCGGTCAGGTAAAAAATCTCTCCAGAAGTCCCGTTGATTGCCTCCTTTTGATGGGGTAATCTGCGGGTCCATGGACAAGCTCAAGCAGCTCGAAACCTTCGTCTCGGTGGCCACACGCGGCAGCCTGACGGCTGCTGCGAAGGCCGAGGGCGTGGCGCCGGCCATCATCGGCCGGCGGCTGGATGCGCTGGAATCCCGCCTCGGCGTCAAGCTCATGGTGCGCACCACGCGCCGCATCACGCTGACCCACGAGGGCAGCGCCTTCATCGAGGACTGCCAGCGCCTGCTGACCGATCTGGCCAACGCCGAGGCCAGCGTCAGTGCGGGCGGCGTCAAGGCCAGCGGCCACCTGCGCATCACGGCCCCCGCCGGGTTCGGGCGCCGCCACGTGGCGCCGCTGGTGCCGCGTTTTCGCGAGCTGCACCCTGAGGTCACGATCTCGCTCAACCTCAGCGACCGGGTGGTCGACCTCGCGGGCGAGGGCTACGACTGTGCAGTGCGGGTGGGCGACCTGCCGGACTCGTCCCTGGTGAGCGTGCGGCTGGCGGACAACCGCCGCATGTGCGTGGCCACACCCGACTACCTGCGGCGGCACGGCCGCCCCACCCACCCGGCCGACCTGGCGCGCTTCGACTGCCTGACCCTGTCGTCCGACGCGTCCCAGACCCGGGGCTGGGCGTTCCGCATGCCGCCCGGCGAAGGCGCTTCCGAAGGCGCCGAGGCCGAGATCGTGCACCTGCGCCCCGGCGGGCCGCTGGACTGCTCGGACGGGCAGGTGCTGCGCGAGTGGTGCCTGGCCGGATACGGCATCGCGTGGCGCAGCACCTGGGAGGTGGAGGCCGACATCGCGGCCGGCCGGCTCGAAACCGTGCTGGACGAATACGCCGCGCCGCCCAACGGCATCTACGCGCTGTTCCCTCAGCGCAAGCACCTGGCGCTGCGGGTGCGGCTGTGGATCGACTTCCTCAAGCACCACTATGCGCAGGCCGATTTCTGGGCCGGCGGCGGTACATTGGCGGCTGCGACGGGGTCGGCGGGCCGGCCTTTCCCCATTTCTCAACCAACAGGGTGAATCCATGAACAGGATCGGCAAGGGAGTGATGACCACGGTGGCTGCCGCCGCCGCGGCGGTGTTGTTGGCGGCTTGCGGGGGCGGCGACGACGCCTCGCTGCCCAGTGCGGAGTCCATGTGCGGCAGCATGGGCCTGCAGCC
Source organism: Hydrogenophaga flava NBRC 102514 (assembly GCF_001571145.1). Classification (GTDB taxonomy): domain Bacteria; phylum Pseudomonadota; class Gammaproteobacteria; order Burkholderiales; family Burkholderiaceae_C; genus Hydrogenophaga; species Hydrogenophaga flava. Next base: position 111,722 of record NZ_BCTF01000015.1, read on the forward strand.
CAAGGTGCTCAACGGCGCCAACTGCGGGTCGCCGGAGCGCTCGTCGGTCATCCTGCTCAACGTGGCCACCAGCTCGGGCACGGCGGTGTGTTCCGGCACGCTGATCACCCCCACCAAGATCCTCACGGCGGCGCACTGCCTGCCGGCCGGCACCCGCCGCGTGCTGGCGGGGCTCTGGCGCGGGGACGGCTCCGTGGTCGGCGTGCCCGCCAGCCGCTGGGCGGTGCACCCGCAGTACCAGCGCAGCACCAGCGCGCTGGTCAACGACGCGGCGGTGATCGTGCTGCAGCAGGCGCTGCCCAATCCGACCATGCCGGTGCTGCTGAGCCAGCCGTCGGCGCCCGGCCAGCCGATCTACGTGGCCGGCTGGGGGGCGCCCGGCTTCGACCTGGCGGTCGGCTTCGCCTCGCTGACCACGGTCAACGAGACCAGCATTGGCTACACCTACTCGGGTGAGCTGAGCAACACCTGCAGCGGCGATTCGGGTGGTCCGGCCTACCGCACGGTGGGTGGGCAGCCAGCGCTGATCGGCATCACGTCATCGGGCACGGTGGCCGACTGCGGCAAGGGCGACGGCTCGCTGTTCACCAACGTCCAGGGCCCTTCGGTGATCAACTTCATCCGCGCCCAGGCGCCCGAAGCCGCCTATATCTGAGCGTCTGGGAAGCGCCGAAGAGCGCAGGCTTGTGACATCGATACATAATGTCACAAACAGGGAGGAATTCATGAGCCAGACAGGATGGATGGGTGCGCGGTTCGCCAGCGGCTGCGCCGCGGTGCTGATGGCGGCGGCGCTCGCGGGGTGCGGCGGTGGCGATGGCGCCGAACCGGTGAACCTGGAGCCGACGGCGCTGTGCAACAGTGCGGGTGCTCAGCCCAAGGTGGTCAACGGGGCGTCCTGCGTGTCGTTCAAGAGCACGCCGGTGGTGTACCTGCTGATCGCACGGGCCAACGGCGAGCAAGTGGCCTGTTCAGGCACCCGCGTATCACCCACCCACGTGGTCACGGCGGCGCACTGCGTGGAGGGCAACCCCAGGCAAGTCCTGGCGGCGCTCTTCAAGTCGGACACCAGCGCCAAGGGCCTCGCCGCCAAGAACTGGGTGCTGCACCCGGCCTACGACGGATCGGGCCCGCCCAGTCCCAACGACGTGGCGGTGGTGACATTCCCCGCCGGTCTTCCCAACCCCACCATGCCCATCCTCGCCAGTCAGGCGGCAGCGCCCGGACAGGCCGTGACCTTCGCCGGATGGGGTGAGCCCACGGGCTGGCTTGCGGTGGGCGCCGCCAACCTGTCCGTGGTGGACGAGCAAAGCCTGGGCTTCAAGTTCGACGGCAGCCAGAGCAACGTGTGCCCCGGTGACTCGGGTGGGCCGATGTACCGGGTGCTCCCGGGCGGGCCGGCGATGATCGGCGTGGCATCGAGCGGGCCGAAGTCGCCCTGCGGCGAGAAGGCCACGGTGAACACCTTGTTCACCAACCTTCAAACGCCATCGGTGCTGGAGTTCGTGCGGTCCCAGGCGCCGGGCGCGGTCATTCTCTGACCGCGAGCGCCTGGTAGAGCCCGGGGCGGCGGTCGGGCCTCTGGCTGTGCCGCCGGGCCGCGGCCAGCTCGCCGGGCGCGAGTGCCGCGAGCAACAGCGTCTCTTGCCGCCCGGCGGTGGCCATCGGAAGCCCGTGGGCACTGGCGACGGTGCTGGCGCCGCCGTAGTGCACAGGGCCTTCGCTGTCGCAGGCGTTGGCGTAGGCCACGAACACGCGGTTTTCGCAGGCCCGGGCCGGCACCAGCAGCTGCTGCACCTCGTTGTACCCCACCATGTTGGCCGTCGGCACCAGCACCGCGTCCACCCCTTGCAGCGCCAGCAGGCGCACCGTCTCCGGGAACTCCACGTCGTAGCAGATCAGCAGGCCCAGGCGCCAGCCGCGCCATTCGAAGACCTGTGACGCCGCGTCGCCCGGGCTGAACTGCGCGCGGTCGAGGTCGCCGAACAGGTGGGCCTTGCGGTAGTTCATGAGCCGCGTGCCGTCGGCGCCGATGGCCTGCGCCGCGTTGAACGGCTGGCCGTGCGGGTTCTGCTCCGGGTAGCCGTAGACGATGGCAATGCCGTGGCGTTGCGCGATGGCCGTCACCGCCAGGGTCAGCGGGCCGTCGGCCGATTCGGCCAACTCGGCGACGCGTTTGGCGCCGATCGCGTAGCCGGTCAGGTACATCTCGGGCGTGATGAGCAGTTCTGCACCTTGTGCGCGCGCCTTTTCGCAGACCGCGTCCAGGCGCTGCAGCGCCTCGGCGGTGCTGGCCGGGTGCGGGGTCTGCCAGAGGGCGATGTGCAGGTCGTTCACGCCGTCATTCTGGCAAGGCGACGGGTCCGAGAACGGGATACAACTCCCCGGGGCCTGGGTTTTCTGCCGGGCACTGCCCACCCAGCTGGTGCACGATGCCCCAGACCGCGTTCAGCGAGGTCTGCACCGCCCCCTCGACCCAGGCCGGCGTGAACGAGATGTCGTCGCCGGCCAGGAAGATGCCGCGCTCCGCGGCCGGCAGGGCGTCCTGCATGAAGTGGCCGTACATGCGCTGGTTGTAGCGGTAGTGGCCGGGCAGGGCGCCCTTGAAGGCGCCGAGGAAGTAGGGGTCGGCCTCCCATGAGATCGTGATCGGATCGCCGACGATGTGGCCGGCGATGTCCACCGTGGGGTAGATCTTGCGCAGCGCGTCCAGCGCGAGCTGCACGCGTCTGGCCGGCGGGTGCGGCAGCATCTTGAGCGCGTCGCTCATCCAGGCGTAGGAGAGGCACATCACGGCCGGTTTGTCCGGCCCGTTGTCGAACAAATAGGTGCCGCGCGTGAGCCGGTCGGTCAGCGTCATGCTCATGGTGTCGCGGCCGGTCGAAGGCTGAACGTCCTTCCAGAACGGGCGGTCGACCATCACGAAGGTCTTGCTCGACTGCATGTAGCGCGTGCGGTCCAGCGCCATCCACAGCTTCTGCGAGAACAGTGATTCTTCGACCGCGATCTGCGTGGTCAGCAACCAGCTCTGGCAGGTCACCAGCACGGCGGGGTATTCGCGTTCGGTGCCCCAGCTGTCGGTGACCGCGAGCTGACCGGATGTCGCGCGGCGGATGGCGGTGACGCCCGGTCGCGTGGCGCCGCCGTGCAGGCGGGCCAGCGACGTGCCGGCCGGCCAGTGGGTGATCTGTTCGGGCGCGTGCGCCCAAAGGCCCAGCGGCACCTGCTGCACGCCACCCACGATCAGGTGCTGGTCCTCGTCGCAACCCGTGAGCACCACGCGCAGGATTTCCAGCATGGTGTTGGGGAAGTCGGAGTCCCAGCCGCCGGTGCCGAAGCCCACCTGACCGAACACCTCGCGGTGGCGGAACGAGAGCTTCGAGAACGCCTCGGACTGCGCGACGAAGTCGTAGAAGGTGCGGTCGTCCCACAGCGGCACCAGTGCGTCCCACAGCGCCTTCAGGCGCGGCACGTCGCGCTGGCGCAGCGCCTGCTGCAGGTCGCCGAAGCCGAGCTCGTCCAGCGCGGCGGCCCAGGCGTCGGCCACCTCGCGGAACAGCGGCGGCAGGTCGGCCAGGGTGCGCGCGTAGTGGGTCTGGCCTTCCAGATCGACCACCGTGCTGCCGGCGGCGGGCGTCAGCGGGTTGGGGAAGGGCTTCGACTCCAGCCCCAGCAGGTTCACGTAATGGAAGAAGGCGGTGGACGATGCCGGGAAGCGCATGCCGCCCAGTTCGGCCACCACGCCCTGGCCGCCCTCGAAGGCTTGCGAGCGCAGGCGCCCGCCCATGCGCGAGGCCTCGTAGATGACGGGTTTGAGGCCGAGCTTCATCAGCTCGTAGGCCGCGGTCATGCCGGCCATGCCGGCGCCGACGATGGCGACCTCGGTGCCGTGCGCGTGGGCCGGCAGCGACGCCAGCCCTTGCGGGTGCGCCAGCCAGTCGTCGTAGGCGAAGGGGAAGTCCGGGCCGAAAATGGTCACGGGGGCATCGGTGGGGCGCAGCGTGTTCATCGTGATTCCTCCGTTCAGACCAGTCCGGCCAGCAACCAGGCGGCGGTGCCCCACATCATCAGCGCCACGGCGCCGTCCAGCACGCGCCAGATGTGCAGCGAGTTCAGCCGGCGGCCGAGCCAGAACGCCGCGGCGCCCAGCACCAGGAACCAGACCACCGAGCCGGTGGCGGCGCCCAGGCCGAAGGCCTTGCTGCCCGGGCCGTAGGCCAGCGAGGCGGTGCCGATCAGCACGGCAGTGTCCAGCCAGGCGTGCGGGTTGAGCCAGGAAAAGGCCAGCGCCGACAGGATGGCCTGGCGCTGGCTGATCGGGGCCGGCGCCTGTGGTGCCGCCGCGGCGTTGTGGGTGGCCAGCGGGGCGGCCGCCAGCGGCTTGAGGAAGCGCTGGAAAGCCTGCCAGCCGTAGACACCCAGGAACAGCACGCCGGCGCCGATCAGCGCGCCCAGCAGCTTGTCAGAGAGGCCGCCGAGCTGGGCCAGGCCGAACACACCGAGCGAGATGAGCACGATGTCGGCCAGCGCGCAGACGGCGACGGTGAGCCAGAGGTGCTGGCGCTGCAGGCCCATGCGCAGCACGTGCGCGTTCTGCGGGCCGATGGCCATGATGAGCGACATGCTGAGCACCATGCCGGCGGTGAAGGTGGGGAATGCGAGGGTCATGGGGCAGGAGTCTGCCGCCGTCGCTGGTTTTGTTAAACCATTTCAACTCGAAATCGAGTTGGTTAAAAATGGCTTGATTAGGCCTCGAGTCGGGTCGTCGAAGGGGATTCCCCGAACAGCGCCTTGTAGTCGTGGCTGAAATGGCCCATGTGCCAGAAGCCCCAGCGCGCGGCCACGTCGCCGATGGTCTGCCCGGTGTCCGCCATGCGCAGTTCGCGCCGCACGGCGTTCAGCCGCACCAGCCGCAGGTAGCTGGCGGGGCTGATGCCCAGGCTGTCCTGGAAGCAGTTCTGCAGCGTGCGGCGGGTGATGTGCAGCGCCTCGCACAGCCGCTCCACGCCCAGGTAGTCCTGCGGCTGCTCGGTCACCAGCTCGCGCACGCGGCGCACCACGTCCTGGCGGCGCTGCTGGCGCGGGGTGACGGCGTCGGCCTGGCCATCCGGCATGAGCGTGTCGCCCAGCACCGCGAACAGGGCCTCGCGCAGGCTGCGACGGCTGGCCTCGTGGTGGAGCACGCCGGGGTCGGCTTCCAGGCCGCGCAGCACCTCGCGCATCAGCCCGACCAGGCGGAAGCGCTGGGTGGGTGTGAGGGTCTGCACCCGCACGCCCGGCCCGCGCACCGGGGCCGCGTCGGCCTGGTCGCGTGTGCGCACATGGGCCTGCAGCTCGGCCGGGTCGAACACCAGGCCGTAGAGGCCGTGGCCGGCTGGCACCTGCAGGTCGAAGGCCTCGCTGCCATCGGAAATCATCAGTTCGTGCCCGCCCACCGGCCGCCCCATGAAGCGCAGGCCCTCGGGGCGCTCGGGCACCGACAGGCCCAGCCAGACGCCGCCGCGCCAGGGCCGGCAGTGCTGGCTGGTGGCGCAGTTGGCCACCTCCTCGAAAGCCTGCAGCGGACCGTCGAACAGCTCGCGCACCTGGCCCTGGAAGATGCCGGGCGAGGTCTGCACGTAGTCCTGGTCCCAGGCGTCGAGGTTGCGGGCGTGCACGTCCACCTCGCGCGTTCGTTTGACGCGGAAGGCGGTCGGCGGGGTGGGGCTGGCGACGGGCATGGGGGGCTCCTTCGGCGCACGCGGCGCCGGGGTGCAGCGGGAGTATCAAGTTCCGTGCCACGCCCGGCCTGCTGGAAAACCCGGGGGTGAGGCCGTCCGAACTATCCCGTTTCGGAAAAAGTGCGCCACGGCGGGGCGTGTTTCCGATCCGGGATAGGGCGCAGCGGGCCGACGAACCACACTGCGCGCCAGGCCGCCCGAGCCGTTCGGGCTTTTCATCCACACACAAGAGAACGTCCCATGTCCACCGCATCCACTCAGGTCGCCCGGGAGCTCAAGCCCGTGCTGGGCACCTTTTCCCTCTGGGGCATCGCCGTCGGTCTGGTCATTTCCGGTGAGTACTTCGGCTGGAGCTACGGCTGGGCCAGCGCCGGCACGCTGGGCTTCCTGCTGGCCACGCTGTTCGTGGCGCTGATGTACACCACCTTCATCTTCAGCTTCACCGAGCTGTCCACCTCCATCCCGCACGCCGGCGGCCCCTTCGCCTATGCACGCCGGGCCTTCGGCCCCACGGGAGGCTTCATCGCCGGCTTCGCCACCCTGGTGGAGTTCGTGTTCGCGCCGCCGGCGATCTCGCTGGCCATCGGCGCGTATCTGAACGTGCAGTACCCATCGCTGGACCCGAAGTGGGCGGCGGTGGGTGCCTACGTGATCTTCATCGGTCTCAACGCGGTGGGCGTGGGCATCGCGGCGGCGTTCGAGCTGTTCGTCACCATCCTGGCGGTGATCGAGCTGCTGGTGTTTGCCGGCGTGGTCGCTCCGGGCTGGTCGCTGGCCAACTTCACTGCCAACGGCTGGGCCGGTTCGCCCGACTTCAGCATGGGCACCTGGGCCGGCATCTTCGCCTCCATCCCGTTCGCCATCTGGTTCTTCCTGGCCATCGAGGGCGCGGCCATGGCCGCCGAAGAGGCCAAGGACCCCAAGCGCACCATCCCCATCGCCTACATCACCGGCATCCTGACGCTGGTGGCGCTGGCCTTCCTGGTCATGGTCATGGCCGGTGGCGTGGGCGACTGGTCCAAGCTGTCCAACATCAACGATCCGCTGCCCCAGGCCATGAAGATGGTGGTGGGCGAGTCCAGCGGCTGGCTGCACATGCTGGTGTGGATCGGCCTGTTCGGTCTGGTCGCCTCGTTCCATGGCATCGTGCTGGGCTATTCGCGCCAGATGTTCGCGCTGGCCCGCGCCGGCTACCTGCCGGCCATGTTCGCCAAGGTGCACCCGCGCTTCCGCACGCCGGTCAATGCGCTCATCGGTGGCGGCATCGTGGGCATCGCGGCCGTGTTCAGCGACCAGTGGGTCACCATTGGCGGCCTGCCGCTGACGGCCAACATCGTCACCATGGCGGTGCTGGGCGCGCTGGTGATGTACATCATGTCGATGGCCTCACTGTTCAAGCTGCGTGCGACCGAGCCGAAGCTGGACCGCCCCTTCCGTGCGCCGCTGTACCCGCTGTTCCCGGCGATCGCCATCGTCTGCGGCCTGGTCTGCCTGGCTGCGGTGGTGTACTTCAACCAGTTGCTGTCGCTGGTCTTCCTGGGCTTCATGGCGGTCTGCTACCTCTACTTCCGTCTGACCTCGGCGCAGCGCGACGCGGCGCCGCACGACGCGATGCTGGCCACTGCGGCAGAATGAAATCCACCGGGTGATCCGATCCCCACCGAGGAGCCGCTGACGTGAATCTGAGCGCGACGCTGGGACACCAGACACACCGCTTCGGCAGCCTGCGCGAGGTGATGGCCAAGGCCACACCCCTGCGCTCGGGCGACGCCCTGGCGGGCCTGGCCGCCACCACCGAACAGGAGCGGGTGGCCGCGCGCTGGGTGCTGGCCGAGGTGCCGCTGCAGCGCTTCCTGGACGAGGCGCTGGTTCCCTACGAAAGCGACGAGGTCACGCGCCTGATCATCGACGGCCATGACCGCGCGGCCTTTGCGCCGGTCAGCGGCCTGACGGTGGGCGGCTTCCGCGACTGGCTGCTGAGCGATGCGGCCACGCCCGCGGTGCTGGAGCGGCTCTCGCCCGGGCTCACGCCCGAGATGGTGGCGGCCGTCAGCAAGCTCATGCGCAACCAGGACCTGATGCTGGTGGCCAAGAAGTGCGAGGTGGTCACGCGCTTTCGCAACACGGTGGGGCAACGCGGCCACCTGAGCGTGCGGCTGCAGCCCAACCACCCCACCGACGACCCGGCCGGCATCGTCGCCAGCCTGATCGACGGCCTGCTGCACGGCGCGGGTGATGCGGTGATCGGCGTCAACCCGGTGTCCGACAGCGTGCCCGACCTGGTGCGCCTGAACCACGTGCTGGCCGAGGTGATCGAGCGCGGCGCCGTGCCCACGCAGAGCTGCGTGCTCACCCACGTCACCAACACGATGCAGGCCATGCAGCTCGGCGCGCCGGTGGACCTGGTGTTCCAGTCCATCGCCGGCACCGAGGCGGCCAACCGCTCCTTCGGCATCACGCTGTCGCTGCTGGACGAGGCGCACGCCGCCGCGCTCGAACTGAAGCGCGGCACAGTGGGCGACAACGTGATGTATTTCGAGACCGGGCAGGGCAGTGCGCTGTCGGCCAACGCCCACCACGGCGTGGACCAGCAGACCTGCGAGGCGCGCGCCTATGCCGTGGCGCGGCGCTACCGGCCCATGCTGGTCAACACCGTGGTCGGCTTCATCGGCCCCGAGTACTTGTACGACGGCAAACAGATCATCCGCGCCGGCCTGGAAGACCACTTCTGCGGCAAGCTGCTGGGCCTGCCCATGGGCTGCGACATCTGCTACACCAACCACGCCGAAGCCGACCAGGACGACATGGACAACCTCATGGTGCTGCTGGCCAGCGCGGGGCTGAACTTCATGATCGGAGTGCCCGGCGCCGACGACGTGATGCTGAACTACCAGAGCACCTCGTTCCACGACGCGCTGGTGCTGCGCGACCTGCTGGGCCTCAAGCGCGCGCCGGAGTTCGAGGCCTGGCTGCAGCGCGTGGGTGTGACCGGTGCCGATGGCCGCCTGCTGCCCGCCACGGCGCAGCTGCCACTGTCGCAGCGCCTGTGGACCCTGCCGGAGCCCGCATGACGAAGGACCTTTCGCCCTTGCCGGACGAACCACGCCACGACATCGGCATTGAAAGCAGCGCCGACCCCTGGGCCCACCTGCGGCGCTTCACCCCCGCGCGCATCGCGCTCGGCCGCGCCGGCGCCAGCCTGCCCACGCGCGAGGTGCTGGGCTTCACCCTGGCGCACGCACAGGCGCGCGATGCCATCCACCTGCCGCTGGACGCGGACCTGCTGGCCGGGCAGCTGCAGGCCGACGGCTGGCCCGCGCCGCTGCGCCTGCACAGCCGGGCCCACGACCGCCACGAGTACCTGCTGCGCCCCGACCTGGGGCGCCGGCTGGACGAGGCCAGCGTGTCGGGCCTGCAGTCCTGGCGCGCCGACAACCCTGCGCCCGATCTGGCCCTGGTGGTGGGCGACGGCCTGTCGGCCCTGGGCATCCAGCGTCACACCGTGGCCCTGTTCGGTGCCATCCGAGAGGCCCTGGGCGGGGCCTTTGTCCAGAGCCCGCCCGTGCTGGTTCGCCAGGCCCGTGTGGCCGTGGCCGACGAGGTGGGCGAACTGCTGGGCGCCCGCATGGTGGCCATGGTGGTGGGCGAGCGCCCCGGCCTGAGCTCGCCCGACAGCGTGGGCATCTACCTGACGCACGCCCCCCGGGTGGGGCGCCACGACGCCGAGCGCAACTGCATCTCCAACGTGCGTCCCGCCGGGCAGGACCCGGTCACGGCCGCGCGCCGCCTGGCCTGGCTGGTGCACGAAGGCCTGCGCCTGGGCGTCACCGGCGTCGGCCTCAAGGACCACAGCGGCCTGCCCATGGTGGCCGGCCCCTCCGCGCAAGGCTTGTCTGGTTAAACTCGGCTGAACCGTTTTCGGTTCACTCAAGTTTCAATCGGACATGCTGGACGCCCGCCAACTCGAAGCCCTGGCCGCCGTGGTCGAACACCGCGGCTTCGGCCCGGCCGCCCAGGCGCTGAACCTCACGCTGGCGGCGGTGTCGCTGCGCATCAAGTCGCTGGAAGAACACCTGGGTCAGCGCCTGCTGGTGCGCGGCAAGGCGGTGCGCGCCACGTCCGCTGGCCAGGCCTTGCTGGCGCATGTGAAGCAGCTGCAGATGATGGAGGCCGACCTGCTGGCCGGGCTGCAGGGCGGCGCCGAATCGCGGGCCGGCGCGGCCTGGCAGAGCCTGAGCGTGGCGACCAACGCCGACTCGGTGGCCAGCTGGTTTCTGCCTGGCGTGGCGCCGGTGCTGCAGCGGCACCGGCTGCTGCTGGACGTGATGATCGACGACCAGGACCACACCCACGACCTGCTGCGCAGCGGCGACGTGATCGGCTGCGTCACCACCCTGGCCGAACCCATGCGCGGCTGTGTGGCCGAGCCGCTGGGCGTGATGCGCTACCGCTGCGTGGCCGCGCCCGAAGTGGTGCAGCGCTGCCGCACACCGCGCGGGGCCGTGTCGCCGCACCAGCTGCTGGCCCAGCCGGCCGTGATTTTCAACCGCAAGGACGCGCTGCAGGACGCCTTCCTGCTGCAGCACTTCGGCCTGAAGCAGCCCAGCTACCCGCGCCACTACGCGCCGGCGGTGGACGCCTTCGAGCGGGCGATCGAACTGGGACTGGGCTGGGGCATGGTGCCCGAGCAGAACCTGCCCGGGCGGCCGGGCCTGCAGGAGGTGCTGCCCGGCGCCACGGTGGACGTGACGCTGTACTGGCAGCACTGGGCGCGCGAGCCGCTGTCGGCGCAGCGGCTCACGCAGGCGGTCAAGGCGGCGGCGCACGCCGCCTTGCCGCCCGTGGCGGGCTGATCAGCCCTTCAGACAGGTGCTCATGAAAGCCTTGCGCTCATCGCCCTTGAGCACCTTCTTGCCGGCCTCCTCGTTGCAGGTCTTCATCTTGTTCTGCTGGCTGTTGCCGGCCTCTTCCTCGCCGCTCAGGCACTTGCTCATGAAGGCCTTGCGCTCGTCGCCCTTGAGCGTCTTGGCTTTCGGGTCGGCGTTGCAGGTCTTCATGCGGTTCTGCTGGGCGGTCGGCTTCTTGTCGGCCGCAGGGGCTGCTGCTGGCGCCGCGGCGGGAGCGGGTGCCGCGGCGGCGGCAGGTGCGGCCGCAGGAGCCGCCGTCTGGGCGAGGGCCAGGGAGAGGGTTCCGGTCAGGGCGATCAGGGTCAGCAGTTGTTTCATGTGGTGCCTTGTGGGGTGAAGTGCCCGAAACGGGCCCGGAAACGATACCCGCGTTTGTCTTAAGGCTGTCTGACAGCCGGGGGCAGGGCTTTCCCGAACCTAAAATCCCGTCCCTATGCTCAAGATCAAACAGGAACTGCTGGCCGGCCTCGCGCAGGCGCTGGACCAGCTCTCACCCGGTGCCGGCGACAAGGCCGCCTTCGAATCGCCCAAGGTCGCGGCCCATGGCGACTACGCCGTCACGGCCGCCATGCAGCTGGCCAAACCGCTGAAAGCCAACCCGCGCCAGCTGGGTGAGCAGCTCAAGGCCGCGCTGATGGCGCTGCCGGTCTACCAGCAATGGGTGGCCGACATCGAGATCGCCGGGCCCGGCTTCCTGAACCTGCGGCTCAAGCCCGCGGCCAAGCAGGCCATCGTGACCGAGGTGCTGCAGGCTGGCGAAGCCTTCGGCGTCCAGCCCTCCAATGGCCAGCGCCTGATGGTTGAGTTTGTCTCGGCCAACCCCACCGGCCCGCTGCACGTGGGCCACGGCCGCCAGGCCGCGCTGGGCGACGCCATCTGCAACCTCTACAGCACCCAGGGCTGGAGCGTGCACCGCGAGTTCTATTACAACGACGCGGGTGTGCAGATCGGCACGCTGGCCACCAGCACGCAGCTGCGCGCCAAGGGCTTCAAGCCGGGCGACGACTGCTGGCCCACCGACAGTGACAACCCGCTGGCCAAGAACTTCTACAACGGCGACTACATCGCCGACATCGCCGAGGCCTTCAAAGCCCGTGCCACCGTGAAGGCCGACGACCGCGCGTTCACCGCGAACGGCGATGTCGAGGACTACGACAACATCCGGCAGTTCGCTGTCGCCTACCTGCGCAACGAGCAGGACCTGGATTTGCAGGCCTTCGCGGTCAAGTTCGACCACTACTACCTGGAATCCAGCCTCTACACCGACGGCCGCGTGGACGCAACGGTGAACCGGCTGGTCGCAAACGGCAAGACCTACGAGCAGGACGGCGCGCTGTGGCTGAAGTCGACCGACTACGGCGACGACAAGGACCGCGTCATGCGCAAGGGCGACGGCACCTACACCTACTTCGTGCCCGACGTGGCCTACCACATCGCCAAGTGGGAGCGCGGCTTCACCAAGGTCATCAACATCCAGGGCACCGACCACCACGGGACGATTGCGCGCGTGCGCGCCGGCCTGCAGGCCGCCGATGTGGGCATTCCCCAGGGCTACCCCGACTACGTGCTGCACACCATGGTGCGCGTGGTGCGCAACGGCGAAGAGGTCAAGATCAGCAAGCGCGCCGGCAGCTACGTGACGCTGCGCGACCTGATCGAGTGGACCAGCAAGGACGCGGTGCGCTTCTTCCTGCTCAGCCGCAAGCCCGACACCGAGTACACCTTCGATGTCGACCTGGCGGTGCAGAAGAACAACGACAACCCGGTCTACTACGTGCAGTACGCCCACGCGCGCATCTGCTCGGTGCTGGCGGCCTGGGGCGGTGACGTGGCCTCGCTGGCCGGTGCCGACCTGTCGGCGCTGGACACGCCGGCCGCGCAGGCGCTGATGCTGCTGCTGGCCAAGTACCCGGCCATGCTCACCGCGGCGGCCGAAGGCTTTGCCCCGCACGACGTCACCTTCTACCTGCGCGAACTCGCCGCCGCGTACCACAGCTACTACGACGCCGAGCGCATCCTGGTGGACGACGAAGCCGTAAAAAAAGCGCGCCTGGCCCTGGTCCGTGCCACCGCGCAGGTGTTGCACAATGGTCTGGCCGTGCTGGGCGTGAGCGCCCCGCAGAAGATGTGAACCCCCCACCTCCCATGAACATTTCATTTCCGCAGGCCCGCGCGCAGCGTGGCGGCACCCTGGTCGGCTTTGTGGTCGGCCTGCTCGTCGGTCTGGGCCTGGCGCTCTCGGTGGCTGTGTATGTGACGCGCGTGCCCGTGCCGTTTGTGGACCGGGGTGTCACCCGCAAGCCGGCCGACGATGCGGCCGAGGCCGAACGCAACAAGGGCTGGAACCCCAACGCCGGGCTGGTGAACAAGGCGCCGCCGCTGCCAACCCCGGCAGAGACGCCGCCGCCGGTGGCCGGCGACACCGCGCCGAAAGAGTCTCCCGCGGCCGAGCCCGACAAGGCACCGGCAGCCAAAGCCGCAGACGCCGCCACCAAGCCGGACACCGACCCGCTGGGCGACCTGATGAAGGCCAAGGCCGGGGCGCCGGCTGAGCCCGCAGCCGCACAGGGGGCCGATCCGTTCTCCTACTTCGTGCAGGCAGGCGCGTTCAAGTCCCCCGAAGAAGCGCAGGCTCAGAAGGCCCGGCTCGCCATGCTGGGCATGGACGCCACCATCACCGAACGCGAGCAGTCGGGCCGCACCGTGTTCCGTGTCCGCATGGGACCGTTTGGCCAGAAGGCCGTGGCGGAGGCCACGCGCGAGCAGCTGGAGGTGAACGGGGTGGAAGCGGCGCTGGTGCGGGTGCAGCGCTGATTGCTTGGCACCGAGGAACTTTTCGCAGTCCCGGGAGCCTGATTCAGGTCATTTCAAGGAGTCCGATTCCATGCATCGTCGAGATTTTTCGCGCAGCCTCCTGGTGGCTGGTGCCGCCACCGCCAGCGGGCTGGCCCTGTCACCGGCCATGGCCCAGCGCGTGGCCTTCAAGGAAGGCACCGATTTCCAGCGGCTGGCCAAGCCGGCGCCGACCGAGAGCCCGACGGGCCAGGTCGAGGTGGTCGAGTTCTTTGCGTACAGCTGCATCCACTGCTACAACTTCGAGCCGGTCTTCCACGAGTGGATCAAGCGCAAGCCGGCCCATGTGACGGTGCGCCGCATGCCGGTGGCCTTCAACCAGAACTTCGTGCCGATGCAGCGCCTGTACTTCACGCTGGAGGCCATGAACCTGGTGGACACGATGCACGTCAAGGTGTTCAAGGCCATCCACGAGGAGCGCCTGCCTCTGACGACGGCGCCTGCCATCACCGCCTGGATCGAAAAGCAGGGCGTCAACCGCGAGCAGTTTCTGGGCATCTTCAACGGCCAGGCCGCCAAGCTGGCCGAGAAGGCCGTCGGTCTGCAGGACGCTTACCAGGTGGAAGGCACGCCCGCCCTGGGCATCGCCGGCAAGTTCTATGTGGGCGGACAAGGGCCGCGTACCCTGCTGGTGGCCGACTCGCTGATCGCCGAGGCCCGCAAAGGCTGACCTTTTTCTGTCCCTGCTCCCCGTTGAAGCCCGCCCCGTGCGGGCTTCAACGTTTCAAGGCGGGAACAATGTGCCGGGGCGGCGGCGAAACGCTTTGGGCGCCGCTACAATGAATGCAAGATCTGTGCCCTCAAACGCCATGCACCTACACGCACCAACCCCCCGTTCCATCGCCCGGATGTTGGCCGTCATTGGCCTGATGCTGCCCCTGCTGGCGCAGGCCGAAAAGGCCGACAAGGACAAGCCCATGAACGTGGAGGCTGATGCGCTGCGCTACGAAGAGGCGCGCCAGACCAGCGTGTTCACGGGCAACGTGTTGATCACCAAGGGCACCATCCTGATGCGCGGCGCCAAGCTGGACGTGCGCCAGGACCCGCAAGGCAACCAGTACGGTCTGTTGCTGGGCACGCCCGAGAAGGCCGGCTTCTTCCGCCAGAAGCGGGAAGGTCTGGAAGAGTGGATCGAGGGCGAGGGCGATCGCATCGAATACGACAGCAAGGCGCAGACGGTGCTGTTCACCGGTCGTGCAGTGCTGCGCCGCTACCGCGGTACCCTGCTCAACGACGTGAGCGAAGGCACCGAGATCCTCTACAACAGCCTGACCGAGGTGTTTACGGTCAAGGGCGGCGACACCAGCAAAACCGCCGCCAACCCCGCCGGCCGCGTGCGCGCCATGCTCACGCCGATCCCGGAAGAGGAGAAGAACGGCCCCGCCGCTCCGGCGACCGATCCGGCGAAGCTGCGCCCCAGCGGCAAGATCACCGAGCCCAAGAAGTGACGGAGACCGTCGCCAGCGCCAGCCCTTCGGGCGACATGGCGTCGCACAGCCGTCTGGAGGTTCGGGGACTCAAGAAGTCCTACGGCAGCCGCAAGGTGGTCAAGGACGTGTCCCTGTCGGTGGACAAGGGCGAGGTGGTGGGGCTGCTGGGCCCCAACGGCGCCGGCAAGACCACGTCGTTCTACATGATCGTCGGCCTGCTGCGGGCCGACGGTGGCGAGATCCTGCTGGACGACCACCGCATCGAGTCCCTGCCCATCCACCGGCGCGCCCGGCTGGGTCTGGGTTACCTGCCGCAAGAGGCCTCGATCTTCCGCAAACTCACGGTGGCGCAGAACGTGCGCGCCGTGCTGGAGTTGCAGCAGAACGCCAACGGCCAGCCGCTGTCCGCGCGCGAGATCGATACACGTCTGGACGAGTTGCTCAAGGAGCTGCGCGTCGACCACCTGCGCGATTCGCCCGCGCCGGCCCTCTCGGGCGGTGAACGCCGACGTGTCGAGATCGCCCGTGCCCTGGCCACACGCCCCCGGTTCATCCTGCTGGACGAACCCTTCGCCGGCATCGACCCCATCGCGGTGCTGGAAATCCAGCACATCATCAGCTTCCTCAAGTCGCGCGGCATTGGTGTGCTGATCACCGACCACAACGTGCGCGAAACTCTGGGCATCTGCGACCACGCCTACATCATCAGCGACGGTCATGTGCTGGCCAGCGGTACCACCGCCGAGATCATCGAAAACGCCGAGGTGCGCCGCGTCTACCTGGGCGAGAACTTCCGCATGTGACGGGATGAGCTGATGAAGCAAGGTCTGTCGCTGCGGGTGTCGCAGCACCTCGCGCTGACGCCGCAACTGCAGCAGTCGATCCGACTGTTGCAACTGTCCACGCTGGAGATGGCGCAGGAGGTCGAGCAGATGCTCGACGAGAACCCGTTCCTGGAACGGGGCGAGGAGGTGGCCGACCGCGAAGATTTCGGCGTGCAGACCGCAGACGCACCGGTGGTCGCCGGCGAGCAGCTGGAAGAAGCGGCGCAGCCGGTGGTCGAGCCGCGCAGCGCGGAGCCGGACACCCGTGCCACCCAGGCCGACAGCGCGGACAGCAGCAGCGACGACGTGGAGAGCCGGCTGGACGGCGCGGCCCCGGTCGAAGAGAGCTGGGAAGGCGACGGCACCGTCGAGATGGCGCCCGACGACAGCGAGTGGGGTGGCGATGCGCCGGCCCGCAACAGTGGTTCCGGCGGTGACGACGACGACACCGCCACCGCGTCCGACCTGGCGCGCGTGCCGGTCAGCCTGCAGGACCACTTGCACGATCAGGCCCGCTGCCTGCGCCTGTCCGACGAGGACGGCGCGGCGCTGTACTTCCTGATCGAATCGCTCAACGACGACGGCTACCTGGACGACAGCCTGACCGAACTGGCGCGCGCCTGCTGGCGCCTGACCGCCGGCCGGCCGGCCGACGAAGAACCGCGTTTCGATGAGGTCGAGGCGATCGAGCAGCGCCTGGGCACTGCACTGCAGTGGTTGCAGCAGATGGAGCCCACGGGCGTGGGTGCACGCGACCTGGGCGAGTGCCTGCGGCTGCAGATCATGGACCTGCGCAACACGCCGGCGGCCCGCGCGGCGCTGGCGATCTGCGAGCAGCCGCTGGAGCTGATGGCCAAGCGCGACATCAAGCGTCTGTGCGCCGCCACTGGCCACGACGACGAGACCGTGCGCGCGGCGCTGGCCCTGATCGCGCGCCTGGAACCCAAGCCGGGTCGGCGCTTCGTCGACGTCGAACGCAACGTGGTGGTGCCCGACGTGATCGTCACCCGCGCCGGTCGCGGCTTCAAGGTCTCGCTCAACGCCGAGGTGATGCCGCGCCTGCGCGTGCACGACGTCTATGCCAATGCCCTGCGAGGGGGGCGGCGCGAGGCCGGCGGCGAAGCGGGCCACGCGGCCATGCAGCAGCGGCTGCAGGAAGCGCGCTGGTTCATCAAGAACATCCAGCAGCGCTTCGACACCATCCTGCGCGTGTCCTCGGCCATCGTCGAGCGCCAGCGCAACTTCTTCATGCACGGCGAACTCGCCATGCGCCCGCTGGTGCTGCGCGAGATCGCCGACGAGCTGGGCCTGCACGAGTCCACCATCAGCCGCGTGACCACGGCCAAGTACATGGCCACGCCGTTCGGCACCTACGAACTCAAGTATTTCTTCGGCTCCAGCCTGGGCACCGAGACCGGCGGCAACGCGTCGAGCACGGCGGTGCGCGCCCTGCTCAAGCAGTTCATCGCGTCCGAAGAGCCGTCCAAGCCGCTGTCGGACAACCAGCTCTCGGACCTGCTCAAGGAGCAGGGCATCGAGTGCGCGCGTCGCACGGTAGCGAAATACCGCGAGGCGCTGCGCATCGCGCCGGCGAACCTGAGAAAAGCGCTTTGAACTCCCTCTCCCTTTTCCTCCCCTGCGCCGCCGGCGTGGAGGACTTCCTGGCCGCCGAGGTCACCCGCATCACCGGTGAAACCGCGGTGCACAAGTGGCGGGCCGGCGTGGCGCTGCAGGCGTCCAGGCGCGATGCGCTCAAGCTCAACCTGCACTGCCGCCTGGCGCAGCGCGTGCTGGTGCAGCTCTGGCACGGCGGCTACCGCAGCGAGAACGATCTCTATGCCGCTGCCAGCGAGGTCGCCTGGGAGATCTGGTTCACGCCGCAGCAGACCATCAAGGTCGAGGTCACGGCGCAGCACAGCCCGCTCAAGAGCCTGAACTTCGCGGCGCTCAAGATCAAGGACGCGGTCTGCGACCGTTTCCGCGACAAGCGCGGCGAGCGGCCCAGCGTCAACACCACCTGGCCCGACGTGCGGCTCTACGCCCACCTGACCACCGATACGGTCAGCCTCTACATCGACACCTCGGGCGAGCCGCTGTTCAAGCGCGGCTGGCGCGAGGACAAGGGGGACGCGCCGCTGAAGGAAACGCTGGCCGCGGCCATGATTGCCGCCACCGGCTGGAACGGCGCCGAAGCCGAATCGCTGGACGACATCGTGCCGCTGTACGACCCCTGCTGTGGCAGCGGCACGGTGGCGATCGAGGCGGCGCAGATCGCGCTGCGGGTCGCACCCGGCCTGCAGCGGCGCTTTGCGTTCGAGAAGCTGCTGCCGTTCCAGCCACACGTCTGGCACGCGCTCAAGGACGAGGCCGCGAAGCAGCGCCGCGACTGGCCGGCCGGGCGCAAGCCCATCGTGTTCGGCAGCGACGTGGCCTTCCGCATGGTCGACTTCGCGCAACGCAACGCCGAACGTGCGGGCGTGGCCTTTGCGATGGAGTTGCGCGGCGGCGACGCGCTGCAGCGCATGCCGCCGACCGACAAGCCCGGCGTGATGCTGCTGAACCCGCCCTATGGCGAGCGCATTGCGGCTGCCGGGGTGGCAGGGCAGAGCGCCCAGGTGCGGGCGGCCGAACGCGGTGCGCGTGCGCCCCGCACCTTCACCGTGGGTGCCAAGGCCGCTCCCGAGCCCGGCTTAGGCCGCGAGAGTGCCCAGATGGCCGATGGCAGCGACGGCAGCGATTTCTTCGCGCAGCTGGCCACGCACTGGAAGAGCCACTACGCGGGCTGGAGCGCCTGGCTGCTCACGCCCGACCTGAAGCTGCCGGGCAAGATGCGCTTCAAGGAGTCGCGCCGCGTGCCGCTGTGGAACGGTCCCATCGAGTGCCGGCTGTTCCGCTTCGACCTCACCGCGCGGCGCGCGCCGGCCGAGCCATCGGCATGACCGCCTCGCCGACGGTGCTGGTGCTCGACACCAACGTCGTGCTCGACCTGTTCGTTTACGAAGACCCGGCCACGGTGCTGCTGCGCGAGCGGCTGGCCGATGCGCAGACGCGCTGGCTGGCGACGCCGGTGATGCGCGAGGAATTGCGGCGCGTGCTGGACTACCCGCAGGTGGACAAGCGCCTGGCGTCCCGTGCCCTGACCGCCGACGGCGTGCTGGCGGCGTTCGACGCACGTGTGCAGATCGTGGACTTGGCGCCCAAGGCGCCCTACACCTGCAAGGACGGCGACGACCAGCAGTTCATCGACCTCGCGGTGCAACACCGCGCCACGCTGCTGAGCAAGGACAAGGCGGTGCTGTGCATGCGCAAGCGGCTGGCCACGCTCGGCGTGGCCGTCGGCCGGCAGTGGCCGGCGTGTCCACCGGGCGCCTGACCCTCAGACCTGCGCAAACTGCTCGGCGCTGGCGCTGGGCCAGTAGGTGGTGAACACCGCGTGCAGGCCCTGGATGTCGCCCAGCAGCGCACCAGGCGCCACGGTGGGCAGCAGGTTGGACAGCAGCCGGACCTCGTTCTCGTTCACGCGGCGCACGATGTGCTGGGCGCTGATTTCGCCCGGATGCTGCAGCCCGGCGGCCTGCACCAGCTCCTGCAGGGCCTTGAGGGTGTTCTGGTGGAAGTTGAAAACCCGTGTGGCCTTGTCGGGCACCACCAGGGCCTGCTGGCGCAGCGGGTCCTGCGTGCTGACGCCGGTCGGGCACTGGCCGGTGTGGCAGCTCTGGGCCTGGATGCAGCCCAGCGCGAACATGAAGCCGCGCGCGCTGTTGCACCAGTCGGCGCCGATGGCCATGGCGCGCGCGATGTCGAAAGCGCTGACGATCTTGCCCGAGGCGCCGATCTTGATGCGGTCGCGCAGGTTCACGCCCACCAGGGTGTTGTGCACCAGGCGCAGGCCTTCCTGCAGCGGCGCGCCGACGTGGTCGGTGAACTCCAGCGGCGCGGCGCCGGTGCCGCCCTCCGCGCCGTCGACCACGATGAAGTCGGGCGTTAGGCCGGTCTCCTGCATCGCCTTGACGATGGCGAACCACTCCCAGGGGTGGCCGATGCAGAGCTTGAAACCGGTGGGCTTGCCGCCCGAGAGCTCGCGCAGGTGGGCGATGAAACGCAGCATCTCGATGGGCGTGGCGAACGCGCTGTGCGCCGCCGGCGAGATGCAGTCCTGGCCCATCGGCACCCCGCGCGCGGCCGCGATTTCCGGCGTGACCTTGGGGCCGGGCAGCACCCCGCCGTGGCCCGGCTTGGCGCCCTGGCTGAGCTTGAGCTCGATCATCTTCACCTGCGGGTCGAGCGCGTTGGCCTTGAACCTGTCCTCGTTGAAGCGGCCCTGTTCGTCGCGGCAGCCGAAGTAGCCCGAACCGATTTCCCAGACCAGGTCGCCACCGTGCAGCCGGTGCCAGCTGCTGATGGAGCCTTCGCCCGTGTCGTGGGCAAAGCGCCCCTGCTTCGCGCCGCTGTTGAGCGCCTGGATGGCGTTGGCCGAGAGCGCACCGAAGCTCATGGCCGAGATGTTGAACACGCTGGCCTCGTAGGGCTGGGCGCAGGCCGGGCCGCCGATGGTGATGCGGAAGTCGTGCGAGGCCAGGTGGGTCGGGGCCAGCGAGTGGTTCAGCCACTCGTGGCCATCGGCCTTGACATCGAGCTGGGTGCCGAAGGGCCGCTTGTCGGTCTCGCCCTTGGCGCGCGCACAGGCCAGGCTGCGCTGGCTGCGCGAGAACGGCGCGGCCTCGGTGTCGCCTTCGATGAAGTACTGGCGCATCTCGGGCCGGATTTTTTCCAGCATGAAGCGCAGGTGGCCGATGACGGGGTAGTTGCGCAGCACCGCGCTCTTGGTCTGGCGCAGGTCCCGGTAACCCAGGATCGAGAGGCCGGTGAACACCAGGAGCCAGAAACCGCCGATGCCGAAGCCGACCAGGGTGAACAGGCTCAGCAGGGCGCACACCACGCACAGCGCAAGCGCGGTGTACCGCACGGGATAGAGGGCGTTGAGGCGGTCGAGCATGTCGGGAGTCCTGGGTGGCGCGGCTACACTGGCCCGCATCTTAAGACCCCACCCCCGACACGATGAGCCTGGATACCCTGCCCCCGATGGACAACGCCGAATTTGACGCCCTGGAGGCGGTCCTGGACGATCTCCGTTCCCGGGACGAAGAGGTGCCGCAGTGGGAGTTCTGCGAGGGCGCGATCGCGGCCCTGCTGTGCACCCGCCGCCCGGTGAGTGCGGAAGAGGCCCTGCCCGTGGTGGTGGGCGTCGGTGAGGACGAGGGAGACCTGTCGTTCAAGGACGCGGAACAGGCCGCCCTGTTCAGGGACCTGTGGACGCGGCGCTGGAACGAGGTGGCGGCGTCGCTCGCGGCCAAGGTCGAATCGCTGGACGACGACCGCGCCTACCACCCCGAGGTAATGGACGTGCGCGGCGCGGTGGCGATGCTGCCCGAGGCGGAGCGGGCGGAGATCGCGGACCAGCCGCTGCCGGCCTTCGGCCAGGTCTGGGCGCTGGGCTTCATGTTCGTGGTCGAGAACTGGGAAGAGGAGTGGACGCCGCCGCGCGACGCCGAGACCGCCGGCTGGATCGACGAGGCGCTGGACGCCATCGTGGTGCTGACCGAAGACGACACCGGCCAGCCCGCGTTCAACATGCACGCCGAAGAAGGGCCGCCGAGCGTGAGCGAGGCGCGCGCCAACGCCTTCGGTTCGGCGATCTGGGCGGTGTACGACCTGCACCAGATCTGGCAGAGCCTGGGGCCGCGCGTGGACCCCGTGCGCAAGTCGGCCGAACCCGGCCGCAACGACCCCTGCCCCTGCGGCAGCGGCAAGAAATTCAAGAAGTGCCACGGCGCCTGAGCGCCACCCGGAGGGGGCTCAGCCGCCTTCCGGCCCCTGGGCCGTGAGCTCGAACGCGGCCTCGGCGCACACCTCGCCGTTGACCTGCAGCTCGATGCGGTGCCAGCCCGGGTAGAGGGTGCGGGTGGTGACCGGGCGCAGGCTGTGGCGCTTGCTCAGGGTGCAGCGTTCGCCCGGCGCCAGCACCAGTTTCCAGCCCTTGAACACCTTGGGGCTGGTGCCGCCGTTGGCGCGCACGTGGTGCACCAGGTAGTCGATCACCAGGGTCTGCGGGGTCGCCGCCGTGCTGTGCAGTTGCGCTTGCAGTCCGATGTCTCCGCCGACGGCGGCACGGCTCGCTGACAGCTGCAGCCGGGACTCGCCCTCCAGTCCGCGCGCCAGGCCCCAGGCCGCCAGGGTGGGCGCGTGCCCTTGTTTGATCAGGCTGCGGCTGGCGTGGCGCAGCAGCGCCTCCCGCTGCGCGCCCGCGCTGGGCCGGTGGGTCTGCACCCAGGCTGCGACCAGGTCCGGATGGTCTTTGGCGATGTCGTTGAGGTGGTTGGCGACGCTGCGTCGCACATAGGCACTGGGGTCGTCCTGCAGGGCGAGCAGCAGGGGCAGCGTCGGCGCCGGATCGGCCACCAGCGCCTGCAGCCGCAGGCCCCAGGGCAGGCGGGGGCGCGAGCCTTCGCTGACCAGCCGGCGCACGTGGGCGCTGGGATCATGAACCCACTGCGCCAGCGTGGCGAACACGGCGTCGGGATGGCGCTGGATGAACGGGCGGATCGCGAACTCGGACGAGAAACGCTGGGTCAGGGCGTGCAGGCAGGCCAGGGCACGGGGCACGTCGTCCATGCCGCGCCGCGCCACGAACTCCGCCAGCGACCAGACCACCCAGCCGCGCAGGCCGGGTTCGTCGGCCTCGCCGTGTTCGTTGTTGGCCAGACCCACCGGTTCGCCCTCGGCGTCTAGCGGGGTCGGTGGCGCGAGGCTGGCCTCGATCAGGTCCGCGGCGTGTGCGAAACGGTCCGGCAGCGTGGCCTCCAGGGCGTCGGCCAGCTGCATCGCGCGGGCCTTGAATTCGAGCGCGTCGAGCCCGCTGGCCGCCTGTTGCTCGAACGCGGCGCGGTTGAAGCGGCGCCACACGCGCTGCAGGTGGCGGCCCGCGGTGTCGACGGTGCGGGCGCTGATCAGGTTCTTGAACGGCTCGGCCATGCCGCGGCTCAGGGGTGTTGCGACAGCCGCCGCAGCAGCCCGTCCAGCGCATGCGCCACAGTCGCCTGCCGCACGGCGGCGCGGTCGCCGTCGAAGCGCCGGTGCTCGGTGAACACCCCTTCGGGCGTGGCCCAGCCGAACCAGACCGTGCCCACCGGCTTGTCGGCGCTGCCGCCCGTGGGGCCGGCGATGCCGGTGACCGCCACCGACCAGTGCGCGTGCGCGTTCGCCACCGCGCCCGCGGCCATGGCGCGGGCCACCGCCTCGCTGACCGCACCGTGCGCCTCGATCAGCGCCGCCGGCACGCCCAGCAGCTCGCACTTGGCGGCGTTGGAATAGGTGACGAAGCCGCGCTCGAACCAGTCGCTGGAGCCGCTGATCTCGGTGCAGGCGCCAGCGATCAGGCCGCCGGTGCAGCTCTCGGCGGTGGCCATCATCTGCTCGCGCGCGCGCAGGGCGACGGCCAGCTGTTCCACCAGGGTCGGAATGGGGTGCATGGGGTCAGTACTTCCAGAGGGCGATCACGAGCAGCGTGCACAGGGCGGCGGCAAAGTCGTCGAGCAGGATGCCGAAGCCGCCGCGCGGGCCGAAGCCCTTGAAGGTGCGGTCGGCCCAGGCCATGGGGCCCACCTTGACGGCGTCGAACAGCCGGAACAGCGCAAAGGCGATGAGCTGGCCCCAGAAGCCCGTGGGCATGACCAGCCAGAGCACCAGCCAGAACGCGACCACCTCGTCCCAGACGATGTGGCCGGAGTCGGCGATGCGCATGTGCCGTGCGGTGACGGTGCAGGCCCACCAGCCGACGAGGGTGGCGGCCCCGATCAGCGCCGCCCAGCGCAGGTCGGTCATGAATGGCTGCAGCAGCACGAACGCCGCCCAGGCCCAGAGCGTGCCGACGGTGCCTGGCGCGGCGCGCGACAGGCCCGAACCGGCGCCCAGGGCGATGAAGTGCGCCGGGTGGGCGAGCAGGAATTTCAGGTCGGGCCGGTGAATGACCGGTGGAGGGGCGTCGGCGGCCAGGGTCTCGGACATGGCCGGATTATGGGTCCCGCGCCGGCCCCGGATTCAGGCGAAGTGGTCGTAGCTGCGTGCGCTCATCGGCCGCGCGCGGCCGTCCGGCCCGAGCAGGCGCAGCCCTGCTTCGGCGGTGATGCGGCCGATGCGCTGCACCGGGGTGTCGGTGGCCGCGCCCGCGCGCAGGACATCGTCCCGCGCCGACGCGGGAGCGGTGAACAGCAGCTCGTAGTCGTCCCCGCCGTTGAGCAGACACTCCAGGCGGTCCGCGTCGGCCAGTGGCTGCAGCGCTGGCGCCACCGGCAGCGCGGCCAGGTCGATCTCTGCGCCGACGCCGCTGGCCGCCAGGATGTGGCCGATGTCGCCCGCCAATCCGTCGCTGAGGTCGATGGCGGCGTGCGCCACGCCGGCCAGTGCCGCGCCCAGGGCCAGCCGGGGTGTCGGCCGCTCCAGCCGCTGGCGGCACAGGGTCTCGTCGGTCGGCGCCGCCAGCGCCCAGCCGGTGCCGCGCAGGCGCTCCAGCGCCAGCCGGGCCTCGCCGGTGCGCCCGCTCAGCCAGAGCTCGTCTCCGGCCCGGGCGGCGTCGCGGCGCAGCGCCTGGCCCGGTGCCACCTCGCCGAACACGGTGATGCAGAGGTTCAGCGGGCCGCGCGTGGTGTCGCCGCCCACCAGCGGACAGCCGTGCGCATCGGCCAGGGCCAGCAGGCCGTCGGAGAAGCTCGCCAGCCAGCCGTCGTCGGCCTGGGGCAGGGCCAGTGCCAGCGTGAAGCCCAGCGGCCGGGCGCCCATGGCGGCGAGGTCGCTGAGATTGACGGCCAGCGCCTTGTGGCCGAGGGTTCGGGGGTTCACGTCGGGGAAAAAGTGGCGGCCCTCGACCAGCATGTCGCTGGAGATGGCGAGCTGGTGGCCGGGGCTGGGCGTCAGCAGGGCGCAGTCGTCGCCGATGCCCAGCGCCACCGCAGGCCCGGACTTCGCGCGCTGGAAATGCCGGCGGATCAGCTCGAACTCGCCCACGCCGTCAGCCTCGCGTGGTCTCGGCGTCGGGGGCGTCGGCGCTCAGTCCGTCGTCGCTGGCGTCCGGCGGCGGCTCGGCGCCCGGGCGCGGCGGCAGCACGAAGCTCAGCGGGGCATGGCGCAGGCGGTGTCGCAGGGCGGCGTAGATGCGGCTGCGGTGCGCGTCGCTGATCGCCTGCGCCTTCAGAGCGAGCCGGAACGCCAGGTAGAAGCTCACCGCCAGGTTGATCGGGCCGACCACGGCCACGCCAGCCACGGCCGACCAGAACGCCGACTCGCGCAGCACGTCCCAGCCCAGCGACATGGCGGCGGCCGCCACCTGGCCGGCAGACAGCGTGACGTGGCGCACCTGCACACCCAGGCCGAAAAACTCAGCAAACGCCGGCACGATGCCCAGCATCAGGCCCAGCGAGATGTTGGCCGCCAGACCGGAGATGTTGCGGCGCAGGAAGCCGGCCCAGCGGTCGGCGCGTTCGCGCCCCAGCCAGCGGGTGGTGCGCGGGTTGTGCCGGATCGCCGAATCCAGGCGATGGAACACGAACCAGTTCTCGACCCAGCCCGCGATGATGCTGGAGGAGAACAGCAGCACGCCGGTGAAGGCGGCGAACAGCGCGGTCGGCCCCAGCAGATGCATGTCGTGCAGCACGTGCAGCGCCTTCTCAGCGTCGATCATGGGCGCGCCGGTGAACGCACTCAGCAGGCCGCTGATCAGCATGACCACCGGGATCACCACACCGACGTTGCCCAGGATGGCCGCGATCTGCGAACGCAGCAGGTTGGCCACCTCGTCGACGAAGCGCCGCACCGCGCCGGGCTGGCGGATGTCGCGCAGCTTGGCCACCATGGCCGGCGCCGTCACCGCCGGCTGCTTGGTCGCCACGGTCCAGTGCAGCAGCTGCACCAGCACGAAGAAGAAGGCGTAGTTCAGGCCGGCGGCGAAGCCGTTCCAGAACAGCGACAGGCCCAGGCCGTAGAGCGCGAACTTGACCCAGGTGGTCAGGCCGATGAGCGCGCCGCCGCCGGCCGCCTTGCCCAGCATCTGCCGGTACTCGGCAGCGTCGCGGGTGATGTAGTGTTCGCCGCTCTCGGCGCTGCGCTCGGCCACCTTGGCGGCGGTCAGGTGCGAGCTGCTGGCGATCAGCGCGCGCAGGCTGCGGTTGTCGTGGCCCACCTGGGCCAGATCGGCCAGCAGGGCCGCGGTGGCGCGCTCGGGCTGGGCCGACTGCAGGCAGTCCAGCAGTGATTTGGCGCGCAACACGCGCTCGCGCAGCTGGCGCAGCCGGAACACGATGCCGACCGAGACTCCGTGGGCGTCCAGGTGGGTGTAGACCGAATAGGCCGCGTGGCGGCAGGCGTCCAGCTGCGTGCGCAGGTGGGCGGCGGCGGCCTGCACCTCGGCGCTGTGCACGCCGTGGGCCAGCACCGCATCGCGCAGGTCTTCCATGTCCACCGGCAACTGGTGGAAGGTGCGCTCGGACTTGGCGGCCTCGGACATGCGCACGCGGATCTCGGCGGCGTAGCCCGTGGCCGTGATCTGGCCGACGCAGAACACCAGCGCGTCCAGCAGCGCCCGTTCCCAGAGGCCGGGTCCGGTGCCCACCGGTTCGTCCGGACCTGGGCTGAACAGCAGCGCGTGCAGCCGTTGCAGCGTCTGGCTGTCCAGGGCGCGCAGCCAGCGCACATCGTCGGCCGCGGGCAGCAGCAGGTCGAACAGGGCGCCCAGATCGGTGGTTTCGGGTGTGCCAGGCAGCAGCTTCTTGCGCACGCGGTGGCCGAATTCGCTGAGAAAAGCGGTGCGCGGTGCGAAGCCGTGGTCGGCCAGCAGCGGCGCCAGGTCCACGGTGTCGGTGAAGCGGCGCCACCAGGCGCGCCAGCGGCGCAGCCAGCCGGGGCGGGCTTCGGCGGTGTCGAGCAGCAACTGCAGCCGGGCCACGCTGGCCCGGGCATCGCCGTCGGTGCCGCGCACCCACTGCAGCACGTCGATCAGCCAGAGGTGCCGCTCGGCCAGCGACGCCTCGGGGGCCAGCCGGTCGAGCAGTCGGACCGGGTCCACAGCGCTGGTCACGGAGCGGCCTGCGTCAGTGCAGCACGCGCGGCGGCTGGTCGCTGCCACCGCCGCCGTCGGCCACCAGGGCGAACTCGGGCACCTCGGCCTCGAAGCGCTCGCCGTCCTCCGCCACGCAGAAGTAGCTGCCGCGCATGCTGCCCGAGCGCGTGCCCAGGCGGGTGCCGCTGGTGTACTGGAACGACTCGCCCGGCCGCAGCAGCGGCTGGTTGCCGACCACGCCCAGCCCCTTGACTTCCTCGGTGTGGCCGCGGGCGTCGTCGATGATCCAGTGGCGCGAAATCAGCTGCGCCGTCACGTCACCGGTGTTGGTGATGGTGATGGTGTAGGCGAAGGCGTAGATGTCTTCGTCCGGCGCGGACTGTTCGGCCAGGTACTGGGGCTCGACCTCGCAGGTGAACTGGTATTTCGGCATGGCGGGCATGTTACCGCGGCGCCGCAAAACCCGGCAGGCCCTGCGAAAATGCCGGAATTGCGCCCATCCAGACCCTTTTCATGACCACCTACCGCATCGCCCCGTCCATCCTGTCCGCCGACTTTGCCCGCCTGGGCGAGGAAGTGAAAAACGTCATCGCCGCCGGCGCCGACTGGGTCCATTTCGACGTGATGGACAACCACTACGTGCCCAACCTGACCTTCGGTCCCATGGTCTGCCAGGCGCTCAAGCCACACGCGAAAAAGCCCGACGGCACGCCGGTGCCGATCGACGTGCACCTGATGATCCAGCCGGTGGACGCGCTGGCCGGCGCTTTCATCGACGCAGGCGCCGACCTGGTGAGCTTCCATCCCGACGCCAGTGCCCACGTGCACCGCAGCGTGCAGGCCATCAAGGCCCGCGGCTGCAAGGCTGGCCTGACCTTCAACCCCGCGCAGCCGCTGGACGTGCTGGACTGGGTGATCGAGGACATCGACCTGATCCTGATCATGAGCGTCAACCCGGGTTTCGGCGGCCAGAGCTTCATCGACTCGGCGCTGAGAAAGATCGAGCAGGCGCGCAAGCGCATCGAGGCCAGCGGCAAGGACATCCGGCTGGAGGTGGATGGAGGCATCAAGGCCGACAACATCCGCCGTGTGGCCGACGCCGGCGCCGACACGTTCGTGGCCGGCAGCGCGATCTTCGGCAAGCCGGACTACAAGGCCGTGATCGATCAGATGCGCGCTGCGCTCGCCTGATGCTGGCCGGCATCAAGGCGGTGATCGTCGACCTCGACGGCACGATGGTCGACACCCTCGGTGACTTCGAGGAAGCGCTCAACCGAACCCTGGCCGATCTGGACCTGCCGCCGGTCACGCGCGCCCTGATCGAGCGCACCGTCGGCAAAGGTTCGGAGCACCTGATCCGCTCGGTGTTGGCGCACCAGCTGGCGCTGCCCGAGGTGACCGGGCTGTCCAATGTCTGCCAGGCGCGCAGTGTGGACACGCTCTACGAACCTGCCTGGCAGCGCTACCAGCACCACTACCTGCGCATCAACGGCGAGTTTTCCGCGGTCTACCCGGGTGTGGTCGAGGGGCTGGCAAAACTCAAATCAATGCGGCTGCCAATGGCCTGCCTGACGAACAAGCCGCTGGCATTTGCGCAGGGGCTGCTCAAGGCCAAGGCGCTCGACGGGTACTTCGGCTGGGTGTTCGGTGGCGACAGCTTCGAGCGCAAGAAGCCCGACCCGATGCCCATCCTGGGTACCTGCGCCGCCATGGGTGTCGAGCCCGGACGTGCGTTGATGGTCGGGGACTCCCAGAACGACGCCCTGGCGTCGCGGGCGGCGGGGTGTCCGGTCGCGCTGGTCACCTACGGCTACAACCACGGCCAGCCTGTGGCGCAGGCCCCCCACGACCTGCTGGTCGACTCGCTGCTTGAACTGGCGGATCGCCTTACTTCTTGATTCCGAGCAGGGCGTCCTTGAGCTGCCAGTCGGCCGGCTTGGGGCCGAGCCAGATGCGCATCAGGGCCTCGAAAAACTCCGGTTCCCGGAACGGCTCGCCTTCCACCTGGCCCTTGACCGTCAGCACGGTTCCGGTGCCGGGAATCCAGTCGAGGACAAAGTTCTCGCCGGTCTTGAGCACCTTGTGATTGGTGAACACCTGGCTCATGCGCAAGACACCGGGCACCAGCTTGGCAAAGCTGCCCTTTTCCATGTTGTCTTCCATGCCGCGGGAGAAAAGCTTGCCCAGTTCGGCCGAGTCGATGTCGCGCAGCATGGTGATGGTCATGCGCTTGGGGCCGGGCTGGTCCAGCAGCGCGTCGGGTGTGCTGGCGGGCTTCTCCACATAGAAGCCGGCGGTGTAGACCTTGAACACGGCCTTGTAGCGGATGCCGGCACCGTTGAGCACCAGGGGCTTGCCGGCCAGTGTCACCCGGTCTTCGAGCTTGACTCCTGCCACGTCCACCGTTGCTGACAGAGCAGGCAGGCTGGCCACGGCCAGGGACGTTGCCAGGACAAGCCTGGGCGCAAGCGGGTGAAGACGTGGCGTGGTCATGGGGATGGCTCCAAATAGAACGGTCGTTCGTTTTTGCATTGTCCGCAAACCCGACGCTGGAAACAAGCTCGGGATGACCCTGAGGTGCTCTCCGGTCGATGGCCGGCACCTTGCAGGCGACGCGCTTTGCTACACTGCGCCGTCATGTTCGCTTCTTTCACGTTCTCTGCAGGTTTCGCACCTGGCCGCAATGGCCGGGGAGCCTGGCCCTGGCGCAAGCCAGCGTAAACGTGCACTCCCCCCTCTGAAGGGGCACGGGCCGGCCCGCAGCGTCCGTCCCGCGCCCCGCAAGCCTGCAGCCCATACGGCTGCATCCCTCACAGACGGTCCCTGGCACCGCCCAGGCACCCCGGAGCAAGAACCGTGATCACCGAACTCGAATTCAAGAGCCTCACGCAACAGGGCTACAACCGCATCCCGCTGATGGTCGAGGCCTTCGCGGACCTCGAAACCCCGCTCTCGCTTTACCTCAAGCTGGCCCATGGCCGCGGCGATGGCGCCAACAGCTTCCTGCTCGAATCTGTTGTTGGCGGCGAGCGCTTCGGCCGCTACAGCTTCATCGGCCTGCCCGCCCGCACCCTGCTGCGCGCCAGCGGTTTCGGCGCT
The DNA here is from genome assembly GCF_001571145.1 of Hydrogenophaga flava NBRC 102514. Lineage (GTDB taxonomy): Bacteria > Pseudomonadota > Gammaproteobacteria > Burkholderiales > Burkholderiaceae_C > Hydrogenophaga > Hydrogenophaga flava. The sequence goes on from NZ_BCTF01000015.1 coordinate 141,662, forward strand.
GAGGCCAGGACCGAGGTGGTTCGCGACGGCGTGGTGGTGGAAACCAACCACGGCAATCCGCTGGACTTCATCGCCGCGTACCAGCAGCGCTTCAAGGTGGCGCTGCGGCCCGGCCTGCCGCGCTTCTGCGGTGGTCTGGCCGGCTATTTTGGTTACGACGCGGTGCGTTACATCGAGAAGAAGCTGGAGAACACCTGCCCGCCCGACACCCTGGGCACGCCCGACATCCTGCTGCTGCAGTGCGAGGAGCTGGCGGTCATCGACAACCTCTCGGGCAAGCTCTACCTCATCGTCTACGCCGACCCGGCCCAGCCCGAGGCCTACGCCAACGCCAAGAAGCGCCTGCGCGAGCTCAAGGAGGCGCTCAAGTATTCAGTGGCGGCGCCGGTGGTCAAACCCAGCCAGAGCCACCCGGCCCAGCGCAGCTTCGCCAAGGACGACTACCTGACGTCGGTCGAACGCGCCAAGGAGCTGATCGCCGCCGGCGACTTCATGCAGGTGCAGGTGGGCCAGCGCATCAGCAAGCGCTACACCGAGTCGCCGCTTTCGCTCTACCGAGCGCTGCGTTCGCTCAACCCCTCGCCCTACATGTACTACTACCACTTCGGGGACTTCCACGTGGTGGGGGCGTCACCCGAAATCCTGGTGCGCCAGGAGCACACGGAAGAGGGGCAGAAGGTCATCATCCGCCCGCTGGCGGGCACCCGCCCGCGCGGCGCCACGCCTGAGAAGGACAAGGCGACCGAGGTCGAGCTGCTGGACGACCCGAAGGAGCGCGCAGAGCACGTGATGCTGATCGACCTGGCGCGCAACGACATCGGCCGCATCGCGAAGATCGGCACGGTCAAGGTGACCGAGGCGTTTGTGGTCGAGCGCTACAGCCACGTTATGCACATCGTGAGCAACGTCGAAGGCGTGCTGAACGATGGCATGACCAACATGGACGTGCTCAAGGCCACCTTCCCGGCCGGCACGCTGACCGGAGCGCCCAAGGTGCACGCCATGGAACTGATCGACCAGCTCGAACCGGTCAAGCGCGGCATCTACGGCGGCGCCTGCGGCTACCTGAGCTACGCCGGCGACATGGACGTGGCGATCGCCATCCGCACCGCCATCATCAAGGACCAGACCCTGCACGTGCAGGCCGCGGCCGGTGTGGTGGCCGACTCGGTGCCCGAGATGGAATGGAGGGAAACCGAACACAAGGCGCGCGCACTGCTGCGCGCGGCGGAACTGGTGGAAGAAGGCCTGGAGTGAACGCCATGACGAAAAAGATCCAACTCCTCATGGTGGACAACTACGACTCGTTCACCTTCAACATCGTGCAGTACTTCGGCGAATTGGGTGCCGACGTGACCGTGGTGCGCAACGACGAAATCACCGTCGACGAGATCCAGCGCCGCCTGGACGCCGGCCAGGTCGATCGCCTGGTGATCTCGCCTGGCCCCTGCTCACCGGCCGAAGCCGGCATCTCGGTGTCCGCCATCCAGCACTTCGCGGGCAAGCTGCCCATCCTCGGCGTATGCCTGGGCCACCAGAGCATCGGTGCGGCCTTCGGCGGCCAGATCATCCGGGCGCAGGAGCTGATGCACGGCAAGACCAGCGTCATCACCACCACACAGGAAGGCGTGTTTGCACACCTGCCCGAGCAGTTCACGGTCAACCGCTACCACTCGCTGGCCATCGAACGCGAGAGCTGCCCGGACTGCCTCAAGGTCACGGCCTGGACGCCCGACGGCGAGATCATGGGCGTGAAGCACAAGACCCTGGCGATCGAGGGCGTGCAGTTCCACCCGGAAAGCCTCCTGACCGAGCACGGCCACGCCATGCTCAAGAACTTCCTGGAGCAGGCATGAAAACGGTCGATCTGCGCAGCGATACCGTCACCCAACCAACGCAGGCCATGCGCGCCGCCATGATGGCCGCGCCGCTGGGGGACGATGTGTTCGGTGACGACCCGACTGTCAATGCGCTGCAGGACCGCATCGCTGCGCTGACTGACAAGGAGGCGGCGCTCTTCATGCCTTCGGGCACTCAGAGCAACCTGTGCGGCATCCTGGCGCACTGCGGGCGCGGGGACGAGTACATCGTCGGTCAGCTGGCCCACACCTACCGCTACGAAGGCGGTGGCGCGGCGGTGTTCGGCAGCGTGCAGCCGCAGCCGCTGACGCAGGATGTCCAGGGCCGTATGCAGCTCGCCGACATCGCGGCGGCCATCAAGCCCGACGATCCGCATTTCGCGCGCACACGGCTGCTGTGCCTGGAAAACACCTGGAACGGCCATGTGATGCACGACGACTACCTGCGCGGCGCCACGGCGCTGGCCCGAGAGAAAGGGCTCAACACCCATCTGGATGGCGCGCGGGTGTTCAACGCGGCGGTGGCTTCCGCCGCGCCAGGGCAGACCGCGTTCGCACGCTTGCGCGAGATCGCTGACCAGTTTGACAGCCTGTCCGTCTGCTTCAGCAAGGGTCTGGGCGCCCCGGTGGGGTCGGCCCTGTGCGGGACGCAGGATCTGATCCAGCGCGCGCGTCGCATCCGGAAAATGGCCGGAGGCGGTCTGCGCCAGGCCGGTCTGCTGGCCGCTGGCGCGCTGCACGCGCTGGACCACCACGTGGACCGGCTGGCCGAAGACCACGCCAACGCACGCCGCCTGACCGCAGGTCTGCGCGGCATCGATGGTCTGACGGTGAAATCGGCTGAGACCAACATCGTCTTCGTCGATGTGGCCGAGGGTCGTGGCCCTGCGCTGCTGGAGTTCTTGAAGGCGAACGGCGTGCTGGCCACCGGTCTCATCGGCCTGCGTTTCGTGACCCACCTCGATGTGGATACGGCCGATATCGACCATGCCATCGCCACCGTGCGCCGTTACTTTGCCGAGGCGCCCGCGGTTGGCCTCGCTGCCGGGCGCACCGGTCCCTACTGATCGGTTCAGGACCACCGCCATGCCCGACTCGACCCAGCTTCTCATGTTCATCGCAGCGGGCTGGCTGCTCAACCTCACGCCCGGCCCTGATGTGCTCTACATCGTCAGCAGCGCGCTCAAGAGCGGCGTGCGCGCCGGTATCGTCGCGGCGCTGGGCATCGTCAGTGGCTGCTTCGTCCACGTGTTCGCGGCCGCCTTGGGTGTGGGTGCGCTGCTGGCCACTTCCGCAACCGCCTTCACAGTGCTCAAGTGGGCGGGCGCGGCTTACCTGATGTGGATGGGCGTCAGGCTGCTGCTGGCCAGGGGTGGCAGTGCTTCCATCGTGCCGACCCGGGCGGACGGCGAGGCGGCGGTGAACCTGTGGCGCGTGTACCGCCAGGGCTTCCTGACCAATGTGCTCAACCCCAAGGTGGCGCTGTTCTTCCTTGCTTTTGTGCCGCAGTTCATCGCCCCTGGCACCGAAGACAAGGTGACCGCCTTTTTGCTGCTGGGTCTGCTGTTCAACCTGAACTCTTTGCCGATCAACTTTGGCTACGCCTGGCTGGCCGGCTGGGCCTCGCGCCGCGTCGGCGCTGTGCAGCGCGCCATGCACTGGATGGACCGCGCAGCAGGCCTGATGTTCATCGGCTTTGGCCTCAAGCTCGCCCTGTCCGACAATCCTTCCCGCTGATTCCCGGAGACGCCCATGCCCCACGCCCACAAGATCACCCCGCAGGAAGCCCTGCAACGCACGATCGAGCACCGCGAGATATTCCACGACGAGATGCTGCACCTCATGCGTCTGATCATGGGCGGCGAGATGTCGCCCGTGATGATGGCGGCGCTGATCACCGGCCTGCGTGTGAAGAAGGAAACCATCGGTGAGATCACCGCGGCCGCGCAGGTGATGCGCGAGTTCTCGACCAAGGTCCATGTGGCCGACAAGACGCACCTGGTGGACATCGTGGGCACGGGTGGTGACGGTTCGCACACCTTCAACATCTCCACCTGCTCCATGTTCGTGGCAGCCGCTGCCGGCGCCAAGGTCAGCAAGCATGGCGGGCGCAGCGTCTCCAGCAAGAGCGGCAGTGCCGATGTTCTGGAGAGCCTGGGCATCAACATCAACCTGCTGCCCGAGCAGATCGCGCGCAGCATCACCGAGGTGGGCGTGGGCTTCATGTTCGCCCCCAACCACCACCCAGCCATGAAGAACGTGGCGCCGGTGCGCCGCGAGCTGGGCATCAAGACCATCTTCAACATCCTGGGGCCGCTGACCAACCCGGCCTCGGCGCCCAACATCCTGATGGGCGTGTTCCACCCGGACCTGGTCGGCATCCAGGTGCGCGCGCTGCAACGCCTGGGTGCAGAACACGCGGTGGTGGTCTATGGCCGCGACGGCATGGACGAGGTGTCGCTGGGTGCCGCCACCATGGTGGGTGAGCTCAAGAACGGCGAGATCGCCGAGTACGAAATCCACCCCGAGGACTTCGGCCTGACCATGGCCAGCAGCCGCGCGCTGCGCGTTGAGACGCCCGAGGACTCCAAGGCCATGTTGCTGGGCGTGCTGGAGAACCGGGATGATCCGGTGCTCAAGGCGGCCCGAGACATCGTGGCGCTCAACGCCGGTGTGGCGCTGTATGCGGCCAACGTCGTCCCCGACATGGCGCAGGGCATTGCGCTGGCGCGCCGCACCCTCGAATCGGGTGCCGCGGCGGCCAAGCTGCGTGAGCTGCAGGCGTTCACCCAGTCGGCAGTCGCCGGCGCGGGCGCCTGAGGTGCGCCGTGCCCGTGTGGCTTCAGAACGAGGGCGCCTGGATTGCGTTGGGCGTCTCTGCCCTGTTCATCGTCGCCGGTGTGGCCATGCACCGCGTCATCAAGAAGGTGCTGCAGACGCCGCAGCCCGAGGAATCGCAGAAACATGAGTGACATCTTGAACCAGATCGTGGCGGTCAAGCGCGAAGAGATTGCCGCCGCGCGCAAGAAGAAGCCGCTGGAGGCGATGCGCTTCGATGCCGAAAGTCGTGTGCTGACGCGTGATTTCGAAGGAGCCCTGCGCGCCAAGATCGCAGCTGGTCAGGCCGCGGTGATCGCCGAGATCAAGAAGGCCAGCCCGAGCAAAGGCGTGATCCGCGAGGACTTCATTCCCGCCGACATTGCCCAGAGCTACGCCGAGGGCGATGGCCGGGTCACTGCGGCCTGTCTGTCGGTGCTGACCGACCGCCAGTTCTTCCAGGGCAGCGCGGACTACCTCAAGCAGGCGCGTGCCAGCTGCGACCTGCCGGTGCTGCGCAAGGATTTCATGGTCGACCCGTACCAGGTCTACGAGGCCCGGGCCATGGGCGCGGACTGCATCCTGCTGATCGCAGCTTGTCTGGATGATGCGCAGATGGCCGACCTGGAAGCCATCGCCATGGGCATGAACATGGCGGTGCTGGTCGAGGTGCACGATCGCGAAGAGCTGCGCCGTGCGCTCCGGCTGAAAACGCCTCTGCTGGGCATCAACAACCGGAACCTGCGCACCTTCGAGGTGACCTTGCAAACCACGCTGGACATGTTGCCCGAGGTGCCGGCCGACCGGCTGCTGGTCACCGAGTCCGGAATTCTCGGGCGAGAGGATGTGCGAACCATGCGCGAGGCAGGCGTGCATGCCTTCCTGGTGGGCGAGGCCTTCATGCGTGCGCCCGAGCCCGGGCTGGCGCTGGCCGAGCTGTTTGCCTGAGCTCTGTGGCTATGCAACAGGCTGCCTTCGACTGGGACGGCGTGGCGCCGACCCGCCCATCGACCGATCCGATGCCCTGGCTCAGGGCGGTCGACCCGGCCCGGTGGCCGGTCGCAGATGCCTGGCGTCCGGTGCTCGACCGGTTCTGGTCGGACAGGGCCGGGCAGGGGCTGTTGGGCTTCCTTCGTGAGCGCCTGAAGAGCGGCGCGGTGATCTACCCGCCGGAACCCTTGCGGGTCCTGTCCTGGGGAGGTCCGGCCGATGTCCGTGTGGTGATCGTCGGGCAGGACCCCTATCACGGACCAGGGCAGGCCGAAGGGCTGGCGTTTTCAGTGGCGCCGGGTATGCGCAAACCCCCGAGCCTTCGCAACATCTTCAAGGAGCTGCACCGTGACCTCGGCCTGCCGGTGCCGGACGATGGCTCGCTCGTGCCGTGGTCGAGGCAGGGGGTGTTGCTGCTCAACACCTGCCTGACGGTGGAGGATGGTCAGGCAGGGAGTCATGCAGGGCAGGGTTGGGAAGTGCTCACTGATGCCGTGATAGAGGCATGCAGCGCATCGACTGCGCCCAAGGTATTCCTGTTGTGGGGTGCTCACGCCCAAAAGAAGGCCGACTTGATCGATGTGTCCCGTCACAAAGTGCTGTATGCGAACCACCCTTCGCCCTTGTCTGCCAGCCGCGGTCCTGTCCCGTTCCTTGGGTGTGGCCACTTTGGCGCGGCGAACAGGTGGCTGGCGGAGCAGGGTTTTGCGCCAATTGACTGGTCGTTGGTGGGTGAGAGTGACACGGCCAAAAAAACCGTGGCATAATGTTGGGCTGCGTTTGTGGAGGGGTGGCCGAGTGGTTAATGGCAGCAGACTGTAAATCTGCCCTCTTGCGAGTACGCTGGTTCGAATCCAGCCCCCTCCACCAATAACTGCAGATGTGAGAGCGACGGAATCTGTGCGGGAGTAGTTCAATGGTAGAACCCCAGCCTTCCAAGCTGATGACGCGGGTTCGATTCCCGTCTCCCGCTCCATCTTCGGTTGTTGACTCCGCCTGACCTGCGGACGTGGAGTTTGAATTTCAGGGTGTCCGGCGTGTGTCGGATGTCTTGGCCCTTGTGGCTCAGTGGTAGAGCACTCCCTTGGTAAGGGAGAGGTCGCGGGTCCGATTCCCGCCAAGGGCACCATCTTTGTTCTGGTGTTTCGGCAATTTTGTTTTGGAGCTGAAAAA
>NZ_BCTF01000016.1 GCF_001571145.1 Hydrogenophaga flava NBRC 102514
GAAGAGATGGATTTGCAACAGTTTGTACGGTTTTTTCCAGTGTGCAGCGCGCGGCACCTGCGCTTAGAGTAAATTTCAAGGTTCGGTCTATACCGCATTGATTTTGATGGAAAAATCGCTTCCCCCGATCCCAGCAAAACGCTACTTCACCATTGGGGAAGTGGGCGAGTTGTGTGGTGTCAAGCCGCATGTGCTGCGCTACTGGGAGCAGGAGTTCACCCAATTGCGCCCGATGAAGAGGCGCGGCAACCGACGCTACTACCAGCACCACGAAGTGCTCATGATCCGGCGGATCCGGGAGTTGCTGTACGACCAAGGCTTCACCATCAGTGGAGCCCGCAACAAGCTTCAGGAGCTGGTGCAGGCCGAGCGGGACAGGCGCCGTGCGCAAGATGATGATTTCGCCGATTCGGTCGGATACGACGTCCTGGGGGATGCTGAGGACGAGCTGTCGGTCGAGGCCGTCCCTGCGGTTCCCGAGCAACCCTCGGCAGCGTTGCTGGGTGTGCGGCGGGAATTGCTCGAAATCCGAGAGCTTCTTACTTCGCCAGTGTGAATTGCTCTATTTGCACGCTATAATGCAAGGCTTGTCGGCGTGTAGCGCAGCCTGGTAGCGCACTTGCATGGGGTGCAAGGGGTCGCGAGTTCGAATCCCGCCACGCCGACCATTTATTGAAAAGCCCGCAATCGAAAGATTGCGGGCTTTTTCATTTCTGTCGGTCAGGCAATGTCGATGGTGTGAAAGTCGAAATGCCCTTGGCGGCGATCAGCGAAATAGCGCTCCAGGGTTTCACGGACGGTGCGGAAGGCGATCTCGTCCCAGGGGATCTGTTCTTCCGTGAACAGGCGGGCCTCGATGGTTTCAACGCCTGGGTCGAAGCGGTCGTTGAGCAACCGTGCCCGGTAGTACATGTGGACCTGACCCACGCGCGAGACATTCATCAGCGTGAACAGTGGTCCGAGCTCGATGCTGGCGCCGGCTTCTTCGATGGTTTCGCGCTGTGCACCCTCGGCAGTGGTTTCACCCAACTCCATGAAGCCGGCCGGCAACGTCCACTTGCCTCGCCGCGGTTCGATGTTGCGCAGGCACAGCAGCACCTGGGCTCCGTCCTCTCCCCAGACCGGCACGGTGCCGACCACGTTGAGCGGGTTTTCATAGTGCACGGTGGCGCATGCGGTGCAGACCGCGCGGGGCTTGGTGTCCCCATCGTCGGGCAGGCGGTAGACCACGGGTGCGCCGCATTGGCGGCAGTGCTGGATCGGGCTGCGAAACATGGCGTCGAGTGTAGGGGCTGAACAAAAAGGGCTCCCTTGGGAGCCCTTGTGAAGCCAACGGTTGTCAGGCTTTCTTCGTGGTGGCCTTACCGTGCTTCTCGATCAGGGCCTTGGCGGTGTCCAGCAACTGCTTGCCGTTGAAGCCGCGCTTGTCCATGTCCTGCATCCACTCGACTTCGACCAGTCGCGCCTTGCGCTTGAACTCCTGGGCCTCGGTCGCTGGGATGGAGTGGATGGTGTTGCCTTGCTTGACCGCCGCCTCGCGACCGGGAACGTCTCCGCCCTGCTGCACCTTGCCCAGCCAGCCGGAGGTTTCGATGCCCGAGTTCTTGTCGATGATGGCCTTGAGGTCGGGCGGCAGCGAGGCGTACTTGGCCTTGTTCATCGCCATGATGAATGTGGTGGTGTACAGCGCACCGCCCGCCGGGTCGAACTCGCTGTGGAACTTGGTGAGCTCGTGCACCTTGACCGAGGGCACCACCTCCCAGGGAATCACGCAGCCGTTGATCACGCCTTTGGACAGCGCGTCGGGGATTTGCGGCAGCGGCATGCCCACCGGCGTGGCGCCCAGGTAGCCCAGCATCTTGGTGATCTGCCGGGTGGGGCCGCGCACCTTGGAGCCCTGCAGGTCAGCTGCGGTCTTCACCAGCTTGTCGCGCATGTGGAACATGCCGGGGCCATGCACCTGCAGTGCGATGGGGTGCACCTCCTTGAATTCATCCGCGGCGACGGTTTGCACATATTCCCAGTAGGCACGGGAAGTCGCTTCGGCGTTGTTCATCATGAAGGGCAGCTCGAACACCTCGATGCGCGGGAAGCGGCCCGGCGTGTTGCCCGGCAGGGTCCAGACGATGTCCACCACGCCGTCCTTGGCCTGGTCGTAGAGCTGCACCGGCGAGCCGCCCAGCTGCATCGCCGGGTAGGCCTCGAACTTGATGCGGCCATCGGAGTCCTTGGTGACCTTATCCATCCAGGCCTTGTGCATGTTCAGCCACACGTTGGACTGTGGCGCCATGAAGGTGTGGAACTTGAGGGTCACGCTTTGCTGGGCAAGGCCGACGAGGGCGGGTGCGCCGAAGGCGACGGCGGCACCGGATTGCAGCAGGGTTCTGCGCTGGATCATGTTGTGGCTCCTATGGTTTCTGGAACAGCGGATCAGAGGCGTTCCATTCTAGGGAGCGGCTTCTGGGGGTTTACCCTTGCCGAATCACGCCACGTGCACCGTAATGCCCGTGAGCCCTTCGACACCGCCGCTCATGGTGTCGCCGCTGACCACGGCCGCCACACCTTCGGGCGTGCCGGTGTAGATCAGGTCGCCGGGCTGCAGTTCCCAGGCTGCGGAAAGGTGCTCGATGGTTTCCGCGATGTTCCAGATGAGCTTCGAGACGTTGCTGCGCTGACGGTCTGCGCCGTTGACCTGGACCCAGATCGCTGCGGTGGCGATGTCACCGGCCTCGGCAGCGGGGGTGATAGGGCCGATGGGCGCGGACTGGTCGAAGGCCTTGCCGATGCACCAGGGGCGGCCCTGTTTTTTCATGTCGTTCTGGAGGTCCCTGCGGGTCATGTCCAGACCCACGGCGTAGCCGTAGATGTGGCTGGCGGCATCGGCCGCCTTGATGTTCCGTCCACCCCGGCCGATGGCGACGACCAGCTCGATCTCGTGGTGCAGGTTGCCGGTGAGCGACGGGTAGGGGATGGTGGCGGTCTGTCCGGCTTCGGCCACCACGATGGCGTCGGCCGGTTTGAGGAAGAAGAACGGTGGCTCTCGGCCGGTGAAGCCCATTTCCTTGGCGTGTTCTTCGTAGTTGCGGCCCACGCAGTAGATGCGGTGCACGGGAAAGCTGTCGGCGCGGCCCACCACGGGCACAGAGACGACGGCGGGCGGGGCGAAGGTGTAGCTCATCGGTGACCTTTCAGGGTTCTGGGTCAGTGTTGCGAGACAGGCAGGCGGACCACCAGGCCATCGAGCTCCGGCGTCAGCCGGACCTGACAGCTCAGCCGGCTGCCGGCCTCAACCGGGCTGGCCGCGAAATCGAGCATGTCGGTTTCGTCGGCCACCGGTTTGGGCAGCTTCTCGGCCCAGGGGCTGTCGATCATGACGTGGCAGGTGGCGCAGGTGAGCACGCCGCCGCAGTCGGCTTCGATTCCGTGGACATCGGAATCGACGGCGGCTTTCATCAAGCTCTGGCCGGTGGCGGCGGTGATGGTTTTTTCGGTCTGGTCGGCGTGGACGAAACGGATGTGGATGGTGCTCATGTGAAAAAAGAAGTGGATCAGTAGCGGCTGAAGTATTCGCGCCGCTCGAAGTCGGTCTTGTCCTGGGCGTCGGCGTGGCGATTGATTTCGGACTGCTTGATGCGGCAGAAGTGCTCGACCACCGCAGCGCCCAGTCCGTTCATCAGCGCCTCGTCGGCCCGCAGGGCGGCCAGGGCATCGCCCAGGTTGTCCGGCAGGCGAGCGTGGCCGGTGGCGTAGGGATTGTCGGTGGCAGGCGGTGGTTCCAGGCCGCGCAGCAGACCGTCCAGCCCGGCATGGATCTGGGATGCCATGTAGAGGTAGGGGTTGGCTGCGGGCTCGCCGATGCGGTTTTCAATCCGGGTGGCGGGGTCGCCTGCGGCGCCCACCACGGGCAACATCGCGCCGCGGTTGTCCTGGCCCCAGAGAATGTGCTGCGGCGCCAGGGCGTTGGGGCGAAAACGGCCAAATCCGTTGATGGTGGGGGTACACAGCGCGGTCATGCCCGGTGCATGCGCCAGCAGGCCGGCCAGCCAGTGGGCGCCGGCGTCCGAAAGGGTGTGGCGGGCGTCGCGCACCGTGCTGCCCTCGGCGGGCACTGTGCGCTCGCAACCGTTGCGGCCGCTGTCGCGCTCCACCAGCGACTGGTGCAGGTGCCAGCCGCTGGACATGATGTGGGGGAAGGGCGGGCGGCACATGAAGGTGGCCAGGTAGCCGGCGCGGCGCAGTGCCTGTCGCACGCCGTTGCGGAACAGCACCATCTGGTCGGCGGCGGTCAGCGCGTCGGTGGCGTCGAAGACTGCCTCGACCTGGCTCGGGCCCAGCTCGATCTCCAGCGACTGCAGCGGCAGACCCAGTGCCTGGGCGGTCTGCATCACGATGCGCAGCGGCTCGTCGGCCATGTCCATCATGGCCTCGGCCTGCAGGTTGTAGCCGGGGTGGATCATCTGGATCGTCGGTGGCATTCCGGGCCAGCCTGCGAGTTCGGGATCGAGCTGAGGTGCTTCGTCGGTGATGCGGTAGATGTGAAATTCGACCTCCAGGCCGGTCTTGAGGCCGAAGCCGGCCATCGAAAGCCTGGACAGGGCCTGCTGCAGGACGTGCCGGCTGTCCAGCGTCACCGGCGTTCCGTTGCCGTACCAGGGCTGGCAGCGCAACCAGCCCGTGCCCGCGCTCCAGGGCAGCAGGGTGAAGCTCTCGGGGTCGGGCAGCAGCATCAGGTTGGAGGCGCCGGCGAACCCGGTCAGGCCTTCGGTACCCCCAGCCTCGAACACCTTCCAGGCGGTGTGATCCGAGGTGTCCTTGAGCATCATGGTGCCGACCATGCCGACGCCGTCGCGCAGGGCCCTGACCGCGGCGTGCGTCATCAGGGTCTTGCCGCGCAACTGTCCGTGCACATCGCACCAGCCCATGCGCACGCGCTGGACGCCGCTGGACTCGATCAGCTCGGCGGCGCGCAGGCAGGCCGCTTCCCGGTGGGTGTCGTGCAGGCCGCAGCGTTCGACGAGCGACGTCATTTGGCGCCAGCCAGCAGCGTCTGTGCCGGTTCGACTGCGCTTGACCACGGCGCACCCTCGCGCTTGTCGCGCACCGCGCGTTGCCACCAGTCCTGCCAGCCCTGGGCAGGTGCGATGCCGTCGACCGTGTCGGGCCCGGTGATGCCAGCGGCCTGGGCCGCATCGCCGATGCCTGGCGCCGTACCGCCCTGCGCCACGGTGTCCATGGCCTGCAGCAGCAGGCGGCGGTGGGCCATGATGACCTTGTCGGTCGTGCCCAGGTGCTCGCGCGTGCGGTCCTGTATGGCACCCATGCTCTCGCAGGCCCACTGGTCGTGCACGTTGATGTCGTCCTCGCCCATGCCCAGGAAGGTGCGGTTCTGCTGCTCCTCGGGGTTGAAGCCCCACTGGTTCCAGCGCCCAGCCTTGGGGATGTAGTCGGGCAGTGTCACGGCCTTCAGCCGCTGCTGGCGCATGGTGGCCTTGTCCACCGGCGCATCGAAGCTGGTGAAGAAGGCATACCAGTAGTTGCGGGTGTCGTCCACCGGCACATGCATCTGCGTGATCGTCACGGTCTCCGACAGCGGGATCACGAAGGTCTGCGGGAACACGTCGTTGGTCACCCGCACATGGGTCAGCGCCTCGTTCAGCGGGCGCAGTGCGGTCAGCTGCAGCCCCCAGGGCTGCTGGGTGAAGGAGATCTCGGGCTGGTCGAACTCGCGCATCACGCGCGTCATTGGCCAGCGTTCGCCACCGATGTCACCCGCGCTGGCGCCGCGGAACTGCTTGCCGTAGCTGCCTTCCAGCGGGGCGTCGTTGAAGAAGCGGTGCAGGTAGGAGGCATGCGCCGGGTCAATACCGACCTCGAAAGCCTGCAGCCAGTTGCAATGCCAAAGACCTTTGAAAACAAAGCTGTGCGAAGCAGGGGCGACGAAACAGTCCAGCGCAGGGAAGGGCGGAGGTGTCTGACCCTCCGGACCGAGCCAGGCGAACAGCGCGCCCGCCTTTTCGACCAACGGGTAGCTGCGCTGCCGGATGCGCTGGCAGAGCGTGCTGCCCGCAGGTTCCGCAGGGGTCTCGGTGCACTGACCGCTCACGTCGAACTTCCAGCCATGGAAGGGGCAGCGCAGGCCGTCGCCTTCGTTGCGGCCATAGGCCAGGTCGGCGCCGCGGTGTGGGCAGTCGCGGTCCAGCAGGCCGAAGCGCCCCTGGGCGTCCTTGAACAGCACGAAGTCCTGGCCCAGCAGCTTCACTGCCTTGACCGGGCGGATCGCCATCGGCGGGTCCAGCGCCGGATCGAACTCGTCCAGCATGGCCACAGGTTGCCAGTAGCGCCGCAGCAATTCGCCCCCGGGGGTGCCGGGACCGACCTGGGTCAGGCGCTGGTTCTGTTCTGCTTTCATGGGCGCGTCTCCTGCTTGGGGTGGCAAAACATTAACCGATTTCTGCCGCCTCGAAGCGGCCTGGGGCGGTGTATCGTGGAGCCATGGAGACACCTGAGACATCCACCCCCGGCGCAGGTGCCGGCCTGACGCTGCGCCGTGTGGCGATCGACACCTGGCGCGAAAACGTGGCCTACCTGCACCGCGACTGCGCGGTGGTGCGGGCCGAGGGCTTCCAGGCCCTCTCCAAGGTCGAGGTGCGCGCCAACGGGCGCAGCATTCTGGCCACGCTCAACGTGGTCGACGATCCGGCGCTGGTGGGTTGTCAGCAGATCGGTGTGTCCGAGGATGCGTTTGCGCAGCTTGAGGTGGCCGAGGGCCATCCGGCGTCGGTGACGCAGGCCGAGCCGCCGGCCTCGATCCCGGCCCTGTTCCGCAAGATCAATGGCGAGCGGCTCAGCCGCGACGACTTTCACGCCATCGTCGGCGACATCGCCCGCCACCGCTATTCCAAGATCGAGCTCACCGCTTTTGTCGTGGCCTGCAACCGCAGCGAGCTGGACCGGGAGGAGGTCTCGTTCCTGACCGAGGCCATGGTGGCCAGCGGGCGGCGGCTGGACTGGCGCGAGTCGCTGGTGGTGGACAAGCACTGCATCGGTGGCATTCCCGGCAACCGCACCTCGATGCTGGTGGTGCCCATCGTCGCGGCCTACGGCCTGGTCTTTCCCAAGACATCCTCGCGCGCCATCACCTCGCCGGCTGGCACGGCCGACACGATGGAGGTGCTGGCCAATGTGGAGCTGCCGTTCGACCGGCTGACCGACATCGTGCGCGACCACCGGGGCTGTCTGGCCTGGGGCGGCACGGCCGACCTGTCGCCGGCCGACGATGTGCTGATCTCCGTCGAGCGGCCGCTGGCGCTCGATTCGCCGGGGCAGATGGTGGCTTCCATCCTGTCCAAGAAGATGGCCGCTGGCGCCACGCACCTGGTGCTGGACATTCCCATCGGCCCCACCGCCAAGGTGCGCTCCATGCCCGAGGCGCAGAAGCTGCGCCGCCTGTTCGAGTACGTCGCGCAGCGCCTGCACCTGTCGCTGGACGTGGTCATCACCGATGGCCGCCAGCCGGTGGGCCGCGGCATCGGCCCGGCGCTGGAGGCGCGCGACGTGATGCGCGTGCTGGAGAACGACCCGGAGGCGCCGGACGACCTGCGGCAGAAGTCGCTGCGGCTGGCGGGGCGTCTGATTGAGTGCAGCCCGGATGTGCGTGGTGGTCAGGGCTATGCGATTGCGCGAGACATCCTGGAATCGGGCCGGGCGCTCAGCCGCATGCAAGCCATCATCGCGGCGCAGGGCTCGCACGGTTTCGATCACCACCATCCGGCGCTCGGGGCGCTGACCCTGGAGGTGCCCGCGACCACCGATGGCGTCGTGATCGGCGTCGACAACCTGCAGATAGCCCAGATCGCGCGACTGGCCGGCGCGCCCAAGGTCAAGGGCGCTGGCGTGGACCTGATGTGCCGGCTCGGCGACACGGTGTGCGCCGGCCAGGTGCTCTACCGCATCCACGCCGACTACCCGTCCGACCTGCACTTCGCACGCCACGCCGTGGAGCGGCACTGCGGGGTCTCGCTGGGTACGGCCGCCCAGATTCCCCAGGTTTTTGTGGAGTCCTGATGTCTTCTGTTCCTTTGTCGGGCGTGCTGCTGTGTTTCGACGATGAACGCGCGGTGGCGCAGGCCTGCGCCGACCAGACGGGTTTGACGCTGGCGATCGTGGAGCGGCACCGCTTCCCCGATGGCGAGGTGAAGCTGCGGCTGCCCGAGGCGCTGCCGCTGCGGGTGGTGGTCTGGCGCGGTCTGCACCAGCCCAACGAAAAGCTGGTGGAGCTGATGCTGGTGGCCCGCGCGGCACGAACCCTCGGCGCACAGCATCTGACCCTGGTGGTGCCCTACCTGGCCTACATGCGGCAGGACATCGCGTTCAACCCGGGTGAGGCGGTGAGCCAGCGCATCGTCGGGGCGTTTCTGGCGGACCTGTTCGACGCGGTGATCACGGTCGACCCGCACCTGCACCGTGTGACCACGCTGCAGGAGACGATCCCCGTGCGGGACGCCATCGTGCTTGATGGCGCACCCCTGCTGTCCGACCACATCGCCTCGGTGTGTCCGGGCGACGTGCTGCTGATCGGGCCCGACGAAGAGTCGCTGCAATGGGTGGCGCAGGCGGCCCGGCGCCATGGCTGGGAGCACGGCGTGTGCCGCAAGACCCGACACGGTGACCGCCAGGTCGACATCGAGCTGCCCACGCTGGCGGTTCGGGGCAGGGCGGTGGTGCTGATGGACGATGTGGCCAGCTCTGGCCACACGCTGGCGCGCGCGGCCACACTGCTGCGCGAGGCCGGTGCGGCGTCGGTCGACGTGGCGGTGACGCACGCGCTGTTTGCAGAAGGCGCTGTGGCGCTGATCCGGGAAGCAGGCGTGGACCGCATCTGGAGCACCGACTGCATCCCCCACCCCAGCAACGCCGTGAGCATCGTGCCGACCGTGGCCGCAAGGCTGCGTGGCCTCTGACATCCCCTTATGCTTGCATCATGAAGCTCTACAACTACTTCCGTTCCTCGGCGTCCTTCCGCGTGCGCATCGCGCTGGCACTCAAAGGCATTGCCTACGACTATGTGCCGGTGCACCTGGCCAAGGGGGAGCACAAGAAGTCCGCCTACGCTGACATCGCCGCCGACGGGCTGGTGCCGCTGCTGGAGCTGGACGATGGCACGCGCCTGTCGCAGTCCATGGCCATCATCGAGTACCTCGACGAAACCCACCCAGAGCCGGCGCTGGTGCCGGGCGATGCCATCGGTCGCGCCCGGGTGCGCGCGCTGGCGCAGTCGATCGCCTGCGAGATCCACCCCATCAACAACCTGCGCGTACTCAAGTACCTAGCGGGCACGCTCAAGATCGACGAAGAAGCCAAGAACACCTGGTACCGCCACTGGGTGCGCACCGGTCTGGAGGCCTTCGAGCGCCAGCTCAGCCAGTTGCCCGCCGGCCGTTACTGCTATGGCGACACGCCGACGCTGGCCGACTGCTGCCTGGTGCCACAGATCTTCAACGGCCAGCGCTTCAACACGCCCATGGACGGCCTGCCGCGCACCATGGCGGCGTTCGAGGCCTGCATGGCGCTGCCCGCGTTCCAGCAGGCCCAGCCTTCGGCCTGTCCCGACAACGAGCCCTGATGGGCGGGCCGTCCGAATGGCTGGTGCCCGACTGGCCGTTGCCTGCGGGCATCCACGCACTGTTCACAACACGGGACGGCGGGGTTTCGGTCTCGCCGTTCGACAGCTTCAACCTCGGTGACCACGTGCGGGACGACCCACTGGCGGTGACCACCAACCGCCAGCGCCTGCAGGAAGCAACCGGAGCGCGCCCGGTCTTTCTGTCTCAGGTCCACGGTGTGGAGGTCGCCACGCTTGATGGCGCCACCCCCGATGGCACCGAGGCCGACGCCTGCCTGACCGGGCACCCTGGTGTGGCCTGCACCGTGATGGTGGCCGACTGCCTGCCGGTGCTCTGGTGCCTGCCCGACGGATCGGCGGTGGCCGCGTCCCACGCCGGCTGGCGCGGACTCGCAGGCCAGGACGGCCACGGCATTCTGGAGACCACCATGCAGGCTTTGCAGGTCTTGTCCGCAACGGCGGCGGCACCGCTGGTGTGGCTGGGGCCGTGCATCGGTCCCAGGGCGTTTGAGGTCGGTGCGGAGGTGCGCGAAGCGTTCGTGTCGGTCGATGCCGACGCCACGCGGTGTTTCGAGGCCTTGCCCGCTGAAGGCAAGTATCTGGCCAACCTGCCGGCGCTGGCGCGTCTGCGTCTGGGTGCGATGGGTGTGACGAAGGTGTTCGGCAACGATGGCAGCGATGCATGGTGCACCGTCACCCAGTCGTCAAGGTTCTTTTCCCACCGCAGGGACGCTGCCCGGCTCGGCAGCACCGGCCGCATGGCCGCCTGCATCTGGAAGGTCTGAAGCCGCTTGTTGGCGCAGTGCTTCCTCGGCCGCCTCGCGCTCCCGGATGGCCTTTCGCCGTTGCGGGGTGAGCATAAGGAAAACCACCAATGAGAGCGGCACTAAACCGTAAAGAAAAAAGGTCACAATGGCCCCAAGAACAGAGCCGTTGGTGCCAGTAGCTTCTGCCACCGACATCATCAGCACCACGTAGAGCCAAGCGATCACAACCAGATACATAGCGACCTGCGACCGGGGCGTTTGTTGTCAGTTTGTTGGAAGTGAGCAGACAGACACTAGGGAAAACCCGGCCTCAAGCCCAAGAGGACTTGATAATAAGCCGCAGGACAAACATCGGAGACTTGCATGACATCTGGTAAGAAACCTCAGCCCGACTGGCTGCAGGCGGCTGAGCAGTTCCAGAACCAGCTCATCCAGCAGTGGACCCAGGCCGCACAGGCCTTTCCCGGGGCGGCGCAGGGCGCCACCACTTCCCCTGATCCCTTGGCAGCCTTCAAGGCCTTCATGCCGCAGACCGGCGCGGCCCATCCGTTTGGCATGCCGATGCCGCAGATGGGGCAGTTGCCCGGCATGGGTGATCTGCTGGCCCAGGCCACCGGACACCAGGTCAGTTTCGATCCGGCCAAGCTGCTCGAGATCCAGAACCAGTACCTCAAGGACGTGGCCGGTCTGTGGAACCAGGGGGGGGCGGTCCAGCCCAAAGGGGACCGGCGCTTCGCAGACGAATCCTGGGGCAGCAACCCCGTGGCCGCCTACACCGCGGCGGTGCACCTGCTCAACGCCCGCACGCTGATGGCCCTGGCCGATGCAGTGGAGGGTGATGCCAAGACCCGCACGCGGGTGCGCTTTGCGGTCCAGCAGTGGATCGACGCCAGCGCGCCCAGCAACTTCCTGGCCTTCAACGCCGAGGCGCAGAAGAAGGCCATCGAAACCCAGGGCGAAAGCATCGCCAAGGGTGTGGCCAACCTGCTGCACGACATCAAGCAGGGCCACGTCTCGATGACGGACGAGAGCGTGTTTGAGGTCGGCAAGAACGTGGCCACCACCGAAGGCGCGGTGGTGTTCGAGAACGAGCTGTTCCAGCTCATCGAATACAAGCCACTGACGGCCAAGGTCTATGAGCGCCCGTTCCTGCTGGTGCCGCCCTGCATCAACAAGTTCTACATCCTCGACCTGCAGCCCACCAACTCGTTCATCCGCTACTGCGTCGAGCAGGGCAACCGCACCTTCGTGGTGAGCTGGCGCAATCCGGACGCCTCGCTGGCGGACAAGACCTGGGACGACTACATCGAAGACGCCGTCATCAAGGCGATCACCACCACGCAGGACATCACCGGCGCCGAGCAGATCAATGCACTCGGCTTCTGTGTGGGCGGCACCATGCTCAGCAACGCGCTGGCGGTGCTGGCCGCGCGCGGCGAGGAGCGGGTGCACAGCGCCACATTCCTGACCACACTGGTGGACTTCACCGACACGGGCATCCTGGACGTGTTCATCGACGAGCCGTTCGTCAAGATGCGCGAGATGCAGTTTGCCCAGGGCGGGCTGATGCCGGGCCGCGACCTGGCCACCACGTTCAGCTTCCTGCGCCCGAACGACCTGGTCTGGAACTACGTCGTCGGCAACTACCTCAAGGGCGAGTCGCCGCCACCGTTCGACCTGCTGTACTGGAACTCCGACGCGACCAACCTGCCCGGCCCTTACTACGCCTGGTACCTGCGCAACATGTACCTGGAGAACAATCTGGTCAAGCCCGGCAAGACCACGGTCTGCGGCCACAAGGTGGATTTCCGCAAGGTCAAGCTGCCGGTGTACATCTACGGCTCGCGGGAAGACCACATCGTGCCGATCGGCGGGGCCTATGCCAGCACGCAGGTGTTCCCGGGCAAGAAGCGCTTCGTCATGGGCGCCTCGGGCCACATCGCCGGTGTGATCAACCCGCCGGCCGCCGGCAAACGCAGCCACTGGACCGGTCCGGCCGGCCAGTTTCCGGCCGACGTGAATGAGTGGATCGACGGCGCCACTGAACACAAAGGCAGCTGGTGGACCGATTGGGCCGCGTGGCTCAAACCCCTGGCTGGCAAGCAAATTGCTGCGCCCAAAACCTATGGCAAAGGCAAGGCGTACGTCGCCATCGAGCCGGCGCCTGGCCGCTATGTGAAGGCCAAGGCCTGATCGTCCTGACCGCTTGCGTTCAAGTCTGAACGCAAGCCCCCCACTTTGCTGCACCCACCTCTCAAGGAGAACCACATGGAAGACATCGTCATCGTTTCTGCCGCCCGCACCGCCGTCGGCAAGTTCGGCGGATCGCTCGCCAAGACGCCGGCCACCGAACTCGGCAGCATCGTCATCAAGGGGCTGCTGGAGCGCAGCGGCCTGCCCGCCGATGCCATTGGCGAAGTCATCATGGGCCAGGTGCTGGCCGCTGGCGCAGGTCAGAACCCGGCCCGTCAGGCCATGATGAAAGCCGGCGTCGCCAAGGAAACCCCGGCCCTGACCATCAACGCCGTCTGCGGCTCGGGTCTGAAGGCCGTGATGCTGGCCGCGCAGGCCGTGGCCTGGGGCGACAGCGAGATCGTGATCGCCGGTGGCCAGGAAAACATGAGCGCCAGCCCGCACGTGCTGAATGGCAGCCGCGACGGCCAGCGCATGGGCGACTGGAAGATGACCGACACCATGATCGTCGACGGGCTGTGGGACGTCTACAACCAGTACCACATGGGCATCACCGCGGAAAACGTGGCCAAGGCCCACGGCATCACCCGCGAAATGCAGGACGCCCTGGCGCTGGGCAGCCAGCAGAAAGCCTCCGCTGCGCAGGACGCCGGCAAGTTCAAGGATGAAATCGTCGATGTGCTCATTCCGCAGCGCAAGGGTGATCCCCTGGTGTTCAACAGCGATGAGTTCATCAACAAGAAGACCAATGCCGAAGCGCTGGCCGGTCTGCGTCCCGCTTTTGACAAGGCAGGTTCCGTGACCGCCGGCAACGCCTCGGGCATCAACGATGGCGCCGCCGCCGTGATGGTGATGAGCGCCAAGAAGGCCGCTGCCCTGGGCCTGACTCCGCTGGCGCGCATCGCCGCCTTCGGCACCACCGGCCTGGACCCCGCCACCATGGGCATGGGCCCTGTGCCCGCGTCGCAGAAGGCCCTGGCCCGCGCCGGCTGGAAGGCGTCTGACGTCGATCTGTTCGAACTCAACGAGGCCTTCGCCGCACAGGCCTGCGCCGTCAACAAGGCGCTGGACATCGATCCGGCCAAGGTCAACGTCAACGGTGGCGCCATCGCCATCGGCCACCCCATCGGCGCGTCCGGCTGCCGCATCCTGGTGACGCTGCTGCACGAAATGCAGCGCAGCGGTGCGAAGAAGGGCCTGGCCGCGCTGTGCATCGGTGGCGGCATGGGCGTCTCCCTTGCTGTTGAACGCGCCTGATACCCACCACTTTTTTCGCCAAACGGCACCACCTAGAGGAGCACACATATGAGTCAAAAAGTTGCATACGTCACCGGCGGCATGGGCGGCATCGGCACCGCAATCTGCCAGCGCCTGCACAAGGACGGCTTCAAGGTCATCGCCGGCTGCGGCCCCACCCGCGATTTCAACAAGTGGCTGGACGAGCAGAAGGCGCTGGGCTACACCTTCTACGCCTCAGTCGGCAACGTGGGTGACTGGGATTCCACCGTCGAAGCCTTCACCAAGGCCAAGGCCGAACACGGCAGCATCGATGTGCTGGTCAACAACGCCGGCATCACCAAGGACCGCATGTTCCTGAAGATGTCCAAGGAGGACTGGGACGCGGTGATGAACACCAACCTGGACTCCATGTTCAACGTGACCAAACAGGTTGTGCCGGACATGGTGGAAAAGGGCTGGGGCCGCATCATCAGCATCTCGTCGGTCAACGGTGAGAAGGGCCAAGCTGGTCAGACCAACTACTCGGCCGCCAAGGCCGGCATGCACGGCTTCTCGATGGCGCTGGCACAAGAACTGGCGACCAAGGGTGTGACGGTCAACACCGTGAGCCCGGGCTACATCGGCACCGACATGGTCAAGGCCATCCGCCCCGACGTGCTGGAGAAAATCGTCGCCACGGTGCCGGTCAAGCGCCTGGGCGAACCTTCGGAAATCGCTTCCATCATTGCCTGGCTGGCCAGCGACGAGGGCGGTTACGCCACCGGCGCGGACTTCTCGGTCAACGGTGGCTTGCACATGGGGTGACCCCGCGGCAAACGCGATACAAGGAACCCGCTTCGGCGGGTTTTTTGTTGGGCGCGGGATAATCCCGCCCCATGTCTCTTTCCGTTTCTCCCTGGCGCCTGTCGGTCGCCCCCATGATGGGCTGGACCGACCGCCACTGCCGGTACTTCCACCGCCTGCTCACCCGCCACACCCTGCTGTACACCGAGATGGTGACGACCGGGGCGCTGATCCACGGCAACGCCGCGCAGCACCTGTTCTTCAACGAAGAAGAGCACCCGGTGGCCCTGCAGCTTGGTGGCAGCGAGCCGGCCGATCTGGCAGTGTGCGCGAAGATGGGCCAGGAGCATGGCTACGACGAGGTCAACCTCAACTGCGGCTGTCCGAGCGAGCGTGTGCTGCGCGGTGCTTTCGGCGCCTGCCTGATGGGCGAGGCCGCGCTGGTGCGCGACTGCGTCAAGGCCATGGTCGATGTGGTGGACATTCCCGTCACGGTCAAGCACCGCATCGGCATCGACAAGGTCGAGAGCTACGACTTCGTGCGCGACTTCGTGGGCACGGTGGCCGAGGGCGGCTGCAAGGTGTTCCTGGTCCACGCGCGCAACGCCTGGCTCAAGGGCCTGTCGCCCAAGGAGAACCGCGAGATTCCGCCGCTGCGCTACGAGTTGGCCCACCGGCTCAAGCAGGACTTTCCTGATCTGACGATCTCGGTCAACGGCGGCATCACGACCGACGACCAGATCGCCACGCACCTTGAACATGTCGACGGCGTCATGGTCGGCCGCGAGGCGTACCACAACCCCTGGCTGATGGCGGGCTGGGACGAGCGCTTCTATGGCGATACCTCACGTCCGGTGCCCACCCGCGAAGCGGTCGAGCTGGCCATGATCGACTACATGGAACGCGCCCACGCGCAGGACGGCGTGAACTGGTATTCGATCGCCAGCCACATGCTCGGTCTGCGCCACGGCCTGCACGGCGCGCGCAAGTGGCGCCAGGTCTGGAGCGACCACCGCCTCAAACCCCTGCCGCCGCGCGAAGTCTGGGCAATGGCCCAGGCCCACGTCGGCGCGCCCCAACGCGACGACAGTTCGCTCGAACCCTCTGTTTCCACCCACTGAAAGAACACCCACCATGTCCCGTTTGCTGATCTGCGCCGCCGCACTGTCTGCCGGTCTGTTGTCCCTGAACGTCTCGGCCCAGAACGCCGTCACCGAAGCCGCCGCCAAGGAGGCCGGTGCCGTGGTCACCAAGACCGGCCTGGTCTACCGCTCGCTCAAGGACGGCAACGGCGCCAGCCCCACGGCGGCCGACACGGTCAAGGTGCACTACAAGGGCACCTTCCCTGACGGCAAGGAGTTCGACAGCTCCTACGCGCGCGGCACGCCGATCGAGTTCCCGCTGGGCCGCGTGATTCCCTGCTGGACCGAAGGCGTGCAGCGCATGAAGGTGGGCGGCAAAGCCAAGCTGACCTGCCCGAGCCAGATCGCCTACGGTGAGCGTGGCGCGGGCGGTGTGATTCCGCCCAACGCAACGCTGCTGTTCGAGGTCGAACTGCTCGGCATCGCGGGCAAGTGAGGCCGGCCGCCAGGCTCACTTGCCGGTGAGCCTGGCCTTGAGCTTGGTGATGCCGATGAAGTCCATGATGATCTTCTCGTAGATCGGCTCGGACGTGCCTTTCTCCATCTTGCGCATGAAGTACTTCTCGAAGGCCACCTTGGCCAGGTGAACCCACTTGCCTTCGCTGAACCAGCTCACGTTGCGCGGCGGGATCTGGGGCAGGGCCACGAAGGCGGCGCCGGTATCACCGAAGTCGGCCAGGCAGACCGTGTTCCAGGTGGCCTTGTGCGTCGGCTCCTGACCGTCGAGCAGTTCGCGGATGTTGTGCGCCGTCGCCGTGACCATGGACTCGATCATGTAACCCGTCTTGGGTGTGCCGCAGGGGATGGGCGTGGCCTCCACCGGCGGGATGGCCACGCAGACACCGACGCTGAAGATGTTTCTGAACTTGGGGTTGCACTGGTGTTCGTCGATGGTGATGAAGCCGCGCGGGTTGGTCAGGCCTTCGATGCCGAACACCGCTTCCACGCCCTTGAAGGCCGGCAGCATCATGCTGTGCCTGAAGGGCAGTACGTGTTCCTTGATGGGCTGGCCCTGGTCGTTGTGTTCGGTGACGAACATCTGGCCCGCTTCGACTTTGGTGGTCTTTGCGTTGCAGATCCACTTGATGTGGCGCTGGCGCATGGCCGATTCGAGCATGCCCTTTGAGTCGCCGACGCCGCCCAGACCGAGGTGACCAATGTAGGGCTCGGGTGTCACGTAGGTCATGGGCACCTGATCCCGGATCTTGCGGCGGCGCAGGTCGGTGTCCATGATCATCGCGAATTCGTAGGCGGGGCCAAAGCAGGACGCGCCCTGCACAGCGCCCACGACGATAGGGCCCGGCGCGTTCACGAACTCGTCCCAGGCGAGCCTGCTGGCTTCTGCGTGGCTCACGTGGCAGACCGACTGGGTGTGGCCGCCGTGCGGGCCAAGGCCTTCGATCTCGTCGAACGCCAGCTTCGGCCCGGTGGCGATGACCAGATAGTCGTAGTCCACACGGCTGCCGTCTTCCATCTCAATCTGGTTGGCATCGGGGTGGACGCGCTTGGCCCGCTGGATGATGGATTCGATGCCCTTTCGCTTGAGCGCCGGTGCGATGTCGACCTCGATGTCCTTGCGCTGGCGCCAGTCGACCGCCACCCAGGGGTTGGACGGCACGAAGTGGAACTTGGGGGCTTCGCTGATGACGGTGATCGTGTCGCCCGGGCGGGCGAGGGCTTTCATCTCGTAGGCCATGGGCATGCCGCCGATGCCGGCGCCCAGAATGACGATGCGTGCCATGGGGGTCTCCAGAGGTGGATCTTGAAGACCTGATCATGTATTCCCCTGGGGGTATACGGCTTGACAAAAGTCAAGCCCCGACCGAGGGGAAACCCGGCCGGCGATAGCCGGTCAGAGGCCCAGCGCGCGCAGGTCGATTAGCCCGTCGCGGACGGGCGGGCACCAGAAGTAGGCACCGGTTTGTGGTTCCGAGAAGCTGAACAGCGCATCGGTGATGCCGTCCTCGGCGCCTGACATGCGCCGCAACTGGGCTTCGAACGCGTCGAAGGAGTGGCCGAAGGCGGCGAACACCAGACCGCCGTTGTTGCCTTCCGCCCAAGGCATGGAGCGGCGCAACACGAAGGCCTCGGGGTCGAAGCTTTCCTGTGCGGTGCGCTTGACGTGGGCCGATTCGGGCGCGTCGTCGAGTTCTTCGTTGCTCTCCCGCTCGCGTCCGATGGTGTGGTCCTGCTGGTGTTTGGGCATGGCCTCGAAGCGGCTCATGTGGTGGTGCCAGCGCTGCACGGCCACAAAGCTGCTGCCGGCCAGATCGCCAGCTTCTTCGGGCAGCAGCGCCACGACCGGTGCCTCGTCGCCCTGCGGGTTTTCGGTGCCGTCCTCGTAGCCGGTGAGGTCCCGGCCCTGGTGGTGGTTGAAGGCGTCGGTGATGTCGGTCACATCGAACGCGGGTGCCAGCAGCGTTTCCAGGTGGCGGCTGCGGATCAGCAGGTCGCCGCGGTCGGTGCCGCGCAGCCAGACCAGCAGATCGGTGGGCGTGGCGGGCAGCTTGATGCGGGCGCCGTCGATGCCGGTGAAGGTTTTCAGGCCAGGCACCTGGGTGCCCAGTTCGCGCACCAGCGAGGCGCCGATGCCCACCACGGTGGCGCTGCCATCGGCCTGGCTGGCCAGCCGTTTGAGCACCACGCGCGGGTCGACGCCGACCCGCAGCTGGCAGGTGAGGTAGCGTCCGTGGGCGGGGATGGGTTCGAGGATGCCGGGTTGGGCGAGGTGGGCGATGCTCATGCCCGGAATTATGGGCTCAGGTCGCCGCTTCGAGCCCGTTGCGGAAGTGCTCCTGCATGCGCTGGCGGGTCAGGTGGGCGTCGCGCGCGAGCAGGGCGGCCATGACCGCGCGGTGCTCGGCCAGCGACTCCTCGATTCGGCCGGACTTGAACAGCGAGCTGTGGCGGTTGAGCTTCATGACCTTGCGCAGATCGGCCACCATCTGCTGGCGCCAGCGGTTGTCGGCCATCTCCAGCAGCCGCATGTGGAACTGCTCGTTGACGGCGAAGAAGCGGTCGCGGTTGGTGATGGCGGTTTCCAGCTCGGCATGCAGGGTCTGCAGTTCGGTGCGCTGGGCGTCGGTGGCGCGCTCGGCCACCACGCCGGCGGCGTCGGATTCGAGCAGCGACAGCAGGTGGTAGACGTCGGCCAGGTCTTTCTCGGACACTTCCGTTACGTAGGCGCCGCGGCGCACCTTCATGGTCACCAGACCTTCGGCCGCCAGCACCTTGAGTGCCTCGCGCAGCGGGGTGCGGCTGATGCCGTATTCCTCGGCCAGCTTGAGTTCGTCGATCCAGCTGCCGGGCTCCAGTTCGCGCTTGAAGATGCGCTGGCGCAGGAGTTCGGCAACTTCTTCGTACAGGGCGCGGGGGGCAAGGGAGAGGGCAGACATGCAGGAATGGGTCGGGTGACAGCGGCTGCATTGTAAGCCCGCTGGAATATTTTGCATCAATAATTATGAATGATGTAAACTCCGCGGCCGGATCTGTTGCAGATCCCACACCGCTGTCCGTCCGCCAGAGCGAGCCCTGCCATGAGCCAGAAACCCAACGAATTCGCCTCCGCCAACCTCGAAGCCTGGACCAAAGCGGCCCAGAAATCCGCGCCCGGTGGCGACGTGAACGCGCTCAACTGGGTCACGCCGGACGGCATCAGCGTCAAGCCGCTGTACACGGCCGAAGACACCAAGGACCTGCCGTACACCAACACGCTGCCGGGCTTCGAGCCCTACATCCGCGGCCCGCAGGCCACGATGTACGCGGTGCGCCCCTGGACCATCCGCCAGTACGCCGGCTTTTCGACCGCCGAAGAATCCAACGCTTTCTACCGCAAGGCGCTGGCCGCGGGCGGGCAGGGCGTGTCGGTGGCTTTCGACCTGGCCACCCACCGCGGCTACGACAGCGACCACCCGCGCGTGACCGGTGACGTGGGCAAGGCCGGCGTGGCGATCGACTCGGTCGAGGACATGAAGATCCTGTTCGACCAGATCCCGCTGGACAAGGTCAGCGTCTCGATGACCATGAACGGCGCGGTGCTGCCCATCCTGGCCGGCTACGTGGTGGCGGCGGAGGAACAGGGCGTCTCGCAGGACAAATTGAGCGGCACCATCCAGAACGACATCCTCAAGGAGTTCATGGTCCGCAACACCTACATCTACCCGCCCGAGCCGTCGATGAAGATCATCGGCGACATCATCGAGTACACGGCCAAGAACATGCCGAAGTTCAACTCGATCTCGATCTCGGGGTACCACATGCAGGAAGCCGGCGCCAACCAGGCGCTGGAGATGGCCTTCACCCTGGCCGATGGCAAGGAATATGTGAAGACCGCCATCGCCAAGGGCATGGACGTGGACGAGTTCGCCGGCCGCCTGAGCTTCTTCTGGGCGGTGGGCATGAACTTCTACCTGGAGATCGCCAAGATGCGCGCGGCCCGCCTGCTGTGGACGCGCATCATGAAGGGCTTCAACGCCAAGAACCCCAAGAGCCTGATGCTGCGCACGCACAGCCAGACTTCTGGCTGGTCGCTGACCGAGCAGGACCCGTACAACAACGTGGTGCGCACCACCATCGAGGCCATGGCGGCCGTGTTCGGCGGCACCCAGTCGCTGCACACCAACTCGTTCGACGAGGCCATCGCACTGCCGACCGAGTTCAGCGCCCGCATCGCCCGCAACACGCAGCTGATCATCCAGGAGGAGACGCACATCACCAACGTGGTCGACCCCTGGGCCGGTAGCTACATGATGGAGTCGCTGACCCAGCAGATGGCCGACGAGGCCTGGAAGATCATCGAAGAGGTTGACGCCATGGGCGGCATGACCAAGGCGGTGGACTCGGGCTGGGCCAAGCTCAAGATCGAAGCGGCCGCGGCCGAGAAGCAGGCGCGCATTGACAGTGGCAAGGACGTGATCGTCGGCGTCAACAAGTACAGGCTCAAGCAGGAAGACGCCATCGACATCTTGGAGGTGGACAACGTCAAGGTGCGCGAGAGCCAGATCGCCCGCTTGAAGGCCATCAAGGCCCGCCGCGACAGCGCGGCGGTACAGTCGGCGCTGGACGCGCTCACCGCCGCCGCCGAGTCGGGCCAGGGCAACCTGCTGGACCTGTCGATCAAGGCCATCCGCCTGCGCGCCACGGTCGGCGAGGTGTCCGATGCGCTGGAGAAGGTTTTCGGGCGCCACCGCGCCGACACACAGAAGGTGACCGGGGTGTACGCCGCTGCTTACGACTCTGCCGAGGGCTGGGACCAGCTCAAGACCGAAATCGCCGACTTCGCCACCGCGCAGGGCCGCCGTCCGCGCGTGATGATCGCCAAGCTTGGTCAGGACGGCCACGACCGCGGCGCCAAGGTGGTGGCCACGGCCTTTGCCGACCTGGGTTTCGACGTGGACATGGGGCCGCTGTTCCAGACGCCGGAGGAGTGTGCCCGCCAGGCGATCGAAAACGACGTGCACGCAGTGGGCGTGAGCACCCTGGCCGCCGGGCACAAGACCCTGGTGCCGGCCATCATCAAGGCCCTGAAGGACCAGGGCGCCGACGACATCGTGGTGTTCGTGGGTGGCGTGATCCCGCGCCAGGACTACGACTTCCTGTACGAGGCGGGAGTCAAGGGCGTGTATGGCCCTGGCACCCCGATCCCGGCCAGCGCCAAGGACGTGCTGGAACAGATCAAGAAAGCGGTGGCGTGACGCCGGAGCAGATCCAGGCGGGCGTCGTTTCTGGCGGTGCCACGGTCCAGCGCCGCGCGATGGCCAAGGCCATCACGCTGCTGGAGTCCACCCGCCCCGACCACCGCCAGCAGGCAGACGCGCTGCTGACCGGGCTGCTGCCGCACACCGGAGGTTCGTTCCGCCTGGGCATCAGTGGCGTGCCCGGCGTGGGCAAGAGCACCTTCATCGAGTCGCTGGGCCTGTACCTGATCGGCCAGGGCCACCGCGTCGCGGTGCTGGCGGTCGACCCGTCGTCATCGGTGTCGGGTGGTTCCATCCTGGGCGACAAGACGCGCATGGAGCACCTGAGCGTGCACGAGAAGGCCTACATCCGCCCCAGCCCCTCCAGTGGCACGCTGGGCGGGGTGGCCGAGAAGACGCGCGAGGCCATGCTGGTCTGCGAAGCCGCGGGCTACGACATCGTGATGGTGGAAACCGTGGGCGTGGGCCAGTCTGAGACCGCCGTGGCGAACATGACCGACATGTTCTGCCTGCTGCAACTGCCCAACGCGGGCGACGACCTGCAGGCGATCAAGAAGGGCGTGATGGAGCTGGCCGACCTGGTGGTCATCAACAAGGCCGACATCGACCCCGACGCCGCCACCCGCGCCCGCGCGCAGATCACCTCGTCGCTGCGCCTGCTCGGCCTGCATGGCAACCCGGAACACGTTCACCATGACCAGAAAGTCTGGCACCCGCAGGTGATCCAGATCAGCGCGCTGCACGGGCAGGGCGTGGACACCTTCTGGGCCGCCGTCAGCGAGTTCCGGCGCCTGCAGACCTCCAATGGCCGCCTGGCCGCACGCCGTCAGCAGCAGGCCACGGCCTGGATGTGGGAGCGCATCGACGCCGGCCTCAAGCAGCGCTTTCGCGAGCACCCGCGGGTGCGCGAGGCGCTGGACCTTTTCACGCGGCAGGTGCAGGCTGGCGAGCTCGCCGCCTCCACCGCCGCACGTCAGTTGCTCGAACGGTTCGATTGAACCGGCAAGACACCGTTTTCACCGGAGACCACCATGCAAGACATCCTGGACCAACTGGAAAAGAAGCGCGCCGCGGCGCGCCTGGGCGGCGGCGAAAAGCGCATTGCCGCCCAGCACAGCAAGGGCAAGCTGACGGCGCGTGAGCGCCTGGAAGTGCTGCTCGACGAAGGCACCTTCGAAGAGTGGGACATGTTCGTGGAGCACCGCTGCGTGGACTTCGGCATGCAGGAGCAGAAGGTGCCTGGTGACGGCGTCGTGACCGGCTACGGCATGATCAACGGCCGCCTGGTGTTTGTCTTCAGCCAGGACTTCACCGTCTTCGGCGGCGCGCTGTCCGAGGCGCACGCCGAGAAGATCTGCAAGATCATGGACCAGGCCATGAAGGTCGGTGCCCCGGTGATCGGCCTCAACGATTCGGGCGGCGCCCGCATCCAGGAAGGCGTGGCCTCGCTCGGCGGTTACGCCGAGGTGTTCCAGCGCAACGTGATGGCCAGCGGCGTGATCCCGCAGATCAGCATGATCATGGGCCCATCGGCCGGTGGCGCGGTGTATTCGCCCGCCATGACCGACTTCATCTTCATGGTCAAGGACAGCTCCTACATGTTCGTGACCGGCCCCGAAGTGGTGAAGACGGTGACGCACGAGGAAGTGACTGCCGAGGAGCTGGGCGGCGCGGTGACGCACAACACCAAGAGCGGCGTGGCCGACGGCGCGTTCGAGAACGATGTGGAGGCGCTGCTGATGCTGCGCCGCCTCTACAACTACCTGCCGCTCAACAACAAGGAAAAGGCGCCGGTGCGCCCCAGCGGCGACCCGATCGACCGCATGGACAAGAGCCTGGACACGCTGGTGCCGGACAACCCGAACAAGCCCTACGACATGAAGGAGCTGATCCTCAAGACGGTCGACGATGGCGACTTCTTCGAGATCCAGCCCGACTACGCCAAGAACATCCTGATCGGCTTTGCCCGCATGGACGGCCAGACCGTGGGCATCGTGGCCAACCAGCCCCTGGTGCTGGCTGGTTGCCTGGACATCAAGAGCTCGATCAAGGCGGCGCGCTTCGTGCGCTTCTGCGACGCCTTCAACATCCCGGTCGTGACCTTTGTCGACGTGCCCGGCTTCATGCCCGGCACTTCTCAAGAGTACGGCGGCATCATCAAGCACGGTGCCAAGCTGCTCTACGCCTACGCCGAGTGCACGGTGCCCAAGATCACCGTCATCACCCGCAAGGCCTACGGCGGCGCTTACGACGTGATGGCGTCGAAGCACCTGCGCGGCGACGTGAACTTTGCCTGGCCCAATGCAGAGATCGCGGTGATGGGCGCCAAGGGTGCGGTGGAGATCATCTTCCGTGAAGAGAAGAAGGACCCGGCCAAGCTGGCTGAGCGCGAGGCCGAATACAAGGCGCGCTTCGCCAACCCCTTCGTGGCCGGGGCGCGCGGCTTCATCGACGACGTGATCCTGCCGTCGGAAACCCGCAAGCGCATCTGCCGCTCGCTGGTGATGCTCAAGGACAAGAAGATCGAGAACCCCTGGCGCAAGCACGGGAACATCCCGCTCTGATCGCCCGAGGAGAAAAGAACATGTTCAAGAAAATTCTCATTGCCAACCGCGGCGAGATCGCCTGCCGCGTCATCGCCACCGCCCGCAAGATGGGCATCGCCACCGTGGCCGTCTACTCCGAGGCCGACAAGGAAGCGCGCCACGTGCGCCTGGCCGACGAAGCGGTGCTGCTGGGCCCGGCGCCCTCGCGCGAGTCCTACCTGGTGGCCGACAAGATCATCGAGGCGGCCAAGCAGACGGGCGCCGAGGCCATCCACCCCGGCTACGGCTTCCTGTCCGAGAACGAGGCATTTGCCGAGCGCTGCGAGAAGGAAGGCATCGCCTTCATAGGCCCCAAGGCCCACTCGATCGCGGCCATGGGCGACAAGATCGCGTCCAAGAAGCTGGCCAGTGAGGCCCAGGTCAACACCATCCCCGGTTACAACGACCCGATCCCGTCCGCCGAGCACGCGGTGGAGATCGCCAAGGGCATCGGCTACCCGGTGATGATCAAGGCATCGGCCGGCGGTGGTGGCAAGGGCCTGCGCGTGGCCTTCAACGACAAGGAGGCGCTGGAAGGCTTCACCGCCTGCCAGAACGAGGCCCGCAACAGCTTCGGCGACGACCGCATCTTCATCGAGAAGTTCGTCGAGCAGCCGCGCCACATCGAGATCCAGATCCTGGGCGACAGCCACGGCAACGTGCTGTACCTCAACGAACGCGAGTGCTCGATCCAGCGCCGCCACCAGAAGGTGATCGAGGAGGCTCCGTCGCCCTTCATCAGCGACGCCACCCGCAAGGCCATGGGCGAGCAGGCCGTGGCGCTGGCCAAGGCGGTGAAGTACCAGAGCGCCGGCACAGTGGAGTTCGTGGTTGGCAAGGACCAGGACTTCTACTTCCTGGAAATGAACACCCGCCTGCAGGTCGAGCACCCGGTGACCGAGTGCATCACCGGCCTGGACCTGGTCGAGCAGATGATCCGTGTGGCGGCCGGCGAAAAGCTGGACTTCACCCAGGCCGACGTGAAACGCGACGGCTGGGCCATGGAATGCCGCATCAACGCCGAGGACCCGTTCCGCAACTTCCTGCCGTCCACCGGCCGCCTGGTGCGCTTCACGCCTCCAACCGAGACCATGTGGCAGGCCGACACCGCGCACAAGCAGGGTGTGCGGGTGGACACCGGTGTGTTCGAGGGTGGCGAGATTCCGATGCACTACGACTCGATGATCGCCAAGCTCATCGTGCACGGCAAGGACCGCAACGACGCCATCGCCAAGATGCGCGAGGCCCTCAATGGCTTCGTCATCCGCGGCATCAACAGCAACATCCCGTTCCAGGCCGCGCTGCTGGCGCACCCCGACTTCGTCTCGGGCAACTTCAACACCGGCTTCATCGCCCAGCACTACGCCATGGGCTTCCGTGCCGAGGACGTGCCGCACGACGACCCGGACTTCCTGGTCGCGCTGGCCGCCTTCGTGCGCCGCAAGAGCCGCGAGCGCGCCACCGGCATCAGTGGTCAGCTGCCGGGCTACGGCGTGAAGGTGGGCAAGGACTATGTGGTCGTCAGCCTGGATGCAGCAGGACAGCACAAGTACACGGCGGTGCACGTCGACGAGTTTGTCGGTGAGACCGGCTACGCCTCGGTGCAGGTGGGCGAGAAGCGCTACAAGATCAGCTCGCCTTCGCGCCTGAACGACATCGTCATCAGCGGCGAGGTGAATGGCCAGCCCTTCACTGCGCAGATGGAGCGCGGCTCGGCCAAGAACCCGCTGGCCCTGGTGGTGCAGCACAACGGCACCAAGCTGGAGACCATGGTGGTCTCGCCGCGCATGGCCGAGCTGCACCAGCTGATGCCCTTCAAAGCACCGCCGGACATGAGCAAATACGTTCTCTCGCCCATGCCGGGTCTGCTGGTGGATGTGGCGGTGCAGGTCGGTCAGAAGGTGCAGGCCGGCGAGCGCGTGGCCGTGATCGAGGCCATGAAGATGGAGAACGTGCTGTTCGCCGCGGCCGATGGCATCGTGTCCAAGGTGCTCGCGTCCAAGGGCGAGAGCCTGGTGGTCGATCAGCCGATCGTGGAGTTCGAGAAATGAAAGGAACTCCTAGACCGTTCAAGGTGCTGGGCGTCCAGCAGATCGCCATCGGTGGCCCGGACAAGCTGCGCCTGCAGACCCTGTGGGTGGACATGCTGGGCCTGGAGAAGACCGGCACCTTCCAGAGCGAGCGCGAGAACGTCGACGAAGACATCTGCGCCATCGGCAGTGGCCCGTTCAAGGTCGAGGTGGACCTGATGCAGCCCATGGATCCCGAGAAGAAACCCGCAGTTCACACCACGCCGCTCAATCACATCGGCCTGTGGATCGACAACCTGCCGCTGGCGGTGGAATGGCTCAGTGCCAACGGCGTGCGTTTTGCACCCGGCGGCATCCGCAAGGGCGCCGCGGGTTTTGACATCACCTTCCTGCACCCCAAGGCGAACGAAGAATTCCCGATCGCGGGGGAGGGTGTGCTGATTGAACTGGTGCAAGCACCGGCCGAGGTGGTCAACGCCTTTGCTGTCCTGGCTGCACAACCCGGTTGAACCAGAGAAGCCGAGGAGACAGCCCCGCCGGGTGCACGCCTGGCGGGGTTTTTTTATCCGGCGGTCACTCGCAGATCATGTAGGTCTTGGTCAGGCGCTCCAGCACCTCAAAGGCGCCCTCAAAGCCTGGCGGGATGTAGATGCCTTCTCCCGGTCCTGCTTCCTCGAAGCCGCCCCGCGCGTCGTGCACCCGGCAGCGGCCCTCGAGCACGGTGAACAGCTCGCGCTCGGTCGGCCCCATGGCGATGCGCCAGTGCCCCGGCTCGCAACGCCACACGCCGCAATACACCTGCCCGGCCGGCAGACCCTCGTCGATCCGGTTCCAGGTCTCCCGCATGGGGTTGCCGCGTAACAGCCGCTCCGGGCGCGGGTGGTCGATGGACGGGGTGCCCTCGGGGCGGGCGGTCAGTTTGAGGAGATGAGCGGTCGCGTTCATGCGCGGATTGTGCCGCCACCCCGCCGCAGCCGGAACTGGCATGGAAGACCCGCGTTGTTTGATGCATTGGATGGCGGTCACTGGTCCTACGCTGGAGTCCTCTCCACATTTCGAGGAGTCCGCCATGGGCACCCACGAACACCGCAGTCAGAACGATGCCAACCCCCACCGGGTTCCCCAGATGTCGCAGGGCGACGACCGCTGGGCACAAAGGCCTTCAGGCTGGCGCGAGCGCGAGCCGGCATTGCCCTGGCCCACCGATCTGCTGGACGCCTTCAGCCTGCGCATGGCCAGCCACGGAATGTCCATCAGCAGGCCCCTGATGCTCAGCGACAAATGCTACGCACTTCAGCAACTTGTGCACGGGCAGAACCTGGACGACGAAACCCTGCGCCTTCTGTCGGTGCAGCTGTTTCGCCACTTCCAGGCCCGCCAGTCTGGACTGCCCCAGGTTCATTGACGGGCGCCGCGTGCGGGTCCCTCCCTATTCAATACCACCGCCGGATTGCCGATAGACGGCAGATCCGATAGAAGGAGCTGACGGGCCATGCCACGTTTCCAACCGTTCAAGCCCGGCGTATGGCTGATGCGCAAACTGAGACTCCCCGTCAAGTTGGGGATTCTTTCGATGGCGATCGTCATTCCGTTGCTGGTGGTGTGCGTGTCGCTGGTGCAGCGTATCTCAGACGAAATCCAGGTGCTGGAGGATGAGGTTCAGGGCGCCCAGGGCATCGCAGCGCTGAGTCAGCTGGTGACCCTGCTGCAGACCCACCGTGGGCAGACCAACATGCTGCTGGCGGGGGATGCCGCGGTGCGTTCCGCCCTCGACAAGACCCGAGGGTCGCTGCCCGCCTTGCTGAGCACCGCCGGTGCTGCACTCACTGCGCGGGAGTCGTTCGGTCTCGCGCAGGACTGGCGCGGCCTGGAAGTCCGCGTGCAGCAACTGGCAGACACCGAGAAGCTCTCCCGGCAACAGGCCTTCGACACCCACACCACCCTGATCGCCGACCTCAAGCGGCTGATGTACACGACAGGGGAACGCACCAGCCTGCTGTTCGATCCCGATCCGGCGAGCTACTTCCTGATGGACATCGCGGTCTCCCGCACTGTGCCCTGGTCGGAGCGCATCGCCCAGGTGCGGGGTCAGGGCGCGGGACTGCTGAGCCGGCCCGAGGGGATTGGCAACGACGCAGGAGGGCTTCGCGCCCAGCTGCGGCTTCTGACCGGCGATACCGACGACTTTCGCTTTGCCTCTTCGTTCGCGGAGCGCTACGGTCAGACAGGGCTGCCGTCGGATGCGGCCATCAAGGCTTCGGAGTCTTTTTTGGCGCTTGCGCTGGGTGCTGCCAATGGCACTGCCCAGGTCACCTCCGCCGAATACTTTGCGGCTGGCACCGCGGCGATTGCCGCTGCACAGGCCTACCAGACCGCCGTGCTGGACCGGCTGGCGCAACTGCTGGATGAGCGAAAGGCGACGGCTGAGGTGCAGTGGTGGACGGCAATGAGTGCCGCCATCCTCGGGCTGGCGGCCATGGGCTACCTGCTCACCTCGTTCTATTTCAGCTTCGTCATCGACTTTCGCCATGTCAGCCAAGTGATGGGCGAGACCGCCAAGGGCAATCTGCGCGCCCATGTGAGGGTGCGCGGCAGCGACGAGCTGGCCGATCTGGCATCCCAGCTGGAAGGCATGATCAGCAATCTCTCGGCCATGGTGGCCGAGGTGCGCAGCAACTCCGCCCTGGTCGCCTACGCAGGGAAGAGCCTGGCCTCCGGCAACCGGGAGCTGGCCGACCGCACCGAGCAGCAGGCGGCCAACCTGGAACAGACCGCTGCCAGCGTGCAGGAGCTCTCCAGCACGGTGCAGCGCAACGCCCAGACAGCCGGCGATTCGGACACCCAGGCCTCCCGGGTGCGCGACATCGCCGAAAGCGGCGCACAGGCCATGGTGCGCGCGGTCGAATCGGTCGAAGGCATCCAGAAGAGCGCCCAGCAGATGAACGAGATCATCGGCGTGATCGACAGCCTGGCCTTCCAGACCAACATCCTGGCGCTGAATGCCGCCGTCGAGGCCGCGCGGGCGGGCGAACAGGGCCGCGGTTTTGCCGTGGTGGCGGCCGAGGTGCGCAGTCTGGCGCAGCGTTCGGCGGCGTCGTCCCGGGAGATCCGGGAGCTGATCCAGGCCTCCGGCCAGCAGGTCTCGACCAGCGTGGCCCAGATCCGGGCGGCCGGCACGAGCATGACCGAGATCGTCAACGGCGTGCGCGGTGTCGCCGCCAACATGTCGCTGATCTCCGCTGCCAGCGCGGAGCAGAGCGGCGGCCTCAGCGAGATCTCGTCGGCCGTGGGTCAGCTTGATGAGATCACGCAGCGCAACGCCCGCATGGTCGAGCGCGCGGTCCAGCAGGCCACCCAGCTGGAAGGCCGGGCCGCTACGCTGGCACAGGCGGTGTCGTCCTTTCAGCTGCAACAGGGTGCGGCCGAGGAGGCGATGGTGTTGGTGCAGCGGGCGCTCGAACTGCGCGCACGCACCAGCCGGGAGGCCTTCGTGAGCCAGATCACCGACCCGGCGCAGAACTTCCACGATCGCGACATGTACGTTTTTGCGCTCGACCGCAGCGGTGCCTACCGCGCCTTCGGCGGCAAGCCGGAAAAGGTCGGCGGCCGCGTGCAGGACATTCCCGGTGTGGATGGCGCCTCTCTGCTCGAAGCCATCGTGGCCCAGGCAGAACTGGAGCCGGGCTGGGTGGAATACGACATCACCAACCCGCAGACAGGCAGCGTGCAGACCAAGATGTCCTACGTGACCAAGGTCGACGATCTGTACGTCGGTTGCGGCGTCTACAAGTCGCTGACCGTCTGAGTCAGCCCGGCTGGCCGCGGCGCTCGCGGGCGCGTGCCAGCGCGGCCTCGATCACGGCCCGCTTCTTGTCGAGCACCACCGGATCGGTGTGCTGCGAGTGCGCCGCCAAGTCGGCCAGCTTCATGCGGGCCTTGGCTTCCAGGCGCGCCTCGTGCTCCGACTTTTCCCGCACCAGCCGCACCGAGCGCCGGGTGTAGCGCTCGCGGGCCTGTTCCGCCTGGGCAGGGGTCCAGGCGTCCCATCCGGTGCGCTCGCCGCTGACCACTTCCAGCGAGATGCAGTCGACCGGGCAGACCGGGATGCAGAGTTCGCAACCCGTGCAGTAGGGCTCGATCACGGTGTGCATGCGCTTGTTGCTGCCGATGATGGCGTCGGTCGGGCAGGCCTTGATGCACAGGGTGCAGCCGATGCACCAGTTCTCGTCGATCACCGCCAGGGTGAGCGGCCCTTCAATTCCGTTGGCCGGGTTCAGTGATGTGGCCTCGCGGCCGGTGATGGCTGCGAGGCGTTCGACGCCCTCGCGGCCGCCCGGGGGGCACTGGTTGATGCCCGCATCACCCGCCGCGACGGCCTGCGCGTAGCTAGCGCAATCGGGGTAGCCGCAGCGGGTGCACTGCGTCTGGGGCAGTGCGGCATCGATGCGCCGGGCCAGTTCGTTCATGGGGCGCGAGTGTACCCGGGGGCATCCAGGCCCCGGGGTGCTGTCAGGCGGTCTTGCGCGCTGCCTTCTTGGCCGCCGGACGCTTGGCGGCGGGTGCCACGACAACCGGGGCGGGAGCGGCCTTTTTCGCCCGCACAGTTTTGGCGGTGGCGGTCTTCGCAGGGCTGGTGACCGGCACTTGGCTGGTCTTGACCACGTCGGTGGCCTTGGCCGGCTGGTGGGCCAGGATGAAGCTCTTGACCACCGGGTAGACCATCTCGCGCCAGCGGCGGCCGCTGAAGATGCCGTAGTGACCCGCACCCTTGGCTTCGTAGTGCATCTGGTGCGTCTTGGGAATGCCGGTGCACAGGTCGTGGGCGGCGGCAGTCTGGCCCGAACCGGAGATGTCGTCCAGCTCGCCCTCGACGGTCAGCAGCCCGGAGGTCGTGATGTCCTGAGGCTTCACGCGTTCGGTCCTGCCGCTCGTGCCCTTCACATCCCAGGTGCCATTGACCAGCTTGAATTCCTGGAACACCGTGTTGATGGTTTCCAGGTAGTAGTCGGCGTCCATGTCGAGCACGGCGTTGTACTCGTCGTAGAACTTGCGGTGGGCCTCGGCGCTTTCGTTGTCGCCCTTGATCAGGTCGCGGAAGTAGTCGTAGTGGCTGCTGGCGTGGCGGTCGGGGTTCATGGCCACAAAGCCGGTGTGCTGCAGGAAGCCCGGGTACACACGGCGGCCGGCGCCCGGAAACTTGTCGGGCACCCGGTAGATGACGTTGTTCTCGAACCAGCTGTGGCTGCGCTGGGTGGCCAGGTTGTTCACCGCGGTGGGCGACTTGGTGGCGTCGATCGGTCCGCCCATCATGGTCATCGACAGCGGCGTGGTCTCGCCGCGCGAGGCCATCAGCGACACGGCGGCCAGCACCGGGACGGTGGGCTGGCACACGCTCATCACGTGGCAATTGCCATAGTTCTTCTGCAGGTAGCGGATGAACTCCTGCACGTAGTTGACGTAGTCGTCCAGGTGGAACTCACCTTCCGACAGCGGCACCAGGCGAGCGTTCTTCCAGTCGGTGATGTAGACCTTGTGGTCCTTGAGCATGGTCTTGACCGTGTCGCGCAGCAGCGTGGCGTAGTGGCCCGAGAGCGGCGCCACGATCAGCACCACCGGCTGTCCCTTGAGTTTGGCCAGGGTGTCGGTGTCGTCCGAGAAGCGCTTGAAGCGGCGCAGCTCGCAGAAGGGCTTGTCGATTTCCACACGCTCGTAGATGGCAACCTCGACACCGTCCACATTCACCGTCGGAATGCCGAAGGTGGGCTTCTCATAGTCCTTTCCCAGCCGGTGCAGCAGGTCGTAGCCCGCAGAGATCCGTTGTGCCATCGGCAGCTGGCCAAGGGGAGACAGCGGGTTGTTGAACAGCTTCGCGGTCACTTCGGCCAGGTCGGCGAAGGGTTCCATGATCGAGCGCTGGGTTTCGTAGATCTGGTAGAGCATGGCTGTTGAAAAGGTTATGTTGCAGTGCAATATAACAGCAGGCCTCCCCTGTCCAGAGGGGAAAAACACCTAATTTGCAGCCTAGGATTGTCACCTTGGCGAAACGAATCAGCCGCCGGGAAAGCGTGGTTTTGCACTGCCAGATCCGGCAAACAGTGCGATTGGGCACAAAAAAGCCGCTCGGTGAGCGGCTTTTGGCGGGCTGGCGTGAGAAAAATCAAACCACCTTGGCAATCGACTGACAGACGTAGTCGATGTTCTTGCTGTTCAGGGCGGCGACGCACATGCGGCCGGTATCCGTTCCATACACCCCGAACTCGTTGCGCAGGCGCACCATCTGGTCCTTGGACAGGCCGGAGTAGCTGAACATGCCGATCTGGGTGGTGATGAAGCCCATGTCCTGCTTCACGCCGGCGGCCTTCAGGCCGTCCACCAGCTTCTGGCGCATCTCCTTGATGCGCACGCGCATTTCACCCAGCTCCTTTTCCCACAGGGCGCGCAACTCGGGGTTGTTCAGCACCGCGGCCACCACAGCGCCACCGTGCGTGGGCGGGTTGGAGTAGTTGGTACGGATGACGATCTTGAGCTGAGACAGCACGCGCGCGGCCTCGTCCTTGTCCGAGGCCACCACCGACAAGGCGCCGACGCGCTCGCCGTACAGGCTGAAGCTCTTGGAGAACGAGGTGGACACGAAGATGTTCAGGCCGGCGGCCACGAACTTGGCGATTACGGCGCCGTCTTCGGCGATGCCGTGGCCGAAGCCCTGGTAGGCCATGTCCAGGAAAGCGGTCAGGTTGCGGGCCTTGACAGCGGCGATCACCTGGTCCCACTGGGCGGCGGTGATGTCGTAGCCGGTGGGGTTGTGGCAGCAGGCGTGCAGCACGACGACGGTGCCGGGGGCGGCGGCGTTCAGGTCGGCCAGCATGCCCTCGAAGTTCACCGAGCGGGTGGCGGCGTCGTAGTAGCGGTAGCTGCCCACCTCGAAACCGGCGTTCTGGAAGATGGCGCGGTGGTTTTCCCAGCTCGGGTCGGAAATCAGCACCTTGGCGTCCGGGCTGACCTTCTTCAGGAAGTCGGCGCCGATCTTCAGGCCGCCGGTGCCGCCGATGGCCTGCACGGTGGAAACTCGGCCGGACTTCACGACATCGGATTCGGCGCCGAACACCAGGGCCTTGACGGCGTTGTCGTAGGCGACGATGCCGTCGATGGGCAGGTAGCCGCGTGCGGAGGGCTTGTCCATCATCGCCTTCTCCGCGGCCTGCACGCACTGCAGCAGCGGCAGCTTGCCGTTGTCGTCGAAGTACACGCCCACGCCCAGGTTGACCTTGCTGGGGTTGGTGTCGGCAGCGAATTGTTCGTTCAGACCCAGGATGGGGTCGCGGGGGGCCATTTCGACGGCGGAAAACAGGGACATGAAAATCCTTGGAAGGTTGTCAGTAGCGAAGAGTCCGGGCGTGGTGTAGTGTGCCGGGTTCGGCCAATTTTAACGGCCGCTCCCCACCACTCGTTGACTGCGCCCATGCCGGATCTCTCTGAAGTCATCACGGAAAAGCAAGACGGCACCTTCGTCCGCTTCCCCGATTCCCCGTTCGAGCTGTTCCAGCCATACCCGCCGGCCGGTGACCAGCCCACGGCGATCGCCGGACTGGTCGAAGGCATAGAAGACGGGGAGGTGTTCCAGACTTTGCTCGGCGTGACCGGTTCGGGCAAAACCTTCACCATGGCCAACGTGATCGCCCGCATCGGGCGGCCGGCCATCGTGTTCGCGCCCAACAAGACCCTGGCGGCGCAGCTGTACAGCGAGTTCCGCGAGTTCTTTCCCAAGAACGCTGTGGAGTACTTCGTCAGCTACTACGACTACTACCAGCCTGAAGCCTACGTGCCGCAGCGCGACCTGTTCATCGAGAAGGACAGCGCGATCAACGAGCACATCGAGCAGATGCGGCTGTCGTGTACCAAGAGCATCCTGGAGCGGCGCGACGTGGTGATCGTGGCCACCGTCTCGGCCATCTACGGCATCGGCAAGCCCGAGAGCTACCACCAGATGGTGATGACCTTGCGCGTGGGCGACAAGGCCGGCCAGCGCGACCTGATCGCGCAGCTGGTGCGCATGCAGTACAGCCGCAACGAGCAGGATTTCAGTCGCGGCAAGTTCCGCGTGCGCGGCGACACCATCGACGTGTTCCCGGCCGAACACAGCGAGATGGCGATCCGCATCGAACTGTTCGACGACGAGGTCGAAAGCCTGCAGCTGTTCGACCCGCTGACCGGCAAGGTGCGGCAGAAGATCCCGCGTTTCACCGTCTACCCCAGCAGCCACTACGTGACCCCACGCGAGCAGGTGCTCAGCGCGGTGGAAGCCATCAAGGAAGAGTTGCGCGAGCGACTGGCGCAACTGGTGGGCATGGGCAAGCTGGTGGAAGCCCAACGGCTGGAGCAGCGCACCCGGTTTGACCTGGAAATGCTCAGCGAGGTCGGCCACTGCAAAGGCATCGAGAACTACTCGCGCCACCTGGCCGGCAGCGCGCCGGGCGACCCGCCGGCCACGCTGACCGACTATCTGCCGCGCGACGCCATCATGTTCCTGGACGAGAGCCATCAAATGATCGGCCAGCTCAACGCCATGTACAACGGCGACCGGGTGCGCAAGACCACACTGGTGGAGTATGGGTTTCGCCTGCCCAGCGCGCTGGACAACCGGCCGCTGAAGTTTGAGGAGTTCGAGCAGCGCATGCGCCAGTGCATCTTCGTCTCGGCCACGCCGGCCGATTACGAGAAGACCCATTCGGGCAACGTGATCGAGCAGGTGGTGCGCCCGACCGGCCTGGTGGACCCACTCGTCGAGGTGCGGCCCGCCACCCACCAGGTGGACGACGTGCTCCAGGAGATTCGAATCCGCGTCGAGGCGGGCGAGCGGGTTCTCATCACCACACTGACCAAGCGCATGGCCGAG
The DNA here is from genome assembly GCF_001571145.1 of Hydrogenophaga flava NBRC 102514. Classification (GTDB taxonomy): domain Bacteria; phylum Pseudomonadota; class Gammaproteobacteria; order Burkholderiales; family Burkholderiaceae_C; genus Hydrogenophaga; species Hydrogenophaga flava. The sequence goes on from NZ_BCTF01000016.1 coordinate 34,951, forward strand.
CAGCTCACCGACTACCTGACCGAGAACGGTGTCAAGGTGCGCTACCTGCACAGCGATGTGGACACGGTCGAGCGGGTCGAGATCATCCGCGACCTGCGCCTTGGCGCTTTCGATGTGCTGGTGGGCATCAACCTGCTGCGCGAGGGATTGGACATTCCCGAGGTGTCGCTGGTGGCCATTCTGGACGCCGACAAGGAAGGCTTCCTGCGCGCCGAGCGCAGCCTGATCCAGACCATCGGCCGCGCAGCGCGCAACCTCAACGGCAAGGCCATCCTGTACGCCGACCGCATCACCGACTCCATGAAGCGGGCGATGGATGAAACCGAGCGGCGGCGCGCCAAGCAGATCGCGTTCAACGAAGCGAATGGCATCACGCCCAAGGGCGTGGTCAAGCGCATCAAGGACCTGATCGACGGCGTCTACAGCGAGAAGGCGGGACGGGAAGCAGATCGCTTGGCGGCGGCCAGCGCCCTGCATGCCGACCTGGAGGCGCTGGATGAAAAGGACGCTGCGCGGGAGATCAAGCGACTGGAAAAGCAGATGCTGGAGCACGCGCGCAACCTGGAGTTCGAGAAGGCGGCGTCTGTGCGAGACCAGCTGACCCGCCTCAAGGAGCGCCTGTTCGGCGCCGGCGGCCAGGACAAGGTGGCCTGAGCAGGTGCCGCACAATACCGGCCGGAGCGCCGCGAAGGAGGCGGCATTCTGGTGCCGGGGCGTGGTGCTCGCCACAACATCTTTCGTTGACGCATGAATACCGCACCGCGAGCGTCGCAGCAGCCCGCACAGACGGACGAGCAGACGCGCATCTACCTGATCGAAGACGATCCCGCCATACAGCAGTTCGTTCGGCAGGCCCTGTTGTCCCGGCCCCAGTGGCAACTGGTTGGCGTGTCGGTGAGCCGGCGCCATGCGCTGGAACACGCGCTGCATGCGAATGCCAATGTGTTTCTGGTCGACCTCGGTCTGCCCGACGGCCGGGGGGAGGACCTGCTGCACTGGCTCGCCGTCGAACATCCGGACGCCGAACTGCTGGTGTTCACCGTGTTTGGCGATGAGTCCCGCCTCGTGGCCGCGCTGCAGGCCGGCGCGACCGGCTATGTGCTCAAGGGATGCACGCCCGAGGAGCTGGTCACCGCCATCGAACAGATCCGGGCCGGCGGAGCGCCGATCTCGCCTCTGCTGGCCCGCATGCTGTTGCGGCAGTTCCGCTGGGTGCAGGACGCGCCGTCCGCGGTCCAGGAGCTGCAGGAAGTCCTGCTCTCGGACCGGGAGACCGAGGTGCTCCGGCTGGTTGCACAGGGCTATGTCAACAAGGAAATCGCCCAGCGGCTGTTCATATCGCCCGCCACGGTGGGCTCGCACATCAAGAACCTCTACCGCAAGCTGGCCGTTCACAGCCGGGTCCAGGTGGTGCGCGCGGCGCAGGAGCGGGGCCTGCTGTGAGCTGGGCGGGCGCCCTGACCCGGTGGCTGCTCGCGACGCCGGCCTACTGGTGGGCGGGGATGCTGCTGGCGGTGGGCATTGCCGGTCTGGCCTGGGTGTCGCGCACCACCCCGGTGGAGGGCGCCCAGGTGGTCCGGCAGGCCCAGGTGGCGCACCAGCAGGCGGGCGTGTTGCGGGTGTCCGATGTGGCGCTGCCCCACGTGTGGGACAACCAGTCGCCCCGCTGGGAAGGCGAAGCGCGGTACCGGTTGACGTGGCCAGCGGGTCTGTCCTACAGCGGTGATGACCAGGCTCCGCTGGCCATGCTGCTGCCTCGGGTCGGGGCCCGGTACCGGGTCTGGCTCAACGGGCAGGAGGTGGCCGACCGCTTCTGGTCGTACGAGGGCTTTGTGGACACCTCCCTCGTGCCGCAGATCGTGCATCTGCCGCGCGCCTGGCTGGCAGCCGAACCAGCCGACAACCGCATCGAGATTGAGGTCCGCGGTCAGCCGCTGCGCAAGAGCGGGCTGTCGCAGGTGCAGATCGGCTTGGCCGATGCGCTGGTCCAGCGCCACGCCGACCTGATGTGGTGGCAGGTGTACGTGACCTGGATGGTGGCCGCGGTGTCGCTGATGCTCGGCCTGATGGCGCTGCTCCTGTGGCTGAACACCCGCGAGCGGCTGTTTGGCCTGCTGGCTGCGGCCGCCTTCGCCTGGGCGGTCCGGCTGGGGCTGACGCCGCTGGAAACGCCGCCGATGTCCTTCGAGGTCTGGTACTACCTGCAGAAGCTTTCGTTCACCGCCTACTGCGGGTTTCTGTACCTCTTCATGTGGGACCTGTTCGACTACCGGCAGGGCCTGATCCGCAGCTTTGTCCATGGGCTGTTGTGGCTTGGCCCGTTCTGGCTGGCGGTCACGGTGTACTTCGACAGCTACACCATGTACTGGATCTGGATGGCGGTGATCACACTGACCTCGGCAGTGGCGTTGGTGAAACTGTTCCACCGGGCGCGCTGGGGGCTGGACGCCAACCAGCGGCTCACCATCGTGTTCGGCGCCGCGACCATGGCCACCGGCGTGCGCGACTTTGCCGTGGTGAACATGGGCTTTCCTGGCGACGCCGACATCCGCTGGATGACGGTCGGATCTCTGATGCTGATGTACGCCCTGGGCTGGGTGCTGGTGCGCCGGGTGTCGGCGGCCATGGAACAGGTCCGGCTGCTCAACACCGAACTCTCGCGCAAGGTGAGTGAGCGCGAGGTGGAGTTGCAGCGGCTGTTCGAGCGCCTGCGCCAGGTGGAGAGCCAGCGAGTGCTGGAGGCCGAGCGCCGCCGGCTCACACGCGACATGCACGATGGCCTGGGAAGCCAATTGGTGCAGGCGCTCAACGTGGTTCGTGGCAGCGGGGCCCAGGTCGATACCTCGGCGATGGTCGCCATGCTCCACCATGCGCTGGAGGACCTACGCATGACCCTGGACTCCCTCGAACCCATGGATGGCGACCTGCCCACCATCCTGGGCACCCTGCGCCAGCGCATCGCGCCGGCGATGCAGGCGGCCGGGGTGGAGCTGGTCTGGCAGGTGCAGGAGGTGCCACCGGTTCCAGGGCTGGAGGCCCGGGGGGTGCTGCATGTGTTCCGTTGTCTGCAGGAGGTGTTTGCGAACGTGCTCAAGCACGCGCGGGCGCAGCGGGTCACCGTGAGCACCCGGCACGTGGGCGAACAGGTCGAGCTGTGTGTGGCCGATGACGGCGTCGGCTTGCGCACCCCCGATGAGGGCATCTCGTGCGGCGGTGGGCGGGGGATGGGCAACATCCGGCTGCGAGCGGCCGAACTTGGTGTGGGGGTGGTGTTCGAGGACGCGGGGCCTGGCACACGTGTGCGCTTCCTGTTTCCTCTGCAGCCCCACGACCCGGCGGGAAGCGGCTAACCCGAGAGAAACACTTGGCTATTGGTGTATACTCGATAAAAACAGTCGGATACCAAGTTGACGTTGCAGCCACCACAGGTGGCTGGGGTGGGTGGAGAAGCGGTCGAGTGGGTGTCTCAGGACGTCCGCCCGGTTCTACAACGGCAGCCAAACCTCACGATTCAGGAGCACCCCATGCGCCTCACGACCAAAGGCCGCTTCGCGGTCACCGCCATGATCGATCTGGCCCTGCGCCAGAACAACGGTCCCGTCACGCTGGCCGCCATCAGCCAGCGCCAGCAGATTTCGCTGTCCTATCTCGAGCAGCTGTTTGGCAAGCTGCGCCGACACGAGCTGGTGGAGTCCACCCGCGGTCCTGGCGGCGGCTACACGCTGGGCCGAAAGGCTGCAGAGATCACAGTCGCAGACATCATCGTGTCGGTGGACGAGCCCATTGACGCCACCCAGTGCGGCGGCAAGGAAAACTGCCTGGGCGAGGGCAACCGCTGCATGACGCACGAGCTGTGGGCGCAGCTGAACGCCAAGATGGTCGATTTCCTCGACTCGGTGTCGCTGCAATCGCTCGTGGACGAGCAGATCGCCAAGGGTGTCGTGGTGGAGAACGCCCCCATGATCAAGCGTGCGATCTCCAGCGCCCCGGTGGTCAAACCGATTCGCGTCAATGCGCCGAACTCGGTGTTCGCGCTTGGAGGCGCTGCACTCTCCAAATGACGGGCGAGGCTGGTGCTTGCACCGGCCGCGCCCTTGGCATGTCCGCCCACTCGGGGCAGGCATCCATCTGGTCCCACGATTCCAATCACTGAAAAAACTGCCGCCATGAGCACGCCGCATTTCCCGATCTACATGGACTACAGCGCCACCAACCCCTGCGACCCGCGGGTGGTGGATGCCATGATTCCCTGGTTGCGCGAACACTTCGGCAACCCTGCTTCGCGCAGCCACGCCTGGGGCTGGGAAGCTGAAAAAGCCGTCGAGACCGCCCGCGAACAGGTGGCGGCCCTGATCAACGCCGACCCGCGCGAGATCGTCTGGACTTCTGGTGCCACCGAGTCCAACAATCTGGCCCTGAAAGGGGCTGCGCACTTCTACAAGACCAAGGGCAAGCACCTCATCACGGTCAAGACCGAACACAAGGCCGTGCTGGACACCTGTCGCGAGCTGGAGCGCCAGGGCTTCGAGGTGACCTACATGGACGTCCAGGCCGATGGCCTGCTGGACCTGGAGGCCTTCAAGACGGCAATCCGCCCCGACACGATTCTGGCCTCGGTCATGTTCGTGAACAACGAAATCGGTGTGATCCAGGACATCGCCGCCATCGGCACGATCTGCCGCGAGAAGGGCGTGATCTTCCATGTGGACGCGGCGCAGGCCACGGGCCGGGTGGACATCGACCTGCAAACCCTGCCGGTCGACCTGATGAGCCTGACCAGCCACAAGACCTACGGTCCCAAGGGCATCGGCGCGCTGTACGTTCGTCGTAAGCCGCGCATCCGCATCGAGGCGCAGATGCACGGTGGCGGCCACGAGCGTGGCATGCGCTCGGGCACGCTGCCCACCCACCAGTGTGTGGGCATGGGCGAGGCCTACCGCATTGCCAAGGAAGAGATGCACGCCGAGAACCAGCGCATCCGCGCGCTGCACGACCGCATGGTCGCCGGCCTGAAGGACATCGAAGAGGTGTTCATCAACGGTCACGAGACGCAGCGCGTGCCGCACAACCTGAACATGAGCTTCAACTACGTCGAGGGCGAGTCGCTGATCATGGGTATCAAGGGTCTGGCGGTGTCCTCTGGCTCGGCCTGCACGTCGGCCAGCCTGGAACCCAGCTACGTGCTGCGGGCCCTGGGCCGCAGCGACGAACTGGCCCACAGCAGCCTGCGCATGACGATCGGCCGCTGGACCACCGAAGAAGAGATTGACTACGCGATCGCCACCATCAAGGAAAACGTCGCCAAGCTCCGCGAACTGTCTCCCCTGTGGGAAATGTTCAAGGATGGCGTTGATCTGTCCACCATCCAGTGGGCAGCGCACTGAAGGAGAACAACCATGGCCTATTCTGAAAAAGTCGTTGACCACTACGAGAACCCCCGCAACGTCGGCTCCTTCGACAAGGGCGACGAGTCCGTTGGCACCGGCATGGTGGGGGCGCCCGCCTGCGGCGACGTGATGAAGCTGCAGATCAAGGTGAATCCGCAGACGGGCGTGATCGAAGATGCACGTTTCAAGACCTACGGCTGCGGCTCGGCCATTGCGTCCAGTTCGCTGGTGACCGAGTGGGTCAAGGGCAAGACGCTGGACGAGGCTGCTGCGTTGAAGAACAGCGAAATCGCCGAAGAACTGGCACTGCCGCCGGTCAAGATCCACTGTTCCATCCTGGCCGAAGACGCCATCAAGGCTGCGGTGGACGACTACCGCAAGAAGCACGCGAACTGAAGCCCTGCCATGTCCGTCACGATTTCTGAAGCTGCAGCCCGTCACGTCACGCGCTACCTGGCCAAACGAGGCAAGGGCGTGGGCGTGCGTCTGGGCGTCAAGACCACGGGTTGTTCAGGCCTGGCCTACAAGCTGGAATACGCCGACGAGATCGCGCCCGAGGACGTTGTGTTCGAAGAAAACGGCGTCAAGGTGTTGGTGGACCCCAAGAGCATGCCCTACATCGATGGCACGCAGCTGGACTTCGTGCGCGAGGGCCTGAACGAGGGCTTCAAGTTCCACAACCCGAACGAGCGCGACCGCTGCGGCTGCGGAGAAAGTTTCCGGGTCTAATTCCGGAAATGAACCTGCAATCCAACGACTTCGAACTTTTCGAACTTCCACCGGCCTACACGCTGGACCGTGCAGCTCTGGATGAGCGCTGGAAGGCCTTGCAGCGTGAGGTGCACCCCGACCGCCACGCGGCGGCCGACGCCCAGACCCAGCGTCAGGCCATGCAGTGGTCTGTGCGCATCAACGAGGCCTACCAGCGCCTGAAGGACCCGTTGCAGCGCGCGGCCTACCTCTGTGAACTGCACGGTGCTCCGGTGCAGGCCGAGAACAACACCGCGATGCCACCGGCCTTCCTGATGCAGCAGATGGAGTGGCGCGAAGCGCTCGAAGAAGCGTCCTCTGCCGCTGTGGTGGAAGACCTTGCCGACGAGGTGGCCTTAGCGCGCAAGCGCATGCTGGCGCAACTGCAGCAGACCGCCGATGTGCAGCACGACTGGCCCGCACTGGCCGGGCAGGTCAGAGCCCTCATGTTCGTTGAGCGTTTTGCGCGCGACGTCGAGAGCCGCCTCGAACAGCTGGGACAATAGCGGGTTGCGCTGGCTTTACTCCCGTTTTTCCTCTTCCGTCCATGGCACTTCTGCAGATCTCCGAACCCGGCCAGTCCCTCGACCCGCACCAGCGACGTGTGGCGGTCGGCATCGACCTGGGCACCACGCATTCGCTGGTGGCTGCGGTAAGGCATGGCGTGGCCGAATGCCTGCCGGCGCTGGATGGCCGCGCCATTCTGCCCAGCGTCGTACGTTACCTCGATCCCCAGCTCGGAGGGTCGGGTCGTCAGATCGGGTTTGATGCGCTGGCCGCGCAGATCGGAGACCCCGCCAACACGGTGAGCTCGGTCAAACGCCTGATGGGCCGTCGCCGCGATCAGGTGGTCGATGTGGACAAGCTGTCCTACTCCGTGGTCGACGACAACGGCATGGCGGTGGTCGAGACCGTGGCCGGTCGCAAGACCCCGATGGAGGTGAGCGCAGAGATCCTCGCTACGCTGCGTTTCCGCGCAGAGGACAGCTTCGACGACGAACTGTTCGGCGCCGTGATCACCGTGCCCGCGTACTTCGACGATGCCCAGCGCCAGGCCACCAAGGACGCCGCCCAGCTCGCCGGCGTCAACGTGCTGCGGCTGATCAACGAGCCGACCGCTGCGGCCATCGCCTACGGGTTGGACAACGGCAGCGAGGGCGTCTACGCCATCTACGACCTGGGCGGTGGCACCTTTGACATCTCCATCCTGCGCCTCACGCGTGGGGTGTTCGAAGTCATGGCAACGGGAGGCGATTCTGCTCTGGGCGGCGACGACTACGACCAGGCGCTGGCCGCCTGGGTGCTGCAACAAGCGGGCCTCGGCCCCGTGGCCGACGCGGCCGAACGCGCCGCGTTGCACCGCGAAGCGCGGCGCGTGAAGGAGCAGCTCTCGGCGCATGCCGAGGTCCTATTCCGCGCCGAGATTGAAGGGCTGGCTGTCGAACAGGCGGTGCGGCAGGCGGATTTCGAGGCCTGCACCGCCGGGCTGACCGCCCGCACCATGACCGCCGTGCGCAAGGTGCTGCGCGACGCGGGTGTGACCCGGGACGAGGTGCAGGGCGTGGTGATGGTGGGCGGCTCGACCCGCATGCCGGTGATCCGCCGCGCTGTGGGCGAGTTCTTCGACCGCGAGCCTCTGACCAACCTCAACCCGGACGAGGTGGTGGCGCTGGGCGCTGCCATCCAGGCCAACGCGCTGGCCGGCAACAGCCAGGACGGCGACCTGCTGCTGCTGGATGTGATCCCGCTGTCACTGGGCATCGAGACCATGGGCGGCCTGGTCGAACGCATCGTGCCGCGCAACAGCACGATTCCCACAGCCCGTGCCCAGGACTTCACCACCTATCAGGACGGTCAGACCGCGCTGGCGCTGCACGTGGTGCAGGGCGAACGCGATCTGGTGGCCGACTGCCGCAGCCTGGCGCGCTTCACGCTGCGCGGCATCCCTCCCATGGCCGCCGGTGCGGCGCGCATCCGCGTGACCTTCACCGTCGATGCCGACGGCCTGCTGTCGGTCACCGCAAAGGAACAGGGCAGTGGTGTCGAGGCCAAGATCGACGTCAAGCCTGCCTACGGCCTGTCGGACGAACAGATCGCTGCCATGCTGCAGGACAGCTTCAACACCGCCCAGCAGGACATGGCTGCGCGGGCGCTGGTCGAGGCCCGTGTGGACGCCGACCGCATGATCGCCGCCACCCGCAGCGCACTCGCCGCCGACGGCGACCTGCTGGACGCGGCTGAACGCGAGGCCATCGACGCCCTGATCAACACGCTGGCGGCCGTTGCTGTCGACGGCGCCGCCGCCGACATCGAAGTCGCCACCCAGGCCCTGGCCAAGGGTACCGAGGCCTTTGCGGCCCAGCGCATGAACCGAGGCATCCAGCAGGCGCTGGCCGGCCGCAAAGTCGAAGAAGTCTGAACCCATGCCCACGATCAAGATCCTCCCGCACCCCGAGTACTGCCCGCAGGGCGCCAGCGTCAGCGCCCCCCCCGGCACGTCGATCTGTGAAGCGCTGCTGGACAACGACATCAAGATCGAGCACGCCTGCGACATGAGCTGCGCCTGCACCACCTGCCACGTGGTGGTGCGCGAAGGCTTCAACAGCCTGGGCGAGCTCGATGAAGCCGAAGAAGACCTGCTCGACCGCGCCTGGGGCCTGGAGCCCAACTCCCGCCTGTCCTGCCAGGCCATCCTCGCGCAGCAGGATGTGACGATCGAGATTCCGAAGTACTCGATCAACCACGCCAAAGAGACCCACTGATGAGACAGATCGTTCTCGACACCGAGACCGCCGGCCTGTCGGCCGAGAACGGTGATCGCATCATCGAGATCGGCTGTGTCGAGCTGCTCAATCGCAAGCTCACCGGCAACAACCTGCACCACTACATCAACCCCGAGCGCGACAGCCACGAGGACGCGCTCAAGGTGCACGGCATCAGCAACGAGTTCCTGCGCGACAAGCCCAAGTTCGCGCAACTGGCCGACGAGATCCTGGACTACCTCTCGGGCGCCGAGCTGATCATCCACAACGCGCCGTTCGACATCGCCTTCCTCAACAAGGAACTGGAGCGGCTGGGCCGCAAGCCAATCAAGGCCTACATCGACGGGGTGATCGACACCCTGGTGATGGCCAAAGAGATGTTCCCTGGCAAGCGCAATGGCCTGGATGCGTTGTGCGACCGCCTGGGAGTGGACAACTCCAGCCGCACGCTGCACGGGGCCTTGCTCGATGCCGAGTTGCTGGCCGATGTCTACATCAACATGACCCGGGGCCAGGATGCCCTGATCGTGGAAGAGGGCAGCTCCACCGAAGTGAGCCTCGGGGAAGAAGTCGTGCAGGTCGACCTGAGTCGTCTTGAGCTGCCGGTGCTGACGGCCAACGAGCAGGAAGCGGCAGCGCACGATGCCGTGCTGGCGGACATCGACAAGGCCTGCAAGGGCAAAACCTTGTGGCGCCAACTCTCGCCAGCGGTTTGATTGAGAGAGACCGTCGAAAGCGGAAAAATCAGGCTATAATGCGAGGCTTCCGAACAATCGGATCTGACGATAAGTCAGGCAAGATTTTCGGGCGGTTAGCTCAGTGGTAGAGCACTGCCTTCACACGGCAGGGGTCGCAGGTTCAAACCCTGCACCGCCCACCAGTCAAAGCCCCAAGCTAACGCTTGGGGCTTTTTCTTTTTGGCAACCGATGGAGACGGGCCATGGACCAGGTGGATGCGTTGGTGATCGGCGCCGGTGTGGTCGGGTTGGCCGTGGCACGGGCGCTGGCACTTTCCGGGCGCGAGGTGCTGGTGCTTGAGCGTGAAGCCGGCATCGGTATGGGCACAAGCTCTCGCAACAGCGAGGTCATTCACGCCGGGATCTACTACCCGACGGGCTCTCTCAAGGCGCAACTGTGCGTGCGGGGACGCGAACAGTTGTACGCCTACTGCTTGGAACGGGGCATTGCCCACCACCGTTGCGGCAAGCTGATCGTCGCCCACACGCCGTCTCAGGTCGTCGGCTTGCCGGGCATCATGGCCAGGGCTCGCGCCAACGGTGTGGACGATCTTGTGCTGCTCGGTGTCGACGAAGCCCGCGCGCTGGAGAGTCGCCTGCATTGTGCAGCGGCCTTGCTGTCGCCCTCCACGGGCATTGTCGACAGCCATGGATTGATGCTCGCGCTGCAGGGCGATCTGGAAAACGCGGGTGGCATGGTGGTCTGTCACAGCGTCGTGGACGAAGTCGTGGCGACCGGGGGGCAGTTCGTGGTCCGGACCGCCGACGGCACCGAACTGCTCGCTGCAACGGTGGTGAATGCCGCGGGCCTGGACGCCTGCGCCGTCGCGCGGCGGACGATTGGGCTGGACCGCGTGCATGTGCCCCAGGCGTGGTATGCCAAAGGCAGCTACTTCACCCTCGCGGCCGGGCGTTCACCGTTCGAACGCTTGATCTACCCGGCGCCTGAGCCTGCGCAACACCTGGCCGGGCTGGGCGTGCACCTCACCATCGACCTGGGCGGACAGGCTAAGTTCGGCCCGGACGTGCAGTGGACCGATGATCCTCAGGATCTGGTGGTGGACCCGGCGCAAGGCGATGCCTTTTATGCCGAGGTGCGCAAGTACTGGCCCGAACTGCCGGACGGTGCCCTTCAGCCGGGCTATGCGGGCATGCGGCCCAAGATCAGTGGACCCGACAAGCCCGCAGCCGATTTCCGCATCGATGGACCGGGTGTGCACGGCCTGCCCGGGCTGGTCAACCTTTTTGGCATCGAGTCGCCGGGGCTGACCAGCTGCCTGGCGATTGCCGAGCGGGTGGTCGGCCTGTTGCGCTGATCAGCGCGCGGACTTGAGGGCTTGCGCAGCCTCGCGCACCAGGGCCGACCCCTTGTAGATCAGCCCGGTGTAGATCTGCACCAGGTCCGCGCCCGCCCGTACCTTGCTGACGGCATCGTCGCCGCTGAGCACGCCCCCCACACCGATGATGGGAAACCCCTCGCCCAGTGCACCTCGTAGCAAGCGGATGACCCGGTTACTGGCCGCCAGCACCGGTGCTCCCGAGAGCCCGCCAGCCTCTTCAGCATGAGCCAGCCCCGCGACCGCATCGCGGCTGAGCGTGGTGTTGGTTGCGATCACGCCCAGCCGCTGGTTAGGTTGGCCTGCGGTGTCGCTGCCGTAGCGCAGCAGGGTGGCTGCGATCACCCCGATCTGCGTCTCGTCCAGATCGGGTGCAATTTTCAGGAACACCGGCGCTTGCTTGCCATAACGCTGTGCGAGCAGCTCGCGCCGTTCCATGACTGCGCCCAGCAACGCATCCAGGGCCTCGTCGCTCTGCAGGCTGCGCAGGTTCTTGGTGTTGGGGCTTGAAATGTTGACCGTCACGTAGTCGGCGTGCGGGTACACACCATCGAGACAGGTGAGGTAGTCACTTGTGGCCTGCTCGATGGGCGTGGCGGCGTTTTTACCGATGTTCAGTCCCAGCAGCATAGGCGATGTGCCGCCTTTGCTGCGAAACCGCGCTTTCTGCACATTGGTCACAAAGGCAATCAGTCCTTCGTTGTTGAAGCCCAGCCGGTTGATCAGCGCGTTGCGTTCTGGGATGCGGAACATGCGCGGCCTGGGGTTGCCCGGCTGGCCCTTGGGGGTGACGGTGCCGACCTCCACGAAGCCAAAGCCCATGGCCGACAACCCGTCGATGCAGCGCGCGTTCTTGTCCAGTCCTGCGGCCAGACCCACACGGTTCGGGAATCTCAGGCCGGCCACCGTCACCGGGTCGTCGATGCGCGACTCGCTCCAGAGGCAGCTCAGGGGCGAGTGCTGGAAACGCGCGATGTTGTCGAGCGTCAACTCGTGCGCAGTTTCAGGGTCCAGACCGAAGAGAAGCGGGCGGGTGAGCGCGTAGGGCAGAAGTGACATCGGATAATCAACAAATTCGCGTAAACCCTGATTCTCTCAAATGACCCAAGACGAACTCAAAGCCCTGGTCGGCCAAGCCGCCCTTCAGTACGTGACCCCGGGTGAAGTGGTCGGTGTCGGCACCGGCTCCACGGTCAACAAGTTCATTGATGCGCTGGCCGCCATCAAGGACAGCATTCCCGGAGCGGTGTCCAGTTCGGAAGCTTCGACTGCACGCCTCAAGGCGCTGGGCATTCTTGTGCTGGAGGCGTCTGCAGTCGAGGGGCTTTCGGTCTACATCGATGGTGCCGACGAGATCGACGCAAAAGGCTACATGGTCAAAGGCGGCGGTGCCGCACTGACGCGCGAGAAGATCGTGGCCGCGATGTCCAGGCGCTTCGTCTGCATCGCCGACGAGTCCAAGATGGTGCCGGTGCTGGGGGCGTTCCCGCTGCCAGTCGAGGTGATTCCGATGGCTGCTGCCCGCCTGACACGCCAGTTTGAAGGCCTGGGTGGTTCCGCCAGGCTGCGCATCAAGGATGGCCAACCCCTGGTGACCGACAACGGTCAGCACATCCTGGATGTCACCGGTTTGAAGATCAGCGACCCGCTGGCTTTCGAGAGCGAGGTCAACCAGTGGCCTGGCGTCGTGACCGTGGGTGTGTTCGCCCACCAGAAAGCCAGTGTGTGCCTGCTCGGCACCCCGGGCGGGGTGCGCACGCTGACGTTCTGACCAGAGGGGAGCGGAGGGCTACTGCCCCCGGTTTCTCAGAAGCGGATGCCGCTGGGATTGCTGGCCGGCGGCGTCACCGGGACTTCCGCGGGTGTATCGGCAGCGGGCTGGCCCGCGGGCGTTCTGGTGGCGGGCGCCGCAGCCGGTTTGGCCTCGACCAGCGGGGTGGCCGCTTCGCGACGGTAGCTGGGGGGCAGCACCGACTTCTTCGGGTAGCCGGCCGCATCCAGGTACTGGCCCCACTCGGTGGCCGAGTAGCCCTTGAGCTGCTGTCCTCCGACGGTCAGCAGCGGCAGGCTGGTGGCGCCGCTCAGTCGCTTGAAGGCAGCCACGTCGTCGCTGCTGTTGACGGTCTTTTCTGCAAAGGGAATGCCCCGGGTGCTCAGGAAGCTGCGACCGCTGTCGCAGGGCGCGCAGTCGGCTCCTGTGTACAGGGTCACGGGGTATCGGCCAACGGCCTGCCGCACTTCGGCAGGCAGCGCGGGGGCCGCAGATGCAGCGGAAGAGGAGGCTCCGCCAACCGGACGTGCGTTGGCCGCAGCTGGCGGTGGCTGGTCGGAATAGGTGACCTTGCCATCGGGGCCTACGATCCGGTAGACCCCCTGGGCTGAAGCGAGCGGAGCGGCCAAGAGGCCGATGAGGGTGGCGGCGGCCGCCAATTGGGGTGCGAAGACGGAGATGTTGTGGCGGCTCATGTCTTTTGTCCTCAGAAGAGATCGAGTAACAGCGGGTCAGGCCATGCCCTGGTGGCGCAGCAGCGCATCCAGGCCAGGTTCGCGGCCGCGGAAGGCCTTGAACGACTCCATGGCCGGGCGGCTTCCTCCCGCCTCGAGAATGGTTTCACGGTAGCGGCGGCCGGTGGCCACGTCCAGCGTGCTGTGACCACTGGCGCGCGCAGCTTCCTCGAAGGCCGCGTAGGCATCGGCCGAGAGCACCTCCGCCCACTTGTAGCTGTAATAGCCAGCGGAATAGCCGCCCGCAAAGATGTGGCTGAAGGTGTGCGGTGTGCGGCTGTAGGCCGGTGGCTGCAGCACCGCGACCTCGTCGCGCACCTGAGTCAGCAGAGCCAGGATGCCCTCGCCGCTGGACACTGGGTCAGGCTGGCTGTGCAGCAGCATGTCGAACAGGGAGAACTCGACCTGGCGCAGCGTCTGCAGGCCGCTCTGGAAGTTCTTGGCCGCAAGCATCTTGTCGAACAGCTCGCGCGGAAGCGGGGCGCCCGTGTCCACGTGCGACGTCATGTGCTTGAGAACGTCCCACTCCCAGCAGAAGTTCTCCATGAACTGGCTGGGCAGTTCGACCGCATCCCACTCGACCCCGCTGATGCCGGAGACATCGCGTTCGTTGACGCGTGTCAGCATGTGATGCAGGCCATGACCGAACTCGTGAAACAGGGTGATCACGTCGTCGTGCGTGAGCAGGGGGGGATGCCGGACACCATTGACCTCGATGCCCTCGGCGAAGTTGCAGACCAGGTGCGCCACGGGCGTCTGCACGCTGCCGTCGTCCGGCCGCAACCAGCGGGCCCGCACGTCGTCCATCCAGGCACCGCCGCGTTTGCCGTTGCGGGCAGCGGGGTCGAGGTAGAACTGGCCGACAAGCTCGGTTCCGGCCGCAGTCCGGCGTTCGATGCGGTAGAACTCCACCAGCGGGTGCCAGACCGGGGCGTTGTCCCGGCGGATGCTGACCTCGAACAGCGTTTCAACGATCTGGAAAAGGCCCGCCAGCACCTTGGGCGCGGTGAAGTAGGGCTTGATCTCCTGGTCACTGAAGGCGTAGCGGGCTTCCTTGAGCTTTTCGCCGATGTAGGGCCAGTCCCAGGGCTGCGGATCACTGATGCCCAGTTCCTGGGCAGCGAACTCTCGCAAATCCTTGATGTCCTGCTCGGCGTACGGGCGGGCCTTGCGGGCCAGGTCGCGCAGGAAACCGATCACTTGTTCGGGTGATTCCGCCATCTTCGGCACAAGGGAGACATCGGCGAAATGGCGATGCCCCAGCAACTGAGCCTCCTCATGGCGCAGCGCCAGCAGCTCGGCCATGATGGCTGTGTTGTCGTAGCGAGTGGCGTCGCCCTCGGCCTGATCGCTGGCGCGCGTCACGTAGGCGCGGTAGAGCTTTTCCCGCAATGCGCTGCTGCGGGCAAACTGCATCACAGGCAGGTAGCAGGGCATCTTGAGGGTGAGTTTGTGACCGGCCTGACCGTCTGCCTGGGCTGCCGCGCGTGTGGCCTGCTGCACATCCGCCGGCACCCCTTCGAGGTCTTCCGGTAACACGTACAGACTGAACGAGTCGGTGGCGTCCAGTGCGTTTTCGCTGAACTTCTGGGCGAGTTCGGCCTGTCGTTCCTGCAGCCAGGCGAACCGCTGCTTGGCCTCCCCTTGCAGTTCGGCACCGCCCAGAACGAATCCACGCATGGCGTTTCTGTGGGCTTGTGCCTGCTCAGGGTTCAGCCGGGATACGTCCATGGCCTTGTACTTGGCATACAAACGCTCGTCGGCGCCCAGCCGCGTCCAGAACTCCGTCACGCGGGGCAGCACTTCGTTGTACGCAGCCCGCAGCTCGGGTGTGTCGGCCACGCTGTTGAGGTGCCCGACGGCGCCCCAGGCGCGAGACAACCGCTCGGTAGACACGTCAAGCTTGGCAGACATGGCGCTCCAGTCCGCAGGAAACCCCGGCGCCGTGACGTCCTCCAGGGCCGCATCGGCTTCTTTCAACAGGGCATCGATGGCGGGCGTCACGTGAGGGGGTGCAATGGCATCAAACCGGGGCAGTCCGGAGAAATCGAGCAGGGGGTTGTCGGCGACGTTGTTCATGCGACTCAGTATGGGCTCGAGACAGAAAGTTCAATGGCCCGGGCGTCTGGAGCCCGGTACACGGGATCAGCGGGCGCTTTTCTTGATGCTCTTCTTGAGCACCTTGGCGCGCTTGACCTGGCCGCCGGGAGTCAGTCGCTGGTTGCCCAGCACCCGAACCACCTTGACTTCGGGCTTCTGGCCTCCGCGCTTGCTGAACTTGAGCACCTTCACGTCGCGTGGCCCGGGCATGCGGTCTTCATCGGCCGCTTTCTGCTTTTCCGGAACCGGGCGCCACAGCACCAGCAGCTTGCCGATGTGCTGGATGGGGGCTGCCTCCAGTTCGTCGGCCAGCGTCTGGAGCATGGCTTCGCGGGATGGGCGGTCGTCGCTGAACACACGGATCTTGATCAGGCCGTGGGCCTTGAGCGCTGCGTCCACCTCCTTTTTGACGGCGGCGGTCAGTCCGTCTCCGCCAACAAGAACGACGGGATCGAGATGGTGCGCCTCGGCGCGGTGCACCTTGCGCTGTGCGGGCGTGAGTTGGATCTGAGGCATGGGACAATTATCGTTTACACAGCGGCGGCTCACAGCCCCGGTCTCGCCATGGGCATGAAAGTCAGGACTCAGAGCAAGAAGGTCAACAAGGCTTGGCTGAACGAGCACGTCAACGATCCGTATGTGCGTCTGGCCCAGAAAGAGGGTTACCGTGCACGGGCGGCCTACAAGCTCAAGGAGATCGACGAAACCCTGGGGTTGATACGCCCGGGCGACGTGGTGGTCGATCTGGGCTCGGCGCCCGGCGCCTGGAGCCAGTATGTGCGGCGGCGGCTGAGCCCGGGCGGCGCGGCGGTCGGCGAGTTGCACGGGCAGATCATCGCACTGGACCTGCTGCCAATGGAGCCTGTCGAGGGCGTGCACTTCATCCAGGGCGACTTTCGCGAGAGTGAAGTATTGGCCGTCCTGGAGCGGGCTCTGACCGATCGAGGGGTGAAGTCGGTAGATGTCGTGGTGTCCGATATGGCACCGAATCTCTCGGGCATCGGGTCGGCGGACGCTGCGCGCATCGAGGATCTGGTGGGTCTTGCGGTGGACTTCGCCAGTCAGCACCTCAAGCCCGATGGCGCTCTGGTGGCCAAGCTGTTCCACGGCGGCGCCTACGACCCCATGGTGGCCCTTTTCCGTAAGACCTTCAAAGTCGTCAAGCCCTTCAAGCCCAAGGCTTCGAGGGACAAGTCCTCTGAAACCTTTTTGGTGGGTATGGGTCTGAAAAGCCAGAGCTGATCAATAAATACTAACCATTTCATTGGCGTTGCCTCCCCAAATGTCAAGTCCTTGGTGGCTTGAAACACCTAAAATGGCCTCAACATGCCAGTATCCGTTCTAGTCAGGAGCCGACCTTGAACAACCAGTGGTTCTCGAAGATTGCCGTGTGGATGGTGATCGCCATGGTGCTTTTCACCGTCTTCAAGCAATTCGATGGCCGCGCGACGGCCGGAGCCGGCTACGTCGGCTATTCCGAGTTTCTGGATCAGGTGAAGGCACAGCAGATCAAGCAAGCCACCATCCAGGAGGGCCAGGGCGGTACCGAAATCGTGGCGGTCACGCACGATGATCGGCGTATCCGCACCACGGCCACTTACCTCGACCGCGGTCTGGTGGGTGACTTGATCAACAACAACGTCAAGTTCGACGTGCGCCCGCGCGAAGAGGGCTCGTTGCTGATGACCCTGCTGGTCAGCTGGGGCCCGATGTTGCTGCTGATCGGCGTGTGGATCTACTTCATGCGCCAGATGCAGGGCGGCGGCAAGGGCGGGGCCTTCAGCTTTGGCAAAAGCAAGGCCCGCATGCTGGACGAAAACAACAACACGGTGACCTTTGCAGATGTCGCTGGTTGCGACGAAGCCAAGGAAGAGGTCAAGGAGGTGGTGGACTTCCTGAAGGACCCGGCCAAGTTCCAGAAGCTGGGCGGCCGCATACCACGCGGCCTGCTGCTGGTCGGCCCTCCGGGCACCGGCAAGACGCTGCTGGCCAAGGGCATTGCTGGTGAAGCAAAGGTGCCGTTCTTCAGCATCTCGGGTTCGGACTTCGTGGAAATGTTCGTCGGCGTGGGCGCCGCCCGCGTGCGCGACATGTTCGAGAACGCCAAAAAGAACGCTCCCTGCATCATCTTCATCGACGAAATCGACGCCGTCGGCCGCCAGCGTGGCGCTGGCTTGGGTGGTGGCAACGACGAGCGCGAGCAGACCCTCAACCAGATGCTGGTCGAGATGGACGGTTTCGAGACCAATCTGGGTGTGATCGTGGTGGCCGCCACCAACCGCCCGGACATTCTGGATGCAGCGCTGCTGCGCCCGGGCCGTTTCGACCGTCAGGTCTATGTGACGCTGCCCGACATCCGTGGTCGCGAGCAGATCCTGAACGTGCACATGCGCAAGGTGCCGCTGGGCACCGATGTGAATGCCAGCGTGATCGCCCGTGGCACACCCGGCATGAGCGGTGCGGATCTGGCCAACCTGTGCAACGAAGCGGCCCTCATGGCCGCCCGGCGCAACGCGCGCGTGGTCGAGATGCAGGACTTCGAGAAGGCGAAGGACAAGATCTTCATGGGCCCCGAGCGCAAGAGCATGGTGATGCCCGAGGAAGAGCGCCGCAACACGGCCTACCACGAGGCGGGCCACGCACTCATCGGCAAACTGCTGCCCAAGTGCGATCCGGTGCACAAGGTCACCATCATCCCGCGTGGTCGCGCGCTGGGTGTGACCATGAGCCTGCCGGCGCAGGATCGCTACAGCTACGACAAGGACTACATGCTCAACCAGATCAGCATGCTGTTCGGCGGCCGGATCGCGGAAGAGGTGTTCATGAACCAGATGACCACGGGAGCCAGCAACGACTTCGAGCGTGCGACCTCTATTGCCCGCGATATGGTGATGCGCTACGGCATGACCGACGCGCTCGGACCGATGGTCTATGCCGAGAACGAGGGCGAGGTGTTCCTGGGTCGTTCGGTGACCAAGACCACCAACATGAGCGAGCAGACCATGCAGAAGGTGGACGCTGAGGTGCGCCGCATCATCGATGCCCAGTACAAGCTGGCACGTGACCTGATTGAGGAGCACAGCGACAAAATGCACGCCATGGCGACGGCGTTGCTGGAGTGGGAAACCATCGATGCCGACCAGATCGATGACATCATGGCGGGTAAGCCGCCTCGTCCGCCCAAGGACTGGACGCCTCGCACGCCTTCGGCGGGTGGTGGTGGCAGCGGCGGGACACCGGCAGTGACCACGGATACGGCGCCGACAGCTGCCTGAACCGAGGTTATCAACCAAGTTTTTTGCGGGGCCCCATGGGCCCCGTTTTTATTCAGAGATCAGTATGCATTGGACCACCTCCCGCTTTGTCATCGACCTGGACACGCCGAAAGTCATGGCCATCATCAACGTAACGCCAGACTCATTTTCTGACGGCGGACAACATGACAGCACATCCTCTGCGCTGCGACATTGCGAGCAGGTACTCAAGGAAGGCGCGCACATCCTGGACATCGGTGGTGAATCGACAAGGCCGGGTAGCCCTGCGGTACCACTGGAAGCCGAACTTGGGCGGGTCATTCCGGTCGTGCGCGAGGCGGTGAAATTGGGGGTGCCGATATCGGTGGACACCTACAAGCCGGAAGTCATGCAAGCTGTGTTGGACCTCGGCGCGGACATCGTGAACGACATATGGGCCTTGCGTCGCAAGGGCGCTGAGGGTGTGGTGTCCGGTCACCCGCGCTGCGGTGTGTGCCTGATGCACATGCACCGCGACCCGCAGACCATGCAGGTTGCGCCCATGGATGGCCGCGTGCTTGCTCCTGTGCGGCAATTTCTAAGTGATCGGGCTGCAGCGCTGGAGACCAGGGGCGTGAGTCGAGAGCGGATCGTATTGGATCCTGGCATTGGCTTTGGCAAGTCTGTTCAGCAGAACTTCGAACTCCTGGCAAGCCAGCCTGAATTGGGGTTGCTGCCATATCCGTGGCTCGTGGGGTGGTCCCGCAAGTCGTCGCTGGGTGCCGTTACTGGGCGGACGAACCCTGCCGAGCGTGTTTCTGCCAGCGTGGCTGCTGCGGTACTTGCTGTAGAGCGGGGAGCCTCTGTGGTTCGTGTTCACGATGTCAGAGACACGGTCGATGGCTTGGCTGTGTGGCGGACCATAAGTGCACCGCTCGGTGTGGCCTGAAGTCGCAACAAAGTGTGTACTCCACGCTTTGTGGGCGAAACTAACTAGTACGCAAGTTACAATGCGCGCCAGCCAAAAACATATCAGGAGGAAGTGGCAGCAGGTCTGACGCAAACGCGAAACAGCGTTGTCGGGCCCGCCGGCCCGCGCAGCTGTCATGCTGGATTGTCCGGATCTCGCGGTACCCAGGGAGGTGATGCAACACGTCGTGCACGTGGAGTCGTCACGCAATCCGTTCGCTATAGGGGTGGTGGGCGGGTATCTGGCGCGCCAGCCCAAGAACCTTGAAGAAGCGCTGGCCGCCGTGCGACTGCTTAAGGACGAGGGATACAACTTCTCCGTCGGCATGGCGCAGGTCAACCGCTACAACTTGGCTAAGTACGGGCTGAACACCTACGCAGAAGCTTTCGAGGTCTGTCCCAACCTCAAAGCCGGCTCCAGAATCCTGCGCGAGTGCTACGACCGCGCCCTCGACTGGGGCAAGGCGTTCAGCTGCTACTACTCGGGCAACTTCGTTACGGGGTTCGAGCACGGCTACGTGCAAAAGATCTTCGCCTCGATCCGTAAGACGCAGTACAGCCTGTCAGGCCAGGCGGAGCTACCCATCCGGGTCATTCCCTACGGCAAGCAGCAGCGCGGTAAGTCGCGCGAGGACAACGTGCCGCTGAGGGGGGCTTCGACCGAGTTTCCGAGAGCGCCGGACGGCCGGGCGGCCAGCAACGTTTCAGAATCCGCAGGGGCCCAGGCCTTCCGGCCTGAAACCGTCGAAAACCGACCCGCGATTCCGGTGCCCGGCCCGGGGGCGGTCGTTCCGGCGTCCCCTCCTCCTGCCTTCGGTGGGCTGGCGGGTATTCCTACGCAAGTGGTCGGGGTCAATGGCGACCCTTATCAGACCCGGGTGCTTACGGCGCCCATTCCAAAGCCCGCCGATTTTGGCGCGGCCCCGGCGCAGGGCCAGATGCCTGCCTCCCGTGCAGGTGCTTCCATCGCCCGCAAGGGCGGCAGCCTGCTGCACACCACAGAGTCTTCAGGGAAACCTGAGAACACCGCCGGAGCGGATGCCCCCGGTGGTTCCGCCACCGGTCCGCAACAACGACCAACACCCGCGGACCGGTCTTTCGTGTTTTGACAAGGAGTGAAATGTGAGCCAGTCTTTTTGCAAGCCGTCGGACAGCAGCCGTGTGCTGACCGTGCTTCTGTTGGGTTTCCTGATGATGATCACCGGTACGGAAGCGCTTGCACAGGCCGCACCCACCACCGGGGGCGGGTTCGCAGGGGCCTGCGACAACGTGGTGACGTTCTTCCAGAACTTCGAAACCATCCTGAAGGCCGCTTCCGTCACCATCGTCACCATCGCGATCGTGTTCGCCGGCTACCAGATTGCCTTTGCCCACAAGCGCCTGTCCGACGTTGCTCCCGTGCTGATCGGCGGCCTGCTGATCGGTGGCGCTGCCGCGATTGCGGGATGGTTCACGGCCAGCTGGGCCGGTACCACAACCTGCTGATCCTCTGATGCCATGAGGAAGGACCCGCTGTTCCGCGGCTGCACCCGCCCCGCCATGATTCTCGGGGTGCCCTACATCCCGTTCCTCGTGGGCGCGGGCGTGCCTCTGCTGCTGGCGATGTATTTCTCGCTCTGGTTCCTTCTGCTCATCCCGCTGAGCATCTTCATCATGCGCATGATGGCCAAGAAGGACGAAATGATCTTCCGCCTGCTCGGCCTGCACCTCGTGTTTCGCTTTCTTCCGCGAAACCATGCCAGCCATGGCGGCGCCTGGGCCTTTGGCCCGTCCAAGTATGTGAAAACAGTGCGCCACATGCGCCCCTACGAGTAGAGCGATGTTTTCACCCGACGCCAATTACAGCAACTTCATCCCGTTCAGTACCCATGTGGATGCGCACGTGGTGAAGTCCCGGGAGGGTGACTACATGGTCACCTGGCTGCTCAGCGGCTTTCCCTTTGTCGGCCGCGAGGACTGGGAGCTAGAACACCGCCACAAAGCGTTCAACAGCCTGTTGCAGAGCCTCCGCGCGCCTGACTTCGAAAACCTCGCCTTCTGGGCCCACGACATCCGTCGTCGCAGGCCGATCAAGGCAGAAGCCCGTTTCCCGCACCGCTTCAGTCAGGAGTTGCACAACAGGTACATCGAGCGCCTCTCCAGCAAGCGCCTGATGCAGAACGAGCTGTACCTGACCATGATCTACCGCCCGGTGGTCAGCGGCAAGAAGTTCGCCGCCATCTCCCGCGATGTGGAGGTGCTCAGGCGTGAAGAGAAGGCCTACCTCGAGAAGATCTACGAACTGGTGGGCAACGTCGAGGCGCTGCTGCAGGACTACTCGCCCTACCGGCTAGGGCTCTATGAGAGCGTCAACCAGCAGCTGTTTTCTGAGAACCTCGAGTTCTTCGGTTATCTCGTGAACCACGTGGACGAGCCGGTGCCGGTGCTGCCCGCGCCCATCTACGACTACTTGCCGACCAGCAAGCACCTTTTCTCGACCGGCAGTGGCGATTTCGCCGTGCGCACCGCCAACGGCGACAACTTCTTCGGTGCCATTCTCAACATCAAGGAATTCGCCGACAGCTCCTGGCCCGGCATCCTCAACGGGCTGAAGTACCTCGAGTTCGAGTACATCGTCACCCACTCCTTCACGCCCATGAGCCGCTACGACTCGATGAAGGCGCTGGAGCGGACCAAGGGTGCGATGCTGTCTTCCGAAGACAAGGCGGTCAGCCAGATCGTCGAGCTCGACATGGCAATGGACCAGCTGGCCTCCGGCAACTTCGTGCTGGGCCAGTACCACTTCAACATGGCTATCTTCGCCAAGAGCCAGGAAGAGCTTTACAACCACATCGCCCAGGCACGCGCCCAGCTCTCGGGTGCCAGCTTCGTCACCGTCAAGGAGGATGTGGCCGTTCCCGCTGCCTTTTACGCACAACTGCCCTGCAACTGGCGCTTCCGTCCGCGCATCGCCAACCTCAGTTCGCTGAACTTTCTCGGGCTGAGCCCGCTGCACAACTTCGCTACCGGCAAGCCCAACTTCAACCCCTGGGGGCCGTCGGTCAGCATCCTGCAGACGCTCAACAACCAAGCCTATCACTTCAATTTCCACGCCACCAAGCCCCACGAATATTCGCTGGGTGAGAAGGCCATTGCCAACACAATGGTGATCGGCAAGTCGGGCACCGGCAAGACCGCGCTGATCAACTTCCTGCTCGCGCAGATCCAGAAGATCCAACCCGAGCCGACTATCTTCTTTTTCGACAAGGACCGCGGCGCCGAGATCTTCATCCGTGCCTGCGGCGGCCGCTACTTCACGCTGGAGAAGGGCAAGCCCACCGGCTTCAACCCCTTGCAGGGCGAGAACAACCCTGAGAACGAGCAGTTCCTGGTCGAACTGATGCAGACCCTGTGCGGCAAGGAGAAGTACAGCGCGTCCGAGCAGGAAGACATGATCCGCGCCGTGCGGGCGATCCTCGACACGCCGCCACACCTGCGCACCATGACCAACCTGCAGAAGAGCCTGCCCAACATGGGCGAGAACAGCCTCTTCGAGTGCATCTCGGTCTGGTGCAAGGGCGGGCCGTTTGCCTGGGTGTTCGATAACCCCAAGGACAACATCGACTTCTCAGACTCCAACATCATTGGCTTCGACTACACCGAAGTCATTGAGGACTCCAAGACCCGCGAGCCCATCATCCAGTACCTGCTGCACCGGATGGAAAGCCTCATCGACGGGCGCCCGTTCATCTATGTGATGGACGAGTTCTGGAAGGTTCTGGAGGGCAAAGGCGGTCTCAAGGACTTCGCCAAGAACAAGCAGAAGACCATCCGGAAACAGAACGGCCTGGGGATCTTTGCCACCCAGAGCCCGCAGGACGCGCTCAACAGCGACATCTCAGCCGCGCTCATCGAGCAGACTGCGACGCTGATTTTGCTGCCCAACCCCAATGCAGATCCCAAGGACTACCTCGAAGGTCTCAAGCTGACGCGGGCCGAGTTCGAACTGGTGGTTGGGCTGGACGAGCGCAGCCGCTGTTTCCTCGTCAAGCAGGGCCACAACGCTGTGCTCTGTCAACTCAACCTCAATGGCATGGACGACGAGCTTGCCGTGTTGTCGGGCTCGTCGGACAACGTCGAGATCCTGACGGCCCTGCTCGCCGAACACCCGACACCACACCTGCCAGACACCTGGTTGCCCGAGTTCCACCTTCGTCGCAAGGGGCTGCGCACCCAGCGCAAAGCGCTCATGGCCAACAGCAACGAGTTTCTCCGGCATGCGCCAACGGCCGATCTGGAGGAGGGCAGCGAAGCATCGCTGGTCAGGTAGCCGAACACCCAAGGGAGCAGAAACAACAATGAAACCAATCAGAACATCCAAAGCAACCGCCTTGCGCTTGCTCGCTGCGCTCGTTTTGGCGGGCGCCCCGCTGGCCGCTTCGGCGACTGCGGGACAGTCCAGGTGCGGAGGTCTGGCCCCCGAAGGCACCTCCACTGGGGGAGCCTTCTTTGACAACGACCTTCCTGCCGGGCAGGACGTGTTCTCCTTCTGTGCCTTCGGCTACCCGCCGCACTGCTGGGTGGGAGTGAACCCCATCGCAGGCACCTGGAAGATCGTCAACCAGTACTGCTTCAACCCCAAATGGACCAGCAAGTACGAGCAGGTCTGCCCGCATGGCCGCCGCCCCGGCACCTGGAAGAGCCCGGGCAAGATGCCCTTTGACTACAAGGGCAAGGCCGGTGCGCCCGATGGCCTGGAGGAGTGCCAGCACTTGATGGAAGAGTGACGGCGACTTGCACAAAGAACAACAGACAGGAGGAAAACCAATGAACACATCCATCACCCGGGCTTTGCGGGTCGTCGGCATGCTGGGGGCCGCCCTGATGCTGGCCACCGCCGCTCACGCCGTCAATCTGCCCAAGCCGCCCAGCCCACCGAAGCCTGGGGAGCTGCCTGAAATTCCCGACACCCAGATCCTCGACAAGCTGCCCGAGGGCACGGAAATGCCCGAACCCGGACAGTCCGGCGTGGTGGTGTCCTGCCTGCAAAAAGGCAACATGGACATCTCCCGGCCGAGCCTGCCTCTCCTTAGCTGCTGGGAGAGCGCGACCAACGGCAGCGATGACGTGGAGGCCCTGAACAAGGCCTGCACGGTGCAGATGACGCCGATGAAGATCGACTCGACCCTCGTGCCGAAGTGCCCCCCCAAGGCGCTGGGCACCTGCATCGGAGCCAAGAGTGGCGGCGCTGCCAACAGCGAGAAGTCCACCTCCAACCACTATCACTACACGCCGCAGACCTTGTTGGAGTGGCGAAAGAGCAAGAAGAACTGCGAGGCCTCGGGCGGCAAGTGGTACGGCCTGGGCAACAAGTTGCGCCTCTTCTGATGGGGCTTCCCCTTTACACGTACCAACGTTTATTCAAGGAGTGGATGGCATGAAAAGCAATGAAGTGAAGGCAGTGAAACACTGGGCTGGCCGCAGGGCGGCAATGAGACTCACCCTGGTTGGTGTCGTTGCCATCGGATTGACGGCCTGCGGAGGCGGCGGCGGGGACGACAGCTCAGAGGACTCCAAGGACCTTCGAGCGGCGATAGACCGTCTCAAGGCCGGCATGACGTATGAGGAAGTGGTGGCGGCGGTGGGTTGGGAGCCGAATCAAAATAGAAATGTTTGGGCTCACGATGGCCGCAGTTTGCAGGTGATCTTCCGAACTCCGTACAACGGAAATGTTCCTTTGATTGAGTCGGCCCGCTTGTCTGGAAATGGTGAAGTCATCGACCGCGGTTACCAATAACCACCAACTGACCGGAATAGCCATGAAGAAGACAGTACTGTTGAGCTTGATCTTGCTTTCTCAGGCAGCGCGAGCCCAATGGGCGGTGCTCGACGAGCAGGTAAGAATTATCGTTGATAACATCAACAACGTACGGGGAAACACTGGTCAGATGGACAATCTCCCGGCCACCTCCAACCTTGATGTTGACTTCTCCACAGTGGCGGTCCAGAACCCGGAACGCTTTATTGGCACGGTAGCCGATTGCGGCGACCGCTTGCTCAATCAAAACCACTACAACGCCTGTATGGGCCTGCGCAATCTGCGCCTGACCACGCTAAAGGAGACGGTGGACTTGGTAAACGTCATCGTGAGGCGCGACGGGCAAATCAAGCGGTTGATCGACGACGGGATAACCGTTGCGGACTCCGGGAAACTCCAGCGCCTCCAGTTCGAGTTTATTGGCCTGCAGACCCACATGCAAAACGACGCGATGAAGCTTCAGGCGCTGCGCTTCGGCTACAAGCAGCGAGAAAAAGCCGACAAAATGCAAATGGCAGAAGCGCGCAATGTGCCTGGCACTCGTTCCAGCACTGCATGCGCTGTGCGGGCAATCTGCGCAATGGTTTGAATGTTCGATTCCTCAATCAGCATTTTTTATCGAAGGAGTGAGTTTCATGTTTGTTCGATGTGACCAAGGTTTGAAACAGACAAAGGGGTCCTTTGTTAAGAGGCGTCTCGCTTTGGCTGCTGTGCTGTCTGCCAGTCTGGCTGCTTGTGGTGGCGGTGGTGGGGGGGGATAGTTCTGATGATGGGGATTTGCGCGCGGCGTATGACCGGATTAACAAGAAATGTATGACTTATTCAGACGTGGAAAAGGCAGTTGGCAGATCGCCAGATGAAGCGCCTCATAGTGGTCGGAGAAATTGGTATTCAGGCAACCAGCAGCTTTTTGTCACTTTTGCCGAGCGAGATCCGAAGCCGGCAGTAGTCAACGCCGTGTCATGGAACGAGGTGCCAGGTGGTGAGCTCGTAAAGGGCTTTGAAGTCGAGTGTGGCGATCTATGACGAATCTTATTTATATTTGCTTGTTGGCTTTTCCGAGTCTCTCAGGGGCTCAATGGGCTGTCTATGATGATCAAGTGTTGAAAGAGATTCGGAAGATCAATAATGTTGGCGGTAGAGGTATTGACAAACTGAAAGACTTTGAAAAATTCGAAAGCCTCGATGTTGACTTCTCCAAGCTGGCATCTTTGACGGAGGCGGAAAAAGCCAAGTACCTTGGTACAAAGGAAGATTGTGGAGACGAAAAGCTCAATGCTAAGCATTTCGAGGCCTGCCAGGGTTTGCGCAATTTGAGGATTCAAACGCTTAAGCAGAGCCAGAGCGTTCTACATGTGCTGGATGATAGGCGCAAAGCGATTGACAAACTGATTGCTGATGCAAGAAATAACACCAATCAGGAATCGGGCATCATGCAGCGCTACCACTTCGAGTTGCAGGGGTTGCATGTTCAGATGCAGTCCGACGCTTTCAAACTGCAGGTTCTGATGGACGGCTACAAGCAGCGAGAAAAAGCCTACGAGATGCAAATGGCTGAAGCTCGCCGGGCCACCGATACGCGGCCCGCAGTATTGCAATCCCATGTCCATCTCACAGCCCTTGCGTGAACCGAGATCTGTGAAATGAGCATTCGAAACTTCCAATACCCATCGTTCACTGGCCCCAGGCATTGGGCCATGGCGCTCTCCGCGGTGGTCTGCCTGACCCTGTCAGCCTGCACCGCCATCGAGAAAGCCGGCTACGCCAGCGACATCGACAAGGGGCGCGCCATCCTGCTGCTGCACGTCAAGACGCTGCAGGCGGCCGGTGACCCGTTGGGAGACTATTTCTACGCGCTGGGCAACTCCGATGGCTGGATCAAGGATGTGCAGGGTGACGAGGCCATCACCGAGCTGTTTCGCAAAGCGGCGGCCAAAGGGTCAGTGGACGCGAAGATTTTGCTGGCGCTGCAGAAGGCGGGCAGCGAACCGGTGCCGGGCAAGCTGAACGAGGGAGTGGATCCGCGTGGCAACCTCGTGGCCTGGGAAGCTGGCCTGGCAGAGTTGCTGCCGCTGTTGCAGCAGCAGTGTTATGTGCGGCGGCTGGTAGTGGGCAGTCGCGACCTGGGCACCGATTTGAGGCCCCATGTGACGACCTATGCGGTAGCCGGCAAGATCTGGTTTCACTTTCGAAACGGTTATTACCGCTACAACTCCGACGGGACTCGAACTCTGTTGAAAGACCCGGAACGCGAAAAGCACTGGAACGATTTGCACAAGAGATGCAAAGTGCCCGGCGATATTTGGTTGGACCGGCTGTACAACAAATAACTCAGGAGGAAACGCATGGGTGATTCACACGATATCCCGCCCGGTCCACCGGAGAACCCCTGGAACCGCCTAGACGCCAAAGTCGGTTTGCACTTGGCTTTCTGGGCCTACCCACACAAGGACGTCAAGGCTGCCGAAGAGATTGCCAAATTTCCGCCACCCTGGGAGCATGCCGTGCCCGGTAAACAGCTTCCGCCAGAGTGGTCAGTACCGGTCAAAGACGCTCAGGGCCGTTTGCTGCAAGAAGGCTGGAACACTCAGCACAACCCCAACGGCAAGCTGGAGAACCAGTTCATGGTCTCCATCAACGACGAAACCCATCAAATCTCCTTCGACTTCAAAGGCTCCGACGCTTGGAGCAACTGGACAAGCGACCTGGGCAACGCCGGCGCCAGTGAGTTCGCCAAGATCGAGGCCAAGGCGCAGGCGGCTTTCGACGCTCTGCGGAACGACGAGCGCTACAAAAACTACCACTTCTCCGCCACCGGCCACAGCCTGGGCGGCGGCATGGCGCAGAGCTTTGCCCTGAAGAACAACATCGACGCGGCGGTCTACAACAGCCTGCCGATCGCGCGCGACACCCGCAACGGCAGCTATTTCAAGGACGTCGGCGGTTACGAGGCGGCCATCGCGCGCTACCAGGCCTCGGGCCGTGTGGTGCACGATGTGCGCACGCCCAACGACATCGCCACCTACACCTACGACGGTGTGATGGGCAATCACTACCTGAGCGAGCGCACCGGCCAGCCGCACACGGTGCTCCCCGGACCCGTCATTCCCGACCTGCTCAAGACCGCGCTGCTGGCCAGCAAGGCCGGCACGCTGCCAGTGACTGCGCTGATGGGCAAGGACCACACCATGGGCGCCCTGGTCAATGGTCAGCACGGCCTGAGCGTTGGCCCCGACGGGCGGTACCGCATCCCCGAGGGCCAGCGCGACTTTTCGGAGATTCCCGCGCAGGCCCGGGCCCGCTTTGCCCTATTGAGCACCTCGCCGGTGACCAAAGTCGGCCAGATGGCCAGCGCCGATGAAAGCGCACCCTGGAACCGCTACGAGATTCAGCGCGAAGACGGCAGCCGCCAGTGGCTCAGCAGCAATACCCAGACCGGCGAGGTCGAGATCGAGCACTACGGCGCCGACGGCCGGCGCAGCCGCATCGAGCTCAACCCGAGGCGCGGCAAGGACGCGGTGTTCACCGAGCTGGACGCCCAGGGCCAGCCGGTGCGCCGCGAGACGGTGTCGATGCGCGAGCCCGAAGCGCAGCACACGCACCTGGCCGGAGCGGGAGAGAAGCGTGAAGCGCTGCAGCCCAGCCCGCAGCAAAGGGTGCACGCCGAGCGATTCGTGGAGCAGCTCGGCCCTCGCCTGAAACAGTTGGGGATGAATGACCTCCAGATCCGGACGCTGACGGCTGCCGCCGTTACAGAAAGTAGCCGTTTTGGGGGGCAAGGCGAGGCCGGGCGGTTCTTGTTGAGCAGAGACGATAGTACCATCGCGCTACAACAAAACTTCCCGCCCCTGCGGGAATTCAGCGTGGCCGAGGCATTGGCCCGCAGTCCGGCGGAGCACTGGAGGGAGGCAGTGGCTCTGAACCGCGACACACCGGCAGAAGCACGTCTCGACCTGGGCGGCCACGGGGTGGCCATCCAGGGCCAAGGTCAGCCTTCGCGCGAGGCGCAGGCGGTAGCCTGAGCGGCGCTTGCTCATTTAGACAGCAACAACGTTTACTCAAGGAGTGGATTCCATGATCGGTCAATGCAAGGTGGGTTTTGGCGCGCAGATGGCCCGGCGCGCGGTGTTGCGGTTGGGAGCGGGTGGTGTGTTGGCGGCGGGCCTGGCGGCTTGTGGCGGCGGCGGAGGCGGCGACAGCACTGCCGAGAGGCAGCAGGCGCTCAGGGATGCGTTTGCGAAATTGCGGGATGGCATGGTCTGGACGGATGTTGAGGCGCTGGTGGGGTTTCCCGCAAACGACAACAGAACTGATATCTCGTTGACTTGGCAGATAGGGTCTGTATGGATGAATGTCGTATTTGTTTCGACCGGTGGCAAAATTATTTCAGCCGCTGCATTGAAAGAGACGGCAAATGATGTCGGGCAATACAAATCTTTTAATGTCTAGTATTGCCATGAGTAAATATTTTCTAGTGAGTTTTTTATTCTTTTCTACGCTTCAACCTGTATGTGCGCAATGGGCGGTTTACGATGATGAGGTAAAAAAACAGCTTGTACTCGTGAATAAAATAGGAAAAATGCAAGGACTTGGGTCCGACAAATCTTATGATCACTACGAAAGCGAGCGGGGGGATCGAGGTGACATTCGAATGGGCAGTGGTGACAATCTGGCAATTCTTAAGGGTCTTGAGACAAGATTTGAGAGGCAAGACCAGCTTCCAGAGCTGACACAGCAGGAAATGGCAAAATATGTTGGCTCGGAGGCTGACTGCGGACAAGAAAAAGTGAGTCCGAAGCATTTTGAGGCTTGTATGGGGCTCCGAAATCTACGGATACAAACCATCGTGCAAAGTCAAGCCATGCTGAAAAATTTGGCCAAGCGGCGGGAGCAAATCGTTTCACTGATTAAGAAGTCTCGGGAATTGCCAGAAACCGAGGATAGGGCCTCCCTAGGCCAACTCCAGCGCGCCACCTTCGAAATCCATGGCCAACAGGCCCTGATGCAGGCCGACGCTTTGCAAATTCAGGTGCTGATGGACGGCTACAAGCAGCGCGAGGCGGTCTACATGACGCAGCAGGCCGAGGCGCGCAAGGCCATGTTGTCCCAGGCGCAGGCCGCCAAGAACCCGCGGCCCCCGCAGTTCATTCCCCTGCTCCGGGCGAACCCGAGCAACAACTGACGAACGACAGGCGCATCGATGTTTGACCTGCTCGCCGCCAAGCCCAACTGCACCCCGCTGCAAGTGGCCGACTTCCTCGGACAGATGACGTCGGTGGGCGGATTTGCGGATGCCTTGGGCTCCTCCGGGGTGATGCCCCAGCGCTATCTCAATGCGCTGTCCGACGCCTCGTTCTACTGCAACCTGCGCAACTACATCCTCTACGACAGCATCGTGGACAAGTGGATGTTTTTCGTGGTGAACAACCTCTCACGCGTGGTCCTAGCGATGGCGTCGGCGTTTGTCACGATCTGGGTCATCCTGGCCGGTCTGAAGCTGATGTCAGGCGCCAACCGTGAACCTGTGCTGGAGCTGTTGTACCGGGGCGCGAAGATCGTTCTGGTGCTCTCGCTTCTGACCGCGATGCTGGGCAACACCGACACGATCATCCACACAGTGCTGGGGCTTCAGAACTCGATCACCACCATCATCACCGGTTCCGATCTGGGGGTGGACCGGCTGATCGACATGAACATCGCGATATCGCAGGTCATGAACATGGTGGTGGAGGACGTGACCAACACCACCATCGACCAGGCCAACAAGTCGGGGTCCATGTCGATCTTTGCGGGCTTGCTGGGTCAGTCTGGCCCGGCCATCCTCACGTCCATCCTGGCGCTGCTGTCCCAGATCGCGATTGTGTTTGCGCTGATGCTGGCGCCCCTGTTCATCTTCTTCCTGCTGTTCAAGCAGACGACCAACCTATTCTGGAGCTGGTCGAAGTTTTTGCTGGGCACGTTCATCTCCCTGTGCTTTCTGGCGATCGTCTCGACCATCGCCATGTCGGCCAGCGTGAGCTACGGGCTGACCATCATGGTGTCCTTCGTGCTCAATGCGGTGGCCGACGCCGGGGACGCGCTCGATGCCACGCCGGTCCAGATCGGGCTGGGGGTGGTGGCCGAAGTCCTGATCGGCTTGCTGACCAATGGCGGCGACCGCGTGGACATGTCGGGGGCGACGATGCGCCTCGGCATGATGGGTGCGCTGTTTGCCACGCTGATCGTGGCGGTGCCGCCGCTGATCATGCAGATGTTCAACGCCTCGCTGGGCTACGCGTCGAACGTGATGGGGTCCATGGGCATCATCCGGCCCATGGGGCAGCCTGTGGGGGGGGGCGGTGCTGCATCCCCTGGTGCCAGTCAACAGGCACTTCCTGCGAACGGGTATCAGCCAGTGGGGTACGACCGGTCTGGGCCGGCGGGAGCCTCGCCGATGTCGAACAACCAGCTGATGATCAACCGCGCCAACAGCTTGGGAACGGGAGGAGCGGACGCTTCATTGGCCCCCTCCGGTGCTCCGCATCGCACGGGTTCATTGGGTTTGAACGCTCAGGGCAATCCGGTGTTCGCGCAGGCGAGGTCCCAGCAGATGAGCGACGAGTTCAGGAGCGGGAGCCTCACGCCATTGCACGAGAGGTACGCCGGCAGTCCCGAAAGCGCTGTGCTTGCAGGCCCGAACGTTGACGGTTTCTACAGCAATGGCACGAATGTGTCGGACGCCACGATCAAGCACTACGAGCAGCAAGGCATTCCGTTGGGCAGCGGCGGTTTGCTGGGCGTCGATGGCGGCTCGGTCGGTGGGTCGCGGGCGCTCGCCCAAGCCCCGGCGGGGGCGCCAGCACCCGGCGTTGCGGCTCCAGAACGGGTGGCTACGGCGCCGGCCGTGTCTGACACGCCGATGCATGCCATGCCACGGGGTCAGATGGGCGCAGCCAACCGGATCACCTGAGTGCGCTCGACGAGTTTTCTGGGGTATTTCAAGATGAATCAGGGTAGCCATCAAATGTCACAACCGTTTTCAAGCTTCGTTTCGTCCACCTGGCGCCCAGCGCTGCTACTGGGCGCCGCCCTGCTGCTGCAGGCCTGCGCCGCGCCAAAGGCGGTCGACATCGCCGACAACTGGAAGCCGGTGAACACGCTGGCGGCCAAGCCGCAGGAGATTCCGCTCAAGGAGGAGGCCGAACTGCCCCGGTTCCAGATGTTGCCCACCGACGCGACGTTGCGGCACATGCTGGAGCGCTGGGCCCGGGAAAACGGCGGCACGCTGGACTGGCAGTACCCCAGCGACCTGACGCTGGTCAGCGGGCTGGAGTCGGTCAAGGACAACAACCTGCAGCGCGCGCTGAACTCGGTGCGGCGCTCTTACGCGGCGCAGAAGCTGCGCATCCAGGTCTCGGCCAGCAGGGCGATGCTGGTGACGCGGATGCCCTGACAGCGGCGTCCACACAACCAAATATTCAACACAGGCTTCAAGGCGGTTATGGCATTGTTCAAACGCGAACTGTCGGAGGGTTCGCAAGAGATTCTGAAAAAGTCAATGGACTTCGAGTCCAACGTCATCTCAATGGTCAAGCGCAGCGAGCGCCGGGCCTGGACGGTGGCGCTGGGGGCGATGGCCCTGACACTGCTGATGGGCGGAGCGATCGCCTACATGTTGCCCCTCAAGGAGAAGGTGCCCTATCTGGTCACCGTTGACCTCAAGCGCAGCACCAGCACGATCTCCCCGCTGCGCGACAACATCGCTGCAACCGGCATCTACGCCAGCGAGGCGCTCAACCGCAGCCACGTGGCGCGCTTCGTGCAGGCGCGCGAGGGCTACGACTACGACACGATCAACGAGTACGACTGGGAGTACGTCGCGTCGATGTCCAACGACCCGGTGAAGAACCTGTTCGTCAAGCAGTTCGACGGCACCAACAACAGCCCCGAGAAGAAATGGGGCCGCAACACCGCGATCCGCGTGCAGGTCACCAGCGTCATCCTCAACGGTCTCGATGAGGAGCGCGGTGCAATTCCCACGGGAGCCACGGTGCGGTTCGAGAAGTGGAAGTTCGACAAGGGCACGGGCAAGAGCGAGTTCCTCAGCAGCCACGTCGCGACCATGAGCTTCGAATACAAGGCACACCTGAAGATGAGCGACAAGCTGCGCCTGCGCAATCCGCTGGGTTTCCAGGTGACGGCGTTCCGCGTCGACGATGAGATCAACAAGCCGGTCTTCAAGGCACCCACCCAGGACCCGGGCGTGCCTCTTCTCAACGAAGAGGAGGGTGTGATGCACCGCGGCGCAGGAGCGCCAGCCGCTTCCGATCAGGGGCCAGCGGCAGCCGCAACAGCGGCGCCTGCGCCCAGCCTGCCAGGCGCGCCGGCCACGCCCGCGCAGGGACAGTGATTCGAACGACACCAACGATCAGTGGCTTCGGCCGAAGGGAAGAAGGAAGATGACGAAACAACAGAACAGGCTCAAGGCGTGGTGCATGAGAACCACCGCGCTGCTGGGTGCGGCGCTGCTCTGGCAGGGCCCGGCCATGGCGCAGGAGGTGCGCGAGGTGCCGTACCAGCGTGACCAGGTGGTGCGCGTGAACACCGGCCTGGGCATCGCGACCCAGATCGAGATCAGCTCGCAGGAGCAGGTCAAGGACTTCGGCACCGGCTTCAGCGACGGCTGGGAGCTGGTGCGGCGCGACAACGTGTTCTACATCCGCCCGAAGAACGTGGATGTCGACACCAACATGTACATCCGCACCAACATGCGTTCGTATCTGCTGGACCTGCGGGTGTCGGCCACCAAGTGGAAGACGCTGGAAGAGGCGAAGAACGCCGGTGTGTTCTACAAGATCCGGTTCGTGTACGGCAACGACGAGCCGGACAAGGCCAGCCCGCTCGCCGCGACCAACGCGGTGCTGTCCCCGACGGTGACGGCGCTGAACTCGCAGAGCAACTACCACCTGAACTACGACTTCTCGACCGTTAGCGATGCCTCGACCATCGTGCCGACGCGCGTGTACGACAACGGGCAGTTCACCTACATCCATCTGCCACCCATGGCCAACTTCCCGGCCATCTTCGGACGCAACGAGCGCAGCGGAGAAGAGTTCCTGGTGAACACCAAGAGCGAAAAGAACGTGATGGTGGTGTTGGGCGTCTATCCGTTTCTGGTGATGCGGCTGGGCAATGACGTGGTCGGACTCAGGAGGAACCAATGAGCATGCAGTTTCCAGGTGGCAACGGTCAGGGGCCCGTCCTGTCCGACAACATGCCCAAGCTTTCGTCGGGTCTGAGCCGCGGCGTCAACAAGACCGCCGTCGCCTACATCGTGATCGTGTCCCTGGCAACCATCGGCATGACGCTCTGGGTCGCCAGCAACGCCCTGTCTGCGAACGACGACAAGAAGACCGTCAAGTACGAAGAGGTCACGGTGCCGGACAAGCCGGTGCTGAAACTGGCGCCCCCGCCGGTGGATGTGGTGGCCAAGAACGATCTGCCGCCCCTGCCGGCGGAGATGCCTCAGCAGGGCACTGTGGCCGATCCCAAGCCCGCCGATGACCTGATGCAGCGGCGCATGGCGAGTGAGAACAACATGATTCCCGCCACCGACAAGGGGGCGCGCAAGAACCAGCTGTTCGAGGACGAGTATTCGGCGGTCAAGCGCGGTGCCGTCGAGGTGCTTGCCAGCGCCGACTTCGTGATGACGCGGGGCACCTTCATCCGCTGCTCGCTGGAGACCAAGATCGTGTCGACCCTGCCGGGCATGACTTCGTGCATCGTGACCGAGCCGATCTATTCATCCAACGGCCGCCGCCTGCTGATCGACAAGGGCTCGAAGGTGACCGGCGAATACAAGTATGTCGACGAGAACTTCGACCGCATCGGCGTGGTGTGGACCCGCGTGCTGACGACCACCGGCCTGGACGTGCGCATCGACAGCGCGGGCACCGATGCGCTCGGAGGTGCGGGCGTTCCGGGTCACTACGACGGTCACTGGGGCGAGCGCATCGGCGCCGCGATGCTGGTCAGCCTGCTGGCCGATGGCATCGACGCGGCCGGGCAGAAGTTCGCCAACGAGAACAACCTGCGAGGCAGCACCAGCGTGTCCGGTGCCGGGGGGGTTGGCATCGTGACCTACGACCCCTGGGAGTCGCAGACCGCCAACACAGCCAAGAAGGTGGCGACC
This sequence comes from Hydrogenophaga flava NBRC 102514, assembly GCF_001571145.1. Lineage (GTDB taxonomy): Bacteria > Pseudomonadota > Gammaproteobacteria > Burkholderiales > Burkholderiaceae_C > Hydrogenophaga > Hydrogenophaga flava. The sequence continues at coordinate 70,699 of NZ_BCTF01000016.1, forward strand.
GACATGCTGGCCCGCTCGGCCAACCGCAAGGCAACGGTCACGGTGCTCAACGGTACGGTGATCAACATCTTTGCGTCGCGCGACGTGGACTTCTCCAGCGTGATGCGCTGAGCGGGGCGATGGGTTCGACATGACGGAACGGGCAGACGGTGAAACCATCGCCAACATCTCGACGGAGTTCCTAGAGTACCAGTATCACGTGCTGGGCATAACCCCGTTCCTGAGCGATCCGAGCGTCACCGAGATCTGCATCAACCGGCCGGGCGAGGTGTTTCTGGAGACGGTCAAGGGCTGGGAGCGCATCGATGTGCCCGGGCTGACCTTCGACCGTGCGCGCCAGTTCTGCACCACGGTGGTCAACGAGAGCAAGACCGGGCAGCGCATCACTGCGGTGGACCCGGTGGTATCGCTGACTTTTCCCACCGGGCAGCGCGCGCAGTTCGTGCTGCCGCCAGCGGTGCCGGCGGACCACGTCTCGATCACCATCCGCCTGCCCTCGCGATACACCAAGACGCTGAACCAGTACCAGGAGGACGGCTTCTTCGCCCGGATTCTGGAGGGCACCGACAGCGTCAGTGAGATGGACGAGGAGTTGCTGGCTCTCAAGCGGTCCCGCAACTACCACGACTTCTTCAGCAAAGCCGTGTTCTACAAGAAGAACATCGTCGTGTCGGGCGCGACTGGCAGTGGCAAGACGACCTTCATGAAGTCGCTGGTGACGCACATACCGGAAGACGAGCGGCTCATCACGATCGAGGACGCGCGGGAGCTGTTCATCGAGCAGCCCAACCGCGTGCACCTGATCTATTCGCGGGGCGGGCAGGGCACGGCCAATGTCACGGCCAAGGGCTGCATGGAGGCCTGCCTGCGGATGAAGCCCGACCGCATCATCCTGGCCGAAATCCGGGGCGACGAATCGTTCTACTACATCCGCAACTGCGCGTCAGGCCACCCGGGTTCGATCACCAGTTGCCACGCCGGCAGCACGAGCCAGACCTGGGACCAGATGGCTCTGATGGTGAAGGCTTCACCCGAGGGCTCTGGTCTGGACTTCGACGAGATCAAGCGGTTGCTGATGCTCACCATCGACATTGTGGTGCACATCAAGGCCCACGCCGGCCAGCGCTACATCACCGGCATCGACTTCGATCCCCAGCGCAAGCTTGCGCTGGAGTCATGACATTCAAGGAGGACAACATGAAAAATCGTCAGGTTCTGGCGGCGACCTTTGTCGCGCTCTGTGCCATGGCGGCGCAGGCCGCCACACCGACGCCGGGCATCACCCCGGTCGACATGCGGGGGCTGTGGTTCCTGAAGAACGAGGAGGGGGCCGCCAAGTGCGCCGCCTACCTCGGGCGCAAACCGGTGGAGCCCGACCCGGGGGCGCTGGTGATCGACGAACGCCAGCTGCAGCAGTGGGCGGAGAACACCCAGACCACCATGTACTTCGTGACCGATGTGCAGCCTCGCCGCGTCAACACCTGGCGCATGCAGGCCCTGGTCGATGTGCCGCCCTACGACAAGCCCAAGACGCTCGAGACCTATGTCTTCGAACTGCGGCAGGACGAGCTGCTGTGGTCCCGCCGCCGGGGCAACGATGCGCTGGACGAACCTGTGGACACCACGGTGTTTGCGCGCTGCGGCTACTGAGGTCTGTGAAAACAAGGGAGTGAGGACATGAAGAAGGTTTTGAGAAGCGCCAGCAGCCTTGCGCTGCTGCTGTCCCTGGCGGCCTGTGCCCCGTTGTCCCTGGATTTCCTGCGCCCGCAGGTCCAGGGTCTCGACACCATGACCCAGAAGGTCGGGCCGGAGGCGCCGGAGCTTGCGTTCAGCTTCGAGTTTGACGACAAGGCCGACGCGGCCGAGGGCGAGGTGGGGTCGGGCTACATCGTGGTGACGCAGGACGGCAAGGAGCTGCAGGCGCTTCCGCACGCCTTCGAGATGCCGCGCGACCGGCTGGACGCCAGCGGGTGGCTGCAGTTCAAGGACTTCAATGGCGACGGGCTGCTGGACTTCAAGGTCACGCGCTTGTACGCCATGGACGGCAAGCTGCCGGTGGACAGCCTCTACCAGTTCGATCCGAAAACCGGGCGCTATGCGCAGATTGATCTGGTGTCCAACGCAGGCGAGATCCAGCCTTCGGCACCGAACTGCGTGTCGTTGAAGGTGGCCGGCGCCTCGGGGAGCCCGAAGGTGGAGAGCCACTGCTATGTGGCTGCCAGCGGACGCTGGGTGCGCGGCACGCCGGCGGCGGTGCGGCGCGGGGCAGCACCCGACCGGGTGGATGCGGTGTGCGACAGCGGGGCGCCCGAGCTGGTGGCCTGCCGCCGCGCGCGCATCGAGCAGGACAAGGCCCTGCTGACCCTCGTGCGCGACTACCGGGCGGGCCGCATGCAGTCGCTGCAGGTCGAGCACGGCAAGAGCTATGCGCAGTCCTATGCGCGCCACCAGGACCTGGACCACAGCCGATGGCGCGAGTACCGCGATGCGCGTTGCGCGACGCAGTCCCGTGAACAGGCAGTGCCCGTCAAGGCGCTGCCCGCCTCGGTCGAGCTGTGCCGGTACGAGTGGGCCCGCGACCAGCTGCGGCGCTACAAGGAGCAGATGGCGCGCCTGGGCGAAGTCAAGGGCGCCAAGGTCCGGCAATGAGGCGTTTCCTCGGCTGGGGCGTGCTGGTGCTGCTGGTGTTGGCACTGGTGGCGGGAACCTATCTCAGCGGGTGGCTGATGGCCTGGCGCCTGGGCCTGCCGCTGGAGGGTGTCGGCGCGTTCGACTACTGGCGCTACCTGGCCGCCTACGCCGATGCGCCCAAGCATGGCCCGGTCATCAAGAGCAGTGGCCTGGTGGGATTCGGCGTGCCCTTGCTGGCGCTGGCCGCGCTGGTGCTTGCCGTGTTGTTGCGCAGGAAGCCGAGCCTCTACGGCGAGGCCCGCTTCGCCACCATGGCCGACCTGCGGTCGCGCAAGATGCTCCGGGCCGAGGACACGGCGCTGGTGGTGGGCAAGAAGGACGGGCAGTTTGTCTACTTCAATGGCCAGCAGTTCGCGCTGCTGGCTGCGCCCACGCGCTCGGGCAAGGGCGTGGGTATCGTCATTCCCAACCTGCTGAGCTACCAGGGCTCGGTGGTGGTGCTGGACATCAAGCAGGAGAACTTCGAGCTCACCAGCGGCTTCCGGGCGCTCTACGGGCAGTCGGTCTATCTGTTCAACCCGTTCGCTGAAAACCGGCGCACGCACCGCTGGAACCCGCTGTCCTACGTCTCGCGCGATCCGGCGTTCCGCATCAGCGACGTGCAGAGCATCGCGGCCATGCTGTACCCGGTGTCGGACCTGCACAAGGACCCGTTCTGGGCCAACCAGGCGCAGAACGCCTTCGTCGCGTTCGCGCTGTATGCCTACGAACAGGCGGCCTACCTGGCCGAGCAGTACGGGGTGCCTTTTGAGGAGCCGACCATGGGCGGCCTCTACCGCCTGGCGTCGGGTCGTCCCGGACAGGAGTTCAAGGCCTACCTGGCGGAGCTGGCGGCCTGGCCGCACCTGAGCCCCAGTGCGCGCACCGCCTTCGCCACACTACTCGGGCAGGCCAACGAGACCTTCGCCAGCATCATGGGCACCTTCAAGGAGCCGCTGAACCCCTGGCTCAACCCGGTGGTGGACGCCGCCACCAGCGGCAACGACTTCGACCTGCGCGACGTACGCAAGAAGAAGATGAGCATCTACGTCGCTATCCAGCCCAACAAGCTGGCCGAGAGCCGGCTGATTCTCAATCTCTTCTTCAGCCAGCTGATCAACCAGAATACGCGAGAGCTGCCGCAGGCCAACCCCGAGCTGAAGCACCAGTGCCTGCTGCTGATGGACGAGTTCACCAGCATCGGCCGCGTCGACATCATCGCCAGTGCGGTCAGCTTCATGGCCGGCTACAACCTGCGCCTGATGCCCATCATCCAGAGCATGGCGCAGCTGGAGTCAACCTACGGCAAGGAGAACGCGCGCACCATCATGACCAACCACGCGCTGCGCATCATCTTCGCGCCGCGCGAGCAGCAGGATGCCAACGAATACAGCGAGATGCTGGGTTACACCGGCATGCGCAAGGACAGTGTGAGCCGCAGCCGCTCGCGTGAAAGCAGCTACACCCGCAGCGAGAGCGAGGAGCGCCGGGCCCTGATGCTGCCGCAGGAGCTCAAGGCCATGGGTGACGACAAGCAGATCCTGCTGGTGGAGGGCATGGCGCATCCGGTGATGTCGGACAAGATCCGCTATTTCAAGGAGACTGCGTTCAAGGAGCGGCTGCTGCCCAAGGTCGACGTGCCCCTGCTGACCCTGGCGACCGACTCTCCGGTGGTGGCATCCGAACGATCCGTGCCGCCGCCCGCGGCGGTGCCTATCGAGCTGCCAGAAGCGGTGCCCAGCGTCCAGGAGTCGCTGGCACGGCAGACGGACGCGGACCGGAACAAGGTGGCGAGTCCGCCCGCCGAGTACACCGGCCTGGCGGGCATTGGCGGGGAGATTGATGCGATGCTGGCGCATCTGGAGCGCTGATGCGCGGCTTCAAAGGAGTTGATGTGGTGCAGTTGTCCCTTAGCACACGATGGAGCCGTTGGTGGTGCGTCGCAGGACTGACGCTGGCCCTGGCCGGATGTTCGGCGGGTGGTCCGGGGGCCGTGGCCGCCCAAGACGTACCGGACGCCGGGGTGCTGGTCGCGCCACTGAAGATCCCCATGCCGCTCGACAAGGCTGGGCACAAAGTTGATGTGACGTTTGATGTGCCGCCGCCACCCAAGGTGAGCCATTCAACGGGCTATTTTGTGGGGTTGAGAGTCTTGTTTGCTCCAGCGATGGGTCAGGTGCAACACATCGACGCCCACCCGGTGTCAGTGCGTGTGACGTTGCATCGCTTGCAAGACGGGAACGAAATTCCAGTAAAGATCTGGAATCGTGTGAATGTGGCCAAAGGGTATGAATCGAGCCGCTTCGAGTCGTTCAGTTTGAAGGATGACATCGCTGTGTCTAGCGGGGCCTTCTCCGAACATTCCGGAGCATCGCCTGGAACGCCCGACGCTTCCACCTACGTGCTTGAGTTCGGAAGCCCCGGCGAGCAAGGACCTGGCCGCTACCGACTGAGGCTGGAAACCTTGAAGGACATCCCGCAGCTCAAGGGATTCAAGGCGTTTCTGGCTTACGAACGAGCACCTGATCGCTAGGAGTGCACATGGCGGGCCCATACCAAGTCACCGTGTACACGGCACTGCCAGGCACACCGCTGGTGGACATGCAGGGGCGGCCCGATGGCACGTCAGCGGCTGGACACATGTGGTACGAGGTGTCTGACGGCAAGGTCGGGAACAGCTATGGCTTTGCTCCGAAGGAGCACGGTGCAGCCAGTGGTGCCGGGAAAGGTTATCGAACCGACACAAAGGCGTACCAGAGCCCAGCCTTCGCTCGCACCATGGAAATCACCGAGGAGCAATACACCAGGCTCAAGCAATATGGCGAAGCTGCGGTGGACGAAGACTGGCGCTACTTCAAAGGCGAGTACAACGGCGCCACCAACAGCTGCGTCGACTTCACCTGGGGGGCTTTGAAGCACGCAGGCTTTGAGATTCATCGGCCGGAAGTTGTTGGAGCGGAAGGGGAGGTGATTGCTCTGCAGCGCACCGGGCCGATTGAGCGCTTCTTTGACGGGCGTCTGCAGCCCGCTCGCAACATCAAGGACATTCAGCAAATAGTAGATCCGATGCCGGGCAGTGCTTTGAACTCGGAGCGGTTCAAGGAGCCATCTGACCGCAGTTGGTTCCAAAAGCTGATCAGCGAAAACGACCTAGGCACGCCGCAGCAGCGCGAGACGGCCCAGCGTTTCAGGGAACAGCTCGGGGACCGCCTCGGCCAGCTTGGCATGAGCGATCAGCAAGTGAGCTCCTTGGCCGCAGCGGCTGCCAAGGAGCAAACACGCTTCGCAGGGCAGGGTGACGTGCAGTCGTTCCTGTTGAGCAAGCACTGCAGCAAGGTGGCGATGTGCCAGTCGTTCCCGCCCTTGCGGGAGATCGATGTGGGATCGGCGCTGGCGCAAAGCGAACGCAGCCACTGGAGCGAGGCGGTGGCCATGGCACGCGAACGTTCTAAAGATCTGGCGATGGAGAGCGGCGTACCGTCCCAAGCCCAGGCTGCACAACAGATGGATGCGCCCGTGCTCTCCCGTGGATGAGCCACCGGTAGGGCACCTAAAATCGCGCGCATGACGCGCAAATACTTTGGCACCGACGGCATCCGTGGCACCGTTGGTCAGGCCCCGATCACCCCCGACTTCGTTCTCAAGCTGGCCCACGCCGTAGGGCGTGTGCTCCGGCGCAGCGAGGAGCACCCGACGGTGCTGATCGGTAAGGACACCCGCATCTCCGGCTACATGCTGGAGTCGGCACTGGAGTCCGGTTTCAACTCGGCGGGTGTCGATGTGGTGCTGCTGGGCCCGGTGCCCACGCCCGCCGTGGCCTATCTCACCCGGGCGCAGCGTGCGAGCCTGGGCGTGGTGATTTCCGCCAGCCACAACCCCTTCGGTGACAACGGCATCAAGTTCTTCAGCGCGCAGGGCAACAAGCTCTCGGACGAATGGGAACTGGCCGTCGAGGCCGAGCTGGACAAGGATCCGGTCTGGGCAGATTCGCGCAACCTGGGCAAGGCGCGCCGCATGGACGACGCCGCCGGGCGCTACATCGAATTCTGCAAGAGCACCTTTCCCAACGATCTGACGCTCAAGGGCCTGAAGATCGTGGTGGACGCGGCCCACGGCGCGGCCTACCAGATCGCGCCCGCCGTGTTCCACGAGCTCGGTGCCGAGGTGGTGCGCATCGGCTGCGCACCGGATGGCCTGAACATCAACCACGAGGTGGGCGCGACCCACCCGCAGGCGCTGGTGGCTGCGGTGCAGGCGACCGGCGCCGATTACGGCGTGGCGCTGGATGGCGACGCCGACCGGCTGCAACTGGTGGACGCCAGTGGCCGTCTGTTTAACGGCGATGAGCTGCTCTACCTGATTGCCTCGGACCGCATCGCGCGCGACATCGACGTGCCCGGCGTGGTGGGCACGCTGATGACCAACATGGCCGTCGAGGTTGCATTCCGCAAGAAAGGCGTCAAGTTCGTGCGCGCCCGGGTGGGCGACCGCTATGTGCTCGAAGAACTGGAGCGCCACGGCTGGATCCTGGGCGGAGAGGGCTCGGGCCACCTGCTGGTGCTGGACAAGCACACCACGGGCGATGGCCTGGTGTCGGCGCTGCAGGTGATGCAGGCCTGCGCCGGCAGCGGGCAGTCCATGGCGCAGCTGCTGGCCGATGTGACCCTGTTCCCGCAGACGCTGATCAATGTGCGGCTGCAGCCCGGCCAGGAAGACTGGAAAAACAATCCGGCGCTGGCCGCCGAGACCAAAGCGGTCGAGGCCGAACTGGGCGAGACGGGGCGCGTGCTGATCCGTGCCAGCGGCACCGAGCCGCTGCTGCGCGTGATGGTCGAGGCGCGCGATGCCGCACAGGCCAAGGCCTGCGCCGAGCGCCTGGTCGCCGCGGTGAAGGTGCTCTGATGGCGGCGGCGTTCTCTGTGCGACAGGCCGACTACGGCCACCCGCCCGACGCGGCCGCTGTGGTGGCCCTGCTCGATGCCTACGCCAGCGACCCGGCGGGTGGCGGCGAGCCCTTGTCCGATTTCGTCAAGGCCAATCTGGCACGCGAGCTGGCTGCGCGGCCGCAGGCCTACAGCGTGCTCGCGTTCGATGGTGAGCAGCCGGTGGGCCTGGTCAACTGCATTGAGGGGTTTTCGTCGTTCAAGTGCAAGCCGCTGGTGAACGTGCACGACGTGGCCGTGCTGGCCAGCCACCGTGGGCGCGGCATTGCCGAGGCCATGCTGGCCGAGGCCGAGCGCATCGCGGTGGAACGTGGCGCGGTGAAGATGACACTGGAGGTGCTCTCGGGCAACGCGCCGGCGGTCAAGCTCTACCGGCGCATCGGCTACGAGGGCTACCAGCTGGACCCGGCGATGGGCACGGCGCAGTTCATGCAGAAGTGGCTGGGCGCCGACTGAACACAAAACGACGTGTGCGGCGCGCCGCAGGCTTTGCGCACGGTGGGGCGGCTTTTTGAGGGGGGCGAGGATGAAAAGAAGGTCGGTTGTTGGCTTGTTGTGTGTGCTGCCCTGTGCGGCGCTGTGGGCGCAGCCCTCGGGGTTTCGGTTTGACGGTGAGGACTACACGCAGCAGTTTGTCGGTGCACCGTCAAATGGTGACCGGCTGGTGGAATTTGTGCGCCCGACGGAGAACCTGAACAACTGGACCCGGCTGGTCGGCCTTCGATACCAGCAGATGCCGTTTCTGGACAACGACCCGGTGGCAGCTGCCCTGCGGCTTGAACAGGTGGTCATGAAGGCCAATCCCCAGGCCCGCACGAGCGTGATGAGCAACGAGGCGAAGACCGATGCCACCATCGACTTTCTCACCTGGACCGACGGGCAGGACATCATGGAGTTCAACGTCTTTCGCTACGTGAAGAGTCCGGATGGTCGGGGTCTGGTGTCGCTGCAGGTGGCGCAGCGCTTCCATTCGGGCCAGCCCCAGGTGGCCGAGAAGCTGCGGACGACCCGGGCTTCGTGGGTCCGGCAGGTCGTTCAGTACGACATGGGGTCCGTGACCAAGGCGGTGTTGGCGCCGCGCTAGGCAGGCTCCGGCTGCTGCACGCCGCGGCGCAGACAGCCTTTTCGCTCAGTAGAGCAGGAACGGCCGGCGGGTTTCGATCCAGGCCGCTTCATCGGGCGCGGCGACGGCTTCCAGGTCACCGGCCGTTGCGTTCATGTCGTCCACCCACTCGCGCAGTGCCGGCCCTCCGTTGATGAGGTCGATCGCCAGGCGGTCGCGCTCGTACTCGTAGGGGAAATCGCGCCAGAGCGGGTAGTCGAAGGCCTGTTCGCGCACTGCTTTGAAGGCCAGGGCCTGCAGGCGCCAGGGTTTGAACGCGGCGTAGTCGTAGTGCTGCGGGTCTTCGACATGGATCTGCACGCCCGCGCAGAGCTTGCCGACGTGCTTGTGGAAGGTCGGCTCGAACCAGCATGCGCGCAGCCGGCAGCCGGCCAGCCATTGCGGCGCGATGCGGTGCATGTCGGCCAGCAGGCGGGTGGTGTCGATGTCGGGGGCGCCGAACAGTTCGAGCGGGCGCGTGGTGCCGCGGCCTTCGCTGAGCGTCGTGCCTTCGAGCATCACGGTGCCGGCGTAGGCGCGGGCCATCCAGAGGTTGGCGGCATTGGGGCTGGGGTTGACCCAGGTCCTTTCCTGCGGCCAGCCGAAGCCGGGGCCTTCGTCGGGCCGCCAGCCGTCCATGGTGATGACCCGGTACTCCACATCGAGCCGGAGCAGGTCGATGAACCAGTGGCCCAGCTCACCCATGGTCATGCCGTGGCGCATAGGCATGGGGCCGGCGCCGACGAAGCTCTCCCAGCCCTCGCGCAGCAGCGTGCCTTCCACCGGGCGGCCGGCGGGGTTGGGGCGGTCGAGCACCCAGACCGCTTTGCCGTGTTTCGCGGCGGCTTCCAGCACGTAGCGCAGCGTGGTGATGAAGGTGTAGATGCGGCAACCCAAGTCCTGCAGGTCCACCAGCAACACGTCGAACGTGTCCATCATGGCGTCCGTGGGCCGGCGCACCTCGCCGTACAGGCTGAACACCGGGATGCCCAGCACCGGGTCGGTGAAGTCGGGCGACTCGACCATGTTGTCCTGCTTGTCGCCGCGCAGGCCGTGCTGCGGGCCGAAGGCGGCGCTGAGCTTCACATCGGGCAGGGCGGCCAGCGCGTCGAGCGAATGGGTCAGGTCGCGCGTGACCGAGGCCGGGTGGGCGAGCAGGGCGACGCGGCGGCCGGCCAGCGGCGCGCGCAGAACGGGGTCTTCGAGGAAACGTTCGATGCCGAATTTCATGCGGACGGAGGAGCGGGTGGAAGCGGGGGCAGGGCGGGTTGGAAGGTCCAGCCGGCGCTGTGGTGGAAGTCGGGCCGGTCGGCGCGCGGGTGGTGCAGTGCCCAGTGGCTGATCCGGCCATCGAGGGTTTCGATGACCGCGGTCAGGCCGATGGCGGTCGGTCGCGCGGGCAGCAGGGCGCCGGGCAGCCAGGCCTGCAGCACCAGCGAATCGGCGGAGCGTTCGGTGGTGACCGTCGGTCCGGCAGGCGGTGGTGCGTCGCCGGGCATCCGCTGGCGCTCGGCGCTGAATCGATAGACAGCCCACTGCCCCGAGGGCGAAAGGTTGAACTCGTGGTAGCTCGGACCATCGCCGTCCTGCATGAAGGCTTCCAGGCAGGTGTGGCGCCAGAGGCCGTCGGCGGCGCCCACGGCGGGCGGCGGAAGGGCCAGCGCGTCGATGTCGCCTTCCAGCCGGTAGCGCAGCAGCCAGCCCGGCCCGTCGTCGGACGCCACCAGCTCCAAGGAGGCCGAGACGCCCAGGCCCGCGGGCCCTTGTTCGCCGGGGTGGACCTGCAAACGCAGTGGGGCTGCCGGCAGACCGCCGGATGGTGCGCTGGGCATCAGGGCTTGTAGCACTGGCCGGCGGCGTCGACGTCCATGCGCAGCAGTTGCTTCTTGCCGTTGAACGCGCCGCCCGCGCTGTAGGTCAGGCAGCCTTCGCCGCGGTAGTGGGTGACGATGCGCCGGCCGTCGGCGCCGAAGTAGAAGGGTATCCAGTTCTTGCCGGTGGTGTGGTTGTAGAGCTGATCGGGCTCGCCAATGAGCTTGTAGACCTGCTCCAGCTCCATGCCGATCTTCACCTTGGCGAAGCGGCTGTCGAGCGCGGGCGTGCCGCTGATTTCGCCGTCGAAACTGTTGTCGTAAGACCGCACGACCCGCACGTTGCTGCCGGTGCCAGCGGCATCCGCCTTGGGGGCGGGCTGGTCCAGCGAGATGCTGGAGCAGCCCATCAGCACGAGGGTCGCGGTGCCCAGGGTCAGGGCCAGTCGTGAAGAGGGCATGGGGGCTCCTTGGTGCGTGGTCGGTGCAGCATGGCGGAGCCCCGTGTGGGGACGACCGTGTCGCTGCGGTCGATTGTAGTGATCGGGGTCAGTGCGAGGGCGTGGCCCGCGCCGTTCCGAAGCGGTGCTGACTGCGGTTCAGGAAGGCGACCAGCGAGAGCATCACCGGCACCTCCACCAGCACGCCGACCACCGTGGCCAGGGCCGCGCCCGAGTGCAGACCGAAGAGGGAAATGGCCACCGCGACCGCCAGTTCGAAGAAGTTGGAGGTGCCGATCAGACAGGCCGGCGCGGCGATGTTGTGCGGCAATTTCAGCCAGCGCGCGCCCAGGTAACCGATGGCAAAGATGCCGTAGGTCTGTATCAGCAGCGGGATGGCGATCAGTCCAATCACTGCGGGCTGGGCGACGATGGTCTCGGCCTGGAAGCCAAAGAGCAGCACCACGGTGGCGATCAGGCCTACCACGGACCATGGTTTGAGTTGCTTCACGAAACCGGCCACAGCCGCTTCGCCTCCGCGCGCCAGCCACCAGCGCCGGGTCAGCACGCCGGCCACCAGCGGCAGCACCACATAGAGCAGGGTGGACAGCAGCAGGGTCTGCCACGGCACGGTGAGATCGGTCACGCCCAACAGAAAGGCGGCGATGGGGGCGAAGGCGACCACCATGATGAGGTCGTTCACCGACACCTGCACCAGCGTGTAGTTGGGGTCGCCCTTGGTGAGCTGGCTCCACACGAACACCATCGCGGTGCAGGGCGCCACGCCCAGCAGGATCATCCCGGCGATGTACTCGCTGGCCGATTGTGGGTCGACCCAGCCGGCGAACAGGTAGCGGAAGAACAGCACGCCCAGCGCCGCCATGGTGAAGGGCTTGATGAGCCAGTTGATGACCACGGTGAGCACGAGGCCCTGCGGCCGTTTGCCGACATCGCGCACGGCGGCGAAGTCGATCTGGATCATCATCGGATAGATCATCACCCAGATGAGTACAGCGACGATCAGGTTGACGTGCGCGAACTCGACAGCGGCGATGGCGGCGAAGCCCGCGGGGGTGAGCAGGCCCAGACCCACGCCGGCCAAGATGCCCAGGCCGACCCAGACCGTGAGGTAGCGTTCAAAGAGTCCCATGGGGTGACGGTATCAGACGGTGGCCGGCTGGTCCTTCCCGATCTGCTGGACTTCCTGGGTCAGCGCCAGGCGGCTGAGCTTCTCGATGGGCAGGCACATGAAGAGCGAGATGCGGCGCGAGAGCACGCTGAAGGCGTCGTTGAATGCGCGGTGGGCCTTCTCGTCATCGCCGGTCACGGCGGCCGGATCGGCCACGCCCCAGTGGGCCGAGATCGGCTGGCCTGGCCAGACCGGGCAGATCTCGGCGGCGGCCTGGTCGCAGACGGTGAAGACGAAGTCCATCACCGGCGCGTCGGGCGTGGCGAATTCGTCCCAGCTCTTGCTGCGCAGCTCACCGGTGCGAAAGTGGTTGCGCTGCAGCAGCTCGATGGCACGCGGGTTCACCGTGCCCACGGCGTGGCTGCCTGCGCTGTAGGCGCGAAAGCGCCCGGCCGACTGCGCGTTGAGGATGGCTTCGGCCATGATGCTGCGCGCCGAGTTGCCGGTGCACAGAAACAGCACGTTGTAGACCTTGGGGGCGTTCATGAAGGCGTCCTTTTCAGGAGTGGAGGGGTGTTCAGGTGGAGGGCGTGGCGACGGCGGCTGGCAGCGCCAGGCGCGTGGGCAGGGCCAGCGTCAGCAGCCAGCAGGCCAGCAGCATCAGCGCCGAGCCGGCCAGGGCGTACAGCAGGCCACCCCACTGGTAGAGCAGGCCCGACATCAGCGTGCCGAAGAAGCGGCCCAGCGCGTTGGCGGCGTAATAGAAGCCCACGTCTTCGGCGGCTTTCTCGCTGCCGGCGTAGGCCAGGATCAGGTAGGAGTGCACCGAAGAGTTGACGGCAAAGGCGAAGCCGAACAGGCCCAGGCCGCCGACCACCCACCACTGCAGGTTCGCCACCTGCAGCCACACGGCCGCCGCGATGCCCACCGGAATCAGTGCCAGCGCCAGCGACCACCAGCGCGCGGCCGGCACTTCGCTGGTCAGTCCATCGGGGCTGCGTTTGACCAGGTTGGGCGCCAGCGCCTGCACCAGGCCGTAGCCGATGGTCCAGGCCGCCAGGAAGCCGCCGACCATGGTGAAGGTCCAGCCCTGCGAGTAGAGGAACACCGGCACGCCGACCACGAACCACACGTCGCGAGCGCCGAACAGCGCCACGCGTGCGGCGGCCAGGCCGTTGATCCCGGAGTTCTTGGCAAACAGCTCTTTCGCGGATTTGGACGCCTTGGCCTTGCCCATCATCGGCGGCACCGACAGCACCACGCCCGCCAGCACCAGCACCAGCAGGCCGGCCATGGCCCAGAGCGACTGCTGGAAGCCCAGCGCCTGCAGCAGCACACCACCGAGGAAGAAGCCAAAGCCCTTCATGGCGTTCTTGCTGCCGGTGAACCAGGCCACCCACTTGAAGAGCTGGTTGTTGCCGCCGTCCTCGGCCTTGGCCTGCGCCTGCGTGACCTTGATGGCCGACTTGCTGGCGGTCTTGGTCAGGTCCTTGGCCACGCCGCAGATGCCCTGTGACACCACCACCCAGGCCACCGACATCGCCGCCGTCCAGGTGGGGTCGAGCATCGACAGCAGGGTGAAACCGGTGATCTGCGTGACCAGGCCCACGGTCAGCATGCGCTGGATGCCGTGGCGCGTGGCCAGCCAGCCGCCGATCAGGTTGGCCAGCACGCCAGCCGCTTCGTACAGCAGGAACAGGAACGCCAGCGTGAACGGTGAATAGCCCAGCTTGTAGAAGTGCAGCAGCACCAGCATGCGCAGCGCACCGTCGGTGAGCGTGAAGCCCCAGTAGGCGGCGGTGACGATGGCGTAGTTGCGCACCGCGTGGCTGGCGGTGGACGTCGGGGCGTTCATCAGATGCCGGTCTTCTGCAAGTGGCAAGCGAGGTCGACCATGCGCGTGGCGTAGCCCATCTCGTTGTCGTACCAGGCGTAGACCTTGAGCAGCGTGCCGTCGGTCACCATGGTCGAGAGCCCATCGACGATGGAGCTGCGCGTGTCGCGGGCGTAATCGGCGCTCACCAGCGGGCGGTTCTCGTAGCCCAGGATGCCGGCCAGCGAGCCCTTGGCGGCGGCCTCGAACAGGGCGTTCACTTCGTCGGCCGTGGTCGCGCGTTTGAGTTCGAACACGCAGTCGGTCAGCGAGGCGTTGAGCGCCGGCACGCGCACCGCGTGGCCGTTGAGCTTGCCCTTGAGTTCGGGGTAGATCAACGCGATGGCGGTGGCGCTGCCGGTGGTCGTGGGCGCCAGGTTGACCATGGCGCTCCGCGCACGGCGCAGGTCCTTGTGTGGCGCGTCCACCACCAGGTTGGTATTGGTCGGGTTGTGCAGCGTGGTGATCTGGCCGTGCTTGATGCCGATGGCCTCGTGCACCACCTTGACCACCGGGGCCAGGCAGTTGGTGGTGCAGCTGGCGGCGGTGACGATGCGGTCGCGCGCCGGGTTGTAGAGGTGCTCGTTGACGCCGACCACGATGTTCAGCACATCGCCCACCTTCACCGGCGCGGCCACGATCACGCGTTTGGCGCCGCGGTCCAGGTGGCCTTGCAGTGTCTCGGGCGTGAGGAACTTGCCGGTGCATTCCAGCACCAGATCCACGCCCAGATCGCCCCAGGGGATCTCGGCGGCGGTCGCGTGTTCGCTGAACGACAGGCGCTGGTCGTTGATGCGGATAGCGTCCCCGCCCTCGGCCGCGATGTCGGCGCGCCACTTGCCCTGCACCGTGTCAAAGGCCAGCAGGTGGGCGGTGGCGGCGGCACCGCCCTTGATTTCATTGAGGTGCACCACCTCCAGGCGGTTGCCGCTGCGCGGGTCGATGGCTTCGCGTTCGATGGCGCCAAACGCGGCGCGCAGGGCCAGGCGGCCCATGCGGCCCATTCCGTTGATACCGACTTTCATCTTGTTGCTCTGATTCAGATGTTTCAATAAAACTCGAATTGTCCCGGCAGTCTGTGACAAACCGATGAAAACACCGGCCTTGTCATGTGGCGGTCACAATGGGCTGCGCGGTCAGGTCCGCCGCAGCGGGCAGCACCACCACCGGCGAAAAGCCGCCTCCCTCGGTGCGGAAGTTGGTGGTCTGGCCGGCCCAGGTGCGGGCAGCCAGCAGCTGCACCTGGCCGCGGTAGGTGTAGGCCCGTAGGTCGAGCTTGAGCCGCACGGTGTCCTGGTCCACCCGCACCAGTCGCTCGCTGGGCGGCACGGTGGTCTGGGCGACGTAGTCCCCGGCCAGGATCTCGGCCCACACGCGCCGGGTGAGCTTGTCGCCGCGGTAGGCGGCGCGGGCGCCGAAGCCGGCGGCCGGTTTGAAGAACAGTGCGCGCCGTTGCGCCCAGAGGGCATCGGCGTTGTCCGCCGTGACGCGCTGCGTCGCAGGCACGACCCGGCGCAGCAGGGCACGGTCCGCGTCGCTCACGCCCCAGCGTTCAGGCAGCGCGGTGTCGGACAGCGCGATCAGGTTGCGCTTGTCGGCGTAGAGCGCGTGGGTGCGGGGATGCGGCGTGACCACCGCAGCGCCCGCAAGGTAGGCCTGCTGCAGCGCCTCGTGGTCACCGTCCTGCAGGTAGAAGTCGGTCAGCCGGTTGTAGACCAGGTCCACCGGCGTGCCGGCGGGCAGGGCCGGGTGCCAGAGCGCGCCGCCCTGCCACTGCAGTTCGCGCGGGTCGGCCACCACGGCGGTGAGGCCGTGCGCGGCGAACAGCGCGCGCGCCATCTGGAACTCCGGCGCCAGGTACTGGGCCTCGGGCGCGTCGTCGACGATCAGGATGTTGCGCAGCGGCGCATCGCCGCGCTGCGCCTGCCATTCGGCGCGGAACATGGCGACGAAGGCCTCGTCGAGGTGGCGCAGCCGGTCCCGCGGGTCGAACACCTGCTGGAACGATTCGCAGCAGGCGCGGTGCGCCCGCGCCAGGGCAGCGTTGAGCAAGGCGCCGCCGGCGTTGCTGTTGATCTCGATCAGGCGTGGCCCGTCGTCGGCCAGGTGGAAGTCGTAGCCCATGAAGACACCGGCGGGGCAGTGGTCCAGGCGGGCGATGGGTGGCGCGCGGTCCAGCGCCTGCTGCTGCCAGGCGGGCAGGGCGATCACACGTTCCAGTGCGGCCACCGCGTCGGTGATCTGCTCCATCACCCCAGCATCGAGGAACACCGCTGTGCGCGAGAACAGGTGCGGGTGGCTCTGGGCCAGGCGCGCGGTCAGGCCGGCCAGCGAGGGTTCGATTTCCAGTTGCTCGCGCAGGCGCGGCGTCTCCAGCGTCTGGCAGGCGCAGCCGAGGTTCAGCGCGTCGGCGAGGTTCATGTGGGGTCTCCGCAGTCGCTGCAGGCCGAAGGCGCCACCTCGCACGCTTGCCCGCCGCAGCAGTGCTCGGTCAGATAGCCGAGCAGGGCGTTCATGCGGTCGAAGTGGGCGCGGTAGATGAGGTTTCGGCCCTGCGGTTCGGCGCTCACCAGGTCGGCGTGCACGAGTTCCTTGAGGTGAAAGGACAGCGAGCTGGGCGCGACGTCCAGGCGCTCGGCGATGGCGCCCGGCGTCATGCCGGCCGGGCCGGCCACCACCAGTTCGCGGAAGGCGCGCAGGCGCACCACTTGGGAGAGGGCGGTGAGGGCACTCAGGGCTTGCTGCTCTGCGGGTGTGATTGATTCCATATTTCAATTATAGTTGAAATGTTGGGGCAAAAACACGCCGCTGGTCGCGGCGTGAAGTCGTTGCTTCAGTAGATGGCCGGCACCACCATCTGTTCCGGCACCGCCTGGCGCCGGTAGTCCTCGTGCCGCTCGCGCTGAGGCAGCACGATGGCCGGGCGCTCGATCTCGTGGTACGGCATCTGGCTCAGCAGGTGGTGGATGCAGTTCAGGCGCGCCTTCTTCTTGTCGTCCGCCTGCACCACCCACCAGGGCGATTCGGGGATGTGGGTTCGCTCCAGCATCACTTCCTTGGCCTTGGTATAGAGCTCCCAGCGGCGGCGCGATTCGAGGTCCATCGGGCTGAGCTTCCACTGCTTGAGCGGGTCGTGGATGCGGCCCATGAAGCGCAGGTGCTGCTCCTCGTCGGAAATCGAGAACCAGTACTTGATGAGCTGGATGCCGTTGCGCACCAGCATCTTTTCGAACTCAGGCACGTCGCGGAAGAAGGCCTCGTACTGCTCGTCGCTGCAGAAGCCCATCACCTTCTCGACGCCGGCGCGGTTGTACCAGCTGCGGTCCAGCAGCACGATCTCGCCACCCGCGGGCAGGTGCGTCACGTAGCGCTGGAAGTACCACTGCGTGCGTTCGCGGTCGTTGGGCGCGGGCAGCGCGACCACGCGGCAGACCCGCGGGTTCAGCCGCTGGGTGATGCGCTTGATCACGCCGCCCTTGCCCGCGGCGTCGCGGCCCTCGAAGATGATCACGACCCGGTGCCCGGTCGCGACCACCCAGTCCTGCAGCTTGACCAGCTCACCCTGCAGCCGGAACAGCTCCCGGAAGTAGCTGATGCGGCTGGAGGCGCTGGCGCCGGGGCGCTGCGCGTCCTCGCCCAGCCGGTCCTCCATCTCCAGCTCGAACTCCTCGTCCATCGAGTCGAGCAGGTCTTCGCGCAGCTGTGCGATCTGCTGGTCCGTCCGGAGCCCGGTGTCGCCGTTCATGGTGCTTCCCATCAGCTGCCGATGACGCCGCCGTCGTTCTTGGTGATGACGATGGTGGCCGAGCGCGGACGCTGGCCAGCACCGTAGCCGGCGTTGGCGGGCCACTGGCTGGTGTACTTCGACGGATCGGTCACGTCGGCCATCTTGGTGCCTTCGCCCGGGTGCTGGATGTTGATGAACACCGCGCGGCCGTCGGCGGTCTCGCACCAGCCGGTGATCTCGCAGTCCTTGGGGCCGACCAGGAAGCGTGCCAGCGTCGACGGCGTCGGGGTCTTGCCCACGTAGGTGGTGACTTCCCGGTCGCCGTGCTTGAGGGTGCGGGCAGCGCCATCGCCCTGCTTGCCGGGGATGGCGGCCAGCATCATGCAGTTGGTCTTGTCGGTGTAGGCGCCGTCGTCGGTCTGGATCCAGCAGATGCCGGTGGCGGGGCTGAACACCAGGCCATCGGGCGCGGACATGTCGTTCTCGTCGGTCAGGCTGGACAGGTTGACGCTGGCCTTGTCGGCGTCGGCCTCGGCACCGAACACATAGATGTCCCACTTGAACGTCAGGCCGGTGGGCGAGGCGTCGGCCAGGCGCGCGATGTGGCCGTGCACGTTGCCCTTTTGCTCCTTGCCGGCCTTCAGGTCGGTGTAGACGCGCGGGTTGGCTGCGTCGGCGGTAGCGGCGGTGCGGGCGCTGTTGTTGGTCAGCGTGAAGTAGACCTCGCCGGTGCGCGGGTGCACCCCGTTCCATTCCGGGCGGTCCATCTTGGTGGCGCCCGCGGCGTCGGCGGCCAGGCGGGTGAAGATCGCCACGTCGGCGTTGCTCTTGAACTCGAAGTAGGAGCTGTTGGCGATCTGCGGGTTGTTCATCGACAGCTCCAGCCACTGCCCGGTGCCGTCGCCCTTGAAGCGGGCGGCGAACAGGGTGCCCTTGTCCAGGTACTTGTCACCGGCGGCCAGGCGGTTGGCCGGCTGGGCGTCCTTGGGGTCCCACTTGGCGTCGGAGACGAACTTGTAGATGTACTCGCCGCGGGCGTCGTCGCCCATGTAGGCCACGATGGGCTGGCCGGCCACCGGCTTGGCAAAGGCCACGCTCTCGTGCGCGAAACGGCCCAGGCCGGTGCGCTTGCGCATCGGGGCGGCGGTGTCGTAGGCGTCCACCTCGACCACATAGCCGAAGGTGTTCATCTCGTTGCGGTAGTCGTCCTTGGCCGAGGCGCCGATGGCGCTGTTGTTCCAGCGCACGAAGCGGTCGTCGCTGCCGCCGCTCTCCCAGCCATGGCGGCTGGCGGCGCCGGCGTTGCGGCCGTAGCGCTTGAGGGCCTGCACCTGCTTGTCCTTCTTGCGCGCGTCGTCGTCCTTGGCGTCGCGGAAGAAGTAGCCGAACCAGTTCTCTTCACCGCTGACGAAGGTGCCCCAGGGGGTCTTGCCGGTGCCGCAGTTGTTGATGGTGCCGCGGCAGGCGGTGGCGTCGGGGC
The DNA here is from genome assembly GCF_001571145.1 of Hydrogenophaga flava NBRC 102514. Classification (GTDB taxonomy): domain Bacteria; phylum Pseudomonadota; class Gammaproteobacteria; order Burkholderiales; family Burkholderiaceae_C; genus Hydrogenophaga; species Hydrogenophaga flava. Next base: position 89,874 of record NZ_BCTF01000016.1, read on the forward strand.
TGTATTTGGTGACCAGGTGCTCGCTGCCACGGGCCGGGCCGTGCACGACGGCCGGCGTCATGGTGGTGATGCGGCGGTTGAACGGCGAGGCGGCCTTGTGGGCCCAGCGCTTGCCGTCGGTCTGCACCTCGACGAAGGACAGGCCGTGGATGGCGAGTTCCTTGTCGATCTCGGCGGCCGGGCGGGGCAGGGTGGCGGTGCCGCCGTTGGCGTGGATGAAGAAGGAGGCCAGCTTCTCGTCGGTGGTGGCTTCGTGGTTCACGCCCAGGATGCCGCGGCTGTTGTAGCTGGCCGAGGGCTTGCCCGAGGCGTCCAGGCCGAACCACTCCATGCCATCGTGGTGGTCACCGGCGCGCAGTTCGAACTGGGTGTCGGTGCCGTCGTTCTTGAACGGGGCCACGCCGGCGGCCAGCGGGTCGCCCAGGGCGTAGATCACCTGGGCGGTGTAGCCCTCGGGAACGATCACCTTGTCGGCCAGGCTCTTGGGCACGGCCTTGAAGCCCAGGCGGTCCAGCTGGGTGGCGCTGCCGCTGCCCATGGTGGTGGCGCAGCCAGTGACAGACGCGGCGCCCACGGCGGCACCCGCCAGCCCCGCGCCGCGGAACAGACTGCGGCGGCTCAGGCGGGTTTCCAGGACTTGTTCGAAGGCCGGGTTGCTGGATGTGTTCGACGCTTCGTTGTTGAAGTGCGATTCGGTTTTGTGGCTCATGTCGGTTCCGCGTGGGTTGATGGAAAACGCGTGCAGTCTGTGCGGAGGCTGTGAAAGTTTCATGACGGTTGTGCGGCAGTTTGTGGGGCAGGCCTGCAGCGTCAAAAAAGTTTCATCGGGCTGCCACGGGAGGGACATGGCGGGGCCGGAGCATCGTGGCCATGAGCAACCGATCCATCCACCCAGCGTCCGTTGTGGACGCCATCCTCACCCAGGAGCCCACCATGCGAGAACTGCCCACCCCGACGCTGGACCTGTCGCCGCTGCCCGACTTCCGGAGGTCACTTCACCCCCGCACGGACGCGCCCGCTGCGGTGGTGGTCCCCGGTGCGGTGGTCCAGGCACCGGCCGGCATCGACGTCGGCTGGGCGCGGCACCTGGACGAGGTTCGTGAGGCGCAGCGCCTGAGGTACGAGGTGTTTGCCGGCGAGATGGGGGCCATTCTCTCCAATGCCGTGCCAGGCCACGACGTTGATCTTTTCGACGACTACTGCGAGCACCTGCTGGTGCGCGACGGCGCCACGCGCAAGGTGATCGGCACCTACCGCGTGCTGACCCCCCAGCAGGCCAAGCGCGCTGGCAGCACCTACAGCGACACCGAGTTCGATCTGGTGCGCCTGCGCCCGCTGCGCGAGAGCATGGTGGAGCTGGGCCGCAGCTGCGTGCACCGCGACCACCGCCAGGGTGGCGTGATCATGGCCCTGTGGGGCGCGCTCGCAGCCTTCATGCAGCGCAACCGGCTGGACACCATGATCGGCTGCGCCAGCATTCCCATGCAGTACGAAGGCCCGCACGGCATGATCGGCGGCGGCCACGCGGCGGCGAGCATCTGGCGCCAGGTCAAGGACAAGCACATGGCCCCGATCGACTGCCACGTGCGACCCCGGCTGCCGCTGCCGGTGGAGCGGCTGGACAGCTCCCTGGAGGTCGACCCTCCGGCGCTGATCAAGGGCTATCTGCGCCTGGGTGCCAAGGTCATGGGCCCGCCGGCCTGGGACCCTGATTTCAACGCCGCCGACCTGCCGATGATCATGCGCATCGCCGAGATGCCGGCGCGGTACCGGCGCCACTTCGGAGTCTGAAATGGCTCCCCCCCGCGCCGCCTTCGGCGTCACCCCCCCAGGGGGGCGGAGCCTGTGGCCCGGCATAGCCGGTTCCACGGCTCCACTGGAAGAAGCCTCTGCTCCGGTTGCGTCTTCGCTTCGGGCGGTGTTCATTTCTGACATTCATCTGGGCACGCCCGGTTGTCAGGCTGACGCGCTGCTCGACTTTCTCAAGCACCACCCCAGCGACACGCTGTACCTGGTGGGGGACATCGTCGATGGCTGGCAGATGCGGCGGCGCTGGTTCTGGCCGCAGTCGCACAACGACGTGGTGCAGAAGCTGCTGCGCCGCGCTCGCAAGGGCTGCCGCGTGGTGTTCGTGCCGGGCAACCACGACGAGTTCGCGCGCCAGTTCGATGGCATGCACTTCGGCGGCATCGAGGTGGCCAACGAGGCGGTGCACACCACCGCCGACGGCCGCAACCTCTGGGTGATCCACGGCGACCACTTCGACGGCGTGATCCAGTGCGCCAAGTGGCTCGCCCACGTGGGCGACTGGGCCTATGGCGTGACGCTTGAACTCAACCGCCACTTCAACCGCATCCGCCACAAGCTGGGCCTGCCGTACTGGTCGCTCTCTCAGTACCTCAAGCACAAGGTCAAGCGCGCGGTCAGCCATGTGAACGACTTTGAGCGCGCCGTGGCGGCCGAGGCGCGCGAGCGCGGCTACCACGGCGTGGTTTGCGGCCATATCCACCGCCCCGAGATGCGCACGATCGACGGCACGCTCTACGCCAACGACGGCGACTGGGTGGAGAGCCTCTCGGCCCTGGTCGAGCACCAGGACGGCCGGCTGGAACTGGTGCACTGGCACCCGATGGGGCACGGCGGCCTGACCCTGCCGCTGAAGGAGCCCCAGGCGGTCCCGGGGGTTTTGGCGCCCGCATGAAGATCCTGCTGGTGACCGACGCCTGGCAGCCCCAGGTCAACGGCGTGGTCACCACGCTGGTGGAGCTGGTCCGCCACCTGCAGGGCGCCGGGCACGAGCTGACGGTGATCCACCCGGGCCAGTTCCGCACGCGGCCGTGTCCCGGTTACGCGGGTATCGACCTCGCGCTGTTCCCGGGTGCGCGGCTGCGCCGGCTGATGGACGAGGCCCAGCCCGACGCCATCCACATCGCCACCGAAGGCCCGCTGGGCTGGGCCGCGCGCCGCCACTGCCTGCGCCGCGGCTGGCCCTTCACCACCGCCTTCCACACCCGCTTTCCCGAGATGCTGCAACTCGCGCTGGGGGTGCCGACCTCCTGGGGCTACGCGCTGCTGCGGCGCTTCCACCGGCCCAGCCGGGGGGTGATGGTGCCCACCGCCGGGGTGCGCCGCCTGCTGGAGCAGCGGGGCTTTGCCAACCTGCGCGACTGGACCCATGGTGTGGACACCCAGCTGTTTGCCTTCCACCCCGAGCCGCGCGAATGCCCCGGGCTCGGCCATCTGGCGCGGCCGGTGAGTCTGTTTGTGGGCCGCCTCTCGCACGAAAAGAACATCCAGGCCTTTCTGGACCTGGACATTCCCGGCAGCAAGGTGGTGTGTGGCGTGGGGCCGCTGGAGCAGGCCCTGCGCGACCGCTACCCCGGCGTGCACTGGGTGGGCCTGCTGGCGCGGCGCGAGCTGGCCGAGGTGTACGCCGCGGCCGACGTGTTCGTGTTCCCCAGCCTGCACGAGACCTTCGGCCTGGTGATGCTCGAAGCCATGGCCACCGGCCTGCCCGTGGCCGCCTACCCGGTGGACGGCCCGCTGGAGGTGATCGGCGAATCCCCCGCGGGCGCGATGCACAGCGACCTGCGCGAGGCCTGGTCGCAGGCACTGCGCGTGCGCCGCCACCAGGCCCGCCAGCGCGCGCTGGACTTCGGGTGGGGGCGGGTGGCCGAGCTGTTCCTCTCGCACCTGGTGCGCTTGCCCGGTCAGCGCCGCGCCGCACTGTCACACAAACGTCATCGGCTGGTCGAATAATCGTCACCGATGAACCCGCCCACCCCCAGCCTGACCTTTCTCGACCGGGACCACAGCATCCTGGCTTTCAACGAACGCGTGCTGGACTGGGCGCGGCGCGAGCAGGTGCCGCTGCTGGAGCGCCTGCGCTACCTGTGCATCGTCTCCAGCAACCTCGACGAGTTCTTCGAGGTGCGCATGGCGCCGCATCTGGCCGCCTTCAATGCCAACGAACAGCGCGGCCCGCAGACGGCGGACGGCTATGTGCGCCTGAGTACCAAACTGCACGAGCTGGTGGCGCAGCAGTACGCCATCTACAACGACGAGCTGCTGCCGCTGCTGCAGAAGCAGGGCGTCGAGCTGGTCTCGCATGGCGAGCGCGATGCCGCCCAGCGCCGTTGGGTCAAGGCTTTCTTCGAGCGTGAGGTGCAGCCGCTGCTGATGCCGGTGGGCCTTGATCCGGCGCACCCGTTCCCGCAGGTGGCCAACAAGTCGCTCAACTTCATCGTGCGCCTCAAGGGGCGCGACGCTTTCGGCCGCGAAAACGAGGTGGCCATCGTCAAGGTGCCGCGCGTGCTGCCGCGTTACGTGCGCCTGCCCGGTCCCAAGGGTTCGAAGAAGACGGTCTTTGTCTCCATCTCCAGCCTGATCCGCTCGCACCTGGACGACCTGTTTCCCGGCCGGCAGGTGACGGAGTTTTCGCAGTTCCGCGTCACGCGGCACTCCGACCTGGCCGTCGACGAAGAAGAGGTGAAGAACCTGCGCACCGCCCTGCGCGTCGGCCTGCAGCACCGCCACTACGGCGAGGCGCTGCGGCTGGAGGTGTCGGCGGGCTGTTCCGAGTTCCTCTCCAGCTTCCTGCTGGAGCAGTTTGCCTTGCCGCCGCAGGCGCTGTTCCGCGTGCCCGGGCCGGTGAACCTGGTGCGCCTGAACCAGCTGATCGACCAGGTCGAGCAGCCCGCGCTGCGCTTCGAGCAGCATTCGCCGGGCTGGCCGGCCCAGCTGGTGCCGGGCCAGTCCTTCTTCGAGCGCATGCAGCAGGGCGACGTGCTGATCCACCAGCCCTACGAGAGCTTCGACGCGGTGCTGGCCTTCCTGCGCGAGGCGGTCAACGACCCCGACGTGCTGGCCATCAAGCAGACCATCTACCGCACCGGCAGCAAGGCCGAGATGATCGAGCTGCTGCGCGAGGCGGTGCGGCGCGGCAAGGAAGTGACCGCGGTGGTCGAACTCAAGGCGCGCTTCGACGAAGAGGCCAACATCAACTACGCCGAGCGGCTGGAGTCGGTGGGCGCCCAGGTGGTGTACGGCGTGGTGGGTCTCAAGACCCACGCCAAGATGCTGCTGGTGACGCGCCGCGAGGGCGGGGCGCTGCGCCGCTACGGCCACCTCTCCACCGGCAACTACAACCCCGGCACGGCGCGCCTGTACACCGACCTGAGCTACCTGACCGCAGACAAGTCGCTCACGGCGGACATGGAGCAGGTGTTCCTGCACCTGGCCAGCCAGAGCCGCCTGCCACGCCTGAAGACCGCCCTGATCGCGCCCTTCCACCTGCACAAGGCCATGCTGGAGCGGGTCGAGCGGGCAGGGGTGGCGGCCCAGTCCGGCCAGGATGCGCGCATCATCCTCAAGATGAACGCCCTGACCGACGAACCCATGGCACGCGCGCTGGCGATCGCGTCGCTGCGCGGTGCCTCGATCGACCTGATCGTGCGCGGCGCCTGCATCCTGCCGGCGCAGGTGCCCGGCGTGACCGATCGGGTGCGCGTGCGCTCGGTGATCGGTCGCCTGCTGGAGCATTCGCGGGTGTTCTATTTCCGGTTCGGGGACGAGGAGGAGCTCTGGCTCTCCAGCGCCGACTGGATGAACCGCAACATGCTGCGGCGGGTCGAACTGGCCTGGCCGGTGACCGACCCGGCGCTGCGCCAGCGCATCAAGGACGAGTGCCTGTCGGCCTATCTGCACGACACGAGCGACGCCTGGCTGCTGCAGCTGGACGGCGACTACCGCCGCGCCAGCGACACCATCGAAGGCCCGGGCCTGTCGGCCCAGGCGGCGCTGATGGCCCGCTACGGCCACCGTTCCCAGGAGTGACCCCCATGGACCTCATCCTCTGGCGCCACGCCGAAGCCCAGGACCACCCCTATGGCGAGCAGGGCGCGCAGGGCGACCCGCTGGACCTGGAGCGGCGCCTGACCCCGCGCGGCGAGAAGCAGGCCGCCCGCATGGCCGCCTGGCTGGACCGGCAGTTGCCGGACGGCGCCCGGGTGTATGTGAGCCCCGCCGAGCGGGCCCGCCAGACCGCCCACGCGCTCGGCCGCAAGCTGCGCGTGCGCGACGAGCTGCTGCCCGGGGCCGACCCGGCGGCGGTGCTGTCACTGGTCGGCTGGCCAGAGGGCCGCGGCCCGGTGGTGGTGATCGGGCACCAGCCTACGCTGGGGCAGGTGATCGCCCAGCTGCTGAACCTGCCCGAGGGCGAGTGCACCATGCGCAAGGGTTCGGTCTGGTGGCTGCGACAGCGCGAGCGCAATGGCCACATGCAGAACGTGATCGTCACGGTGCAGACGCCGGAACTGGTCTGAGCGGACCGGCCTGCTGAACGCTGTCAGTTGGTCGCCAGCGCCTCGCGCGTGCCCCGCACCACCTGGTCCAGCAGCCCGTCGTAGGCAAAGACCTCGGGGTCTTCGGCCAGGGACCGCGTCTCCAGTGCCTCGCACAGCTGCGCCAGCCGCGCCGCGCAGGTGTTGAGCGCGGCGCCCTTGAGCTGGTGCGCGGCATTGCCCAGCGCCTCGTGGTCGCGCGTCGCCATGGCCTGGCGGATGTCGTTCATGCGCGTGTCCAGTTCGGCCAGGAAGTCCTGGACGATGGCACCGCGCACCTTGCCCGCGCCGTTGTCGAACTCGCCCAGCATGGTCCAGCGTTCGGTGTTGATCCAGGGCGCGGCGGGCCGGGTCGGGGCAGGGCCGGTGGGGCCGCTGGCGCCGTCGGCGGCCGCGGGTGCGCGCTCGATCCAGCGCTGCAGCGCCTGGCCCAGCGCGTGCAGTTCCAGCGGCTTGGCCAGGTAGTCCGACATGCCCGCCTCCAGGCAGCGGGTGCGGTCGTTCGGCAGGCTCGACGCGGACACCCCCAGCACGATGGGGGCGGCTGGCCCCAGGCGCTCGCGGATCTGGCGCGTGGTCGCGGCGCCGTCCATCTCGGGCATGTGGCTGTCCATCAGCACCAGGGCGTAGGGCTGGTGTTCGCGCTGGGCCTGCTCCACCGCCTCGACCGCGCGCAGGCCGTTGTCGCGCAGGTCGTGCGGATAGCCCAGCCGGTTGAGCATGGCGGACGCCACCTTGAGGTTGGTCAGGTTGTCGTCCACCACCAGCACGCGGTGGGGGTTGCGCGCCAGCTGCAGCGTGGGCACCAGGGGCTCCACGATGTCCTCGGGACGGGCGGGCTGGGCGCGGATGGTGAATGAGAAGGTCGAGCCCACGCCGGTCTGGCTGTTCACCTGGATGCGGCCACCCATGCGCTCGACCAGGTGGCGGCAGATCATCAGCCCCAGGCCGGTGCCGCCGTAGACGCGCGCGGTCGAGGTGTCGCCCTGCGAGAAGGGCTGGAAGAGCTCGCCCAGCCGCTGCTGCGAGATGCCGACCCCGGTGTCGCTGACGCTGAAGCCCAGGGTCAGCGGCTCGCCCGCCTGCTCGACCCAGGCCCGCAGGCAGACCTCGCCGTGGTGGGTGAACTTCACCGCGTTGGACAGCAGGTTCAGCAGCACCTGGCGCAGGCGCGTGATGTCGCTGACGATGGCGCGCGGCAGGTCCGGGCGCAGGTCGACGCGCAGCACCAGCCCCTTTTCCTGACAGCGCAGCCGGGAGATGTCGCACACGCCCCGGATGGCCGCGTGCAGGTCCATCGGCAGGTGTTCCAGCGCCAGCTTGCCCGACTCGATCTTGGAGAAGTCCAGGATGTCGTCGACCACGGCCAGCAGCTGCTCGCTCGACACCTTGAGCACGCCCAGCAGCTCTTTCTGCGACGGCGTCAGGCCGGTGTCGGTGAGCAGCTGGCTCATGCCGACCACGCCGTTGAGCGGGGTGCGGATCTCGTGGCTCATCACCGCCAGGAAGCCGGCCTTGGCCCGCACCGCAGCCAGCGCCTCTTCGCGCGAGGCGGCGAGTTCGGCGGTGCGCAGCCGCACCCGTTCTTCCAGCAGCAGGGTGGCGTCGCGCAGGGCCTTGTTCTTGCGCTTGATGGCGCGGTTGTAGGCGTGCAGCTTGAGCGCGCTGTCGTGCATCACGCGCGAGAGGTTGTGGACCTCCCGGAACGGTGCCTTCTCCTGCACCGGCGGCACCTGGCCGGAGCCCAGCTGGGTGGCGGACTTGTTGAGCTGGTGGAACTGGGCCGACAGGCGCCGGGCGACCAGAAAGGCCCCCAGCACGCCGACACCGATGAGCGCCGCCATCGCCAGCAGCGCCCACTGCCGGGCCTGGAGCACGTGCGCCGTGAAGTCTTCTTCCGGCGCCACCACCACCAGCTGCCAGCCCAGCTCGTACTTGGCGCCGAAGGGGCGCTGCAGCGCGATCAGGCGGTTGCTGGTCAGGCCCAGGCGCTGCAGCCAGTCGCGTTCGGTCTCCAGCCGCACCAGCCCCGGCGCGCGCCGCGTGCCCTGCCGGTCGGGAGCGAACAGCTGGGTGTAGGACTCGCGCACCAGCGGCTCGCGGCTCTGCAGCGGCGTGATGCGCTGGTGGCGGCCGTTGACCAGCTCGCTCAGTTCCTCGTCGACCGACGAGGCGACCATGCGGCCCTGGCCGTCGACCAGGTAGGTCACCGCGTGTTCGCTGATGCGCGTGCTGCGGATCAGCTCGGTCAGGCGCGCCAGGCTCATGTCCACCGCCATCACGCCCAGCAGCGTGCGGTTGTCGGTGTCGAAGATGGGCTGCGCCAGCGTCAGGTCGAACTGGCTTTTCACCGCCGAGCGGTAGACGTCGGTGAACACGCGCTTGCCGGTGCTGGCGGCCAGCTGGTACCAGGGGCGCTTGCGCGGGTCGTAGACGGTGTCTTCGGTCCTGACCAGGCGGCTGCGGTCGCCCGGCTCGCTGATCTCGTAGTGGCGCCGGCCGCTTTCACCGGGCAGGATTTCGCGCACCACGAAGCGGCCTTCCTCGCGTTCGAGCCCGAAGAAGAAGCCATCGGTGGTGCCGTAGTACAGATAGGGCACATTGGGCGACTGCTGGGTCAGCGCGTAGGCCATCAGCTCGAGGCGGCCGGGTCGCGCAGCCAGTTGCGCGTGCGCTCGGCCTCGGCGCCGCTGGTGGGAACCGGCGGCACCAGCGCGTTGACCACGGTGTGCGACTCGCCCAGGTGGGCCAGCGCGCCCACGTCCACCCGGTGCGCGGCCTGGCTGATCGCGTTCTCGGCCAGGGTGTCGATGGACTGCGAGCTGTTGGACGAGAGCAGCCAGGACACCAGCACCGCCGGGATCAGCGCCGACAGCACGAGCGCGGCGATCAGCGCCGGCCCGATCGAGAGGCGGCGGCGTTCGGCTGGCGTGGGGGTGTCGCGCGCGGCCATCGGTCAGGACGACGGCAGGGGGTCGACGGCGCACACCTCTAGCGGCTCGGGACACTGGGGCAGGGTGACGAAGTGGCGCGAGACCGGCTGCACCGCCCCAGTCACCGCGCGCAGCACCGGGATCGACAGCGTCACCGGGTGCGGACCGACGGCGGCGCGCTGCATGGCCAGTGCGTTGACCACGGTTTCGCCCACCGGCAGCACCTGGGCCGCGCCGCCCAGCAGGCCGTCCAGCCGCATCATCGCCACCGGGCCGCTGTGGATGGCGATGCCGGCCTCGAAGCGAGGCAGCGCCACGCCGGGAAACTGCTGCTGCACCCAGCCTTGCATGGCCGCGGCCGACTTGCGCAGGCCGAAAGCAGCCTTGACCGCGCGCAGGCCCTGGTGGGCGGTGGTTCTGGATGTGCGGTCGGTGAACACCGCCAGCAGCCCGTCGCCGACAAAGTGGGCCGAGGTGGCGCCGAACAGGTGGACGGTGTCGCCGCCACCCTCGTAGAAGCGCTTGAGCATCATGGCCAGCTGCTGCGGGTCCAGGGCGCGGGCCCACTCGCGGTCGTTGCGGATGTCGGCGAACAGCACGGTGGCCTGCGGGTGGAAGTCCTCGCGGTCGCCCTGGGTCTCGCCGGGCCACTGTTCGCTCAGCTCGTGGGCCAGTCGCAGTTCGTACTGCTCCTGCAGGGTCCAGGCCTGTTCGTCCAGGGCTTCGTTCACAGCCTCCTTCACCTGCAGCTCCAGCGCCGCGGTGCGCATGGCCTTGCGGTTGAGCTGGGCTGCCACCGCGTCGACCAGTTCGCGCGGGTGCACGGGTTTGGTCAGGTAGTCGTCGGCGCCCAGCGTCATGCCTTGGCGCATGTCGCGCCGCTCCTGCAGCGAGGTCAGCAGAATGAACGGTGTCTGTTGCAGGGCCCCGTGCTCGCGCACCGCCTTGAGCAGGTCAAAGCCGTTGACACCCGGCATGTTGATGTCGCTGACCACCAGGTCCGGCCGGTACTGCCGGATCGTCATCCACGCCGACTGCCCGTTGTTGGCTGTCAGCACCTCGTGCCCTTGCAGGTGCAGGGCCGCCTCGATGAGACGCATTGTTCCGGCGTCGTCTTCCGCCACCACGATCAGAGCCATTGTTTTTCTTCGTTTTTCAGGCCGCCGAAGGCCCTCTGGGGGGCGATGGTATCGGTTGAACGGGCAGCGATGTGGCGCAGAGCACACGTCGCCGTGCCTCTTTCAACGGATGTCGGCGGAGAATTTCCAGTTCGATTTCTGCCAGGCCAGCAACTCTTCCCCGAGCAACCAGGCCGACTGCGGGAAGCGCCGGGCCCATCCCTCGGGCGTCACCAGCCGGAACGCGCCGGCCTTGTAGCCCAGCTTCAGCGCCTCGTGTTCGGGCATCCGGCGCGCGTGGCAAAGGATGACCGCCAGCCGCAGACACAGCAGCTGTTTGGCGAACAGCTCGTCCTGCAGGGGTTCTTCGAGCTTGCGCAGCTTGCCCCGCTGACCCAGCACCAGCTGGCTCATGCGGTGCAGTTCGGGGAACGAGAAGCCCGAGGCGTCCACGTTGTCCAGGATGTAGGCGCCGTGGTGGTAGGAGCGATCGTGCGAGATGTGGGTGCCGATCTCGTGCAGCCGAGCCGCCCAGGCCAGCTTCTGCGAGAAGCGCTCATTGGCCTCGCCGGCAGCGACCTGGGCGAAGAGGGCGGTGGCCACCTCGCTCACACGCTGCGCCTGCGCGGCGTCCACCGAAAAACGCTCGCTGAGCCAGCGCACCGTGCGCTCGCGCACGTCGCCGCCACCGGTGTCGCGGTCGATCAGGTCGTAGAGGGCGCCGTGTCGCAGCGCGCCCTGGGCGGGAATCATTTCCTGGATGCCGAACAGGTCGAACACGGCGCGCAGCACGCTCACGCCGCCGCCGATCACCGGCCGGCGGTCGTCCTTCATGCCTTCCATGCGCAGTTGCTCGGCGTTGCCGACCTTGATCAGGCGCTCGACCAGCCAGTCCAGGCCGTCGCGCGTGACCGCGCCGGACGGCCAGCCGTTGGCCGCCAGCACGTCGGCCACCGCGCCCACCGTGCCCGAGGAGCCGTAGGCGACCGACCACAGCGACGGCGGAAAGCTGTCCAGCGCCTGGTCGAGCACCGCCTTGGCCGCGATCTCGGCCGTGCGGAAGGCATCGGCGGTGAACTGGCCCTTGGGGAAGTAGCGCGTGGACCAGGCCACACTGCCCAGCCGGTACGACTCCATCTGGCTGGCGGTGTAACCCTGGCCGATGATCATCTCGGTGGAGCGGCCACCGATGTCCACCACCAGCCGCCGCTCGTCCGACTGGGGCAGCAGGTGCGAGACACCCTGGTAGATCAGCCGCGCCTCTTCCTGACCTGAGATCACCTCGATGCCGAAGCCGAGGATGGCCTGTGCCTTTTGCAGGAAGTCGTCCCGGTTGCGCGCCTCGCGCAGGGTCTGGGTGGCCACCGCGCGCACCTGCTGCTTGCGAAAACCGTGCAGGCGCTCGGCAAAGCGGGCCAGACAGTCCCAGCCGCGCTGCATGGCCGCCGGGCTGAGCATCTTGTTCTCGTCCAGACCGTTGCCCTGGCGCACGGTTTCCTTGATGTACTCGATGCGCTCGATGTGGCCCGACTGGAGGCGTCCGATTTCGAGGCGGAAGCTGTTGGAGCCAAGGTCGATGGCGGCGAGCAGGGTACCGTTTTGCATGGGGCGGGCGCTGACGAAAGTGGGCCGATTGTGACGCATGGGCCGCGCCGTCCGGCTTGAAGCCGTGGCCCGGGCTGCGTATGCTGCGCTCTTCGCATCCCCGTCCCATTTCCTTTCCGGACCTGCCCGCATGAACCCGCGCACCCGCTTCGAAACGTCCCCCGGCCGTCGCCAGTGGCTGGGCGCGGCGATGGCCATGGTCGCCGGTGGGCTGGCGAGCCCCGTCCTGGGGCAGCCGGTGACGATCGCCGCCGAAGAAGCCAAGGCACCGCCGCTGCCGGCGCTGGGCAGCACCCTCGCGGTGCCGCCGGTCGACCTCATCGGCGGCGGGCGATTCGACCCCGGGCAGGCGCGCGGCAAGCCGCTGCTAGTGTACTGGTGGTCCAGCATCTGTCCCTTCTGCGCCCTGCAGAGCCCGGAGATGGACGCCTACTGGAGAGCGCAGCAGGGCCGCGGCCTGCAGATGCTGGCCCTGTCGATTGACCGGAAGCCGGCCGATGCGGTGGACCACCTTAAGAAAAAAGGCTACGGATTCCCGGCCGCGTGGGCGTCCCCGGCCTGGCGCCAGGCTTTTCCCAAGCCCAAGGGGCTGCCGGTGACGCTGCTGGCGGGGGCGGACGGCCGCCTGCTGCTGGCCGAAAAAGGCCAGATGTTCGCGGAAGACGTGCAGGACATGGCCCGCCTTTTCTGAAGGCTGTCATGTGACATCGTCGTTTTGTCACAGAGCTGTCACGGTGGGTGCCTAGAGTCCCGGGTTGTGAACCTTTTCACCAACCCGTGAGGACCCGAATGATCTCCAAACGCTCCCTTCTGAAGACCGTCGCCGCCGCCGCCCTGGCCACCATGGCGATTGCCCCGGCCTTTGCCGCCGACATCACCGGGGCGGGCGCCACCTTCCCGTTCCCGGTCTATGCCAAGTGGGCCGAGGCCTACAAGAAAGAAACCGGCACGGGCCTGAACTACCAGTCCATCGGTTCCTCGGGCGGCATCAAGCAGATCCGCGCCAAGACCGTGACCTTCGGCGCCACCGATGCCCCGGTGAAGGGTGAAGAGCTGGACAAGGACGGCATGATCCAGTTCCCGGCCATCATCGGCGGCACCGTGCCCGTGATCAACCTCGAAGGCTTCCAGCCCGGCGAACTGCGCGTGACCGGCCCGGTGCTGGCCGAGATGTTCATGGGCAAGATCGCCAAGTGGAACGACCCCAAGCTGGTCGCCCTGAACCCCGGCAAGAAGCTGCCGGAAGAGAACATCACCGTGGTGCACCGTGCCGACGGTTCGGGCACCACCTTCAACTGGACCGACTACCTCAGCGCCGTGAGCAAGGAGTGGTCTGACTCCGTGGGCAAGGGCGCCGCTGTCAAGTGGCCGGCCGCTTCGTCCGTTGGTGGCAAGGGCAACGAAGGCGTGGCCGCCAACGTCAACCGCATCAAGGGCGCGGTCGGCTACGTGGAGTACGCCTACGTGAAGAAGAACAAGATGAACTTCATGCAGCTGCAGAACGCCAACGGCAAGTACGTCAGCCCCGACGACGCGACTTTCGCAGCCGCCGCCGCCAGCGCCGACTGGTTCAGCGTGCCGGGCATGGGCATCTCCATGGTCAACGCCAAGGGCGACAGCGCCTGGCCCGTGTCCACCGCCTCGTTCATCCTGATGTACAAGAACCCGGAAGACAAGGCCGCCTCGGCCGAAGCCCTGAAGTTCTTCGACTGGGCCTTCAGCAAGGGCAAGACCCTGGCCACCGAGCTGGACTATGTGCCGCTGCCCGACGCCCTGACCGCCCAGATCCGTTCCAAGGTCTGGAACCAGGTCGCCAAGTAATACAGGCTCCCGTGGCCCGGGCTCTGGTGCACACTTTGCACCGGTTCCCGGGCCTTTCAACGGTATGAAAGCACCTGAAGGGGACCCCATCATGAGCGTGGGCATCACCATGACGTCGCCATCCGAGGCCGCAGCGCCGACCAACACCCGCATGCTGTCGATCGCGCGCAAGCAGCGATTGCAGGATGCACTGTTTCACCGCATCACCCAGCTGTTCTCTTTGCTGGTGCTGGTGGCCCTGATGGGCATCATCGTCTCGCTGTTCATCAATGCACTGCCCGTCCTGCAGAAGTTCGGCGCCCGGTTCATCTGGTACGTCGAGTGGGACATCATCAACGAAGAATTCGGTGCCGCGATTGCCATCGTCGGCACCATGGCCAGCGCCGGCATCGCGCTGCTGATCGCCGTGCCGCTGGCTTTCGGCATCGCGCTGTTCCTCACCGAAACCTGCCCGCCCTGGTTGCGCCGACCGCTGGGCACGGCCATTGAGCTGCTGGCGGCGGTGCCGTCCATCATCTACGGCATGTTCGGCCTGTTCGTGTTCGCGCCGCTGTTCGCCGACTACTTTCAGGTGCCGGTGCAGAAGCTCATGAGCGGCATGCCTCTGATCGGCTTCCTGTTCGGCGGCTCCACCAACGGCATGGGCATCCTGGCCGCCGGCATCGTGCTGGCCTTCATGGTGCTGCCCTTCGTGGCCGCGGTGATGCGCGACGTGTTCGAGATCGTGCCGCCCATCCTGCGCGAGTCGGCCTACGGCCTGGGTTGCACGACCTGGGAAGTGGTGCGCCGCGTGGTGCTGCCCTACACGCAGAAGGGCGTGATCGGTGGCGTGATGCTGGGTCTGGGCCGTGCGCTGGGCGAGACCATGGCCGTCACCTTCGTGATCGGCAACGCCAACCGCATGCCCACCTCGCTGTTCTCGCCGGGCACCTCGATTGCTTCGACCCTGGCCAATGAATTCGGCGAAGCCGCCGACTTCCACATCTCGGCCCTGTTCGCACTGGGCTTCCTTCTGTTTGTCATCACCTTCATCGTGCTGGCCCTGGCCAAGTGGATGATCGTGCGCGGCGAAAAGGCCAAGGGGCTGTGACATGAACGAATTCAACAAAACCCTCTACCAGCGCCGCAAGCTGTCCAACGCCGTCGGGCTGACCCTGTCCATGGGCTCCATGGTGCTGGGCCTGGCGGTGCTGCTGTGGATCCTGTACGTGCTGCTGTCCAACGGCCTGGCTGCGCTGGACCTGAACATGTTCACCCAGGACACCCCGGCACCGGGTTCGGAAGGCGGCGGTCTGCGCAACGCCATCGTCGGCAGCCTGCTGATGGTGGGCGCCACCGTGCTGTTCGCCACGCCCATCGGCATCTTCGCGGGCGTCTACCTGGCCGAATACGGCGACACCAGCAAGACGGCCGAGCTGACCCGCTTCGTCACCGACATCATGCTGTCGGCGCCCTCGATCGTGCTGGGCCTGTTCGTCTACGCCATCGCGGTGGCCACGGTCGGCGGTTTCTCCGGCTGGGCCGGCACGCTGGCGCTGTCGCTGATCGCGGTGCCCGTGATCGTGCGCACCACCGAGAACATGCTGCGCCTGGTGCCCGGCAGCCTGCGCGAGGCGGCGTTCGCCCTGGGAGCGCCGCGCTGGAAGGTGGCTTCCATGGTCACGCTGCGCGCCGCCAAGAGCGGCGTGATGACCGGCCTGCTGCTGGCCGTGGCCCGCATAAGCGGCGAGACCGCACCGCTGCTGTTCACTGCGCTGAACAACCAGTTCTTCAACGCCGACATGAGCAAGCCCATGGCCAACCTGCCGGTCGTGATCTTCCAGTTCGCCATGAGCCCCTACGACAACTGGATCCGTCTGGCCTGGGGCGGCGCGCTGCTGATCACCCTGGCCGTGCTCATCCTGAACATCGTTGCCCGCGTCTTCTTCCGGAACAAGACTCCTGCCTGAGCCAGGCGCCATCCACACGGAAACCAACCCCATGATCGCCACCGCCATCGCTCCCGCCGCCGTCGAACAGCGCAACGCGCTCGAGGTGCGCAACCTCAACTTCTTCTACGGCAAGTTCCAGGGCCTGAAGAACGTGACCATGAACATCGCCGAGAAGAAGGTCACCGCCTTCATCGGCCCGTCGGGCTGCGGCAAGTCCACGCTGCTGCGCACGCTCAACCGCATGTACAGCCTCTACCCCGGCCAGCGCGCCGAAGGCCAGATCAACTTCTACGGCGACAACATCCTCGACCCGAAGCAGGACCTGAACCTGCTGCGCGCCCGCATCGGCATGGTGTTCCAGAAGCCGACGCCGTTCCCGATGTCGATCTACGACAACATCGCTTTCGGCGTGCGCCTCTACGAGAACCTGTCCAACAGCGAGATGGACGACCGCGTCGAGTGGGCCCTTAGCAAGGCCGCGCTGTGGAACGAGGTGAAGGACAAGCTCCACCAGAGCGGCCTCTCGCTCTCCGGCGGTCAGCAGCAGCGCCTGTGCATCGCGCGCAGCGTGGCGGTCAAGCCCTCGGTGCTGCTGCTGGACGAGCCGACCTCGGCGCTGGACCCAATCTCCACCGGCAAGGTGGAGGAACTGGTGCACGAGCTCAAGAAGGATTACACGATTGCCATCGTCACGCACAACATGCAGCAGGCCGCCCGCTGCAGCGACTTCACGGCCTACATGTACCCGGGCGAACTGATCGAGTTCGGCTCCACCGAGCAGATCTTCTTCAAGCCCACGCGCACCGAGACCGAGGACTACATCACCGGCCGCTTCGGCTGATACAGGGAGCACAACATGGGTGACAAGCACATTTCCAGCCAGTTCGACGCCGAGCTCAACTCCATTTCCACCCACGTGCTGGAGATGGGCGGGCTGGTCGAATCGCAGCTGCACCAGGCGGTCTACGCCCTGGTCCATCTGAGCCAGGAGACGGCCGAGCAGGTGCTCGAGACCGAGAACCGGATCAACCAGATGGAGATGAACATCGACCACGAGATCATCTCCACCATCGGACGCCGCCAGCCCACCGCGCGCGACCTGCGCTTCCTGATGGCCATCTCGCGCACCACGCAGAACCTGGAGCGCGCCGGTGACGAGATCGCCCGTGTGGCGCGCATGGTGAAGTCGATCATCGAAAGCGGTTCACCGCGCTCGCTGCCGATTTCCGAACTGCGCCTGGCCGCCGACCTGGCCGCTGGCATGCTGCGCAAGACGCTGGACTCGTTCGCGCGGCTGGACACCAACATGGCGCTGGCCATCATCAAGGAAGACGACGCCATCGACGGCGAGTACAACGGCTTCCTGCGCAAGCTCATCACGTACATGATGGAAGACCCGCGCACCATCTCGCCCAGCCTGGACCTGCTGTTCCTGGCCAAGTCGCTGGAGCGCGTGGGCGACCACGCCAAGAACATCGCCGAGCAGATCATCTTCGTGGTCAAGGGTGAGGACGTGCGCCACAGCTCGATGGACAAAGTGCAGTCGGTGGTGGGATGAACAGAACCACGACCCCTGTGCCGTTTCCAGGATCGACATCGTGAAAAAACTTCCCCGCGTGCTGGTGGTCGAGGATGAGCCGGCGATTGCCGAGCTGATCGCGGTCAATCTGCGCCACAACGGTTTTGCTCCCACGGTGGTGTTTGACGGCGAGTCGGCTCGCCGCGAGATCGACGCCGTGCTGCCCGACGTGATCCTGCTCGACTGGATGCTGCCCGGCGAGAGCGGTGCCGCACTGGCCCGCGCCTGGCGCCGCCAGGAGCGCACCAAGACCGTCCCCATCCTCATGCTGACGGCGCGCAGCGACGAGTCGGACAAGGTGCAGGGCCTAGACGCCGGTGCCGACGACTACATCACCAAGCCGTTCTCCACGCAGGAACTGCTGGCGCGCATCCGCGCCGTGCTGCGCCGCCGTGCCCCCGAGATCGTCAACGACTCGGTGCAGGTGGGTGAGCTGTCGCTGGACGCCGCCACCTACCGCGTGAGCTTCCGCGAGGCAGAGCTCAAGCTCGGACCGACGGAATTCAAGTTGCTGCACTACCTGATGAAGCACCCGGAGCGCGTACACACGCGTGGTACCCTGCTCGACAAGATATGGGGCGACCATGTCTTCATCGAGGAGCGCACCGTGGATGTACACGTCAAGCGGTTGAGGGAATCCCTGGGCGACGCCGCCGGCATGGTCGAAACGGTGCGCGGCGCGGGCTACCGCCTCACGGCCCGGGTGGCCGTCGGGCAGGGAAGCGGCGACAGCGCCGCATGATCAGCCGTGCGGTGGGGCTGCTGCTGCTGGTCGCAGCAGCTGGAGCGTGGGGCTGGTCCAGAGGTTCGGTGACATGGACATTGGCGGGGGCGGGCCTGGGTGCCTTGCTTTGGCTGGCATGGGACAGCCTGCGCGCTGCGCAGCTGCTGCGCTGGCTCAGCCGGGCCGACGACATGCACACCCCTAGGCTCTCCGGGCTCTGGGGTGAACTGCTGGAGCGCACGCGCAAGCGTTTTCGCGCCCTCGAACAGAAGGCCCATGGCAGCGACGAGCGGCTGGAGGATTTTCTGGCGGCCATCCAGGCCTCGCCCAACGGGGTCGTGCTGCTCGACAGCAAGGCTCGCATCGAGTGGTGCAACCTGACGGCGGCGCAACACCTGGGCATCGATCCGCAGCGCGACATCGGGCAGTACGTGCGCAATCTCGTGCGGCATCCAAGTTTCAATGCCTACATGGACGCGGGCGACTTCGGCGCCGAGATCGAGGTCGACGGTCCCGGTCAGCGCCCGACCCAGCCCAGAAAAATTTCGCTGCAGGTCCATCCCTATGGTGACCAGCGGCAGCTGATGCTCACGCGCGATGTCACGGCGGTGCAGCTGGCCGATTCGATGCGCCGGGATTTTGTGGCCAATGTGTCGCACGAGATCCGCACGCCGTTGACAGTGCTCAGCGGCTTTGTGGAGACCATGCAAAGCCTGCCGCTGGAGGAGGCCGACCGCCAGCGTTTCCTGGGGCTCATGAGCCAGCAGGCCCAGCGCATGCAGACGCTGGTGAGTGATCTGCTCACGCTGTCCCGACTCGAAGGCAGTCCTGTGCCGGGCACCGGGGAGTGGGTTGAGGTCTCCGAGCTGCTGCGCCAGGCGGTTCTGGAAGCCGAGGGCTTGTCTGCTGTGATTGCCAATCCGGTGCATCGGATCGAGGTGGTTTCCGGGCCTGAGCTGCGGGTGGCCGGCAGCCGCAACGAACTGCTCAGCGCCATGTCCAACCTACTGAGCAACGCGGTCCGCTACACCCCCGCTGGTGGCAGCGTCCGGGCTGGCTGGCGCCTTGTCGGTGACGGCGGCGGCGAGTTCTTCGTGGAGGACACGGGGCCGGGGATCGAGGCCGAGCACCTGCCGCGCCTGACCGAGCGCTTCTACCGAGTGGACCGCAGCCGCTCGCGCGAGACCGGTGGCACGGGTTTGGGCCTGGCCATCGTCAAGCATGTGGCTCAGCGCCACGGTGGTCAGGTGGTGGTGCATAGCACGGTCGGGCGCGGCTCCACCTTCATCATCTCGCTGCCGGCCACGCGTGTGCGCGTGACTGGCGCCTAGCGAGCCGGACCGCCGACCCGCTGGTAGATCAGCACCCGTTCGCGGTCGTTGAGGCGCCGCACCGTGGCCTTGTAGGCCCATTCGGTCAGCGCCACCCGCTCGTCAAGCGTCGGCTGGGTGTCCGGGTTCACCACCATGATGCGGCACCCGTCTGCAGCCCCGTCACCGGTGCGGCGCAAGCTGAGGCCACCCTGGAACTGCAGCGACGCGATCTGCGCCTGGCCAAGCCCGTCCACCAGCACGCAGGGGGAGCCAGGCGGCACCAGCGTGGCGATGCGGCGCGCCACCGGCCCATAGCTGCGGCCATAGTCCAGCAGCGGTAGCCACAGCGTCATGAGCAGCAACCAGCACAGGGTGGCGCCAGCGGCCGGCAGCACCAGGCTCTTCCAGATGGCCTGCCGGTGCCGCCCCACACGCCAGGCCACCAGCCAGCCCCAGGCGATGGTGGCCAGCAGCGCGGGCAGCAGAAGCAGCCAGGAGAACTCGGGATTGAACCCCGGCGCGAGCTTGGCCACGTTGGCGGCGGGTTTGGCCGGAACGCCGGTCTGCATGGCGAACCAGATGACCCAGATCACCAGAGCGCATCCGCTGAAAAACACCAGCGTGAACCAGTCGATCAGGGCAGACACGCTGCGCCGGAGCGTGGGCAGCGCGAACGCGGCCAGTACGGCCATGGCTGGCAGGGCCAGCAGCAGCGAACGGTCGAAATCCGGGTTGATCGCGCTGTTGACGGCACTCACCAGCGCGGTCCACAGCGGAAGCGCCACATGGGGGCTGCGCAGCTGGTGGCGCCAGCGCCAGAGCGTCCAGAGCGCCAGAGGCCAGGCGGGCCAGGTGAACCACACCAGCAGCTTGCCCCAGCGCTTCCAGTCCGCCATGGAAGCGGGCAGCGACAGCGCCTGCGGCCAGTGGATCTGCTCGGTGATCGACGCAAGCAAGGCGGCCAGTGCCAGCAGTCCCACCACCCTGCTCAGCTCCTGCGGCGCTGCCGCGCCTTGAGCCGACCGGCTGGTCCACACCAGCAACAACAGACCGGTGCCCAGGGCCAGCGCTATCCAGGGCGCGCCGCTGAGCACCAGGCCCAGCGTGGCCGCACCCCACAGGGCCACGGCCTTCCATGGGTGGCGGGTGAGCGGCAGCGCCATGCGCGTGGCCGCCATGAGCACCGCACTGACCATGGCCAGCCGCGCCAGGTCGGGCGTGGTTTCATGCGACATCTGAGCCAGGCCCAGACTGGCCACCAGCGCCAGCAGCGCCGCATCCGCCATCGCGCGTGCGTAGTCGATCGGGTCCGCCTCGCCACCGAAGGCAAAGGCCACGGGCTGTGCGCTGGCCTGGCGTGCGAGGTGGTAGGTCGCGTACCAGGTGCAGATCAGTGTCAGCGCGAGCAGCATCCCGAACGGCACCCGGACAGCAAGGTCGGGAGTCAGGAATGGCAGGAACCGGATGGCCAGCGCTCCCAGCCAGTAGGGCAGCGGGCCCGCCATCTCGGCGGTCTGTCCCAGCACCTGGGGCTGCCACCAGTCGCTGCTGCCCCTCGCCATTTCCATCATGGCGCCGAAGGCAGCTACGTCCAGGTTTTTCCAGGGTTCCCGTCCCAGGAAGCCGGGCAGTACGTAGGCCAGACCCAGTAGCAGCAGGGCGAGCCGCGGCAGACGGCGCACGGCCGACTGGGTCACGATGGCAGGGGTGGCAAGACTCACGGCGGGGAATATACAGGGGTAGGCGGGGCGCTCAGGGCGAAAAAAAAGCAGCCGGGTGATCGGCTGCTTTCTTTTCCGGGCGCAGGCCCGCAGGGTCGATCGGTCCGATTACTTCTTGCCGAAGCGATTGCGGAACTTCTCGACGCGGCCGCCCATGTTGTCCACCGACTTCTGGGTGCCGGTGTAGAAGGGGTGCGATTCGCTGGAGGTATCAAGCTTGTAGAGCGGCAGTTCGCGGCCGTCTTCCATCTTGATCATTTCCTTGGTGTTCGCGCAGGAACGGGTCACGAACTTGAAGTTGTTCGACAGGTCCACGAAGCAGACTTCGCGGTAGTTGGGGTGAATGCCTTCTTTCATGGCGATTCCTTGGGTCAGGTGCGGCAGCCGCGAGAGAACCGTTCTCTCGTACTTGTCGCAAGTTGCAAAGCCTTGAATTATATGATGTTTTTTTGTGGCATCAACCGCCGCGACGCATCATGTCGAAGAACTCGGAGTTGTTCTTCGTCGCCTTCATGCTCTTGAGCACCATCTCCATGGCCTCAATCTCGTCCATGTTGTACATGAACTGGCGCAGGATGCGGGTCTTCTGCAGGATCTCGGGCGCCAGCAGCAGTTCCTCGCGGCGCGTGCCGCTGCGGTTGAGCTGGATCGAGGGGAAAACGCGCTTTTCGTACAGGCGGCGGTCCAGATGGATTTCGCTGTTGCCGGTGCCCTTGAACTCTTCAAAGATCACTTCGTCCATGCGGCTGCCGGTGTCGACCAGAGCGGTGGCGATGATGGTGAGCGAACCGCCTTCTTCCACATTGCGCGCGGCACCGAAGAATCGCTTGGGGCGCTGCAGGGCGTTGGCGTCCACGCCGCCGGTCAGCACCTTGCCGGAGGAGGGCAGCACGTTGTTGTAGGCACGGGCCAGGCGGGTGATGGAGTCCAGCAGGATCACCACGTCCTTCTTGAGTTCGACCAGGCGCTTGGCGCGTTCGATCACCATCTCGGCCACGTGCACGTGGCGGGCGGCCGGCTCGTCGAAGGTGGAGGCGATCACGTCGCCGCGCACCGTGCGCTGCATCTCGGTCACTTCTTCCGGGCGCTCGTCCACCAGCAGCACCATCAGCTCCACCTCGGGGTGGTTGGCGGTGATTGCGTGGCAGATGTGCTGCATCATCACCGTCTTGCCGCTCTTGGGCGGGGCGACGATCAGCGCGCGCTGGCCCTTGCCGATGGGCGCAATGATGTCGATGACGCGGCCGGTGATGTTCTCTTCGGTCTTGATGTCTCGTTCCAGGCGCATCTGCTGCTTGGGAAACAGCGGCGTCAGGTTCTCGAACATCACCTTGTGCTTGTTCGACTCGGGCGGCAGGCCGTTGATGGCATCCAGCTTGTTCAGCGCGAAGTAGCGCTCGCCGTCCTTGGGGATGCGGACCTCGCCCTCGATCATGTCGCCGGTGTGCAGGTTGAAGCGGCGGATCTGGCTGGGGGAGATGTAGATGTCGTCGGTGGACGCCGTGAAGCTGGTGTCCATGTTGCGCAGGAAGCCGAAGCCGTCAGGCAGCACTTCCAGCACGCCGTCTGCGTTCACCTGTTCGCCGGCCTTGGCGCGCTTCTTGATGATGGCAAACATCAGCTCCTGCTTGCGCATGCGGCCGGTGTTTTCGATCTCAAGCGCTTCGGCCTGCTTGAGGACTTCAGACACGTGCAGTGCCTTGAGTTCGTTAAGGTGCATGGAAATCGCTCCGGAAGGGAGTCTTGTCAGAACCGGGGAGGGGCGCTGATGTCCAGATGGTGGACTGGCGCTGTCAGGAGGGGCTGGGCGTTGGTAGGCCAGCTGACGCGAGAATTATGACAGGAAAAACCGGCCACCTGAGCCGTCTCCGGGCCTTGCACCTGGAGCAGCGGTGGCCGGCGCCGGGCCGGTCAGGCCAGTTGCTGGTCGATGAAGGCCGTCAGCTGGGCCTTGCTCATGGCGCCCACCTTTGTGGCGGCCAGCTGGCCGTCCTTGAACAGCATCAACGTGGGGATGCCACGGATGCCGAACTTGGCGGGGATGTCGCGGTTTTCGTCGACATTGACCTTGGCGATCTTGAGCTTGCCGTTGTAGGAGCCGGCCACTTCGTCCAGGATCGGGGCGATCATCTTGCAGGGGCCGCACCACTCGGCCCAGAAGTCGACCAGCACAGGGGCTTTGGCGTCGAGCACATCGACCTGAAAGGTTGCATCGGAAACGTGGGTGATCAGCTCACTGGCCATGGTTCATCCTGAATAACGTGGATCGGGGAAGTTAAAGTCGGAAACAGGGCGGCCGCCGTAGCGGGCGCCTGTGAACCGAAACATTGTGACAGAAACCCCCCATCGATGACGCCTGCGCCGGACCACCCTACAGCGCCTGGGCTCATGCCGGCCGCCCCTGGCGGATGGCCGGCGGTGGTGCGTCGCATCGAGGCTGCACTGGCCGCGGACGGCGGCTCGCCGGACCGGTGGCTGGTGCTGCTGCCGTATGCACAGCTGATCGATCCGGCCCGTCGGGCGTGGGCTGCCTCCCACCCCACTGGCTTCGCGCCCCGGTTCGAAACCACCCGCAACTGGGCCGCCGGGCTGTCGCCCTGGTGGCCCGCGCCCACCGATCTCAGCGGCGACATGGCGCGGGACAGCCTGGTGGCCGAGGCTCTGGTCGACCGCATGGCCAGGGGCCAGCGGGACCCTGCGCTGCGCGCCGAGCTGGCGTCGCGTCTGGTCGATGCGGCGCGCCAGCTGGCGCTGCTCGCCGCGGCGGTGCCGCCGGGGCAGCGGGCAGCCTGGGCCGAACAGCAGCGGGCCGCCCTGACGCCCGGCCCGCAGTGGGAGTCGCTGGTGGCCTCCCTGGCCCTGGCCTGGGTGGGCAGCGCCGGGTTTGCCACTGATGTGCTCTGGTCGGACCGCGCCGCGCCCGGCCTCGCCGCTGACCGGCTCTGGCTGCTGCAGGGTTTTCAGGACGACCCGCTGGGACAGGCGCTGGCCGTGCACTGGGTCGGGCGCTCCGAGGTGTTCTCGCTCGCCGAGTTGCTGGGCGTGTCCGAAGGAGCCTCTGGGGGCTCACGGTGCCTTCAGGCCTGCACCGACCCGGAAGACGAGGCGCGCCGCGCTGCCGCGACAGTGATCACCCGCGTCAACGAGGGGCGGGTGCCGCTGGCTCTGGTGGCCAACGACCGCCTGCTGGTCCGCCGCATCAGCGCCTTGCTGCATGCGGTCGGCGTGCCGCTGCGCGACGACACCGGCTGGAAGCTCTCCACCACCCAGGTGGCCGCAAGGCTCATGAGCCTGCTGCGAGCCGCGGATCCCCGGGCCCGCACCGACGACGTGCTCGACCTGCTCAAGCAGGGCGGCACCTGGCCGGCCGGCGGCGTGGAAGCGCTGGAGCAACTGGCGCGCGAACATGGGCTGTCCTCCTGGCGGGCGGTGCTGCGGCACGCGGCGCTGGTGCCCCTGGTGCCCGAGGGGCTCCCGGCGATGCTCGAGTCTCTGCAGGCGGCGCGCCCGCTGGAGCGCTGGCTCGACGATCTGCGCTCCGCACTGGAGGCGTGCGGGCTGTGGTCCATGCTGCGCGACGATCCGGCCGGGCAGCAGGTGTTGCAGGTGCTGCGCTTGAACGTAGGGGCCTCGTCCGAGCTGAGACAGGTCGGACAGGCGCTGGCCGATGGCACCCGGCCCGCGACGCGCATCGGCCTTGCGGGGTTCTCCGCCTGGGTCCGTGATGTGCTGGAGAGTGCCAGCTTTCTGCCGCGCAGCGACGCCGAAGCGCCTGTGACGATCCTGCCGATGGCGCAGTTGATGGGGCGCGGCTTCGCTGCGGTGGTGATGCCGGGCTGTGACGAGGCCACGCTCGATCCCAGCCCGGAACTGCCCGGTCCCTGGACGGCCGCGCAGCGGACGGCGCTTGGGCTGCCGACGCGGGAGCAGCTGTCGGCCGCGGCGCAAGGCGCCTGGGCCGCTGCGCTGTGCGCGCCCTCGGTCGACATCCTGTGGCGCTGCCAGAAAGACGGCGAGCCGCTCTCGCCCAGCCCCTGGGTGCTGGCATTGCCGGGTGCTGACTCGGTCGCGACCGCTGCCATCAGCCACGACCAGCGCCGCCGCCTGGACCCCGCACTGGTACCGTTACCCCAGCCTTCGGCGCCGGCGCTGGTGCCGGCCCGGCTGTCGGCCAGCGCCTACCAGGACCTGCGCGACTGCCCCTACCGCTTCTTCGCGCTGCGGCAGCTGCGGGTGAGCGATGCGCCCGAGCTGGAGGCCGAGCCCGACCAGCGCGACCTGGGCAACTGGCTGCACGCCGTGCTCAAGGTCTTTCACGAGGAGCGCGGCGACCAGCGCCCGGGCCGCGAGGCCGATGCGCAGCGGCTGGACCAGATCGGGGATGAGGTGGCGGCCGCCATGGGCCTGCAGGGCGACGCCACCGAGGCGGGCTTTCTGCCCTATCAGGCGGTCTGGCCGGCGCTGCGCGAGGGCTATCTGGACTGGCTCGCCGACCACGAGGCCCAGCCTGGCCGTCCCGGGCCGGTGTTCGAGCGTGCCGAGGCCGAGCTGGCGGCGGAGCTGCCACCCTGGCGCCTCTGGGGCAAGCTCGACCGTATCGACCGTATCGACCGTATCGACCGTATCGACCGTATCGACCGCCAGGACAGCCCGGAAGGCCCGTTGTCGCTGGTGATCGACTACAAGACCGAGAGCCGGCAGAAAACCGAAGACCGGGTCAAGCACCCGTTTGAGGACACCCAGCTGGCGTTCTACGCCGCGCTGCTGCCCGACGAGAACCTGCGCGCAGCCTACCTGAGCATCACCGACGGCCGCACGGCCAGCGGGAAAAAAGGCGCTACCCACCTGATCGAGCAACCGCTCGTGCTGCAGGCGCGCGAACGCCTGCGCGAGGGCCTGGTGGCCGACCTCTCGCGCGTGGCGGCCGGGCACCCCATGCCCGCGCTCGGCGAAGGGCGCGTGTGCGAGTACTGCGATGCCCGAGGGCTTTGCCGCAAGGACTTTTGGAGCGGACAGTGAACATCCCCCGCGCCATGAGTGAGATGCTGGCCGCGTACCAGATCAATGGCCAGCCAGTGTCGGCCGAGGCCTTCTATGCCACCGCCTGCGACCCGGCGCGGTCGATCGCGGTCGAGGCCTGCGCGGGTGCGGGCAAGACCTGGATGCTGGTGGCGCGCATCGTGCGGGCGCTGCTCGACGGCACACCCGCGCAAGACATCCTGGCCATCACTTTCACCAAGAAGGCCGCTGGCGAAATGCGCGCGCGGCTGGGCAGCGAGTTGCGCCGCTGCGCGGACCTCGATGAAGAAGGGCTGGTTCAGACTTTGCGCAGTTGGGGCTTCGGTGAGGCCGAGGCCCGGCGCCGCGCGCCCGAGCTCAAGACCTTGCAGCAGCGGGTCACCGCCTCGGGCCGCCAGGTGCAACTGCGCACCTTCCACAGCTGGTTCTCGGCGCTGCTGCGCGGCGCACCGCTGACCGTGCTGCAGGAGCTGGGGCTGCCGCTGTCCTACGAGCTGCTGGAAAACGACCAGAAGGCCATGCCCCTGCTGTGGCCGCGTTTCTACGCGGCGCTGGCGGCCGGTGCCGAAGACCGGCAGGCGTTCTTTGACAGCGTGGCGCGCCACGGCCGTCACCAGACGATCAAGGCGCTGGAGGCGGCGCTGGCCAAGCGCGTCGAGCTGGGTCTGGCGGACGCCGCCGGCCTGCTGGAGCGCTCGGTGGCGCATTTCAGCGAGGTGGTGCCTCGGCTGGCCGGTTTCGAGCGGCCGGAGCAGGCCCTGGCGGGCGAGGCCGTGCGCGCGCGCTGGCTGGGCTGGGCCCGGGAACTGGGCGCGGAAAAAAACAAGACGCCGCAGAAGGCGGCGGATGCGGTGGTGGATGCGTTTGCCGCCGTTGATGAGCCGGGCCGCCTGGGTGGGCGGCTGGCGGCGCTGCGCAAGGCCTTCTTCGTGGCGACCGAAGACCGCCTCAACACCAACCTGGCCAAGTTCCCTGCGGCCCAGGCCGCCGAAGCCGATTTGCAGGAGCTGCTCAAGGCGCAGGCCCAGTACGAGGCCTGGCAACACCAGCAGCGCATGACCCGCCTGGCGCGGGTACTGCTGGCCTGTTATGCCGATCTCAAGCGCGAGCGCGGCTGGGTGGACATGAACGACCTCGAGTCCGCCGCCTGCCGCCTGCTGGGCGACGCCGAACTCTCGGGCTGGATGCAGCAGCGGCTCGACGCCCGCGTGCGCCATCTGCTGATCGACGAGTTCCAGGACACCAACCCGCTGCAGTGGAAGTCGCTGTACGGCTGGCTCAGCGCTTACGCCGGGGCCGGTTCGGGTGAGGCGCCCAGCATGTTCCTGGTGGGCGACCCCAAGCAGTCGATCTACCGCTTCCGCCGCGCCGAGCCCCAGGTGTTCAAGGCCGCCCAGGCCTTCGTGGTGCAGGGGCTGGGTGGCGCGCTGCTCAGCTGCGACCACACGCGCCGCTGTTCGCAGGCGGTGGTGCAGACGCTCAACACCGCCATGGCCGCGGCGACGGTGGCGGGCGAATACACCGGCTTCCGGCCCCACACCACGCACAGCCAGGAGGCCGGTTCGGTGGGTGCGCTGCCCACCATCGAACGTCCCGCGAAAGAAGAGGCGTCCAGCGACGAGGAGCCGGTCTGGCGCGACAGCCTGAACCAGCCGCGCGTGCTGCCCGACGAGGAGGGCAGTGCCGAGCGTGAAGCGGCCCAGGTGGCCGACTGGATCGCGCAGCAGGTGGCCGCAGGCCACGCGCCCGACGGTTTCATGGTGCTCGCGCGCAAGCGCAACCGGCTGCATCTCGTGCATGAGGCGCTGCGCGAACGCGGCATCGCGAGTGAGGCGCCCGGCGAGGCCGAACTGATCGAATCGCCCGCGGTGCAGGACATGGTCGCGCTGCTGGACGCGCTGGTGTCGCCGCGCCACCACCTGAGCCTGGCGCGGGCGCTCAAGTCGCCTCTGTTCGGCTGGGACGACGACCGGCTGGTGGCGCTGGCCACCGCGGTGCGCGCCGCAGGCGAGGGGCTTGAAGACAAACCCGGGTGGTGGGAGGTGCTGCCCAGCGTCGACCCCGCCACCGCCGGCACGCTCGCGCTCTACCTGGACTGGCTGCGCCGCCTGCCGCCGCACGATGCGCTCTCGGCCATCGTCGACCACGGCGACGTGCTGGCGCGCTTTGCCTGCGCGGTGCCCGCGAGCGAACGCGGCGCCACCCTGGCCGCGCTGCGGGATCTGCTGGCGCAGTCGCTGGCCCAGGACGGCGGACGCTTTCTCACGCCCTACCGCTTCGTGCGGGCGCTCAAGGCGGGCGGCATCGCCGCGGGCGGCGCCCACCAGCCGGGCGCCGTGCGGCTGCTCACCATCCACGGCGCCAAGGGCCTGGAGGCCGACACCGTGGTCCTGCTGGACACCGACAACCCGCCGCAGAAGCCCGAGAGCATGGGCGTGCTGGTGGATTGGCCGGCTGGCGAGGATGCACCGCGTCGCTTCGTGTTCCTGGCGAGCGAGAAGAAGCCGCCCACCTGCGCGGTGGATCTGCTCGCCACCGAACAGCAGGCGCGCGCACTGGAAGAGCTCAACGCGCTGTACGTGGCGCTCACGCGGGCGGAGACGAATCTGGTGATCTCCAGCTTCGTGCCGCACCAGCCGCCCGACCAGAGCTGGTGGCGGCGGCTGCAGCCGCTGGCAGAGCCGCTGCCGGCGCCGGTGGTGGCCACCCTGGCGGTCGCGGTGGATGCGCCCTTTGAACTGCCGGCGCTCCCGGCGCTGGACCCGAAATGGCTCCGCACGGACATCCCCGACACGGATGTGGCAGAAGACGACGAACGTTCCCGCCTGGGCCAGGCCATGCACCGCCTGCTGCAGTGGCGGCCGACGCCGTTGGGGGACTTCACCTGGACCGACGAGCACCTGCGGGCGGTGGTGCGCGAATTCCAGCTGCCCCAACCGGCCGGCGACGAGGCGCTGGCGATGGCGCAGCGCGTGGTGGCGGGCGAGGCCGCCTGGGCCTGGTCGGAGCAGGCCCTGCTGCACTGGGGCAACGAGGTCGAGCTCTGGCACGAAGGCGAACTGCTGCGGCTGGACCGGCTGGTGCGGCGGCGCGACAGCGGCGAATGGTGGGTGCTCGACTTCAAGAGCGCCGAACGGCCCGAGCTGCAGGCCGCGCTGCGCGAGCAGATGGCGCGCTACCGCCGGGCGCTGCAGGCGGCCCGTCCTGGCGAGGCGGTGCGGCTGGCCTTCGTCAGCGCCACCGGACAACTGATTGAACTGGAAACCCCATGAATTCTGACGTCGCGATCATTGGCGGCGGCCCGGCCGGCCTGATGGCCGCCGAGGTGTTGTCGGCGGCCGGCGTGCCGGTGAACCTGTACGACGCCATGCCCTCGGTGGGCCGCAAGTTCCTGCTGGCCGGCAAGGGCGGCATGAACCTGACCCATTCCGAGCCGGCCGACCGTTTCGCGGGCCGCTACGGCGAGCGGCGCCAGCAGATCGAGGCCCTGCTGGCCGACTTCGGCGCTGCCGTGGTGCGCGCCTGGGCGCAGGGCCTGGGCGTCGAGACCTTCGTCGGCAGCTCGGGCCGCGTGTTCCCCACCGACATGAAGGCCGCGCCGCTGCTGCGGGCCTGGCTGCAGCGCCTGCGCCATCCCGCCGGTGGCGGCCCCGGCGTGCGCTTCCACATGCGCCACCGCTGGCTGGGCTGGACCGACGATGGCCGGACGCTGAGGTTCGAGACCCCGTCGGGCGAACAGCGGGTGCAGGCCCGAGCGGTGGTGCTGGCGCTTGGTGGCGGCAGCTGGGCGCGGCTGGGTTCCAACGGCGCCTGGGTGCCGTTGCTGGCGGCGCGAGGTGTGGCGGTGGCGCCGCTGCTGCCCGCCAACTGCGGCTTCGACGTGGCCGGCGGCTGGAGTGAACACTTCCGCAGCCGCTTCGCCGGCCAGCCCTTCAAGAACGTGGCGATCCGCTTTGAAACCGATGCGGTGCCGGCGTTTGATCGCCAGGGCGAGTTCGTCGCCACGCAGACCGGCGTCGAGGGCAGCCTGGTCTATGCAGCGTCTGCGCTGGTGCGCCAGCAGATCGTCCGGGCAGGCGAGGCCACGCTGCTGCTGGACCTGCTGCCGGCCTGGACGCCTGAGCGGGTGCAGCGCGAGGTGGCCCACCCGCGCGGTTCGCGCTCCCTCTCCAGCCACCTCAAGAGCCGGCTGGGGCTGGACGGCATCAAGACCGCCGCGCTGTACGAGCGGCTGGGCAAGGACGCGATGAACGACCCTGTGCAGCTCGCCGCAGCGATCAAGGCGCTGCCGCTGACACTGGTCGCGGCGCGACCCATCGACGAGGCCATCAGCAGCGCCGGTGGCGTGCTGTTCGAGGCGCTGGACAGCGGTCTGATGTGCGAGCAGCTGCCCGGGGTGTTCTGCGCCGGCGAAATGCTCGACTGGGAGGCTCCCACAGGTGGCTACCTGCTGACCTCCTGCCTGGCCAGCGGCCACCGGGCCGGGCAGGGCGTGCTCGACTGGCTGCAACGGGCCAAATGAAACCCTTCTGTCATCACGGCGTCAAGACGCCGACCTACAGTGTCCGGCTTGTCATTCAGAACCTGAGTTCCCAACGACCATGAGCACACCCCAACCGAACCGCCGCCGCTTCTGCCAGCAGATCGCCGCTGGCCTGGCTCTGGCGCCCGCACTGTCCTTTGCCACCACGTTTCCGGAACGCCCGATGCGCATCGTCGTGCCGTTCGCACCGGGGGCCGGCACCGACGCCATGGGCCGCCTGGTGGCCGCCAAGCTGAGCGAGCTGTTCAAGGTGAACGTGGTGGTCGAGAACCGCACCGGCGCCTCCGGGGCCATCGGCGCGCAGGAGGTGGCCAAGGCCGCGCCCGATGGCCACACGCTGCTGCTGGCCGCCGCGCCTTTCACCACGGTGGCGGCCGCGCTGCCCTCAGCGGGCTACGACCCGGTGGGCGGCTTCGCGCCGGTCGGCATGATCGCGAACGGCCCGCTGGTCTGGGTGGCCAACAAGGACCTGCCCGTGAGCACGCTGCCCGAACTGATCGCACTGGCCAGGAAGCAGCCGGGCGCGCTCAACTACGGCTCGGCCGGCGTGGGCGGCATCAACCACCTGGTGCTCGAATCGCTGGAGGCGCGCGCCGGCATCTACATCACCCACATTCCCTACCGCGGCATCGCGCCGGCCACGCTGGACACCATCTCCGGCCAGCTGCAGCTGCTGACCGGCACCATCCCCGCGCTCGCGCCCCACATCCGCGACGGCAAGCTCAAGGCGCTGGCAGTCACCAGCCCGGAGCGCAGCCCCGCGCTGCCGAACGTGCCGGGCATGAAGGAAGCCGGCATGGCCGACTTCAACGTGCTGAACTACTTCGCACTGGTTGCACCGCGGGGCACGCCGGATGCGGCGGTGCAGCAGATCAACGCCGCGCTGGCCCAGGTGGTGCAGATGCCGGATGTAAAGGAGCGCCTCGCCAAAGATGCGCTGGAGCCTGCTGTGGGCAGCCCCGCGCAGCTGGGCCAGTTCCTGCAGCGCGACCTGGACGGCTGGAAGGCCGTGGTGAAGAAGCAGGGACTGAAGATCGACGCGTTCTGAGCTGTTCGCAGCGGAACAACAAAAAAGGCCGCTGATGCGGCCTTTGCTTTTGTGCGCCATCGGCGCTGAATGAATAAGGTGACGAGCCTTGACCCCGGCACTGGCTCCACAGTTAGGGCTGCTTGGTTCCCCACCTGACCCGGTTGGCCGCTTCACCATGCGGGAAGGCCCGTCACCCGCGATTGTAGGCGATGCCTGTGTCCTTTCCGGTGTGGGGTGACCTTTAGAATCACCCGCCTATGTCCTATGTCGTCCTGGCCCGCAAATACCGTCCGCGCCGCTTCACCGAAATGGTGGGGCAGCAGCATGTGGTCCAAGCCCTCTCCAACGCCCTGACGACCCAGCGCCTGCACCACGCCTATCTGTTCACCGGTACGCGCGGCGTCGGCAAGACCACGGTCTCGCGCATCCTGGCCAAGTCGCTCAACTGCCTGGGCGCTGACGGGCAGGGCGGCATCACCGCCGAGCCCTGCGGCGTCTGCCAGGCCTGCACCGACATCGACGCCGGCCGTTTCGTCGACTACACCGAGCTGGACGCTGCCTCCAACCGCGGCGTGGACGAGGTGCAGTCGCTGCTGGAGCAGGCGGTCTACAAGCCGGTGCAGGGGCGCTTCAAGGTCTTCATGATCGACGAGGTGCACATGCTCACCGGGCATGCGTTCAACGCGATGCTCAAGACGCTGGAAGAGCCGCCCGAATACCTCAAGTTCGTGCTGGCCACGACCGACCCGCAGAAGGTGCCGGTGACGGTGCTCTCGCGCTGCCTGCAGTTCAACCTGCGTCCGATGGCACCCGAGACGGTGCTGGAACACCTGGGCCAGGTGCTCGCGGCCGAGAACGTGCCGGCCGAGCCGCAGGCCTTGCGCCTGCTCTCGCGCGCGGCGCGTGGCTCGATGCGCGATGCACTCTCGCTCACCGACCAGGCCATCGCTTTCGGTGGCGGCCAGTTGCAGGAGGCCACAGTCCGCCAGATGCTGGGCGCGGTGGACCGTTCGCACGTGCTGCGGCTGATCGATGGCCTGGCGCGCGGTGATGGCGCGGCCGTGGTGGACACCGTCGATGCGCTGCGCGTCAACGGGTTGAACGCTGCCTCGACGCTGGAAGAAATGACCAGCCTGCTGCAGCGCATGGCTGTGCTGCAGGCGGTGCCCGAGCGGGCGGCGCTGGAGGCCTCGGACGACCCCGACCAGCCCGAGATCGTGCGGCTGGCGCAGGCCCTGCCGGCCGACGAGACGCAACTGCTCTACAGCCTGTGTCTGCATGGTCGCGCCGAGCTGGGACTTGCGCCCGACGAGTACGCCGCGCTGACCATGGTGCTGCTGCGGCTGCTGGCCTTCAAGCCGGCCGGCGCCGCCAGCGCCTCGCCGGAAAAAAAAACACTGAAATCCGGGCCTGAGCCCGTTGCAGCGCCCGCGCCGGTGGCCAGACCGCCGGTGGTCGCGGCCCCTTCGCCGAACCCTGCGGCCCAGGTGCCCGCTTCGCCAGCGGTCTCCGCCCCGTCCGCCGCCGTGCCCGCACCAAGGCCTGCTGCCGCCCCCGTGGCGCGCGAGGTCCCCGAGGAGCCCACGGACGTCGACGGACCGCCCTGGGTCGACGAACCCAGTGAAGAGGCGATGCCTGAGCCTCCGGGCGAGGGTGTGCAGACCAGCCGGCGCGTGGTGGAAATTCCGGTGCGCGAGGCCAGCCTCTCCCCCCGGGTGGAGCAGATGCGCGACCCCTCGGAGCCCGTGCGACTGCCGGAGCCGGTGATCACGCCCGAAGGCGACTTCTGGTTCTCTCTGGTGCAGCAGATGGTCAAGGCCGAAGTGGTCACGGCCCTGGTGCGCGAGCTGGCGCTGCAATCGCAGCTGGTGGCTCGTGATGCCGACCAGTGGCTGCTGCGCGTGGAGCGCGAGTCGCTCAACCAGGCCAGCACGCGCGAGCGCCTGTCGACGGCTCTGCAGTCGCAGGGCCACGCGGTGCGTCTGGCGGTGGAGATCGGCCCGGTGAGCGACTCGGCGTCCCTGCGTCTGGCGGCCGAGGCCAACCGGCGCCAGCGCGAGGCCGAACGCATCATCCACGACGACCCGCTGGTGCAGGCCATGATGCGCGACTTTGGCGGCAGAATCGTGCCCGGATCGCTGCGGGCCACCGAGGCCTGAGCGCACACAGTTTCATTCTTTTCAAGAACCCCAACCCAAGGAACACCATGTTCAACAAAGGACAACTCGCCGGCCTGATGAAGCAGGCCCAGGCCATGCAGGACAACCTCAAGAAGGCCCAGGACGAACTGGGCAACATCGAGGTCACAGGCGAGTCCGGTGCCGGACTGGTCAAGGTGGTCATGACCTGCAAGCACGACGTGCGCCGCGTGACCATCGACCCCTCGCTGCTGGCCGACGACAAGGACATGCTCGAAGACCTGGTGGCCGCCGCTTTCAACGCGGCGGTGCGCAAGGCTGAGGAAACTTCGCAGGAGAAGATGGGCAAGCTCACCGCCGGCATGCCGGGGCTGCCGGGTGGCATGAAGTTCCCGTTCTGACCACGCACCCACGCGTGGCCGATACCCACTCGCTGGAACTGCTGGTGCAGGCGCTGCGCTGCCTGCCCGGCGTGGGGGTGAAATCCGCTCAGCGCATGGCCTTTCATCTGCTGCAGCACGACCGCGAGGGCGCGCTGCGGCTGTCGCAGGCCTTGCAGCACGCTTGCGGTTCGGTGAAGCACTGCACGATGTGCCACACCTTCACCGAAAACGACATCTGCCCGACCTGCGACGACCCGCGACGCGACCGTGGCCTGCTCTGTGTGGTCGAGACGCCGGCCGACCAGGCGGCGATGGAGCGCACCGGCGCCTACAAGGGCCTGTACTTCGTTCTGATGGGCAAGCTCAGCCCGCTGGATGGTGTCGGTCCGCGCGAGATCGGACTGCAGAAGCTGTTCGAGCGCATCGATGCGACCGAGCAGGGCGAGCGGGTGGTGCGCGAGGTGATCCTGGCGACCAACTTCACCGCAGAGGGCGAAACCACGGCCCATGTCATCGCGCAGGGGCTGAAGACCCGTGGGGTCAACGTCACGCGTCTGGCGCGCGGGGTGCCGGTGGGCAGCGAGCTCGAATACGTCGATCTGGGCACCATTGCCCACGCCCTGGTGGACCGTCGCTGAAGCAGCCGTTCACCGTTTTTGTTTCAAGGTGTTTTCATGACCTATGCCGGACTGACCGTGGCCTACTGGACCGTGCTGGTCGTGGCCCTGCTGCCGCTCGGCTGCGCCTGGCTGGCCAAGTCGGGGGCTGTGTCCAAACCTCGCCGGGACGGCGGCTACGACAACCACCTGCCGCGCGAATGGCTGGCGCGGCAGTCGGGCTGGCGCGCGCGGGCCAACGCGGCGCAGGCCAACTGCTTCGAGGCCATGCCGTTCTACATCGGCGCTGTGATCATTGCGCACCAGCATTCGGTCTTCCAGACGCGGCTGGATCTGCTGTGCTTTTTGTACGTGGTGCTCCGGCTGATGTACATCCTGTTCTATGTGGCCGACATGGCCACGCTGCGCAGCGCCGTATGGGTGCTGGCGTTCGCCGCCAACATCGCGCTGCTCTTCATCTGATCGCGACGTCGGCGGCCGTTACATCGGCTTGCATTTGGCGTCGGTGGAAACCCGCTCGGGACTCGTCCCGATGCGCAGCGGGCGTGCGTGTCCTACGCTCGGTTCCATCGAATCAGGGAACCGAAGGACGCGTGCATGTGGAATCGCCGTGAATGGTTGCGGTCTTGGGCCTCGGCGTTGCCGATGGTGGCCGGGCTGCCTGTGGCGATGGCGCAGGGCAGCGCGAGATTGCAGTCGCCGCCTGCGCGCGCTCCGTTCGGACGCGTGGTGCTGGTGGTGGAGAACCGCGCAGCCTTCTGCTACCTGCCGCTGACGATTGCCGATCGCATGGGGTACTTCGCAGCCGAAGGGCTGGACGTGCAGGTGCGCGACCTCATGGAGCCTGGAACCGCCTTGCAGGCCCTGCTGTCCGGTGCTGCGCAGGTGCTCTCGGGTCCCTACAGCACCAGCGTCGCCTTGCGCGCACGCGGCCAGTCCTGCCCGTCGATCGTGCTGCAGGGGCGTGCGCCCCAGCTGGTGCTGGGGGTGTCGCACAAGACGCTCGCGGGTTTCCGAACCATCGGCGATCTGCGCGGGCGCAAGGTGCTGGTGCCGTCTCTGGGCAGTGGTGCGCACCGCATGGTGCTCATGATGATGGCGGCCGGCCGTCTGAGCGCGGAGGCGGTGGAGTTTGTGCCGGTCTCCAATCCGACGGCGGCGCTGGTGAATTTCCGCAACGGGCAGGTGGATGCGATCTGCTACACCGACCCGGTCATCACCCAGCTGGAGCAGGAAAGTGCGCTGCGCCTGGTGGCGGACACACGCACGGTGCGGGGCAACGCGGATGTGTTCGGCGGACCGATGCCCGCAGGTTGCCTGAGCGTGGCGGCCGACTACCTGAGTTCGCACCGCGACGAGTGCCAGGCGCTGGTCCACGGCCTGGTCCATGCACTCAAGTGGCTACAGACCGCGGGCCTGTCCGACATCAACAAGGTGGTGCCGGAGTCGTACTTCCAGGGTGACCGGGCGCTGTACCTGGCGGCGTTCAGCCGTGCTCGCGAAGCGTGGTCGCCCGACGGGCTGATGCCCGATGCCGGGCCGGTGACCATGGCGCGGGTGATGTCCCGGTTCGACACCGCGTCGCCGCTGCGCCAGGTCGACCTTTCGCAGACCTTCACCAACGACATCGCGCTCAAGGCCAAGGCCCGGTTCAAGGCCTGAGCCACTGCGCCGAGCACGTTCAGCGTTTGGCGGTCTTGCGGCTGGAGCGCTCTTCCGATGCGACCCGGACGCTCTTCTGTTTGCCCTTGGCCGCCTTGGCAGAGCGCACAGGCTTCTTCGCACTGGCCTGCTTGCTGCGGGTGGCCTTGCTGGTCTTGGCCGAACGGACCGGGGCGCGCTCGGCCACGCTGACGGACTTGGGCAGCATCAGGGTGAGGCGCTGGCCCGACTTGAGCTTCGCGTTCACGGACAGTCCGTTCCAGCCCGCCACGCTGACGGTGCTCACCCGGTAGCGCTGCGCCACACGGGCCAGCGTGTCGCCCTTGCGGGCGCGAACCACCGTGCGCTTGAGCACCACCTCGGGTGCCAGGCTGAGCTGGGCGTTGTCGGCGACAAATTCGCTCACGTCCCGGTCCCGCGCGCCGCTGCGGTGGACCAGCAGGCTGGAGCCGGCCCGGACCTTCATGCGCGGCGGGATGTTGTTGACCTCGCGCAGCTCCGACTCGCTCATGCCGACTTGCCGCGCCACCTGGGCCAGGCTCATGGTGGTAGGGGCCACCCAGGCGGTCCAGGAGGCCAGCGAGCCGTGGTAGGTCTTGAGCCGCTCCTCGAACACCTTCGCGTTGTCCCAGGGCAGGAGGATGTGTGGCGTGCCGGCGGCCATCACCAGCGGCTGCTTGATGGACGGGTTGAGCGTGCGGAAGTCGCGCTCGCTGATGCCCGCGAGGCTCGCGATGAGCGCGACGTCCATGTCGCGTTCGATCGTGAGCGTGTCGAAGAAAGGGTGGTTGCCGATGGTCGGCAGCACGGTGCCGAACACCTCGGGGCGTGCGACGATGTTCTCGACCGCCTGCAGCTTGGGAACGTACATGCGCGTTTCCAGCGGCATGTTCAGGTCGGTGTAGCTGGTGGGGCGTCCCTCGCGCTGGTTGCGGGTGATGGCCCGGTTCACGTTGCCCTGGCCCCAGTTGTAGGCGGCCAGAGCCAGGTGCCAGTCGCCGAACCGGGCGTGCAGCTGTTCAAGGTAGTCGAGCGCCGCACGGGTCGAGGCCAGCACGTCGCGGCGGTCGTCCCGGAACACGTTCTGCTTGAGGTCGAAGGACTGGCCGGTGGCGGGCATGAACTGCCACATGCCCGCAGCACGGGCGCTGGACACCGCCTGCGGGTTGAACGCGCTTTCGATGAACGGCAGCAGCGCCAGCTCCATGGGCAGGTTGCGCCGCTCGATCTCCTCGACGATGTGGAACAGGTACCGGCTTGAGCGCTCGGTCATGCGCTGGATGTAGTCGGGCCGGGATGCGTACCACTGCTCGCGGTCGCGCACCAGCTCGCCATCAAGGTCCTGCATCGCGAGCCCTCGGCGGATGCGCTCCCAGATGTCGACCGGTGCGGCCAGCATGGTGACGGGCGGGGGCTCGGCGGACG
This sequence comes from Hydrogenophaga flava NBRC 102514, assembly GCF_001571145.1. Lineage (GTDB taxonomy): Bacteria > Pseudomonadota > Gammaproteobacteria > Burkholderiales > Burkholderiaceae_C > Hydrogenophaga > Hydrogenophaga flava. The sequence continues at coordinate 127,777 of NZ_BCTF01000016.1, forward strand.
CGATGGAAATCTCGCTCAGAGGGGCTTGAGGCGTCTGGACCCGCGGGAGCTGGGGAACGGGGGCCGGCACTTGCGCCGGAGCAGTTGCCGTGGACGATGGCGTTTCCGGCGGCACGTGCGGCGGCAGTGGCGTGCTCGCGCAGGCGGCCAGCAGCGCCAGCAGCCCCATTCCACCCAGCACCTTCACGGAGCGTGTGGAGATGCGCAGGCAGACGGGCAATGAAGAGAGAAGGGTCATGGACTACTGAAACACGTTTTTCCAGGCACGCAGCGTGGTGAACACACCGAGCGCGTCGGAAGGGGTCTCTGGGACATGGCGGCGCGCTGCTTCTGACAGGGCCGGCGCGCGCACGCGAAGAAAGGGGTTGATCTGTTTTTCCTGCCCGATGGAGCTGGGCAGCGTGGGAAGGTTCCGCTCGCGCAGCGACTGGCAGTGTTGTTCGTATGCCTGCAGACCGGCGTTGTCCGGATCCACCGCCCGCGCAAACCGCAGGTTGGACAGCGTGTATTCGTGGGTGCAGCACACCCGGGTGTCGTTCGGCAGGGCCGCCAGGCGGTCGAGTGAGGCGAGCATCTGTTGGGGAGTGCCTTCGAACAGGCGGCCACAGCCAGCAGAGAACAGCGTGTCTCCGCAGAACAGAAGCGGCTGGCCATCCACATCGGCGCAGTGGTAGGCGATGTGGCCTGCCGTGTGGCCCGGCACGTCCATCACGTCGAAGCGCAGGTCCAGCAGGTCGATGGTGTCGCCATCGCTCACACGTTCAAGGGGCTCGGGCACGACCTCGCGTGCGGGGCCGATCACCCGTGCACCGGTGGCCTGCCTCAATGCCTGAACACCACCCGTGTGGTCGCCATGATGGTGGGTGATCAGGATCGCTTCGAGCGCGATCCCTTCAGAGCCCAGCCACTTCAGCACACCCTCCGATTCCCCCGGGTCCACCACGAGCGCGCGTCGACCATCATGAAGCACCCAGATGTAGTTGTCGTTGAACGCAGGCAGGGGGATCAGGGTCATGGGGCTCGCACCTTGGGCAGGGCGTGTAGAGTACCGGGCGGGACCGGGTCGCGGCCCGCAAAGACCGTCGCTTGAACACCCAGAATGAATCACCGGATTATAAGTTTGACCGACTGGTTCCAGACCCCTCCGGGGCGCTACCTGCTCCAGTGGGAACAGGGACAGTTCGACCGTTCGGTGGTGAACTTGTTCGGCTACAACGCGCTGCAGCTGGGATTGCCGGAACTGCATGCGCTGACGGCCAACCGGATGCCTCACCGGTGGCTGGCGCTGCCCGAGGAAATGCTGAACGCAGAGGACATTCCGACCGGGCCAGCCAGCGACCTGGAGCCCGCAGCCGCAACCGCAGAGCAGTCCTCCTCAGCGACCCCGCGCGTGGCGCTGGTGACCAACGCAGCGGCGCTCCCTTTTCCAGAAGCGAGTCTGGATCTGGTGGTGCTGCCCCACACCCTGGAGCTCAGTGCCGATCCGCACCACGTGCTGCGCGAGGTGGAGCGGGTGCTCGTGCCCGAAGGGCGTGTGGTGGTGGCGGGTTTCAATCCCAACAGCTTCTGGGGGCTGCGCCAGAGCCGTTCGCGCCTGATGGGCCGCCTCGGCATCTCGGCGCTGGGTCTGTCGGAGCTGTACCTGCCCGAGGCCGGCGAGTTCATCGGGCCTGGGCGGCTGCGGGACTGGTTCCGTCTTTTGAGCTTTGAGGTCGAGTCGCACCACTATGGCTGTTACCGTCCCGCCGTTCACAGCGACAAGTGGCTGCAACGCTATGCCTGGATGGACCGCGCCGGCGCCCGCTGGTGGCCGATCTTCGGATCGGTCTATTTTTTTGTTGCGGTCAAGCGGGTGCGCGGCGTCCGCCTCCTGGGGCCCGCCTGGCGACCCCGGCGGGCCTCGGGCACCGCACCCGTGACGATCGCAAACCGGCGCTGAGAGGCGCCTTTCTGGAGCATTGAATTTGAACCACGTGGTGATGTACACCGACGGCGCCTGCAAGGGCAACCCTGGTCCGGGCGGCTGGGGTGTCTACCTGCAATCGGGGGGGCACGAAAAGGAGTTGTGGGGCGGCGAGCGCGAGACCACCAACAACCGCATGGAGCTGACCGCGGTCATTGAAGGTCTGGCGGCGCTCAAGCGCCCCTGCACGGTGGCGCTCTACCTCGACAGCGAATACGTGCGCAAGGGCATCACCGAGTGGATTCACGGCTGGAAGGCCAAGGGCTGGAAGACGGCCAGCCGGCAACCGGTGAAGAACGCCGATCTGTGGCAGCGCCTGGATGCGCTGGTGCACCAGGGCACGCACAAGATCGAGTGGCACTGGGTCAAAGGACATGCCGGTGACCCAGGCAACGAGCGGGCCGATGCCCTGGCGAACCGTGGTGTGCCTGCCTGAGAGCCGCGTGATCCGATGAATCTCCGATGAACGGGTGACCGTTCTCGCGGGGCTTCGGGAACTTGTGCGGCGCAGCAGCGTCTGCGCTGATACATTGCGTTTCTTTCTCCGTCTCATTCGCAGCACGGACGCTGCATGAGGCCTTCGTGGACACGAAGACTACATGGCACAAAAACTCTACGTCTGGGTCGCGGTAGGCGGCATTGCGCTGGCGTCGGCCGGCGCCTGGTGGTTTCAGAACCGTCCCGCTGCAGGTGCACAGCAGGCCACAGCGGGCGCTGCCGCACCGGGCACTCCCGCTCCGCCCGGTGCTGCCGGTGGACGGCCCGGCCAAGGCGGTGGTGGCATGCCGGGGGTCGAGGTCACCAAGGTCCAGACCCAGCGCCTGCAGGACGATGCCCAGTCCGTCGGCACCCTGCGTTCGCGCCAGAGCGTGACCCTGCGGCCCGAGGTGGCCGGTCGCATCGTGCAGATCGCGGTGTCGGATGGTGCCCGGGTGCGCAGGGGCCAGTTGCTCGTGCAGATGGACGACACGTTGCAGAAGGCGGAACTGAGCCAGGCCCAGGCGCAGTTGTCGATTGCGCGCGCCAACCTCAAGCGCAACGAGGAGCTGGTGGCCCAGGCCTTCGTGGCCCAGCGGGTGCTCGATGAAAGCCGTGCCGCGCTGCAGGTGGCCGATGCCCAGGTGTCGCTGGCGCAGGCTCGGCTGGCGCGCATGCGCGTCGTGGCGCCCTTCGACGGCACGGTGGGCCTGATCAACATCAACCTCGGCGAATACGTCAAGGACGGTGCAGACCTGATCAACCTTGAAGACACCTCGCAGCTGACGGTGGACTTCCGCCTGCCCGAGCGCTACCAGAGCCTGGTGGCGGCGGGCCAGTCGGTGCAGGTTCAGCTGGATGCTCTGCCAGGCCAGAACTTTCAGGCCCGCATCCAGGCGGTCGACCCGCTGCTGGACGCCAACGGGCGCTCGGTGGCCGTGCGGGCGGTGCTGCCCTCGACCGCGGGCAAGGACCTGCGCCCGGGCATGTTCGCGCGGGTCAACACCGTGTTTTCGGTCAACGACGCGGCCCTGGTCGTGCCTGAGGAGGCTCTCGTGCCGCAGGCGGGCAAGCAGTTCGTCATCAAGCTGCGCAAGGAAGGCGAGGGCGATGGCGCCAAGCTGGTCACCCAGCGCACCGAGGTCCGCATCGGCGTGCGCCGCGCTGGCCAGGTGGAAATCACCGACGGTGTGGCGGTGGGCGACATCGTGGTGGTCGCCGGGCAGCAGCGGCTGCAGCAGGACGGAACCGCCGTCCGTGTGGTGGACATGAGCCGGCCCGATGCCGGCCCTCCGGGCGCCGGCAAGGGTGGGCCTCCTGCCAGCGCACCCGCCGCCAAGCCGGGTGAGGCGCCTGCGGGCGGCAAGCCAGCCGCCGCGGGCTGAGGTCGTCCCGCACCGCACAGGAGCCTGACCCATGCAACTGCCCGAGATTGCCATCCGCCGCCCGGTCTTCGCGAGCGTGCTGTCCTTGTTGATCCTGCTGGTGGGCCTGGTGGCCTTCCAGGGGCTCACGGTGCGCGAGTACCCCAAGATCGACGAACCGACGGTCACCGTAAGCACCACCTTCACCGGCGCTTCGAGCGAGGTGGTCGAGTCGCAGGTCAGCAAGCCGCTGGAAGACTCGATCGCCGGCATCGAGGGGGTGGACGTGATCACCTCCATCAGCCGGCAGGAGCGCAGCCAGATCACGGTGCGCTTCAAGCTGGAACGCGACCCCGACTCGGCCGCCGCCGATGTGCGCGACAAGGTCAGCCGGGTGCGCCAGCGCCTGCCACAGGGCATCGACGAGCCGGTGATCGCCAAGGTCGAGGCCGACGCCTTTCCGGTGATCTGGCTGGCCCTGACCTCGGACACCCACAGCGCGCTGCAGCTGTCCGATCTGGCCAACCGCATCGCCAAGCCAGTGTTGCAGACCGCGCCCGGCGCCGCCGAGGTGCGGGTGTTCGGCGAGCGCAAGTACTCCATGCGCATCTGGGCCGACCCCGACCGTCTCGCGGCCTACGGGCTCACGGTGCAGGACATCGAGGACGCGCTGCGGCGTTCCAACCTCGAAGTGCCGGCCGGTCGCATCGAGAGCAGCCAGCGCGAGTTCAACGTGACAGCCGCGACCGACCTGCAGACGCCACAGCAGTTCCGCGACGTCACCATCCGCAACGTCAACGGCCTGCCGATCCGGCTGGGCGATGTGGCGCGGGTGGTGCAGGGTCCGCAGGACGAGCGCAGCTCGGTGCGCCTCAATGGCCGCGACTCGGTGTCGCTGGGCGTGATCCGCCAGGCCACGGCCAACCCGCTGGAGCTGTCCGCGGGTGTGCGCCAGCTGCTGGAGAAGGTCAAGGCCGATCTGCCGCCCGGCATCAGCGTCGATATCGCCAACGACAACTCGGTCTTCATCGACCGCTCGATCAAGGCCGTGTACACCACCATCGCCGAGGCCGTGGTGCTGGTCGCGCTGGTGATCTTCGTGTTCCTGCGCACGCTGCGCGCCTCCATCATCCCGCTGGTGACGATTCCGGTCAGCCTGGTGGGCGCTTTCGCGCTGATGGCGCTGTTCGGTTTTTCCATCAACACGCTGACGCTGCTGGCCCTGGTGCTGGCCATCGGCCTGGTGGTGGACGACGCCATCGTGGTGCTGGAGAACATCTACCGCCACATCGAGGAGGGCATGAAGCCCTTCGACGCCGCGATCAAGGGCGCACGCGAGATCGGCTTTGCTGTCATGGCCATGACGCTGACGCTGGCGGCGGTGTATGCGCCGCTGGCCTTCACGCCTGGTCGCACTGGCCGCCTGTTCGCCGAGTTTGCGCTGGCCCTGGCCGGCGCGGTGGTGGTCTCGGGTTTCGTCGCCCTGACGCTCTCTCCGATGATGAGCAGCAAGCTGCTGCGCCACAACCCGAATCCGGGCTGGTTCGACCGCGGCATGGAGCGCGTGCTGGTGGGCATCACCAACGGCTACAGCCGCATGCTGGCCGGCGCGCTGCGCGTGCGCTGGCTGGTGGTGGGCATCATGCTCGCCAGTGCGGTGGGCAGCTGGTGGCTGCTCAAGACCACCAAGCAGGAGCTTGCGCCTCTGGAGGACCGTGGTGTGATCCTTGTCAATATCAACGGCCCGGATGGCGCCACGCTGAACTACACGCGCCGCTACGCCGAAGCGGTCGAGCGCATCGGCCAGAACTACCCGGAGTTCGACCGCATCTTCGCCAACATCGGCAGCCCCACTGTGGCCCAGGGCTCGGTGTTCCTGCGCGCCACACCCTGGGAAGAGCGGGAACGCAGCACCCTGGAGATCGCTCGCGAGTTGCAACCCAAGATCGGTGCACTGCCGGGCATCAGCGCCTTCCCGATCACGCCGCCATCGCTGGGCCAGGGCTTCCGCGAACGGCCCATCAACTACGTCATCGTCACCAGCGACAGTTACGAAAACCTCTCGCGCACGGTGCGCCGCTTCCAGGACGAGATGGCGAAGTACCCCGGCTTCCAGCAGGTCGACACCGACCTGCGGCTGAACAAGCCGGAGATCCGCATGGACGTGGACCGCGAGCGCGCCGCCGACATGGGGGTGAGCGTGGATGCCATCGCCCGCACGGTGGAAACACTGCTGGGCGGGCGCACCGTGACACGCTACAAGCAGGGCGGCGAGCAGTACGACGTGGTGGTGCAGACCGACAGCGCGCAGCGCAACGCGCCCGACGACATTGACCGCCTCTTCGTGCGCGGTCGGGGCGACGCCGTGATTCCTCTGGCCTCGCTGGTCAAGGTCAGCGAGGTGGTGGTGCCGCGCGAGCTCAACCACTTCGGGCAGCGGCGCAGCGCGTCCATCACCGCCAACCTCGGCCCCGAGCTGGCGCTGGGTGATGCGCTGCAGATCATGAACACCATCGCGGCCGATGTGCTGCCACCTGGCTACACCACCGACCTCAATGGCCAGAGCCGCGAGTTCCGCAGCTCGTCGGGCTCGCTGGCCATTGTGTTCGCGCTGTCGCTGCTGTTCATCTTCCTCGTGCTGGCAGCCCAGTTCGAGAGCTTCGTCGACCCGTTCATCATCCTGCTGTCGGTGCCCTTGTCCATGCTCGGCGCGCTGCTGGCGTTGCGGCTCACGGGAGGCACGCTCAACGTGTTCAGCCAGATCGGTCTGATCACGCTGGTCGGGCTGATCTCCAAGCACGGCATCCTGATCGTGGAGTTCGCCAACCAGCTGCGCGAGCAGGGCCAGTCCAAGCTGGAGGCCGTGACCGCGGCCGCCGCGCTGCGCCTGCGCCCCATCCTCATGACCACTGGCGCCATGGTGCTCGGTGCCCTGCCGCTGGCTCTGGCCTCGGGCGCGGGCGCCGAGAGCCGCCAGCAGATCGGCTGGGTCATCGTGGGTGGCATGTCGGTGGGCACGCTGCTGACCATCTTCGTGGTTCCGACCATGTACATGCTGCTGGCGCGCAGCCGGCACGGCTCGCGCGTGCTGCCGCAGGAGACTGCCCAGGGACCGTCGCACCCAGGCGACGTGCTGGTGGCCAAATGAGGTGCCCCGGCGCGGGGCGGGTGGGGCGGTGAGCTGGCTCGAACACCGGGTGCCGCCGCCCCTGGTGGGTTTGGTCACCGCGCTGCTGATGGCCTGGGCGGCCGGTGGCCCCGCATGGCATGTGCCCACTGGAGCGAGCGGCCTGTCGTTGGTGCTGCTGGTGCTGGTCGGGCTGTCGTTTGATTTCGCCGGGCTGCTGGCCTTCCGCGCGTCGCGCACCACGGTCAATCCGCTGCGCCCCGAGCGCGCCTCGTCCCTGGTCACTCGCGGCGTCTACCGCATCACGCGCAATCCGATGTATGTCGGGATGGTGTTTCTGTTGCTGGCCTGGGGCGTCTACCTCGCGCACTGGCCGGCGCTGCTGCTGGGGCCGGTGGCCTATGTCCTGTACCTCACCCGGTTCCAGATTGCGCCCGAAGAGCGGGTGCTGCTGGGCCTGTTCGGGGAGGAGTACCGCGCCTACATGGCGCGCGTGAGGCGCTGGCTCTGAGGCGGCTCAGATCGCGCCGTCGAACATCATCACGTCGACCGAATCGCCCACGGCCACGTTGCCCTGGTCGTGGTGCAGCACGATCAGCCCGTTGCCTTCGACCATGGAGCGCAGCACGCCCGAGCCCTGGTTGCCGGTGGTGCGCACCCGCAGCGTGCCGTCCGCCTCGCGCGTGACGATGCCGCGCTGGTACTCGGTGCGGCCCGGTTTTTTGCGCAGTGCTTCGGCGCTGCGGGCCTGCAGCAGTACCGGCTCGCAGGCGGTGCAGCCCATCATGTGCTGCAGGGCGGGGCGAACGAATGCCAGGAACGTAACCATCACAGCCACGGGGTTGCCGGGCAATCCGAACAGGATCGAGGACTTGCCTTCCTGGACGATCCGGCCCACGGCCATGGGCCGGCCCGGCCGCATCGCGATGCGCCAGAACGCCACGTCGCCCAGCTGCTTCATCATGGCCTTGGTGTGGTCGGCTTCGCCCATGCTCACGCCGCCGCTGGTGATGATGGCGTCGGCCTCGGACGCAGCGCGACGGAAGGCGGCTTCGAGCGCGGCCGGCTCGTCCTTTACCACGCCCATGTCGAGCACCTCGATGCCCATGCGGGTGAGCAGTCCGAACACGGTGTAGCGGTTGCTGTCGTAGACCGCGCCTTCGCGCGGCGCCTCGCCCAGGCTCAGGATCTCGTCGCCGGTGGAGAAGTACGCCACCTTCAGGCGCCGGAACACGGGGACGGTGGGCAGGCCTAGGCTGGCGATCAGGCCCAGCGCCGCCGGTCCCAGGGTCTGGCCGCGCGCAAGTGCGGGGCGGCCGGCCATCAGGTCTTCGCCGAGCAGGCGGCGGTTGTCACCCAGGCGGACCACGTCGGCCGGCACGGTGACCGTCTCGCCCTCGACCTTCACGAACTCGATGGGCACCACGGTGTCGGTGCCGGCGGGCATGATGGCGCCGGTCATGATCTTCACGCAGTCGCCCGCACCCGCCTGGCCGCTCCAGGCCTGGCCTGCGTAGGCGGTGCCCAGGCAACGCAGCACCAGCGGCTGCCCGGGCCGCAACTGGCTGCCATCGAACGCGAAGCCGTCCATGGCCGAGTTGTCGTGCGGCGGCACACTGATCGGCGAGACCACGTCCTCGGCCAGCACCCGCCCCAGGGCACCGAACACGCCGCAAGTCTCAGCTTCGCCGACCGGTGTCACCAGCCGCGCCAGGAACGCGTTGACGTCCGCGGCCCTGAGGGCCTTGGGGTCGTAACCCTGCAACTCGGCTGCAATCTGTTCAATCGTCTTCATCGGTTGGTCAAGTCAGGGCTTTTCGAGCGCGTGCAGTTCGTCCAGGGTGTTGGCATTGGCGAACGCCAGCGGGTCGTCGCCCGGGCGGTCGAACGGAACCACCACGGTGCGGTGCTGGCCAGTCCAGCGGTCGATCTTGCGGCCATCGCCGCGGGTGAAGTCGGCCAGGCTTTCGAGCAGGCCGACCTTCATCAGGCAGAACACCGGCTGGGCGCGCCATTGCCCGTCATCCTCGCGGGCGGCCGCCATGGCGATCTCGGTGTCGGGGGCCTCAAAGGCCTGCGCCAGGCGCAGCGCCAGGTCGAGCGGGAAGCGCGGCGAGTCGCAGGGCACGGTGAGCAGCCAGGGTGTTTCGCAGCGCTCCAGTCCGGTGAGAAAACCCGCCAGCGGTCCCGCGAAATCGTCGAGCGTGTCGGGCCACACCGGTGAACCGAAGGCCTCGTAGGCCGAGAGGTTGCGGTTGGCGTTGACCATCAGGTCTCCGACCAGACCGCCTTCCTGCATCTGCAGCCGCATGAGTGCGTTCAGCGCCAGCGGCGTGCCGTGGAAGTTCTGCAGCCCCTTGTCGACGCCGCCCATGCGCGAGCCGCGCCCGCCGGCCAGGACCAGCCCGGTGATGTCTCCCGCTTGCATGGGTTCAGCCTCCGATGTAACTCATTTCGATGCGGCGCCCGCCTGTGCTCTGGTCTGGCGGCATGGAGGCGCGCAGCTCGGAGTAACGGTCGTCGCGGCCTTGCCAGATGGCGGCGATGGCGCTGGCCAGTTCGGCGTCGCTGGTCCCGCCGCGCACCAGCGGTTTGAGGTCGTGGCCCTGGGTGGCGAACAGGCAGAGGTAGAGCTTGCCTTCGGTGGAGAGGCGGGCGCGGTTGCAGTCGTGGCAGAAGGCCTGCGTGACGCTGCTGATGACACCGATCTCGCCGCTGCCGTCGGCATAGCCCCAGCGCTCTGCGGTTTCGCCGGGCGCGGACGGGTCCAGCTGCACCAGCGGCAGCTCGCTGTGGATCAGCTGCACCACCTCGGCGCTGGGCATCACCTCGTCCATGCGCCAGCCGTTGGTCGCGCCCACATCCATGTATTCGATGAAGCGCAGCACCGCGCCGGTGCCCTTGAAGTGGCGCGCCATCGGCAGGATCTCGTGCTCATTGGTGCCGCGCTTGACCACCATGTTGATCTTCACCGGGCCCAGCCCGGCCTCGCGCGCCGCCTCGATGCCGCGCAGCACATCGGCCACCGGGAAGTCGACATCGTTCATGGCGCGGAACACGGCGTCGTCCAGCCCGTCCAGGCTCACAGTGACGCGGCGCAGGCCGGCAGCCTTGAGATCCCGCGCCTTGCGTTCCAGCAGCGAGCCGTTGGTGGTCAGCGTGATGTCCAGCGGCCGGCCTTCTGTAGTGCGCAATGCGGCCAGCTGCTCAATCAGGATCTCGATGTTCTTGCGCAGCAGCGGCTCACCGCCGGTGAGGCGGATCTTCTGCACGCCATGGGCCACGAACTGGCGCGCAATGCGGGTGATCTCCTCGAAGCTGAGCAGGGCACTGTGCGGCAGGTAGGGATAGTCCTTGTCGAAGATCGACTTGGGCATGCAGTAGCTGCAGCGGAAGTTGCAGCGGTCGGTGACGCTGATGCGCAGGTCGCGCAGCGGTCGGCCGAGCGCATCGCCGAGCAGACCGGTGGCATCAATCGGTGTGGTGGGAACGACCGCGGCGCGGGTCGTCAGGCGTTGGTCGACCAGGGGAATCACGCGTTCGGACATGGCGAGATTATGGTCGACCCTGCATAGCCCGGCCTGGACAAACGGGCTTCGGGCAGGGGCAATGCCCGCGGGTACTCAGGTGCTGCTGCCGACCCGCACGAAGACCTGCGCGTTGGCCTCCAGCCAGCGCTCGGACAAGTCGCTGTGCTGCTGGGTCGGGTGGAAGTCTCGGCGGAAGTAGCGCTTCCATGGCGCATAGCTGGTGCGCAACAGGCCGTCGCGCCCGAGCAGGTGGCGGGCGGCGCTGCGCCAGGTGGACCAGCGCCACAGCGTGCCGTCGGCGCGCAGGTTGGAGACGGTCTGTCGCAGCGCGTCGCCGAGGAAGAACACGGTCACGCGGCGCATCCAGCGTAGCCGCCAGGCGTGGCTGCCGCCCAGGGCCCGGTAGATGTCGAAGGCGGTAGACTTGTGTTCGGCTTCCTCGGCGCTGTGCCACAACCACAGCGTTTTCAGACGGGGTTCGCAACCGTCCAGCAGTGTGGGGTGCGCGAGCATCCACTCGGCGAAGAGGGCTGTGAAATGTTCGTTGGCTGCCGTGATGGCCACACCGTGGCGCACATCGGCTCCGTCCATCCGTGCCAGCCGCCGACGCGCTCTGGGCTCCCAGTGGTTGGTCAGGCCATGTTTTTCGATCTGGGCGTTGAACAGACCGTGGATGCGCCGGTGCGTGGCTTCCTGACCGACAAAGCCCTGGACCTCGTCGCGCAGCGGCGCCTGTTGTTCGGGTGGCAGGGCCTTGAAACCGGCGCGCACCGAGTCGATGAAGAACTGCTCACCGATCGGGAAGCTCATGGACAGGGCGTTGAACCAGGCGGTCAGGAAGGCGTCGCCGCCGCACCAATGGCGATCCACAGGCTGGTCCAGATCGATCAACAGGCGGCGGACGACAAGTTCGGTCATGGCTTCAAACGGTTGCTGGTACTGGCTGGTACCGAGGCTGCCATGGTCTAGCTTTCAGGCATGGGTGTCAAGCCGGCAACCCCTGTGCTCGTGCAGCCTAAGATGCGGGTCATGGCCTTGAACCAGACCACAGCAGAGACCACCAACGGCAGCGAGCACCGGCGACGCCTGCTGCAGGGCATGGCCAGCATGGCCGCCACCAAAGGGCTGGCCGCTGTGACCATTGCCGACGTGGTGCGTGAGGCGGGTGTCTCCAAGCGCACGTTCTACGAGCACTTCGAGAGCAAGGACGCCTGCTTTCTGGAGTTGTACCGGGCGGTGAGCATGAATGCTCTGAAAACATTGAGGGACTCGGTGTCGGTCGAGCGGCCCTGGCAGCAGCAACTGGAACAGGCGTTGCAGGCCTATCTCACGCACATGGCCGCCAACCCTGAACTGCTGCGAACCCTGTTCATCGAGATTCACCACCTGGGAGTGGCGGGTGAACGGGCCC
>NZ_BCTF01000017.1 GCF_001571145.1 Hydrogenophaga flava NBRC 102514
GATGCTGCAAGCCTTTTTGCACCACGAATCGAATGGTCCTTGAATCTCCTAATTGCAATTGTTAGCACAATCTTTTTCTTTTACTCTAGTAGCCCCAGAGTACGGCAAACATACTTAGTATCCGAAATATTGCTCTTGATCATCGACTATGCAAAGATGCTTCCTCCCGGGGCTCAGCAACGCCTGCTCGGGATGATATCCCAAGAAATTGAACAATTCATTGCCGATCTTGGTGAAAACAACGAAGACAATATTGAGGCCATTAACCTACTGTTCGTTCATTGCACCCTAGGCCCTCAATACCAACTAAATCAATTGACTTTCTCGAAGGCACTTGGATTTCGCTTAGAAAACGGACTATTCTCAATCCCAAAGGAGTTTGGGTATTTTCAGATTGTATCCTCCATTTATGTGAACAGCAGAACTCTAAAGTCAGATGACATCACGAATTTGCTAACAACCCATGTTGCACTTCTGTTCAAACAGAGTCCAAACTGGAAAATCAAAACAGAGTTAGTGATGTTGTTGCTTGATATATCCACATGCCCTGTCATTTCGAAAGCGCAAAGGCAAGAGGTCATCAAGTCAGCATTGGGACATTTTGTAGCCACCCACAATCTCGGCACTAGGGTCACGAAGTTTCAAAAAGTCGCCGAAAGAAGCCGGTGGTTCTTCAACTGGAACCAAGAGATAGATGTTTCAGATGTACTCAGAAGAAAAGAGTTGAAAACGCCCTATTGATCAGGCATACTGTTCGAGGATCTTCTGCATGGCCAGTTTTTGGCCAACTCCAGACAACTCAAGTTTGCTTAGAGTCCTGCCCGCAGGTTCAATAGGCAAATGAGCGTTGAATACTGATCAGGATCGTAAGATGTTGATCTGAACCAAAGCAGTCCGCTTGGAGGCAGCGTCTTCTAGAGACGTTGCCTCCAAGTTGCCGAGGACACACGATTGGAATGCAGGGGATCCGCCTTTTTCCGATGAAGGCGAGTGACAAAGTCCGCGTTCACTGGCTTGATAGTCAAGGTGTTCCTGCACGAACCCAGTACTCTTGCAGTGCTCAGCTGCCTGACCTTGCGCAGTCCTGAACGGTGATGCAACGTGGCCGCCCGTTCAGTGAATACCCCGTACTCCGCCCCCCGCCCTCCAGCTTGCGCAACACGCCCCGCGCCAGCAGATCGTTGATATCGCGCAGCGCGGTGTCCGCCGAGCACTTGGCAATCGCGGCCCACTTCGCATTCGTGAGCTTGCCGGGCGAGTCGCCCGGCGCACTGTCCAGCACATGGTTCAGCACCAGCGTCTGACGCGCATTCATGGGCGTGCCCGCCCAGCGCTGCCAGAACTGGGCCTTGTCCAGCACGCCCGCCAGCAGGCCGTCGGCGCCCTGCACGGCGCGCAGCAGGCAGGCCAGGAACCAGCCGAGCCACGGCGTCACGTCGAGCGTGCCGCGCTGGGTGGTTCCGAGCTGGTCGTAATACTGTTTGCGCTCGCGCTGTATCTGGGCGCTGAGGCTGTAGAAGCGCTGCGCCGTGCCCTCGGCGCGTGCCAACGCCATGTCGCCCACGGCGCGGCTGATGCGGCCGTTGCCGTCATCAAAGGGGTGCAGGGTGACGAGCCACAGGTGGGCCAGGCCGGCGTGGACGAGGGGGTCGCCGGCCGGGGCGGCGTTGAACCACTGCAGGAAGGCGGCGGTTTCGGCGGGCAACGCGGCGGCGGGCGGTGCCTCGTAGTGCACCTTCTCCCGACCCACGGGGCCGGACACCACCTGCATGGGGCCGGCCGCGTCGTTTCGCCACTGGCCAACCTTGATGCGAACGGGTCCGCTGAAGCCGGTGGGGAACAGGGCCGCGTGCCAGCCGAACAGGCGCTCGGCGGTGAGCGGCTGGGCATGGTGCTGGGTTGCGTCGAGCACCATGTCCACCACGCCGTCTACGTGGCGGTCGGCGGGGGCCAGCGCGCCGATGTCCACGCCAAGCCGGCGGGCGATAGAGGAACGTACCGCGTCGAGGTTGAGCGCTTCGCCTTCGATGGCACTGGTGGTGACAACTTCCTGCGTCAGCGCCTGCAGCGTGGCCTGGTCGCGCTGGGCCAGCCCGAGCTCGGCCATGCGCCCCGCCAGATGGCCCTGCGCGCGGTGCACCTGGGCCAGCGCAGGCGCCAGCGCCGCCGCGTCAAACCGCCACTGCGGCCAGTCGGGGCGCTGCCAGAGGTAGGTGCGGCGGCGTTGAGGTTTGTCGGGAAACATGCGGCGATTGTGCGTCATATTCGCCGCTTTTTGTGCGGCGAATATGCATGCCATTCGCCGCAACGCCCCGTGCGCCCAAGCCCACTGGCTACCATGCGCCATCCACAACAAACCCAGCCACAGGAGGAAGCCATGTCACCCATCCACCCGACCGTCCCCGCCCCGCGCTCCAGCTTCGTGACCACGCTGGCCTGGCTCATGATCGTGCCGTCGGCGCTGGGTGTGCTCATGTCGACGCTGCAGAGCATTCTGGTGTTCACCATGCTGCCCATGGACCAGATGACATTGCCGTCCGGGCCGGAGGCCGAGCAGATTCCCGCGTTCGCACTCTTCATGATGGAACACATGCGCGCCGTGTTCGTGGCGTTCTGGCTGTTGACGGTGCTGGCGCTGGCCTCGGGCATCGGTCTGCTCCAACGCAGGGAATGGGCACGACTGGTGGTCATTGCGCTGCTGGCGCTGAGCATCGTGATGAACCTGGGCGGTCTGTACGTCCAGCAATCGTTCCTGTCGTCCATCCCGGTCTCGACCGACGCGCCGCCGGAGTTCCGCCAGCAGTTCGAGAGCATGGCCTCGACGATGTGGACGGTTTCGATTGCGATGGCGCTGGGCTTTTCGGCGGTGTCGGCCTGGATGATCTGGCGGCTGAGTTCGGAGTCGATCAAGGCGGAGTTTGGTGCCACATGAGACTCTTTGGCCAATCAAGCCGAAAGCAGGTGAGCGATCCGAACCTCGGTTTGTTGACGCAGGACCGGCATGGCTGGAGCGGTAGCGTCGCTGGGCCGGACGGCATGCAAAGCATCTGGCTCCGAATTGACGGTGCAGGTGACGCGCCCAACGAGGCCGTTGGGTTGGCGGTACTGGCTTGTCTGGGCAACTACTCCGCACTCACGTTGTCATTGAGTGGCGCCCTCTTCTCGTTGTGGCAACCGTATCTGGATGAACCCCTTTGGGAGGACGAGTACCCGACTGCGCCCGAAATGCTGTGGGCGCAGTTGCAACTGGAAGGGGTGGAGGTTCAGCGGTCCGGCGAGATCGTTCTCGTGTACGCGTTCAAGGGCGAGCTGTGGCCAGATGCGGTCTTTTTCGTCCAAGTGGAAGGGACGAAGGTCCGACCGCTCCACGTTGACGACTGACAGCACATCAAGGTTGTCAGGACTTCAACACCTCAATCTCATGCTTCTGCTACACGTAGCCTATCTGGTACAGCGCGATCCATCCCCATGACAACACTGGTTCTTCTACCCGGCATGGACGGCACCGGGGCGTTGTTCGCACCGTTGTTGCAAGCGCTTTCGCCGGAAATACAACCGGTGGTGATCACCTACCCGTCCAATGAACGGCTCGGCTACGCCGAGCTGGTCGAGCTGGTTGAAAAGCAACTCCCGACCGCGACCGACTACGTGCTGCTCGGCGAGTCGTTCTCGGGCCCGATCGCCACCCTGTTGGCCGGTCGAAACCCACCGGGATTGCGGGCTCTCATCCTCGCCTGCTCTTTCGTCCGTACACCCCGTCCGGTCCTTGCACCGTTCCGTCCGTTGACCCGCCTGCTCCCCAACCCTGCATTGGCCTTGGGACCTCTGAGCTTCGCGCTCATGGGAAAACACGCGACGCCGCCACTGCGCCGCGCGCTGGCCGAGGCGATTTCGAGCGTGGACCCGGGGGTCATGCGCCACCGTGCAGCTGCTGCGTTGTCAGCCGACGCCAGCAACAGTCTTGCCACCGTCCGTTGTCCGGTTCTCTACCTGCAGGCCAATGAGGACCGGGTTATTCCGATCCGTTGCGCCGCAGAGGTGCAACGTCTTTGCCCACAGACTCATATCGCCTCGCTGCCTGGTCCGCACTTTCTTCTTCAAACCCAGGCGGCCGCAGCTGCGGAGCGAATAGAAGCCTTCATTGCCGGTGCGCTGAACGCGGACCGGCAATGAAGGCCGTTCAGAACTTCCTCACCTCAATCCCATGCTTCTGCAGCGCATAGCCCATCTGCCGGGGCGTGATCTTGAGCAGGCGGGCGGCTTTGGCCTGGACCCAGCCACAGCGTTCCATGGCCCAGACCAGGCGCTCACGTTCGCCTTCGGGTTTGTCGTCGGTGCGGGCCAGCGACGCGGCTGGCGCTGAGGGCGCGCCGAGCGAGGTGGCGTCGCTCAGGTCGGCCGGCATCGAGTCGCCCGCATCGGCGCCTCCGCCGCCGAAGTAGGCCGGCTGGCGCGGCGGCGGCGCAGTGGGGATTTCGGTGATCGGGATTTCCGCCAGGCGGCTGGGGCGCACGGCGTCTTCGCGTTCGATGTGGTGCAGCACCTGCGTCAGGCACCGGTTGTCGCGGCAGGGGAAGGCCAGGTCGGTGATCACGTCGTTGTGCGCCATGGTGGCGGTGCGCTCGACGCAGTTTTCCAGCTCGCGCACGTTGCCGGGCCAGTAGCAGCTGGTGAGCACGCGCATGGCCTCCGGGCTGAACTTGGTGGCCTTGGCGTTTTCGCGGTTGAAGCGTTCCAGGAAGTGCTGCGCCATGGCGGGGATGTCTTCGCGGCGCTCGCGCAGCGGCGGCAGCTGGATGCTGACGACGTTGATGCGGTAGTAGAGGTCGGCGCGGAATTCGCCGGCCTGCACCATGCGCTCAAGGTTGCGGTTGGTCGCGAGGATCAGGCGCACGTCCACCTTCACCGGGGCGCCGCCGCCCACGCGCTCGAAGCTGCGTTCCTGCAGCACGCGCAGCAGCTTGGCCTGGAACGAGGCGGAGATGTCGCCGATTTCGTCGAGGAAGAGCGTGCCACCGTGGGCCATTTCGAAGCGGCCCTTGCGCTGGCCCTGGGCGCCGGTGAAGGCGCCTTTTTCATGGCCGAAGAGTTCGCTCTCCAGCAGGCTTTCGGTCAGCGCGGCGCAGTTGACGCCCACGAAGGGTTCCTTGGCGCGCGGCGAGAGGCTGTGGATGGCGCGAGCCATCACCTCCTTGCCGGTGCCGCTTTCGCCGCGCAGCAGCACGGTGGTGCGCGAGGGCGCGACCTGTTCGATCTGCTCGAACACCTTGAGCATGGGGCCGGAGACGCCGACCACCTGCTCGATCTTGTTGCGCTGGCCGCTGCCCATGCCCAGGGCCTTGTGCATGCGGCGGGTTTCGTCCTGCAGGGTTTCGTGGGCGGCGGTGACGCTGCGGTGGAGCAGCAGGGCCTGGCCCATGAGCGTGGCGACCATGCGCAGCAGGCGCAGGTCGTCGGCAAACACGCGGCGCTCCTCGGGGTTGAGGCAGTCGATCACCAGCACGCCCAGCGTGCGGTGGTCGGCGCGGATCGGGGTGGCGAGCATGGCCACGGGGATGCCCGGGCTCTGGTCGGCACCGCCGGTGCGGTTGAGGAACAGGGGCTCGGCGCGCACGTCGGGCACGGTGGCGGGCACGCCGCTGGCGAACACGTGGCCGACGATGCCTTCGCCCGATTCGAACTGCAGGCGCTGCTGCTCGGCCTGCGTGAGACCGATGGCGCAGAGGCCGCTGAGTCTGCCCTCGGCCTCCGCGACCACCACGAAGGCGCGGCGCCAGTCGAAGGCGTGGGTGAGGTAGTTGAGCGCCTCGCGGAAGGTCTTGTGGACATCCAGCGAGGTGGCCAGCGTCTTGCTGACTTCGTAGACGGCGTCCAGCTCGCGCCGGAGCATGACAGGTGATGTGTTCACGATGGGACTCCCATCTCCGGGCCGTTCGTGGGTTTGCACCAGCAGTGGGACTCCACCGCAAAGTGACGACCTTGGGCTTGCTGCGGTGCAAAAAACGTGCCGATATCGCGTGTCGCAGGCTTTGCAACAAACCCGACACGGCAGATGGCGACGAACGGTGTTCACGCGGCACAAAGCCCACACAAAACCCGCCAAAACCGCCGTTCTGATGGCCACAGACCCATGGCACAGACGTTGCAAAAGGGGCTGCAACCCATCAATGCCAGGAGCCTGCCATGCCGGACACCAGCCGCCCACAAGCACCTGCCCGCAGCGCGTTGCCCATCTATCTGGACTACGCCGCCACCACCCCGGTGGACCGCCGCGTGGCCAGCAAGATGTGGCCGTACCTGACGGAACAGTTCGGCAACCCCGCCAGCCGTTCCCACGCCTACGGCTGGGTGGCCGAAGAGGCGGTGGAGCTGGCGCGTGAACAGGTCTGCTCGCTGATCAACGCCGACCCGCGCGAGATCGTCTGGACCAGCGGCGCGACCGAGTCGAACAACCTGGCGATCAAAGGGGCGGCCCACTTCCACAAGGCCAAGGGCAAGCACCTGGTGACGGTGGCTACCGAGCACAAGGCGGTGCTGGACAGCATGCGCGAGCTGGAGCGCGAAGGCTATGAAGTGACGGTGCTGCCGGTGCTGCCCAGCGGCCTGCTCGATCTGGACCTGTTCAAGGCATCGCTGCGCCCCGATACGGTGCTCGCCTCGGTCATGTTCGTGAACAATGAGACCGGTGTGATCCAGGACATCGCCGCCATCGGCACGATCTGCCGCGAGAAGGGCGTGCTGCTGCACGTGGACGCAGCGCAGGCAGCTGGAAAGGTGGTGATCGATCTGGACGTGTTGCCGGTTGATCTGCTTTCACTCTCGGCACACAAGATCTACGGTCCCAAGGGCATTGGCGCGCTGTATGTGCGCCGCAAGCCGCGCGTGCGCATCGAGGCGCAGATGCACGGCGGCGGCCACGAGCGCGGCATGCGCTCGGGCACGCTGCCCACGCACCAGATCGTGGGCATGGGCGAGGCCTTCTGGCTGGCGCGCGAACAGATGGCGAGCGACAACGCCCGCATCACCGCGCTGCGCGAACGGCTGTGGGCCGGCATCTCCCAACTGGAATGCGTCGAACTCAACGGCGACCCGGTGCACCGCGCCTGCGGGTATCTGAACGCCAGCTTCAACTACGTCGAAGGCGAGTCGCTGCTGATGGGCATCAAGGGTGTGGCGGTGTCGTCGGGCTCGGCCTGCACCTCGGCCAGTCTGGAGCCGAGCTACGTGTTGCGCGCCATGGGCCGCACGGATGAGCTGGCGCACAGCTCGGTGCGTTTTTCCATCGGCCGCTTCACCACCGCCGAAGAGATCGACTCGACCATCGCGCAGGTCACCGAGGTGGTGACACGGCTGCGCAGCATGAGCCCGCTGTGGGACATGGTGCAGGCCGGCATCGACCTGTCCACGATCCAGTGGGCCGAGCATTGATTTAACGAACGGAGCAGCACCATGGCTTACAGCGACAAGGTCGTCGACCACTACGAGAACCCCCGCAACGTCGGCGCGTTCGATGCCAACGACGACAGCGTGGGCACCGGCATGGTGGGTGCGCCCGCCTGCGGCGACGTGATGAAGCTGCAGATCCGCGTGAACGCGCAGGGCGTGATCGAGGACGCGAAGTTCAAGACCTACGGCTGCGGCTCGGCGATTGCGTCCAGCTCGCTGGTGACCGAATGGGTGCGCGGCCGCACGCTGGACGAGGCGCTGGCGATCAAGAACTCGACCATTGCCGAGGAGCTGGCGCTGCCGCCCGTGAAGATCCACTGCTCCATCCTGGCCGAGGACGCCATCAAGGCGGCCGTGTCCGATTACCGCTCGCGCCACGGAAGCCCCGCCACCGACACGGTGGTGGAAAAGGACGCCTGCGAACCCCGCGGCCATTGAGGCCGAAACACTCCTGAGGAGAAATGCCATGTCCGCTGTGTCCGAAGCCGTCGTCGCCGAAGCGGCGCCCATCCCCGCCCTGCTCGACTTCACGCCGCAGGCCGCCGCCAAGGTGGCCGAGCTGATCGAGGAAGAAGGCAACCCCGAGCTGAAGCTGCGCCTGTACGTCACGGGCGGCGGCTGCTCGGGCTTCTCCTACGGCTTCGTGTTCGACGACCAGGTGGCCGAAGACGACACCGTGGTCTCGACCGAAGGTGTTTCGCTGGTGGTGGACGCGATGAGCCAGCAGTACCTGCTGGGCGCGCGGGTGGACTTCGAGGACGGACTGGAAGGTTCGCGCTTCGTGATCCACAACCCCAACGCGCAGACCACCTGCGGTCGCGGCAGTTCGTTCTCGGTCTGACGGAGGTCGCCATGAGCGTGTCACTCACCCCCGCCGCCGCGCGGCATGTGGAGAAGTCGCTGCTCAAGCGCGGCTCGGGCCTGGGCCTGCGGCTGGCGGTCAAGACCAGCGGCTGTTCGGGCTTTGCCTATGCGCTGGAGTTCGTCGACGAGATGAACGCCGACGACCAGTGCTTCGAGAACCACGGCGTGAAGGTCATCGTGGACCCGCGCAGCCTGGGCATGCTCGACGGCACCGAGCTGGACTTTGTGCGCGAAGGCCTGAACGAGGGCTTCAAGTTCAACAACCCGAACGCGAAAAACAACTGCGGCTGCGGCGAAAGCTTCGCGGTCTGAACACACCATGGCCCTGCTCCAGATCGCTGAACCGGGCCGCTCGGCCGCTCCCCACCAGCACCGGCTGGCGGCGGGCATTGATCTGGGCACGACCAATTCGCTGATCGCCACCGTGCAGAGCGCGCAGGCGCGGGCATTGCCCGACGCGGCCGGGGCGCTGCTGCTGCCGTCGGTGGTGCGCTACTTTGCCGATGGCGAACCGGTGGTCGGGCATGCGGCGCAGGCCCAGCAGGCTGAAGACCCGCAGAACACTATTGTTTCGGTCAAGCGCTTCATGGGCCGCACGCTGGGCGACCTGCGCGAAGCCAAGGGCCTGCCCTATCGCTTTGTGGACGGTGCGGGCATGGTCGGCATTCAGACCGTGGCGGGCGAGCGTTCGCCGGTGCAGGTCTCGGCCGACATCCTGAGCGCCTTGCGCGTGCGCGCCGAACAAGCCATGGGCGGGCCGCTGGCGGGCGTGGTGATCACCGTGCCGGCCTACTTCGACGACGCCCAGCGCCAGGCCACCAAGGACGCGGCGCGGCTGGCGGGCCTGAATGTCTTGCGCCTGCTGAACGAACCCACGGCCGCGGCGATTGCCTACGGCCTGGACAAGGCGGCCGAGGGCACCTTTGTGGTCTACGACCTGGGCGGCGGCACGTTTGACGTGTCGGTGCTCAAGCTCTCGCGCGGCGTGTTCGAGGTGCTGGCGACCGGTGGCGACTCGGCCCTGGGCGGTGACGACTTCGACCGCGTGATCGCCGAGTGGTTCTGCCAGCAGCACGGCATTGCCGGTGTGCAGGCGCTGTCGCCCTCGGCCCAACGCTCGCTGCTGGGTGCCTCGCGTTCGGCCAAGGAAGCGCTGTCGGCCCACGAGACGACGCCGCTGCGCGTGGCGCTGGCCGGTGGCGAGACGCAGCAGGCCATCCTCAGCCGCGAGCAGTTCGCCCAGCTGTCCAAGGCCTTGATCGACCAGACGATCCGCGCCACCAGACGCGCGCTACGCGACGCGCGCCTGTCCACCGCCGAGATCGATGGCGTGGTGCTGGTGGGCGGCTCGACCCGCATGCCGGTGGCACGCGACGCGGTGCGCGAATTCTTCGGTGTCGAGCCGCTGGCCGACATCGACCCCGACCAGGTGGTCGCGCTGGGCGCGGCCATACAGGCCGACGTGCTGGCCGGCAACGCGAGTGGCGACGGCTGGCTGCTGCTGGACGTGTGCCCGCTGTCGCTGGGCATCGAGACCATGGGCGGTCTGGTGGAGAAGATCATTCCGCGCAACTCCACGCTGCCCACCGCGCGGGCGCAGGACTTCACCACCTTCAAGGACGGCCAGACCGCGATGAGCCTGCACGTGGTGCAGGGCGAGCGCGAGTCGGTGAGCGACTGCCGTTCGCTCGCGCGCTTCGTGCTGCGCGGCATTCCGCCGGCGGTGGCCGGCGCGGCGCGCATCCGCGTGAGCTTCCAGATCGACGCCGACGGCCTGCTGTCGGTGACGGCGCGCGAGCAGACCACGGGCGTGGAGGCACACGTGGAAGTGAAGCCCACCTACGGTCTGGGCGACGAACAGATTTCTTCGATGCTGCAGGACGCCATCGGCTCGGGCGCGAAGGACATGGCGCTGCGCTCGCTGCGCGAGGCACAGATCGACGCGCGGCGTCTGCTGGACGCGACCGATGCTGCCCTGGCGCAGGACGGTCACCTGCTGAACGACGACGAAGTCGCAGCGATCCGCCAGGTGATGTTCAAGCTGGCCGATGTGCTGGAGACCGAAGAAGACGTGCAGGGCCTGCGCGTCGCCAGCGCGGAGCTGTCGTCGGCCACCGGCGAGTTCGCCGCGCGGCGCATGAACGCCTCGATCCAGCAGGCGCTGGCGGGTCGCTCGCTCGAAAGCCTCTGATGCCCCTGGTTCGCATCCTGCCCCACCCCGACCTCTGCCCCGAGGGCAAGGACTTCGACGTCCGGCGCGGCGCCTCGCTGTGCGAGAGCATGCTCAAGGCCGGCGTGGCGATCGAGCACGCGTGTGACATGGTGGCCGCTTGTGCCACCTGCCATGTGCATGTGCGCGAAGGCGGCGCTTCGCTGGCCGAGCCGGACGACGAAGAGAACGACCAGCTGGACAACGCCTGGGGACTGGATGCGCAGTCGCGGCTGGCCTGCTGTGTGAAGCTGCGCGAGGCCGATCTCGTCGTCGAACTGCCCAAGCACACCCGCAACCACGCTCGCGAAAAGTGACACCGGCGGGTCGGCTGTCCGAAACGGCACATTCCCGACACCGCCTCCGAAGCACGGCCATCCCGGCCACACAAAGCGGCTTCAAACCCACACAAAACGCACGCAAAACAGGTGGCACGCCTTATGCGATGAGGTCCCTGAAAGGACACCGCGACATGGCACACCACCTGGTCATCAACGACACCACCCTGCGCGACGGCGAGCAGACGGCGGGCGTGGCTTTCACGGTGGCAGAGAAGTGCGCCATTGCCCGGGCCCTGTCCGACGCGGGTGTGCCGGAGATGGAGATCGGCATCCCCGCGATGGGCGAGGAAGAGATCGCCTGCATCAACGCGATTGCCGCGCTGCGCCTGCCGGCCCGCCTGATGGTCTGGGGCCGCATGACCGAATCGGATCTCGCAGCGGCGCTGCGCTGCGACGCACACATCATTCACCTGTCGATGCCGGTGTCCGACATCCACCTGCGCCACAAGCTGCGCCAGTCGCGCGATGAGGTGATGGCGCAGGTCACGCGCGTGCTGACCCGCGCCGCGGCCAGCGGCCTGCAGGTGTCGTTCGGCATGGAAGACGCCTCGCGCGCCGACCCGGATTTCATGGCGCAGATCGCACGCCGCGCAGCGAGCTGCGGCGCCTCGCGCGTGCGCTTTGCCGACACGCTGGGCGTGCTCGATCCGTTCTCCACCTTCGAGGCCATCGCCCGCCTGCGCCAGGACCTGCCCGGCATGCGGATCGAGATCCACGCGCACAACGACCTGGGCCTGGCGACCGCCAACACCCTGGCCGCGCTGCGCGCCGGCGCCAGCCACGCCAACACCACCGTCAACGGCCTGGGCGAGCGCGCGGGCAACGCCGCGCTGGAAGAGATCGTGATGGGCGTGCGCCACCTGCACGGCGGCGACACGGGCGTGGCCACCCAGTCGCTGGTGGACATTTCGCGCCTCGTCGCCAAGGCCTCGGGCCGGCCCGTCGCCTTCAACAAGAGCATCGTCGGCGAGGCGGTGTTCACCCACGAATCCGGCATCCACATCGACGGCCTGCTCAAGAACCCGAGCACCTACGAGAGCTTCGACCCGGCCGAGCTGGGCCGCGAACGCCGCACCGTGCTGGGCAAACACTCGGGTTCGCAGGCGGTGCGCATGGCCTACGGAGCCATCGGCGTGGCCCTGAACGACGACGGCCTGACCGGGCGCCTGCTAGGCCGCATCCGCGCGCACGCGATGGACGCCAAGCGCGAGCCGACCCCGCAGGAGCTGCAGCGCTTCCTGTGCGAATCGCAGCCCGCGGCCATCCGCTTCCCGTCATGAAACGCGACGAGACACCGATGCTGGCTGTCACCGCCCCGCCCCCCGCCCAGCGCAGCACCGGCTGGTGGTCGCTGGTGCGCGGCGACGTGGCCTGCGTGCTGGCGCGCGACCCGGCGGCGCGCAACCGGCTGGAGGTGTGGACCATCTACCCCGGCGTGCAGGCGGTGGCGCTGTACCGGCTGGCGCATGCGCTGTGGTCGCGCGGATGGCGCTTCGGGCCGCGCTTCATTTCCTACGTCGCGCGCTGGCTGACCAACGTGGACATCCACCCCGGTGCGCGCATCGGTGAACGCTTTTTCATCGACCACGGCGCGGGCGTGGTGATCGGCGAGACCGCCGAGATCGGTGACGACGTGACGCTCTACCACGGCGTCACGCTGGGCGGCACCACCTGGAACCCGGGCAAGCGCCACCCGACGCTGGGCCACGGCGTGGTGGTGGGTGCGGGCGCCAAGATTCTCGGCCCCATCACCGTGGGCGACGGCGCGCTCGTGGCGGCCAACTCGGTGGTGATCGAGCCGGTGCCCTCGGGCGCGACGGTGGTCGGCATTCCGGGCCGCGTGGTGGCCCCGCGCCGCCGCACCACGCATGGTTTCGACCTCGACCACCACCTGATTCCCGACCCGGTCGGCAAGGCCATGGCCTGCGTGCTCGACCGGCTGGCCCAGCTCGAACGCGCCCAGGCCGCCGGCGCCGGCCTGGCCAGCGCCGACGCCGCCTGCGGCCAATGCGACGACCCCTGCGCCCTGCCCTCGTTCGACCTCAAGACCGGCGTGACCGTTCACCAGGAGTGACCACCATGGAAGACCTACTGACCCGCCTCAAGGCCCTGTCCTCGGCCGAGGATTTCCTGCAGTTCTTCGGCATCCCGTTCGACCAGGCCGTGGTCAACGTGAGCCGGCTGCACATCCTCAAGCGCTTTTTCCAGTACCTGCGCCAGCAGTCGGCCGACCTGCCGCAGGACAACGAAGTTGCCCTGTTCACCGCCTACCGCCAGCTGCTCATCAAGGCCTACGGCGACTTCGTGAAGTCCACGCCCGCACAGGAGAAGGTCTTCAAGGTGTTCCAGGACGTGGGGGGCCGGCAGCACGTCTCCATCGACAACCTCAAGGCGTCCCTGCCGCAACGCGCCGTGGCCTGAAAGGAATCCACCATGCACATCGTCGTCTGCATCAAGCAGGTCCCGGACTCGGCGCAGATCCGCGTCCACCCGGTGACCAACACCATCATGCGCCAGGGCGTGCCGGCCATCGTCAACCCGTACGACCTGTTCGCACTGGAAGAAGCCCTGAGGCTGAAAGACAAGTTCGGCGGCCGCGTCACCATGCTTTGCATGGGCCCGCCGCAGGCCGAGGACGCTCTGCGCAAGTGCATCAGCTTCGGCGCCACCGACGCCATCCTGGTGACCGACCGCGCCTTCGCCGGTGCCGACACCCTGGCCACCAGCTACGCACTGACCGCCGCCATCCGCAAGATCCACGCAGAGCAGGCGGTGGACCTGGTCTTCACCGGCAAGCAGACCATCGACGGTGACACCGCCCAGGTTGGCCCCGGCATCGCCAAGCGCCTGGGCTGGAACTTGCTGACCTACGTGAGCAAGATCAACGAGGTGGACCTGGACGGCCAGACCCTGACGGTGGAGCGCCGCGCCGAAGGCGGCGTGCAGCGCCTGCAGACCACGCTGCCCAGCCTGATCACCATGCTCGAAGGCACCAACGAAATGCGCTTCGCGACCATGGACGACATGCTGCGCGCCGGCCGCTGCCAGGTGCGCAAGTGGAGCAAGGACGACGCCGGCATCGAGGACATAACCAAGATCGGCCTCAAGGGCAGTCCCACCATCGTCAGCAAGGTGTTTGCCCCCAAGGCCCGCAGCGTGCGCGCCGAGATGCAGGAGGTGGGCGACGGCACCAGTGTCAACGACGTCTGCCTGAACCTGCTGCAGAAGATTTTCACCACCCACCCGACGCTGGAGCAGGAGACGGTCGACCGTCTCAGCGCCTGAGCCCCGCACGCACCAGAAGGAGAAGACCATGGCCGAACCCGACAAGCCCCAGATGGCCGCCGCCGCTGCCGCAGGCGCCGCCAAGACCGCCGGCCGCAGTGGCCGCAGCACCGAACTGCCCGAACACCTGAAGGTCTACAAGGGCGTCTGGGTGTTCATCGAACACGATCGCGGCCAGGTGCACAGCGTGAGCTGGGAGCTGATGGGCGAAGCCCGCAAGCTGGCCGACAAACTGGGCGTGGAGGTCAGCGGCGTGCTGCTGGGCGGCCCGTCCGACAAGCTGGAGGACTACGCCAAGGAGGCCTACGTCTACGGCGCTGACCACTGCTACCTCATGCGCGACCCGGTGCTGCAGGGCTACCGCAACGAGCCCTTCACCAAGGGGCTGACCGACCTGGTGAACAAGCACCAACCGGAGATCCTGCTGCTGGGCGCCACCACCATGGGCCGCGACCTGGCGGGCTCGGTGGCCACCACCCTGGGCACTGGCCTGACGGCCGACTGCACCGAGCTGAACATCGACGGCCGCGCGCTGGCCGCCACCCGCCCCACCTTCGGGGGCAGCCTGCTGTGCACCATCATGACCCTGGCCTACCGGCCGCAGATGGCCACCATGCGCCCGCGCACCGCCGCCATGCCGGCGCGCGACGAAAGCCGCAGCGGCGACATCATCACCATGGACCTGGGCATGGTCGAAACCGACATCGTCACCAAGCTGCTGGCCTTCATCCCCGACGCCACCAGCAACAACATCAACCTGGCCTACGCCGACATCATCGTCACCGCCGGCAAGGGCCTGAAGAACGCCGACAACTGCAAGCTGGTGTGGGACCTGGCCCGCGTGCTGGGCGCCGAGGTGGGCGCCACCCGCGCGGTCACCCAGGCCGGCTGGCTGGAGGCCGAACGGCAGGTGGGCCAGACCGGCAAGACGGTGCGGCCCAAGCTCTACATCGCCGCCGGTGTGAGCGGTGCGATCCAGCACCGGGTGGGCATGGAGGCGTCCGATGTGATCGTGGCCATCAACACCGACCCCAACGCGCCCATCTTCGACTTCGCCCACCACGGCATCGTCGGCAACGCGATGCAGGTGCTGCCGGTGCTGACCGCGGCCTTCCGTTCCCACCTCGACAAGCGCATCCGCAAGGTTGCGTAACCCCGACCCCAAGGAGATCTGTGATGTCCAACGAAAAGTTTGATGCGATCGTGGTCGGGGCGGGCCCCTCGGGCAACGCCGCGGCCTACACCATGGCCAAGGCCGGCCTGAAGGTCCTGCAGATCGAGCGCGGTGAATACCCGGGCAGCAAGAACGTGCAGGGCGCAATCCTCTACAGCAACGCGCTGGAACAGATCATCCCGGACTTCCGCGAGGACGCACCGCTGGAGCGCCACATCATCGAGCAGCGCATGTGGATGATGGACGACGAGAGCTTCGTCGGCACCCACTACCGCAGCGACGACTACAACAAGCCACCCTACAACCGCTACACCATCATCCGGGCGCAGTTCGACAAGTGGTTCAGCTCCAAGGTGCGCGAGGCCGGTGCGCTGCTGATCTGCGAGACCACGGTGGAAGAGCTGCTGCTCGACGGCGAGCGGGTCATCGGCGTGCGCTGCGACCGCC
This sequence comes from Hydrogenophaga flava NBRC 102514, assembly GCF_001571145.1. Taxonomy (GTDB): domain Bacteria; phylum Pseudomonadota; class Gammaproteobacteria; order Burkholderiales; family Burkholderiaceae_C; genus Hydrogenophaga; species Hydrogenophaga flava. The sequence continues at coordinate 15,767 of NZ_BCTF01000017.1, forward strand.
TGGGTGGCGAGGTGTACGCCGACGTGGTGGTGCTGGCCGACGGCGTGAACAGCACTCTGGCGCGCAAGGCCGGCTTCCACGGCGAGCTGGACGCGGGCAACGTGGCCCTGGCGGTCAAGGAGATCCTGTTCCTGCCCGAGGACGTGATCCAGCAGCGCTTCAACATCAAGGAAGACGAGGGCGTAGTCATCGAGCTGATGGGCAAGGTGACCGAGGGCATGGTGGGCACCGGCTTCCTCTACACCAACAAGGAGTCGCTCACCATCGGCGTGGGCTGCATGCTCAGCGACTTCAAGGCCAACCCGCTGCGCACCAAGCCCTACGAGCTGCTGGAAAAGCTCAAGAAGCACCCCAGCATCGCGCCCATGATCGAGGGCGGCGAGATGAAGGAGTACTGCGCCCACCTGATCCCCGAAGGCGGCTTCAACGCAGTGCCGCGCCTGTACGGCCCGGGCTGGCTGATCGTGGGCGACTCGGGCGGCTTCGTCAACGCGGTGCACCGCGAGGGCTCCAACCTGGCCATGACCAGCGGTCGCCTGGCCGGTGAAACGGTCATTGCGATGAAGGCCGCGGGCCAGGAGCCCAGCGCCGCCCACCTGAAGCTCTACAAGGACAAGATGGACGAGTCCTTCGTCATGAAGGACCTGAAGAAGTACCGCAAGCTGCCCGAAGTGCTGCACAGCAGCCCGCAGTTCTTCACCGCCTACCCCGAGCTGGTCAACCGCGCGGCCAAGACCTTCTTCACCGTGGACGGTGTGGACAAGCATTCCAAGGAAAAGGAAATCCTGGGCAGTTTCCGCAGCAAGCGCAGCCTGACCGGCCTGGTCGGCGACGCATTCAAGATCTGGAGGGCTTCGCGATGAGCACCGCTGTCAACGTGGAAGAGAAACTCTTCCAGAACCGCTACAAGGTCGACCACGGTCGGCCCCACATCCAGATCAAGAACGCCGAGGTCTGCAGCAACGACTGCCAGTCGCAGGCCTGCACCTTCATCTGCCCGGCCGCCTGCTACAAGGCCGAAGGCAACCGCACGGTGACCCTCATCACCGACGGTTGCCTGGAGTGCGGCAGCTGCCGCGTGATCTGCACCGAACACGCCAACGTCGCCTGGGAATACCCGCGCGGCGGCCACGGCATCCTGTTCAAGTTCGGTTGAAAGCCACGCCATGGCCAAGCCCGCGCGGCTCCTGCGTGGCCAGGGACAGCTCGGCGGTGCTTCAAGCCTTGTAGGCCGAACAGCAACAGCGCCGGGCCTAAGACGGCCTGGCCATCCATCACCCATCTGGTTCCGGGAGAACCTCATTTCCGGGCTGGTGCCGTGCAGCTTTCCGTACCAACAAAAAAAAGCACCTAGCGTTTCCACTAAGTGCTTGATTTTTCTACCAAATCTGGTAGGCGCGATTGGACTCGAACCAACGACCCCCACCATGTCAAGGTGGTGCTCTAACCAGCTGAGCTACGCGCCTGCAAACTGTCCGAAGCCTCGCATTATAGCAGCGAATTCAGCAATTTGTCCAAACCCGTGAATCATTTGCGCCTGACCATGCGCACACCGGCCACATCCCCGACCACCGACATGGCTCGGGACACTTGTCTCGCATCGATGATCTCTATGGTGAAAGTCATCCACGCGATGCCCTTGACCGACTGCGTCTGTACCCCGATGACGTTCATCTTCTCGCGCGCAAACACATCGGAAATGTCTCTCAGCAACCCCTGCCGGTCGATCGCCTCAACCGCAACGTCTACCGGGTACACGGCAGAAGCCCCGTCCCTCCCGCCAGACACAGCGCCACCCCATTGCACATCGATCACCCGGTCAGGACTGGTGCGCTGCAGATGGGCAAAGTCGCTGCAATCGCTCCGATGGATGCTCACACCCTTGCCACGGGTCACAAACCCCCGGATGTCGTCCGGTGGGGCGGGCTTGCAGCATTTGGCCAACTGCGTCATCAGGGAATCGACACCGACCACCAGCACACCCCCGCTGGACGCGGAACGCACAGGACGCGGCTTCTTCAGCCACGGGGGAACGTCCTCGACGACGGGCTGATCGCCCTGCCGCAAAAGCACCTCTAGCGTGCGGAGCGACAGCTCGTCCTTGCCCACCTGTTCGAACAGGGCCTGCGCCGAGGGAAGGCCCGCCGAGCTGGCGAGTTCCTCGAACCTCAGCGCGGTGCGCCCCTCTCGCTGGAGGAGACGTTCCACCGCCTCGCGCCCCCTGGCAACGGTCTCTTCCATCGCCAGTTGGTTGAACCATGCCCGGACCTTGCTCTTGGCACGGTGGCCGACCAGGTAACCCAACTCAGGATTGAGCCAGTCGCGCGAAGGACCTCCCTCCTTGGCGGCGATGATTTCGACGGTCTGACCATTCTGCAGCGCCGTGTTCAGCGGAACCATGACGCCGTCCACCCGGGCCCCTCTGCAGCGGTGCCCCAGATTCGTGTGCACCGAATAGGCGAAATCGACAGGCGTGGCGCCCTGCGACAGCTCCACGATGGCGGCATCAGGCGTCAGGACATAGATGCGGTCGTCAAACAGTCCAGATGAAGCCCCACTGAGATCACGCTCCCAGGCCAGCAGTTGTCGAAGCACCGCGATCTTGGCGTCGTACTCCGAACTGGCCGACACGCCCGCATAGCCTTTGGTGCCCGCCTCCTTGTAGGCCCAGTGGGCGGCCACCCCGTGTTCGGCGTGTTCGTGCATGGCCTGGGACCGGATCTGGATCTCGAACGCCCTACCCTGCGGGTCCCGCACCACCGTATGCAGCGACTGGTAGCCATTGGCCTTGGGCTTGGCGATGTAGTCGTCGAACTCCTCCGCAACGGGTGTGAACTGCGAGTGCACCAGCGCCAGCACTGCATAACATGCATCGGTCGAAGGCACCACCACCCGCAGAGCTCGGATGTCGAACACCTGGTCGAAGTCCAGCGACTTGCCACGCATCTTCTTGACGATGCTGTAGATGTGCTTGGGCCGCCCCTGAACCGACGCCTGGATGCCCTGCCCGCGCAGGTCTTGCTCCAATTGCATTCGCACCTGCTCGATGTGCACCTCGCGCTCTGCCCTCTTTTCATCCAGCAGACGGGCCACCTCCTTGTACATGTGCGGCTCTAGAAAACGGAAGGCCAGATCCTCCATCTCCCATTTGATCTGCCAGATGCCCAGCCGGTTGGCCAGCGGAGCGAACACATGCAGCGACTCGCTGGCCAGGGCCTGACCGGGATCCCCCTTGCAGGCCGCGAAATAGCGCAGCGTCTGCAGGCGCGATGCCAGCCGGAGCATCACCACCCGCAAGTCACGGGAAAACGCGAGCAACATCTTGCGGACGTTCTCGGTCTGGCTGGCCGCCAGTTCGGACACAGGCACCTTGCCCGGTGACGCCACAGGCAGGGCCGCCTCTTGCGCGGCCAGACGCTCTCCCGTTTTCCGGTTCTGCACCTCGGCCGACTTGATGCGCGCCTGCCGCTGCAGTTGCACCAGCTTGGTCGTCTCAAGAGCGAGCGCCGCGAAGTTCTCGCCGAACGCCTTGGCAATCACCTCTTGAGGCCTGTTGAGGTACTGGCACGCGTACACGAGATATGCGGCAGCCTGCATCGCCTCCGACCCGCCAATGTCGCGCAGCACCGTAGCGACCGCGTCGGCGTGCGAGAGGATGTTTTCGCCTGTGTCCAGCTGCTCGCTGGCCAGCAAGGGCTCTGCGAAGGCACGGGCACGCGCCAATGCCTGGGCCTGCTGGGGCAGGCTGTCCGAGGTGGCGGCCACGATGGCCGACGTTGGTGGTGGAGGAACAGAAGTCGAATACTGCATGGCAAGGGCTCGCTCAGGCCTGGCCCAGAAAACCAACCACCGCCGCCACCTGGTCTGGCACCACCAGGGTCGGTGCATGTCCGACTCCCGGAAACTCGACACAACGCGCGCGGGGCCCTCTTTCAGACATGGCCTTCGCCGTCTCGCGGGTCAGGAGGTCGGAATCGGCGCCGCGCAGCAGCAGGGTGGGAGCCGAAATGGCGTCGTACAGAGCCCACAGGGCAGCCTCCCCGTCGGCCACCACTTGGCGACCGACGGATTCATCCATATCCGTCAGCGCACGGATCGGAACGGCCAGCGCAGGGTCGTAGTGCAGCCACCAGCGCCCCTCCCGCTCGCGCAGCATGGGACGGGACAGTGCCATCCACTGCTGCTGGCTGTGGGGCCCAAAACTGGACGAAATGGACCACAGATAGTCCACGGCCTCCTGCTCGCTGGCGAAGGAAGGATTGAGTCCCAGATAGGTTCCGATGCGCCGCAAGGCGTCCCACTGGAGCACCGGACCGACGTCGTTGAGCACCAGCCTGCGGATGCCCGTTGCAGCTTGGGCCGCCAGGGCCATGCCAATCAGCCCCCCCATGCTGGTACCGATCCAGTCGATCTGAAGCATGGGGTCCTCGGAACGCAGCCTGGCAATGAGGCGGCCCACATCCGCGGCATAGGTTCCCACCTGGTAGGCCATGGGATCGGCAAGCCAGTCGCTGAATCCACGACCGGCAACGTCCACAGCAATGACGCGCGCCTGTGCGGTCAGGGCGGACGCCAGCGCATCGAAGTCACGCCCCTGACGAGACAGTCCATGCACACACACCACGAGGCGGTGCGCATCGGCACCTTGTTGCGGCATCCAGTCCCAGTACGCCAGCCGGCGTTGCTGGCCGCTGGTGGCGGCAGGCCCGGGAACATCGACGAACCGCAGCTCTGGCATCTGGCTGGAACCGATCATTCCTCGGGACTCCGTGATAATGGTTTGCATGTTGTTCAACCAATCGTAATGGAACTGGAGATCCCTCATGCTTGCCAACAAAACCGCCCTCGTCACAGGCTCGACCAGCGGCATTGGACTGGGTATCGCCAAGGCGCTGGCTCGTCAGGGTGCAAACATTGTTCTGAATGGTTTCGGTGACTCTGAAGGCCCACAGGCCGAGATCGCGGCCATGAGTGTGCAGGTGGCCTACCACGGCGCGGACATGAGCAAGCCAGCCGAGATTGAAGACATGATGAAGTTCGCGGCCAGCCGCTTTGGGAAGGTCGACATCCTGGTGAACAACGCCGGCATCCAGCATGTGGCGCGTGTGGAGGACTTCCCGGTCGAGCGATGGGATGCGGTGATCGCCATCAATCTCTCCAGCGCGTTCCATGCCACCCGCCTGGCGTTGCCCGCCATGCGCGCAGCGAATTGGGGGCGCATCATCAATGTGGCCTCGGTCCACGGACTGGTCGCCTCGGCAGAGAAGTCCGCCTACGTTGCGGCCAAGCACGGGGTCGTTGGCCTGACCAAAGTGACCGCCCTTGAAAATGCGACCACCGGCGTGACCTGCAACGCGATCTGTCCTGGCTGGGTGCTGACACCGCTGGTGCAGAAACAGGTGGATGCCAAGGCGGCGGCGTTGGGCCTTTCCAACGAGGACGCCAAGAAGCAGTTGCTGGGAGAGAAGGAGCCGTCGATGCAGTTCACCACCCCCGAGGAGTTGGGCGAACTGGCGGTGTTTTTCTGCTCACCGGCCGGCGCCAACGTGCGTGGCGTGGCCTGGAACATGGACGGTGGCTGGGTAGCGCAATGACCCTCAGCGCAGCTGGACCGAGCCTGACACCGACACCGTGACCAGGCTCTTGCCCGCTTCGACAGGGATGGCGGCGTCGGCAGACGCCTGGGCCACCGACGCGGCACGCATCCGGTACAACGGCCGCTCGCCCTGATCGGCCGGGCTTACCGACACCTCCCGCAGGATGTAGCCCTCGAAACCGAAGGCCTTGGCCACCTCGACCGCTTTGGCCTTGAAACGCTCGATGGCCGATGCCTGCACCTCGGACTCGAGCTTTTGTTGCGCTTCGCGGGACAGCGAGAAGGCCACGTTACCAACGCCCATGGAAGAAATCTTCCCCGCGGTGGTGCTGATGCGGACGAAGTCCCGCCCTTCCAGCACAAGCTCCGCCGTCCCCTGCCAGCCCACGATACGTCCGTTGCTGCCATGGCGCGGATACACACCGAAAGATCCTGTTTTTACCTCCAACTGCTGGGCAGAGGCCTGTGGCTTGGCAACCGCCAGGGCGGCATCAACCGCTTGTCGCAACTGGCTCTGCACCGCTGCGGCATCGCTGCCGTCGCGCGAGGTGCTCAATGTCATCGTGAGCCAGTCCTGAGGCACTTCAAGCTGTGCGCTGGCAGACACCACCACCACATTGACCGGAGCGGCCGCAGACACAGGCTGGGCAAACAAGGCACCGGTCCCCAGAAGCCCTGAAAAAACCACGGCGAGCACGCCCGCCCGGCGGCAAGACGCTGCCACCCGCACATATTTGTTCATAGCGGCTATTTTGACTGAGCGGACTGCTCTGGCAAACCGCGCAGCTGTTCGCGCATGCGCTGCCGCTCCTCAGGAGACAACCTAAATGGCTTGCTGGTGGCGTAGCCATCGCCAACTGGCTGCCGCAGGGAATCGCGCAACCGTGAAGACACCGGACGCCCATCCTGGACCTCGGCGGGCGACACGGCCACTGGCTCGGTGGCCAGGGGCTGGGCAGGCTGCTCCCGCAACTCCAATGCGGCTGAAAGCAGTGGCGCTCCCAGCAGCATCGCAGACACAGAGTATTTGTGATTGATCATGGTTCTGACCGAACTGAACGATGGAGGCATTCTGAGCGGGCCTCTGGTAACGGTGTGAGGGGCTCGGGCAACAGATGTAACAGCCTGTCAAAAAACCAAAAAACGAGCCCTGACAAGCACTTGGCGCTGCCACAATCGCCTTTGTTACATTTACCGGGAGTTGCTTCCATGCCACAAAACACCGCCCGCCCGAACAAGATCCTGGTGGTCGATGACGATGTCCGCATCCGCGACCTGCTGCGCCGTTACCTGATGCAGGAGGGTTTCGAGGTCATGCTGGCCGAGGACGGCAAGGCACTGAACCGTGTCCTCCAACGCGAGGCCGTGGATCTGATCGTTCTGGACCTCATGATGCCGGGCGAAGACGGCCTGTCGATTTGCCGGCGCCTGCGCGCCAACGGCGACCGCACCCCGATCATCATGCTCACTGCGAAAAGCGAGGACGTGGACCGCATCGTCGGCCTGGAGGTCGGTGCCGACGATTACCTGGGCAAGCCGTTCAACCCGCGCGAACTGCTCGCCCGCGTCCATGCCGTGCTGCGCCGCCGCCCCCCGGCTGAAGTCCCGGGTGCCCCCTCGCAGGATGCGGAGGTCGTCAATTTCGGCCCGTTCGAGTTCGACCTGAGCCTGCGCACCCTGCGCAAGGACGGCGCCGACCTGCCGCTGACCACGGGCGAGTTCGCCATGCTCAAGGCGCTGGTGCGCCATCCGCGCCAGCCGCTGTCCCGCGAAAAGCTCGCGCAGCTGGCCCGCGGCCGGGAGTTCGAACCGTTTGACCGCAGCCTGGACGTGCAGGTGTCCCGCCTGCGCAAGCTGATCGAAGAGGACGCCGCTTCGCCCCGCTACCTCCAGACGGTGTGGGGCGTGGGATATGTGTTCGTGCCGGACGGCAACGCCTGATGATCGACGAATCGCGGGTTCCCACCTTCGAAACAGAGCCGGCGGCGCTGGAAACGGCGTCTGCCCCGCTGGAGAGCAAACCCGCGCGCGAGGTGAGCCTGTTCTGGCGCACCTTTTTCTTGTTGTCGCTGCTGCTGGTGGGCTGCATCGTGGCCTGGCTTCAGACGTTCCGGGCGCTTGAGTACGAGCCTCGAACGCTGCAAAGTGCGCAACAGCTCGCTTCCCTGGTGAACCTCAGCCGTGCGGCACTCGTGCACTCCGACTCGATTGCCCGTGTGTCGCTGGTCAAGACCATGGCCGACGAGGAAAAGGTGAGGATCGCCCCTCGCGAGCCGGGTGACAAGTTCCGTCTTTACGACGCCGACCAGCTCAGCAGGACAGTCAGCGCACAGCTCAGCGCCCGGCTCGGACCCGACACCGTGGTCGCACGCGAAGTCAACGGCACGCCAGGTCTGTGGATCGGTTTTTCCATTGACGGCGATCCGTACTGGCTGCAGGCAGATCCTTCGCGGGTGGAGCTGGTGACCGGCAAGACCTGGGTGATCTGGCTGGCCACCGCTGCCGTGCTTTCGTTGATGGGCGCCGCGTGGATCGCTCGCCTGATCAACCGCCCGTTGCAGAAGCTGTCGTTTGCCGCGAGCCGTGTGCGCGATGGCGACTTCAACTCCAGCCGGCTCAACGAGGCTGTGGCCACGAGTGAAATCCGGCAGGTGAATATCGGGTTCAACCAGATGGCGCAGCGGTTGTCCAAGATCGAACAGGACCGCGCCTTGATGCTGGCGGGCATCTCGCACGACCTGCGCACGCCGCTGGCGCGGCTGCGTCTGGAGACCGAGATGAGTGTGGCCGACGCGGAAGCGCGGGAACACATGTCGGCCGACATCGAACAGGTCAATGCCATCATCGACAAGTTCCTCGACTACGCCCGGCCGGACCACATGGAGCCTCAGCGCGTGAGCTTGAACGAGGTGATTGAGGCCGCCGTGTTTGCGCTGGGCAACCAGCCCGACGTCGCCGTGAAAACCAGCATCCCCGCCGACACCTGGGTGATGGGCGATGCGGTCGAGCTCAACCGAGTGTTCTCCAACCTGCTGCAGAACGCCGTTCGCTACGGCCGCAACCAGACGACCGGCGTGGCCGAGATCGACATTGGCGCCAAGACCAAGGACCAATGGGTGCTGGTCAAGCTGCGCGACCACGGTCCGGGCGTCAATCCCGAGATGCTCAGCCAGCTCACACAGCCCTTCTTCCGTGGAGACGCCTCGCGCAGCGCTGCCACTGGTACCGGCCTGGGCCTGGCCATCGTCGAGCGCGCCATTGCCCGCATGGGTGGCCGTTTCGCGCTGGCCAACAGCAGCTCCGGCGGGCTGGCCGCCCACATCAAGCTGCCGGTCGGCAAAACCGCCTGATCGAAGCCGGGCTCAGCCCGGCCGGCGCACCAGCAAGGCGACCGCACGGGCCTCGATCGACAGCCCCTGCCCGACGGGGCCCAGCTTCTCGGCGGTCTTGGCCTTCACGTTGACCCCCCCCACAGGCAGGCCCAGAGCCTGTGCTATGCGCGCGCACATGGCCGGAATGTGCGGGCCGAGTTTGGGTGCCTGGGCCACCACCGTGCTGTCGATGTTGCCAATCTCGAAACCCGCCTCGCGCACGCGCCGAGCGACTTCGGTCAACAGCACAATCGAATCAGAGCCCTTGAACCGCGGGTCTGTGTCGGGGAAGTGGCGCCCGATGTCGCCCAGCGCCGCGGCGCCCAGCAGGGCGTCGGTGATGGCGTGCAGCAGCACATCGGCGTCCGAATGGCCCAGCAGGCCGGCCGTGTGGGGGATGGTCACGCCGCCGATGATCAGCGGTCGCCCCGGCACCAGGGCGTGCACGTCCCAGCCCTCACCGATGCGAAATGGAATGGACGGGGTGGTGTTGGCTGCGCTCATGTTCGGCTTGAGAGAATGGCTTCCGCGAGGGCGAAGTCTTCGGGGTAGGTGACCTTGAAATTCTGCGCGCTGCCCGGCACGAGCAGCGGCCGGTGCCCGGCCATTTCCATGGCGCTGGCCTCGTCGGTCACACCGGCGAAGCCGCTGTCCGCCTGGGCGGCGAGCGCGTTCCGGAGCATGCCAAGCCGGAACATCTGCGGGGTCTGGGCCAGCCATTTGTCCGAGCGGTCCACGGTCGCGGCCACGCGGCCCTCGCGTTCGGTCTTCAGCGTGTCGGGCAGCTTGAGTGCCAGCAGCCCGCCCACCGGGTCACCCTCGCAGGCGCTGATCAGCGCCTCGATCTGCTGCGGTGTGATCAGGCAGCGCGCCGCGTCGTGCACCAGCACCCAGTCATCGTCGGCGGCACCTCTGGCGCGCAGGGCATCCAGGCCGTTGTACACGCTGTGCGCACGGGTCGCGCCGCCACAGCGCGCGAGCTGCAGATCGGGCTGATCGACGCTCAGGAAGCGGTCATCCGGCGCCACCACCAGCACCGTCTGCTCGATGCGGGGAGCCGCGCCGAACGCTGCCAGGGTGTGCAACACCATGGGCAGGCCGGCGACGGTCTGGTACTGCTTGGGGCCAGCGGTGCCCGCGCGCGAGCCGGTGCCGGCACAAGGCAGCAGCGCGTGGCAGCGCACAGTGGACGGGGTGTTTTCGGAAGCACTCATGATCGGTCCGGGCATTCTAGAATCCCCCACTTCACCCCCCTGTCGCAGCGACCGGGGGGTTTTCGTCATTTGCGCCCAATCCCATGGACCTGCCCAAGCTCAAACCCGGCCAACGTTTTCATCTGCCCCGTCCCGCCGGAGCGGCCGATGCGCTGCTGCTCGCACAACTGGCGGCGCGCGAGAAGGCCGCTGGCAGGCCCGTGGCCATCGTCACTGCCGACGCGACCGACGCGCAGCGCCTGATGGACGAGATGGCCTTCTTCGCACCCGAACTGCGCTGCGCCCTGTTCCCCGACTGGGAGACCCTGCCCTACGACGCCTTCTCGCCGCACCAGGACCTGATCAGCGAACGGCTGGCCACGCTCTGGCGCATCCAGCAGCGCGACAAGGACACCGGCGCCGACGTGGTGCTGGTGCCCGCCACCACGGCGCTGTACCGGCTTGCACCACCGTCCTTTCTGGCGGGCTACACCTTCCAGTTCAAGGTCAAGCAGAAGCTGGACGAAGCAAAGCTCAAGGGACAGCTCACGCTTGCCGGCTACAACCATGTGACGCAGGTGGTCAGCCCCGGCGAATACGCGGTGCGCGGCGGCCTGATCGACCTCTTCCCCATGGGCTCGCAGGTGCCCTACCGGGTCGACCTGTTCGACGACGAGATCGACTCGATCCGCACCTTCGACCCCGACAGCCAGCGCAGCCTCTACCCGGTGCCCGAGGTGCGGCTGCTGCCCGGCCGCGAGTTCCCGATGGATGAGCCGGCGCGCGCGCGTTTTCGCAGCCGCTGGCGCGAGCTGCTCGAAGGCGACCCGACCAAGAGCCGCATCTACAAGGACATGGGCAACGGCGTCGCCACCGCCGGCATCGAGTACTACCTGCCGCTGTTCTTCGAGGAGACGGCCACGGTCTTCGACTACCTCGGCGAGCAGGCCACCGTCGTGCTGCACGGCGACCTGGAGCCGGCCTTCCAGCGCTTCTGGCAGGACACGCAGGACCGCTACCGCCTGGTCCGCGGCGACCCCGACCGTCCCGCCCTGCCGCCCGAGAGCCTGTTCCTGTCGATGGAGCAGTTCTATGGCCAGGCCAACGCCCACGCGCAGCTGGCCATCCGCCCCGCGGTGGAAGACATCGCCGACAACGCGTTCGCACAGAAGCTGGGCGAGCTGGCCGCGGTGCGCGGTGCCGAAGACCCACTGTCGCGCCTGCACTGCCACATCCGCAACACCGCCCACCGCGTTCTGTTGCTGGCCGAGAGCGACGGCCGGCGCGAGAGCCTGCTGGACTTCCTGCGCGCCAGCGGCCTGAACCCGCCGGCGTTTGATTCGCTGACCGAGTTCCAGACCAGCGACGAAAAGGTCGGCATCGCCACCGCCGGTCTGACGGTCGGCTTCTCCTGGCTGGAAGCGGGCATCGACTTTGTCACCGAGACCGAACTCTTCGCCGCCGGCCCGACCACACGCCGCCGCAAGAAGCAGGAACAGGTCAGCGACGTCGATGCGCTGATCAAGGACCTGAGCGAGCTGAACGTGGGCGATCCGGTGGTGCACAGCGCGCACGGTATCGGCCGCTATCGCGGTCTGATCAACATGGACATGGGGGACAAGAATCCAGATGGCACGCCCGCGCTGCAGGAGTTCCTGCACCTCGAATACGCCGACAAGGCCGTGCTCTATGTGCCGGTCAGCCAGCTCAGCCTGATCGGCCGCTATACCGGCGTCAGCGCCGACGAAGCACCGCTGCACAAGCTGGGGAGCGGCCAGTGGGAAAAAGCCAAGCGCCGCGCGGCCGAGCAGGTGCGCGACGCCGCCGCCGAGCTGCTGAACATCTACGCGCGACGGGCCGTGCGCCAGGGCCACGCGTTCCGCTTCAGCGCGCAGGACTACGAGATCTTCGCCAACGACTTCGGCTTTGAGGAAACGGCCGACCAGAAAGCCGCCATCCACGCCGTGATCCAGGACATGATCAGCCCGCAGCCCATGGACCGTCTGGTCTGCGGCGACGTGGGTTTCGGCAAGACCGAAGTCGCCCTGCGCGCCGCCTTCGTGGCCATCACCGGTGGCAAGCAGGTGGCGTTTCTGGCTCCGACCACGCTGCTGGCCGAGCAGCACTACCAGACCCTGGTGGACCGCTTCGCCAAGTGGCCGGTGAAGGTGGCCGAGATGAGCCGCTTCCGCTCGCAGAAAGAAATCACCGCGGCAATGAAGGGCATCAACGACGGCAGCGTGGACATCGTGGTCGGCACGCACAAGCTGCTGTCGGAGAAGACGCAGTTCAAGAACCTGGGCCTGCTCATCATCGACGAGGAGCACCGCTTCGGCGTGCGCCACAAAGAGGCGATGAAGCAGCTGCGCGCCGAGGTGGACGTGCTGACGCTCACCGCCACGCCGATCCCGCGCACGCTGGGCATGGCGCTCGAAGGCCTGCGCGACCTGAGCGTGATCGCCACCGCGCCGCAGCGCCGCCTGGCCATCAAGACCTTTGTGCGCAACGAGGGTACGGGCGTGATCCGCGAGGCCGTGTTGCGCGAACTCAAGCGCGGTGGTCAGGTCTACTTCCTGCACAACGAGGTCGAGACCATCGAAAACCGCAAGCAGAAGCTGGAGGAAATCCTGCCCGAGGCGCGCATCGCCGTCGCCCACGGCCAGATGCCCGAGCGCGAACTGGAGCGCGTGATGCGCGACTTCGTGGCGCAGCGCTACAACCTGCTGCTGTGCTCGACCATCATCGAGACCGGCATCGACGTGCCCACGGCCAACACCATCGTGATGAGCCGCGCCGACAAGTTCGGTCTGGCCCAGCTGCACCAGCTGCGCGGCCGCGTGGGCCGCAGCCACCACCAGGCCTACGCCTACCTGCTGGTCCCGGACATCGAGGGCCTGACCAAGCAGGCCGCGCAGCGGCTGGACGCGATCCAGCAGATGGAGGAACTGGGCAGCGGCTTCTACCTGGCGATGCACGACCTGGAGATCCGCGGCGCGGGTGAGGTGCTGGGTGAGAACCAGAGCGGCAACATGCTGGAAGTCGGCTTCCAGCTCTACAACGAGATGCTGAGCGAAGCAGTGAGCGCGCTCAAGGCCGGGCGTGAGCCGGACCTGCTGAGCCCGCTGAGCGTCACCACCGACATCAACCTGCACGCCCCCGCCCTGCTGCCCAACGACTACTGCGGCGACGTGCACTTGCGCCTGAGCTTCTACAAGAAGCTCGCCACCGCCAAGACGGCGGACCAGGTCGATGGCCTGCTGGAAGAGATCGTCGACCGCTTCGGCAAACTGCCAGCGCAAACCCAGACCCTGATCGACGTGCACCGCCTGCGGGTGCTCTCGGCGCCGTATGGCGTGGTCAAGGTCGATGCGGCGCCAGGTGTCATCAACATCACCTTCCGCCCCAACCCGCCGATCGAGCCGATGAAGATCATCGAGCTGATCCAGAAGAACCGCCACATCAAGCTGGCCGGCAACGAGAAGCTGCGCATCGAACGCGCCCTGCCCGAAGTCAAGGACCGGGTGCAACTGGTGCGCGACGTGCTGCGTTCGCTGGGCCAGCCGCTGAAGACGGTAGCCACCGCCGGCGTGGCTTGATCTGCATCAATAACAGGAGCAACGCAGGCCTGCGTTCACTCGCCGTTCACACAGCGGCGATCAAACTTCAACACAGAAGCTTCAGCATCGAAGCCTTCAACTTGAAGGAAGAAAAATGAACCTGTCTGCCCAACGCCCCTGGATCACGCCCGTCGTCATCGGCGCCTTTACCCTGTCCGCCGTCACCGGCGTGCTGATGTTCTTTCATCTCGATTCAGGCCTGAACAAGACGGCCCACGAATGGCTCAGCTGGGCCATGGTGATCGGGGTCGGCCTGCACGTGCTGCTGAACATGCCGGCATTCAAGCGCTACTTCAACCAGAACACCGGTCGGACCATCATGGGCGTCTTCGCCCTGGTGCTGGCACTGAGCTTCATTCCAGCTGGCGGCGAAGGCGGCAGCGACCCCGGCTTTGCGCCGCCGGTCCGCGCACTCGCCAAGGCCCCGATCACCGTGCTGGCCCAGGTCGCCGGCACCAGCACCGAGGATCTCAAGGCGAAGTTGCAGGCCCAGGGCCTGGCAGTGACCAGCGACCAGCAGTCGGTGGCCGATCTGGTCGGGCCAGACCTGCGCAAGCAGATCGGCACCATCACCAAGGTGCTGCCAGCGGCCAAGTCCTGATCAGGGCGTCGTCCCGGCTCCCGCGATAATTCCGGGATGACCTCACCCACCGAATTCGCCCCCGGCCTGACCGTGCAGGGCGTCCAGACGCCCCTGAACCTGCGCGATTTCAAGCTGATCGCCTTCGACATGGATTCCACGCTGATCAACATCGAATGCGTGGACGAGATTGCCGACGCCGCCGGCCGCAAGGCCGAGGTGGCGGCAATCACCGAAGCCGCCATGCGCGGCGAGATCACCGACTACAAGGAGAGCCTGCGCCAGCGCGTCGCCCTGCTCAAGGGCGTGACCGAGGAACACCTGGCGCACGTCTACCGCTCGCGCCTGCGCCTGAACCCGGGCGCAGCCGAGCTGGTGCTGGCCTGCAAGGCGGCCGGCCTGAAGGTGCTGCTGGTCAGCGGCGGTTTCACCTACTTCGCCGAGCGCCTGCGCGACCGGCTGGCGCTCGATTTCGCCCGCAGCAACCAGCTGGAGATCGTCGACGGCCAGCTCACCGGCCGCCTGCTCGACCAGAGCTGGGGCGACATCTGCGATGGCGCGATGAAGCGGGAAACCCTGCTGCGCACCTGCAGCCTGATCGGCTGCTCGCCGTCGCAGGCGATTGCCATGGGCGATGGCGCCAACGACCTGGAAATGATGGGCGTGGCGGGCCTGTCGGTGGCCTACCGCGCCAAACCCAAGGTGCGCGCCCAGGCCAAGGTGGCCATCGACATGGGCGGGCTGGACCGCCTGCTCGAACTGTTCCAGCCCTGACCCGTTGGCGTCTCAGGCGGGTTCCGGCACGCTGGGCAGACCGGACAGCGCCATCGCCAGCTCCTTCTCGTCGTAGGCCTCGTCCTTGAGTTCACCGGCGAAGTACTTCTGGTACGACGCCATGTCGAAGTGGCCGTGGCCGCAGAGGTTGAACAGGATGGTCTCCGACTTGCCCTCGCGCTTGCAGCGCAGCGCCTCTTCGATCGCGCCCCTGACGGCGTGGTTGGCCTCCGGCGCCGGCACGATGCCCTCGGCGCGCGCGAAGGTCACGCCCGCCTCGAAACACTGGCCCTGGGTGTAGGCGGTGGCTTCGAGCAGGCCCAGCTCCTTGCAGTGACTCACCAGCGGCGCCATGCCGTGGTAGCGCAGACCGCCGGCGTGGAAGCCTGGCGGCGTGAAGGTGCTGCCCAAGGTGTGCATCTTGGTCAGCGGCGTCATGTGGCCGGTGTCGCCGAAGTCGTAGGCGTACTTGCCGCGCGTCAGCGACGGGCAGGCCGCCGGCTCCACCGCGACGATGCGAGATTTCCGACCGCCGCGCAGCGCATGGCCGATGAACGGGAAGGCGATGCCGGCGAAGTTGGAACCACCGCCGGTGCAGCCCACCACCACGTCCGGCCACGCGTCGGCCATCTGCATCTGCTCCATGGCTTCCAGGCCGATGATGGTCTGGTGCATCAACACATGGTTGAGCACCGAACCCAGCGCGTACTTGGTGTCCTCACGCTGCACCGCCAGCTCGACCGCTTCCGAGATCGCGATGCCGAGGCTGCCGGGGTGGTCGGGCCGCTGGGCCAGCACGCTGCGGCCGTACTCGGTCTGGTTGGACGGCGAGGGCAGACAGCGCGCGCCGTAGGTCTCCATCACGGCGCGGCGATAGGGTTTCTGGTCGTACGACACGCGCACCTGGAACACCAGCACCTCGAGGTCGAACAGCGAGCCCGCGAACGACAGCGAGGTGCCCCACTGGCCGGCACCGGTCTCGGTGGTCAGGCGCTTGACGCCGGCCTGCTTGTTGTAGAAGGCCTGCGGGATCGCGGTGTTCGGCTTGTGGCTGCCGGCGGGGCTGACGCCTTCGTACTTGTAGAAGATCTTGGCCGGCGTTCCCAACACCTTTTCCAGCCGGTGGGCGCGGTACAGCGGCGCCGGACGCCAGAGGCGGTAGATGTCGCGCACCGGCTCGGGGATCTCGATCTCGCGCTCGGTGCTGACCTCCTGCATGATCAGTTCCATCGGGAACAGCGGCGCCAGGTCGTCGGGGCCGATGGGCTGCAAGGTGCCGGGATGCAGCACAGCCGGCAGCGCCTTGGGCAGGTCGGCCTGGATGTTGTACCAAAACTTGGGCATCTGGTTCTCGTCGAGCAGGTACTTGGTTTGCAGACTCATGCGCTTCTCCTGAAGTTGGGTGAACAGGGTGGTACGGCGAACCGGGCCATTCTGGAAGCTGGCAGCGGTCAAGACCATCCGCGAAACGAACCCGGGTATCCGATAAGTGCAAAACCCCGGGTAATCACTAGCATGCAGCACATGGCCCCCAGCCCTGCCCCGTCCCCGCCGCACGCGCCCGCCTGGCTGGACCGCAGTGCGCCCGCAGGTGCAGCCTGGGCGCCACTGTTGGTACTCGCCTCCGACGACCTGGACGAAACGCGCGAGCAGATCGCGCGCATCTACAAGCCGCACGACCTGGCGGTGATCGGCAGCCACCAGCGCGTGCGCGCCCGCATGCACCATCGGGCGCTCGGCCCCTCGGTCTCGCTCAACCGGCTGGCCCACGGCGCCGCGGTGCGCATCGACCCGGACCGGCTGGACGACTTTTTCCTGGTGCAGATGCCGCTGGCCGGTGAGGCGGCTGTGTGGCACCAGAACGCGCGGCACCTCAGCGCCGCGGGCGAGGCAACGGTGATCTCGCCGCAGGACACGGTGCGCATGGAGTGGTCGGGCGACTGCGACCAGTTCATGCTGCGCATCGACCGCCAGAGGCTCTTGCACGTGGCCGCAGCGATCAGCGGCAGCGAACCGGCCGCCACCCTGCGGCTGGCGCCCCGGCTGGACCTGCGCCAGGGTTCGGGTGCGCACTGGTGGCAGCTGATGCACTACCTCGCCGCGCTGCTGCAGCCGGGCGGCGAACACCCGTCGACGGGCCTGCACACGGCAATGCTGGAAGACCATGTGCTGGCCATGCTGCTGCGGGTGGCCTGGGCGCCGGCCACGGTGAGCCGGGCACCCGCCAGCGCGACCGTGCCCCGGCTGCGGCAACTGGAAGACCACATCGAAGCCCACCTGGATCAGCCGCTGACGGTGGCCGATCTGGCGCGGGCGGTCAACAGCAGCGTGCGCCTGGTACAGCAGCTGTTCGCCCGCGAGCGCGGCACCACGCCGATGGCCCACATCCGCCGGCTGCGGCTGGAGCGTGTGCGCCACGACCTGCTGCACCCCGGACCGGACACCCGCGTGCTGCAGACCGCCGAGCGCTGGGGCTTCGAGCACCCCGGCCGCTTTGCCGCGGCCTACCAGCAGGCCTACGGCGAAAGCCCCAGCGCCACCCTCGCGCGCAGCCGCTGAGGTGGGCGCGAGCCGACATCAGTGCCGGGCATTGTGTTTCTTGCGGTGAATGTTCCGGCTTGCGCGGTCCTGCGCGTGTTCCATGCGCACCGCCTCCCGCCCGGTGACCTTGCCGTCGCTTTCCATGCGGTTCTCCATGTTGGCGATGTGCTGCTGCTGGTGTTCCAGACGGTTTTCTTCGCGCCGGGTCAGCTGGCCTGAGGCAACGCCCTGGTCGATGCGTTCGGCCTGTCGGGCCTGGCGGTTCTCGACGCGCTGGGCCTGGCGCTCGGCCGGCGTGACAGCCTGCGCAGCGGTGACGGCGCCCAGCGCCAGAACGGCTGCGGTGAGGGGTTTGAGCCAGAATGACATGGTGATTTCCTCCGTGGTGGTTCACGGACCACCC
Source organism: Hydrogenophaga flava NBRC 102514 (assembly GCF_001571145.1). Taxonomy (GTDB): domain Bacteria; phylum Pseudomonadota; class Gammaproteobacteria; order Burkholderiales; family Burkholderiaceae_C; genus Hydrogenophaga; species Hydrogenophaga flava. The sequence continues at coordinate 33,842 of NZ_BCTF01000017.1, forward strand.
TGGCCCGTGTGCCTGTTGAACCGCCCGCGCAGCGCTCCCTTACGTCCCGCCGCCTTTCCCGAGGAAATTGATCGGAATGGCGTAAGAGCCGTGGAGTTTGCGGGTTGAACCGGTACAGCCCCACTGTTTTTGCCCTGCCCCATGCCGTTCCGGTTCCGCCACATGCTGTCCTGCTGCCTGCTGGCCCTGGCCACGTTCGGTCTGCCTGCGCAGGCCGCGCCCGTGCCGGTGCCCGACGCACAGGAATGGCAGCGGCTCACACCCGCGCAGCGGCTGCAGCGCCAGGCCGACATCCGCGAGCGGCTCAAGCGCGCCACGCCGCAGGAGCGGCAGGAGTTCCGCGAGCGGCTGCGCGAGCTGCTGGTCAGCCTGCCGCCGCATGAACGGCAGGCCCTGATCGACGACGCGCGCGAGCGCTGGCAGGCCATGAGCCCGCAGGAGAAGCAGCGCCTTGCCGACGAGCGCCGGGAGAAGCTGCGCGAGATGACCCCCGCCGAGCGCCGTGCCTTGCTGCGCGAACGGCGCGAGACGCTGGAGCGCATGACCCCGGCCGAACGCCGCGCGCTGCGCGAGAAGCTGCGCACGGAATGAGCAGCGACTGGGCCATGTGGCGCGCCGCCTGCCAGGGTCATGAAGCCAGCGCCGTCCAGCTGGTGCGCCGGCTCACGCCGCAGGCCATGGGCCTGGCCCGGCAGCTGCTGCGGCGCCAGGAGGACGCCGAGGACGTGGTGCAGGAGTCGTTCCTGCGCCTGTGGGGCGCACAACCCTCCGACACCCGGGGCGCGGCACTCGCGACCTACTTCAACACCATCGTGATCAACCGCTGCAAGACCTGGCTCGTGCAGCGCCGCGAGCTGAGCACCGACCCCGAACAGCTGGCCGAGTGGATCGACGCGGCCCCCCCAGGCGACGGGACCGACCACCGGGCCGGCGACGCGCTGGATGCCCCACGCCTGCAGGCCGCCATGCTCCGGCTGCCGGCCCGCCAGCGCATGGCCCTGGCCATGTGGGCCTACGCCGATGCCGACGCGGCCGGGATCGCGCGCTCGCTCGAACTCGACACGAACGCAGCCCACCAGCTGCTGCACCGGGCCAAGACGGCCCTGCGCCGATGCCTTCAGGAGACCCCGTCATGAACACGCCCTCCCCCCACGACCGCGACACCATGCGCGAAGAGGCGCTCAAGGGGCGCCTGAAGAACGCGCTGACGCACAGCCCCGACGAAGGCTCAGACGCCTTGCAGGCGCGCGTGCTCGCGCAATGGCGCCAGGCCCGCCCTCAAACGGTGGTGGTGACCTCGACTGGCCCATTGGCCTCGCTGCAGGCCGCCTGGCGCCAGCACCCGGTGCTGTGGACCGGCGCACTGGTGGCGCTGGCGATGGCGCTGTGGATGCTGCGCCCGGCGCAGGACCCGGCGCTGGAAGAACTGACGCAGCCCGATGTGCTGATGCTGATTTCCAATGGAGAGCTGTAGCGGGCCCTCATCCGCCCGCACGCTTGACCGTGTGGCCCTGGGCCTTGAGCGCCTCGATCACGCGCTCGACGTGGTCGCCCTGCACCTCGATCACACCGTCCTTGACCGTGCCACCGGTGCCACAGAGCGTGCGCAGCTGTTTCCCCAGCGCGGCCAGGCCGGCCGCATCCAGCGGCGCCCCCTTGACCACGGTCACGGCCTTGCCACCGCGGCCCTTGGTCTCGCGCGAGACGCGCAGCACGCCATCGCCCTTGGGCGCCGCGGGTTCGCCGCAGCGACACGACGCCACCGGCTGGCGGCAGCCGGGGCACATGCGGCCCGATTCGGTCGAATAAACGAGGCCGCCGGAAGAAGCTCGTGATTTCATGGACCGGGATCGTAGCGCGTCGCCGACAATCGTCCCATGCCGTTCTCCTCTCTGGGCCTTGTGCCCGCTCTCGCCCAGGCCGCTGCCGACCTGGGTTTTGCCGCCCCCACCCCAATCCAGGCCGAGGCCATCCCGCCGGTGCTCGCTGGCCAGGACCTGCTGGCCAGCGCCCGCACCGGTTCGGGCAAGACCGCCGCCTACGCCCTGCCCCTGCTGCAGCGCTGGCTGGACCGGGCGGACACCGGGCCACGCCGCACGCGGGCACTGGTGCTGGTGCCCACCCGCGAACTGGCGGCGCAGGTCGGCGAGGTGCTGCGCTCGCTGGCGCAGACACTGCCCCGGCGCCCGAAGCTGGTCGTCGCCTTCGGTGGCGTGTCGATCAACCCGCAGCTGATGGCGCTGCGCGGAGGCGCCGACGTGGTGGTCGCCACGCCCGGCCGGCTGCTGGACCTGGTGGACCACAACGGCCTGCGGCTGGATTCGGTGGAGCTGCTGGTGCTGGACGAAGCCGACCGCCTGCTCGACCTGGGTTTCGCGGAAGAACTGGCGCGTGTGCTGGGTCTGCTGCCAGCGCAGCGCCAGAACCTGCTGTTCTCCGCCACCGTGCCGCCGGCGGTCGAAGCCATGGCGCTGCAGCTGCTGCGCGAGCCGGTGCGGGTGGACGTGCCGACGCCGGACGACGACGCGGCCGCGCCGCTGGTGCAGCAGCGCGCGTTTGCGGTGGACGACAAGCGGCGCACCCAGCTGCTGCGGCAGCTGATGAAAACCGAGGGCTGGAAGCCGGTGCTGGTATTCGTGGCCACGCAGTACGCGGCCGAGCGCCTGGCCAACAAGCTGCACCACGGCGAGGTCTACGCCACGGCCTTCCACGGTGGCCTGAGCCAGGGCGCGCGTCAGACCACGCTGGGCGAATTCAAGGCCGGGCGCTGGGACGTGCTGGTGACGACCGATCTGGCCGCACGCGGCATCCACATCGACGGCCTGCCGGTGGTGGTGAATTTCGATCTTCCGCGCTCGGCGGTGGACCATGTGCACCGCATCGGGCGCACCGCCCGAGCGGGTCAGGCCGGCCTGGCGGTGAGCTTCGTGACCGCTGCGCAACTGGCGCACTGGCAGCTGATCGAAAAACGCCAGGGCCTGAGCCTGCCACTGGAAACGGTGGAAGGGTTCGAACCGACCGAAACGCCGCCCCCACCCTCACCAGGCAACGGCGGAGTCAAGGGCAAGCGGCCGAGCAAGAAAGACAAGCTGCGCGCACAGGCCGCGAAACCGTAGCCCCCACGCTCCGCCGCTGCGCGGGTCGCTGCCCCCCAAGGGGGCGCGTTTCGCCTTGGGGCTGCCCGGCGGCGAAACCCTTACTCTGCGTCGCTGGCGGCTTCAGGCTCGGCGCCCGCCGGGCGCGGCTTGCGCACGCCGGGCTTGGCCAGCAGCTCCACATAACACTGCGGGGCACCGTCCTTGGCCAGCGCGTCCAGCAGGTTCATCAGCTCGCCCGGATGCACCACCTGCGCGCTGTCCTTGTCAGGGCCGAAGCGGCAATCGAAGTCCCAGAAGTTGGCACCCTCGGGCAGATCTCGGCGGCGCTCGCGTTTCTGGTATTTGCGGATGTCGTGCTTGACGGCGTCGAGCACGCGGTCGGGATGCTTGCCCTCGGGGCGCAGCGGATAGGTTTTTCTCATGAATGTCCTTGGGTTGGGTGCGTTCGCCCCGGCAGGACGTGAAACGGACCCGGATTATGCGGGCAGCACGATGTCGTAGCCGCCTTCGTCGAGGTGGCGGTGCGGGCCGAACACGGCTTCGAGCGCCGCGGCTTCGGCCATCTGCCAGTGCTCCAGCACCGTGCGTTCTTCGACCGTCAGCGACTCGGGATCGGGCGTCTCGCCGTGCTGCGCCACGATGCCCAGGTAGGCCCGGTAGACCGGCGCCACCAGCGCCGCATCGCCCAGCGCGCCTTCCAGCGCCTCGCGGAACAGCCGCTCGGCGGCCTGGCGCTGGCCAGGTGGGGTGTCGTCGGGCACGTAGAGCTTGAGGGTGTAGGTCATGACGGGGCGGCAGGCACAATGACCGATTATCCCGTGACACCACCGCTCGCCAGCCCATGAACACCACCCGCTCCACGCCCGGCAAGGACGAGATCGCCCTGCTGCCCGAATTCCCCCGCCTGGGCCTGGACCGCATCGCGCTGGTGAACACCGCCGCGGCCGCGCGCGAGGCGGTGGCAGCGCTGCGCGACCACCCGCACTGGGGATTCGACACCGAGAGCAAGCCCACGTTCGTGCAGGGTGAGGTGTCCGATGGACCGCACATCCTCCAGCTGGCCACGCTGGAGCGTGCCTGGGTGTTCCAGCTGAACGACCCGGCCACCCGGGACCTGGCCGCGCAGGCGATGGCCGAGGGCGGATACGGCAAGGCCGGCTTTGGCCTGGGCGACGACACCAAGCGCATCCGCGCCAAGCTGGGCGTCGAACCGGTTGGGGTGGTCGAGCTCAACCACCTGTTCCGCGAGCGCGGCTACCGCAAGGACATGGGCGTCAAGGGTGCGGTGGCGGTGATGTTCGGGCAACGCTTCATCAAATCAAAGAAAGCCGCGACGTCGAACTGGGCCAACCCGCGCCTGACCGAGGGCCAGCTCATCTATGCGGCCAACGATGCCTGGGCCGCGGCCGTGGTGCACGAGGCGCTCAGGACTGGCGCGCCTTAGGTGGCCGGCTCTGGCGCAGCGGCGTGAGCAGCTCGCCCAGGCCGTTGTGGTCGATCTCGTGCATCAGGGCGATCAAACGCCCCAGCTCGCCCTTCGGGAAACCTTCGCGCGCGAACCAGTTGAGGTAGTTCCCCGGCAGGTCGGCGATCACCCGGCCCTTGTACTTGCCGTAGGGCATCTCCACCGTCAGCAGGCGCTCCAGTTCGGACGGGTTCATGGCGCAGCGTGCGCGCGGTCCAGCCAGTCGCGCACCGTGCGGTTGAACTGTTCGGGCTTCTGTTTCATGAGCCAGTGCCCGGCGTCCAGGCCGTGGGCCGCGCAACCCGGTGTGGTGCCCAGCTGCGCCAGCCAGCGCGCGGAATGAAACATGAAGGGCTTGCGCTTGCCGAAGAAGAACAGCGTGGGCAGCGTCGGACCGAACACCTTGTCGACCCGCGCCACGCCGCGCAGACCACCCAGGGTGCCGAACCACTGCATCGCGTAGGGGTAGTTCATCTGCCAGGCGATTTCCGCGGGGGGCGTGCGGCAGCCTATGGTGCGCGCCATCCAGCGCGTCATGCGGTTGGCCAGTCCGGGCAGCAGCGGCCCGAGCTTCCAGGCCACGGCCAGCCAGAGCTGGTAGCCCGCGATCATGGCCTTTTCTTTGGCGGTCAGCGACTTCAGGTAGGCGCCGGTGTTGGTGTCGCCGATGTCGGCCGCGACCACGCGCGCCACCCGGTCCGTGTTCCGCGCGGCATATTCGTAGCCGAAGAAGCAACCCCAGTCGTGCAGCATCAGGGTCACCTTGTGGTCGGGGCTGACGGCATCGACCACCGCGCCCACCAAAGCACACATGTCGTTCACCGACACCGGGCGCGGCGGCTGGCCCAGGTCGTAGCCCGGCAGGGCGAAGCGCACGCAGCGGTAGCCGTCTCGCAGCGCTGCCACCGACTCGTCCCACAGCGCGGGTGAATCGGGCCAGCCGTGCAACATGACCACGGTCGGTCCTTGGCCGTCGATCAGGACCTTGATGCCCTGCACGGTCAGCGTCTGCGTCATGTCGCGGTCTCCTCGGGTGATTCGAGCGGGCGATGGTAGCTTGGCGCAGATCAAGGGCGGTCGCGCCCGCGTCACCGACAATAGCGACCGCCATGCACCGCACCATCTTCACCACCCCGGTGGTCGCTCCCCTGCTGCGAGCGATGTCGACCGGCTTCCTGCGGCTCACCGGCTGGACCGTCGAAGGCCACCTGCCGCCCAGTGCCGCCAAGAGCGTCTTCATCGCCGCCCCGCACACCAGCAACTGGGACCTGCCCTACACACTGATGGTCGCGTTCGCGCTGCGCCTGAACCCCTACTGGATGGGCAAGGCCAGCATCTTCCGTTTCCCGTTTGGTGGTCTGATGCGCTGGCTCGGCGGCATCGCGGTCGACCGCACGAAGTCCAACAACCTCGTCGCCGCATCGGCCCAGGCCATCCAGGACGCCGACGGCCCGCTGCAGCTGATCGCGCCGCCCGAGGGCACGCGCAGCAAGACGCGCTACTGGAAGACCGGTTTCTACTACATCGCCACCACCGCCCAGGTGCCCATCATCCTGGCCTACATGGACTACGCGACCAAACGCAGTGGCCTGGGCCCGGTGTTCGAGCCGACGGGCGACATCGACGCCGACATGGTGCGCATCAAGGCCTTCTACCAGCCGTTCCAGGGCAAGAACGCCACCCAGTTCACCGGCGACTGAGCCGCCCGACCTGTAACACGACTACAAAAGGTTTCATTCCGATCTGCAAAACCGTCCCGCAGATTGGGTACTCTGGCGGGGTGAGCCGCCAGCATTCCGTTTTTCAAGGGCCTCTGTCCACCCTATCGACCCTGTCCAGCACCTTGCGTGAAGGCCTGGGGTCGCTGCTGCTGGGCGTCGAGAAGGTCCGCCACAACGACGCCGATGTGGCGCGCATCCGCCTCGCCATGCTGCGCCTGCATGGTGAGGACGGGCGCCTGAACAACCCCCGGCTGCACCAACGGCTGCACCACACCCGTGATGCGGAAGGCCTGTGGTACGCACGGGCCGAGCTGTACGCCGATCTCTGCCAGCGCCACAACGAACCGCACGCGATCCGCGCGCTGGAATCGCTGCGCCCCATGTTCCGGGGTACTCTGCCCGACAGCCTGCTGCGGTCCCGGATGCCCGGGAGCTGAACCCGCCGGCGACCGCCCCCGCGGCCTATCTGCCAGCAATCAGGGTCAGACGGCTGCGCCCAGCCGGCCCACGCCTTCTTCGATCTTGTCCAGCCCCACCGTCGCGAACGACAGGCGCAGGGTCGCGTGGTCGGGGTTGTTCGCGTAGAACGGCGCACCCGGCACGAAGGCCACGCCCTTGTCGATGGCGCGCTTGGCGAGTTCACCACCATCGGCCACCTTGCCGCCCGCACCCGTGAGTCGGGCCCAGACGAACAGGCCACCCTGCGGTTGCACGAATTCAATCGCGTCGCCCAGTTCGCGGCGCAGGGCGTTGCCCATGGTGGCGGCGCGCTCGGCATAGACCGCGCGCACCTTGGCCAGCGTGGCGGGCATGCGTCCGGCCTTGAGGTATTGCGCCGCGGTGGCCTGGGCGAAGGTGCTGGTGTGGGCGTCGCTGAACTGCTTGCACATGGTGGCCTTGGCCAGCAACTCGGCCGGACCGACCATCCAGCCCACACGCAGACCGGGGCTCAGCACCTTGCTCAGGCTGCCGCAGTGCACCAGGCGCTCGCGGCTGCCGGGCACGCTGGCGCTCAGGGCCAGCAGGCTGGGGGGCGGGGCGTCTCCGAAGTACAGATCGCCGTACGGGTCGTCTTCCACCACCAGCACGTTGTGCTGCACGGCGAGTTCGAGCACGCGCTTGCGGCGCTCCAGGCTGAGCATGGCTCCACTGGGGTTACCGAAGGTGGGAATCAGGTAGATGAACTTGGGCTTGTGTTCGACGATGAGCTTTTCCAGCCGGTCGGTGTCCACGCCCTGCCCGTCCACCGGCGCCGTCACCAGCTGCGCGCCGTACAGGCGGAAGCACTGGATGGTGGCCAGGAAGGTCGGGCCTTCGACGATGACCTTGTCGCCGGGCGAGACCAATGTCTTGCCCAGCAGGTCCAGCGCCTGCTGGCTGCCGGTGGTGACGATCAGGTTCTCGGCCGCCACCCCTTGGTTGCCCTTGCCGGTCATAAAGGCAGCGAGCTGTTCGCGCAGCGGGTTGTAGCCCTCGGTGGCGCCGTACTGCAGGGCGCCGCCGGCTTCTTCGGTCAGCGCAGCGTTGACGGCTTCGCGGATGCCGTCAACATCAAACATGGCGCTGTCGGGAAAGCCCCCGGCAAAGCTGATGATGCCGGGCTTGCCCAGCAGCTTGAAGAGTTCGCGGATGGCGGAGGTTTCGACGTTGTTCAGACGGTCGGCAAACGGGATGGCAAAGCTCATGCGGAGGTCTCTGAAGAGGAATGGAAAGGTGGCGAAATGGTAGCGCCCGGCCCGGAACTGGGATGAAAAGGCAGCGGATATCGGACTTTGACCCTCTGGCCGTTCCGGAAAAATAGGCGCCATGAGCCCCACTGCCGACCGGAGCCCGCGATGACCGCGGCCGAATTCTTCAAGGACCTGACCCTACCGGTCATGCCCGAGGTCGCGCACGACCTGATCCGCTCGCTCAACCAGGAGGACGTGCCCCTGTCGCATCTGTGCGAGGCCATCGCCCGCGATCCCGCGCTGGCGGTGCACCTGCTGCGGCTGGCCAACAGCGCGCACTACGGCAACCGCGAGAAGGTGGGCTCGATCGAGGACGCGATTGCCCGCGTCGGCACGGCGCAGGTGCGCGCACTGGCGCTGGCCTCGATGTTCAACGACGCCTTCCCGATCACCCCCGGCCTGGACCGCCAGACCTTCTGGCGCGAAAGCCAGGAGCGCGGTGGCATGGCGCAGTGGCTGGCCAGCGGCGTCGGCTCCGACAGCCAGCAGGCCTGGCTGACCGGTTTCATGGTGCGTTTGGGCGAGCTTCTTATGGGCATGAAGACACCCCAATGCATCGCGGAGTTCGAACGCCAGCCCTGCCCGCCCGGCGCGCGCTGGGAGCGCGAGGCCGCCCTGATGGGCTTCACCGAAGGCCAGGTCAGCGCGGAACTGGCCCGCGCCTGGAACTTCCCCGACGAAATGATCCGCGCGCTGGACGCGGCCGCCAACCCGATGGCGGCCCAGCCGTTTTCGCGCCTGGGCGCGGTGCTGCACGTGGCCGAACTGCTGGCGGCCGTGCCCATCCCCTCGTTCGAAACGGTCGACGAACTGCCCTCCGACGTGCTGGCCGCCCTGGAGGTGGACGCCGACTGGATGCGCCAGCGGCTGCCGCAGGCGCAGCGCTACGTGGAGGCCTCGCGCCTGCACTGAGCCCGGCACTACACTGCGCGGCATGAAACCCGCGCAGATCGAAACCTTCTTCGCCACCCTCCAGGCCGCCAACCCGCACCCCGTCACCGAACTCGAATACACCAGCGTGTTCGAGCTGCTGGCCGCGGTGCTGCTCTCGGCCCAGGCCACCGACGTGGGCGTCAACAAGGCCACGCGCAAGCTGTTCCCGGTGGCGCACACGCCGCAGCAAATCCTGAATCTCGGCCTAGAAGGCCTGGAGTCGTACATCAAGACCATCGGCCTGTACCGCAGCAAGGCCAAGCACCTGATGGAGACCTGCCGCATCCTGGTGGAGCGCCATGGCGGCCAGGTGCCGCGCACGCGCGAGGCACTCGAAGCCCTGCCCGGCGTGGGCCGCAAGACGGCCAACGTCGTGCTCAACGTGGCCTTCGGCGAACCGACCATGGCGGTGGACACGCACATCTTCCGCGTCGGCAACCGCACCGGCCTGGCGCCGGGCAAGACGCCGCTGGCGGTGGAGCAGCAGCTGCTCAAACGCATCCCGGCCAGGTACCTGGTGGACGCGCACCACTGGCTGATCCTGCACGGACGCTACGTGTGCCAGGCGCGCAAGCCGCTGTGCCACCAGTGCGCCGTGTCCGCCTGTTGCGATTTCAGGCCCAAGACGACGGGCTGAGGCCCGCCCGTCCCGGTTCCGGCGCTCACAGCAGCGCCTGTGTGATCGCGTGCAGCAGCAGCCCCACCAGCGCGCCCACCAGGGTGCCGTTGATGCGGATGAACTGCAGGTCGCGCCCAATATGTTCTTCCAGCACGCGGCTCATGTCCTGTGCATCCCAGATCTGCACGCGCTGCGCCACGAAGCCGACGATGGCTTCGCGGCTGCCCTCCAGCACCCGCAGCAGCACCTGTTGGGCCTGCGCGTTGAGCCAGTCGCGCAAGGCCTCATCGGCCAGCAACCGCCGGCCCGCCGCCTGCGCCACCCGCGCGCAACGGCCGCCCAGGTCGGACTCGGGACGGGTCGCTTCCTCGCTCAGTCGGTTCACCACCTCGTGCCACCAGGCCTCGATCGGCTGATTCCACGACGGCTGGTCCAGCCAGGCATCGCGCCAGACCGCCACCCGCTGCTGCCAGTCGGCGTCGGTCTGCAGACGCTCGATGGCGTCGGCCATCCAGTCGTCGAAACGGCGGCGCAACTCGTGCTCCGGGTCCGCCGCCACGTCGGAGAGCGTGTGCGTGAGCGCGGCCACCAGCTTGCGCGTGGCCAGGCGGGCGGCCATCTGGTCCAGTCCGACGTATTTGAGTTCCTTGAGCTCCCGCGCGATGCGGTCGGTGAGCTGCTCCTGCACCTGCGGCTGCTCCGCCCATCGCGCCATCTGCTGCAGCAGCCCGTCCAGCCACTGCTGGTGATGCCCGTCACGGGTGAGCGCCGCCAGCGCCTGGCCGCCCAGCGTGGCCACATCCACCTGCCTCAGCAGACGCTGCGCCAGGCCGGCGATCCATTGCCGGACATCGCTCTGGTCCAGCGCACCGAGCACAGCGGGAATGGACTGCTGCATCCAGCGTCCCACCCGCTGGGCCGATTCGGGCTGTTCCAGCCACTGTCCCAGCTCTCGCGCCAGGTCCCAGCGCGCCAGCATGGGCTGCACATGCTCGGCGGTGAGGAAGTGCGTGCCGAGAAACCGCGCCAGCTGAGCGCCCAGACGGTCCTTGTTGGACACGATGATCGCCGTGTGCGGAATGGGCAGGCCCAGCGGATGGCGGAACAGGGCGACGACCGCAAACCAGTCGGCCAGCGCCCCCACCATCGCGGCCTCGGCCGCTGCCGCGACATAGCCCCATGCGACATGGCGCGGCTCCATCAGCGTGGCGCCCACGTACACCCCGGCCGCCAGCAGCAGCAAACCCAGCGCCAGGGCCTTCATGCGGTCAACCGGGCTGAACGACGCGGAACGGGAACCATCCATAGGCCCGAGTGTGCCCTCTCGCGGCGGACCTGCGCCTCAGACCTCAAGCACCATCCACTCGCCCGTCTGGGGTGCGTCACGCGGCCATTCCCTGGCGGATGCGATGGGGCGGCGCCCGTGCTGCGCGAGATGCATCGCCGAGCGGATCACGCCCGCGTGGGTGATCCACAGCGCCTCGCCGCCCTCGCCAACAGTCGCGCGGGTGTCGTCCAGCGCGTCGGCCACCCGGTCCATCAGCTCGTGCACGCTCTCGGCGCCGCCGAAGCGGTGCCGCGCGAAGTCGTCCATCCAGGTGTCGAACGCGGTGCGGGGCACAGCATCCCAGGCGGTCTGCTCCCAGGTGCCGAAGTCCATCTCGCGGATGCGCGGGTCGGTCTGTGCCAGGCCCAGGTCGGGGCGGTGCGCCCGCAAGGCCTGGTGCAGCTGCTGCGCCCGCCCCAGGTCCGACACCCGCACTGGCAGGCCGGCCGGCAGCAGCGGTGCGATGGCCTGCGCCGCCTCGGCGGTCAGGGCTGGGTCGGCCGGCACGTCGCTGGCGCCGTAGCACAGGCCCGGCGGCAGCACCACCCGCGCATGGCGCAGCAGCCAGAGCTTCATGGCGCTGCGGCGGGGAGGGCCAGCGACAGCGCGAACAGGAACGCGATCTCGCTCACCTGCTGCGTGGCGCCCAGGCCGTCACCCGTGAAACCCTGCAGCCGCCGGCGCAGCAGCCGGCCCATCCACAGCAGACCCAGCAGAGCCCCCAGCACCGCCTGCGCCCAGCGCACCGACGGCAGCAGCGCCACCACCAGGCCCATGGCCAGCGCCCACCAGAGCACGCCCACCGCCAGCGCGCCGCGCCCGATGCTCTCGGCCAGCGGCTTGGATTTGGAACTCGGCGTGTCGCCCACGTGCTGCATCGTGTGGATGACGAACAGCGGCATCAGGCGCGAGGTGACGTGGCCGGCGAACAGCGCCACCGCAGCCACCAGCGCCCCGCCCGACTGCGCGATCAGGGCCAGCACCGCCACCTTCGAGAACAGCGCCAGCACCAGCGCGATGGCGCCGAAGCTGCCGATGCGCGAGTCCTTCATGATTTCCAGAGCACGCTCGCGGTTCGACGAACCGCCCAGGCCATCGGCCAGGTCGGCCAGCCCGTCCTCGTGAAACGCGCCGGTCAGCAGCACGCTGAACACCGTGCTCAGCAGCGCCGCCACCCAGGGCGCGGCAGGCTGCGCTGGCAGCCACCACCAGACCGCGGCAAACACCACCGCGGTGGGCAGCCCCACCACCCAGCCCACGCCGGGGAAGTGGGCCGCGCTGGCACGCAGCATGGCCGGTGAAAAACCCACCCAGTCCGCCAGCCGGCCGGTGACCGGGATGCGGGTGAAGAACTGGACCGCGATGAGAAAGTGACGGATGAAGGCCATGCCCTCAGCGTACCGCCGTTTCGGCGCGGTCCTGCCGCGACACGCCGGCCGACTCGAAGCTGGCCATCTCTCGCAGGATGGCGCAGGCGCTTATCAGCAGCGGCCATGCCAGGGCGGCGCCCGAACCTTCGCCCAGGCGCAGGCCCAGGTCCAGCAGCGGCTCGGCCTTGAGGTGCGCCAGCATCAGCGCGTGACCACGCTCGCCCGACTGGTGGGCGAACACGCAGCGTTGCAGCACGGCGGGTTGCAGCGCGCTGGCCACCAGCACGGCCGAACTGGCGATAAAGCCGTCGACCACGATCACACGCCGCTCGGCCGCGGCCTGCAGCACCGAGCCGACCATGGTGGCGATCTCGAAGCCCCCGAAAGCGGCCAGCGCGTCCAGCGGGGCTTTCGCATCCGGGTGGCGCGCCAGCACCTGGCGCAGGATGCCGATCTTGCGCTGCACCGCGGGAGCGTCCAGCCCGGTGCCCGCACCCGTGCAGTCCACGATGTCCAGCCCGGCCAGGCGGCTCATCAGCAGCGAGGCCGCCGAGGTGTTGCCGATGCCCATCTCGCCCAGCAGCAGCGCGTTGCCTGGCAGGTCCTTCACCAGGGCGGCGCCGCTGGCGATCGCGACATTGCACTGGGCGGCGCTCATCGCCGGGCCCTCCAGCGCGTCGGCGGTGCCGGGCGCCACCTTGTTGATGACCAGGCCGGGTCGCGGCGCAAAGTCGTGCCGCACACCGCAGTCGACCACCGTGAGGCCGATGCCGTTCTGGCGGGCCAGCACGCTCACCGCCGCGCCGCCGGCCAGGAAGTTCTCGACCATCTGCCAGGTCACATCGCTGGGATAGGCCGAGACACCGCGCGCCGCCAGACCGTGGTCACCGGCGAACACCACCAGTTGCGGGTTCTTGAGCTCGGGGGCCTCGCTGCCCAGGATGAGGCCGATGCGCTGCGCCAGGCGCTCGATCTGGCCCAGGGAACCGACCGGCTTGGTCTTGTTGTCCAGAAGGCGTTGCAGGCGCGCGGCCAGCTCGGCCTGGGTGATGTCGCTGACGGCGGGAAGGGCAATGGGCATGGTTCAGTCCTTGTGAATGAGGGCATCGAGCACACCGGGCTCGACATGTTGTTCAAGAAAATCGGCCAGCCCGTCGAACACGGTGTCCAGCGTCGGCACACGGGCGCCGAACAGCGCGCGCAGCACCGCCGGGTCTTCAAACAGGCCGTGCAGGTAGCAGCCCAGCACGTTGCCGGCCGCGTTCTGCCAGGCCAGGCCGGGCATCACTTCGCGCGCGATGTCGCCCTTGGCGGCCATGGCCGGGTGCTGCGCGGTCTGCCCGTGGTGGATCTCGTAGCCGGCGGTGGTGACGCCCGAGAGCGACTGCCACGCGCCACCGAGTTCGCCAAAGGTGGCCGTCGTCCGGCGCACAGTCTTCTCGGCATCGAAGGCAGTCACCAGCGGCAGCAGGCCCAGGCCGGGTGCGTTGCCCAAATCCATCGGTTCTATGCCGTGGGTGTCGATCAGCGCCTCACCCAGCACCTGCAGCCCGCCGCAGATGCCCAGCACAGCCCGGCCCTGTGCCGCGTGATGGGCCACGGCCTGGTCCAGCCCCTGCACGCGCAGCCAGGCCAGGTCGGCAGCGGTCGATTTGGAGCCAGGCAGCACGATCCAGTCCGCGCCCGCGCAGTCGGCCGGCGTGCGCGCCCAGACCAGGCGCACGCCCGGCACGTTCTTGAGCGGCTGGAACTCGTCGAGGTTGCTGATGCGCGGCCAGGCGATGACGGCGATGGTGGTCCATTCGGGTCTTGTCGTGGTTTCGCCGCCAGGCCGCCCCAAGGCGAAACGCGCCCCCTTGGGGGGCAGCGAGGACACGCCAGTGCCGAGCGTGGGGGTCATATCAAACACGCCGTCCTCCTCGGGCAGGCCGTGCTGCCACCACATCGGCAGCGTGGCCACCACCGGCACGCCGGTCAGGTCTAGCAACATCTGCGGCGCGGGCGCCAGCAGGCTGGCGTCACCCCGGAACTTGTTGAGCACGAAGCCTTTGATGAGTGCGCGCTCGTCCTCGGGCAGCAGCGCCCAGGTGCCGTAGAGGTGGGCAAACGCGCCACCGCGGTCGATGTCGGTCACCAGCAGGCAGCGTGCGTCGGCATGGCGCGCGACGCGCATGTTCACGATGTCGCTGGCGTGCAGGTTGATCTCCGCCGGTGAGCCTGCCCCTTCGATCACCACCACGTCGTTTTCTTCGCGCAGCGCGTCCAGCGCCGCCGTGATGTGCGGCCAGACGGTTTCGCTGCGGCCGCGCCAGGGCATGTCGCTGAGTGCGCGGTGCACCTCGCCCATCAGCACCACCTGGCTGCGCGTATCGGCCTCGGGCTTGAGCAGCAGCGGGTTCATGCGGACCTCGGGTTCTGCTTTTGCGGCAAGCGATTGAAAGTATTGGGCGGAACCGATTTCCCCCTGCCCGCCTGCGACGCCGGCTACGACCCGCGCGTTGTTGCTCATGTTCTGCGCCTTGAAGGGCGCCACCTTGAGACCCTGCCGGGCGTAGTGCCGGCACAGCGCCGTCGTCAGCCAGCTCTTGCCTGCGCCGCTGGTCGTGCCCAGCACCATCACACACACCGCGGTCATCGCGCTGCCTCCAGGTTCAGGTTGTCGAGCACCGCGTCCAGGGCAGCCAGCGCCTCGGGCAGCTGTGCGCTCAGGCGCCACCAGCCCGGTAGACCGAACGAGGTGGCATCGCGCAGCTTGATGCCCTGCGCGCGCAGGGCCGCACCGTCCAGTGGCTGCGGCGGCTTCGCGCACAGGAAGGCCGTGTCGCTGGGTGCGCAGGTCCAGCCGCGGCGCTCCAGCGCCGCCCGCAGCGCCATGGCCCAGGTGGCCAGAACCTCGCGGCTGTCGGCCACCCAGCGCTGCACGCCGGGCTGCGCCCAGGCCATCAGCAGGGCCTCGCCGTGCGCGCCGATGGGCCAGGAGGCGGCCAGCGCATCCAGCGCCTCCACATCGGCCCGGGCGCCCAGCGGTGCCACCGCGTAGGCCGCGCGCACGCCCGTCATGCCTAGGGCCTTGTTGGGCGACCAGAGCTGCCAGACGCGGTCGAGCTGTGCAACATCCAGCGCACTTTCGCCCTGCAGCCGCAGCGGTGCGTAGGCCCGGTCCAGCAGCACCGTGCGCGGCGTGTGGTCCAGAAGCACCCGCACCACCTCGGCCGACTCGCCCTGCCCCAGCGGGCTGCCGGGGTCGCAGAGCCAGGCCAGCGGGGCCTGCCCAGGATCGTTCACCCGTTCCAGCCCCCAGGCCGACGCCGCGTGGGCGTAGTCGCCGTAGGCGTGGGGCGGGGTCCAGAAACGCCGGTCGCCCGCGCGCCAGCGCCAGGCCGTCAGGCGCTGGATGCATTCGCTGGCGCTGGCGGCCAGCAGCACGCGCCACGGCGCCACACCGTGCAGGTCCGCCAGCGCGGCGCGCAGCCGGGTGTAGGCCGGGTCGGGGTAGTGCGCGGCATCCGCGCGTTGCACCGCCTGCAGCGCCATCGGACACGGCCCGCAGGCGTTGGCGTTGCTGGAAAAGTCCCAGCGCGCGACGCCCTGGGCGTCCGGCCCACCGTGGACGCGCGCCGTCATGGCCGGCCCCCGAGCGACAGCGCCAACACCCCACCCGCCAGCAGCGCCAGCACCGCCACCACCTGGCCACAGCGCCGCAGCGCGAGCGCCGTGTCGGTGGCCCGCGGCGCCCTGCCCTGGCCGTTGAGTTGATACACACCGGGTTTGCCCAGCCGGATGCCCAGCCCTACGGCCAGCGCGCCCATGGGCCAGCCACCGTTGGGCGACGGCGTGAGACCGGCGTTGGCCACCATGGCCGCCCAGCCGCGGCCCACGGTCGGCAGCGCGATCAGCAGCGCCGTGAGGCGCGCCGGCAGCCAGGACAGCGCGTCGTCCACCCGCGCGGCCCACTTGCCGGCCCAGGTCCAGTCGCGGCCAGCGCGTTCGCCCCGGTAGCCCCACATGGCGTCGGCGGTGTTGGCAAAGCGGTAGAGAGCGGCGCCGGGCAGGCCCGCGACGGCGAACCAGAAAATGGGTGCGACCACCGAGTCGTTGAGGTTCTCCGCCAGCGTGGACAACGCGGCCTCGCGCACCTGGGTCTCGCTGAGCGCCGTCACATCGCGGCTCACCAGCCAGCCCACGCGCTGGCGCCCGGCGGCGAGCGAATCAGCCAGCGCACGCTCCACCGCCCGCACCTCATCGCGCAGCATGCGCCAGGACAGCATGGGTTTGAGCAGCGCGCCCAGCAGCGCGATCTGTGCCAGCGGATGCAAATCCTGCACCGCCATCACGGCGGCGAACGCCACGGCCACCACCAGCGCCGCACCAGCACACCAGCCCAGCGCACCGCCCCAGAACTCCACCATCGGCCGCGCCGGGGCACCGGCCGCCCGCGACACCCGCCGCCCGACCGCACCCAGGTACCGTCCCATCGCCACCACCGGGTGCAGCCGCACCGGCGGTTCGCCGAACAACCGGTCCAGCAAGAGCGCGACCAGCACCGCTCCGGCCAGCACGGCGGCGTCTGGGGTGGGCAGGCCGATGAAGTCCATCACAAGATCAGATCAGGCGTGCGCCCGGGTCGTGTGCATGCCCATGCGCTTGAGCAGATCCTGGTCAGCCTCCACGTCGGCGTTGCCGGTCACCAGCAGCTTGTCACCGTAGAAGATGGAGTTGGCACCCGCCAGGAAGCACAGCACCTGGGTCGACTCGGCCATCTGCCGGCGCCCGGCCGACAGGCGCACCTTGGCCTTGGGCATGGTGATGCGGGCCACGGCCACGGCGCGCACGAATTCGAGCGGGTCGAGATCGGGCTCGTCGGCCAGCGGCGTGCCCGGCACCTTGACCAGGTGGTTGATGGGCACCGACTCCGGATACGGCGCCAGGTTGGCCAGCTGCGCGATCAGCCCCGCGCGGCCGGCGCGCGATTCGCCCATGCCCACGATGCCGCCGCTGCAGACGTGGATGCCCGCCTCGCGCACGTGGCCCAGCGTGTCCAGGCGGTCCTGGTAGTCGCGCGTGCTGATGATGTCGCCGTACAGCTCGGGCGCGGTGTCCAGGTTGTGGTTGTAGTAGTCCAGCCCGGCGCCCTTGAGGCGCTGCGCTTGCTGCTCCGTCAGCATGCCCAGGGTGCAGCAGGCCTCCAGGCCCTCGTCCTTGACCACGCGCACCAGTTCCTCGACCTTCTCCAGGTCGCGGTCGTTGGGCGCGCGCCAGGCCGCGCCCATGCAGAAGCGCGAAGCGCCGGCCGCCTTGGCACCCAGCACGGCTTCGCGCACGTCCTCGGCGGTCATCATCTTGCTGGCTTCCACGCCGGTTTCATGGTGGACCGACTGCGGGCAGTAGCCGCAGTCCTCGGGGCAGCCACCGGTCTTGATCGACAGCAGCGTCGCCAGCTCCATGTGCGTCGAGTCGTGGTGCTCGCGGTGCACGGTCTGAGCGCGGTGCATCAGTTCGGGCAGCGGCAGGTCCAGCAGGGCCTGCACGTCGGCCACGGACCAGCGCTCCCCGGTCACGGGGGCCGGCTTGGCGGGGCGGTGCAGGGTCACAGGGGCTTCAGCGATGTGATTCATGGGGGTCTCCAGGGGTCAATCCTCAATACCGCGCTGCGCAGGGATGCCGGCGTTGAACGCGTGCTTGATTTTGGTCATTTCTGTCACGGTGTCGGCCAGCTCGATGATCTCGGGCGGGCAGCGGCGGCCGGTCAGGCAGACGTGCACATGGCTGGGCCGCTCGCGCAGGGTCTGCAGCACGCCGTCCAGCGGCAGCCAGCCGTAGATCAGCGGGTAGGTGATCTCGTCCAGCACGACCAGGAAGTGCTCGCCACCCAGGATGGTGGCACGCGCCTTCTCCCAGCCGTCGCGCGCCAGCTGGGCCGAGTGCTCCAGGTCCTGGCTCTTCCAGCTGAAGCCGTCGCCCAGGCCTTCGATCGGGATGCCGATTTGTTCGAACATGCGGTGCTCGCCGAAGCGCGCGCTCGGCACCTTCATGAACTGGTAGATCTTGACGGCCTTGCCGCGGCCATGGGCGCGCAGTGCCAGGCCGAAGGCGGCCGTGCTCTTGCCCTTGCCATCGCCGGTGTTGACGATCACGATGCCGCGGCGTTCGCCCTCGGCCTTCTCGTAGGGCTTTTCGCTCGGCGGGGTTTCAATCTGCATGGTGTGAAGTCCTCAAGGGGGTGATCCGCGGCAGCGCCACCCACTGCCCCTGCAGTGCGTGCACCTCGATGCGGTGGTCAAAAACAGCTTCCAGCGCGCGGTGCGTGGCGACGTCGGCACACGGCCCCTGGTGCGTGACGCGGCCTTGCGCCATCACCACCAGCTCGTCGGCGTGCAGCGCCATGGCCACCTCGTGCAGCACGCTCACCACCGTCCTGCCTTCGCGCGCCAGCGCCTGCACCAGTTCCAGCCAGTCAGCCTGGTGCGGCGGGTCCAGGTTGGCCAGGGGTTCGTCCATCAGCAGCACCTGCGCCTCCACCGCCAGGGCGCGCGCCAGCAGCACGCGCTGGCGCTCGCCGCCCGAGAGCTGGCCCAGCGAGCGGGCGCGCCAGTCCCAGGCCTGGGTGGCACGCAGCGCCCGTTCCACGGCAGCGCGGTCTTGTGCGCTGGGCGGGCTGAGCCAGGCCTGGTGCGGCAGGCGGCCGAGCATGGCCACGTCCCACACCGTCAGGTCGTCGGCGCTGGCCTCGTTCTGCCCCAGCCACGACAGCTGCTGCGCGCGCTGGCGCTGCGGCCAGTCGGCCAGCGGCCGGCCCAGCAGCGCCACTGCACCGCTGTGCGGCAGAAGGCCGGCCAGACACCGCAACAGCGTGGACTTGCCCGCGCCGTTGGGGCCGACGATGCTGGTCCAACGCCCCTGCGGCAGGTTCAGCGAGATGCGGTGCAGGATCGGCTCGTCGCCCAGGCGGGCGCTCAGGTCGCAGGTCTGGATGGCAAGGCTCACAGCCCACCTCCTCGCGAGATGCGCGTGTTGCGCTGCATCAGCCACAGCAGGTAACCACCACCCAGCACCGCAGTGAGCACGCCCACCGGCAGCTCCTGCGGCGCGATCAGCCAGCGCGCCAGCGTGTCGGCCGCCATCAGCAGCGCGCCGCCCATGCAGCTGGCCAGCAGCATCAGGCGGGCGCTGGTGGTCTTGACCAGCGAGCGCACCAGGTGCGGCGCGGCCAGGCCCACAAACGCAATCAGCCCGGTCTGCGCCACGGCGGTGCCGGTGGCCAGGGCCAGCACAGCCACCAGCGCGGCGCGCATGGGCCCCAGCGGCAGGCCCAGGCTGCGCGCGGTGGCGTCGCCCAGGCTCAGGCCGTCGAGCACACGCGCCAGCAGCCAGGCCGCCAGCGTGCACAGCACCCATACACCGGCCATCAGCACGCAGGCGGTCCAGCCCACGAAGCTGGTCGAGCCGAGCATGAAGGCCTGCATGGCCTGCAGCGATTCGGGCGAGAACAGCAGCACCAGGTGCGTCATGGCGCCCAGCACCACGCCCACCACCACACCGGCCAGCAGCAGGCGCAGCGTGTGCTGCACACCGCGCGAGAGCACCAGGGTGATCAGCACCGCCAGCACCGCACCACAGAAGGCCGCACCGGTCAGGCCCAGGCGCACCAGCGCACTGCTGGAGAACACGCTGACCGCCACGCCACCGTTCATCATGCTGCCGCCCAGCATGCCGGCGCCGCCGCCCATGGCCGCGAGTGCCAGCGCCACACCGAGCGACGCACCCGAGGCGCTGCCGAGCAGGAAGGGGTCGGCCAGCGGGTTGCGGAACAGGCCCTGCGCCACCGCGCCGGCCAGGCCCAGCAATGCGCCTGCGGCCCAGGCCCCCAGGGTGCGCGGCAGGCGGATCTCCCACACGATCTGCTGCGCCATGGCGGTGGCGGCCGGGTCGGCCTGCGGGTCCAGCAGCGGGCCAACCAGGTTCTCGAAACCCGCACTTCCGACGCATACGCCCAGCACGGCCAAACCGATGGCCGCCGCCAGCAAGGCAACGACGAGCCAGGACGCCCGGCGAGCGTTCACGAACGCGCCCCCGCTTTCTTCGCCGCCTTGTCGGCCAGGCAACGCGCCATCAGCCGCGCGCCCTCGGCCATGCGCGGCCCGGGGCGCACCAGGGTGTCGGACTCGTCGGTGGTGAACACGCACAGGCGCTGCTCGCGCATCGCGCGCATGGTCATCCAGCCCGGGCGCTGGGCCATGCCGTCCACGCTGCGCTGGCCGATCATGATCAGGTCCGGGTCGGCGCGCACGATGTACTCGGGGTTGAGCTTGGGGAACGGACCGAGCGAGGCCGGCACGATGTTCTTCGCGCCCAGGCGTGTGAGCGTCTCGCCGATGAAGGAGCTCTCACCCGCCGCGTACGGACCGGGGTTGACCTCGAAATACACCCGCGTGCCGCGCGCACCGGCCGGCAACGACTGGGCCGCGGCCATCACCGCGGCGTCGATGGCGCGCCAGATGCGCTGCGCGTCGGGCACCTCCAGCAGCTGGCCGATCTTGAGCATCACCCGCTGCACGTCGGCGTGGGTCTTGGGCTCCAGGGCCACCACCTTGATGCCCAGCGCGCGCAGGCGATCCCCGGCGCGGGACGATGTGGCCATCAGCACCACGTCGGGCCGCAGCGCCACGATCATCTCGATGTTCGGGTCCAGCCCGCCGCCCACCTGGGGCAGCTTCGTCAGGCTGGCGGGGAACGTGGAATAGCGGTCCACGCCCACCAGCCGCTGGCACTGGCCCAGCTCGCACACCGTCTCGGCCAGCGAAGGCAGCAGGCTCACGATGCGCTGCGGCGAGCGCTCGAAAGTCACCACCACGCCGTTGTCGTCGGTGATCTGCAAAGCCGCCTGTGCGGAGCCGCAGACCAGGGCCATCATGGTCCCCAGCAGCGCGAGCCATGCGTTGCGCATCCGGTTCATGTCCTGTCCTTCAAAGTCAGCGGCAGCCCCGCCGCCATGAGCGTCACGCGCCAGCAGGCTGCGGCCACCTGCTGGTTCAGCCGGCCCAGCGCGTCCACAAACGCGCGCACCTCGCGCCCCATCGGAATCACACCCAGCCCGATCTCGTTGCCCACCAGCACCACGGAGCCGGGCGCTGCGGCAATGGCCGCGCACAGGTCCTCGCCCGCCGCCATCACAGCCGCTTCGGGGAGCGCCTGCGCCGGGTCGGCAGGCATCATCAGGTTGGTCAGCCACAGCGTCAGGCAGTCGACCACGATCAGCGTGTGGGCGCTGCTGTTCCGACGCAGCGCACCGGCCAGCGCCAGCGGCTCCTCCACCGTCGCCATGCCCGGCACCCGCTGCGCACGGTCGGCCTGGTGGCGGGCGATGCGCTCGCGCATCTCCTCGTCCCAGGCCTGGCCTGTGGCGATCATCACCGCGCGGTGCGCGGGCGACGCGTCCAGCCACTGCCGCGCGAGCATCTCGGCGCGGCGCGACTTGCCGCTGCGCTGGCCACCCAGGATGAACGTGCTGCGCACCACATCAACCATGGGCCACCATCCAGTCGCGCACGATGCGGTGCATCTGTTCCACCCCGTCGGTCAGCGCCGCCGGGCCGGGCTGCAGGATGTCGGCCGACTTGATCTCGAACAGCTGGCCGTTCTTCACGGCGGGCAGGTCCTGCCACCCCGGCCGCGCCGCCACCTTCTCGGCCCGGAATTTCTTGCCGCACCAGGAGCCGATGACGATGTCCGGCGCGCGCGCCACGATCTCCATACCGTCCGCGATGATTCGGTGTTTGCCCAGCGACTGCACCGCCAGCTCGGGGAACACATCGTCGCCACCGGCGATGCCCAGCAGCTCCGACACCCAGCGGATGCCGCTGATGTGCGGCTCGTCCCACTCTTCAAAAAAGACGCGCGGACGGCGCTTGCCAGAGGCCACCAACGCAGCGACTTCGGCACGGATCGTGTCCAGCCGCTGGCGCATGGCCGCGATGCGCGCCAGCCCCTCTTCGGCGCAGCCGACCATGGCCGCGACCTGGAACAGCATGGAAAAAATCTCCTCCACGCTGCGCTGATTGAACACCGTCACCCGCACACCCGCGCGGATCAGCGCGGCGGCGATGTCGGCCTGCAGGTCGGAGAAACCGAACACGCAGTCGGGCCGCAGTTCGAGGATCTTGTCGATCTTGGCATTCAGGAATGCGCTGACCTTGGGTTTTTCCTCACGCGCCCGGCGCGGCCGCACGGTGTAGCCGCTGATGCCGACGATGCGCGCCTCCTGCCCCAGCAGGTACAGCCACTCGGTCGTCTCTTCGGTCAGGCAGACGATGCGTTGCGGTCCGGGCAGCACAGTCTTCATGCGGTCTCCGCCAGAAAGAGTTGCGCCGTGGCCTCGGGGTTGGAGGCGAACCACGCGTGGAAGTAGCTTGCGCGCACCGGGCCCTGGCCGTACACGGCCTCGGGTCGACCGAACTTGCTGCCCGGCACGGTGCGGGCCACGAGCGCCAGCGGCGATGTGGTCAGCGAATAGTGGAATGTGTGACCTCGCAGCTCGCCCTGCGCCGTGTCCCAGCGCTGCGGGCCGAGGGCGGCCAGGCGCGCCTGCATCGCCACCTCGCCCGGCAGCAGGCCCCACATCGGCACCCGCGTGCCGTCGCTCAATGTCAGCACGTCGAACAGCGGCATCATGCCGCCGCACTCGGCCCAGACCGGCTTGCCGGCGGCGACATGCGCGGCGAGGCTGGCGCGGCAGCGTGTGCCCTTCACCAGCGCGTCGGCGTGCAGCTCGGGGTAGCCGCCGGGCAGCCAGACCGCGTCGCAGTCGGGCACCGCCTCGTCGGCCACCGGCGAGAAAAACACCAGCTCGGCCCCCAGCGCGCGCAGTGTGTCGAGGTTGGCCGGGTAGGTGAAACAGAAGGCCGCATCGCGCGCCACCGCCACGGTGCGCCCGCTCAGCAGCGGCGCCACCGCACGCTCGGCTTGCGCGTCGAAGGGCACGGCCCAGCGCTGCCAGCCGGCCACATCGAGCTGCCCCAGCGGGGTGGCTGCCATGGCGTCGGCCAGCGCGTCCAGCCGCGCCATCGCGTCCGGCAGTTCGGACGCCACGGTCAGGCCGAGGTGGCGCTCGGGCAAGGAGAACCCGGCGTCGCGCCGCAACCCACCCAGCCAGCCGGCGTCGATGCCGCCCGGCGCAGCGCCCAGGTCGTCGTCGCGCACAGACGCCTGCAGCATCTTCTCGTGCCCTTCGCTGGCCACGCGGTTGGCCAGCACCCCGGCCCAGGGCAGGCCCGGTCGGTAGTGGCGCAGGCCGTGCACCAGCGCACCGAAGGTGCCGGCCATCGACCCCGCATCGATCACCGCCAGCACCGGGATGCCCAGCTTCACCGCCAGGTCGGCCGCACTTGGCTCGCCGTCGAACAGCCCCATCACGCCCTCAATCAGGATCAGGTCGCAGTTCGCCGCGGCCTCGTGCAGCCTGGCACGCAGGTCTGCCTCGCCGTTGAGCCAGAGGTCCAGGTTGTGCACCGGGTGGCCGCTGGCGAGCTGGTGCCAGTGCGGGTCCAGGAAATCAGGACCACACTTGAACACCCGCACCCGCCGCCCGGCCCGCGCGTGCAGACGCGCCAGCGCGGCCGTCACCGTGGTCTTGCCCTGACCGGAGGCCGGCGCGGCAATCAACAGGGCGGGACAGCGGGCGGTCGTCATCGCACCGGCGCTCAACGTGGCGACCAGCTCAGGCCGAGGTAGAAGCTGCGGCCCGCCGTGGCGTAGCCCAGCACTGACTCGTAGTCCTTGTCGGTGGCGTTGTCCACGCGTGCCAGCAGCCGCCAGTCGCGGGCAATGTCGGTGCTGGCCGTCAGGTTCAGCAGCGTGTGGGCCGGCAGGGGCTTGGTGTTGGCTTCGTCGTCGTAGCGCTTGCCCAGGTGCTGAACCTCGCTGCCCAGACGCCAGCCACCCACCGGCATGTCCGCCGTCAGCGTGGCCTGCGTTTCGGCGCGGCGCGCCAGCAGCTTGCCGGTTTCGGCGTTCTTCGGGCGCATCAGGTCCAGCGAAGCACCCAGGGCCACTTCGCCGAGCGTCGTGCCACCGGCCAGCGTCACGCCGGTGTAGGTGGCGCGGCCGGTGCTTCCATAGCAGCCGGCGAAATCGCCCACGCCGTTGACGCAACTGCCCGGGCCGGCCAGGTAGTCGATCAGGTCCTTCACGCGGTTTCGGTAGACCACCACGGAGGCGCGACTCGCAGCCTCTTGCCAGCGCAGCCCCGCTTCCATGTTGCGCGCGGTTTCGGCCTTTAGGTCGGGCGTGCCGTAGATGCTGAAGCGCTGGAACAGCGTGGGGGCACGGAAGGCCGTGCCCACCGAGCCGGTGAGCTGCAAGGTCTTGGACAACGCGTAGCCGTAGGCCAGCGAGCCGGTGGTGTGGGTACCGAATTCACTGTCGTCGTCGCGCCGGGCATTGAGCTGCAGCGTGTGGTCGCCGGCATGCAGGCCATACCCCAGAGCGAGGGCGTTCTGGTGCCGCTCGGTGTCGACCGGCGTGGTGCTGACGTTCTCCAGCTGGTCCTCCCGACGCTCCAGATCCACCGTCAGCCGGCCCGGCCCCACGCGCAGCTCGTTGCGCAGCAGCCAGCTGTCGACCGTGGTGTCCGTCAGATAGGTCGAGGGTGAGGTCTCGTAGCGGTCGCTTCCGCGGCTGAGCCCCACACGGGTGCTCCACGAATCGCTCCAGCGGCTGTTCCAGTTCAATCCCACGGTCTGCAGGCGCTGACTGGACTGGTCGTCCTGCCCCGGCATGAAACCGTCGTAGCCGGCCTTCTGGCGGTTGTCCAGCAGCGTGGCCTCGATCTTCTGCCCCTCGGAAAGAGACCATCCGAGCCTGCCTGAGAACGACTCGTTGCGGTACCCGTCGCGGTCAGGATTGCCGGAGGGCTTGGCGTTGAACCCGTCGCTGCGTTCGGTGCCCAGACCGAAGGCGTAGTCAACCACCCCGTCGCCGCCACGCACTGCGGCGCTCAGTTCGTAGGTGCTGTTCGATCCCACCCCAAGGCGCAGCGAGGGGAAGAATCCTTTCTCCCCCTGGCGTGTAAAGATCTGAACCACCCCGGCCATCGCATCCGAGCCATACACCGCCGCCGCAGGCCCACGCAGCACCTCGATGCGGTCCACCTGGGACAACGGGATCGCATTCCATGTCGCGCCACCGGTGGATTGCGAGTCGATGCGCACGCCGTCGACGAACACCGCCGTGAAACGGCCCTCGGCGCCGCGGACATACACGTTGGTGGTGGACGCAGGGCCGCCATTGCGGTTAACGGTCACCCCCGGCAGGCGCTCCAGCACGTCGGAGACCGACGCTGCGCCCATTCGGTCAATGACGCCGCGGCCGACCAAGGTGACATCCGCCACCACATCGGTGATGGGCAACTCGGACCGGGTCGCAGACACCACCACGGTGGGCAGGGCGGACTGGGCAAAAACGGGAAAAGCGATGGCGCATGCCATGGGAAGCGCGGCCAGGCGCACCGGAGCAGAACGGAAAGACATGGATGAAAAACAAACGATGGTTGCCCTCGCCGTCTTCCCCGACAGCGCATGGGCGTCACGGCAACGGACCTGTTCAGGACGCGTCACCACCGTGTTGGCCGGTATCCGGGCTGACAGACCAACCTTCACCGCCTTCCCGGAGCACCGATCGAAACCGGCTGTCCAGTGGCTGTGGGGTGAAGGCAGGGACAGGGCGAAAGCCCGAATCCCGTCTGCTTACCGTTGCGGGGGCAGCGCAGGTTAGGTCGGTCCGCGTGGACTTCCCCTCCTGCTTCCCGTTGAACTGCGGCATGTGAACCACACCGCGAGCACCAACGAAATCCATTGTAAGCCCGCGCTCCTTGCGGCAACCCTACAATGAGTTACTCACCAGTCGTCACCATGGCCGATCCCAAGCACATTGACCTGATCGCCGAGCGCGTGGAGCGCCTGCTCCTTCGTCATGAAGAACTGCAGCGCACCAACGCCCTGCTGATGGAGCAGGTGGCCACGCTCAAGGCAGAACGCGACTCCATCAAGTCCCGTCTGAACGCTGCGCGCTCCCGCATCGACGCGCTGCTGGACCGGTTGCCGGTCGGGACCGAGACACCCTCCCACAAGGACTCCGAATGAACAAGCCGGCCTCCAAGCAGATCGAGGTTCAGATCATGGGCCAGAGCTATCTGCTGGCCTGTCCGACGGGTGGCGAGCAGTCTCTGCTGGACGCCGTGGAGCGTGTGGACACCGCCATGTGCCGAATCCGCGACGCCGGCAAGGTCAAGGCCCGTGACCGCATCGCCGTGCTGGCCTCCCTCAACCTGGCGTTCGAACTGTCCCAGAAAGAAGCCCAGGGTTTTTCTTCTTCGTCCTTCCTGCCTCCAGAGCCGACGCCCTTGCCGGACTCTGCTTCCCAGGGCGAGTTGCCCGACGCTGCTGCGCTGGCACGCGCCGAGGAACTGGTGCGGCGCCTCGACCAGGCGCTGGGCAGTGACGGCCAGTTGATCTGAATCAGGCCCCGGCCCTCAACTTTTCCGACGGGCGAGCCCATCCCCCGGGCCTACAGCCCCTACAATTTGCCTTGTCTGCAGTGCACGCCGGGCTTTATATTTCCTTGAACCAATGCTCCATGAGCCCGGGCTTGGTACATAACGTGGCTGGTGTGAGCGTCTCGCGTCAGATGAACCCGAAGCCCCGTTGCCCTCGCCCACCTGAACCCCCGGTTCAGGATGACGGTCCGGTGGCACTTGCAGACACCTAATACTCCTCGCTGCGGCCCCACGGATGTTTCCTGGGGCCGCACTCTTTTCTGCCCTCCGGATTTCCCCCCATGAGCCTTGAACCCCTGCTGATCGCCGAGCTGGCCCTTCTGGGGGTGTTCACCGGATTTCTGGCCGGCCTGCTGGGCATCGGCGGCGGCATGATCATGGTGCCGTTCATCAGCGCCATCCTCGCCCACCGTGGCGTTGCGCCCGGCCTTGCCGTGAAGATGGCCATCGCCACCTCCATGGCCACCATCATCTTCACCTCGATCTCCAGTGTTCGCGCGCACCACAAGCGCGGCGCCGTGCGGTGGGACATCGTGCGGCGCCTCGCACCAGGGATCGTCATCGGTGCTGCGGTCGCGAGTCTGGGTGTCTTTGCAGTCCTCAAGGGCGGGGCACTGGCCCTGCTGTTCGCGCTGTTTGTGGGCTTCTCCGCCACCCAGATGCTGCTGGACAAGAAGCCACAGGCCTCGCGCACCTTGCCCGGAACGGTCGGTCAGCTCGGTGCGGGAGGCATGATCGGTTTTCTCTCGGGACTGGTGGGGGCCGGTGGCGGCTTCGTCAGCGTCCCGTTCATGACCTGGTGCAACGTCGCGATCCACAACGCCGTGGCCACCAGCGCAGCGCTGGGCTTCCCCATAGCGCTGGCGAACGCCGCCGGGTACGTCGTCTCTGGTCAGGGTGTGGCCGACCTTCCAGCGGGTTCGCTGGGCTACGTGTACCTGCCGGCGCTGACGGTGATCGCCATGACCAGCGTACTGATGGCGCCGCTCGGCGTGAAGGCCGCACACGCATTGCCGGTCAAATCGCTCAAGCGGGCTTTCGCGCTGATTCTCTACCTGCTGTCGGCGTACATGCTCTACAAAGGCCTGACGGCCTGAAATCCGTCAGGCGGTGCCCCGGTGCAACGGCCGGTCGGCGATCACGATGCCGTCCTCGTCCGCATACAGCCATTCGCCCGGGCGGACGGTGACACTCTGAATCTTCACGGGCACATCGCGCACCCCCTGGTTGCGCCGCTCAGTCGGCAGCGGCATCGACGCGAGCGCACGAATCCCGGTCTCGCAGACCGCCAGCTCGGCAACATCGCGCACGCATCCGTCCACCAGCACACCCGCCCATCCGTTGCGCGCGGCGGCTGCGCCCAGATTGCCACCCAGCAAGGCGCGCCGCAGCGAGGCCCCGCCGTCGACCACGAGCACACGCCCTTCCCCTGGTCCTTCGACGAGGGCCTTCACCTGGGTGTTGTCGTCCAGGCACTGCACGGTCACGATCGGCCCGGCAAAGCGGCGATGGGCACCAAAGTCACGGAACACAGGTGGTAACACACGGAACGCGCCACTGGCGTCGCCCTTGTGCTCGTCACCGAAGTCGCAGGTCGAAAAATCGATGGGAGAGGTCATGGTCAGGCACTCTGGAAAGCAGGTTTTTCGGAACAGAAATTGGAGCACGCTCTTCACTGTGGATTCATGAGCGGCGCGTGATACCGGGCGCAGTGTTGTTTTCGGGGCCAAAAAACCCCGACTTCCCTCTGACATCGCGCAAAAAATCGGTGCTTCCACCTTGGAAGGACCATGCATCTCCATTAGCATCCGAGTCACCAGTGAGAGAGCGCGTTCTCCTCTGGCGTCAAACCACTTCTAGAAGGAATCCTCAACATGGCAACTGCAAAGAAAGCTCCTGCGAAGAAGGCCGCCCCGGCCAAGAAGGCCGCCGCTCCGGCAAAGAAGGCTGCGCCCGCCAAGAAGGCCGCCGCTCCGGCGAAGAAGGCTGCACCCGCCAAGAAGGCCGCAGCTCCGGCAAAGAAGGCTGCACCCGCCAAGAAGGCCGCAGCTCCCGCGAAGAAGGCCGCTCCTGCCAAGAAGCGCACCCCCAACGCTGCCTTCATGAAGGCCATGACCCCCAGCGCCGCACTGGCTGCCATCGTTGGCAACAGCCCGCTGCCCCGCACGGAAGTGACCAAGAAGGTCTGGGAATACATCAAAAAGAACAAGCTGCAGGACGCTGTCAACAAGCGCATGATCAACGCCGACGCCAAGCTGAAGGAAATCTTCAAGAAGGCCCAGGCCTCGATGTTCGAAATGACCAAGATGATCAACGAACACCTGAAGTGATCAGGTCCAGAAGGGGCACCAGATGCTCCTCTCTGCAGAGAGCCGGCCTTGCCGGCTCTTTTTTTTGCCTTTGTCTTCTGCGCCCGGACCTTTCAGATGTGAGAAACTGAAACGGCACTTCCCCCTTTCGAGGTATGACAAGCCAGCCGCACCCCAGCACCATGGGCTCTCTCGGCGAACCGGCTCCATCCCCAGAGGTGCCGCCTCTGCCGCTGATGCAGAACAAGGTGGTGCTGGTGATGGACCTGGTGGAATCCGTGAGGCTGATGGCATCGAACGAAGCGTCCGTAGTCCACCAGTGGCACGGGTTTCTCCAGCACGCCCGTGAAGAGGTTCTGCCAAGACATGGCGGTCGCCTGGTCAAGAGCCTGGGCGATGGCATCCTGGTGGAGTTCGACGAACCGTCCCAGGCCGTCAAGGCTACGCTGCGCCTCCACCGCTATTTCGACGATGCCAATCGTCGGCGCGATGACGACAACAAGTTCTGGCTCCGCGCTGGGCTGAACGCCACCCACCTGTACATCGACGACCACGACGTGTTCGGCCATGGCGTCAACCTGGCCGCCCGGGTGGCGGGGCTCGCAGGCCCCGGAGAAACCGTGATCACGGCCAACGTGCACGATGCCCTGGTGGACGGCGTCGATGGTGACATGGAGGACATGGGGGAGTGCTACCTCAAGCACTGGCCGGAGCCTGTCCGAACCTGGACGCTCTCCCCGCCCACCGGAACAGGCGTCGCCCTCAAACCGCCCGCTCCTGCCGCCAGACCGGAGGACTTCCGGGCGACCATCGCCGTGCTGCCCTTCGTGTCGAGGAGCAATGCGCCGGAGCACTTCGTGATCGGCGACCTGCTGGCGGACGGCGTCATCGTTCAGCTCTCGCGCAGCCAGCACCTGCGCGTCATCTCCAGGCTGTCGACCGCCGTGCTCCGGGGCCGGGACGACGTCAACCAGACCGCGAGCCAGCAGCTGGACGCCCACTTCGTGCTGTCGGGCAGCTACGTCTCGCTGGGTGACCGTGTGCTGGTGACCGCGCAGTTGAGCGACACCCGGCGCAACGAGGTGATCTGGGCCGACCGGCTCACCGGCGACGTGATGGACGTGGTGCAGCAGGAGAGCGAGCTGATCAACGCGCTGGCGTCGACCTGCGCCGACCAGTTGCTCCACTCGGAAGTGCAACGCACCCTCACTCAGACCCTGCCCCGGCTGGACAGCAGCGCCCTGATGCTGGGTGCCATCAACCTCATGCACCGCTCCACCCGCCGGGATCTGGAGCGCAGCCAGCAGCTGCTGGAAGCTCTGGTGGACCGCCACAAGCGCTCCGTCGCTCCGTGGGCGTGGCTGGCCAAGTGGCACATCATGCAGGTGGTACAGGGCATGGCTGCGGACCCACACGCATCGTTTCAGCACGCGATTGGCATCGCCGACCGCGCGCTGGACATGGTCCCGGAGAGCGCCTTGGCACTTGCAGTCAAAGGGCACGCCATGTGCCACCTGGGCAAGGACGTCGATGGATCGAACCATATTCTGCTGGAGGCCACGAACGCCAACCCCAACGACCCGATGGCATGGCTCTACCGAAGCGTCTGGTCCACCATGTGGGGCACTCCTGCGGAGTCGATCATGCAGGCAGAAAACGCACTGCGACTGTCGCCGCTTGATCCGCAGAAGTACTACTTCGAGATGATGCTGGCAGGCAGCTACCTGTCCACAAATGACCTGAACCAGGCCATTCACTACAGCAGGTGCTCGCTCAACAAAAACCGGTATCACCTGCCCAACCTGCGGATCCTGCTGACCGCCCAGTTCGAATCCGGACAAACTTCGGACGCGAGCGAAACTTTAGCCCTGCTGCGCTCTCTGCAGCCCGAGCTAACTTTGTCAAAGTACCTTTCATCAGGCAGTCTCAGTCCGCTGCGGCAACGCACAGTGCGCGCTCTCGAGTCGCTGGGCCTTCCAAGAACCTGAGTCCAATTTATAAGGAGATGACATGAGTGCAGGAGTCAGTGCCGGAGTGAGCGCTGGGGTGAGTGCGGGAGTCAGTGCTGGTGTGAGCGCGGGTGTCAGTGCTGGTGTCGCGGGTGCCAGTCTGTTCTCTGCCGATGCCCTGACCATTAGTCGATCTGCAATAGCAGGCCCGTTTGCCGGAGCAGTGCTCCATCCCGCCACGCCCGGGTTCAACCAGGACCAGAACCTGCGCCTCTGGGCCGACGGTCCGCGGATGACCACCTGTTTCGAACAGCTGATCGAAGGCCTATCCATCACCGCGTCGGCCAGCACCAAACAGGCCGACCTGAAGTTCGCCAACCTCGGCGCGACCACGATCAAGAACCGGACTCTGGTGCAGCTGCAGGGCCCGTCAAAAAACCTGCTCAAGCAGCAGCTGGATCTGGTCGCGGCCTACGCGGATCTGCGCGGCGACCGGGCCGCCGAGGTGCTCGATCAGCTCACCGCACCGGTCGGCTACTGGTCCGCCGTGCTGGGGCTGACGGCCCACCGCCACAAGAAGACATTGCAGCTGATCGAAATCGCGCTCGGTCTGTGCGTACACGTCGAGATGCGCCTCAAGCACATCTTTGCCACCCTGCGGCCTGTGGAGCTGTCGCCACAGATCCAGCCCATGATCCCCACGCCGGGGCACGGCAGCTGGCCCAGCGGCCACTCCACCGAAGCGTTCGCGGTGGCAACGCTGCTGGAGGCGTTCATGGACCAGACCCGCCCCGGCAAGAACGACGGCCAGAACAGCCGCACGCAGCTGCAGCGCCTGGCCGCACGCATCGCGGTCAATCGCACCGTGGCCGGAGTCCACTACCCGGTGGACAGCGCCGTCGGCCGTCTGCTGGGCACCAGCCTCGGCGAGTTCTTCGTGGCCCGTGCTACCGCTGGCAGCGTCCGCTTGCGGGGCTTCGACAGCGACAAGTTCGTAGAAGCCGATGGCGCCCCCAAGGATTTCAAGCTCAGCGACCCCATGGACGCGGGTGCCTACAGCGTGGGTGGACCGGCGATCCCGCTGCCCCAGGCCGACACCCTGGGCTGGCTGTGGCAGGAGGCCCTGAAGGAGTGGTCATGAGTGGGGCGCGCGCTCCCCAGCCCTGGCAGCCGCTGCCCAAAGGCGAGGTCACCGGCACGGACTGGTCTCTGCCCAGCAGCATCGAGGGCGCCGACCCCTACCTCGCATGGGCAGAAGCCGATCGTTTTGAAGGCTACCGTCTGGGCGAAGGCGCGGCCGCCCAGCCCAGGTGGCTGCCGATCATCATCGAACTCCATCCCGGTTTCGGCATTCAGGATCTGCTGCAGGCGTCCGACGTGAAGTGGCTGCAGGTGCCCAAGGCCTATCTGCTGCTGCCGGGGCTGCGTTTCTGCACGGCACGCGCGCGCAAAGGCTTTTTCAAGGAGATGCGCAAGCGCTCGGACCTGGCCGGCATCGTCCGACGCTATGAGCTCGGCCTGCCCGTGGAGGAGCACACCGGACCACTGACCGACCCGGCTTTGCCCGGCGACACGGTGCCCCCCTGCCCGGATCGCGTGGGCGGCAAGGTGATCGGCATCATCGACGGCGGTCTTGCGATGGCCAACACCGCCTTCCTGAAGCCCGACGGAGAGCCGCGGGTGCGCCACTTCTGGCGACAGGACGAGTTCGGCGGCCCGCACGGACCGGGCATGGGCCGCCACCTGCGCAGCCGCCTGGACCCGAAACGCGCCGGTCCGACGCCGCCCGTCATGGGCTACGGCCATGAGCTGACGGCAGCCGACATCCGCGCCGCCATGGACCGGTTCACGAGAGACGGTTCGGTCGACGAGGACGACCTGTACGACTACCTGCAGTGCTGGGACCTGAAGCATCCGCTCAACCACGGCACCGTGGTGGCCAGCCTGGCCGCCGGCCCCTGGCTGGCCACCGCCCGCATGAGCAGTGCGGCCCACACCCCGGACATGACGCCGGCCCACGACGAGGCCAGCCGCGCGCCTCTGATCGCGGTGCAGCTGGACTGGTCCAACGTGATCGACACCTCGGGCGGGGCGATGAACGTGAGTGTGCTGGACGCGCTGCTGTTCATCCTGAACCGGGTGACCACCGACGCGAAGCTGGTGGTCAACATCAGCTGGGGCACGCTGGCTGGTCCTCACGACGGAACCTCGGTGCTTGAGGCTGCCATCGATCATCTGATTGCGCTGTGCACGCCAGAGCGCCTCGAAGTCTTCATTCCGGCGGGCAACGGTTACCAGGACCGCACCCATGTGAACCAGACGCTGCTGCCAGGGGGCGCGCCCGCCGAACTGCACTGGCATATCCAGCCCGACGACCGGACCCAGAGTTTTCTCGAGTTGTGGCTGGGCGACCCGGACCTGCCCGAGGAAGCGCTGCAGGACATCCGCATCGAAGTCACGCTGCCCGGCGGGCAGGTGCTCGGGCCCATGACCGTCGGCAATGCGGGTTGCTGGCCCTCCACCACCGCGCCCCAGCTGGCGCTGGTGTTTCCCAGAAAGACTGCGCTGGGCCGGCACGGCACCTGCGCCCTGCTCGCCCTGTGCCCGACGGCCTCGCACCACCCCGAGGACCGGCTGGCCCCAGCCGGCGTCTGGCAGGTGAAGGTTCACAACGGCGGGCTCAACCCGGTGGTGCTGGACGCCTACGTGGAGCGGGACGATGTGGCCCAGGGGACCTACACGGGCGCCCGCCAGTCCGCCATGCTGGACAGTTTCTACGACACCAGCGGCAACATCGACAGCTTCATCGACCACCCCGACAACCCGACGCCGATCCGGCGCAGCGGGGTGTTCAACAGCATCGGGACGGGACAGCGATCGGTCTCTGTTGGCGGCATCCGCTTCGCCAGCAGCGCCTTCGACCCGGCCGCCCGCTACAGCCCCAGGCTACCGGACCCGGACGCCACTCGCCTGCCCCAGCGCAACGGTGTCAAAAAGGTGCCGGACGAACTGGCTGTGAGCGACGAGAGCACGGCATTGTGGGGGGTGCTGGGTGCTGGCAGCCGCAGCGGCGCATCGGTGCGCATGTATGGCACCAGCTGTGCGGCGCCTCAGATCGCCAGAAAACGGCTCTGAGTCTGGCCGTCACCAGCGCGCTGGCAGCGCCTTGAGCAGCCAGATCCAGCGCTCGCGCACGGCGACGTAGCCGCCGGTTTCCAGGTCCTTGAGCAGGCGTGACACCATTTCGCGCGAACACGCGAGGTGCTGCGCCAGTTCCTGGTGGGTGAGGCGCTCTGCAAGCCGGCGCTCGCCAGAGGCTTCAGGCTCCTGCGCCAACTGGTTGAGCAGTCGCACCAGGCGCCCGTACACGTCGATGAGGGCCACATTGCCGGCGCTCTCAGTCGCCAGCCGCGCGCGGCGGATCAGTCGGGCCATGAGCTCCAGTGCGAACTCGGGGTGCTGGGCGATGTAGTTCAGCAGCACGGCACGGGAGATGACGGAACAGGTCGTTGCATCGACCGCCTCCACGTTGGCCGACCGGGGGCCACCGTCGAGCGACATTTCGCCCACATATTCCAGAGGGCCGTAGAAGCCCAGGGTCAGTTCCTTGCCGTTGCCATCACCGAGGAAGGCCCGCAGGCGCCCCTGCAGCACGATGTAGATCGTGTCCCCGGACTCACCTTCCTGGATCAGCAGCGCGCCGTTGCGGTAGCGCCGCTGCACGCCCAGTGCCGCCAGCGCCTGGATGTGGGAGGAAGGCTCTGTGCTGGCAGGAAGGAAGGCGGCGGACATCCGGGCTCATGGTTGGGCAAACTCCATGGCATTGTGCTGCATCGCGGAGATCACCCGCAAGGCGGGCACCATGGGCGGCAGGCTGTGCACCTTCTGCATCAGGGCCCGGATGCTGCCGCAGCCGGTTTTTTCGCGCAACGCCTTGATCTGGCTGCGCACGGTGGACTCGGCCACCTTGTGGTCGGCAGCGATCTCGGGAATCGAGGCGCCGCGGCACAGGGCCAGCAGCACCGCCTCTTCGCTGGGGCTGAGGTTCTGCGAGCGGGCGAACATGCGCAGCGCCAGGTTGTCGCAGGCGTTCTTGCGAGAGAGCAGCACCAGCACGGTGGGCGCGTCGAACTCCAGCGGGTGGCTCAGCGGCACAAACGCCAGCGACAGTTCGTGTTCGCCTTGCTTGAGCTGCAACAGGCGGCGCTGGCCGCGCAGCGCGTGCTCCAGGGCGCTCTGGATCTGGGTGGTGAGCTCGGTGTTGCGCCCCAGCAGAGAGCGCGCATGGGTGACGATCACCCGGCCGGTCGACATTTCGTGCCGCGCCAGGTGGTTGGCGTGGCGGATGTGGCCCTGGGCGTCGATCACCAGCAGGCCGTAGTCGACTTCGTCCAGCACCCGCAACAGCAGGTCCTGTCCCAGGCTGTCCGGCACCGGCTGCGTGCGCTCGGCGTGGAAGTACAGGTCGCTGGTGGTGCGGTCCATCAGGTGGCGTTGGGCGGTGGTTTCCATGGCGCTTTCCTCGTGTGTTGCGGATGGGGAAAGCTTAGAAACCAGGCAGGGTCTTGAGGCGTGTGCCATTGCCCACCGGCCTGTGACCTATTCACAAAGTTTGTTGCCAGAAGACAACAAACACACCCCGCTCAGCGGGATTTGTTCCGGATTGCCGAGAGGGTTCCGCGGGTGGTGATGACCTCCGGATCGAGCATGACCTCGATCAGCGAACCGCTGTCGGCGGCCAGCGCCCGCTGCAAGGCCGGCTCAAACTCCGCGGTGTGGGTGATGCGTTCGGCCGCGTAGCCGTAGGCCCGCGCAAGCGCACAGAAGTCGGGGTTCCTCAGGTCCGAGCCACTCACACGCGCCGGGTACTCGCGCTCCTGGTGCATGCGGATGGTGCCGTAGGTGCCGTTGTTGAGCAGCAGGATGACCGACTTCGCACCGTGCTGCACCGCCGTGGCCAGTTCCTGCCCATTCATGAGGAAATCTCCGTCCCCCGCGATGGTGAAGGCGGTGCGACCGGTGAGGATGGCGGCACCGATGCCCGCGGGCATGCCGTAGCCCATGGCGCCGTTGGTCGGTGCCAGCTGCGTCTTGTGCCCCTTGGCCAGGCCGTGGTAGCGGTAGAAGCGGTGCAGCCAGCTGGCGAAGTTGCCCGCGCCGTTGGTCAGCACAGCGTCGGCCGGCAGGTGCTTCTGCAGCGTGTGGATGAGGGCCGGCATGTCGATGCTGCCGGGCAGCACGATGCCGCCATTGCTCACCTCCACGTTGGCCTCGTAGTCGGCGTGGCAGGCGGCCGTCCACGCCGACCACGGCAGGCTGGGCGGTGCGGTCAGCACCTCCAGCGAACGCGCCGCCGCGTTCATCGTGGCCTGGATCGCGAGCGTGGGCTGGTAGACCCGGCCCAGCTCCTCGCCGCTGGCGTGGATGTGCACCAGCTTCTGCGCAGGCACTGGCGCCTGGATCAGCGTGTAGCCACCCGTGGTGGCCTCACCCAATCGGGGTCCGATGGCCAGGATCAGGTCGCTCTCGCGGATGCGCCGGGCCAGCGCCGGGTTGATGCCCAGGCCGACATCGCCCGCGTACTGCGGGTGGTGGTTGTCGAAGCAATCCTGGAAGCGGAAGGCATTGGCCACCGGCAGCTGCCAGTTCTCGGCAAAGCGCTGCAGCGCGGCGGCGGACTGCGGCGTCCAGCCTCCGCCGCCGGCAATCACCAGCGGACGCTCGGACGCCAACAGCAGCGCGCGCAGCTCGCGCAGTGCGCCCGGGTCGGCCCAAGCCTGCACCGGCTCCACGCGCGGTAGCGGGGTGGCGTCCACCGGCTGCGTCAGCATGTCCTCGGGCAACACCAGGACCACCGGGCCCGGCCGGCCATTCATGGCGGTGGCGAAAGCGCGCGCCACGTATTCGGGAATGCGGCGCGGATCGTCTATGCGCTCGACGCGCTTGGCCATGCCTTTCGTGCTCGGGCCGAAGAAGGCGTTGTAGTCCACCTCCTGGAAGGCCTCGCGGTCGCGCGCGTCGCTGGCCACGTCGCCCACGAACAGCACCATCGGCGTTGAGTCCTGGAATGCGGTGTGCAGGCCAATGGAGGCGTTGGTCGCGCCCGGCCCGCGGGTCACGAAACACACGCCCGGCCGGCCGGTCAGCTTGCCCTGGGCCTCGGCCATGAACGCCGCCCCTCCCTCCTGGCGGTTGATCACGAAGTGGATGCGGTCGGCGCGGTCGTGAAAGCCGTCGAGCACGGCGAGATAACTTTCGCCTGGTACCCCGAACGCGTGGGTCACGCCCTGGGCGATGAGGCAGTCGACGAGCAGGTGTCCGGCAAGTTTTGGTGTGGTCATGCCGGAATTGTGCACAGACTCAGCGGCCTGTCCGGCGGCCCACGCCGATGGCGGCATAGACGGAGACCAGGAGCACCAGCGCGGCACCGGCCAGCGTCAGCGCGTACCAGCCCCGGTCCATGAACACGCCAAAGATCATTGGAGAGACCGCAAAGCCAACGTCCAGTCCCGAGTACACGGTGCCATAGACGCGCCCGGTCGCGCCCTTGGGCGTCGCCTTCTTGATCATCATGTCCCGGCTGGGGCCGCCCACGCCGATTGCAAAACCGGTGGCCGCCAGGACCACCATGGTGCCGGTGCCGTTGAGCCATCCGGTGGCACAGACCATCAGCAGCAAGGCGCCGGCGGTCATCGCCCAGGCCACGACGCGGTCACTGTGTTTCGAGGTGGCGGCCACGAAGCCACCCACGAACATGCCGAGCGCGCCGCACAGCATGTAGGCGCTGACGGTGAGGGTGGCCGCCTCGACACTGACCCCGTGCAGTTGCTTTAGGATGGACGGCGCATAGCTCTGCACCACCGCCAGCGTCATGGTCGACAGCAGGAAGAAGGCGAAGCACCACCAAACCACGGGCAGCTTCATGAACGCAAGGTCGGAGCCCTTGGGGGCGTCGGCGTGGCGCACATGCACCTCGGTGCGCAACTTCTCGCGCTGCCAGAACAGCAGCGACAGCACCGCCACATACAACAGCGCGGCGGCGTGGTAGGCGGTGCGCCAGTCGGCCAGCGCCGTGATGCCGACCAGAAAAGCGGGGGCGAGCGCCCAGCCTAGGTTGCCGGTCAGGCCATGGGCGCTGAAGGCGTAGCCCAGCCGCGGCGCCGACACGCGCTGGTTCAGGATGGTGAAGTCGGCCGGGTGGAACGGAGCGTTGCCCAGGCCCGCCAGCACGGCCACCAGCACCAGGCCGGCGTAGCCCGTGACCATGGACGCGGCCAGCGAGGCCAGCAGGAAGCAGCCGATGGCGGCAAACAGCACCGGGCGCGCGCCGATGCGGTCGACCACAAACCCAGCCATCGCCTGGCCGGAACCCGAGATGACGAAGAAGATGCTCATGAGAAGGCCGACGTCGGAGTAGCTCAGACCGAAGTCGCGCATGAAGATCGGGAACAGCGGCGCCAGCAGCAGGTGCGAGAAATGCGAGGTGCCGTGTGCCAGACCGACCAGACCGATGACGGCGGCGTCCTGCTTCAGGGGAACGGGATTGGCCGGCGGAGGCATGGCGTCGAGGGTGGCGGTGTTCATGCGGGGCATGGTACGGGCTGACGCGGCGGCCGATATGCGATAGAAAGACAACCATCATCGAATTTCAGCCAAATCCGGGAGCCCCCATGAACAGACGCGAGCGCCGCGCCGTGCCCGTCGGTGACACCGACCCCTTCCGGCCCTCGCCGGAGCGGCCGGTGCGCTGCAGGGCGCGGGCCATGGGCCACGACACCCAGTTCGAACCGCACCACCACCCCTGGGGTCAGCTGGCGTACTGCGCCAGCGGGTTGCTGCAGGTGACGGTGGCCGACGCCGCGCCGAACCAGACCGGCGGACTGGAAACCACCACCATCGTCCCGCCGTCGCGCGCCGTCTGGATCCCCCCGGGCGCCCGCCACGCGGTCAGCATGCTGGAAACCTCGCAGCTCTACACGCTCTACATCGATCCGTCGGTGGTCACTGCTGACTGGCGCCGCTCCAGGGTGCTGGTGGTTTCGCCGCTGCTGCGCGAGCTGGTGCTGGGCATGGAACTGCCGCACCACGCGGGCGACGAGCTGCGGCAGCGCGCGCTGTCCACCCTGGTGCTGGCCGAACTGGCGAACGCGCCCACCCAGCCTCTGGGCGTGCCCATGCCCGACCCGCAGCGCGGCGACCGGCGCCTGCGCGCCCTGTGCGAGGCGGTGCTCAATGCGCCGGCGCAGCACGCGACGCTGGCCGGCTGGGCCGCCCACAGCGGTGCCAGCGAGCGCACCCTGGCCCGCCTGTTTCGGGACGAGCTGGGCATGGGCTTTCAGCGCTGGCGGCAGCAAGTGCTGCTGGCGCACGCGCTGCCGATGCTGGCCCGGGGCGCGCCGGTGAGCCAGGTAGCGGCTGCAAGTGGCTACGCCAGCGACAGTGCCTTCAGCGCCATGTTCCGCGCCGCGCTGGGCCAGCCACCGTCGCGCTTCGGCCCGGTGAGGGCGGGCCCCGCCTGATCAGAGCACCTCTTGCAGCCGCTCTTTGGGGCGGCAGAGCACGGTGCCTCGCGGTGTCACGACGATGGGCCGCTCGACCAGCACCGGGTGCTGCACCATCAGGTCCAGCAATTCGGCGTCGCTGCGTTCGGGCTTGGCGTCGGCCAACCCGGCATAGAGGTCGCCCTTGCGGCGCAGCAGTTCGCCGGCGCCCATGCCCATGGCCTTGAGCAGCGCGACCAGTTGCTCCCGGGTGTAGGGCTGCTTGAGGTAGTCGATCACCACCGGCTCGACCCCGGTCTCGCGGATCGCGGCCAGTACGTTGCGCGAGGTGCTGCACTAGGGGTTGTGGAAGATGGTGATGGAAGAAGGCTTCATGGCGGTGCTCCGTGTGTCTCGCGGGCGAGCATAACGCCCGATTCACGCCCGGTGGCGGTGCAGCTGTGGGCGTCACAGCCCTGTCATTTCGGGCCCGTATCTTGCTGGATGCTCACACACAAAACGCGCCAGCAGGGGAAGACGATGAACGCACCACAACGCATTGCCAAGACACCGAAGGCCTGGGAGGCGCTGTCACGCCCCGACCTGGTCGGACGCAGGGCCCACAGCCTGCTGCTCATGGCCAACGGACGCCGCAGCGAACGCGAGCTGTCGGCACTGCTGGGAGGCGACGTGCGCGATCTCGCCGAGGGTCTGCTGCAGCAGGGCTACCTGCAACCGGTGCCGCTGATGCTCTACGGCGACAACGACAGCGCCTGAGCAACGCCGCTCAAAGCCAACGCTTGAGCAGGCCCATCACGCGGTCGAAGGTGGCCCCGTAGGGCGGGTAGAACAGGCTGGCCGCCGCCCAGCGCGACTGCACC
The DNA here is from genome assembly GCF_001571145.1 of Hydrogenophaga flava NBRC 102514. Classification (GTDB taxonomy): domain Bacteria; phylum Pseudomonadota; class Gammaproteobacteria; order Burkholderiales; family Burkholderiaceae_C; genus Hydrogenophaga; species Hydrogenophaga flava. Next base: position 74,272 of record NZ_BCTF01000017.1, read on the forward strand.
AGTACCGGCTTCTGCTGCGTGAAGCGCAGGAAGCCCGTCTCACCGTGGTAGGCGCCCCAGCCGCTCTCCCCCACCCCGCCAAACGGCAGGTTTTCGTGGGCGATGTGCAGCAGCGTGTCGTTCACCGTGACCCCGCCGCTGACCGTGCCGCGCAGCACCCGCTCGCGCGCGGCACCGTCCTGGCCGAACCAGTAGAGCGCCAGAGGCCTGGGACCGGCGTTGACGGTGGCGATGGCCTGGTTCAGATCCGTGTAACTGAGCACCGGCAGCACCGGGCCGAAGATTTCCTCGCGCATCAGGCGCGCCTCGGCGGGTGGCTGGAACACCAGCACCGGCGTCATCTGGCGCTCATGGCCCGACCCGCTGCGCGGGGCCACCTCGACCACACGTGCGCCCTGGGACTGCACCTCCTTCACCATCGCCAGCAGCCGCGCATGGTGCCGCTCGCTGATGATGCTGGCGTAGTCGGGGTGTGCGGCCCCACAGGGGAACAGCCGCGTCACGGCGGCGGCAAAGGCGCGCTCGAACTCGGCTTCGCGCCCCTGGGGCAGCAGCACGTAGTCCGGCGCGATGCAGGTCTGGCCGCCATTGAGCAGCTTGCCGTGGGCGATCTTGATGGCCACCGCATCCAGATCGGCCGAGGCGTCGACGATGCAGGGCGACTTGCCGCCCAGTTCCAGCGTGGTCGGCGTCAGGTTGGCGGCGGCGGCGGCGGCCACCTTGCGCCCCACGGCGGTGGAGCCGGTGAAGAACAGGTGGTCGAACGGCAGGCTGGCGAACTCGTGCGCCACGTCTGGCCCGCCCAGCGCCACGCACACCTCGTCGGCAGAAAACGCCTGGTGCAGCAGGGTCGCGAGCAGCGCCGAGGTGTGCGGAGTGAGCTCGCTGGGCTTGAGCATCACGCGGTTGCCCGCGGCCAGCGCGGTGGCCGTCGGCCCGAGCGTCAGCTGCAGCGGGTAGTTCCAGGGACCGATGACACCGACCACGCCAAGCGGCTGGCGCTGGATGTGTCCGCTGGCGGGCTGCAGGTAGATGGGTGTGCGCACGCGGCGCGTCTTCATCCAGGCGCCGGTGTGGCGCTCCAGATCGCCCAGCAGCGAGCGCAGCACGAAGAAGTCTGCGACTTCGGTGAGCCGGGTTGAGCGCACGCCGAAATCGGCCTGCACCGCCTCGGCCAGCGCTGCTCCGTGCGTGTCGATCAGGGCCCGCATGCGGCGCAAGCGGTCCAGGCGAAGCGCCAGCGGCACGTCGATCTGCGCGCGGCTGGCCTGGAACTGCGCGTCGAACAGCGCGCGCAACGGAAGGTCGGGGGGCGTCAGGGTCATCGGGCCATGATAGGAGCGCGCCCCGGGCGGCGGTAGAGGTGGCGCCCCATGCCGGGGCACCGCCTGTCGCCTGAGGCTCAGTCGTAGGCGATCGCGTCAGAGAACTCGAACACCCCGGGGTTGCGCACCGGGTCCACCCCCACCGGAATCACCGACTTGGGCGGGTACTTGCCCTCCAGCAACAGCTTCGAGAGCGGGTTCTCGATGCGCTGCTGGATCGCGCGCTTGAGCGGCCGGGCACCGAACACCGGATCGAAGCCGACCTTGGCCAGCTCGCCCAGCGCCGCCGGGCTCACATCCAGCCGCAGGTCCATCTTCTGCAGGCGCGCCTGCAGGGCCTTGAGCTGGATGCCCGCAATGGACTCGATGTGCTTCGCGTCCAGCGCGTGGAACACCACGGTCTCGTCGATGCGGTTCAGGAACTCGGGCCGGAAGTGGTTCTTGAGCTCGCCCCAGACCGCATCCTTCACGTCCTCGTAGCTCTCGCCCACCATGGCCTGGATGAGGTGCGAGCCGATGTTGCTGGTCATCACGATGACCGTGTTCTTGAAGTCCACGGTACGGCCCTGGCCGTCGGTCAGGCGACCGTCGTCCAGCACCTGCAGCAGCACGTTGAACACGTCCGGGTGGGCCTTTTCCACCTCGTCGAGCAGCAGCACGGAATACGGCTTGCGGCGCACGGCCTCGGTCAGATAACCGCCTTCCTCGTAGCCCACGTATCCGGGTGGCGCGCCGATCAGGCGGGCCACCGAATGCTTCTCCATGAACTCGCTCATGTCGATGCGCACCAGGTGCTCCTCGCTGTCGAACAGGAAGCCCGCCAGCGCCTTGCACAGCTCGGTCTTGCCCACGCCGGTGGGGCCCAGGAACAGGAACGAGCCGGTGGGCCGGTTCGGGTCGGACAGGCCCGAGCGCGAGCGGCGGATGGCGTTGGCCACGGCCGAGATCGCCTCGTCCTGGCCCACCACGCGCTCGTGCAGCTTGGTCTCCATCTGCAGCAGCTTGTCGCGTTCGCCCTGCATCATCTTGGACACCGGAATGCCGGTCGCGCGGCTGACCACCTCGGCGATCTCTTCCGCACCGACCTGGGTACGCAGCAACTGGCGCGCCTGGCCTTCACCTTTGCCAGCCTCCTGGGCCTGCGCTTCATTGAGCTGTTTCTCCAGCTCCGGCAGCTTGCCGTACTGCAGCTCGGCGACCTTGTTGAAGTCGCCCTTGCGCTTGAGCTCCTCGATCTGCAGCTTGACGCGCTCGATCTCCTCTCGCACGTGGGCGCTGCCCTGCGCCTGGGCCTTCTCGGCCTTCCAGATCTCTTCCAGGTCGGCGGCTTCCTTCTGCAGTTCGACAATTTCCTCGTCGATCAGCGCCAGACGCTTCTGCGAGGCCTCGTCGGTCTCTTTCTTCATCGCCTCGCGCTCGATCTTGAGCTGGATCAGCCGGCGGTCCAGCTTGTCCATGACCTCGGGCTTGGAGTCGATCTCGATCTTGATCTTGGCCGCCGCCTCGTCGATCAGGTCGATGGCCTTGTCCGGCAGGAAGCGGTCGGTGATGTAGCGGTGGCTCAGCTCGGCCGCGGCCACGATGGCCGGGTCGGTGATGTCCACGCCATGGTGGACTTCATATTTCTCCTGCAGGCCGCGCAGGATGGCAATGGTCTGCTCCACGGTCGGCTCGTCGACCAGCACCTTCTGGAAGCGGCGCTCCAGCGCGGCGTCCTTCTCGATGTACTTGCGGTACTCGTCCAGCGTGGTCGCGCCGATGCAGTGCAGCTCGCCGCGCGCCAGCGCGGGCTTGAGCATGTTGCCGGCGTCGATGGCGCCCTCGGCCTTGCCGGCACCCACCATGGTGTGGATTTCGTCAATGAACAGGATGATGCGGCCCTCGTCCTGCGCCACTTCCTTGAGCACGGACTTCAGGCGCTCCTCGAACTCGCCGCGGTACTTGGCGCCGGCCAGCAGGCCCGCCATGTCCAGCACCAGCACGCGCTTCTCGCGCAGACTTTCGGGCACCTCGCCGTTGACGATGCGCTGCGCCAGGCCTTCGACGATGGCCGTCTTGCCCACGCCGGGCTCGCCAATCAGCACAGGGTTGTTCTTGCTGCGGCGCTGCAGCACCTGGATGGCACGGCGGATCTCGTCGTCGCGGCCTATCACCGGGTCCAGCTTGCCTTGGCGGGCGCGCTCGGTCAGGTCCAGGGTGTACTTCTTGAGCGCCTCACGCTGGCTCTCACCTTCGGGCGAATCCATCTTCTGGCCGCCACGCACGGCTTCGATGGCCGCTTCCAGACTCTTGCGCGAAAGGCCGTTCTCGTTGGCGATGCGGCCGATCTCACCCTTCTGGTCGGCCACGGCGAGCAGAAACAGCTCGCTGGCGATGAAGGCGTCGCCGCGCTTGATGGCTTCCTTCTCGGTCGCCTGCAGCAGCTTGATCAGGTCCGGGCCGGGCTGCACCTGCTCCTGGCCCTGCACCTCGGGCAGGCGCTTGACCGCGTCTTCGGTGGCTTTGGTGAGGCCGGGCACATTGACGCCCGCGCGCTGCAGCAGCGACTTGGGCCCGTCGGTCTGGCGCAGCATGGCCAGCAGCAGGTGGGCCGGTTCGATGTAGGCGTTGTCCTTGCCCAGGGTCAGGCTCTGGGCCTCGCCCAGTGCTTCCTGGAACTTGGTGGTGAGTTTGTCGAGACGCATGTTGTGATGCTCCGAAATGCTTGAACTGACGGGCATGTGGCGCTGACCGCCATCATTTCAAGACCTTGCGCCAGTCGGGGTCCAGCGGGCTTGACCCGCATCAAAGCCGCTGCGCTCCGTGCAGCGGAGCAAGCGGGTGGCTTACCCCGCTCTCCAGTAGGCGTAGGACCACGCGGTGCTCATGCCACCTCGTCGGTACAGCGCCAGCGCAGGCGCATTGCTGCCGTCGACCTGCAGAAAGGCCCGGGTGATGCCTCGCCGCTGCGCTTCCAGTGCCATCGCGTGGATCATCCGCCCCGCCAGCCCCCTGCCCCGCTGGTTGGCGGCCGTGCGCAAGCCGTGCATGCTCAGCCAGCCTTGGGCAAAACAGGCGGCGCCGCAGGCCAGGGTCGTCCCGCCCTCCCGCAAGCTGACAAACAGAGTGCCCTCGGCGCGGGACAGCGCCTTCGAGCGGCTCGCGCCGTCCACCGGGTCCAGCCCCTCGCCCAGAAACATGGCCATCCAGGCCGCATCCGGACGCGGGTCCAGCGACACCCCGTCAGCGCTAGACGCCAGCGCCAGCAGGCCGTCCAGCGATCCGGTCTGGGTCAGGGTGGGCTGCTCGCGCCGGAAGCCTTGGGCCTGGAGCTTGGGCCACCAAGGCTCAAAGGCCGGCACATCGGGCAGTCGCAACACCGGCCGTCGGCCGGCATCGCGGTAGCGTTGCACGATGGTGCTGATCAGCGCCGGGTCGTGGGGCCCGTGGTGCAGGGGCACGGCGCTGTGGGCGCGGCCGACCGTGCCGGGGTCCATGGGCAGCAGCCAGCCGTCGATAGCGTCGACCTGCTCAGGTGCCACCGCGGTGAGCGTGGCGCGTTCGATGGATTCGATGTCGACGGCGGTCGGCGAGGTGGCCATCAGCACCACAACCTCAGGCGTTGTTCGAGGCGATGCCCCACTTGGCCAGCGCCGCATCGTCGCTGACCCGCGCATCGACCCAGCGCGCCCCTTCGGGCGTCTGTTCCTTCTTCCAGAATGGCGCCTGGGTCTTGAGGTAGTCCATCAGGAACTCACAGGCCTGAAAGCTCTCGCCGCGGTGGGCCGAGGTCACGGCCACCAGCACGATCTGGTCCAGCGGCTGCAGCAGGCCGACGCGGTGGATGACCCGGGCTCCCAGGATGTCAAAGCGCTGGGAGGCCTCGTCGATCATCTGCTCGATGGCCTTCTCGGTCATGCCCGGGTAGTGCTCCAGCTCCAGGGTGCTGACGCTCTGGCCGTCGTTGCGGTCCCTGACGGTGCCCACAAAAGTGCAGACCGCACCGACGCCCTTCTGGTCGGCCCTCAGCCGGGCGACCTCGGCAGACAGGTCGAAGTCTTCGGTCTGGATGCTGACCCGGGCGTTCATGCTCAGCCTCCGGTGACGGGTGGGAAAAAGGCAATCTCGGCGCCGTCGGTCAAGGCGGCCGACTCGTCGGCCATGGTCTGGTTGACCGACACGCGCACCGCACGGCCGCGCGCCAGCGCCTCGGCGTGGGCGCCACCCCGCGCGATCAGCTCGTCGCGCAGCGCGGACAGCGTGGCCGCAGCGGTCTCGACGGATTCGCTGCCGGAGCCAATGGCCTCGCGGATGGAGGCGAAATAACGCAACTGGATCTTCATGCGAGCAGGTCCGAAAGAGCGATGTAGTTCACGAGGTCGCCGCGCGCGATGGTGATGCCAGCCAGGTTGTCCACCAAGCCGTCGCCCCACACGGTGGAGGTCAGCACCCCCGAGCTCTGGTTGGGGAACAGGTCCAGGCCGCCGTCGGCGTTGCGGCGCACGCGCAGGAACTCGCGGCGCTTGTCGGCGCGCGGCAGGTCGAAATCGGCGCGCACCGGCATGGTCTTGAAGGGAGGCTGGTATTCGGACTCCGCGGCCCCCTGCAGTTTGAGCAGGAAGGGCCGCACCAGCAGCAGGAAGGTGACGTAGCTCGACACCGGGTTGCCGGGAAGGCCGATGAAGTGGCAGTGGCCTTGAGCGTCTGCGCCGGCGCCTGCGTCGCGGCGCACCGTGCCATAGGCGAAAGGCTTGCCCGGCTTCATGGCGATTTGCCACAGGTCCAGGCTGCCCAGTTGCTGCACGGCGGGTTTGATGTGGTCTTCCTCGCCCACCGACACGCCGCCGCTGGTGAGGATCAGGTCGTGGTGGTCGGCGGCGGTCTTGAGCGCGGCCAGCGTGGCCTCGCGCCTGTCGGGCACGATGCCCAGGTCGCTGACCTCGCAACCCAGGCGCTCCAGCAGCACGCGCAGGAAGAAGCGGTTGCTGTTGTAGATGGCGCCTGGCTTCATCTGTTCGGGCGGCACCTCACCGGGCATGACCAGCTCATCCCCGGTCGAAAACAGCGCCACGCGTGGCTTGGCGGTCACCCGCAGCTGTGCCGCACCGATGCCTGCCGCCAGACCCAGGCTCGCGGCCGACAGGCGCGTGCCGCGCGGCAACACCACAGAACCCCGGGTCACGTCCTCGCCCGCGCGGCGGATCCACTGGCCGGCCTCGGGCACGGCGTCGATGTGCACTGCGTGGAAATCGCCGCCAACCTCGCGCGTGTCTTCCTGCATCACGATGGCGTCCGCGCCAGGGGGCACCGGCGCACCCGTGAAGATGCGGGCGCAGGTGCCGGGCTCCAGCGGCTGCGCCGCGTGGCCGGCGGGGATGCGCTGGCTGACCGGCAGCACCACACCCTTCTCGGCGATATCGGTCAACCGGACCGCATACCCGTCCATGGACGAGTTGTCCTGGGGCGGCACGTGCAGCGCCGAGACCAGATCCTCGGCCAGCACACGCCGGTCGGCCAGCACGGTGGCCAGGGTTTCGGTGGCCGCGAGCGGCGTCGCGCGCGCAAGCAGGTCGGCCAGCGCGGCGTCCAGCGCCATCAGGGGTTTGCGGGCAGGTTGGGGAGCGTTCATGGTCTTGGAGGCACCGCCCCGGCCGATGTGGCCAACGCAGTGGCGATCAAACGTAGGCTTCGGGGTCGTAGTCGAAACGGTCCCCATTGTCGACCAGCCAGGCCGTCACCGCATCGGGGTCGTCCAGATCCAGCCGCGGACGCAGGGTGTCCACGGGCAAGGCATCGGCGCCAGGCAGCGCAATGGCCGCCACGAAGGGGTCGTCCGGGTACCGGACCGGTTGGGCAGTGGCCGCGCGCCAGACCTCGATCTTGAGCAGGTTGCTGTCGCGCCAGCCTTCGACCAGCACCCAGTCCACACCGGGGTGCAAAGCGGGAATCAGCTCGTGCACCGAGCGCTCCTGCGGCCGTTCGAAGCTGCGCTGCAGCACCAGCCGCTCGGGCGATGCGGCCAGCACCTCGTAGGCGCCGGCCTCACGGTGGCGCCAGGTGTCCTTGCCGGGCTGGTCGATTTCCAGCCCGCAGTGCGCGTGCTTCATGACCGACACGCGCAGACCCCGCCCCTTGAGGGCCGGGATCAGGCGTTCGATCAGCGTGGTCTTGCCTGCACCCGACGATCCGGCGAAACCGACAACCTTCATGGGATCTTGCGAGGGCGGTCCGTCAGACCGGGCAGTGGTCGGTGATGTAGCGCTTGACCGCGACCGCGTCCGCGCCCATCAGCTGCACGCGCTTGGGCAGGGCTTCGATGCCGTCGAACTTCGCCGGCCGCTCGGGGTCACGGCCCAGGGCCTCACGGATGGTTTCGGCGAACTTGATCGGCAGCGCCGTCTCCAGCACCACCACGTTCTCGCCCGCCTGGCGCAATTCGCGCGCCACCTTCACACCGTCGGCGGTGTGGGTGTCGATCATCACACCGTGCTGCTCGAAAGTGGCCTTGATGGTCGCCAGGCGGTTGGCATGCGTGCTCTTGCCGCTGGCAAAGCCGTAGCGGCTGGCCGCCTGGGCGAACAGCGGGTCGCTGCCCAGGTCGATGCGGCCGTGCAGGCGCAGCTCGTCGTCGAACAGGTTCTTCGTGCGCGCGGCGTCACGACCCAGCAGGTCGAACACGAAGCGCTCGAAGTTGCTCGCCTTGGAAATGTCCATCGACGGGCTGGAGGTCTCGTAGGTGTCGGCGCTGCCGCGCACGCGGTAGGTGCCGGTGCGGAAGAACTCGTCAAGCACGTCGTTTTCATTGGTCGCGACGATCAGGCGGCCGATCGGCAGACCCATCTGGCGCGCGACGTGACCGGCGCAGACGTTGCCGAAGTTGCCCGAAGGCACAGCGAAGCTCACCTTTTCATCGTTCGACTTCGTGGCGTAGAAGTAGCCGGCAAAGTAATAGACCACCTGGGCCAGCAGGCGCGCCCAGTTGATCGAATTGACCGTGCCGATCTTGTACTTGCGCTTGAAATCGAGGTCGTTGGACACGGCCTTGACGATGTCCTGGCAGTCGTCGAACACGCCTTCGACCGCGATGTTGTGGATGTTCGGGTCCATCAGGCTGAACATCTGCGCCTGCTGAAAGGCGCTCATGCGGCCGTGCGGGCTGAGCATGAACACGCGCACGCCCTGCTTGCCACGCATCGCGTACTCAGCCGCACTGCCGGTGTCGCCCGAGGTCGCTCCCAGGATGTTGAGCTGCTCGCCGCGGCGCGCCAGTTCGTACTCGAACAGGTTGCCCAGCAGCTGCATGGCCATGTCCTTGAAGGCCAGCGTGGGACCGTTGGACAGGGCTTCGAGCTGCAGGCCGTCTTCCAGCTTGGTCAGCGGCACGATCTCCTTGGTGCCGAACACCTCAGCCGTGTAGGTCTTCGCGCACAGCGCCTTCAGGTCGGCGGCAGGAATGTCGTCGATGTAGAGCGACAGCACCTCGAAGGCCAGAGCGGCATAGCCTTGCTCGACCAGCACGGCGCGCCAGCGGGTCAGTGTGGCGGCGTCGACCTGCGGGTAGGACTCGGGCAGGTACAGGCCGCCGTCCGGCGCCAGGCCTTCGAGCAGGATTTCGCAGAAGCGCTTGCGGTCCTGGTGGCCGCGGGTCGACAGGTACAGCATCTCAGTTCAGCTCTTCCTTGCGGATGCGGGTGATCGGGGCGAGGACCGACGGCAGGCCTTGCATCTGCGCGATCACGTCGTTCATCGTGCCTTCGCGCGTGTCGTGCGTCAGGATGATGAGGTCGGTCGAGGTCGCGCCCTCGCCGCCCACTTCGTCGGCCTCGCGCTGCAGCACAGCGTCGATGCTCACGCCGGCACCCGCCAGCAGGCCGGTCACCTGGGCCAGCACGCCAGCCTGGTCGGCCACGCGCAGACGCAGGTAGTAGCTGGTCACGACCTCGCTCATGGGCAGCACGGCGGCATCGCTCATCGCATCGGGCTGGAAGGCCAGGTGCGGCACGCGATTGAGCGGATCGGCCGTGTGCAAGCGGGTGATGTCCACCAGGTCGGCGATCACGGCCGAGGCGGTCGGTTCGCTGCCAGCACCCTTGCCGTAGTAAAGAGTGGTGCCCACGGCATCGCCGTTCACCACCACCGCGTTCATCGCACCTTCCACGTTGGCGATCAGGCGCTTGGCCGGCACCAGGCTGGGGTGCACACGCAGCTCCACACCTTGCGCCGTGCGCTTGGTGATGCCCAGCAACTTGATGCGGTAGCCCAGCTGCTCCGCGTAACGGATATCAACCGCACTCAGCTTGGTGATGCCTTCCACATAGGCCTTGTCGAACTGCACCGGGATACCGAAGGCGATCGCGCTCATCAGCGTGGCCTTGTGCGCCGCGTCCACGCCCTCGATGTCGAAGGTCGGGTCGGCTTCGGCGTAGCCCAGTCGCTGGGCTTCTTTCAGCACCACGTCAAAGTCCAGGCCTTTGTCGCGCATCTCGGACAAGATGAAGTTCGTAGTGCCGTTGATGATGCCGGCGATCCACTGGATGCGGTTGGCCGTCAGGCCTTCGCGCAGCGCCTTGATGATGGGGATACCACCTGCAACGGCCGCCTCAAAGGCCACCATCACGCCCTTGGCCGACGCAGCCGCAAAAATCTCGGTGCCGTGCACGGCCAGCAGCGCCTTGTTGGCTGTGACCACATGCTTGCCGGCGGCAATCGCTTCGAGCACCAGGGCTTTGGCGATGCCGTAGCCGCCGATCAGCTCGATCACGATGTCGATCTCGGGGTTGGCGATCACGGCGCGGGCGTCGCTCACCACCTTGACGTCCGGCCCCACGACGGACTGCGCACGCGCCACGTCCAGATCAGCCACCATGGTGATTTCAATGCCGCGACCAGCACGGCGCTGAATCTCTTCCTGGTTGCGCCGGAGCACGTTGAACGTGCCGCTGCCCACAGTGCCGATGCCCAGCAGGCCTACTTGGATGGGTTTCATGCTTGACTCATTTCCAACAAAAACTCGGGCGCTGTCCGCCCTGTCCGATAGTGACAGCCGGTTGCCTGGGCATTGATGACATTGCCCGGCACCATTGATGATCAGTCGCCTGTGCCGTGGCGATGACGCCACTGCTCCAGGAACTTGGCCAGCCGGTTGATGGCCTCGCGCAAATCGTCTTCGTGCGGCAGGAACACGATGCGGAAATGCTGGTTGTCCGGGTAGTTGAAGCCCGACCCCTGCACCAGCATCACGCGGGTCGCCCGCAGCACTTCCATGAAAAACTGCCGGTCGTCCTCGATCGGATAGACCTTGGGATCGAGCCGGGGAAACATGTACAGCGCCGCCTGCGGCTTGACGCATGTCACGCCCGGGATCGCGGTGATCAGTTCGTAGGCCAGATCGCGCTGGCGACGCAGGCGCCCGCCTTCCCTAACCAGGTCGTTGATGCTCTGGTAACCGCCCAGCGCGGTCTGGATCGCCCACTGCCCCGGCACGTTGGAACCGAGCTTGAGGTTGGCCAGCATGTTCAGGCCTTCGATGAAGTCCTTGGCGATCTCCTTCGGACCCGACAGCACCATCCAGCCGGCACGGTAACCGCAGGAGCGGTAAGCCTTGGACAGCGAGTTGAACGTCAGGGTCAGCACATCGCTGGACAGGCTCGCCATCGCGGTGTGCTTCACACCTTCGTACAGCACCTTGTCGTACACCTCGTCAGCCAACAACACCAGGCCGAACTCGCGGGCCAGCGCCACGATGCCCTTGAGTAGCTCGTCGCTGTAGAGCACGCCGGTCGGATTGTTGGGATTGATGACCACGATGCCCTTGGTGCGCGGCGTGATCTTGGCGCGCATGTCGGCCAGGTCAGGCTGCCAGCCGTTGTTTTCGTCGCAACGGTAGTGCACCGGTGTGCCTCCGGAGAGGCTGGTTGCTGCCGTCCACAGGGGGTAGTCGGGAGACGGAACGAGCAACTCGTCGCCGTTGTCCAGCAGCGCATTGGCCGCCATCACGATCAGTTCGCTCGCGCCATTGCCCAGGTAAATGTCTTCCAGCGTCACACCCTGCACACCTTGCTGCTGGGTGTAGTGCATCACCGCCTTGCGCGCGGCGAAGATACCCTTGCTGTCCGAATAACCCGCCGAGTTCGGCAGATTCCGGATCATGTCCTGCTGGATTTCCTCGGGAGCGTCAAAACCGAACGGAGCCAGATTGCCGATGTTCAGCTTGATGATCTTCTGGCCCTCGTCCTCCATCTGCTTGGCCGCGTCGACGATCGGGCCCCGAACGTCGTAGAGCACATTGGCCAGCTTGGCGGATTTCTGGATCGGTTTCAAAGTCCCTCCGGACAGATGAGGCAAGGTATGGGCGGTTGCAGGCAGGCGCGCGCTAAGATCGCGGCCCCTTCGGGGAAAACCCATAATTTGACCACAGTTCTCCTGCGCGCCTCCGCCCCTACACACGCCACCGACCCGATGAAACTTCATGCAGACAAGCCTGACCACCTGTCCGTCACCGCCCATGGCGACGGATGGATCGCGGTCAATGGCGAGCGGCACAGCTCCAGCGTGGTGCTGCTGGCTTCGGGAACCGTTCGTCCTTGGGGAGTGGCACGCCTTGATGAACTCACTGCCGCGCATTTTTCGGAACTCATTGGGGGCAATGGACCTCCTCCTGAGTTGGTGCTGTTCGGGTCCGGTACCAAGCTGCGTTTTGTGGCCCCTGCCCTGCTGCGGCCGCTCATCGAACAACGCATTGGCGTGGAAACCATGGACACCCCAGCTGCCTGCCGAACCTTCAACATCCTCGCAGGCGAAGGCCGGCGCGTGGTGGCGGCCCTGCTGATCGAAGCCTGACGCCCGGACCCGCGTTCGGGGTAAAATAGCCGATTGTTTTCCCGCAGCTGCCAGAGAGCGGCTGTCGCCCAGGGAGGGCGACGGGAAGACCAACGCATCTCCACCAACCTACGTCAGGGGTCCACGCAGCATGGCAGTCGTTGTCAACAAACCCATTCCCGAATTTGAAGCCATGGCCACCGGCGGCATCAAGGTCAGCAACCAGTCGCATGTGGGCCAGACGGTGGTTCTGTATTTTTACCCCAAGGACAACACGCCTGGCTGCACCACCGAAGCCATGCAGTTCCGCGACAAGTACAAGGATTTCGTCAAGGCGGGTGCGCAGGTTTTTGGCGTTTCCCGCGACAACATGAAGTCGCACGACGACTTCAAAGCCAAACTGGAACTGCCGTTCGAGCTGATCGCCGATACGGAAGAAAAGATGTGTCACATGTTCGGCGTGGTCAAGAACAAGATCATGTACGGCAAGAAGGTGAAGGGCATTGAGCGCAGCACCTTCCTGATCGGAGCCGATGGCGTGCTCAAACAGGAATGGCGGGGCCTGAAGGTTCCGGGCCACGTGGAAGAAGTTCTGAAGGCCGTCAAGACGCTCAAGAAGGCCGCCTGAACTCGATTCGGGAGCGTCATTTCAGTCGTGCATAATGGGTTCATGACCCAGGTCAGACCGATTGAACACACGTCTCTCCGATTGCCTTGCCTCATGCAAAGCCGCCCGGTTTTCCTGGCGGCTTTTTCGTTTTCCGGTCCGCGCTGAACCTTCGCCCACATGCCACTGCCCCCCGCTCCATCCAAACGTGCCGCCCTGCTTGCTCCCGAGGCCTACAGCCTGAAAGCCAGCGACGACAGCTTTGACGAATTCCCGGCGTCCGCCCCTGCGCCATCCCTGCATAAGGAGCCCCGTCACACATCACCCTCTGTCCCTCCCAGTGGGAACAAGAAAAAGGCGAAAACGGCCAGCAGTACCAGTCCTCGCGCTACATCGGCCTCTGAAAAGGCCGAGACGTCTGCGCCGATTGCGCCAGTGACGCGCACGGAAAAGCTACCCGAGACGGCCCCCGCCAATCCGGTCGAACCGTTGCGTCGCAAATTGCCCAAGGCAACAGCGACCAATGGTCCTGCCCGGCTGTTTGTGCTGGACACCAACGTGCTGCTGCACGACCCGATGAGCCTGTTCCGCTTCGAAGAACACGACATCTACCTGCCGATGATCGTGCTCGAAGAACTCGACGGTCACAAGAAGGGAATGACCGAAGTCGCGCGCAATGGCCGTCAGACCAGCCGCACGCTGGACGCGCTCGCTGCCCAGACGGGCGGTGACATGACCAAAGGCCTGAAGCTGTCTGCCACCGGCAACACATCCGCACGTGGCTTGCTCTTCTTCCAGACAGAACCTCTGGACACCCAACTGCCGACCAGCCTGCCCCAAGGCAAGGCGGACAACCAGATTCTGGGTGTGGTGCAAGCTCTGCGTGACAAGTACCCGCAGCGGGAAGTCATTCTGGTGTCCAAAGACATCAACATGCGGGTCAAGGCCCGTGCTCTGGGTCTCGCCGCAGATGACTACCAGAACGACAAGACACTGGACGACGGCGAACTGCTGTACTCGGGGGCCCTGGCACTGCCGCAGGACTTCTGGACCCGCCAGAGCAAGACCATCGAAAGCTGGCAGAGTGGCAGCCACACCTTCTACCGCGTCAGCGGACCGGCGGTTACGCAGTTCCACATCAACCAGTTCGTCTACTTTGAAGCGCCGGGCGAGCCCTCGCTCTACGCGCGAGTGACCGAGATCCGCGACAAGACAGCCGTTCTCAAGACCCTCAAGGACTACACCCACCTCAAGAACGCGATCTGGGGCGTCACCAGCCGAAACCGCGAGCAGAACTTCGCACTCAACCTGCTGATGGACCCGGAGATCGACTTCGTCACCCTGGCCGGCACCGCCGGGACCGGCAAAACGCTGATGGCCTTGGCTAGCGGACTGACCCAAGTGCTGGACGACCGCCGCTACACCGAAATCATCATGACCCGCGCCACCGTCAGCGTGGGCGAGGACATCGGTTTTCTGCCCGGCACCGAGGAAGAGAAGATGGGCCCCTGGATGGGAGCCCTGGACGACAACCTCGAGTTTCTCGCCAAGGGCGATGCCGGAGGCGCAGGGGAATGGGGCCGAGCCGCCACCAACGAACTGATCCGCAGCCGCATCAAGGTCAAGAGCATGAACTTCATGCGCGGCCGCACCTTCATGAACAAGTACGTCATCATCGACGAAGCGCAGAACCTGACGCCCAAGCAGATGAAGACCCTGATCACCCGCGCCGGTCCGGGCACCAAAATCATCTGCATGGGCAATCTGGCCCAGATCGATACTCCCTACCTCACTGAAGGCTCCTCCGGGCTGACCTATGCGGTTGACCGCTTCAAGGGTTGGCCGCACGGGGGGCACATCACCCTGGCGCGCGGCGAGCGCTCGCGACTCGCCGACTTTGCCTCTGAGATCTTGTAAGGCCGGTGCGCACGACAAAAAGCCCGACTCTGTCGGGCTTTTTTACGAATGTGCGGGCATTCGCTATCAGTAGTCGTCCCCACCCATACCGCCACCAGCCAGTGTCTCGAAGCGGGTCAGCATGTTTAGGAAGGCCAGCTTGCAAGTCCCGGTAGGACCATTGCGCTGCTTGCCAATGATGATCTCGGCCACACCCGGCTCCTTGCAGGTTTCGCGGTTGTAGTACTCGTCGCGGTAGATGAACATGATGATGTCCGCGTCCTGCTCGATGGCACCGGATTCACGCAGGTCGGACATCATGGGACGTTTGTCAGTCCTCTGCTCCACCGAGCGGTTGAGCTGCGACAACGCAATCACCGGACACTGCAACTCCTTGGCCAGCATCTTCAGACCCCGCGAAATCTCGCCCAGCTCGGTCGCCCGGTTGTCACCGCCCGAGGTGCTGGAGCCGCTCATCAGCTGCAGATAGTCGACCACGATCAGTCCCAGCTTGCCGCATTGGCGCGCCAGGCGCCTAGCGTTGGCACGCAGCTCGCTGGGCGTGAGGCCCGGGGTTTCGTCGATGTGCAACGACACGTTGCGCAGCTTCTCGATCGCCTCGGTCAGGCGTGGCCACTCGTCGTCGGTCAGCTTGCCCGTGCGCAGGTGCCCCTGGTTGATGCGGCCAATGGAGCCGACGATACGCACCGCCAGCTGGGAGGCCCCCATTTCCATGGAGAACACCGCCACCGGCAGCCCTTCATTGAGCGCTACATGCTCTGCGATGTTGATGGCGAACGCAGTCTTGCCCATGGACGGTCGGGCAGCCAGCACCACCAGATCGCCGGCCTGCAGACCCGAGGTCATGCGGTCCAAGTCAATGAAGCCTGTGGGCACCCCAGTGATGTCGTTGGGGTTGTCTGCCATCTCCTGCACACGGTCCAGCAGATCCACCACCAGGGTGTCCATGCCCTGGAAGCCCTCCTTCATCCGCGAGCCTTCCTCGCCAATCTTGAAAATCTTCTGCTCCGCCTCGTCCAGGATCTTGGCGACTGGCCGCCCCTGCGGGTTGAACGCGTTGGTGGCGATCTCATCGCTGGCTGCGACCAGCTTGCGCAGGATGGCGCGCTCGCGGACGATCTCGGCGTAGCGACGAATGTTGGCCGCGCTGGGCACGTACTGCGCCAGCGAGTTGAGGTACGCCAGGCCCCCCGCCTCGTCTGCCTTGCCCAGGTTCTGCAGGTGCTCGTACACCGTCACTACGTCGGCGGGCTTGCTGGCGTTGACCAGTGCCGCTATGGCCGAAAACGTCAGACGATGCTCGTAGCGGTAGAAGTCCGAGTCGTTGATCAGGTCGGCCACGCGGTCCCAGGCGCCGTTGTCCAGCAAGAGCCCTCCCAGCACGCTGGATTCGGCCTCAATCGAGTGCGGGGGTACCCGCAACTGGGCCAGTTGCTGGTCTGGGGAGAAACCCACCTCGTCCAGTCCAGCGTCGAAAGAAGAAAACGGGGTGGAAAAGACGTCTGCCATGGTGTTCCTGTGAATCCTGAAATGGTACGCCCGACCCAGCGGACTGTCATGGGACAAGTCTGTGGACAAAGCGTGCAAAGTCTGGGGATGGCGCGGGAAAACCCTGCGCAAGAAAAAAGGCCGCTGACCCGGAGGCAGCGGCCTTTGCGGGACGGCAGCAGCCGTCCGGAAGATCAGGCGGTTTCGCCCAGCACCGTGACGGCCAAGTCGACCGTGACATCGGTGTGCAGGTTGACGCTGACGGTGTACTCGCCAACGGTCTTGAGCGGGCCATTGGGCATGCGCACCTGGGACTTTGCCACAGCGAAGCCCTGCTTGTTCAGCTCTTCGGACACATCGTGGTTGGTGACGGAACCAAACAGACGACCGTCCACACCGGCCTTCTGGCTCAGCTTCAGGTTCACGCCGGCGATCTTCTCACCCAGGGCTTGGGCTTCGGCGAGCTTGGCCGCAGCGGCCTTTTCCAGATCGGCGCGGCGGGCTTCGAACTCGGCCACGGCGGCTTGAGTGGCACGGCGTGCACGGCCGGCGGGGATCAGGAAGTTGCGGGCATAGCCGTCCTTGACCTTGACCACATCGCCCAGGGCGCCGAGGTTGACAACTTTGTCGAGCAGAATGATTTGCATGTGAATCTCCCTATCAGACGCGATGCTGGTCGCTGTACGGCAGCATGGCCAGGAAGCGGGCGCGCTTGATGGCGGTGGTCACCTGGCGCTGGTAGATGGCGCGGGTGCCGGTCAGGCGGGCAGGAATGATCTTGCCGTTTTCGGAGATGAAGTCGCGCAGGACGTCCACGTCCTTGTAGTCGACCTCTTCCACACCAGCGACGGTGAAGCGGCAGAAGCGCTTGCGCTTGAACAGCAGCGATTGGGTGTTGCGCTTGGGGCGCTTGTCTTTGTTGAAACGTTTCGGTGCAGCCATGATGGGCCTTTCCTATGTCTTGCTGAAATCTTGGATATGGAACACAACGCCTTTGCCGTTGCGCGAGTTGGCCACGAAGCCCTGAAACCTGCCCGTCATCTCCAGGCTTTGCCTTGAGAGTGTCTCGGCCAACGCACCGAATGCGACAGCCTTGAGTTGCAGCTTCACGCTTCGCGGGACATCCAGTTCGACCACCGTGGACTCATGCTCCAGCACGAGGTTGACGGCAGGTATGCCAGCTGGTGTGTAGCGCAGGCTTTGGACCTGCACCACCGCGGCCGACAGTTCAAACCGGTTGATGCCCGTTGGCGACGTCACGCTCCGGAATCAGGCCTCGGCGCGCTGCTCGCGACCTTCGCGCTGCTCGGGCGCAGCCAGCTTGCGGGCTTCCTCGCGCTCGACCGCCTTCATCATGCTCGAAGGACCGGTTTCGGCCTTCTTCTTCTGCACGGTCAGGTGGCGCAGCACGGCGTCGTTGAACTTGAACGCGTGTTCCAGTTCGCTCATCACAGCCTGATCGGCTTCGATGTTGACGCACAGGTAGTGGGCCTTGGACAGCTTGTTGATCTGATAGGCCAGCTGACGGCGACCCCAGTCTTCAACGCGATGGATCTTGCCACCACCGGTGGTGATCATGCCCTTGTAGCGCTCCAGCATGGCCGGAACTTGTTCGCTTTGATCCGGGTGGATCAGCAAAACGATTTCGTAATGACGCATGGACTCTCCTTGTGGATGAAAAACAGCCGCCTCCGGCGTCAACACGGGGTGCGGCAAGGCGAAGCCCATGATTCTAACAAAAAAGGCGGGCCGCAAGTGCGACCCGCCCTGGGGACCAGCCTGCCAGCCATGCCGGCGGGCTGGTGATGACGATCAGCCGAGCTTCAGGTTCGGATAGCGGACATGCTCCACCAGCTCCTGGATCTTTCGACTCGGTGCCGGCGTGATCAGGCTGACCACAATGATCACCAGAAAACCAATCGGCACACCGAAGACACCGGCCGAGATCGGCTGGATGCCATACCAGAGCTCAATCGGCGAGGTCACACCGAAGATGCCGCGCAGCCAGGGCTGGGTAGTCACCATGTAGTAGAAGGTAATACCCAGACCTGCGACCATGCCCAGGGAGGCGGCGATACCGGTGGCGCGTTTCCAGAAGATGCCGAGCACCAGGGCCGGGAAGAACGCCGCTGCGGCGAAAGAGAACGCCGCCGACACCAGGAACAGGATGTCCGCCGGTTTCTGCGCCGCGACATAGGCCGCTGCCAGTGCGACGATCAGCAGCAGCATCTTCGAGATGGTCACCCGGCGCGCCGTGGAGGCGTTCGGGTCGATCATCTTGTAGTACAGGTCGTGCGACAGCGCGTTGGCGATCGTCAGCAGCAGGCCGTCGGCAGTCGACAGTGCCGCGGCCAGACCACCCGCCGCCACCAGACCCGAGATCACGTACGGAAGGCCACCGATTTCGGCCGTAGCCAGCACGATGATGTCGCCGCCGATGCTCATCTCGTTGAGCTGCAGGATGTTGTCCTTGTTGATGTCGGTGACCGACAGCAGCGACGCATCCACTTTGCTCCACGCGGCCACCCACTGGGGCAACTGGTCAAACGGCGTACCGATCAGTACGTGGAACACCTCATACTTGACCAGCACCGCCAGCGCAGGCGCCGTGAAATACAGCAGGAAGATGAAGAACAGCGACCAGGTCACCGACTGTCGAGCCTCCTTCACGCTGGGCACTGTGTAGTACCGCATGAGGATGTGGGGCAAGGCGGCCGTGCCGATCATCAGGCAGAAGATCAGGGCTAGGAAGTTGCGCCGAGACTCGTTGTAGGTCTTCTGGGCTTTCTCGTCGCCGTTCGGATCGCCCGAGAACTGTGCTGCATGGGCGGGCATGCCGTTGAGCGGCTTGGCCTTGTTTTCAGCAGCCGTCTTCGCTGCAGTCCAAGCCTTCTTGGCGGCCGCCTCGTCCTTGGGCACCGCTGCCAGCGCCTTCTCGGCAGCGGCAATGTCCGCAGCGGGTGCGTTGGCGGCGCGCAACTCGGCCAGCTTGGCCTCGGCAGCGGCTTTGTCTGCGGCCAGCGCGTTGGCGGGGTCCTTGAGCTTGGCGTCGAGATCAGCGGCGCGCTTCTTGTAGATCTCGCGCACCTCCAGTTCCTTGGCGTCGTTGGTCAGCAGCTTTTCCTTGGCCGTGACCTTCTCCAGCTGGAAGCCGTAGATCGCCTGAGGCACGGGCACGCTGGTCTGCTTCACCGACAGCCACACCACCGGGATCATGTAGGCCACGATCAGGATGATGTATTGGGCCACCTGGGTCCAGGTCACCGCGCGCATGCCGCCCAGGAACGAGCAGACCAGAATGCCGCCCAGTCCCAGGAAAATGCCCAGCTCGAAGGCCACACCGGTCAGGCGCGACGTGATCAGGCCCACGCCATAGATCTGCGCCACCACGTAGGTGAACGAGCAGAGGATGGCCGCCACGATGCCGATGAAACGCGGCAGGTTGCCGCCGTAGCGCTCACCCAGAAAGTCGGGAATGGTGAACTGGCCGAACTTGCGCAGGTACGGCGCCAGGAACAGCGCCACCAGGCAGTAGCCGCCCGTCCAGCCCATGATGAAGGCCAAGCCGCTGTAGCCCGTGAGGTAGAGCGTGCCGGCCATGCCGATGAACGACGCCGCCGACATCCAGTCGGCACCGGTCGCCATGCCGTTGTAGACCGCGGGCACCCGGCGCCCTGCCACGTAGTACTCCGCCGCGTCTGTCGTGCGGCTCATGATGCCGATGCCGGCATACAGACCGATGGTCGCGAGCAGGAAGATGAAGCCGATCCACTCGCGGGACAGCCCCATCTGTTCGAGGATGGCCAGCGTGATCACGAAGACAAAGAAGCCTCCCGTGTACCACTTGTAGACCTTGTTGAGCTGCTGCTTGAAGGCCTTGTTGGAGCCTCCCGCAGCGCCTGCAGTTTCAAACATGCCTGCCATGGTTCACTCCTCGGTTTCTTCGACACCGTGCTCGATGTCAAGGCGGTTCATGTACCAGGCGTAGTACCCGATGATCAGGCAGTACACCACCAGCGCACCCTGCGCCCCCATCCAGAAACTGAACGGCCAACCGAAGAAGTTGAAGCTCAGATCGCGGGCAAAGTAGCTCACAACGAAGGTCACCACGAACCAGATTGCTAGCAATACGGCCGTGATGTTCAGGTTTTTCCGCCAGTATCGGCGGTGGTTCTCAGTCAATTCCATGGCATCGACCTCTTTTCAAGAACACCCTTTCGGGCAGATCACGGGCGCCACCCGTCTCCTTACGGTGGCTTGCAACCGACCCGTGCGTGAGCAAACTCGCGTCACAGCACCAGCGCCAGAAGAATGTCCGCCGGCATGCCGCCGGCAGACATTCAGGTCGAGGCAACGCCCAGACCCGTCTCGCGTTCGAGCTGTGCCGCCACTTTCGGCTCGAACTTCTTGAGGTGACGAATGATCTTCGCCGCCTCTTCGGGCTCTTGCCGGTCGACATGAACCCGGGCCAGTTGGTACCAGCCGTAAGGACTCATGGGTTGCAATTCGGTGTTCTTGCGCAGAGCCACCACGGCGTCGTCGAAACGACGCAGGCGGATCAGGCACAGCGCCAGGCCATACCAGGCGCGATCCAGTTGGGGGTCGATGTCGGTGGCCCGACGAAAGGCCTCTTCGGCCTGTTCCAGCCGTCCCACCTCTTCCCGCAGAAATCCCAGGTTGAACCAGGCCGAAGCCTGCCTCGGTTGCAGCTTGACCAGCCGCTCAATCGAGTCAATGGCACCAGACTTGTCCCCCAGCTCGGCCTGCAGGTGGGCCCGGGTCGCCAGGGCATAGGCGTTGTCCGGGTGCAATGCCAGATGGCGCTCGATGCGGGCCAGAGCCTGCGTCTTCTGTCCGGCCAGCAACAGCAGGCGGACCTGCCAGCGCACATACCAGTCTTCGAGGGCATTCTTCATCAGCACAGCTGCACTCCGATCTTCACGCAATGGGAGATCTTGGCCACAGTGGCGCCCACCCAGACCAGCCCCAACAGCAGAAACGCCACCAGAGGGTGGTGGCGTTCCAGCACGAAACGTGGCGTGATGAAGCGGGCCAGCAGCACAAAGGGCCGCCCGATCTGTTCAAGCACCTGATAGAACAGGTTGGTCGACTTGCGCTCCCCCGCAAGCAGCCCGAGCACCCATTGCCCGAACAGCGCCATGAGGGCGATTTCGGCAATCAGTTTGATGGCGAGGATGAGCGTGAGCATGTAAGGATCGTGTAACGGTGGGCCCATTCTGATTTGGTAACTTACCAACTCCTTACAAACTTGTCCGACAAGTACTGCCCCCGGTCAAACACCGAGAGGGTTTACCCTGCCCTGCCTTGGCCCGGATGTAGGATCGGTTCACCCCGTCACACAATCGTTGCGCCATGGACCACGCATCCTCCTCTTCCAGCTTGCTGGCCCGCGCGCTGGAGAACCACCGGGTTCTGGGCATGCTGGCGCCACCGACGAGGGCGTCCCTCGCAAAGGCCCTGGTCACGGTACAGGTGTCGGCCGGCGAACGGCTGACCGGAGGCGAACGGTTCGCAGACCACCTGTACTGGCTGCTCGAAGGCCAGGCGGATCTGATCGATGCAGATGGCGACGGCGTACTGGGTCTGCAGGCCGGTGACCTGTTCGGCCTTGGCCTCGGCGATGCGCTGGGTATCACTGGTGCCAGGGCCACAACAGCCGTGACCTGCGCCCGGCTGGACGCACTCACGGTGCAGACCCTGTGCCGCGAAACACCGGGACTGGCCTATTTCCTCGGCCCCGTCCCCGACACCTCCAGGCTGGCACCCGGCGCCAGGGTTGTTGGAGGCGGGTCGAGCGACCGCGCCCTCAACCTCATGACCACACCGGTGCGCGCCCTGATCAAGCGCGAGCCGGTCACGCTGTCGCCTCAGACCAGCATCCGCGAAGCGGCCCTGGTGATGAGCGACCGGCGCGTGTCTTCGGTGCTGATCGTCGAGCAAGGCCTGCTGTTCGGCCTCATCACCGACCGCGACCTGCGCAACCGCGTGATCGCAGCCGGGCTCGACACCTCGCGCCCCATTGCCGACATCGCCACCCTTGCGCCCATGAGCATCGACGTGCACAGCCCGGCGTTCGACGCCCTGCTGCTGATGGCTCGCCACAACATCCACCATGTGCCGGTGCTCGACGGCCAGCGCATCGTGGGCATGATCACCGCCACCGACCTGACCGAGCAGCACAGCACCTCGGCCGTCTACCTGGCGGGCGACATCTACAAGCAGACCACGCTCGAAGGCCTGCAGGCGGTGGCCGGCAAGGTCCGGCGCCTGCAGCAGAACCTGGCCGCGGCGGAGGCCTCAGCCCACAGCACCGGTCATATCGTCACCGCCATCACCGACGCGATCACCAGCCGGCTGCTGCAGCTGGGCGAAGCACAGCTCGGACCGGCCCCGGTCGACTATGTGTGGGTGGCAGCAGGTTCGCAGGCCCGCAACGAGCAAACCGCCAAGTCCGACCAGGACAACTGCATGGTGCTCGACGATGCCTACGACGAGGCGCGGCACGGGGCCTACTTCAAGGCGCTGTCGACCTTCGTCTGCGACGGGCTTGATGCCTGTGGCTACGTCCACTGCCCGGGCGAGATGATGGCGATGACGGACGAGTGGCGGCAGCCGCGGCGCAAGTGGATGGAGTACTTCGCGCGCTGGACCGGCCAGCCCGATCCGAAGTCGCTGATGCTGACCTGCGTGTTCTTCGACCTGCGGGGCATCCACGGCAACTTGGAGATGCTCGACAAGCTGCGGCGGGACGTCCTGCAGCGCACCCAGGGCAACAGCATCTTTCTGGCCTACATGGTCGGCAACGCGCTCCAGCACCAGCCGCCACTGGGCATGTTCAAGGGGCTCACCACCATCCGCAGCGGTGAGCACAAGGGAACGATCGACCTCAAGCACAGCGGCATCGTGCCCATCGTCGACCTGGCCCGTGTCTATGCGCTCGCGGGCGGCGACAGCGCGGTGAACACGCACGATCGCCTGCTCGGCGCTGCCACGGGAGGCGCCATCAGCGAGCAGAGTGCCCGCGACCTGCGCGATGCCCTGGAGTTCCTGGCCTTTCTGCGCATCCAGCACCAGGCGCGCCAGATCACCGCAGGCCAGAACCCCGACAACTTCCTCAACCCCGACGAGATCTCCAATTTCGAGCGCACCCAGCTCAAGGACGCGTTCGCCGTGGTGGCCTCGCTGCAGGGCGTGCTGGCCCAGCGGTACAGGATGTGACCCCGCGCGCGGCGGGCGGTCAGTACTTCAGCCGGGCGTAGTACGTCTGCTGCGCGGCCTCGCGCGCCTGGCCCAGGGTGTGGATGCCTTTTTCGGCCAGCAGCGGGATCAGCTTGAGGAACACCTCGGCCGTCACCATGGCGTCGCCCATCGCGGTGTGGCGCCCGATGACGGTGACGTTGAAGCGCTCCGCAATCGCCTCCAGCCGGTGGGAGTCCTGGCTCGGGTGGATGACCGCCGACAGCAGCAGCGTGTCCAGCACGGGCTGGTCGAACACCACGCCGGTCTGCCCTTCCTTGAGCTGCAGGAAGCGCATGTCGAACGCCGCGTTGTGCGCCACCAGCACCGTGTCCTGCGCGAACGCGTGGAAGGCCGGAAGCACCTGGTCGATGGTCGGCTGGCCCACCACCATCTCGGGCTGGATGCCGTGGATCGGGATGGTGGCCGGCGGGATCGGGCGCTTCGGGTCCACCAGCTGCTCGAAGCACTCCTGGCGCAGCAGCTTGTTGTTCACCAGGCGAGCAGCGCCGATCTGGATGATCTCGTCGCCCTGCGATGGGTTCAGCCCCGTGGTTTCGGTGTCGAACACGGTGTAGGTCAGCTCGGTCAGCAGGCGGTCGTCCATCGAGCGTGTCTGCTCGGTCGTCTTGAACAGGTCGAAGTCGTAGTACTCCGGGCGGCTGTCGCTGCGCACGAAGGTGGCGGCATCCACCTGCTCCTGCGGGCGGGCAAGCGGCAGCAGGAAGCGAAAAAAGGCCTGGTGGCGGATGCGCTCGCGCTCGAACCAGAAGGCACCGTTGTGCCGCTCGACCACGTCGCGCACCGTCAGCCGCAGGGTTTCGCCGCCGACCTTCATCGGGTCCAGCTCCCAGCTCATCACGGTCTCGGTGCTCATGGCCTGACCGCTCCAGATCAGGTCCAGCCAGGCCTTGCCCGCCGAGCCGGAAGCCGGCTGCAGGCGCAGCTGCACAAAGCGCACCTCGAACTCGTCGGACAGGCGCCCCGCCAAGTACACCAGGGATTGGATCAGCGAGAAGCTCTCGATTCGCAACCACAGCGCGCCGTCCACCTCGGCGGCCGACATTGGCACAGAGGTCGCCACCTCGATGCGCCTGAGCGCCGCCGTCACGAAGTCGGCGCCCAGCATGTCCTCCAGGGGCCAGCGGGTCTTGAGGCTGTCGGCCGAGCCAGCCTCCAGGTCGCCGATGCGCCGGCTCAGGGCGCCGGTCTCGTCGCGGATCACCCCGAGGAAGCGCTCGCGCATGGCCGCGTCCAGGTCGGGGTAGTCGAGCATGTCCAGCGCCGCCTGCATATTGGCCAGCGCCGCCCGGCTGCGCTCGGTGAGCGTGTGCAGCACCTGGTCCTTGGCCGCCTCGACCTCGAACTCGCGTGTGATGTTGTCCAGCATGAGCACAAATCCGGTCAACGCAGAACCCGACCCATCGGCGCCCTCGCCAGACGGCGCACGCACCGGCGCCATCTGCACCCGCAGCAGCTGCCCGGCCGGTGTGGTGGTGACGAACTGGGCCGAGGGCTGAGCGGCGCCGCGCGCCATGCGCTGCTGGATGTTCTCGAGCGCATGCGCCACCAGCTTGCGGTCGAACACGCTGTAGATCGAACGGCCCAGCCCGATCAGTTCGGCCCCGCCGGCCACGCCGGGCGCCTGCGACAGTGCGCGGAACTGCATGCGCGCCCGGTTGTTGTAGAGCAGGATGCGCCCGTCCAGATTGCACACCACCACGCTCTGGGTGAGCTCCGACATCAGCGCCGCCAGCCGGCTTTTCTCCTGCTCGATGCCGC
Organism: Hydrogenophaga flava NBRC 102514; assembly: GCF_001571145.1. Lineage (GTDB taxonomy): Bacteria > Pseudomonadota > Gammaproteobacteria > Burkholderiales > Burkholderiaceae_C > Hydrogenophaga > Hydrogenophaga flava. The sequence continues at coordinate 99,445 of NZ_BCTF01000017.1, forward strand.
GCGCCGCCTCGTGCACCTTGTGGTCCATCTCGCGGCGCAGGTCTTCCCGCTGCGTCACCAGCTGGTTGAACAGGCCCACCAGCACCTGGGTCTCGGCGTTGCCCTTGGGTGTGAGTTCACGCACCACATCGGTCCTGAGCAGCACCTGGGCCTCTTCGGCCAGCTGCACCGAGGGCGTCACCCACAGGTCGAACCAGCGCTTGAGGCCCCAGCCGATCACCCCCATGCCGGCCGCCCAGGTCAGCACGATCAGCACCAGGCGGTCTCCCACGGTCTGCAGCACCGCCTGGCGCTCCTGCGCCTCCATGGCCGAGCCGATGAGGCCGAAGGTCGCCCCCAGCCACAGCAGGGAGGCCACTGCGGCGGCGCCCAGCAGCCACCACAGGCGCGGGTCGGTCTTCTTCTGAAGACTCACGCGCCGCCCCCCAGCAGCTCCCGCACTTTCTGCACCAGCTCCTTGGTCGAGAACGGTTTGGTCATGTAGGCGTTGGCGCCCAGCGCGAGGCCCTTGGCCACGTCGGTGTCGCGCCCCTTGGCCGTGAGCATGACGATCAGCGTGTCGCGCACCGCTTCGTTGGCGCGCACCTCGCAGCAGACGTCGAAGCCGGTCTTGATGGGCATCATCACGTCCAGCAGCACCAGCGCCGGGCGCTCGCGCACGATGGCGTCCATGGCCTCCTGGCCGTCGCGCGCCAGCACCACCTCGTAGCCCTCTCGCTTCATCAGGAACTCCAGCGAGATCAGGATGTTCGGTTCGTCGTCGGCGATCAGGATCTTGGTGCTCATGTGTCTTGTCTCCTCGGTGATTCTGTCTGTCCATGCCAGGCCGCCAACGGCAGCGAGAACCCGAAGCAGGCGCCCTGCCCCGGTTCCGACCGCAGCCACATCCGACCGCCGAAGTGCTCGACGATCTGGCGGCTGATCGGCAGCCCCAGCCCGGTGCCACCAGGCCGGTAATGTGCGTCGCCGGCCACCTGCCGGAACTTCTCGAACACCATGGCCTGCTGGTCCAGCGGAATGCCGGGGCCGTTGTCCTGCACCTCGATGCGCACGCTGCCACCATCGCAGTCCAGGCGCAACACCACCTGTCCGTTCTCGCGCGGCGCGTACTTCAGCGCGTTCGACAGCAGGTTCAGCACCACCTGGGTCAGGCGGTCGGCATCCGCCTCCACCAGAGGCACATGCCCGGCCAGTTCCCGCTGCAGCGCCACGCCTCGCTCCCGGTACATCTCGGCCATGCTGTCGGCCGCCTGCTCGGCCACCTCGCGCAGATCCACCCCGTCCACGATCCACTCCGCATGCCCGGCCTCGATCTTGGCCATGTCCAGCACCTGGTTGACCAGGCGGCTCAGGCGCTCGGCTTCGGTCACGATGATGCCCAGGAACTGCTGCCGCTGCGCCAGCTCCATGGCGTCATCGTCCCTCATGAGTTCCGACAGCGCCCTGATCGATGTCAAGGGCGTGCGCAGCTCGTGTGTCACCGACGACATGAAGTCGTCCTTGAGACGGTCCAGGCTCTGCAGCTTCTCGTTCGCCTCTCGCAGCTCGGTGGTGGCGCGCTCCAGGGACTGCGATTTCTCCTCCAGCGCCGTCGAGTAGGCCCGCAGCTGCGAGGCCTCGTCCAGGATGCGCATGACGTCGTCGAGGTCGAGCTGCTCCTCCTCGGCCACGGAGGCCACCATCACCCGGGCCGATGCGCTGCCGATAGCGCCCGCCAGCTGCGTTTCCACAAATTGCACCAGCCGCGCGTCGGCCGGGATGTCGGCCACCTGCCCCACGCCGCGGTCGCGCGCATGCGCCTGAAGCAGCTGGGCGGCCCGGGCCGCTCCCAGGAACCGCACCATCAGGGCCTGCAGCTCGGACACCTGAGCGCGCCCCTGCCAGAACACCGGGCGTGCGCCCTCGGTGCGGTGGAACACGTCCACGAACAGCAGCGCCTGGCTGGTCTCCGCCGCCGACGGTGCCCGCCAGAGCGACACCGCCACATAGCCCCCGACGTTGGCCAGCAGGCTCCAGAACAGCGAGTGGGTCAGGTTGTCGAGTCCGCTCAGACCCAGAAAGGCCTCGGGTTTGATCCATGTCCAACCGAACAGACCATGCTCCAGAAATCCGCCTGGCAGCCAGCCCGACTTCGCCAGCGAGGGCAGCATCAGCGTGTAGGCCCAGAAGCCGAAGCCCAGCACCAGACCTGCCAGCGCGCCGCGCTGCGTCCCCCCCTTCCAGTACATGCCGCCCAGCATCGCGGGTGCAAACTGCGCCACCGCGGCAAAGCTGATCAGGCCGATGCTCACCAGCGCGTAGGCCTCGCCCGCCAGGTGGAAATACAGGTACCCCAGCAGCAGGATCAGCAGGATGGCCAGCCGCCGGATCAGCAGCAGCAGCCCGGTGAGGTCGGAGGCCGAGCGCATGCCGACGCGGTGGCTGCGCAGCAGCAGCGGCATCACCAGGTCGTTGCACAGCATGGTCGACACCGCGATGGCCTCGACGATCACCATGCCCGTGGCGGCCGACAGCCCACCAACGAAGGCCAGCAGCGCCAGACCATTCAAGCCTTCGGACAAAGGCAGCGACAGCACGAAGGTTTCCGGGTCCATGCGCTCCGGGCCGAAATGCATCAGGCCGCCGATGGCAATGGGCAACACGAACAGGTTGATCAGCAACAGGTACAGCGGGAACACCCAGACCGCGCGGCGCAGGTGCTGCTCGCGAACGTTCTCCACCACCATGACCTGGAACTGGCGCGGCAGGAAGAGCACCGACAGCATGGCCAGCAGGGTCTGCCCGGTCCACTGGGCGTAGGCGAAGGGCTGGCCCTGGTCAAACTGCAGCAGCCGATGCATGGACTCCTGCGCCCGCGCCTTTTCAAACAGGTCACCCAGCCCGTCGTACAGCCCGTAGGCGACGAACAGCCCCACCGCGAGAAACGCCACCAGCTTGACCACCGACTCGAAGGCGATCGCCGCCACCATGCCTTCGTGGCGTTCGGTGCTGTCCAGGTGCCGTGCGCCGAACACCATGGTGAACCCCGCCAGCGCCAGCGCCACATAGAGCGTGCTGTCGCGCCACCACTGCTGCGGCGGCGCCGCCGCCTCGCCCAGCGGCGAGGTGAGCACCGCGTAACCGCTGGCAATCGCCTTGAGCTGCAGCGCGATGTAGGGAACGATGCCCACCAGCGTGATCAGCGTCACCAGCCCGGCCAGCAGCGGGCTCTTGCCGTAGCGGCTGGCGATGAAGTCGGCGATGGAGGTGATGCGGTAGGTGCGCGCGATGCGGATCATCTTGCGCACCACCATCCAGGCCAGGACCATGGCCAGCATGGGCCCCAGGTAGATCGGCAGGAACCACACGCCCGAACTGGCGGCGCGGCCGACGCTGCCGAAGTAGGTCCAGGCCGTGCAATAGACGGCCATGGACAACGCATAGACCCAGGCGTTGCCGATGACCGAGCGCCCCGCCTGCGCGCGGCAGTCGCCCCAGTAGGCCACCGCAAACAGCAGCAGCAGGTAGGCAAAGGAAACACCGATGACCAGCGGGGCAGACAGCATGGTTCAGTTGCGGTCACCGCCGGGCGCGGCGTCCGGCGAACGCTCGACGATCCAGGCCAGCGCGCCGATGAGCAGTGCCCAGATCAGGAACAGCGCCGCCGGGAACAGGGGCAGCCCCAGCACGCGGATGTCATGGTCCCAGAGCGCGAGCAGCGGAAAGTTGAACAGCAACAGACCGGCCACGAACAGGGCCACCAGGCGTTGGGCGTCCAGTCCTCGAAACATGCGCGTCTCCTCGGTCGGCGACGACCTCGTGGGGTCGCCTTTGTGCCTGATTGTGCGCCAGGCACTGACCCCGGCCTTACGCTGGAGCACAAAGCAAAACGGCCGGGCAGAGCCCGGCCGTTTCGGAGGTCAAGGACCGGCGGTCACTTGGCGGAAGACGCCAGCAACTGCCAGGTGTCGACCACCGAGTCCGGGTTCAGCGAGATCGAGCTGATGCCCTCGTCGCGCAGCCACTGCGCGAAGTCCGGGTGGTCGCTGGGGCCCTGGCCGCAGATGCCCACGTACTTGCCCTCGGCCCTGCAGGCGCCGATGGCCAGCTTGAGCAGCGCCTTGACGGCTGGATCGCGCTCGTCGAAGTCGTGAGCCAGCAGTTCCAGGCCCGAGTCGCGGTCCAGACCCAGGGTGAGCTGGGTCAGATCGTTGGAGCCGATGGAGAAGCCGTCGAAGTACTGCAGGAAGTCCTTGGCCAGCACCGCGTTGCTCGGAATCTCGCACATCATGATCAGCTTGAGCTCGTGCTCGCCGCGCTTCAGACCCTTGGCCGCCAGCAGCTCGGTCACCTTGCGCGCCTGCTCCAGCGTGCGCACGAAGGGCACCATCACCTGCACGTTGGTCAGGCCCATGTCCTCGCGCACGCGCTTGAGGGCTTCGCACTCCATGGCAAAGGCTTCGGCAAAGTCCGCACTGATGTAGCGTGCCGCGCCGCGGAAGCCCAGCATCGGGTTCTCCTCGTCCGGCTCGTAGCGGCTGCCACCGACCAGCTTGCGGTACTCGTTGGACTTGAAATCCGACAGGCGCACGATGACGGGCTTGGGCCAGAACGCGGCGGCAATCGTCGCCACGCCCTCGGCCACCTTGTCGACGTAGAAGGCGCGCGGCGAGGCGTGGCCACGGGCCACCGACTCGACCGCCTTCTTCAGGTCGGCATCGACGGCCGGGTAGTCTAGGATGGCCTTGGGGTGCACCCCGATGTTGTTGTTGATGATGAACTCCAGCCGCGCCAGGCCGACGCCGCCGTTGGGCACCTGGGCAAAGTCGAAGGCGAGCTGCGGGTTGCCCACGTTCATCATGATCTTCACGTCGACCTCGGGCATGGTGCCGCGCTGGACTTCGGTGATTTCGGTTTCCAGCAGGCCGTCGTAGATGTGGCCGGTGTCGCCTTCGGCGCAGCTCACCGTCACCAGCGTGCCGTCCTTGAGATGGTCGGTGGCGTTGCCGCAGCCGACCACAGCCGGGATGCCCAGCTCGCGCGCGATGATGGCCGCGTGGCAGGTGCGGCCGCCGCGGTTGGTGACGATGGCGCTGGCGCGCTTCATCACCGGTTCCCAGTTCGGGTCGGTCATGTCGGTCACCAGCACGTCGCCGGGTTGCACCTTGTCCATCTCGCTGATGTTGTGCACCAGTCGCACGGGGCCGGTGCCCACCTTCTGGCCGATGGCGCGGCCACTGGCCAGCACGGCGCCCTTGCCCTTGAGCTTGTAGCGGACTTCGGTCTTGCCGGCCGACTGGCTCTTCACCGTCTCGGGGCGGGCCTGCAGGATGTAGAGCTGGCCGTCGGTGCCGTCCTTGCCCCACTCGATGTCCATCGGACGGCCGTAGTGCTGCTCGATCACCAGCGCGTAGTGCGCCAGTTGCTCGACCTCGGCGTTGGTCAGGCTGTAGCGGTTGCGCAGCTCGACCGGCACGTCCAAGGTCTTGACCAGCTTCTTCGTCGCGGCTTTTTCCTCGGGCGTGGAGAACACCATCTCGATCAACTTGCTGCCCAGGTTGCGGCGGATCACGGCCTTCTTGCCGGCCTTGAGCATGGGCTTGTGCACATAGAACTCGTCGGGGTTCACGGCGCCCTGCACCACCGTCTCACCCAGACCGTAGCTGGAGGTGATGAAGACCACGTCCTCGAAGCCCGACTCGGTGTCGATGGTGAACATCACACCGGCGGCGCCGAGGTCGGAACGCACCATGCGCTGCACACCGGCCGACAGGGCCACGTCGGCGTGGGCGAAGCCCTTGTGCACGCGGTAACTGATGGCGCGGTCGTTGTACAGGGAGGCAAACACCTCCTTCATCTTGTGCAGCACATCCTCGATGCCGTGCACGTTCAGGAAGGTTTCCTGCTGACCGGCGAACGAGGCGTCGGGCAGGTCTTCGGCCGTGGCAGACGAACGCACCGCGAACGAGGCATCGGGGTTGCCGGCGGACAGGCGGGCAAATTCCTCGCGGATGGCCTTTTCCAGATCGGCCGGGAAGGGCTGGTTCTCGACCATGGCGCGGATCTCGGCACCGGCCTCGGCCAGGGCGCGCACGTCCTCGGTGTCGAGCGCGTCCAGGCGGGCGTTGATGCGGTCGGTCAGACCATCGAACTTGAGGAACTCGCGGAAGGCATGGGCTGTGGTGGCGAAGCCCGTGGGCACCTTCACGCCTTGCGGCAGTTGCGAAATCATCTCGCCGAGGCTGGCGTTTTTGCCGCCAACGATCTCGACATCGTTCATTCGCAGTTTTTCGAAAGGCACGACCAGGGCGGTCGGCTCGAACAGGTTGGACATGGAAGACTCCTAAGGTTGAAAAACCGGGGGGCTCCATGCGCCAGCGGGTGACCTGTGGTTCTGTTATGGGTCGTGCACCGGGCAGGGGGCAAGCAATCTGGGCGCCCGTGATTGTAGGATGGTGCCGCCAGCCCCGGATCACCCCGCGCCGCCCTTCCCTGTGAAATCAGCGCCGGGTGCCCCTGAAATTTCTTGAACCCCCAGCGAGCCCTGCCATGCCCAACCGCACCGTCTTTTTCATCTCCGATGGCACCGGCATCACCGCCGAGACCTTTGGCAACGCCATCCTGGCCCAGTTCGAGACCACGGTCCGCCGGGTGCGCCTGCCGTTCCTGGACAGCGTGGACAAGGCCCACCAGGCCGTGCGCCAGATTAACCACACCGCCGAGGTCGAGGGCCGGCGTCCCCTGGTGTTCGCCACCGTGGTCAACATGGAGGTGCTGGCGGTGGTCAAGGAGCACTGCCACGGCATGATGCTGGACATGTTCGGCACCTTCGTCGAACCGCTGGAAGAGGAACTGGGCATCAAGTCCAACCACCGGGTCGGCCGCTTCTCGGACGCATCCAAGAGCAAGGAATACAACGACCGCATCGAGGCGATCAACTTCGCGCTCATGCACGACGACGGCCAGAGCCACAAGGACCTGGAGGGCTCGGACGTGATCCTGGTGGGCGTCAGCCGAAGCGGCAAGACACCGACTTCGCTCTACCTGGCCATGCAGCATGGCCTGAAGGCGTCCAACTACCCGCTGATTCCGGAAGACTTCGAACGCCGCAAACTGCCGCCGGCGCTGATGCCCCATCGCAAGAAGATCTTCGGCCTGACCATTGCCCCCGAGCGGCTCTCGGAGATCCGCAACGAGCGCCGACCCAATTCGCGCTACGCCAGCCTGGAGAACTGCCGGGCCGAGGTGAACGAGGCCGAGGCCATGATGCGGCGCGAAGGCATCCGCTGGCTCTCGACCACGACCAAGTCGATCGAAGAAATCGCCACCACCATCCTGCAGGAAATCCGCCCGGAGCGGCTGGCGTACTGAGGCTCGGCTACCGAGCTGGCGGCGATGCGCCACTCGCGCAGGCCCAGCGAAAAGGACCTATGCCAGTCGCGGTTACTGTCTGCGGTAAGCGTTCAAGCTCGGCTCGCCAGTTGTAGCGTACCGGCCTCTCCGGTCGAGGATGGTGCTCTGCCCGCCCGCCTCATTTTTTTTTGCTTTTGGCTGCAAGGGCATCGAATCCGCCATGGGCGTGGCGGCCCAGAGCAAAAGAGGCAAACAGCTTCATCCACAAAGTGGAACCGGCGATCGCGATCCAGTCCTGCCGCTCCAGGGCCTGGAAACCCAGCACAGCCACCAGCACCGCCACCAGCACGATCCCGCCCAGCAGGTTTATGACCATCTCGTAGGGCGCGTACTTCTCGGCATCGGGCGCCGGCAAGCCCTTCTTCAGCGCAACCTCTGAAAAATCCCGGTTGAAAAATATCCTCCAAGCCCGCCGCAGCCAGAAGAAGGCCACGGGAAAAAGGACCAGAAGGAAGATCCAGTTGAGGATGAAGACGCTCATTGTGTAAAAGTGTTGTAGACCAACAGGGTCGGATCGTATCGCCTCAATAAAAAACCCCGTTGGCAAGCCAACGGGGTTCTGTCAGGGAGGGGTAGCCCTCGCGCTCAGGCCTGGCGTCAGTGGGCCACGGCACCGCCGGCGCCCTTGGGCACGCGCACCGACTCGACCAGCGCTGCGATGTGGGCCGGGACCGGCTTGCTCACCTTGCTGACCAAGTAGGCCACAGCGAAGTTCACGATGGCACCCACGGTACCGAAGGCTTCCGGCGTGATCGTGAAGAAGCTGTTCGCTCCGCCGATCATGTCGACAAACTCGGTGCCCTTGATAAAGAAGATGCCCTTGTGTGCGAACACATAGAACAGCGTGACCAACAGGCCAGCGATCATGCCGGCGGTAGCGCCCTTGTCGTTGATGGTCTTGCTGAAGATGCCCATCATGATGGCGGGGAAGATCGTCGAGGCGGCGATACCGAACGCCAGGGCCACGGTGCCGGCCGCGAAGCTCGGCGGGTTCAGACCCAGCCAGCCGGAGATCACGATGGCCACGGCCATGGCGACCTTGCCAGCCAGCAGCTCGCCCTTCTCGGAGATGTTCGGGTTGAACACACCCTTGATCAGGTCGTGAGACACAGCCGAAGAGATGGCCATCAGCAGGCCGGCCGCGGTGGACAGCGCCGCGGCCAGACCACCGGCGGCGACCAGCGCGATCACCCAGTTGGGCAGTTGAGCGATTTCCGGGTTGGCCAGCACGATGATGTCGGCGTTCACGGTCAGCTCATTCCCCTTCCAGCCAGCGGCTTCGGCCTTGGCCTTGACGGCGTCGTTCTTGGTCGCATCGTTGTAGAACTGGATGCGGCCGTCGCCGTTCTTGTCCTCGAACTTCAGCAGACCGGTCTTTTCCCAGCGCTTCATCCACTCCGGACGCTCGTCGTACTTCAGGCTGGCTTCGGCAGCGAACAGGTCGCCGTTGGCCTTGACCACATCAGCCTTCACAGCCATCTGGCCTTCGGCATTGGTGCCGATGCCCACGGCGGTGTTGGTGGTGCCGAACAGGTTCAGGCGGGCCATGGCGCCCACCGCAGGAGCGGTGGTGTACAGCAGCGCGATGAAGACCAGGGCCCAGCCGGCAGAGGCGCGGGCATCGGCCACCTTCGGCACCGTGAAGAAGCGAACGATCACGTGCGGCAGACCCGCGGTACCGATCATCAGCGACACGGTGTAGAAGAACATGTTCAGCATCGAACCGGCCGAGCTGGTGGTGTACTGAGTGAAGCCCAGATCGGTCACCACCTGGTCCAGTTTGGCCAGCAGGGACACGTCGGTACCGGCCAGGGAGGAACCCAGGCCCAGCTGCGGCAGGAAGTTGCCGGTCAGGTTCAGGGAGATGAACAACGCCGGGACCACATACGCCAGGATCAGCACAATGTACTGGGCCACCTGGGTGTAGGTGATGCCCTTCATGCCGCCGAACACCGCGTAGAAGAACACGATGGCCTGGCCGATGTAGATGCCGGTTTCGCTGGACACACCCAGGAAACGAGAGAAGGTCACGCCCACACCGGTCATCTGGCCGATGATGTAGGTGGTGGAAGCGACCAGCAGGCACACCACTGCGGTGGTGCGGGCCATCTGCGAGTAGTAGCGGTCACCGATGAACTGGGGCACGGTGAACTTGCCGAACTTGCGCAGGTACGGTGCCAGCAGGCAGGCCAGCAGCACGTAGCCACCGGTCCAGCCCATAAGGAACACGGCGCCGCCGTAGCCCATGTTGGAGATCAGACCGGCCATCGAGATGAACGAAGCGGCCGACATCCAGTCGGCAGCCGTGGCCATGCCGTTGGTGATGGGGTGCACGCCGCCGCCGGCCACGTAGAACTCGGAGACGCTGCCAGCGCGTGCCCAGAAGGCGATGCCAAGGTACAGCGCGAAGCTCAATCCGACGAAGAGATAGGTAGTGGTTTGGAGATCCATGGTGGTCTTCCTTTTAGTCTTCTTGCATGCCGAACTTGCGGTCGATCTCGCCCATCTTCTTGGCGTACCAGAAGATCAGCGCGATGAACACATAGATCGAGCCTTGTTGGGCAAACCAGAACCCGACGGGATACCCGCCCAGCTTGATACCGTTGAGCATCGGCGCGAACAGGATGCCAGCGCCATAAGAGACCAGGAACCAGATCACCAGTACCTTGGTCAGCAGACCCAGTGTGGCGCTCCAGTAGGCCTTTGCATTGTTGTCGCTTGTCATGAAAGTCATCTCCTCTACGTGATGCACTTGCCGTTCCGGCGGGGGTGAACCGCCACGATGTGCGCACCTGGAAACCAGATTCCCAGGTACTACGTGGCGGACTTTGGTTGCGCTTCCTTACAGCTAAATTGCTGCGACCCGTCAGCTGCGGTAATCCAAGGGTAAGTCCTAGGCAAGAGGGCCCACATAGCCTCCGGGGCGTTTCCATCCAAAGGAGGACTCCATGGAAGACAAGATGGTCCAGCGCATCCTGGACAACCCCAAATACCAGCAACTCAGGCGCAAGCGTTCCAGCTTCGGCTGGTGGCTGACCGCCGCCATGATGATCGTCTACTACGGTTTCATCCTGCTGGTGGCCTTCAACAAGGAGTGGCTGTCGCAGCGCCTGGGCGAAGGCGTCATGACGGTGGGTATCCCTGTCGGTTTCGGGGTGATCCTGTTCACCATCGTGATCACTGCGATCTACGTCCGCCGCGCCAACAGCGAGTTCGACGACCTCTCCCACGCCATCATCACCGAGGTGCACAAATGAACGCCCGCACCTTGCTGCGCCCCGCCCTGACCCTCGCCTCGCTGTTCGCCGTTTCTGCCGCGGCTCTGGCCGCCGGCGCCGACCTGGGCCAGGCCGAGAAGCAGGCCACCAACTGGACCGCGATCACGATGTTCGCGCTGTTCGTGGTGTTCACGCTGTTCATCACCAAGTGGGCAGCCGCCAAGACCAAGAGCGCGGCCGACTTCTACACCGCCGGTGGCGGCATCACCGGCTTCCAGAACGGCCTGGCGATCGCCGGCGACTACATGTCCGCGGCTTCGTTCCTCGGCATCTCTGCCGCGGTGATGGCCTCGGGTTTTGACGGCCTGATCTACTCCATCGGCTTCCTGGTCGGCTGGCCCGTCATCACCTTCCTGATGGCTGAGCGCCTGCGCAACCTGGGCAAGTTCACCTTCGCCGATGTGGCGGCCTTCCGCTTCGAGCAGAAGCCGATCCGCATCTTCGCGGCCTCGGGCACGCTGGTCGTGGTGGCCTTCTACCTGATCGCCCAGATGGTGGGCGCGGGCCAGCTGATCAAGCTGCTGTTCGGCCTGGAGTACTACATCGCCGTGATCATCGTCGGCGCGCTGATGATGGTCTACGTGCTGTTCGGCGGCATGACGGCCACCACCTGGGTGCAGATCATCAAGGCCTGCCTGCTGCTGGGCGGCGCCTCGTTCATGGCCTTCATGGTGCTGTGGCACTTCGGCTTCAGCCCCGAGGCGATGTTTGCCGGCGCGGTGCAGATCAAGACCGATCTGGCGCTCAAGGACGGCAAGGTCGCCGAGGCCGCCACCGCCGCAGGCCAGTCCATCATGGGCCCAGGCAACTTCGTGAAGGACCCGATCTCCGCCATCAGCTTCGGCATGGCGCTGATGTTCGGCACCGCCGGCCTGCCGCACATCCTGATGCGCTTCTTCACCGTGCCTTCAGCCAAGGAAGCGCGCAAGTCCGTGATGTGGGCCACCGGCTGGATCGGCTACTTCTACCTGCTGACCTTCATCATCGGCTTCGGCGCCATCACCTTCGTGCTGACCACCCCCGACTTCCTGGACGCCAAAGGCGGCCTGATGGGCGGCAACAACATGGCGGCGGTGCACCTGGCCAACGCCGTGGGCGGCAACGTGTTCCTGGGCTTCATCTCGGCCGTGGCCTTCGCGACCATCCTGGCCGTGGTGGCCGGCCTGACGCTCTCGGGCGCCTCGGCCGTGTCGCACGACATCTACGGCACCGTGATCAAGAAGGGCAAGGCCAACAGCGCCGACGAACTGCGCGTCTCCAAGATCACCACGATCTGCCTGGGCATCATCGCTGTGGTGCTGGGTATTGCCTTCGAGAAGCAGAACATCGCATTCATGGTGTCGCTGGCCTTCGCGATTGCGGCCTCGGCCAACTTCCCGGTGCTCTTCATGAGCGTGCTGTGGAAGGACTGCACCACCAAGGGCGCGGTGATCGGTGGCTTCCTGGGACTGATCTCGTCGGTCGCACTGACCGTCGTGTCGCCCTCGGTGTGGGAAGCCACGCTGGGCAACCCCAAGGGCTCGGCGCTGTTCCCCTACACCTCGCCGGCCCTGTTCTCCATGACCATCGGTTTCGTCGGCATCTGGCTGTTCTCCATCCTGGACAACAGCGCCCGTGCCAAGCAGGACCGCGCGGGCTTCCTGGCCCAGCAGGTCCGCTCCGAAACCGGCATCGGTGCCTCGGGCGCATCGGGTCACTGAGTTTCTGACCTTGCCATGAGAAAGGGCCACCGTTCACACGGTGGCCCTTTTCTTTTTCCCGACGACGCCTTTGTTGTGGGGTTCAGGCTGCCACGGCAGCAGGGGCTGGCGCAGCCGCAGGCTGACGGATCAGGTGGTCGAACGCGCTGAGCGCGGCCTTGGCGCCCTCGCCCGCGGCGATCACGATCTGCTTGTACGGCACCGTGGTGCAGTCGCCCGCGGCGAACACGCCTTCCACGTTGGTGTGGCCCTTGGCGTCCACCACGATTTCGCCGAAGCGGCTGAGCTCGACCGTACCCTTGAGAAACTCGGTGTTGGGCACCAGACCGATCTGCACGAACACGCCTTCCAGCGCGACGAGGTGTTCCTCACCGCTCACGCGGTCCTTGTACTTCAGGCCGTTGACCTTGCTGCCGTCGCCGGTGATCTCGGTGGTCTGCGCGTTCACATGGATGGTGACGTTGGGCAGGCTCTTGAGCTTGCTCACCAGCACCGCGTCGGCCTTGAGCTGGTCGGCGAACTCGATCAGGGTCACGTGCTGCACGATGCCGGCCAGGTCGATGGCCGCTTCCACGCCCGAGTTGCCGCCACCAATCACCGCCGTGCGCTTGCCCTTGAACAGCGGGCCGTCGCAGTGCGGGCAGTAGGCCACGCCCTTGTTCTTGTACTCCTGCTCGCCCGGCACGTTGACGTTGCGCCAGCGCGCGCCAGTCGACAGGATCACGCTGCGCGCCTTGAGCACGCCGCCGTTCTCCATCTGCACCTGCACCAGACCACCCGGCTCGCTGGCTGGGATCAACTTCTCGGCGCGCTGCAGGTTCATCACGTCCACCTCGTAGTGGCGCACCTGGGCTTCGAGTGCTGCGGCGAACTTCGGGCCGTCGGTTTCCAGCACCGAGATGTAGTTCTCGATGGCCATGGTGTCGTTCACCTGTCCACCCATGCGCTCGGCCGCGATGCCCACACGGATGCCCTTGCGCGCCGCGTACACGGCCGCCGCGGCACCGGCAGGGCCACCACCGACGATCAGCACGTCGTAGGCGTCCTTGGCGTTGAGCTTGGCGGCTTCGCGCTCACCCGATTTCGTGTCGAGCTTGGCGACGATCTCTTCGACGCTCATGCGGCCCGAGGCGAACACCTGGCCGTTCATGAACACCATGGGCACGGCCATGATCTCGCGCTCGGTCACTTCCTGCTGGAAGGCGCCGCCCTCGATCAACACGGTCTTGATCTTCGGGTTGACGATGGCCATGAGCGACAGCGCCTGCACCACGTCCGGGCAGTTGTGGCAGGTCAGGGACATGTAGACCTCGAAGCTGTACTCGCCGTCGAGTGCCTTGATCGAGTCGATCACGTCCTGCTCGACCTTGGGCGGGTGGCCACCGGTCCACAGCAGTGCCAGCACCAGCGAGGTGAACTCGTGGCCCAGCGGCAGGCCAGCAAAGCGCACGCCGGTGGTTTCGCCGGCGCGGGCGATCACGAAGGACGGCTTGCGGGCGTCGTTGCCCGAGGTGTCCAGGCTCACCTTGTCCGACAGACCGGCGATGGTCTGCAGCAGCTCGCGCATCTCGGCGCCGGTGCTGCTCTCGTCCAGAGACGCGATCAGCGTGATGGGCTGACGCAGCATGCCGAGGTATTGCTGTAACTGGGCTTTGAGGGTGTCGTCGAGCATGGGGAACTCCTTGAATGCGGTGCGCGGCGCGCGAAGCGTTGGGGGAAGGGCGCTCGGCGAATGGCCGCCGAACGCCCGACGCTCAACACTCAGCGGGGATCAGATCTTGCCGACCAGGTCCAGCGAGGGGGCCAGGGTCTTGGCGCCTTCGTTCCACTTGGCGGGGCACACCTGACCGGGGTTGGCCGCGGTGTACTGGGCGGCCTTGAGCTTGCGCACGGTTTCCTTGACGTCGCGGGCGATTTCGTTGGAATGCACTTCCATCGTCTTGATCACGCCTTCGGGGCTGATCACGAAGGTGCCGCGCAGGGCCAGGCCTTCTTCTTCGATGTGCACGCCGAAGGCGCGGGTCAGCTGGTGCGTCGGGTCGCCGACCAGGGGGAACTTGGCCTTGCCCACGGCGGGGCTGGTCTCGTGCCACACCTTGTGCGAGAAGTGGGTGTCTGTCGTGACGATGTAGACCTCGGCGCCGGCCTTCTGGAACTCGGCGTAGTTGTCGGCGGCGTCCTCGATCTCGGTCGGGCAGTTGAAGGTGAAGGCGGCCGGCATGAAGATCAGCACGGACCACTTGCCCTGCAGGCTCTTCTCGGTCACTTCGATGAACTCGCCCTTGCCGGTGCGGTTGACGAAGGCGGTGGTCTTGAAGGGCTGCACTTGCGTGTTGATGATGGACAGCGCGTTGATCATGGACATGGTCTTTCCTGTGAAGAGGTTGAAGGGAATCGGAAACGGGAAGCGATGGATATCGCGACGGGGTGAATCATAGTCGACATCTATCAATTTTCAGCATTGATAGTTTACATCGGGCCGATAGCCTGTGCTGCTATGCAGCAATCTCCAATCCCGGCGACAGGCTTGGCTGGTGTGGACTGCTTGCTACAAATAGCGCAAAAAAATGTCTGCCCGGTAAATACTTTATTGAGAATCGTTTTTGTTTGCAATATCATTGAGAATCCAGCCAGCCACAGCGCCTTGCGTTGAAGCCAGCCGACAACCTGTTCGACCCGAGCTTCCATGTCCCAACGTCGCAAGAACCTGCGCGCCCGTGCCGGCCGCCCCAACCCCACTCCCTCTTCCCACCTGCCCGCCGCATCCAGCGTGATGCTGCCCCTGGGCGCCATGCTGCTGGCCAGCTCCTTTGGCGCCCTGGCCCAGACCGCCCCCGCCAGCGAAGACAAACAGCTGCCCACTGTGGTCGTGCGAGAGAAGGCCCTGGCCCCCGAAGGCAAGGACGCACTGCAGGCCACCGAAACCACCATCGGCAAGGGCAAGCAGCAACTGCGCGACATCCCGCAGTCGGTCACCGTCGTGACCGAACGCCTGATCGACGACCGCAACCTCGACACCGTCAAGGAAGCGCTCAAGAACACCGCCGGCATCACCTTCCTGGCCGCCGAGGGTGGCGAGGAAGACATCCGCCTGCGCGGCTTCGCCCTGCAGGCCACCGGCGACCTGTTCATCGACGGCATGCGCGACCCGGCCATCTACGACCGCGACACCTTCGCCATGGACCGCATGGAAGTGCTGCGCGGCTCGGCCTCGATGCTGTTCGGCCGTGGCTCCACCGGAGGCGCCGTCAACCAGGTGTCCAAGGTGCCCCGGCTGATCGACGAGCACCAGGTCGACCTCACCCTGGGCAACCACAAGTACGTGCGCGCCACCGGTGACTTCAACATCAAGACCGGCGAAAGCTCCGCGCTGCGCCTGAACGCCATGGCCACCAAGGCCGACAACAACGGCAGCGGCGCCAGCCTGGACAAACGCGGCATGGCGGTGGCCTACCGCACCGGCATCGGCGAGCGCGACGAATTCCTCGCCAGCCTCTACTACCTGGACAACAACAACGGCGTCAACTACGGCATGCCGTTCATTGCCCCGGCCCGCGGTTCCAACGACCGCACGCTGCTCCCGGTCGACCCCGACACCAACTACGGCCTGGCCAGCGACTACAACGACTCCAGCGCCACCATCGCCGGCCTGGCCCACACCCACCGCTTCAGCCGCGACAGCGAACTCAAGACCCAGGTGCGCGTGGGCAAGTTCGACCGCGACCTGCGCTCGGGCGCGATCCGCTTCTGCACGCAGGGCGTGAACCAGCAGACCGGTGCCATCACCAACCCGAACTGCCCGACCTCGGTCAGCCTGGACAACTTCGGCCCCGGCACCGTGCTCACCCGCGGCACCCACCTGAAGATCCAGAAGCTCGACTCGGTGCAGGCGCAGTCGGACTTCAGCACCAAGTTCGACGCCCTGGGCGTGAAGCACGAGCTGATCGCCGGTGTCGATGTCTCCCGCGAGGAACGCACGGTCTACGCCGCGCGCTCGGCCGCACAGGGTGGCGTCACCATCACCAAGCCCACCACCACCGTCGGCACCCCGGAAGACGGCGCCTCGGTGAACGAAGCCAGCCGCGTGCTGCGCGTGAACAACGCCTATGTGGCCACCGGCGTCGGCGCCTACGTGCAGGACGTGATCCAGGTCGCTCCGGCCTGGAAGGTCGTCGGCGGCGTGCGCTACGACAACCTCAACGGCGACTACGACATCAACGCCATCCCGGACGCCGCCCCCGGCCCGGTCACGGCCACCAAGTACCGCATGCACGTCTCCGAGTTCAGCCCGCGCATCGGCGCGCTGTTCCAGCCGACCCCGCTGCACTCCTTCCACGTGTCGGCCGGTTCGTCGTTCAACACCTCGGGCGACGCCTACTCGCTGAGCGCCTCCAACGCCGACACCGATCCGGAAAAGAGCGTCAACCTCGAACTCGGCGCCAAGCTCGACTCGACGGACAAGCGTTTCTCCACCCGCCTGGCTATCTTCCGCTCGACCAAGACCAACGAGCGCAACACCGACCCGGACCTGCCGGTCACGGTGCTCAGCGGCAAGCGCCATGTGGCGGGTTTTGAGGCCGACATCACCGGCCGCCTGACCCCGCAGTGGGAGGTCTACGGCTCCTACATGTGGCTGCCAGTGGCGCGCGTCGACAAGGCCGCCCCCTGCCCGGCCACCGGCGCCTGCGCGCAGTCGGCCATCGGCGAGCGCCCCGGCGACCGCCCGGCCCTCACGCCCGAACACAGCGGCACCGTGTGGAGCACCTACCAGGTCACGCCCCGCCTGCGCATGGGCGCCGGCCTGAACTTCCGCAGCTCGCAGAGCCCGACCCGCGTCGCCTTCAAGGTGCCGTCCTACACCACCGTCGACCTGATGGCCGAGTACACGTTCGACTTCGAACGCCTCTCGATCAAGGCCTACCTGGCCAACGCCACCGACAAGCTCTACGCGGACCAGCTCTACCCGGCGCACTACATCCCGGGTGCCGGTCGCACGCTGCAGGTGACCGCCAGCCTGAAGTTCTGATTTCAAACCCAGGCCCTCACAGCCGCCCCGCGCAAGCCGGGCGGCTTTTCCACTGAAAGCCTCCACTGCAAGACCCGGACACATACCGGCCCGATCCCACGATGCTGCTGACCCTGCCCGACATCCTGTCGCCCGACGACATCCGCACCGCGCGCGACCTGCTGCGCAGCGCCCCCTGGGCCGATGGCCGCGACAGCGCCGGCCCGCAGGCGCTCACCGTCAAAAACAACCAGCAGCTGCCGCACGACTGCGAAGCCGCGACCCGCGTCCGGCAGATGGTGCTGGACGGCCTGAACCGCTCCGCCCTGTTCTTCAGCGCCGCGCTGCCGCTGCGCATCTTCACTCCGCGCATCAACCGCTACGGCGGCGAGCACAACACCTACGGCAACCACATCGACAACGCCGTGCGCCTCAAGGCCACGGCCGCCGGCACCGAGTACGTGCGCACCGACGTCTCCTGCACCGTGTTCCTGAACGACCCCGGCGAGTACGACGGCGGCGAGCTCACGGTCAGCGACACCTACGGCACCCGTGGCGTCAAGCTGCCCGCCGGCCACGCCGTGCTTTACCCCGGCACCAGCCTGCACCAGGTCACACCGGTCACGCGCGGCGAGCGCCTGGCCTGCTTCCTCTGGGTGCAGAGCATGGTGCGCAGCGACGAGCAGCGCCGCCTGCTCTACGAACTCGACATGAACCTGCTGGCGCTGCGCCAGCGCCACGGCGAGACCACCGAAACGACGGGCCTGACCGGTACGTACCACAACCTTCTGCGCATGTGGGCCGAAACATGACAGAACCGGTCACGCTCGCCGACCACGAACGCCTGGCGCAGGAGCGCATGGACGCCGGCGCCTGGGCCTACCTGTTTGGGGGCGCCGCCGACGAAATCACGCTGCGTGACAACTGCACCGCCTGGCAGCGCCTGCAGCTGCGCCCCCGGGTGATGCGGCCACTTTCTGGCGGCCACACCCGCCGCACGCTGCTCGGCCGGGAACTGGCGCATCCGCTGCTGGTCGCCCCCATGGCCTACCAGCGGCTGGCGTACCCCCAGGGTGAACGGGCCAGCGCGCTGGCGGCGGCGGTGATGGGGCTGGGCTATGTGCTGAGCACGCAGGCCTCGGTACCGCTGGAGGAAGTGGCCCGCCTCGCTCAAGGCGAGGCCGCCCGAGGACCGCTGTGGTTCCAGCTCTACCTGCAGCCCGACCGCGGTCTGACGCGGTCGCTGGTGGCGCGCGCCGAGGCTGCGGGCTACGAGGCCCTGGTGCTCACGGTGGACGCCCCCGTGCAGGGCAGCCGCGACCAGGAGCGCCGCACCGGTTTCCAGCTGCCCCCCGGGGTGGCGGCGGTCAACCTGCCGGATGGCGTTGCCATGGCGGCTGGCGGCCCTGGCCTGTGCGGCGGCCTGGCGGAACACGCCCCGACCTGGGAGGACCTGGCCTGGCTGCGCTCGGTCACTCGGCTGCCCATCCTGCTCAAAGGCATCACCCACCCGGACGACGCCCATCTGGCGGTCGAACACGGCGCGAGCGGCGTGATCGTCTCCAACCACGGCGGCCGCACCCTGGACACCCTGCCCGCCACCGCCGCCCTGCTGCCCGAGGTCGTAGCCGCGGTGGCGGGTCGCGTGCCCGTGCTGGTCGATGGCGGCGTGCGCCGCGGCACCGACGTCCTCAAGGCCCTGGCGCTGGGCGCCAGCGCGGTGCTGGTCGGCCGGCCGGTGCTGCACGGGCTGGCGAACGCCGGCGCGACCGGCGTCGCCCAGGTGCTGCGTCTGATCTGCGACGAGCTGGAGATCGCCATGGCACTGTGCGGCTGCCGCACGCTTGAAGACCTGGGGCCTGCGCTTCTGCAGCCTCGCCCCTGAGCAGAAAATTTTTGCCCAATCCACAGAATACGAACCATTCTCATTTATAATCAACACATCGTTTTTCGGCCCAACGCGTTCACCAGAGAGCTCACAATGACCGGAACCCTGACCACCCTCTTCGTCAGCCTTGCCCTGCTGCTGGGCGCTCTGTGGTGGGTGTTCCGCCCCTGACAAGGACCGGCTCCGTTCCGACGACACCTACACTATGAGTTCCGCCGCTCTTGGCCTTACCGTCCCTCCGGCACCGTCTGCCGGCAAAGCACGCGAGGCACGTTCCAACCCAGCTCCCATGGACCGCCGATTGTTCATCGTGGCCGCCGTCATCGGCTTTCACGTGCTGGGCCTCTGGGCCCTGCAGACCGGCCTGCTGCGGCGCGCCGTGGAACTGGTGGTGCCCGTGGCGGTGATGGCCGAACTGATCGAGCCGCCACAGCCCCAGGTCACGCCAGAGCCCACCCCGCCCAAGCCACAGCCGGCCCCCAAGCCGGTAGCGCCTGTGCAGCG
Organism: Hydrogenophaga flava NBRC 102514; assembly: GCF_001571145.1. Taxonomy (GTDB): domain Bacteria; phylum Pseudomonadota; class Gammaproteobacteria; order Burkholderiales; family Burkholderiaceae_C; genus Hydrogenophaga; species Hydrogenophaga flava. Next base: position 119,212 of record NZ_BCTF01000017.1, read on the forward strand.
CGTGGTGAAGCAGGCACCGATGCCTCTGGCCATTCCGGACCCGACCCCGGCCCCCGAAGCGCCCACCGGCGTGGTCAGTGCGCCCCCCGAGCCACAGCCGGCGGTCACCGAACCGGTCGCGGCTGCTCCGGTGGCGGCGCCGGCACCGCTCGCGCCACCCAAGGTGGAACTGCCCTCCAGCGACGCCAGCTACCTGAACAACCCTCAGCCACCCTACCCTCCACTGTCAAAGCGACTCGGCGAACAAGGTCGCGTCATGGTCCGGGTGCATATCAGCACGGACGGTCTTGCCACCCGTGCCGAAGTCCAAAAATCCAGCGGTTTCCCTCGTCTGGACGAAACCGCGGTCCAGACCGTGCTCCGCTGGCGCTATGTGCCTGGCAAACGGGCCGGTGTGCCCGAAGCCATGTGGTACGTCGTGCCCGTCACCTTTGTGCTCGACTGACGCGGTGGCGCCTTTTGCTCTTCACTTTTCGACCCTTTCTTCCCATGGACACTCCTCTCGCAAGCTCGGGCCTGGCCCACGTCTGGTCTCAAGGCGACGCCGTCACCCGCACCGTCGCCCTGGTGCTGCTGGTCATGTCGCTGGCCACCTGGATCATCATTCTCTGGAAGGTGCTGGACCAGCGCGCCCAGCGCCAGCAGGCCAAGGCCAGCGAAGGCTTCTGGCACAGCGCCGATTTCGCCGAGGGGCTGGACAAGCTCGGCGCCGCCGACAACAACCCCTTCCGTGCCCTGGCGGTCGAAGGCCGTGAAGCCCAGCGCCACATCCTTCACAAGGACGGCCGGCAGGCCCCGCAGCTGCACGACAGCCTGGACGTGAGCGACTGGATCGAGCGCTGCCTGCGCCGCACGCTGGACGACCACATCGCCAAGGCCCAGAGCGGCCTGACCGTGCTCGCCTCCATCGCGTCCACCGCGCCCTTCGTGGGCCTGTTCGGCACCGTCTGGGGCATCTACCACGCCCTGCTGGGTATTGGCGCCGCCGGCCAGGTCAGCATCGACCAGGTGGCCGGCCCCATCGGCGAGGCGCTGATCATGACCGCGCTCGGCCTGCTGGTCGCCATCCCCGCGGTGCTGGGCTACAACGCCCTGGTGCGCGGCAACAAGGCCATCCTGCACCGGCTCAACCGCTTTGCCCACGACCTGCACGCCTACTTCGTCACCGGCGCCCGCGTCAGCTCCGGCGCCGACGCCAAGGTGCTGCCGATGAAGAAGGCCTGATCAAGGAGTCCCCATGGCCATCGGAACCCAGGACGACAGCGACGAAATGATGGCGGAGATCAACATGATCCCGTTCATCGACGTCATGCTGGTGCTGCTCATCATCTTCATCATCACCGTGCCGGTCATCAAGCACGCGGTCAAGGTCGACCTGCCCCGCGCCAGCAATGAAAAGCTGGTCGACAAGCCGGAAAACGTCCGCCTGTCGGTCGACGCCTCGGGCGCCTACTACTGGAACGAAACGCCCATCGCCGACGCCGAGCTGACCACCCGCCTGTCGCAGATCGCGGCCATGGAGCCACAGCCCGAGCTGCACATGCGCGGCGACAAGGACGTGCGCTACGAACGCGTGGCACTGGCCATGGCCAGCGCCCAGCGCGCGGGCGTGCGCAAGATCGGTTTCATCACGGAGCCCGCACAGCCATGACCCGTCCGACCACCTCCACTCCCGTGGCGACCAGCCCGGTCACGGCCCCCGCAACGGCGTCCGCCTCGGCCGCTGCGCCCGTGCTCAGCAGCCAGTCGGTGCTGCAGGGCCGGTCGCAGGTGGCCATCGAACACAACGGCGCGGTCTACCGCCTGCAAACCACCCGCCAGGGCAAGCTCATCCTGACCAAGTGAGCCACCCGACCAGGACACTTTTTTCAATCGTGGGGCGACCCGGGGTATGAGCAATTCCCCGAGCGTCGTTTTTCGCCAGCCAGGGGGCCGAAGGCCCCGTTAGCCAGGCGTTTTTTCAGATCACAGACCGATCGCCGCGATGCCCGCCTTGGCGATCTGGGCGTCCTCGCTGGACTTCACGCCGCTGACGCCCACCGCGCCGATGCACTGGCCGTCCTTGATCACCGGCACGCCGCCTTCGAGCAGGCCCTGCACCGTCGGTGCGCTCAGGAACGAGGTGCGGCCCTGGTTGATGACATCCTCATAGACCTTGCTCTCCTTGCGGCTGAGCGCAGCCGTGTGGGCCTTGGCCGGCGCGATGTGCGAGGACATCGCCGGCGCGCCGTCCAGGCGCTGCAGCCAGAGCAGATGACCGCCGTCGTCCACGATGGCGATGGTGACGGCCCACTGGTTTTTCATGGCTTCGGCTTCGGCGGCGGCGGCAATGGCCTTGACGTCGGCGAGTTCGAGCACGGCTTTGGTTTTCATGGAAGCAATCCTGCAGAAAATGGAATGAAAGGCGAACGATAACGCGTTCATTGCAGAACTGGCGATCAAAACTGTTCTCACCCTGCGGTGGCTCGGCAGCACTTTCCACACGCCAGCGAGCACCGCCCTACAATGCGCCGCACGCGGCCTTCCGCCGACCAACAGGAGAGACCATGACCGACTTCACCCAATACCAAGGCACTGCGGGCGCCCTCAGCGCCGAGCGCAACAAGGTGCTGCGCAACACCTACTGGCTGCTGGCCCTGTGTCTGCTTCCGACCGTGCTGGGCGCCTGGATCGGCGTGAGCACCGGCATCACCCGCAACATTGGCGGCATCGTCGGCATGGTGCTGTTCATCGGCGGCATGATGGCCTTCCAGTTCGCCATCTACCGCTTCCGCAACTCCGGTGCGGGCGTGGCCATCCTGATGGCCTTCACCTTCTTCATGGGCCTGATGCTCTCGCGCCTGCTGGGCGTGGTGCTGGGCATGGGCAACGGCACCACGCTGGTGATGGCCGCCTTCGCCAGCACCGCCGGCGTGTTCTTCACCATGGCCACGCTGGCCACCGTGATCAAGCGCGACCTCAGCGGCATGGGCCGCTGGCTGTTCGCCGGCATGATCGCCATCCTGATCGCCGCGGTAGTCAACGTCTTCATCGGCAGCTCGGCCATGATGCTGGCCCTGACCGCCCTGAGCACGCTGGTGTTCAGCCTGTACATGCTCTACGACGTGAAGAACATCATTGACGGCGGCGAGACCAACTACATCGTGGCCGCCACCCAGCTGTTCATCGACATCTTCGCGGTGTTCCAGAACCTGCTGGCGCTGTTCGGCATCATGGGCGGCGACGACTGATCCGTCGGACTGCACGGACGACACAAGGGGACCTCCGGGTCCCCTTTTTCATGCCTGCACGCGCTCAAGTTCTCGTCCGCCCCGCCGAAAACAGAGACAAACCTCGTTCAAGCACCATGCGACACCTTGCCCTGCCCCTCTGCCTCTGCGCCGCCCTGCTGGCCGGCTGCGACGCACTGGGCATCGAAAGCGCCACCCAGGTGGCGGAGCGCAAGCAGGCCGAGGCGCATGCCATCGGCAGCGCCTGCCGCCACGCGATCCGCAGCATCGAGGACTGCTTCAAGACCAACCCCAAGGCCGGCAAGGCCTCCGTGTTCGCTGGCTGGAAGGAGATGGACCAGTACATGCGCGACAACCAGATTGTCGGCATGCCGTCCGCCATCGAGTCGCCCTCTGGTGAAGAGCTGGTCGAACAAGAGGACACAGCGGCCCAGGACGAACACACTTCGAGTGATGCGAAGTCATCCTCCGGGAAGAAGGCAGCCGACAAGACCCCGACCACCAGGTCGTCCGGCGACGCCAAGACCCAAAGATCCTGACGCCCCGGGCCCACACCGAGGCCGGCTGAGCCTCAGGGCAGTTCGAACACCGCCATGCTTTCGACGTGTGCGGTGTGCGGGAACATGTTGACCACCCCCGCCGCCGTGCAGCGGTACCCCGCCTGGTGCACCAGCAGGCCGGCGTCGCGCGCCAGCGTGGCCGGGTTGCAGCTCACGTAGACAATTCGCCTGGGCGGCGTCCAGCCTGCGCGCAGCTCAGGCTGCTGGTGCAGGTCGGCCAGCGCCTTGGACAGCGCAAACGCCCCCTCCCGAGGCGGGTCCACCAGCCATTTGTCCGCCACACCGTCGGCCACCAGCATCTCGGGCGTCATCTCGAACAGGTTGCGCGCCACGAAGCTCGTGGGCGCCAACGGTGACGGGCGCCCCTGCTGGTTGAACGCGAGGTTCTCACGCGAGCGCGCCACCAGTGACTCGCTGCCCTCGATACCCAGCACCTCGCCGGCGCCCGTGGCAATTGGCAGGGTGAAGTTGCCCAGACCGCAGAACCAGTCGATCACCCGTTCGCTCTTCTGAGCGTCCAGCAGGCGCAGCGCACGCGCCACCAGCACCCGGTTGATGTGCGGATTGACCTGCGTGAAGTCGGTCGGCTTGAAGGGCATGGTGATGCCGAACTCGGGCAGGCGGTAGCTCAGCTGCGCCCCGCCCTCGTCCAGCAGCCGGACCGTGTCCGGACCCTTGGGCTGCAACCACCATTGCACGCCGTTCTGCTGACCGAAAGCGCGCAGCCGGGCCAGATCGTCATCACTCAGGGGCTCCAGATGCCGGAGCACCAGGGCGGTCACGTCGTCGCCGCAGGCCAGTTCGATCTGCGGGCAGGTCTCGCGCGCGTCCATGCCGTAGATCAGCTCGCGCAAGGGCATGAGCAGGTTGCTCACATGGGGCGGCAGCACACGGCAGACCTGCATGTCGGCCACGTAGCGGCTCTTGCGCTCGTGAAAGCCGATCAGCACCACGCCCTTCTTGTGCACGAAGCGCACCGACAGGCGCGCGCGGTAGCGGTAGCCCCAGGCCGGCCCCTCAATCGGACGCAGCAGCATCTCGGCCTTGACCTTGGCCAGATGCCAGAGGTTGTCCTCCAGCACGCGCTGCTTGATCGCCACCTGCGAGCTGGCATGCAGGTGCTGCATCTTGCAGCCACCGCACGCGCCTTCGTGCAGTCCGAAGTGCGGGCAGCCGGGCGTGACACGCTGCGGCGACCCGCGGTGGATCTCGGTCAGCGTCGCGGCTTCCCAGTTGTTCTTCTTGCGATGGACCTTGGCGCTGACGATCTCGAACGGCAACGCGCCATCGATGAACACGACCTTGCCATCGGGCCGGTGGGCGATGCCCTGCGCCTCGATGTCGAGCGATTCGACAAACAGCTGGCCTTCAGGCAAGCCGGCGGAAGGTGACGCGGGGGTGAGGGGATCTTGTTGTGTGGGGCTGTCTTGGCTCATGCCCCAATTGTCTCAGGCCCAGGCGGCGAGGTACTCCTGCCAGTGACTCTCAGCGGGCGCCAGCTGACCCAGCGTCTCTTTCACGAACGCGATTTCCTGCTCGTACTCGGCCTCTGTGAGACCACCACGCATCTTCTGGAAGCGGCAGTACACCAGATAGGTGTTCATCACGTCCGTCTCGCAGTAGCGGCGGATGTCCTCCAGTCGGCCGTCGAGGTACTGCGGATAGACCTGCGAGCCGTCCATGCCCAGCTTGCCGGGAAAGCCGCACAGCTTGGCCAGCGCGTCCAGCGGCGCGTTGTTCTTGGGGCTGTACATCGCCAGCAGGTCCATCAGGTCCAGATGGCGCATGTGGTAGCGGCTGATGTAGTTGTTCCACTTGTACTCGCGGTCGTCCTCGCCCAGGTCCCAGTACTTGCTTGCTTCGACGCCGTGGCGCAATCCGCGGTAGTGCAGCACGGGCAGGTCGAAGCCGCCGCCGTTCCAGCTCACCAGCTGCGGCTGGTGCTTTTCGATGCTGTTGAAGAAGGTCTGGATGACCCGGCCTTCGCTCTGGCCGTCGCGGTCGACGAAGGAGTGCACGCGCAGGCCTTCGGCGCTGCGGAACACCACACTGATGACCAGCACACGCTGCAGGTGCAGCGGTGCGAAATCGCTCTGGCCCTTGTCCTTGCGCTCGTTCAGCCAGGCCTCGTAGACCTGGGCATCCGTGGCATCGGCGGGCGCACCCCGCAACGTGCGCAGGCCGTCAACATCCGGAATCGACTCGATGTCAAAAACCAGCACCGGCCAGGCCATGCGCCGGCCTGTTCAGCGCTTGGGCAGATAGGCCACCGGATCGACCGGCTTACCGTTGCGGCGCACCTCGAAGTGCAGCTTGACTCGGTCGGCGTCGCTGCTCCCCATCTCGGCGATGCGCTGTCCCTGCTTCACGGTCTGGTCTTCGCGCACCAGCAGGGCCTGGTTGTGGGCGTAGGCCGTGAGGAAGGTGTTGTTGTGCTTGAGGATGATCAGGTTGCCATAGCCGCGCAGACCGGCGCCGGCATACACCACGCGCCCGTCGGCGGCGGCGAGCACCGGATCGCCCAGGCGGCCGCTGATGGACACGCCCTTGTTCTTGCCTTCATCGAAAGATGCCACCACGGCGCCCTGGGCAGGCCACACAAATGCCACGTCGTCGGCCCCGGCGGAAACGGGCTCCGTGGCAGGCGCAGGTGTGGCAGCGGTTGGCGCCGTGACCGTTGCACCCGGCGTGCCCGGTGCAGGGGGCGCGTTCAGGGGCCGCGCCACCACGCCCGGCGTGGCCACCGGTGCAGCGGTCACCCCCGTCGCTGTGGCGGCTGTGCCCGATACGGGCGGCGCCACCCGTAGGACCTGACCGACTTCGATCAGGTTGGGGTTGGTCAGGTTATTCCAGGCCTGCACGTCGCGCGGTGCCTGGCCGGCCTCCAGCGCGATCCGGTACAGCGTGTCACCGGGGCGCACGGTGTAGTAACCCGGTTTGCCAGCGTTCTCCGCTCCGGGCAAAGGCTTGCCGTCGGATGGCCGCGCCGCGCCGGAACGGTCTTCGACCGGTGCGGGCTGGCTCAGTCGCCGTGTGGAGCATCCGGCCGTCAGCACCAGTCCCCCCAGCAGGGTCCACAGGGCCACACCGCGCCATGAGATGCGCCGCGTGCGCACTGGCTGTCTATCAAAATCCCGCTTGTTCATTCCTGTTTCCTGCCTGATGTCAGGCCCGTTTCCACCCGGGCACTGCCTCTACGAAACACTTGCCAGCCACGTGTCGGCCGAAAGGTTTCACGAAACGCCTGATTTTAGGGGCACGAAGAGCACCGGTTCCAATACAGAACGTGTGAATCCGTGAGCATGGCGCTCAATGACGATCAGGTGCTGCTGGCCCGAGTCGGTCACTGCCGGAGCCACCAGGCGCCCTCCCACCGCAAGCTGTTCGATCCAGGCCTGCGGCACATCGTTCCCGCCCGCGGCGGCCACGATGCCGGCGTAAGGCGCGCCTTGCGGATAGCCCGGCATGCCGTCGCCAAACAGGAGGTGGACATTGGCCAGCCGGAAGGCCCGCAGGTTGTCGCGCGCCTTCTCGTGCAGCGCCCGCAGCCGCTCGATGCTGTAGACCTCCTGCACCAGATGGCTCAGCACCGCAGCCTGGTAGCCACACCCGGTACCGATGTCCAGCACCCGGCCAATGCGGCCCTCCCTGCCCTGGCACAGCAACTCCAGCATGCGCGCCACCACGCTGGGCTTGGAGATGGTCTGACCCAGGCCGATCGGCAGGCTGGTGTCTTCATAGGCCTGGTTGGCCAGCGCGGTGTCCACGAAGCGGTGCCGCTCCACCGCCTGCATGGCCGCCAGCACTCCCGGGTGGGAAACGCCCTGGGCCTGCAGCTTGCGCACCATGGCATGCCGAACCGCGACTGAATCCATGCCGACCCCGCGAGGGGCTGTGTTCGCAGCGATGGGTGCCGTGCTGCGGCCCTGCACCGCCGGTGCGACGCCAGGCCGGTTGACCGGCGCCGCCGCACCTGTGTCCAGGCGGGCCGGGAATGCCGGCCGCGGCTTGCCGGAGGCGGGGGCAGCGGAAGCGTTCCTGGCCGGTGGCGAAGCGGGGTTTGTCCGCTTCATGGCGTCCCGGCGCCCATGGCGGCGGCCGTCGGAACCCAGTAAGCGAGCCGCTCATGGTCGGTCAGGTCCACCTGCAGCGGCGTGATGCTGGCGAAGCCCTGCGCCGTGGCATGAAAGTCGGTGCCTTCAGCATCGTCCTTGGCCGGACCGGCGCTGCCGATCCAGTACATGGTTTCACCGCGGGGATTGGTCTGCGTGATCACCTGTTCGGCCGCGTGGCGGCGCCCGAGGCGGGCCACCTTGAAGCCCCGGATCTGCTCGGCCGGGCGGCAAGGAATGTTGACGTTCAGCAGCCACGGAGCCGGTCGCCGACCCGCGTCGTCCCCCGACGACAGCGTCGGCAGCAGGTGTCTGACCAGCTCGGCGGCCTTCTGTCCGGCCACGTCCAGGTGCGCCCAGCCCCGCTCCGTCTGGGAGAACGCAATGGCAGGGATGCCGAACAGGTAGCCTTCCATGGCCGCTCCGACGGTGCCGGAGTAAATGGTGTCGTCCCCCATGTTGGCACCGTTGTTGATGCCAGACACCACAAGATCGGGCCGGTAGCCCAGCAGCCCGGTCAGCGCGATGTGCACGCAGTCGGCCGGGGTGCCGTTCACATAGCGGAAACCATTGGATGCGCGGTGCACATACAGCGGCGAGTGCAGGGTCAGCGCGTTGGACTTGGCACTGTTGTTGTGCTCGGGCGCCACCACCTCCACGTCGGCCAGGCCCTTGAGCGCCTCGTACAGGGCCACGATGCCGGGCGCCTGGTAACCATCGTCGTTGGAGATGAGAATTTTCATTGGCAGGATTTTAGGCGGCCCGCCCCGGGTCACGCCCGGGACATGGGGCCGCACAGGTGACGCCCCTCGAGTGCGGCCCTGCCTATCATGCGTCGATCCTGACAACACCGGAGACGACCGATGCAAGCCTGGCTTTGCGAAAACCCCGTGGGCGTGGACGCCCTGACCTGGAAAGAACTGCCCACGCCCGAACCCGGAGCGGGCGAGGTGCTGATTGAGATCCAGGCGGCGAGCCTGAATTTTCCTGATCTGCTGATCGTGCAGAACAAGTACCAGATGAAGCCACCACTGCCCTTCGTGCCTGGGTCAGAGTACGCCGGAATGGTTCGCGCGGTCGGTGAAGGCGTGACGCATCTGCAGGTGGGCCAGAGCGTCGCCTGCCTGAGTGGCACCGGCGGTTTCGGCACCCACACGCTAGCGCCCGCAGCGCTGTGCATGCCTCTGCCACCAGGCTTCCCGCCGGTGGATGCGGCCGCCTTCATCATGATCTACGCCACCTCGCAGCACGCGCTGGTGGACCGCGCCCAGCTCAAGGCCGGTGAAACCGTGCTGGTGCTGGGCGCCGCTGGTGGCGTCGGCACAGCCGCGATCCAGCTGGCTAAGGCCGCCGGCGCAAGGGTGATTGCCGCCGCTTCGAGCGACGACAAATGCGCCCTTTGCAGGCAGCTGGGTGCCGACGAAACCATCAACTACAGCGTGCATACACCGCAGACCACGCTGCGCGACGAAATCAAGCGGCTGACCGGGGGCAAAGGACCCGACGTGATCTACGACCCCGTCGGCGGAGACTTCGCCGAGCCGGCCTTCCGCTCCATCGCCTGGCGCGGCCGCTATCTGGTGGTGGGCTTTGCCAGCGGCCCGATCCCCAGCCTGCCGCTGAACCTGTCGCTGCTCAAGGGCGCGAGCATCGTGGGTGTGTTCTGGGGCGACTTTGCCAAACGCGAACCCAAGGCCAACGCCCAGATGATGCAGACACTGGCCGCGATGTACATGAAGGGCCAGATCAAGCCGGTGATCGACCAGACACTGCCGATGAAGGACCTGCCCAAGGCCTACTCCATCATGGGTTCGCGTTCGGTCAAGGGAAAGCTGGTGCTGGTGAACTGACCAGCAGATTCCACCAGGAGCCAGAAACGAAAAAGCCCGGCAAACGCCGGGCTTTGTTCATGTATTTCTGGGGTGGCTGATGGGACTCGAACCCACGACAACAGGAATCACAATCCTTAATTTCAATGATTTGCCCTTGTTGATCACTGTAGATACAATTTATAAAAATCAACAGCTTATGCTCATTTTTGAGTAAATCACTTGAGCCTTGTGTTGATCAAAATTTCCCAATATTTGGGTTTTTTGGCTACACAGTGGCTACACAGATCAAACGTGTAGCCACTTGACCGGAGCACCGACACATGGCTAGACCGAAGAAAACTGACTTACCGGACACTGCCCAGGCCATCGAACTGACCGCTGGCGCCATAGCGCGACTAAGCTGTCGCTCCGACACAAAGGCTCAGGCATTCCTTAGAGACACCAAGGCCCCAGGGTTGCGTGTGCGAGTGACCAACACTGGGAGCAAGTCTTTCGTTTTTGAGCGTAAGTTAGCTAGTAGAACCATCAGGCTCACCATTGGCGACGTGCGCACCTGGTCAATCGAGCAGGCCCGTGCAGAAGCTCGCCGACTTGCCGTGGTGCTAGATGCTGGGCAAGACCCCCGAGAGATCGAGCGCCAAAAGCAGGCCGCAGTGGCCGCGGAGAAGGCTGCCACCATCGCGCAGGCCGCGACCGTGGGCGAGGCATGGGCCGTGTATCTGGACGCTCGCCGCTCACACTGGGGCGATCTGCACTTGCGCGATAACGTGAGCATGATGGCTCCTGGTGGCGAGCCTAAAAAGCGCGGAAAGGGCACCACCGAGCCCGGGCCGCTGCACCACTTTGCTTCTCTGCGCTTGGTAGACCTGACTGCTGACACTGTGCAGGCATGGGCCGCTCGCGAAGCCCACTCCCGCCCGACACGTGCACGGCTTGGGCTGCACCTGTTTCATGCGTTTCTTTGTTGGTGCACAGAGCACCCAGAATATGCCGCCCTGATACCCGAGAAGAACCCCGCCCGCAATCGTCGAGCCCGTGAGGCACTTGGCAAACCCAAGGCAAAGCGGGATGCCCTACTGAAAGAACAGCTACCTGCCTGGTTTGCCGCCGTACAGGGACTGCGAAGCCCAGCTGTATCTGCCTACCTGCAAACGCTGCTACTGACGGGCGCACGCCCAGGCGAACTACTGGCGCTGCGCTGGGATGACGTCAACACCCAATGGCGGGGACTCACCATTCGCGACAAGGACGCCAGCAAGGGCGGACAAGATGGCACCCGGCGAATTCCCATGACGCCCTACGTGTGGTACCTACTGGCCAGCCTGCCACGGCGCAATGAGTGGGTATTTTCCAGCGACACTAAGTCCCAGCCTATCAGCCGCCCACATCGTAGATTGGCTGATGCCTGCGCAGTAGCTGGCATCGCGGAGTTGACCCTGCACGGCTTGCGTCGCAGCTTCGGTACTCTGTCGGAATGGCTGGAACTGCCAGCGGGCGTAGTGGCGCAGATTCAGGGCCACAAACCCAGCGCGACCGCCGAGAAACACTATCGCGTGCGCCCGTTGGACCTGCTTCGCGTTCACCATGAGCGACTGGAGGCGTGGACTCTGGAGCAGGCAGGCATCAAGTTCGACCCCAGAGCCCAGCCGGAAAAGCTTCAAGTTGTGGCAGCATGAATATCGCAATAGAAGGTTGGCCATGCAGGCGTTCGTGAAGAAGATTCACGCCCCACCCCGCTAGACCTTTTTTTTAGACTACCGCCTTCCTTGCATTGGTGTGCTCGGGGCACGCTTGAAAATTTTTTGTCCAGATACACAGGACCAAAATCCTGCTAAAAGCCAGGCCTCCCACTGGCATGCCAGGGCTCGATGCACGGGAGAGATTTCTGGAGGATCTGTGAAATCAATCCGATTGCCAGCCGGTTGCGAGTTCGTGCCGTTTGACGGTTATGGAGGGGTTGGTTTCTTGCTGGCGGTGGCTGAGTTCCCTGATGAAAACAGTCTGACCGAGCGCATGCAGCATGATTGCGCACTTGGAACCGGACTCTTGGAAGCGGTACGACAAGGTCGGCTTTGTGTGCGTGATCCCCAAACCCGAACACCGATAAGACCAGACGCGCCAAGCGTCAAAGTACTCTCGGCCGTGGTCTCACTGAGCGACTTGCGGTCATTTGCGGCAGAGCTTGGGTATAACGTTCAAGTCACCTCAGCACAGCAGGAAACAGACAATCAGGCCTCTAACGTTGCACCTGTCGCAATGCCCCGTCAAAGGGCTCAAGAGTCGGCCATTCGTGCCGCGCTCAGTGCCCGTGAACTAGACCCAACTCGCCTGCCGAAAAGTCCGAAAGGTCATGCGGGAGTCAAGGCTGACTTGCGCAAGGCACTTCTTGGTGAGCGACACGATCTTTTCCAAAGCGAGAAAGTATTTGAACTTGCTTGGGAACGGCTTAGAAAGGGAAGAGAAATCAAGTACGTCCACGAAGAGGAATGACCCCTCCCTCATGCTGAGGGACGAGGGATGGTTTACACGAGGGTTGGTCGTGACACGATGATCGATGCATATCAACGAGGCCGCAAGGCTTGGGAACAATCGATATGCCAGTCGTTCGCGATGAAAAACACCAAGGCGCCGCAGCCCAGAGTGCTGTTTCTGATCCAAGGCAGTTTCCTCCGCTGGAGAAAGTAACCCGCCCCACCATACCGACTGAACAGGCTGCGCACTATCTTATGCGCCGCCCACAAACATTACGCGGTTGGGCTTGCGCTGAGACCTTTCCCGAAGGCCTACGTCCGGTTCGGATCAATGGCCGCCTAGGCTGGCCGGTGGCTGGCATTCGAGCCGCCCTCGGAGTTGAAGCATGTACGCCGCGATGACCGAGGCAGAAATCATCGATCAATTCCGTCGCGCAATGGCGGAACACGACATCAGGACCGATGACGCCCTAATCGCTGACGGCAAGTTCCACCGCATGCACGTGGTGGGCGACCGCAAGTTGTCGCGCAACGGCTGGTACGTTCTGCACCTCGACGGCCTGCCGTCCGGCGCGTTCGGATGCAACAAGAGGTACGGCAACGAGGCAAAGTTCACATGGTCCGGTAAGGGCATCAAGCCACTGACGACCGAGGAGCGGCTGGCGTTCTGCCGGCGAATGGAAGCCCAGCGCGCGGCGCGCGATGCCGAGAAACTTCGTCTGCAGGAAGCCGCGGCCCAGCACGCTCAGTTCATGTGGGATCAGGCGCAGCCGCTGGATGGCGACGACCATCCGTACCTCAAGCGCAAGGGCGTGCGCTCCCATGGTCTGCGCGTCGGCCCGTGGGAGAAAATCGACCACGACACCGGCAGCGTCGACGTGGTCGCCGAGCGCGCGCTGCTGATCCCGATTCGAGACACCGGTAAGGCGCTGCGCAGCATGCAGGCCATCTTCCCGGCCAAGATCTGGGGCGACCGCGACAAGGACTACCTCAAGGACGGCGTCAAAGACGGCTGCTTCTTCGCCATGGGCAAGCCTGTGACCGTCGAGCATGTCGGCCGGCAGCGCATGGTGATCATGATCGGCGAGGGCTACGCCACCGTGGCGAGCGCGCACGAGGCGACGGGCCACGCCGGCATCGTGGCGTTCGACGCCGGGAACCTGGTGCCGGTGGCCAAGGCCCTGCACAAGAAGTTCCCCGACGCCCTGTTCGTGCTGCTGGCCGACAACGACCAATGGACAGGGCCGACGCACGAGAACCCGCACGTGCCCAAGAATCCAGGCCTGACAAAGGCGCATAAAGCGGCCGAGGCCGTTGGCGGCCTGGTCGTCACTCCTCCGTTTGCGCGCAGCGAAGGTAAGCCAGGCAGCACCGGCAAGCTCAGCGGTCCAACAGACTTCAATGACCTTCATCAGCTATTCAGTCTCAACGTCGTACGCGATGTCATTGAGGCTGCGCTTGAAGATGGCGCTCGCCCAGCACGCGTAGTAGTGGTGCCGACCGAATTCGAAGCAGAGGGCGTAGCGTATGCACATGAGTGTCTTGTGCGGCTGTCGAAAACAGTCGCGGGCCTTGGCGGTGCTCCACTTATAGAGAACGACACGATTGTTCTGGCCGCCGATGACAGCTTGGAACACGTCGCAGCGATAGCGCGCTGTGCCTATCCGGAGGCGGTGATCAACATCATGGCCGCACCAAGTCAAGATGCTGAGGTGCAGCGCGTGGCTGCTATGTACGGCGCCAGTGCAGAGATGCCGTCAAGTGCTGATGATTGGCGCGGCTGGGGCGAGCATTTTCTTGACATGATGTTCGACTACATCGACGCTGTTGCGGGCGAAGATCCAAGCACACGCGAACTCGTCGGCCAAACGATGGCTCGGGCGAAAAACGGCCAGCTGGCGGGCGCGGTCGAATGCGACAGCACGGTAAGTGTGCGTACCGGTGACCATGGCGATGCCGGACTCGCACGCAATAACTACTTCACGATCTTGGGCCACAACCGCGGCACGTACTACCTCTTCCTACACAACACCGGGCAGGTGTCGGACATCACCAAGTCCGACATGTCAGATGCTGGATTGATCGAGCTGGCGCCGCTGAACTGGTGGGAAACGAACTTTCCCCACAGAAGGAATCTTGGTATCGACAAGCAAGCCGCCGCTGAGTTCCTCATTCGCACGGCCGAAAGGCGCGGCATCTATGACCCCAATAAGGTGCGCGGCCGCGGTGCCTGGGTCGACGATGGCCGCGTCGTCTTCCATCACGGCGCCTACCTGACCGTTGACAGCACCCGACTCGACGTCACCCAAATTTCGTCTCGCTACGTTTACGAGCGGGCGCATTCACTGCCAGAGCCGCATGAGACCGGGTTGAGTGCTGCCGAAGGCGCCGAGTTGCTAGAGCTACTGCAGCAGTTTCGATGGGGCATGCCGGGATCGGCACTGCTATTCGGCGGCTGGCTTGCCCTGGCGACGGTGTGCGGTGCATTGCCGTGGCGGCCGCACATCTGGATCACCGGCTCCGCGGGGCCCGGCAAGACGACGCTGGCGAACATCGCCAACCGGCTGCTTTTCGAGACCGCTGTGTATGCCCAAGGTAACTCCTCTGAGCCGGGTATCCGCCAAGCGCTAGGGGGCGACGCCAGGCCCGTGTTGATGGATGAGTCGGAATCCAAGGAGGAATACGACGTTCAGCGCATACAGAAGCTTCTGTCGCTGATCCGTCAGGCGTCTTCGGAGTCGGGAGCGATCACATTTCTGGGCACCTCCGATGGCAAGGGGATGCGCTTCAACATCCGCAGTATGTTCTGCTTGGCGTCGATTCAGGTCGCGACCAAGAATAAGGCCGATATCGACCGCCTGGCGGTGCTGACTTTGCGCGGGGAAGTGAAGAACAAGAAAGATGGCGACGCGACATGGAGCCAGCTTCGAGAGAGGATTTACAGCTTCGTCATTCGCGACAAGACTATCTCGAAGCGCCTGCTTCGGCGCTCGATTGACCTCCTCCCCATCACACTCAAAAACATCGAGGTGTTCACTGACGTGGCTGCGCAGCGTTTTGGTACGCAGCGCGCAGGCGATCAGTATGGGACCTG
>NZ_BCTF01000018.1 GCF_001571145.1 Hydrogenophaga flava NBRC 102514
TGTGGCCCGGCGAAGCCGGTTCCACCGCATCCTCGAACCGGACACGCGCTTCGGAGAAGCCGCCTGTGTGTTGAGGGGGAGCTGGTTCCAGGGCACCGCGGAACCAGCTTCGCCGGGCCGCCAGTGCCGCCCCCTGGGGGGGTGACGCCGCAGGCGGCGCGGGGGGGCTCTACCTCTTCGAGCTGACCAGAATCCCGCCCACGATCAGCACGAAGCCGGCCAGGTGGTAGAGGTGCGGCGGCTCGCCCAGCAGGGTCGCGGACATCAGCGCCGCGAACAGCGGGGTGAGGTTGCTGAAGAAACCGGCCACGGTCGGACCGACCCGGGACACACCCGCGCCCCAGGCCCGGTAGGCCAGCAGCGAGGGGCCGATGGCCACGTACAGCAGCGACAGCACCAGCGGCCAGCCCCAGCGCAGATGGTGTTCGCCCTCGGGCAGGGACGGCAGCATCAGCCATTCCCCGGTGGTCATGGCGGCTGACCAGGTGAGTCCGAAGGCCACCTGGGCGAGCAGGAAGGCGGCCCAGTCGCGCCGCACCTCGGGCGGCTCGCTGCCGGGCGCCGGGCGGGCGAGCATCCAGCTGTACCAGGCCCAGGTGATGGAGGCTGCGAGCATCCAGGCGTCGCCCGGCACCAGTTGCAGGGTACCCAGCTGGCGCCAGTCGCCGCGCACCAGCACCACGGCCACCCCGGCGAGCGACAGCGCAGCACCCAGGGCAGCGCGCCGCGTCACCGGCACGCCGTAGAACAGTCGGCCCAGCAGGATCATCCACACCGGCATGCTGGCGGCGACCAGCGTGACGTTGATCGGCGTCGAGGTCTTGAGCGCCATGTACTGCAGCGCGTTGTAGAGCGCCACGCTGGTGAGGCCCAGCACGGCGAAGCGCCGGCCGTGTGCCCACACCGGGCTGCGCGGCGCCAGCACCCAGGCGGCCAGCGGCAGCAGCATCACGAAGGCCAGCACCCAGCGCAGGAAGTTGAAGGTGATGGGCGGGATGCTGCCCTGCATCAGCCGGCCGACCACGGCGTTGCCGGCCCACAGCAGCGGCGGTATCAGGAGCAGGGCCGCGGTGGCCGGGGTCAGGCGCTGGGAGGGGTTGGACATGCTTGGACTGTAGCGACCGGGGGCATCCCCTGGCTGGCCTGGGGCTGACGGACTGACACCCTCGGGACGGTCGCGAATCGTGGCAGCATGTGCGGCATTGCCAACCTGAGGAGACCTGCATGACCCAGACCAGCCGCGCCGTGCGCATCCACGCCCATGGTGGCCCCGAACAGCTTGTTGTCGACACCGTCGAGGTCGGCGATCCCGGCCCTGGCGAGATCCGCATCCGCCACCACGCCATCGGCCTGAACTTCATCGACGTCTACCAGCGCACCGGCCTCTACCCCAACCCCATGCCTCTGGCACTGGGCATGGAAGGCGCGGGCGTGATCGAGGCGGTGGGTGAGGGCGTGACCCATCTCAAGGTCGGCGACCGCGCGGCCTACGCGGCGGGCAAGCCGGGCAGCTACTGCGATGTGCGCGTGATGCCGGCGATGAATGTCTGCCAGCTGCCCGACGCCATCTCGTTCGAGACCGGTGCGGCCATGATGCTCAAGGGCCTGACCGCGCAGTACCTGCTCAAGCGCTGCAAGCCGGTGGAAGGTCTGGAGAAGGGCGACTTCGTGCTGTTCCACGCGGCGGCCGGTGGCGTCGGACTGATCGCCTGCCAGTGGGCCAGGGCCCTGGGCCTGCGCCTGATCGGCACGGCCGGCAGCGATGAAAAGTGTGCGCTGGCGCGCGAGCACGGCGCCGAGTTCAGCATCAACTACCGCACCGAAGACTTCGCCGCGCGCGTGAAGGAGATCACCGGCGGCCAGGGCGTGAAGGTGGTCTACGACTCGGTGGGCAAGGACACCTTCGAGAAGTCGCTGGACTGTCTGCGACCCTTCGGCCTGATGGTCAGCTTCGGCAACGCCAGCGGCCCGGTGGCGCCGTTCGCGCCGGGCATTCTGGGTCCCAAGGGCTCGATCTACGTCACGCGCCAGACCCTGTTCACCCACATCAGCAGCCGCGAGCGCACACAGGCCATGGCCGATGACCTGTTCGACGTGGTGGGCAGCGGCGCGGTGAAGATCCGCATCGACCAGCGCTTCGCGCTGACCGATGTGAAGAAGGCGCACGAAAGCCTCGAAGCGCGCCAGACCACCGGTTGCACCGTGCTCCTGCCCTGAGCGGGGGACAACAAATAAGCCCCGGGGTCTTACGGTCCCGGGGCTTTTTCAATGCTCAACAGTCGGAGGTCAGAACTTGAAGCCGACGCCGAAGGTGACGCCGTCGACCTTGGTGCCGCGGCGGTCCAGGTAGTTCATGTAGTCGGCGTTCAGCGACAGCTGCGGCGTGAGGCTGAAGCTCGCGCCACCACCGTAGGCGAAGCTGGTGGTGCGGTTGGAGTCGCCGACGCCGAACGCCGAGGTGCTCACCTTGGTGCTGGCCACGCCGGCCCGGCCGTACAGCTCGACGGTGTCGCCCAGCATGACCTTGGGTTTGACGAAGGCCCCCAGCATGTTGTCGACCTCACCCGTGGCCGAGGCCGGCCCGATGCGCACCGAGTCGTCCTTCAGGCCGGTGGCCGCGTGTCCCTCGATGGCCAGGTGCGGCGCGAGTTCCACGCCCACGATGGCGCGCGCGGCGGTCGGCTTGACCTTGGCGTCGAAGCCCCGGCTGTCCTGCTTGAGGTTGAACTGGCTGTAGCCCACCTCGCCATACACCCCCTGCGCATGCGCGCCGAGGGCGAGCAGCGAAGCGGAGCCGATGAGCACTGTTTGCAGACGTCGTTTCATGAAACCTCCTGGTTGTGAAGATCGCTGGCCCGGACAGGCCAACGCCCAGTAGGAGGAACGCGCAGGACGGGCGGTTCCGGCGATTGGGACAACGCTGCGCAAACGAGGTAATGAAATGTAGGCCGTGGGCAGGGCGTCTGCATCCGCTGGAGATGCCCGTGCGTGCTGGTTGGAAGTCCGTCGGCACCAATGAAAAAGGGCACTTGCGTGCCCTTTTGCTGTGAGTGGGGAAATCCTCAGAACGAGAACTTCAGGCCCACCGCGACGCCGCCTTCGAGGTCGCCGAAGTCCATGTAGTCCACGTTGATGGACATCTTGGGCGTCAGGTAGTAGCTCGCGCCAACGCCGTACGACACGTCGCTGTCGGAGTCGGACACCTTGGCGGAGAAACCACCCATCGAACCGGTTGCGGAAACCTTGTAGTTCACATAGCCCAGACGGCCATACAGCTCGAAGGCGTCGTTGACCTTGAAGCTGGACTTGGCATAGATGCCTGCCAGACGGTCCAGCTTGACCTTGGCGGTGACGCCCATGGAGGAGTCCTTGCCATCGCGAACGCTCGTGCCGAACATGCCTTCGACCGCCAGGTTCGGGTTGAACTGGTATCCGACGATGCCGCGAACCGCCGCCGGGTCGGTGGCGAGATCGGTGTCGAACATCTGGTAGGCCACATCGCCGTACACGGATTGAGCCTGGGCCGACACAGCGGCGAGGCCGAGCATGGAGACGAGGATGAGTTTTTTCATGGGGTTCCCTTGATGAATGTGCGTTGTGAAGAGTGATTCTGGTTGGACACCAGAATCGAAACGGAGTGTAACGACCTTCAGAAAGACATGCCGGCACCCAGCGTGAAACCGGTAAGTTTCACGCCGCTGCCGCTGTAGTAGGTCATGTAGTCGGCGGCCACGCTGACCGGGCGGTTGCCGAAGGACTTCCAGGGCGTCACGGTCTTGAATCCCAGCCCGTAGGACAGGCCGGCGCCGCCGTCGGTGCCGGTGTAGCCGCCGACGCTGGTGCCGGCGTTGGCAATGCCCAGGCGGGCGAAGAACTCGGTCTCACCACCGATGCGCAGCCGTGGCTTGGCGTAGGCGCCCAGCAGGGTGCCGGCGCTCACGCTGTAGGCAGTGCCCCAGGGTCCCACGGCATCGGCTCCACGCAGGCCCAGGCCCAGCATGGCTTCTGCGGCCAGGTTGGGGTGGTAGTCGTAGCCGGCGACGGCGCGCAGCATGATGGGCTTGGCCGAGATGCCGGCGCGGGAGATCTTGTAGTTCAGGAAGCTCAGTCCGAGCTCCCCGTACACCTGTCCGTCCAGGCCTTGCGAGGCCAGACCCTTTTCCACATAGGCCTCGCCTTTGGCGGCGCCGGCACTGGCTTTCTTCTGAACGGTTTGCGCCGAGGTGGCGCAGGTCATCACAGCCATCGCGCCAAGCGCGACGAGCTTCGTCGTGGTTTGCATGGAAACTCCCTGAAAAACAATAATGCTGAATCGCTTTCCTCCGCTTGACGGGCGGCACACAAGAAAAAAGGAGCCCGTTGTCGGGCTCCTTTTCCGGTCGGAAAGCGGCGGGATTATATCTTTGGACTTACTGTCTTCAGCGCATCCTGCAGGTGGGAGAGGGTGCCCGCCACGTCGTGCCATTTGTCCAGGCCGAACAGGCCGATGCGGAAGGTCTTGAAGTCGGCGCCTTCGTCACACTGCAGCGGCACGCCGGCGGCCGTCTGCAGGCCGGCGGCGAGAAATTTCTTGCTGTTCTGGATGTCGGGGTCGCTGGTGTAGCTGACCACCACGCCAGGCGCCTGGAAGCCGGGCGCAGCCACGCTGGCAAAACCATTCGACTCCAGCAACTCACGCACGCCGCGGCCCAGCGCGATCTGCTCCTCGCGCACCTTGGCAAAGCCGTAGGCCTCGGTCTCTTTCATGGTGTCGCGCAGGCGTTGCAGTGCATCGGTCGGCAAGGTGGTGTGGTACGCGTGACCGCCGCCCTCGTAGGTTTCCATGATCTGCAGCCACTTCTTCAGATCCATAGCGAAGGTGGTGCTCTGTGTCGCGTCGATGGCCTGTCGTGCGCGTTCGCTGAGCATCACCATGGCGCAGCAGGGCGAACTGCTCCAGCCCTTCTGCGGTGCGGAGATCAGGATGTCGACACCGGTGGCCTTCATGTCGACCCACATGGCGCCGGAGGCGATGCAGTCCAGCACGAACAGGCCGCCGACGGCGTGTACGGCCTCGGCCATCGCCTGCAGGTAGTCGTCGGGCAGCATCATGCCGGCGGCCGTCTCGACGTGCGGTGCGAACACCAGTGCCGGCTTCTCTTGGGCGATCGCTGCGGTCACCTCGTCGATCGGGCAGGGCGTCCACGGCGACTGCGCGCCGTCAGCGGTCTTGCGCGCCTTGAGCACAGTATGGCTGGCGGGAATCGAGCCCATGTCGAAGATCTGCGTCCAGCGGTAGCTGAACCAGCCGTTGCGGATCACCATGACGTGTTTTCCGTGCGCGAACTGGCGCGCGACGGACTCCATGCCGAAGGTGCCACTGCCGGGCACCAGCACCGCCGAGTGCGCGCCATAGACCTGCTTGAGCATGGCCGAGATGTCGGTCATCACGCCCTGGAAGCGCCGGGACATGTGGTTGAGCGCGCGGTCGGTGTAGACCACCGAAAATTCCAGCAGTCCGTCGGGATCGATGTGGGGCAGCAGTCCGGGCATGAGGGTGTCTCCGTCAACAGGTGTGCTGGCCAGATTAGCACAGCGCCCAGCACTTTCATCGCAGGGCCGCCCCAAGATGAAAGCAGCCCCTTGGGGGCAGCGACCCGCGCAGCGGCGGAGCGTGGGGCGGATGTTCAGTGGCGGCCGGGCGGGGTCTCCAGGCTCTGCAGCCGGCTTTCGCGCAGGCGGCTGGGCGCCAGCGCGCCGGCCGAGTCGAGGATGGGGTAGGCGATCGAACAGATGTGCGAGTTGATGCGCTTGAGGTCGCTGATCAGGTCGATGTGCAGCGAGCTGCTTTCCATGCTGGGCGCGGTGCGATCGGCCAGGCGTTCGAGGTGGCTGCTCGCGTATTCGCGCTCCATCTCGCGGAAGCGCACCTTCTCTTCCAGCAGGCGCTGTGCATCGCGCACGTTGCCATCCAGGAACACGCTCATGCCCAGGCGCAGGTTGTCCAGCAGGCGCGCGTGCATAGCGCTGATCTCGGTCATGCCAGCCTCGGAGAATGCACGGCCCTTGCGGATCTTCTTGTCCTCGATGTCCAGCAGCACGCGTTCGACGGTGTCGCCGATCTGCTCCATGTTGATGGTGAAGCTGATGATGTCGGTCCAGCGCCGGCTCTCCTTCTCGTTGAGCTGTTCGCGCGAGATCTTGGTCAGGTAGTACTTGATGGCCGAGTACAGGTCGTCCACCGTGTCGTCCATCTTGCGCAGGTCCTGCGACAGCTGCAGGTCGTTGGTGCGGATGACCGTCATCACGCCGCGCAGCATGGTCTCCACCACGTCGGCCTGGTGCAGGGCCTCGCGCGCCGCACACGAGATGGCCAGCGATGGCGTGGCCAGGGCGGAGGGGTCGAGGTGGTTGGGTCGTTCGAGTGCGCTTCCGGCGTTCTGCAGCGGCAGCAGCTTCTCCACCCAGCGGGCCACGGTGCCGGTCAGGCCAATGAAGGCCAGGCCGACCATCAGGTTGAAACACAGGTGGAACAGCACGGTCTGTGCCGCCGGGTCCGGCACCCAGGGTGGCACCCAGCGCAGCCAGAACGGAATGAGGGCTGGCGCAATGGCCACCCCCATCAGCTTGAACAGCAGGTTGCCCAGAGGCACCTGGCGCGTGGCGCGGTTGGCCTTGGCCGTGGTCAGCACCGCCAGCAGGCCGCTGCCCAGGTTGGCGCCCAGCACCAGGCCCAGCGCCACATCGATGCCCACCACATTGATGGCCAGCGTCGCGGTGAGCAGCACCACGGCCAAACTTGAATACGACAGCACCGCCAGCGTGGCGCCCACCAGGATCTCCAGCATGCGGTCGCTGGTGAGCGACTCCAGCATCAGCTGCACCGCGGGGTTGCCGGTCAGCACGTGCGTGGCCTGGCTCACCAGCTGCAGGGCCAGCAGCATCAGGCCCAGGCCAATCAGCACACGACCCACATCACCGACCTGGGTGCCCTGGCGCAGGATGAACAGCGTCACGCCGACGAAGATGAACAGCGGCGAGAGCCAGGACAGGTCGAAGGAGAACACCACCGCCATCACGCTGGTGCCGATGTCGGCACCCAGCATCACGGCGAGGGCCGCAGGCAGGGTGATCAGGCCACGCCCGACGAAGGATGCGGTGATGAGGGCGGTGGCGGTGCTGGACTGAACCAGGGCGGTGACGCCCAGTCCGGACAGCGCCGCGGTGAGGCGGTTGCCCATGCTGGCCGCCAGCACCTGGCGCAGCTTGCTGCCCAGCACGCGCAGCACGCCGGTGCGCACCAGGTGGGTCCCCCAGACCAGCAGCGCGATGGCGGCCAGCAGATTCAGCAGGTGTTTCATGTCCGGGAAAACTATACCCGGAGTGCCATCGGTTTAACGGCTCTTCTTCACCCGCAGGATCTCGTCAAGGATCAGGGCGATGGCGCCGACGGTGATGCCCGCGTCGGCCAGGTTGAACGCCGGGAAATGACCGCCCGGGAACAGGCCCGACAGGAAGGACCAGTGGAAGTCCAGCATGTCGACCACGTAGCCGTGCAGCACGCGATCCACCACGTTGCCGATGGCGCCGCCCAGGATGCAGGACAGCGCAAAGGCGAACAGCTTCTGTCCGGGGTGCGAGCGCAGCATCCAGACGATGAATACCGCCGCCGCGATGCCGATGCCGGTGAACAGCCAGCGCTGCCAGCCGCCGGCGGACGCCAGGAACGAGAAGGCGGCGCCGGTGTTGTGCACCCGCACGATGTTGAAGAAGCTGGTGACGTAGGTGCTGTCACCCAGCTGGTAGTAGCCCAGGATCAGGGTCTTGGTGAACTGGTCCAGCAGGAAGACAACAGCGGCCAGACCGAGCCATGGCCAGAGGCTTGCCTTGGTCTTGGCCATCAGGCGATGCTCCTCGTTTCGCCAGCGCCTGTGCCGGCGGCTTCGGCCAGATTGCTCACACAGCGGCCGCACAGCGTCGGATGTTCGGCGTGCGCGCCCACGTCGTCGGCGTAGTGCCAGCAGCGTTCGCACTTGGTGGCGGTGCTCGGCGTCACGGTCACAGCCAGTTCCGCGCCGTCCACCACGGTCACGGCCGAGGTGATGGTCACGAACTTCAGGTCCGCGCCCAGCGCGCGCAGCAGGGCCGCGTCATCCGCGCCGGCGGTGATGGTCAGGTTGGCCTGCAGCGAGGCGCCAACCTTGCCTTCGGTGCGCAGGTCTTCGATGGCCTTGTTGGCGACGTCTCGGATCTCGCGGATGCGCGACCACTTGGCCAGCAGCGCCTCGTTGGCCGACGGCAGGGCACTGAAGGTCTCGAAGAAGATCGAGCCCTTCGTCTGGTCCTTGGCGAACACGGCCCAGGCCTCCTCGGCGGTGAAGCTGAGGATGGGCGCCATCCAGCGCAGCATGGCGTGGGTGATCTGGTGCAGCGCGGTCTGGGCCGAGCGGCGCGCCAGGCTCTTGGGCGCGGTGGTGTAGAGCCGGTCCTTGAGCACGTCCAGGTAGAACGCGCCCAGGTCTTCCGAGCAATACACCTGCAGCTTGGCCACCACGGGGTGGAACTCGTAGACGTCGAAGTGCTTCAGGATCTCGGCCTGCAACTCGCTGGCGCGGGCCAGGGCGTAGCGGTCTATCTCCAGCATCTGCTCCAGCGGCACCGCGTCCTTGGCCGGGTCGAAGTCGACCGTGTTGGCCATCAGGAAACGCAGCGTGTTGCGGATGCGGCGGTAGGCGTCGACCACGCGGGCCAGGATCTTGTCGTCGATGTTCAGATCGCCCGAGTAGTCGGTCGCACCCACCCACAGGCGCACGATCTCGGCGCCGAGCTTGGTGGTGACCGATTGCGGCTCGACCGTGTTGCCCAGCGACTTGCTCATCTTGCGGCCCTGGCCGTCGGTGGCAAAGCCGTGGGTCAGCAGGCCTTTGTACGGCGCGCGGTCGTAGATCGCGCAGCCCAGCAGCAGCGAGCTGTGGAACCAGCCGCGGTGCTGGTCATGGCCTTCGAGGTACAGATCGGCCTCGGGGCCTTGGGCGTGCGAAGCACCGTTGGGATAGGCCTTGGCGTGGCTCCCGCGCAGCACGTGCCAGAAAGTCGAACCCGAGTCGAACCAGACTTCGAGGATGTCGGTGCTCTTGGTGTACTGCGGCGCGTCGGCGCCCAGGATGTCTTCGGCCGTTACACGGCTCCAGGCCTCGATGCCGCCCTTTTCGACGATGTCAGCCGCCTGGTCGAGGATGGCCATGGTGTTGGGATGAAGCTCGCCCGAGTCTTTGTGCAGGAAGAAGGGCACCGGCACGCCCCAGGACCGCTGGCGCGAGATGCACCAGTCGGGCCGGTTGGCGATCATGTCGCGCAGACGGGCCTTGCCGTTTTCGGGGTAGAAGCTGGTGTGGTCGATGGCGTCCAGCGCCAGCTGGCGCAGGGTCTTGGGCGCCTTGTCCTGGGTGAAGACGCCTTCGCCCTCGTCCATGCGCACGAACCACTGCGCGGCGGCGCGGTAGATCACCGGCGTCTTGTGGCGCCAGCAGTGCGGGTAGCTGTGGGTGATGGCCTGCGTGGCCATCAGGCGGCCGTGTTCGCGCAGCGTGTCGATGATGACCGGGCAGGCCTTCCAGATGTGCTGGCCGCCGAACAGCGGCAGTTCTTCGGCGTAGACGCCGTTGCCCAGCACCGGGTTGAGGATCTGGTCGTAGCGCAGGCCGTGGGCCACGCAGCTGTTGAAGTCGTCCACACCGTAGGCGGGCGCGGAGTGCACGATGCCGGTGCCGTCGCCGTCGCTCACGTAGTCGGCCAGGTACAGCGGCGAGAGGCGTTTGTAGCTGTATTCCCCGGAGCCGCTGTCGAGGTCGTACAGCGGGTGGCGGAACACCTGGCCACGCAGGGCTTCACCCTTGGCGGTGGCCAGCACATTGCCGGTCAGGCCGAAGCGCTCCAGGCACTTCTCGACCAGGCTGGCGCCCAGCAGCAGCACGCCCTTGGGCGTGTCGACGAGGGCGTACTCCAGCTCGGGGTGGGCGTTGAGCGCCTGGTTGGCTGGGATGGTCCAGGCCGTGGTGGTCCAGATGACGGCGAAGGCTTGCTTGCCAGCCGGCAGGGCCGCCAGGCCGAAGGCTTGGGCCAGACCGGTGGCGTCGTTGGACTCGAAGGCCACGTCCAACGTGTCGCTCTTCTTGTCGGCGTATTCGATCTCGAATTCGGCCAGCGACGATCCGCAGTCGAAGCACCAGTAGACGGGCTTCAAGCCGCGGTACACGAAGCCGCGTTCGATCACGCGCTTGAAGGCGCGGATCTGGCCCGCTTCGTTGGCCGGGTCCATGGTGCGGTAGGGGCGCTCCCAGTCGCCCAGCACGCCCAGGCGCTTGAAGTCCTCACGCTGCTGGTCGATCTGTTCGGTGGCGTAGGCGCGGCTCTTGGCCTGCATGTCGTCGCGGCTGAGGTTGCGGCCGTGCAGCTTCTCGATCGCGTTCTCGATCGGCAGCCCGTGGCAGTCCCAGCCGGGGATGTATTGCGCGTCGAAGCCGGCCAGCTGGCGGCTCTTGACGATCATGTCCTTGAGCACCTTGTTCAGCGCATGGCCGATGTGCAGCTTGCCGTTGGCGTAGGGCGGGCCGTCGTGCAGCACGAACAGGGGCGCGCCCTGGCGGGCGTCGCGCAGGCGTTTGTACAGGCCGCCGCTGTTCCAGTCGGCCACCCAGCCCGGCTCGCGCTTGGGCAGGTCGCCGCGCATCGGGAAGGGCGTGTCGGGCATGTTCAGCGTGGCGCGGTAGGCGCCGCCGCTGGCGTTCTCGTTCTTTTCAGCCATGGTGTTCGGCTTTCGGTGGGTGGGGCTTGCAGGCTCGGTGGGCGGCGCGGTGGCCGCAGGGGGTGGGGCAGGGCGCCCCGAGCCTGTGCAGGGGCGGCGACCGGGGGCGGTCAGCCTTGAATTCGGTCGCGCGTGGTCTGGCGGCGCGTCTGGGCGTGCAGCGAAGCAAAAAACGCGCGAGCGTCGTCGCAGTCCTTGGCGATCCCTTGGGTCAGGGCGTCCAGGCCGTCGTATTTCAGCTCGTCGTGCAGTTTGTGCAGCAGTTCCACCCGGATGATTTTACCGTAGGCCTCTCCGCCGGGCAGGGTGGCCGAGAGCCCGGCGGGCCAGTCCAGGCAATGGGTTTCCAGCAGCACGCGGCCGCCATTGACGTCGTTGGGGTCCAGCGAGGGGCGCACGCCCAGGTTGGCCACGCCGGCGAGGGGCTCTCCAGGCCGGGTGAGGCCGTGCACATGGACTGCGAAGATGCCACTGGCAGCGGGTTTCCAATGCGAGAAGCGAAGGTTCAGCGTGCGAAAGCCGTCCCCGCGCCCCGGGCTCGACTCGGCCAGCTGGCGGCCCAACTTGCGTCCATGGACCACGTGGCCACTGATGGCATAGGGCCGGCCCAGCAGGGCGGCAGTGCGCTCCATGTCGCCGGCCGCCAGCGCCTCGCGCACCGCCGAACTGCTGACACGGGTGCCGTGCACCTCGTAGCTCTGCATGCGCGCCACATCGAAGCCCATGGCCGAACCTGCGGTGTCGAGGAGGCGATAGTCACCGGCCCGCTGGGCGCCGAAGCGGAAGTCGTCGCCCACCAGCACGTACTTGACGCCCAGTGCCCGCACCAGGATGTCCTCGATGAAGGCCTGGGGTGGCAGCGAAGCCAGCCGCTGGTTGAACGGCAGCACCACGCACTGGTCCACGCCACAGCGTTCCAGTTCTTCCAGCTTGTCGCGCAGCGTGGCGATGCGGGCGGGCGCCAGCTCGGGTTTGCGGTGCACCGCAGCGAAGAAGTCGCGCGGGTGGGGCTCGAAGGTCATCGCGCAGGTGGGCACGCCTCGGTGGCGGGCCTCGTTCTGCAGCAGCGCCAGCATGGCCTGGTGGCCACGGTGCACACCGTCGAAGTTGCCGATGGTGAGTGCGCAGCCCTGGGTCGCGGGCAGGGGGCGGTTCCAGAGGCCGCGGAGGATTTTCATGAGGGATTGCGCGGGGTTCGCGAGGGCGTCACAAAAGCACGCTATATTGACACAGCCCCGCGGGCACTGGCCTGTGGGCGCACCAGCCGCAGGTGACGATGCGGCTGGCCTCTTCAGTTTTAGTTGAAGGAGCCAGGTCTTGAAGGTCTTGAAGCTGTCTGCCCAGGGGCTGCCGCAATCGTGGATCAGCCTGGAAGAAGCCGTGCTGCACTACGCCGCGGACGAGGTGCGCTGGGAAATGGGCGCCGAGGTGGCGGTGTTCCATGGCGGGCACAACGCGGTCACCGGGCGCCAGTCGATCATCACCGTCAACTCGATCATCGGCACCAAGGGCGTTCCCAACATCAACCCCTTCGAGCTGCGGCCGACGCTGACCAACGCCAAGCTGTTCGCGCGTGACCGCTGCCTTTGCGGTTACTGCGGCCACCGCTTCCACGAGGACGAACTGACGCGCGAGCACATCCTGCCCATGGCCCAGAACGGCCGCGACATCTGGATGAACGTGGTCACGGCCTGCAAGTCCTGCAACCACCGCAAAGGCAACCGCACCCCCGAGCAGGCGAACATGCCGCTGCTGTACGCCCCCTACGTGCCCAGCCTCTGGGAGGACTTCATCCTGCGCAACCGCCGCATCCTGGCGGACCAGATGGAGTTCCTGATGTCGCACCTGCCCAAGACCTCCCGGTTGCACGCCTGAATGAAAAAGCCCCGCTTGGCGGGGCTTTCGGTGAGACGTCCTTGGCGATCAGGCGAACACGCCCGCCGAATCCTCCATCCGCGCCGACACCTCGCCCAGGTGGTGCAGGGTGTCGCCGTAGGTCATTTCCAGCTGCGTGAGTTTCTTGAAGTAGTGGCTGACGATGTATTCATCGGTCACGCCGATACCACCATGCAGCTGCACCGCCTGCTGGCCCACATAGCGCATCGATTGCCCCAGCTGCACCTTGGCGCGCGAGAGCGCTCGGCGGCGCTCGTCCGCCGGGGCATTGAGCTTGAGGCTGGCGTAGTAGCTCATCGACCGCGCCAACTCCAGCTGCATCTTCATATCGGCCATGCGGTGGCGCAGGGCCTGGAAGCTGCCGATGGCGACGCCGAACTGCTTGCGTGTGTTCAGGTACTCGGCCGTCACGGCCACCGTCTTGTCCATCACACCCACCGCCTCGGCGCAGACGCAGGCGATGCCGATGTCCACCGCGTGTTCCAGCGCGGTCAGGCCATTCGTTGTGACCAGCGTGGCCGCGGCGTTCTGCAAGCTCACCTCGGCCGCACGGCCGCCGTCCTGGGTACCGTACCCCTGGGTGGACACGCCGTCGGCGTTGCGCTCGACCAGGAAGAGGGCGATCTGGCCGTTGGCCATGGCCGGCACAAGGAAGGCGTCGGCCTGGTCGCCCGCGGGCACCACGCTCTTGGTGCCGCTGAGGGTCCAGCCGCTGCCCGCCTGCGTGGCGGTGGTCTTGCAGATGTCGAGCTGGTAGCGCGCGCCGCGCTCTTGCTGCGCCAGCACCACCAGCGCTTCGCCTGCCGCGATCTTCGGCAGCCAGGCCGCTTTCACCTCGGCGCCGCCATAGGCGCCGATCACGCCGCTGGTCACGAGGGTTTGAGCCATCGGCTCCAGCACGATGCCGCGGCCCAGCTCCTCCATCACCACCATGCCTTCGACCGGACCCATGCCCAGACCGCCGTCGGCTTCGCTGATGTACAGGCCGGCGAGGCCGAGTTCGGCCAGCTCGTTGTAGGCCGCGCGGTCAAAGCCACCAGCTTTCACGATGGCACGTCGGCGCTCGAAGTCATAGCCCTTGTCGACCCACTTGTGCACCGCATCGCGCAGCTGTTCCTGGTCGTCGCTGAAATCGAAATCCATGTCTGTCTCCTTAGCCGAGGACCGTCTGGGCGACGATGTTGCGCTGCACTTCGTTGGAGCCACCGTAGATGGTGGTCTTGCGCATGTTGAAGTAGGTCGAGGCCAGCGGTGCGTTGGCCACCACAGCGCCCGGGAAGTTGCCTTGCCAGCCGGCTTCCATAGCTTCCTCGATAAAAGGCGTGGCGAACGGGCCGGCGGCCAGCATCATCAGTTCGGCGTAGCGCTGCTGGATTTCGCTGCCCTTGATCTTGAGCAGGCCGGCAATGTCGAGCGACTGCTTGCCCGATTTCTCGGCCGACAGCACGCGCAGCACCAGCATCTCCAGCGCCACGATGTCGACTTCCAGCAGCGCGATCTGGTCACGGAAACGCACGTCGTCCCACACGCCTTCGGCCTTTGCGATGCGCTTGAGGCGTTCCAGTTCGCGCTTGGCGCGGTTGACGTCGGCGATGTTGGTGCGTTCGTGCGAGAGCAGGTGCTTGGCGTAGGTCCAGCCCTTGTTCTCTTCGCCGATCAGGTTCTCCACCGGCACCTTGACGTTGTCGAAGAAGACCTCGTTGACCTCGCACTCGCCGTCCAGCAGCTTGATGGGTCGTACCGTCACGCCGGGGGACTTCATGTCGACCAGCAGGAAGCTGATGCCTGTCTGCGGTTTGCCTTCGGTGCTGGTGCGCACGAGGCAGAAGATCCACTCGCCGTACTGGCCCAGCGTGGTCCAGGTCTTCTGGCCATTGACGACGTAGTGGTCGCCCTGGCGCTCGGCGCGGGTCTTGACCGAGGCCAGGTCCGAGCCCGAGCCCGGCTCGCTGTAGCCCTGGCTCCACCAGACCTCGCCGCTGGCGATGCCCGGCAGGAAGCGCTCCTGCTGCTCCTTGTTGCCAAATGCCATGATCACCGGCGCCACCATCACCGGCCCGAAGGGCACGATGCGCGGCGCGCCAGCCAGGGCGCATTCTTCTTCAAACAGGTGCTTCTGCACGGCCGTCCAGCCCGGACCGCCGAACTCCTTGGGCCAGCCGTAGCCCAGCCAGCCCTTCTTGCCGAGGATCCTGGCCCAGCGCTGCATGTCGTCCCGTGAGAGGCGCAGCGCGTTGTGGACCTTGTGGGCGATGTCGGCGGGCAGGTTGTCCTTGACCCAGCCGCGAATCTCGTCGCGGAACGCCAGCTCTTGCGGCGTGAATGCCAAATCCATGCTTGTCTCCGTGGTCGGGGGATCGGTGGTCGCCGAGGGTGGCGGCCCGATCCACGAAGTTTCGCACGACCGTTCGTTTTATGGCTGTCCGGGCTGTGACAAACCCAGCTGTTCCCGAAGGTCGGCCAGCTGGGCCTGGAGGGTCGCCACCGTGGCTTCGAGCGAGGCGACCCGTGCGGCCAGTGCGCCGTCCCCACCGGTCGGCTCGACCGAGAGTGGTGCCGACAGATCGACCGGCCCGCACAGCAGGTGCGCCCAGCGCTGCTCGCGGGCACCGGGCGCGCGCGGCAGCTTGACGACCAGCGAGCCACCCTTCTCGTCGCTGCGGTCCTGCATTTCTTCCAGGAAGCCCTCCACCGAGGCGATGTCCAGGAACTTGTACCAGCGGTCGGCGTTGATGCGCAGCTCTCCCGCCGTCTGCGGGCCGCGCAGCATCAGCAGGCCCAGCAAGGTGGCCGACTGGTCCGGCACGCCGGCCGCGCGCGGGAGGTTGTGTTCATAGCGCGGCACGCGCGAGCCGCTGGACTCGATGACCATGCTGTAGTCGCGCAGCACATCAATGGCGTCGCCGATCTGGGCCTCGCTGAGGCTCATCACCGGTTCCCGGGCGGTCTTCTGGTTGCAGCCGCCGTGCAGGCTGTTGAGCGAGAGCGGGTAGCTGTCGGGCACGGTGCGGGCCTTTTCCATCAGTGTGGCCAACACGCGGGCTTCGACAGGTGAAAGGGGGCGGGTGCGGAAATCGTGGTTCATTACACTTGGCGGCCCCAGCGGGCGCTGAATCGGTCGGTACATCGGGTCGTGAACAAGAACATCGTCATTCTCATCTCAGGCGGCGGCTCCAACATGGCCACCATCGTCCAGGCGGCAGAAAAAGGCCGCTGGCGCGAGCGCTTTGGTGCCCAGGTGGCGGCCGTCATCAGCAACAAGGCCGACGCCGGGGGGCTGGCCTGGGCGCGCGAACACCATATTCCGACCGCCGCCTTCGACCACAAGGCCTATGCCTCGCGCGAAGCTTTCGACGCCGCGCTGATGGCCGAAATCGACCGCCACCAGCCGGCGCTGGTGGTGCTGGCGGGCTTCATGCGCATCCTCACGCCGGGTTTTGTGCAGCACTACGAAGGACGCCTGGTCAACATCCATCCCAGCTTGTTGCCTGCTTTCCCGGGCCTGCACACCCACCAGCGCGCCATCGACGCCGGCTGCCGGTTCGGCGGCTGCACCGTGCACCGCGTGACCGCCGAACTGGACCACGGTGAGTACCTGGACCAGGCGGTGGTGCCCATCCTGCCGGGCGACACCGCCCAGAGCCTTGCCGCCCGCGTGCTCACGCAGGAGCATCTGATCTATCCGCGGGTCGTTGAACGGCTGTTGGCCGCCATGGCCTGACTGGCCCGGTTCAGCGGGTGCTCCAGGCCAGCTTGCCCGCCATCACGGCGAAGGCGAGTGCGAATCCTCGGCGCAGGGCATCCCGGACGCGCGCCGAGCCGGCCACCCGCTCTCGGAAGGCATGCGCCGCGCAGCCGTAGAGCACGAACACGCCGAAGGTCATGGCCATGAACACCC
Source organism: Hydrogenophaga flava NBRC 102514 (assembly GCF_001571145.1). GTDB lineage: Bacteria > Pseudomonadota > Gammaproteobacteria > Burkholderiales > Burkholderiaceae_C > Hydrogenophaga > Hydrogenophaga flava. The sequence continues at coordinate 16,578 of NZ_BCTF01000018.1, forward strand.
CGCTCAACAGGGTGAACTGCCGCATCGGTGACGGGTCCACAGGGTCCATGAACTGGGGCATGAAAGCCATGAAGAACAGGGTGAGCTTGGGGTTGAGCAGGTTCAGCAGCACGGCTTTGCCCACCAGCCGTGCCGGGTGACTGGGCCTTGTTGTGGCGTCGGTCTCGAACGCCGAGCAGTCCCGCCAGGTCATCACCGCCAGGTACAGCAGATACAGCACCCCGGCGACCCGCAGCAGCTGAAACGCGAGAGCGCCCGCATGCATCACCGCCGCCAGTCCCAGGGCCGTGGCCGCCATGTGGGGCACGATACCCAGGGTGCAACCAAGCGCCGCCCAGGCACTGGCCCGCCGGCCACGCGACAGGCCGGTGGAGACGGTGAACAGCACACCAGCTCCCGGGGTGATCACCACCACGGCGGAAGTAAGCAGGAATTCAAGCGAGATCATGGTCAGACTCCAGGGCAAGGCTATGCGGCCGATGTGCCCACTGTGTCTCGCCGGGGTGTGTGCGTCTTGAACGTTATTGCAGCGGGCCGGTCATGGCCAGTCGCCATTGTCCAGGCGTGAAGCCGAAGTGGCGCACGAACTGCCGGTTCAGATGGCTCTGGTCGGCAAAGCCGCAGGCAAATGCCGCTTCGGCCAGCGGCGTGCCGGCGGCGATCAGCCGCCGCGCCTGGCGCAATCGCTGCTGCTGCAGCCAGGCGAACGGGGGCAAGCCTTGCCAGTGCGCGAACTGGCGCACCAGCTGGAAGCGCGAGAGTCCCGCCAGTTGGGCCAGTTGATCCAGGTCGGGCGGCGCGACGACCTGATCGAGCAGGCAGTCGTGCACCCGCTGCAGGTTGGCCGGGGCCACAACCTCGGTCTGGCGGGTGCTGTGTCCATGTGCCAGCAGACCACAGACCTGGGTGAGTGCTTCTTCGCAGGCTGCGACAGTCAGTGGGGCGTCGTGGTCCATGTCATCCCAGCGGTGAAACAGCCGGGCGATGGCAGTGCGCACGACCGGGTCGTCGAACACGGGCTGGGTGAACTCGCGCGCCTGGCCGTCCACCAGCCGGGCCATGGCCGACGAGGTGACGTGGACCATGCGCCAGCGCCGGGCAGTGCGGCCCAGCGGGTGGCCGTCGTGCACCTCACCGGGGTTGGATGTGACGATGTGACCAGGCAGGGCCTCGACCGGGCCCCGTCCGCTGGCCGACCGGTGACCACCCGCTTCCATCACGCCAAAGCCGTGGCCGTCGTGCCAGTGGCGGCCGAAACTGCGATCACTGTGCAGCTCCTCGGTGTGCACCCCGTCGACGGGGCCGCGCCGGAGGCGGACGTGGTGGAGGGGGGAGGAGCTCACATCGACTTGTGGAACACCAGTCCCGCGTGCTCGCGCATCGCGTGGAACTTGATCTTCGGCCAGTTGGCCTCGACCGCGCGCAGCGTGGCCATGTGATCCAGCAGCACGGTGGGTGCGTCCACAGCGTCCAGCGCCACGCGGTGGGCGTTGGCGTCCATGAAGCGCTTGAGCTCCTGCTCGCCGCCGTCCTCGGGCGCGCAGGTCACCCAGCGCGCCACGTTGTAGTTGCTGCCCATGATGCGGGCGCGCACGCCGTACTCATGCTCCAGCCGGTGGGCCACCACCTCGAACTGCAGCTGGCCGACGGCGCCCAGCAGCAGCACCGTGCCGGCGATCGGGCGGAACACCTGGATCGCACCTTCTTCGCCCAGCTGGGTCAGGCCGGCGCGCAGCTGCTTGGTCTTGAGCGGGTCGGCCACTTCCACGCTGCGGATGATTTCCGGTGCGAAGAAGGGCAAGCCGGTGAACTGCAGGGCCTCGCCTTCGGTCAGTGTGTCGCCCAGCTGCAGCACGCCGTGGTTGGGGATGCCGATGATGTCGCCGGCAAAGGCCTCGTCCAGCAGCTCGCGGCGCTGGCTCAGGAAGCTCACTACGGTGTTGGGCCGCAGTTCCTTGCCGCTGCGCACCACCTTCAGGCGCATGCCACGCTCGAAATGGCCGCTCGCCACGCGCACGAAGGCAATGCGGTCGCGGTGCGCCGGGTCCATGTTGGCCTGGATTTTGAAAACCACGCCACTGAACTTGGGTTCGACGGGCTCGACCACGCGCTGGATCGCAGCCTTGGCGCCCGGCTGCGGCGCCAGGTCGACCAGGGCGTCCAGCACCTCGCGCACGCCGAAGTTGTTGACGGCCGAGCCGAACAGCATGGGCGTCTGGTGGCCTTCCAGAAAGGCCTGCTTGTCAAACGCGGGCGAAGCGCCCTCGACCAGTTCCAGCTCGTCCTTGGCCGCGGTCCATTCCATGCCAAAGCGTTGCGCGCTTTCGGCGTTGTCCAGGCCGGCCAACACCTCTTCGTCGCCGCCGCGGCGGTCTTCACCGGCGGCGAACACGCGCATCTGGTCTTCACGGCGGTCGTACACGCCGCGGAACATCTTGCCCATGCCCACGGGCCAGGTGAAGGGCACGACGGTCATGCCCAGTTCGCGCTCGATCTCGTCCATCAGGTCCAGCGGGGCTTTCACCTCGCGGTCCATCTTGTTGACGAAGGTGAGGATGGGCGTGTTGCGCGCGCGGCAGACCTGCAGCAGGCGCCGGGTCTGCGGCTCCACGCCGTTGCCGGCGTCGATCACCATCAGCGCAGCGTCCACAGCGGTCAGCACGCGGTAGGTGTCTTCCGAGAAGTCCTGGTGGCCTGGGGTGTCGAGCAGGTTGATGACGCAGTCGCGGTACTCCATCTGCATCACCGAGGAGGCAACGGAAATGCCGCGCTGCTTTTCGATTTCCATCCAGTCGGAGGTGGCGTGGCGCGCGGCCTTGCGCGCCTTGACCGAGCCAGCGATGTTGATGGCGCCCGAGAACAGCAGCAGTTTCTCGGTCAGGGTGGTCTTACCCGCGTCGGGGTGCGAAATGATGGCGAAGGTGCGGCGGCGCTGCACCTGTTGGGCGATGTCGGACATAACCCTTGATTATCCCCGGTGGGACAATACCAGCCATGCACCCCAAAGCCCTTCTGGACGAAAGCGCCAGCCTGATCGAAAAAGTCTTCAAGTTCGACCACCCGGCCGACGCCATCGTCGCGCGCCATTTTCGCGAGAACAAGTCGCTCGGCCCGCGCGAGAGGGCGACGCTGTCGGACACCGTGTTCGCCGTGCTGCGCGAACGTCTGAAGTTCGAGTGGCTGGCCCGTTCCGGCAGCGGGTCCAAATGGCGGCGACTGGCCATTCTGGGGTTTCCCGGAGAGCGCGACTATCTCAAGAGTGCGCTGACAGATGCGGAGAAGGACTGGTGGGACGCTTGCGGGAAGGTGGGCGACGCGCAGTTGCTGGCGCCGCACCGGCACAACCTGCCCGAGTGGCTGGCCCAAGCGCTGCGCGGGCAGGTGGGCGACGAGTTCGATGCACTGGCCGCCAGCCTGCTGCGCCCGGCACCGCTGGACCTGCGGGTCAACGCCCTCAAACAGAAGCGCGACGCCGCATTGGCCGCCGTGCGCAGCGCCGGATGGCCTGCCGAGCCGACACCGTACTCACCCTTGGGTATTCGGCTGGAGGGCAAGCCCAATCTGGCCCGGTTGCCCATGTTCACCACGGGTGAGGTCGAGGTGCAGGACGAAGGCTCGCAGCTTCTGGCCCTCTTGCTCGGGGCCAAGCGTGGAGAGATGGTGGCCGATTTCTGCGCTGGCGCGGGAGGCAAGACGCTGGCGATCGGTGCGTCCATGAAAAACACGGGCCGCCTCTATGCCTTCGATGCCTCGGCCCACCGTCTCGATGCCATCAAACCTCGGCTGGCGCGCAGCGGGCTGTCGAATGTGCACCCGGTGGCGATTGCCCACGAACGCGATGAGCGCATCAAGCGGCTGGCCGGGAAGATGGACCGTGTGCTGGTCGACGCGCCGTGTTCCGGACTGGGCACACTGCGCCGCAGCCCGGACCTGAAATGGCGCCAGACGCCCGAGACCGTCGCGGCGCAGGCTGAGCTGCAGCAGCGCATTCTGGCCAGCGCGGCCCGTCTGCTCAAACCCGGTGGGCGGCTGGTCTACGCGACCTGCAGCCTGCTGCCCCAGGAGAACGAGGCCGTGGCGAAAGCTTTCGGGGGAGGGCACCCCGAATTCGAGCCTCTTCAAATGACCGATCTGCTTGCCGCGGCGCAGGTCGGAGAGGCTGCCTCCCTGTGCGGTCCGGACGGGCAACACATGAGGCTGTGGCCTCACCGACACGGCACGGACGGCTTCTTTGCCGCGGCATGGCAGAAAAAAGGCTGACACGATTCGGATTGATTTCACATTGTGGTGCGCAACTTGGGGAATTTCACCCCCGCCGGTAAAATTGCAGGCTTTCCCGCCAGGCGCCCGCAGCGGGAACTTCATGTTGTTACGCCGGGCGCGCACATAGGAAATCAATGTTTTCTTCCGATTACGGCCTCCTGTCCTATCTCTGGGACGGGCTGATCCAGTTTCTGGCCGATGGCCTCACCCAGGCCACCTGGTGGCAAGCCATCATCGCGGCGCTGGTGATGACGCACATCACCATCGCCAGCGTCACGATCTACCTGCACCGCCACTCGGCGCACCGTTCGCTGGACCTGCACCCGATCGCCTCCCACTTCTTCCGCTTCTGGCTGTGGATGACGACCGGCATGGTCACCAAGGAGTGGACCGCCATCCACCGCAAGCACCACGCGAAGTGTGAGCACGAGGGCGATCCGCACAGCCCCGTCGTGTTCGGCATCAAGAAGGTGTTTTTCGAAGGCAGCGAGCTGTACCGCGCCGAGGCCAAGAACCAGGAGACCCTGGCCCGATACGGCCACAACACCCCTGACGACTGGATCGAGCGAAATGTCTACACAGGTCGTTCGCGGCTGGGCGTGAGCCTCATGCTGATCATCAACGTGGCACTGTTCGGTGCCCTGGGGCTGACGGTCTGGGCGATCCAGATGGCGTGGATCCCCATCACCGCCGCCGGCATCATCAACGGTATCGGTCACTGGTGGGGCTACCGCAACTTCGAGGCAGCGGATGCCAGCACCAACGTGTCGCCCTGGGGCATCATTATTGGCGGCGAAGAGCTGCACAACAACCACCACACCTACCCGACGTCTGCGAAGCTTTCGGTCAAGCCCTACGAGTTCGATATCGGCTGGATGTACATCACCATCCTGAAGACCTTCGGGTTGGCCTCGGTGAAGAAGCTGCCACCCAAGATGGCCTTCGGTGCTGTCAAGCCGGTGGCAGATGAAAAGACCCTGGAAGCGATCATCGCCAACCGCTACGAGGTCATGGCCGGCTATGCCCGTGAACTGCGTGTGGCCTGCCAGCGTGAGGTCGAGGCGCTCAAGGGCCGCAGCGGTGATGTTTCCGCGCTGGAGGCGGCCCGCCGCTGGCTGCACCGGGATGAAGACAAGGTGCCGGCGGCAGTGAAGCCCCAACTGGCGCAGGCCCGTGCTGAGCACCCGGTGCTGGACAAGATGGTCACCATGCGGGAGGAGCTGCGTTCGCTCTGGACCGGTACGAACGCCACGCGTGAACAACTCGCGGCCGACCTGCAGGCCTGGTGCCGCCGCGCCGAAGAGAGCGGTATTGCCGCCTTGCGCGATTTTTCGATCCAGCTGCGCTCCGCGCGCGCCTGACGGAATCGAGCACTCCCCGCGCCACGACGGTGGTGCGGGCAACAAAAAAAGCCGCTGTGAAAACAGCGGCTTTTTTGTTGGGTCGAACCCGGAATCAGGACTGAATCACTTCAGCTTGATTTCCTTGTAGTCGACGTGCTTGCGAGCCTTGGGATCAAATTTCTTGATCAGCATCTTCTCGGGCGTGGTTTTCTTGTTCTTGGTGGTGGTGTAGAAGTGGCCGGTTCCAGCGGTGGATTCCAGCTTGATCTTCTCGCGTGCGCCTTTGGTTGCCATGTCGTGACTCCTTAAGCCTGACCACGTGCGCGCAGGTCAGCGAGCACAGCGTCGATACCGTTCTTGTCGATCAGGCGCAGGGCAGCGCCCGACACGCGCAGACGAACCCAGCGGTTCTCGCTCTCGACCCAGAAACGGCGGTATTGCAGGTTCGGCAGGAACCGGCGCTTGGTTTTGTTGTTGGCGTGGGAAACGTTGTTCCCGACCATGGGCTTCTTGCCCGTGACGTCGCAGACGCGTGCCATGAGGACACTCCGATACTTATAAACAGCTGCCGCAGCGGGCCGACCGATCTGATGGTGTCAGAAACAGACGACTGGCGGTTGAGCCTCACCTCGCCAGGAAAGGGTGGCGGTAACCCGGGGAATTGCCTCAAACCAAGTCAAACAGGCTCGGTCCACTCAGCAAAGCCGCGCATTATAGCCCGGCCGCTGCATCGCAGTCGACCGCCAGTCGGGTTGCGGGTGGCTGCAGCCTGGTGCTTCAGGCCGGGTTCTGTTCCAGGAATCGCTGTGCGTCCAGGGCCGCCATGCACCCGGTGCCTGCACTGGTGATGGCCTGCCGGTAGACATGGTCCTGTACGTCACCCGCGGCGAACACCCCGGGGACGCTGGTCATTGTGGCCATGCCGTTGTTGCCCGACTGGGTGATGAGGTAGCCATCCTTCATGGCCAACTGGTCTTTGAAGATCCCGGTGTTCGGGCTGTGCCCGATGGCAATGAAGCACCCCTTGACGGTCACATCCTCGGTGGTTCCGTCCTGCACGTTTTTCAGACGCACCCCGGTCACTCCGCTGGCGTCGCCAAGCACCTCGTCGAGCACGCTGTGCAGCTTGAGCTCGATCTTGCCTTCCTTCACCTTGTCCATCAGCTTGTCGATCATGATGGCCTCGGCCCGGAAGCTGTCGCGCCGGTGCACCAGAGTGACCTTGCTGGCGATGTTGGACAGGTACAGCGCTTCTTCGACAGCGGTGTTGCCGCCGCCGACCACGGCCACCTCCTGGTCACGGTAGAAGAACCCGTCGCAGGTGGCGCAGGCACTCACCCCTTTGCCCATGAAGGTCTCTTCGGAGGGCAGGCCCAGGTAACGGGCCGATGCGCCGGTGGCGATGATCAGTGTGTCGCAGCTGTATTGGCCACTGTCACCCGTGAGGACGAACGGACGCTTGGACAGGTCCACGGCGTTGATGTGATCGAACACGATTTCGGTCTTGAAGCGCTCGGCATGCTCCAGAAAACGCTGCATCAGATCCGGTCCCTGCACCCCGTGCACGTCCGCGGGCCAGTTGTCGACCTCGGTGGTGGTCATGAGCTGACCACCTTGCGCGATGCCGGTGATCAGAACGGGGGCCAGGTTGGCGCGGGCAGCGTAGACCGCCGCGGTATATCCGGCGGGGCCAGATCCCAGAATAAGAACTTTCGTATGCTTCATTTTGGAGGCCCCATCGATCTTCGGGGCAAGTGGTTTAGAGTCGGCGGGTGTGCTCAAGGACGTGATGTCCGGTGGTCACAACGCAGCGCTGAGGATTGATCGGCATTGTATGAAACGCGCTTTGGGCGCATTCAACACAAAGGTTTTAGACATGGCCATCCTGTCCAATCTGGATCTGATCCGTCGGGTTCCTCTGTTCTCGACGCTCACGCAGGCCCAGGCCGAATCCGTCGCCGAAGCCGTGGTCAAGCGGCGCTACAAGCGCGGAGAGGTGATCGTCGAACAGGGCAAGAAGTCGAATTTCCTTGCCATCGTGCTCACGGGGCGCGCTCGGGTGGTCACCACCGATTCGAGGGGCCGGGAAGTGATCCTGGCGACCATGAACCCCGGGGACTATGTGGGCGAGATGAGCCTGATCGACAACCAGCCTCATTCGGCCACGGTGCGCGCCGAGGTGCAGACCGATGTGCTGATCCTGGGGCGGGTGGAGTTCGCACGCTGCCTGCCTGAGAACACGTCGATGGCCTATGCGGTCATGAAGGGCTTGGTGCTCAGGCTTCGGCACGCCGACCGCAAGATCGAATCCCTGGCTCTGATGGATGTGTACGGGCGCGTGGCCCGGGCGCTGCTCGAGTTTGCGGCACCGGACAAGGATGGTCGTCTGGTGATCCGCGAGCGGGTCTCGCGCCAGGATGTGGCCAAGATGATCGGTGCATCGCGTGAAATGGTCAGCCGGGTGATGAAGGATCTGGAGGACCGGGGCTTCATCGAGGTGGGTGAGGATGGCAGCACCATCATCAAGGACCGCCTGACTTCCCTGGGCTGATCCTTCACCCCCATTCGTTTCGTCGACTCACGACTGGTCACATTGCCGGTCTGCGGCTATGCAGACCAGGCAACCCTGTGCGGTAAGCTCGTTGCCGCAATCTGTCGAGGTTTATGACGTATTCCATCAACACGCTCAATGCCGACCGGGCGAATCCGCCTGCAAGTGGTGTCTCCCGGTTCGCCCATGAGCTGGCCCTGGTGCTGGGGGCCGCGCTGCTCGGGTTCTGGCTAATCGCCCTGATCAGCCACAGCCTGAGCGATCCTGCCTGGAGCACCACGGGCAAAGAGGGCGACGTCCACAACTGGGGCGGACAGCTGGGTGCCTGGCTGTCCGATGCCAGCTACTACCTGTTCGGCTTCTCTGTCTGGTGGCTGTTGCTCGCGGGATGGCGGGTCTGGCTGTCGGCTCTGGCCAGACGCTTGCGGGGGGTGGATGCGGAGCGGGCCGAATCGGTCGACACAGACGAGCCCACTTTCTGGCGCAACCCCGCCGTTCAGCGCACGCTCTATGGACTCGCGCTGGTGGCGCTGATGGTCGGCAGTGCATTGCTGGAATGGAGCCGTCTGTACCGGTTCGAAACCCTGCTCCCAGGGCACGGCGGTGGGGTGCTGGGCCACCTGCTGGGCCCCTGGGGCGTGCGCTGGCTGGGGTTCACCGGCTCGGCGCTGGCCGCGCTGGCCCTGATCGTCGTGAGTGCGCCCAGGGTGTTCCGGTTTTCGTGGGGCCACTGGGCCGAGCGCCTGGGTGCCCAGTTCGACGAGTGGTTCCAGTCCCGGCGGGAAAAGCGCGAAGCCGTGGAGGATCAGCGCATCGGCGAGCAGGCGGCGCGCGAACGCGAGGTGGTGGTCCAGGTGGAGCGCGACGTGATCGAGGAGCAGCATCCAACCCCGGTGGTGATCGAGCCGGCGCGGGTCGAAGTGCCAAAGAGCGAGCGCGTGGCCAAGGAGCGCCAGAAGCCTCTGTTCACCGAGATGCCCGACAGCAAGCTGCCGCAGGTGGACCTGCTGGACAGCGCGCCGTCCCATCAGCAGGGGGTGGATGCCCAGACGCTGGAGATGACCAGCCGCCTGATTGAAAAGAAGCTCAAGGACTTTGGCGTCGAAGTGCGGGTGGTGGCCGCGGCGCCGGGCCCAGTGATCACGCGCTACGAGATCGAGCCGGCCACGGGCGTCAAGGGCTCGCAGATCGTCAACCTCAGCCGCGACCTGGCTCGGTCCCTCTCGCTGGTCTCGATCCGTGTGATCGAGACGATCCCCGGCAAGAACCTGATGGCGCTGGAGCTGCCCAACGCCAAGCGCCAGACCATCAAGCTCAGCGAGATTCTGGGTTCGCAGGTCTACAACGACGCCAGGAGCCTGTTGACCATGGGCCTGGGCAAGGACATCGCGGGCCTGCCGGTGGTGGCCGATCTGGCCAAGATGCCGCACTGCCTGGTGGCCGGCACCACCGGTTCGGGCAAGTCGGTGGGCATCAACGCCATGATCCTGTCGCTGCTCTACAAGGCCGACGCCAAGGACGTGCGCCTGCTGCTGATCGACCCCAAGATGCTGGAGCTGAGCGTCTACGAGGGCATTCCTCACCTGTTGTGTCCGGTCGTGACCGACATGAAGCAGGCGGCCAATGGCCTGAACTGGTGCGTGGCCGAGATGGAGAAGCGCTACAAGCTCATGAGCAAGATGGGGGTGCGCAACCTGGCGGGCTTCAATGCCAAGATCGACGAGGCCAAGGCGCGTGGCGAACACATCGGCAACCCCTTCAGCCTCACGCCCGAGCAGCCCGAACCGCTGGAGCGTCTGCCGCACATCGTGGTGGTGATCGACGAACTGGCCGACCTGATGATGGTGGTGGGCAAGAAGATCGAGGAACTGATCGCCCGCCTGGCCCAGAAGGCGCGCGCCGCTGGCATCCACCTGATCCTGGCGACGCAGCGCCCCAGCGTGGACGTGATCACCGGTCTGATCAAGGCCAACATCCCGACCCGCATTTCCTTCCAGGTGAGCAGCAAGATCGACAGCCGCACCATCCTTGACCAGATGGGGGCCGAGAGCCTGCTGGGCATGGGTGACATGCTCTACATGCCCTCGGGCACCGGTTTCCCGATCCGGGTGCACGGCGCCTTCGTCAGCGACGACGAGGTGCACCGCGTGGCCTCGTACCTCAAGGAGCAGTACGGCGAACCCAACTACATCGACGGCGTGCTGGAGTCTGCGGCGGGTGATGGCGAGGGCGGCGACATGTTTGGGGAAGGTGGCGGCGACGGCGGCGAGAAGGACCCGCTGTACGACCAGGCGGTGGCCATCGTGCTGCAGGACCGAAAAGCCAGCATTTCCTACGTGCAGCGCAAGCTCAAGATCGGCTACAACCGCGCGGCCCGTCTGCTTGAAGACATGGAGAACGCCGGGCTGGTGAGTGCGCTCACTTCCAGCGGCCAGCGCGACATTTTGGTGGCGCCGCGCGGCGACTGATGCTCGCTCGGAAACCTTTGCGGGGCCTGCGGCTCCCATACGCTCATGAACCACAGAACCTTTTTTGCCATCGCACTGTCCCTGGCGGCTTCGTTGGCCCATGCCGACGGACTGCAGGATCTCGAAACCTTTCTGCGCGAGGTCAAGAGTGCGCAGGCCAACTTCACCCAGGTCGTGACCTCGCCCAAACGCGAGGGCGAAGCCACGGCACGCAGCAAGACGTCCAGCGGCCGGTTCGAATTCCAGCGCCCGGGGCGCTTCCGCTTCGAGTACACCAAACCGTTCGAGCAGACCATCGTGGCCGATGGCCAGACACTGTGGCTGTACGACGTTGACCTCAACCAGGTCACGGCGCGCAAGCAGCAGGATGTGCTGGGCAGCACGCCCGCCGCGCTGATCGCCTCGGGCACCGACCTCAAGGGCCTGTCCGAGGCGTTCGATCTCAAGGCCGGAGCGGCCCGAGATGGCATGGAATGGGTCGACGCCCAGCCCAAGGCGAAGGACGGGCAGCTGCAGAGTGTGAAGGTCGGATTCCGGCAGGGGCAGCTGGCGGTGCTGGAGATCGTCGACGGGCTCGGCCAGCGTTCTGTGCTGAGCTTTGCGCAATGGCAAGGCAATGTGGCGGTCAAACCCGAGCGCTTCCGCTTCCAGCCTCCGGCCGGCGCCGACGTCATCCGCCCCTGAGCTGAATCGCGTGGTCACTGCTGCCGCCCACCAACCGCTGGCCGAGCGCCTGCGCCCACGCACGTTGGGCGAGGTGATTGGCCAGCAGCACCTGCTGGGTGAGGGCATGGCGCTGCGCCTGGCCTTCGAGTCCGGTCAGCCGCACAGCTGCATCCTCTGGGGGCCGCCAGGGGTTGGCAAGACCACCATCGCGCGGCTCATGGCCGATGCCTTCGACGCCCAGTTCATCACCATCAGCGCGGTGCTGGGCGGCGTGAAGGACATCCGAGAGGCGGTGGAGCGTGCCGAGGCGGTCCGCGACGGCCTGCATGCCCAGCGCACTATCGTCTTCGTCGACGAGGTGCACCGTTTCAACAAGAGCCAGCAGGATGCCTTCCTGCCGCATGTCGAGAGTGGCCTGTTCACCTTCATCGGTGCCACCACCGAGAACCCTTCGTTCGAGGTCAATTCGGCCTTGCTCTCTCGTGCTGCGGTCTACGTGCTGCAACCGCTGGGTGAGGACGACCTGCGCCAACTGGTGGCACGTGCGCAGGGCATCGGTGTCATGCCGGCCATCGAGAAGGCGGCTGAAGACCGTCTCATCTCCTACGCCGACGGCGATGCGCGGCGCCTTCTCAACACGCTGGAAACCCTTGCGGTCGCCGCCCAGCGTGAAAAGCTGGAGCAGGTGACGGACGTGTGGCTGCTGCGCGTGCTGGGCGAGCGCATGCGCCGCTACGACAAGGGTGGTGAGCAGTTCTACGACACGATCAGCGCGCTGCACAAAAGCGTGCGCGGCTCTGATCCTGACGCGGCGCTGTACTGGTTCGTGCGCATGCTCGATGGTGGTGCAGACCCGCGCTACATGGCGCGACGATTGATCCGCATGGCGGCCGAGGACATCGGTCTGGCCGACCCGCGCGCCCTGCGCCTGGCGCTGGACGCGGCCGAGGTTTACGAGCGCCTGGGATCGCCAGAGGGCGAACTGGCGCTGGCCGAATGCGTGGTCTATCTGGCGGTGGCGCCCAAGTCCAACGCGGTCTACAAGGCCTTCAACGAGGCCAAGGCCTTTGTCAAGAAAGACGGCAGCCGCCCCGTGCCCATGCACCTGCGCAATGCGCCCACGAAGCTGATGAAGGAGCTCGACTACGGCAAGGGTTACCGCTATGCGCATGACGAGGTGGGTGGTTTTGCGGCCGGCGAGACCTATCTGCCCGACGGTATGGCGGGCATGCAGTTCTACCGGCCGGTCGACCGGGGGCTGGAAATCCGCATCGGCGATAAGTTGCGGGAGCTCAAGCGGCTCAACGATCAAAAAGACTAATGACGGGCCTGATGCGCTGATGCAGCGCATTCCAAACGCCAAAACCGAGGGAAAACCCGCGCGGAATCAGGGCTCGCCCGCATCGGGGCTGTGGTGACCCTTGGCTACAATCCGCCTCCAACCCGCCGTCTGCCCTGTTTCAAGGTCTGGCCTGGCGGGTTTTTTGCTAAGTTGAAGCGGGTCTGAACACGGGACCCCGCGCTGCACAACGGCGCGGGATCGGATTTCCCGGTCTGGTGTCCCGGCCTGTCAAAAACACGGAGAAAACTTCATGGACGTCTTGCTGCAGCAGATCATCAACGGTCTGGTCCTGGGCAGTATGTATGCGCTGGTGGCGCTGGGGTACACGATGGTGTACGGCATCATCGGCCTGATCAACTTCGCACACGGTGATGTGCTCATGGTCGGCGCCCTGACCAGCTGGACCATCATCGGCTGGATGAGCAATGCTTCGCCCGATCTGCCCGGCTGGCTGGTGCTGTTGCTGGCCACGCTGATCGCCATGGTGGTCTGCGGTGCGCTGAACTACACGATCGAAAAGCTGGCCTACCGGCCGCTGCGCAACTCGCCACGGCTGGCGCCGCTGATCACCGCGATCGGCATGTCGCTGCTGTTGCAGACCTTCGCGATGATCATCTGGGAACCCAACCCCAAGTCCTACCCGTCGATGCTCTCGCGCGAGCCGATCGAATTTGCGGGTGCCGTGATCTCGGTGACCCAGATCACCATCCTGGCGGTGACGGCCATCACCCTCGCTTTCCTGATGTGGCTGGTGAACAAGACCAACCTGGGCCGGGCCATGCGCGCCACCGCCGAAAACCCGCGGGTCGCCGCGCTGATGGGCATCAAGCCCGACGTGGTGATCTCCGCCACCTTCATCATCGGCGCCATGCTCGCTGCCATCGCCGGCATCATGTGGGCTTCCAACTACGGCACGGTGCAGCACGCGATGGGCTTCATGCCTGGCCTGAAGGCATTCGTGGCCGCGGTCATGGGCGGCATCGGGAACCTCGCTGGTGCTGTGGTCGGCGGTGTGGCGCTCGGCCTGATCGAGTCGCTGGGCGCCGGTTACCTGGGTCAGCTCACCGGCGGTGTGCTGGGCAGCCAGTACGTCGACATCTTCGCCTTCATCGTGCTGGCCCTTGTGCTCACGCTGCGCCCCTCGGGTCTGCTGGGTGAACGTGTGGCCGACCGCGCCTGACACCGGGAGAACCATCATGACGAAGACCAATCCTGGCAAACTCGCGGTCTGGGTCCTGGCCGCCATTGCGCTGATGGCGCTGCCGTTGCTGCTGCAGGCCACGGGCAGCAACTCCTGGGTCCGCATCGTGGACTTGGCCCTGCTGTACGTGCTGCTGGCTCTGGGCCTGAACATCGTGGTCGGTTACGCCGGCCTGCTGGATCTGGGCTACATCGCGTTCTTCGCGGTCGGAGCCTATCTGTACGGTCTGCTTGCCTCGCCGCACCTGATTGACACCTTTCCTGCTCTCAAGGCCATGTACCCCAACGGGTTGCACCTGAACGTCTGGCTGGTGATGCTGTTGGCGGCTGCGGTGGCGGGGGTGGTCGGCATGCTGCTGGGTGCGCCGACCCTCAAGCTGCGTGGCGACTACCTGGCGATCATCACGCTGGGCTTCGGCGAGATCATCCGGATCTTCATGCTCAACCTGGACCGCCCGGTGAACATCACCAATGGTCCCAAGGGCCTGGCGCAGATCGACGCGCTCACGGTATTTGGCATCAACATGGGGCAGCGGCAGACCATCACGCTGGGCGACTGGAGTTACACCTTCCAGCCGGTGACGATGTACTACTACCTGTTCCTGTTCTTCGTGATCCTGTCGGTCATCCTGTCCTACCGCCTGCAGGACTCCCGCGTCGGCCGCGCCTGGATGGCCATCCGCGAAGACGAGATCGCCGCCAAGGCCATGGGCCTGAACACCCGCAACCTCAAGCTGCTGGCCTTCGGCATGGGCGCCACCTTTGGCGGCATGTCGGGTGTGCTGTTCTCGTCCTTCCAGCGCTTCGTGTCGCCCGAATCCTTCTCGCTGATGGAGTCGGTGATGGTGGTGGCGATGGTGGTGGTGGGCGGTATCGGCCACATCCCGGGCGTGATCCTGGGGGCGCTGCTGCTGGCCGGTCTGCCCGAGGTGCTGCGCCACGTGGCCGGCCCGCTGACCGAACTGACCGGTGGCCGCCTCGGCCCTGAAATCCTGCGCCAGTTGCTGATCGCTCTGGCGATGGTGGTGGTGATGCTGTTGCGTCCGAAGGGACTCTGGCCCGCGCCCGAACACGGCAAGTCGTTGGCCAAGTGAGCGAGAGGACACGAACATGAGCGAAACCATTCTCAAAGTCGCCAACGTCTCCAAGCGCTTTGGCGGTCTGCAGGCCCTCAGCGATGTGGGCATCACCATCCAGCGTGGTCAGGTCTATGGCCTGATCGGCCCCAACGGCGCCGGCAAGACCACCTTCTTCAACGTGCTGACCGGCCTCTACACGCCCGACAGCGGCACCTTCGAGCTGGCCGGCAAGCCCTACACGCCGACGGCCGTTCACGAAGTGGCCAAGGCCGGCATTGCCCGCACCTTCCAGAACATCCGCCTGTTCGCCGAAATGACGGCGCTGGAGAACGTGATGGTCGGGCGCCACGTGCGCACCCACTCGGGCATCCTGGGTGCCGTGCTGCGCACCCCGGGCTTCAAGAAGGAAGAGGCGGAAATCACTGCCCGTGCGAAGGAACTGCTCGACTACGTGGGCATCGGCAAGCTGGCCGACTACAAGTCGCGCACCCTGAGCTACGGCGATCAGCGCCGGCTGGAGATTGCGCGCGCGCTGGCGACCGATCCGCAGCTGATCGCGCTGGACGAACCGGCCGCCGGCATGAACGCCACCGAAAAGGTGCAACTGCGTGAGCTGATCGACCGCATCCGCAACGACAACCGCACCATCCTGCTCATCGAGCACGACGTGAAGCTGGTGATGGGCCTGTGCGACCGCGTGACCGTGCTCGACTACGGCAAGCAGCTCTCGTCCGGCACGCCGGCCGAGGTGCAGAACGATCCCAAGGTGATCGAGGCCTATCTGGGCACTGGCGGCCACTGAAAGAGAGCGGGAACAACATGGCAAACACACTCCTCAAAGTCAGCGGCCTGAAGGTGGCGTACGGCGGCATCAAGGCCGTCAAGGGCGTCGACCTGGAAGTGCGCGAAGGCGAACTGATTTCCCTGATCGGCTCCAACGGCGCCGGCAAGACCACCACCATGAAGGCCATCACCGGCTCTCTGGGTTTCGAAGGTGGCAGCATCGAGTACCTGGGCCAGAGCATCAAGGGCCGTGGGGCCTGGGACCTGGTCAAGCAGGGCCTGGCGATGGTGCCGGAAGGCCGCGGCGTCTTCACCCGCATGACCATCACCGAAAACCTGCTGATGGGTGCCTACATCCGCACCGACAAGCCGGGTATCGCCAACGACATCGAGCGCATGTTCGGCATCTTCCCGCGCCTGAAAGAGCGCAAGGACCAGCTGGCCGGGACCATGTCGGGTGGCGAGCAGCAGATGCTGGCGATGGCGCGTGCGCTGATGAGTCAGCCCAAGGTGCTGCTGCTGGACGAGCCCTCGATGGGCCTGTCGCCGATCATGGTGGACAAGATCTTCGAGGTCGTGCGCGATGTCTCGGCCCAGGGCGTGACCATCGTGCTGGTGGAGCAGAACGCCCAGCGTGCGCTGCAGATCGCCGACCGCGGCTACGTGATGGACTCCGGCCTGATCACCATGACGGGGGCCGGCAAGGACCTGCTGGTGGACCCGAAAGTGCGCGAGGCCTACCTCGGTCACTGACCGTTTCGCGGAAAACTACAATGACGGGTTGCGCTTTTGTGGCGCAACCCGTTTTTATTTGTCCAACACCATGACCACCGAACACGCCCACGCCATCCCCGCCGCCGACGACAACCAGCTGATTGCGGAGCGGCGCGAGAAACTCAAAGGCCTGCGCGAGGCGCAGCAGCGCGGCGAGGGCGTGGCGTTTCCCAACGATTTCAAGCCACGCGACACGGCCGAGGCGCTGTTCGCCGTTCATGGCGAATCGAGCAAGGAAGCGCTGGAGGCGAACCCGGTGCGCGCCAGCGTGTCGGGCCGCATGATGCTCAAGCGCGTGATGGGCAAGGCCTGTTTCGCGACCATCCAGGATTCGTCCTTCGGCCCCAGCGGCGGCCGCATCCAGCTCTACCTGAACACCGACAGTGTGGGTGAAGAGAAGCTCGCCGCCTTCAAGCACTGGGACCTGGGCGACATCATCGCGGCCGAAGGTGTGCTGATGCGCACCCGCACCGGCGAGCTGTCCATCCACGCCGACCAGATCCGCCTGATCACCAAGAGCTTGCGCCCGCTGCCCGACAAGTTCCACGGCGTGGCCGACCAGGAAATCAAGTATCGCCAGCGCTATGTGGACCTGATGACCGACGAGGCCTCCCGCCGCCGTTTCGTCACCCGTAGCAAGGCCCTGTCCAGTATCCGTGACTACATGGTGAGCAACGGCTTCCTGGAGGTCGAAACGCCCATGCTGCACCCCATTCCCGGCGGTGCCAACGCCAAGCCGTTCAAGACCCACCACAACGCGCTGGACCAGGAGATGTTCCTGCGCATCGCGCCCGAGCTGTACTTGAAGCGCCTGCTGGTGGGTGGTTTCGAGCGCGTGTTCGAGATCAACCGCAACTTCCGCAACGAAGGCATCAGCGTCCGCCACAACCCCGAATTCACCATGATGGAGTTCTACGCGGCGTACTGGAACTACCAGGACCTGATGGACTTCAATGAACAGCTGATCCGCCACGTGGTCAAGCAGGTGCACGGCGACACGCCGCTGACCTACAACGGCCAGCCGGTGGACGTGTTCTCGCCCTTCGAGCGCCTGACCATCCGCGAGGCCATCCTCAAGTACACCGACGCCGGTGCCGGCGTGGACGATCCGGCCTGGCTGATCCCGGCGCTCAAGAAGCTGGGCATGAGCGAAGAGAAGCACCAGCTCTCGACCCGTTCGCTGGCCAGCCTGCAGGTGCTGTACTTCGAGGAGACGGTGGAAGAGAAGCTCTGGAACCCGACCTTCATCATGGAGCACCCGACCGAGATCTCGCCGCTGGCCCGCGCCAACGACGACCGGCCGGAAGTGACCGAGCGCTTCGAGCTCTACATCACCGGCCGCGAATTCGGCAATGCCTTCTCCGAGCTGAACGACGCCGAAGATCAGGCCGCGCGCTTCCACGCCCAGGTCGCGGCCAAGGACGGTGGCGATGAGGAGGCGATGTACTACGACGCCGACTTCATCCGCGCGCTGGAATACGGCATGCCCCCCGCCGGTGGCTGCGGCATCGGCATCGACCGCCTGATGATGCTGCTCACCGACTCGCCCAGCATCCGCGACGTGATCCTGTTCCCGGCACTGCGCCGCGAGCACTGACACCACCGTGAGCGACCTGCAGCGCCTGGACCGCCGCGTCTGGTGGCTGTTCGGCGGGGCGCTGCTGCTGTCGCTGGCCATCACGACCTGGGACCACTGGGGGCGCTGGCACACGCCGCGCCTGGAAGTGCGCAACTTCGTCATGCTCTGGCTCTACTGGGCGCCGCGCCTGGCGGGGCTGCCGTTGCTGGCGGGCCTGTGGCTGCGCTGGCGCATCGAGCGCGGCGCGCGGCGCTGGCGCCACCCGGTCTACGCGCTGCTGGTGCTGGTGGGTCTGTGGTCGTCGTGGGTGGAGCCGCACTGGCTCCGCGTGCGCCACACCACCCTCTCGGGCATTCCGGCCGAGGCGCAGCCACTCAAGCTGGCGCTGGTTGCCGACATCCACTGGGGCCTGTTCTTCCGCGACCGGCAGCTGGACGATCTGGTGAACCGCCTCAACGCCATGGACGTCGATGCGGTGATCGTCGCGGGCGACTGGACGCACGAACCGACGCAGGACCTGCGTGCGGGCTTTGCACCGCTTGCGCGCCTGCGCCACCCGGTCTGGGGCGTGCTGGGCAACCACGACGTGCAGGCGCCTGGGCCGGACCTCACCATTCCACTGCGTGAGGCGCTGACGCAGCACGGCGTGCGTCTGATCGAAGGTCAGGCCGTACCCTTGAAGGGATGGGAGCTGGTGGGGCTGGACGATCAGTGGGGTGGTCGGCCACAACCGCAGATTGAACGCCTCTGGCCTCGCGGCCTCAGCAACGACTCATCGCGGCGGCTGGTGGTGGTGCACCAGCCCGACACCGTGGCGCTGCTGCCGAAGGGCGCGGCGTTCCTCTCCATGGCCGGGCACACCCATGGCGGTCAGATCTGGATTCCCGGCTTCTCGCCCTGGTTCCTGCGCAAGACCAACTCGCAGCAGCCCTGGATCAATGGCCTCTACGACACGCCATTCGGGCGTTTGCTGGTGACACCCGGTGTGGGCACCATCGGCCTGCCGGCGCGGCTGGCGGTGCGGCCGACCATCGACCGCATCGATCTGGTGCGCTGAGCCCGCAGGCTCAGGCGAATTCGGCCAGTGCCTTGCGCATCTTTTTCATGGCCGCGACCTCGATCTGGCGGATACGCTCGGCGCTCACGCCGTACTCGGCCGCCAGCTCGTGCAGCGTCATGCCACCCGAACCGTCGTCGTTCACCTTGAGCCAGCGCTCGGTCACGATGCGGCGCGAGCGGTCGTCGAGCTCGCCCATGGCCTGCGCGATGCCTTCGGTGGCCAGCACGTCGCGCTGGGCCGATTCGATCATCGCGGTGGGCTCGTGGTTGGCGCCGGCCAGCCAGGCGATCGGGCCGTAGGTCTCTTCGCCGTCGTCGGCCGGCGAGGGGTCGAGCACCACGTCGCCGCCGGACAGGCGGGTTTCCATCTCGCGCACCTCCTCGGGCTTGACCTTGAGATCGCGCGCGACCACGTCGATCTCGCTGTCGGACAAGGCCTCGCGGTGGGTGTCGCCTTCGGCGGCCTCGGCGCGGAAGCCCTGCTTCATCGAGCGCAGGTTGAAGAACAGCTTGCGCTGGGCCTTGGTCGTGGCGACCTTGACCATGCGCCAGTTCTTCAGGATGTATTCGTGGATCTCGGCCTTGATCCAGTGGATCGCGTAGCTGACCAGACGCACGCCCTGGTCGGGGTCGAAGCGCTTGACAGCCTTCATCAGGCCCACGTTGCCTTCCTGGATCAGGTCGCCGTGCGGCAGGCCGTAGCCCAGGTACTGGCGGGCGATGGACACCACCAGGCGCAGGTGCGACATCACCAGCTGGCCGGCGGCTTCCAGATCGTTGTGGTCGCGCAGGCGGCGGGCGGCCGACTGCTCTTCTTCGAGCGTCAGCAGCGGCATGCGGTTGACGGCGGAGATGTACGCGTCCAGATTGCCCAGTGGCGGCAGCGTCAGCGAACGGTTCCACGGGCTGGCGACGGCCAGTGTGGTGGTCGGCAGGGCGGCGGGGGCGAGCAGGGTGGTGGACATGTGAAGAACCTCCTCAGGTGGTCTTACAGAAATGTTAGCACTCTCTATGAGTGAGTGCTAATTGAATGGTTCCATGACCGTGATATCCGGGGGTGGACAATCGGTTCGTTTTCTTTTACTGTACATAAAAACAGTATTTGAGCCCTTGCTGCCACCATGTCCGCCCCGTCCATCAGCCCGTCCGGCGATCTGCCGGCCATCCTGTCCGCCCTCGTCTGGCGCGGCGATGCGCTGGGCCGGCCGGTCACGGCCAGCTGCGCCAGCGGATTCGAGGCGCTGGACGCGGCCTTGCCGGGCGGTGGCTGGCCCGGCTTCGGGCTGACCGAACTGTTGTCGAGCCCGGCGGGTGCCCTGGAGTTCCGCCTGCTGGGGTCGGCGCTGGGCCGGGTCTGTGCCGCCGGGCGGGAGGTGGCGTTGGTCGGGCCGCCGCAGTCACCGCATTTGCCGGGCCTGATGCCGCACGGCATCACCGCCCGGCAGCTGGTCTGGGTGCAGGCCGGCACCCCGGCCGAACGTCTCTGGGCCATCGAACAGCTGGTCAAGGCCGGCAGCTGCGGGGCGGTGCTGGCCTGGCTGCCCCATGCACGGCCGGCACAGCTGCGGCGTCTGCAGGTGCTCGCCAGCGACCACGAAGGCCCGGTGTGGCTGTGCCGGCCGGCCGCCGCGGCGCGCGAATCGTCGGCGGCGCCCCTGCGCCTGCTGGTGCGTCCGGGTGCCGGCTGGGCCCTGTCGGTTGACGTGATCAAGCGCAAGGGGCCGCCGCTGGCGCACACGCTGCAGCTGCCGGCGCTGCCGGCCGGGCTGTCGGCGGTGCTGCCGCCCCGGCTGCTGGACCTGGACCTGGGCCATGGAGCCGCCGACCGTTTCCCCGATCCTCGCGAGGCTGACCATGCTGTGGTCCGCACTCCGACTGCCGAACACCGACGACCCGCCGTCTCCCACTGACGCGGCGCTGCAGGCGCTGGCGGTCTGGGCGCTGCAGTTCACGCCCCGTGTCGCCATCGCCGAAGAGGCCGTGTTGCTGGAGGTGGCGGCGAGCCTGCGCCTGTTCGGCGGGCGGGCGGCGCTGCGCGAACGGCTCTGGGGTGGGGCGCAGGAACTGGGGGCAGTGGCCCTGGCCTGGGCGCCCAACGCCCTGGCCGCGCTGGCGCTGGCGCGCGCGGGGGTGGAGGACGGGGTGTCGCCGCCGCTGGCGCATGCGCTGGACGCGCTGCCGATGGCGACCCTGAGCGCCGTGCGGCCGCACCTGCTGACCCTGGCGCGCATCGGCTGCCGCACGCTGGGCGATCTGCGGCGGCTGCCGCGCGCGGGCCTGGCGCGGCGGTTTGACGCGGCGCTGCTGGCGGCGCTGGACCAGGCCTACGGCCGCGCCCCCGAGACGCATGTCTGGGTCACGCTGCCGCCGGTGTTCGATGCGCGGCTGGAGCTGCCGCACCGGGTGGACGACGCGCAGGCCCTGGTCTTCGGCGCGCGCCGCCTGCTGCTGCAGCTCTCGGCCTGGCTGTCGGCTCGGCACAGCGGCGTGACGGCGTTCACCCTGCACTGGGCGCACGACGCGATGCGCTCGCGCGGGGTGGGCGAGGGCGGGCAGCTGACCGTGCGCACGGCCGAGCCCACGCGCGAGGCCGGGCACCTCGCGCGGCTGCTGGCCGAGCACCTCTCGCACGCGACACTGGCCGCGCCGGTGGGTGATCTGCGGTTGACGGCCGAGGGCGTGGTGCCGCTGGCGCCGCAGAGCGCATCGTGGCTGCCCGACGACGCCCGTGGCCGGGAGCCGCTGGCCCAGGTGCTTGAGCGGCTGGCAGCGCGGCTGGGCGAGGACCGGGTGGTCCGGCCGCTGCTGTGCGAAGACCACCGGCCCGAGGCGATGGGCCGTTGGCAGCCGGCCGCGCAGGCACTGCCGCGCGAGGCCTGGCCGGGGGCGCCCGCCGGGCCGCAGCCTTCCCTGCTGCTGGACCGGCCGCTGAAGCTGCTGGTGCGCCAGCACCGACCGCTCTACCAGGGCGAGCTGCAGCTGCTGCTTGGTCCCCAGCGCGTGGAGGGCGGCTGGTGGGACCGCGACGAGGCCGCAGGCCACACCCGCCACGCGGTGCGCGACTACTGGGTCGCCCGGTCGCCGCTGGCGGGGGTGCTGTGGGTGTTCCAGACGCGGCTGGCGCAAGAGCCGGCCTGGTTTCTTCACGGCTTTTTTGCTTGAAGACCAGCCATGTCCTTGCCCGACTACGCCGAGCTGCTGTGCTGCTCCAACTTCAGCTTCCTGCGCGGCGCCAGCCACGCCGAGGAACTGGTGCTGCGCGCCCAGGCCATGGGCTACACCGCACTGGCCGTCACCGACGAGTGCTCCATGGCCGGCATCGCGCGGGCGCACGTGGCCGCGAAAAAGCACGGCCTGCCGCTCATCGTGGGCAGCCAGTTCCGCGTGCAGGCCGACGGTGGCCCCAGCGGTGACTTCACCCTGCTGCTGCTGGCCACGAATCTCAACGGTTATGGCAACCTCTGCGAGCTCATCACGCGGCTGCGGCGCTCGGCCGACAAGGGCACGTACCGCCTGCGGCTCGGCGATGTGAACCCCGAGACCCTGGCCGACTGTCTGGCCATCACCGTGCCGCCGCGCGGCGCCACACAAGAGCAGTGCAACGCCACCGCGCAATGGTTGCTCGGCGCCTTCCTGGGGCGTTGCTGGCTGGGCGTGACGCAACTCGGCCGGCTGGATGACGCCATCCATCTGCACCGCCTGCGCGAGGCCGGCGCGCTCACGGCCGTGCCGCTGGTGGCGGTGGGCGACGTGCACATGCACGTGCGCTCGCGCAAGCCGCTGCAGGACGTGCTGACCGCCATCCGCATCGGCCGGCCACTCACGGCCTGCGGCTTTGCGCTCGCGTCCAACGCCGAACAGCACCTGCGCACCCGCGTGCGGCTGGCACAGAGCTTTCCGCCCGATCTGCTGGCCGAAACCCTGCACATTGCCGGCCGCTGCACGAAGTGGTCGCTGGACGAGCTGCGCTACCAGTACCCGGCCGAGGTGGTGCCCGAAGGCCGCACGCCGGCGCAGCACCTGCGCGACCTGACCGAAGCCGGCGCCGCCGCGCACTGGCCGGCGGGTGTGCCGGGCAAAGTGCGCGACCAGATCGAACACGAGCTCGCCCTCATCACCGAACTGGGCTACGAGCACTACTTCCTCACCGTGCACGACATCGTGGCCTTCGCGCGCTCGCAGGGCATCCTCTGCCAGGGCCGCGGCTCGGCCGCCAACAGCGCGGTCTGTTACTGCCTGGGCGTGACGGCAGTGGACCCGGCGCGGTCCTCACTGCTGTTCGAGCGCTTCCTCTCGAAGGAGCGCAACGAGCCGCCCGACATCGACGTGGACTTCGAACACGAGCGGCGCGAAGAGGTGATCCAGTACCTCTACCGCAAGTACGGGCGCGACCGCGCTGCGCTCACCGCCACCGTCATCAGCTACCGCCCGCGCAGCACCGTGCGCGACGTGGGCAAGGCCCTGGGCTTTGACGAGGCCCTGCTGGAGCGGCTGGCGCGCGACCACCGCTGGTGGGACGAAGACGGTCTGGCCGATGAGCGCCTGCGCGAGGCCGGGCTGGACCCGGACAGCCTGGCGGCGCGCCAGTTCGTCACCCTGGTCCAGCAGCTGCTGGGCTTCCCGCGCCACCTCTCGCAACACACCGGCGGCTTCGTGCTCACCAGCGGGCCGCTGACGCGGCTGGTGCCAATCGAGAACGCGTCCATGCCCGACCGCACGGTGATCCAGTGGGACAAGGACGACCTGGACGCCATGGGCCTGCTCAAGGTTGACGTGCTGGCCCTGGGCATGCTCACGGCCATCCGCAAGTCGCTGGACTTCATCGGCCAGCGGCGCGGCCGGCCCATGCCCATCCACACCATTCCCGACAAGGACGAAGCCACCTTCGACATGATCTGCGCCGCCGACACCGTGGGCGTGTTCCAGATCGAGAGCCGCGCGCAGATGGCCATGCTGCCGCGCCTGCGGCCGCGCACCTTTTACGACCTGGTGGTCGAGGTCGCGCTGGTGCGGCCCGGCCCCATCCAGGGCGGCGCGGTGCATCCGTACCTGCGGCGGCGCCAGGGCAAAGAGAAGGTCGATTACCCCAAGGGCCTGGAGGCCGCGCTGGAGCGCACGCTGGGCGTGCCGGTGTTCCAGGAACAGTGCATGCAGATCGCCATGATCGCGGCCGACTTTACGCCCGGCGAGGCCGACGGCCTGCGCCGCGCCATGGGCGCGTGGCGGCGCACCGGCGGCCTGGGCGCCTACGAACACCGGCTGATCGACGGCATGACGCGCAACGGCTACCCGCTCGAATTTGCGCAGCGCGTGGTCGAACAGGTCAAGGGCTTTTCCAGCTACGGCTTTCCCGAAAGCCACGCGGTCAGCTTCGCGCTGCTGGTCTACGACAGCTGCTGGATCAAGCGCCACCACCCGGCCGAGTTCCTGGCCGCCATGCTCAACAGCCAGCCGCTGGGCTTCTACACCCCCAGCCAGCTGGTGCAGGACGCGCAACGCCACGGCGTGGTGGTGCGGCCGGTGGACGTGACCCACAGCGACTGGGATTGCACGCTCGAAGACATGCCCGCGCCCGACACGCCGGGCCAACCGGTGGTGCGGCTGGGGCTGCGGCTGGTGAGTGGCCTGTCGCAGGCGGAGGCCGAGCGCATCAGCGTATCCCGTCAGGAGCGACCGTTCAACTCCACCGAGGACATGGCCCTGCGCGCGCAACTCGATCGCCAGACCCTGCAGCAGCTGGCCGCCGCCGACGCGCTGCAGAGCCTGGCCGGTCACCGCCGCCAGCAGGTCTGGGACGCGTCCGCACTGCAGGCCGCGCCCGCCATCCTGCGCCGCGCGCCGGTCAACGAAGCCACGCTGCAACTGACCGAAGCGCCCGAAGGCGAGGCCATCGTCTGGGACTACACGAGCACTGGCCTGACCCTGCGCCGCCACCCGCTGGCCCTGCTGCGGGAGCGACTCCAAAAGCGCCGCTTCATGACCGCCGAACAACTGAAAGCCGCGCCCGACGGCCGCCTGGTGCGCGCCTGCGGCATCGTCACCTGCCGCCAGCAGCCGGGCACTTCGCAAGGCGTGGTCTTCGTGACGCTGGAAGACGAAACTGGCACCGTGCAGGTCATCGTCTGGCGCGCGCTGCGCGAGCGCCAGCGCGCTGAACTGACCGGCTCACGCCTGCTGGCCGTGCACGGCGTCTGGCAGCGCGAAGGCGCCGTCTGCAACTTGATCGCCGGCCGGCTGGAAAACCTCAACCCGCTGCTGGGCCGGCTGGCGCCGGAGAGCCGGGATTTTCATTAGGGGCCAGCAGCTCGATCTCCCCATAGTGCAGTCGCAGCCGCCCGCCGGCTTCCAGTGCCTTGAGGGCCTTGTTGATGCTCTGGCGGCTCACGCCCAGCATCTGGGCCAGCAGCTCCTGGGCCAGCCGGATGCGGCGCCGCGGTGCGTCGCGGCTGCCGTAGCCATGGGCCACCAGCTGCAGCCGGCGCCACACGCGTTCTTCCAGCGGCAGCTGGGCCAGCTCTTCCACCGCGATGAACAGCACGCGCAGCTTGCGGCAGGCCAGCCGGGCCAGTTCGCGCCACATCGCCGGGTGGGCGTCGAGCCAGGCCAGCAGCGCATCGCGCGGCACCACCAGCACCTGGGTGGGGCCGTCGGCCACCGCGTCGTGGGTGCGGGGGCGGCCGTCGATGAGCGAGATCTCGCCGAACCACTGGTAGGGCTCCAGATAGGCGAGCAGGGCGCTGTGGCCCTCGGCGTCGAGGGCGCCGATGCGCAGCGCGCCCGCCACCACGGCACACAGGCCGTCGGCCTCGCCGCCGCGCGCGAACAGCGACTCACCGGGTACCAGGTGGCGCATGCGGGCCTGGCGCAGCAGTTCGGCCTGCAGCGCCGGGTCGCAGGCGCTGAACCATTCGTCGCTGGCCAGTGCGGTGTGCAGGCCTGGCGGGGCCGGGGTGGACGGGGGCATGGCGGCTAGGGGTTTGCCCGCGTTGCGGCGCAGTGCCGGCGGGGTTTGTCGAAATTTTGACAGACGCTTGGCCGCGCCGCCGCCATCCTTGCCGCTTTCCCGGCCGCCATCCCAAGGAGAGACGCATGGAAACTGCCACCCGCCAGCTGATCGAGTACGCGCGCTACCACCGCGACCCGCGCAACATCGCGACCCACTTTGTCGGCATCCCGCTGATCGCCTTCGGCATCGCGGTGATGCTGGCGCGCGTGCCGCTGGGCGGGGCCGATGCCCTGCTGCCGGGCGCGCACTGGCTGGTCTGGGCGCTCACGGGCGTCTGGTACCTGCGACAGGGGAGATGGTCGCTGACGGTGCCCACCCTCGCGGTGCTGGGGGTGATGGTGGCGTTGGCCGATCCCCTCGGTGAGGCGGACATGGCCACCTGGCTCGCCGGGGGACTGGGCAGCTTCGTGGTCGGCTGGGTGTTCCAGGCGGTCGGGCACGTGTGGGAGGGCCGCAAGCCGGCCTTCTTCGACGACCTGCGCGGCCTGCTCGTGGGGCCGATGTTCGTGCTGGCCGAGCTCCTGATGGCGCTGGGGCTGCTGCGCGGGTTGCGCGAGACCATCGAGCAGGCCGCGGGCCCGGTGCGTCGCCGCGCCGCCCCGGTCGCTGGTGGCCAATGACCCAGCCGCCGCCGGGCAACGAAACCGCACCGGGACCGGTGCTGGTGATGGGCGCCGGGCTGGTGGGCAGCTACCTCGGTGGCCGTCTGCAGGCGGCCGGTGTGTCGGTGGGTTTTGTCGGTCGACCCGCAGTGCTCGACGAGCTGGCGACCCACGGGCTGCAGCTGACCGACCTCTCGGGCGGGCGCCACGAGGTGCCTGCGTCGGCGCTGCAGCTGCACACGGACGTGCCGGCGGGTGTCCAGCCATCGCTGGTGCTGCTGTGTGTGAAGCGCCCCGCGCTGGTGTCGACCCTGGGCCGACTTGCACAGATGCTGCCCCGGGGCACCCTGGTGCTGTGCTGCCAGAACGGGCTGTTCCCGCTCGCCGAGGCGATGAAGCTTGCACCGCAGCTGCGCCTGCTGCCGGCGATGGTGCCGTTCAATGTCATGCGGCGCGGCCCAGGTCATTTCCACCAGGGCTCGTCGGGGCAGTTGTCGGCACTGGCGTCGGCCCGTCTGGCGGGCTGGCGGCCGGTGTTTGAGCGCGCCGGGCTGCCGCTGACCCTGCACACCGACATGGTGCCGGTGCAGTGGGGCAAGCTGCTGCTCAACCTGAACAACCCGGTCAACGCGCTGTCCGGTCTGCCGCTGAAGGCACAGCTGCTGGACGCGGGCCACCGCCGCCGCTACGCCGATCTGGTGCAGGAGGCGCTGGGCCTGCTGCACCGGGCCCGCATCGAACCGCACCGCGTCACGCCCCTGCCCTGGAAGCGCTTCCTGCAGGTGCTTCGGCTGCCGTCGCCGCTGTTCCGGCTGGTGGCCTTTCGCATGCTGCGCATCGACGCGCACGCCCGATCGAGCATGGCCGAAGACCTGGCCGCGGGGCGATTCACCGAAATCGATGACCTGTGTGGCGAAGTGGTGCGGCTGGCGCACACGCTGGGCGCCCAGGCGCCCCTGAATGCGCAGATGGTGCAGGCGATCTCTGCGCTTTCACAGCGCCCCGACAAGACGAAAGAGTGACATGACCCTGTGGAACGAGGCGCGCGCCGAGCGCCGGACCGATCTGATGACCACGGCACTGCTGGCCGCGCTGGCCCTGGCGCTGGTGTTCGGGGCGGCCGCCTGGACGCGGGACTGGCCGCTGTTTTCCCTGTCGCCGCCCGGCGGTGGCGCGGCCGACGTGTCGCTGGCGCAGCGGGAGGACCTGCACCGCACCTTCTTCACCATCTGGGCCTCGCTGCTGCTGGCCGCGCCCGCGCTGGCGGTGCTGCCGCTGGCCGGTTCTTCCGCCTTGGCCGCGCGGCTGTGGCGCATCACCTGGACCGCGTCGCTGCTGGTGTTTGCGGTGCACTTCTGGTGGGCGGTGGTCGAGCTGTTCGGCAACGACTGGTCGCGGGTGCTGAACACGCCGCGGGTGAGTGCGCCGCGGCTGGACACGGTGTTCGCCGTCTGGTGGTGCGTGGACGTGGCGCTGGCCTGGACGGTGCGGCCCGACCGCCTCTGGGTGCGGCTGCAGCGGGCCGGCGTGCACCTGCTGGCCTTCGTGCTGTTCTTCATGGGCGCCGCGCGCGAGGGCGAGCTGCCGGTGTCGCGCGCGCTGGGCTGGGGCTTTGTGGCGGTCGTGGCTGCGGGACTGATCGCCTGGGGCCTGGGCTTCAGGCGCCGAGCAGCCGTTCGGTGATGAAGCGCCAGTGCGCCTCGCTCACCGGCGTGATCGAAAGCCGGCTGCCGCGCTGCAGCACCACCATCTCGGCCAGTTCGGGCGTGGCGCGCAGCTCGGGCAGGCCGATCGTTCGGGTCTTCTTTAGCGCCTGAACGTCCCGCAGCAGCCAGCGCGGCTGCGCCGGCGGAGACTTGGGGTCGAAGTAGGGCGAGGCCGGGTCGAACTGCGTCGGGTCGGGCTTGATCTCCGAGGCCACGCGCGCCAGGCCCACGATGCCGGGCTCGGCGCAGCTGGAGTGGTAGAACAGCACGCCATCGCCGATCTGCATGGCATCGCGCATGAAGTTGCGCGCCTGGTAGTTGCGCACGCCGGTCCAGGGCACGGTGGCGCCGGGCGCGGCCAGGGCGTCGTCGATCGAGCACTCCTCGGGCTCGGATTTCATCAGCCAGTACTGGATGTTCATGGCGCGATGGTAGCCCGGGGTATCGCGCGGCGGACGCGGTCTGCAAGTGAATCGCGGTAGCCTCGGGGGCTTCATGACCGCACCCACCACCCCCACCGCTCCCCACGGCCTGCTGATCGCCAACCTGCTGGCGCAGCTCGCCTTCGGCCTGCTGGCCATGACCATCTGCCTGCCGTCGATGCAGGAATGGGGAGCGATCTTCGGCTCCAGCCAGGCGGCGGTGCAGCTGACCTTCAGCGGCTACGTCGTCACCTACGGTTCACTCCAGCTGGTCTATGGGCCGCTGTCGGACCGGCAGGGCCGCAAGCGCATCCTGATGATCGGCCTGGCCATCGCCTTCGCCGGCTCGGTGATGGCGGTTTTCGCACCCGACCTGCCGACCCTGGTGCTGGCGCGCGTGCTGCAGGGCGCGGGCAGCGCCGCCTGCATGGTGATCGGCCGCGCGCTGGTGCAGGACCTGTTCGCCGGGCCCGAGCGCACGCGCGTGATGGCCTATGTGGGCATGGCGATGGGTCTGTGCCCGCCGCTGGCCACCATCATCGGCGGCCAGCTGCATGTGCGCCTGGGCTGGCAGTCCAACTTTGTCGTCATGGCGGTGCTGGCGGTGCTGCTGTTCGTGGCGGCCTGGCGCGGTCTGCCCGAGCACCAGAGCGCCACCGGCGTGCAGCCACACTGGCTCAAGGCCATGCTCTCGTCCTACGCGCAGCTGGCGCGCGAGCCCTCGTTCGGCCTGCACGTGCTGCTGCTGGCCATGACCACCGCCACCTTCTACGCCTTCCTCGGCGGGGCGCCCATCGTGCTGGGCAGCTATGGCGTCAAGCCCGACGGCATCGGCTTCTACATCATGGCGATCCCGGGCTCCTACATCGTGGGCAACTACCTGACCACGCACCTCTCGCACCGCATCAGCGAACGCCGCATCATGCGGCTCGGGCAGGTGCTCACGGTCGGTGGCGTGGCGCTGATGCTGCTGCTCGCGCTGGCGGGCCTGAACACCCCGCTGGCGTTTGCGCTGCCGCTGGTGCTGCTGGGCATTGGCCACGGGCTGCTGGTGCCGCCCGCGCTGGCGGGCACGGTGGGGCTGCTGCCGGCGCTGGCCGGGTCGGCTGCCGCCGTGGCTGGCCTGGCGCAGCAGCTGATGGGCGCGGTCGGCGGTTTTGCCGTCGGCCTGTTCCACCACGAGGGCGCGGTCAACCTGGGTTGGCTGATGCTGGGCCTGGCGCTGTGCGGAGCCGCCGCGCAGTGGATGCTGCACCGGGGTGCGAAGCCGTGAACCCCGGCGCCCGCGCCGTCGCGCGCCGACTGGCCGCCGCGGCCTTGGCGCTCGCCCTGGCGGCTGGGCTCAGCGGCTGCAGCCTGCTGGTGCGCGAGCCGCGGGTGCCGATGGAGGCACTGTCCCTGCCGCGCGCCGCGGACGCACGCAGCCCGACGCTGATCGTGTTCATGCCGGGCGCGCAGGAGGTGCCGCAGGACATCGTGCGCGAAGGCTTCGTCGATCAGGTGCGTGCGCGCGGCATCGACGCCGACGTGGTCGTGGCCGACGCGCACCTGGGCTATTTCTACGGCGGCGTGTTCGAGCAGCGCTTGCGCGAGGACGTGATCCAGCCGGCGCGCGCGCAGGGCTACCGCTCGGTCTGGCTGGCCGGCATCTCGCTGGGCGGCTTCGGCGCGTTGCGCTATGCGCGCGCCCACCCGGACGAGGTGGACGGCGTCATCGCGCTCGCGCCCTACCTGGCGCCGCGGCTGGACCTGCAGGCGGTGTGGCAGGCCGGGGGGCTGGCGAGCTGGCGGCCGGAGCGGCCACCCGGGCCGCGGGAGCATGAGCGTGCGCTGCTGCTCTGGCTGCAGGGGTATGGCGATCCGGCGCAGCGGCGGCCACCCCTGTTCATTGGTCATGGCGAGGACGACCGGCTCAAGCCCTTCGGGCCGCTGATGGCCGGCCTCCTGCCCCCCGTGCACCTGCTGTCGGCGCCGGGCGGCCACGACTGGGCGCCCTGGAAGGCAATGTGGGCCGACGCGCTGGACCGCGCGCCGCTGCCGCGTGCCAGCGGCGCCGGTTTGCGCTAGCCTGCGGGCTTCGACCGCTGCGGGAGCCCGCCATGGACCTGACCGCTTTCGTTTTTCTCGCCCCCTTCGTGTTCGTGGCCTTGGTGCTGTGGGTGGCCACGCGCACTGCGCGCCGGTACCGCGAACAGGCACAGGGCCAGCTGGCCGCCGACGCCGCTGCGCGCGGCTGGACCTTCGAGAGCAGCACCGAAGGGCTGTTCGACCTGCACCGCTGGTCTGGCCAGACCGAGGGCCACCATTGGACGGCCGAATACCGCCGGGGCCGTCACCGCAAGAGTTCGGGCCACACACGCACCCACCGGCTGCGCTGGTGGACCGATGGTTTTGGCGGACCGTCCACGCCCATCCTGCTGATCGGTGTGCCGCGCGGCAAGGAGCTGCCCGCACTCCAGCTGGCCGAGGGCGACGGCCTGCTGGCGACCATGGCCCAGAAAGCCGCGGGCTTCGCCCTCGACAAGGCCCTGGACGTGCACTTCGGTGAGGAAGCGGGGCGGCAGATCGACGCGCGCGGGCTGCGCATGGTCGAGGGTGCCGGTTTGCCGGGCTTCCTGCCGATGGCGGTGGATGTCGCCCAGGCCCGTTTCTGGTGCGACCAGCCGGCCCACCGCCAGGCCTTGCAGACCCAGGTGGGCGACGCGGCCAGCGCCTTTTCCAGTGAGCAGGACCGGCCCTGGGTGCTGCTGCTGGGCCGGCGCCTCACCCTGGCGCAGTCGGTGCCGGTGCGCAGCACCGCCGATCTGGAGCGCCTGGTCCGCGCCGGGGTGGTGCTGGCCGAGGCGTTCCGGTGACAGCGCCGCGGCCGCCATCGCGGAAAATCGGGGCTGTCCGAACCTGAACCGCGATCGAGGCCGCCCTTGCCATTGCCACCACCCGTTGCCCGCACTCCCATGCACACCCGCCGCGTTGAGTACCGCGGCTTCCGCCGCGACGACGGCCTGTGGGACATCGAGGGCGAGATGCTCGACACCAAGCCGCACGCCTTCGAAATCGAAGGCGAGGGCGAATGGGCGCCGAACGAGCCGATCCACCACATGAGCATCCGGGTCACGGTCGACGAGGCCATGGTGATCCGCGATGTGCAGGTCAGCATGGACGCCCATCCGCACGACCCCTGCCCGCAGACCATGCCGCCGATGCAGGGCCTGGTCGGCGAAACCCTGGGCAAGGGCTGGCGCAAGACCATCGAGCGCCACCTCGGCGGCACGGTGGGCTGCACCCACCTGCGTGAGCTGCTGTTCAACCTGGCCACCGCGGCTTTCCAGACCCGCTCGTCCTCGTTCGCTCCTTCTGGCGACGGCCGCCCGCCCATGCACTTGGGTCAGTGCAAGGCCTGGGCCTTCGACGGGCCGGTGGTCGAGAAGGTCTACCCCATGTTCTTCCGCTGGCAGCCGCCGCCGAAAGCCGTCGGCTGATCCGCATGGCCATCGAGATCCATTTCGACGCGGTCGACAGCGCGCCCATCGACTCCGCCACCGTGATGGTGCTGCGCGATGGCACGCGCGGCCTGGAGGTGCTGATGGTGCGCCGCCATGGCGATTCGGGCGTGCTGGGCGGCGTGCATGTGTTCCCGGGTGGCAAGCTGGATGCGCAGGATAGTGAGGCGGCGCTGCCGGGTATGGACCACGAGGCCAGTTGGTTTGCACGGACACTGGGTGAACCCGGTCTGGCGCCTGCAATCGCACGCGGCCTGTTCGCTGCGGCGCTGCGCGAGACCCGCGAGGAATGCGCGCTGGCGCTGCCGGCAGGGTCCTTGGCGCCTTGGTCGCGCTGGATCACGCCGCGCCAGCCCTCGGTGACGCGCAAGCGCTTCGACACCCGCTTCTTCATCGCGGCGGCGCCGCCGGGCCAGGAAGCGGTGCACGACGACTTCGAGGCCACCGAGGCGGTGTGGGTGGTGCCGAGCGAAGGGCTGCAGCGCTACTGGGCCGGCGAGATCGACCTGGCGCCGCCGCAGATCATGAGCCTGGTGCAGTTGGCACGCATCGGCGACGTGGCGCAGGCGCTTGCCGCCGCACGG
The DNA here is from genome assembly GCF_001571145.1 of Hydrogenophaga flava NBRC 102514. Lineage (GTDB taxonomy): Bacteria > Pseudomonadota > Gammaproteobacteria > Burkholderiales > Burkholderiaceae_C > Hydrogenophaga > Hydrogenophaga flava. The sequence continues at coordinate 49,505 of NZ_BCTF01000018.1, forward strand.
CAGCGCCCGCCGGCCCTGATCGAACCGCAACCGTTCGACGACCACGGCGAGCGTGTGATCTGCTACCCCGGCGATCCGGTGCATCCGGTGCGTGAGGCGGTCTGGCAAGGGCCGACGCGGCTGCGCTACCGCAACCGTCGCTTCGAGCCCGAGGGTGGCCTGGCGGCCCTGCTGGGGGACTGAACGACGATCAGAAACGACAACGCCCACTCGGAAGTGGGCGTTGTCGTGGAACGAATTCCTGGCGGAGAAGGAGGGATTCGAACCCTCGATACAGGAGATCCTGTATGCCGGATTTCGAATCCGGTGCATTCGACCACTCTGCCACCTCTCCGCGGTCAAGCCCTGCATTCTAGCAGCAGCTGGGGTGTCGCTTTTTCCGCGACTCACCGGCCCGGACGCGGTGCGACAATGCCACCCACCCTGAGCGCACCACATGCTTGTCGACACCCAGCCCGCCACCTACCAGCACGTACCGGCCACCGCCGAGGTGCGAGATCAGTGGGTGAACTCCCGGCTGATCGCCGTGCTCATGGACAACGTGATGCCCACCCTCGGGGCGGCCCTCATGGCCATCCCCCTGGTGGTCTTCATGCTGTGGAACGAGGTCAACCTGTTCGTGCTCCTGGGCTGGGTGGTCGCGCTGCTCTTCATGATCGGGTTCCGCTACCGCATGCTGGGCATCTACCGCCTTCAGTTCGACATTCAGGAAGGCACGCAGCGCAAGGCCTTCATCCGGCGCTACCAGTGGTCCTGGGTGGTCATCGCCTTCCTCTGGGCCAGTGTCGTGCCGATGAGCTACGGGCGCTCGGGTGTCGGGGTCCAGTTCATCTGCGGGATGCTGGTGATGGGCCAGGGACTGATTTCGCTGGTCTCGTTCAGCCCCTACCTGCCCGTGTTCCGCATTTACGCCAACACCGTGGTGCTGGTGGTCGCGGGCGCCCTGATCGCGGCGCCGTTCACGGTGTCCCAGCAGTCGCCCAATGCGATGCCCATCGACACCAGCGCGGGCCTGCTGGTCCTGCTGACGCTGTTCTGGTGGTTGCTGATGTCGGCCGGTAGACGCCTCAACGAGGTCTACCGTTCCAGCTTCGAGCTCCAGTTTTCAAACCAGGAGCTGATCGATTCCCTGACGCAGCAAACCCGGGCTTCCTTGCGCGCTGTGGCGACCAAGAACCGCTTTCTGGCCTCTGCCGCACACGACCTGCGCCAGCCGGTGCATGCGCTCAGCCTGTACGCCGACTGGCTGGCCACCGAGCCTGAGATGGCGCGCGACATCTCGCCGCGCATCCTGCAGTCCACCCGGGCGATCAACGAACTGTTCGACTCGCTGTTCGACCTCACGCGCATCGACGCAGGCAACTACAAGGTGCGGCTCCAGCATGTGGATGTCCAGCAGCTGTTCGCCGATCTGTCGCTGCAGTTCGCACCGGTGGCTGCGGGCAAGTCGATCCGTCTGCGCACCCACACCCGTCCTGCCGTGATCTGGGCCGACCCTGTGGTGCTGCGGCGCATCCTGGGCAACCTGCTGTCCAACGCCCTCAAGCACACGAGCAAAGGGGGCGTGCTGCTGGGCCTGCGCTATCGCGAGGACATGCTGCTGTTCGAGGTGTGGGATACCGGAGTGGGCATTGCACGCGAGCACCAGCAGGCCATCTTCCAGGAGTTCTTCCGGGTCTCGCAGCACCATGGCACCGAGGACAGCCCGGGCCTGGGTCTGACCATTGTCTCCAAGCTGGCCACGATGATGGGTTACCAGCTGGCCCTTTCTTCCGAGGCCAACCGGGGCAGCGTTTTCCGGGTGATGATCCCGCTCTACACCCAGCAGCAGGGCGTGCCGGACGTGCCCACCTGAATCACATGTCCAGCAGACCGGCCGTGCGGGCGAGGTGGCTGGCCTGCGAGCGGCTCTTGACGTTCAGGCGGCGGAACAGGCGCCAGAGGTGGACCTTGACCGTGTGCTCGCTGATCTGCAACTGTTCGGCGATGTCGCGGTTGGAGAGGCCGCGATCGAGCATGACCAGCAGCTGCTTCTGGCGCTTGGAGAGCTTCTCGGGAATCGTCGGTGCGTTCTCGTCTTCCGGCTCATCGGCCAGGAATTCACGCAGCACGCGGCCGATCTGGGCTGCGCCAGCCGACTTCTCCACATAGGCGTCGGCGCCGGCTTCGCGGGCCAGGTCCTCGTAGTCGGACGCCGGAGAAGCCGACAGCACGATGAGCGAGGTGTCGGGCAGCATCTGGCGGATTTCCCGCACACCAGACACACCATGGGTGTCGGGCAGCTTGAGGTCCAGGCAGACCAGTTCGGGCTCGCCGTGTTCGGCGATGGCACGGCTGACGGTCGCCAGACGCTCCAGTTCAATTACCTGGGTCGAGGTCCGCAGGCGGCGAAGCAGCATGACGACGGCCTCGCGCATCAGGGGATGGTCGTCAATGACAAAGATACTCATGGCAAATGCTGTAGGAATAGGTGCTTCGAGGGTCCAGCATATAGGTATCGACGGTACTTGGCGATACCAATTTGCGACCCATTGCAGTCCTTGTTTTTAGTTTTCCCCGGCCCAAGGCGCCGTGCGTGGAACTCCAGTCCTCATCTCATATTGTCTCACCGGGGGCCATCGAATGGGAAAAAGTGGTGGGCAGGATGGGCTGCCAAACCCGGACTCAGGTCACGGTCGGCGCGAAATGCTGCAGGGCGGTGCTGATTTCAGAGCGGTCGCCTGTCAACGAAAGCCGGTCCTGAAGCGCCACGAGCGCGGTCTCGCCTTGTGACTGCAACTGGCGGATGGCGTCCGCAGCGTCCCTAGGGGCGGGGAAGCCGCTGCTCTGGATCAACAGCTTGCCTTGGGCATCCACCAGCTTGAAGTAGAACTGCCCGTCTTTTTCTCGGTACTGCTTGAACGCCGGGGCAGCGGCTTTGGCCGCCTTGGTGGTCGTTCCGCTGGGCAGATCAGCCAGCGAGCGCAGGCCCACCGCGTGGCGCAGCCGGGCGGTGAACGGCGTCGCAATGGCACGGGCCTTCTCGGCGCCCCCCTTGAGTGTCTTTTCGATCTGCACCGGATTCTGGATGAGGGCGTCGTAGACCTCGCGCATCGGCGCGATCTCGCGCTCCAGCCGGTCGAACAGCACCTGCTTGGCCTCGCCCCAGGCGATGCCGTCGGCGTAGGCCTGGGCGAGGGCGGCGGTTTCTTCGGTGCTGGCAAAGGCCTGGTAGAGCTGGAACAGGGCCGAGCCTTCGGTGTCCTTGGGCTCGCCTGGCGCCCGTGAATCGGTCAGGATGCCCATGATGAGCTTGCGCAACTGCTCCTTCGGTGCGAACAGCGGGATGGTGTTGTCGTAGCTCTTGCTCATCTTGCGGCCGTCCAGGCCGGGCAGCAGGGCCACGTGGTCCTCGGTCACCGCCTCGGGCAGGGTGAAGTGCTCGCCATAGAGGTGGTTGAAGCTGGAGGCAATGTCGCGCGCCATCTCGATGTGCTGGATCTGGTCGCGGCCCACCGGCACCTGGTGGGCGTTGAACATCAGGATGTCGGCCGCCATCAGCACCGGGTACATGAACAGGCCGGCGGTCACGCCGGCGTCCGGGTCCTCGCCGGTGGCGTGGTTCTTGTCGACCGATGCCTTGTAGGCATGGGCGCGGTTGAGCAGGCCTTTGCCGGTGATACAGGTGAGCAGCCAGGTCAGCTCGGGGATCTCGGGGATGTCCGACTGGCGGTAGAAAGTGACCTTCTCGGGGTCCAGGCCGCAGGCCAACCATGTGGCCGCGATCTCCAGTGTCGAGCGCTGCACCCGCTCCGGTGCGCCACCGGTCTTGATGAGCGCGTGGTAGTCGGCCAGGAAGTAGAAGTTCTGGGTGTTCGGCAGGCGGCTGGCGCGCACGGTCGGGCGCACGGCGCCGACGTAGTTGCCCAGGTGGGGGGTGCCGGACGTGGTGATGCCGGTCAGGACGCGTTGGAGGCTCATGGACAGTCGGGGAAAAAATCAGAACAGCAGGGCGCGCACGGGGGTCAGCAGCAGCTCGATCAGCGAGTTGGTCAGACCCATCAGCGGGTACATCCAGAGAGAGTCGATCACACCCATGATGACCAGCGCCATCACGATGAAAAAGCCCCAGGGTTCGATACGCGAGACCATCACGGCCTGCTTCCAGGGCAGCAGGCCGACCAGGATGCGACCGCCGTCCAGCGGCGGCACGGGGAACAGGTTGAAGGCGAACATCACGAGATTTACCAGCACGCCTGCGCGGCCCATCTCCAGAAAGAACCGCTCGTCCACGCCGAAGAAGAGCATCAGATACAGGGCCAGGGTCCAGAGAATCGCCTGCACCAGGTTGGCACCCGGCCCCGCCAGCGCCACCCACACCATGTCCCGCTTGGGGTTCTTCAGACGTCCGAACTGTACCGGCACCGGTTTGGCATAGCCGAACAGGAAGGCGCCAGAGGTCGCGAAATACAGCACCAGTGGCATGAGGATCGTGCCGATCGGGTCGATGTGCTTGACCGGGTTGAGCGTGATGCGGCCCAGCTTCCAGGCGGTGTCGTCGCCGAAGTGCCGGGCGGCGTAGCCGTGGGCCGCCTCGTGCACTGTGATGGCGAACAGCACGGGCAGGGCGTAGATGGCGACGGTTTGAACGATCTGGGCGAAATCCATCGGGCTATTGTCCCAGACCCAGGGCCTGCAGCGGCCCGCGGCCCTCGCGCACCACCTCGGGCTCGCCACCGGTGCCCATGGGGGTGAGGTCGACCACGGTGGTGGGTTCCAGGGCGCAGGCGCCCGCATCGATCACGCCGTCGATCTCACGTTCGAAGCGCTCGCGGATCTCGCCGGCGTCGTTCATCGGGTCGCTCTCGCCGGGGGCGATCAGCGTGGTGGCCAGCAGCGGCGCGTTGTGCAGATCCAGCAGGGCCAGCAGGGCTGTGTGCTGTGGCACCCGCAGACCGATGGTCTTGCGCGAGGGGTGGCTCACCCGCCGGGGCACTTCCTTGCTGGCCTCGAGGATGAAGGTATAGGGGCCCGGCGTGGCCAGCTTCAGCAGCCGGTACTGCCGGTTGTCGACCTTGGCGTAGCTGGAGAGCTGGCTCAGGTCGCGGCAGAGCAGGGTCAGGTGGTGCTTGTCGTCGACCTGGCGGATGCGGCGCAGCCGGTCGGCCGCAGCCTTGTCGTCCAGGTGGCAGACCAGGGCGTAGCTGGAGTCGGTTGGCACTGCGAGCACGCCGCCCTTTTCGAGCAGCTGCACCGCCTGCTTGAGCAGGCGTGGCTGCGGGTTGTCGGGGTGGACCTCGAAAAACTGGGACATGACGCGATTGTGCGCTGGCCGGTCCGAGGATTCAGACCTGTGGGGGCCGCGGCGCCCCCTGGCCCCTGCGGGCGGTCAGCCAGCTTGCAGCAACGCCGCAGGCCACGATGAGGACGATGCCCAGCGACTCCAGCGGGCCGGGCACATGGTCGAACACCAGCCAGCCGCAGAACATCGCAAAGCCGATCTGGGTGTAGACGAAGGGGGTGAGCGTCGAGGCGCTGGTGCGGGCGAACGCAAGGATGAGCAGGAAGTGACCCACCGTGCCCATCAGCCCGACCAGGCAGAGCAAACCGAAGGTGCGGGCGTCTGGCATGGCCTGCCAGACGAAGGGCAGCACGGCCGATGCCACCAGCGCGCCGACCCAGCCGGTGTAGAAGTGCATGGTCATCGGGTCCTCGGTGCGCGCCATGCGGCTGGTCAGGATCTGGAATCCGGCGTAGGTCAGCACCATGACCACCGGAAGCAGCGTGGCCCAGCCGATCGTCGCACTCCCGGGCTGCACCACGAGGAGGGCGCCGACAAAACCGCCGGCGACCAGCGCCCAGCGCAAGGGCGACACACGCTCGCCCAGGAAAGTGGCCGCCAGCAGCGTGACAACCAGGGGTGTGGTCATCACGAAGGCAGTGAATTCTCCCAATGGCATGAACTGCACACTCACGAAAGACAGCGCGCTCACGGCCAGCAGCAGCAGGCCTCGCAGCAACTGAAAGCGTGGATGAGTGGTTCGCCAAAGACCGCTGCCACGCACCGGCAGCATCACAGCGGTGACCGCGACCGCCTGGAACATGTAGCGGAACCAGACCGCGACCAGGACCGAGATGTAGGCGCCGGCCACCTTGACCGCTGTGTCCAGCACCGCGAAGCAGGCCATGGCACTGACCAGGAAGGCCACTCCCACAACCGCTCGACGGCCGTGGGCCACCGGTAGCGTGCTCGTCACTGGATGCGGGATTCGAGCAGGGACCAGACCGGCGTGACGCCGCCGGGCAGGTCGGGCAGCTTGCCCAGGTCGGTGTGGCTTTCGTCGGGGCTATGGAAGTCGCTGCCGCGCGATGCCAGCAGACCAAACTCGCTGCAAAATTCGGCGTACTTCACATAGTCGGCCTGGCTGTGAGCCCCGGTGACCACCTCGACGCCACGGCCACCGTGCGCACGGAACTCGTTGAACAGCGCGAATTCTTCGTTGGCGGTGAATTTGTAGCGGGCCGGATGCGCGATCACCGCCACACCTCCGGCGCCCGTGATCCACTTCACCGCATCACCCAGGTTGGCCCAGCGGTGCGGCACGAAGCCGGGCTTGCCTTCCGCCAGGTACTTGCGGAACACGGCGTTGGTGTCGGGGCAGTGGCCCGATTCGACGATGTAGCGCGCGAAGTGGCTGCGCGAGATCAGGTCGGGGTTGCCGACGTACTTCATCGCACCTTCGAAGGCTCCGGGAATGCCCGCACGTGCCAGCTCCACGCCCATCTGGCGGGCGCGTTCCTCGCGGCCGCCGCGGGTCTGGCGCAGCCCGTTGACCAGCGCCCTGTCGGTGGGGTCGAAGCCCAGCCCGACGATGTGCACCGTGACATTGGCGAACGTGACCGAGATTTCGGCACCGGTGAGGTAGGGCAGGCCCACCTGCCGGGCCGCCGCTGCCGCGCGCTCCTGACCTCCGACCTCGTCGTGGTCGGTCAGCGCCCATAGTTCGACGCCATTGGTCTTGGCCCGAGGCGCGAGCTCCTCGGGCGTGAGCGTGCCATCCGAGACGACGGAGTGGCAGTGCAGGTCGGCGTTGGTCAAATGGGTCACCTGTTCATTTTAGTGGCTGCCCCCTGCCCCCGCTGTCGTCGCGGGGATGGCCTCAGCCGGTGTTGCGCAGACCGGCTGCGATGCCATTGATCGAGAGGTGGATGCCGCGGCGCACCTTTTCGTCCTCGTTGTCCAGATCGCCCGAGCGGTGGCGTTGCACCAGTTCGACCTGCAGGTGGTGCAGCGGATCGATGTACGGGAAGCGATGGCGCACCGAGCGCTGCAGGGCTTCGTTGTTGGCCAGGCGCTGCTTTTCGCCGGTGATCAGCGTCAGGGCTTCAGCCGTACGGTGCCATTCGGCCTCGATCGAGTCGAACACCTTCTTGCGCAGCTTCTTGTCCTCGACCAGCTCGGCGTAGCGCGTGGCCAGGGCCAGGTCGCTCTTGGCCATGACCATGTCCATGTTGGACAGCAGGGTGCTGAAGAAGGGCCACTGCCTGAACATCTTCTGCAGCAGTTCCTTGCGCTGGGCCTGCCCCTTGGCACCGCCGCCCTTGAGGAAGGCCTGGACGGCCGAGCCGAAGCCGTACCAGCCGGGCAGCGTCAGGCGGCACTGGCCCCAGCTGAAGCCCCAGGGGATGGCCCGCAGGTCCTCGATCTTCTGCGTTGCCTTGCGCGAAGCGGGGCGCGAGCCGATGTTGAGTTCGGCGATCTCGCGGATCGGCGTGGCGGCGAAGAAGTACTCGGGGAAGCGCGGCGTGTCGTAGACCAGGGCGCGGTAGGCCTTCATGCTGGCGGTGGACAGCTCGGCGGCCGCTTCCAGGAACGCCCTAGGCGCGTTGCGCGTGGGCTGCAGCAGCGTGGCCTCCAGCGTGGCGGCGACCAGGGTTTCGAGGTTTCGCCGGCCGATCTCGGGGTTGGCGTACTTCGAGCCGATCACCTCGCCCTGTTCGGTCAGACGGATCTGGCCGCGCACCGTGCCCGGTGGCTGGGCCAGGATGGCCTGGTAGCTCGGGCCGCCGCCACGGCCCACGGTGCCACCGCGGCCGTGGAACATGCGCAGACCGATGGTCTTCTCGGCACCCGCGTTGAGGTGGTCGAACAGCTCGACCAGCGCGATTTCGGCGCGGTAGAGCTCCCAGTTGCTGGTGAAGATGCCGCCGTCCTTGTTGCTGTCCGAGTAGCCGAGCATGATGTCCTGCTCGCCGTAGCCGTCGGCCGCGCCGCGCAACACCATCTCGCGCACGCCGGGCAGGGCGTAGTAGTCGCGCATGATGGGCGCGGCGTTGCGCAGGTCCTCGATGGTCTCGAACAGCGGCACGACGATCAGCTCGGCCACCGCGTTCTCCGACAGCAGGCCGTGGACCAATCCCACTTCCTTCTGCAGCAGCAGGACTTCGAGCAGGTCGCTGACCGTTTCGGTGTGGCTGATGATGGCGTGGCGGATCGCCGCGTTGCCGTAGCGCTGCCGCGCCGCGCGCGCCGTCTCGAAGATGGCCAGCTCGCTCTGCGCGTGGGCCGAGTAGCCGGCGCCCGGCACCCGCAGCGGCCGCGCGTCGTTGAGCTGTTTCAGCAGCAGCGCGCGTTTGGCGTTTTCGTCGAGGGCGCTGTAGTCCGGCTCGATGCGGGCCGTGGCCAGCAGCTCGGCCACCACCTCTTCGTGTTTGTCGGAACTTTGGCGAAGGTCCACCGTGGCGAGGTGAAAACCGAACACCTCCACCGCGCGGATCAGCGGACGCAAGCGGCCACGCACCAGATGGGCGCCATGGTGGGCCAGCAGCGAGGCTTCGATGGTGCGCAGATCGGCCAGCAGCTCCTCGGGGCCGCTGTAGGGGTCCTGCGGCGCGATGGCGTGCCGCGCCGCTTCGCCCCCAGTGAGCGCCTGCAGGGTGGCGGCCAGACGGGCGTACATGCCGGTGAGGGCGCGGCGGTAGGGTTCGTCCTGGCGGTGGGCGTTGCGGTCGGGCGAGCGCTCGGCCAGCGCCTGCATCGCCGGCGAGACCTGCGTGAGGATGGCCGAGACCGAGAGCTCGGCGCCGAGCAGGTGGATCTGGGTCAGGTGGTGGCGCAGCACCATCTCGCACTGGCTGCGCAGGGCCAGGTCCAGTGTGGGGGCGGTGACGTTGGGGTTGCCGTCGCGGTCGCCGCCGATCCATTGGCCCATGCGCAGGAAGGGTGCCAGACCTTCGGCCGCGGCGTCGCCCAGGCCCTCCTCGAGGTCGCGGTACAGCCGCGGGATCTCGCTCAGGAACGTGGCCTGGTAGTAGCTCAGCGCGTTCTCGATCTCGTCGGCCACGGTGAGCTTGGTGTAGCGCAGCAGGCGGGTCTGCCACAGCTGCGTGACGCGGGCGCGCAGCTGAAGCTCGTTGTCGGCCAGCTCGCGCGGCAGCAGGTGGTCGCGCTCGGCCAGCAGGCGGGCGATGTCGCGCTCGGCGTCCAGGATGCTCTTGCGCTGCACCTCGGTGGGGTGGGCGGTGAGCACTGGAGAGATGTGCGCTTCGGCCAGGCTCTGCACGATCTGCGCGGGAGCGATGCCCGCCTTGTGCAGGCGTTGCAGCGTCATGGCCAGGCTGCCGGGCTGCACATCACCTGCACGCTCGTGAATGGCGCGGCGGCGGATATGGTGGCGGTCTTCGGCCAGGTTGGCCAGGTGGCTGAAGTAGGTGAAGGCGCGGATCACGCTCACCGTCTGCTGGCCCGAGAGCCCCTTGAGCAGCTTCTTGAGTGTCTTGTCAGCCGACTCGTCGGCGTGCCGGCGAAACGCCACCGAGAGCTGGCGGACCAGCTCGATCAGCTCGAACATCGCCTTGCCCTCCTGCTCCCGGATCACGTCACCCAGGATGCGGCCCAGCAGGCGGATGTCTTCGACCAGGGGCAGGTCCTTGTCGGCGCCGGCACGGCTGCGGGATGACGGGGCGGCTTTGCGGGCAGGGGAGGGGCTCATGCGAGGTGGTGGCGAGGGGAGGCCGAGAGGTGTTGCTGAAATTTTGGGCAGGGGCATGCTAGCATCCAAAGCTACCTGCGGCGTTACCAACTGGGTACCAAAACGCCGGTCCCGGCCTGATCTTTTTTTGATATCGCACCGTGTCCATTTCAAACCCGTCTGCCCCGCTTGACATCACGATCGCCACGCGGGAGAGCCGACTGGCGCTGTGGCAGGCCGAGCATGTCAAGGCGCTCTTGCAATCTTTGGGCCACCGCGTGACCCTGCTGGGCATGACGACCCAGGGCGACCAGATCCTGGACCGCAGCCTGTCCAAGGTGGGTGGCAAGGGCCTGTTCGTGAAAGAGCTGGAGGTGGCGCTGGAAGAGCGGCGGGCCGACATCGCGGTGCATTCGCTCAAGGACGTGCCGATGGACCTGCCCGGCGGGTTCGCACTGGCCTGTGTGATGGAGCGCGAAGATCCGCGTGATGCGTGGGTGTCCGCCTCCTGTGCCTCGCTGGCCGACCTGCCCAAGGATGGGGTGGTCGGTACCTCCAGCCTGCGCCGCCTGGTGTTGCTGCGCGAGGCGCTGGATCGTCTGGGCCGGCAGGACGTGCGCATCGAACCGCTGCGTGGCAACCTCGACACCCGCCTGCGCAAACTCGACGAAGGACAGTACCACGCCATCGTGCTGGCGGCAGCCGGTCTCAAGCGCCTGGGGCTGTCTTCGCGCATCCGCAGCATCTTCGACCCCGAACAGTCGCTGCCCGCCGCCGGGCAGGGCGCCCTGGGCATCGAGGTCCGCAGCGACCGCACCGATCTGATGCAGGCCCTCGCCCCGCTGGTGCACATGCCCACCTGGTTGCGGGTGGCGGCCGAGCGCACCGTTTCCCGCGCCATGGGCGGAAGCTGCTCGATGCCGCTGGCCGCCTATGCCCGCTGGGACGCCGAGGCGTCGCAGACCCTGCGCCTGGACGCCGCCTGGGGCGATCCCGAGGGGCGCTTGGCGGTGGTGCGGGTGCAGGAGCAGGCGCACATCGAGACGCTCGAACAGGCAGAAGCCCTGGGACACCGGGTGGCGCAGGCCCTGCGCGCCGGCGGTGCCCGCGCTGCAGGAGGCTGAGCCTTGGCAGGGCACGCCGCTGTGCCTCCCCGCTGGTCCCGGGTGATCGTGACGCGGCCCGCTGCCGAAGCGGGTGCCTGGGTGGCGGCGCTGCAGGCCCAGGGGTGGGATGCACACAGCCTGCCGCTGATCGACATCGGCGCGCCGCGCGACCCGCAGGTGCTGGCAAGGCTGCGCGACGCGCAGGCGCACTGGAGCCGATGGGATGCCCTGATGTTCGTGAGCACCGCGGCGGTGCAGCACTTTTTCGATGGCGTGGCGCCTGCCGGCGGGACGCATCGGACAGGCACCCGCTTCTGGGCGCCAGGTCCTGGCACGGCGCGAACGCTTTCGCTGGCCCTGCAGCGCCTCGGCCTGGGGCCGGAGCGGATCGACCAGCCGCCGGCCGACGCGCCGCAGTTCGATTCCGAGCATCTGTGGCCCGTGGTTTCGTCCCAGGCGAAGCCTGGCACCCGCTTGCTGGTGGTGCGGGGCGTGTCCACCTCGGCCGACGGAGCGACCACGGGTGGGGCTGAGGGCAGTGGGCGCGAATGGCTGATGGAGCAGTGCCGCACACGCGGGGCCGAGGTCGAGGCCTGCGCCGCCTACGAACGGCATGCGCCCCGGTGGGCCCCGTCTGATCGGGCTTTGGCTGAGCAGGATGCCCTCTGGCTGTTCAGCGGTTCAGAAGCGGTGGCCCATCTGCGGACAGCGATGCCGGCGACCGACTGGTCCCGTGCCGGGGCCTTGTGCACCCACGAACGCATCGCGGCGGCGGCGCGGGCGGTGGGCTTTGTACACGTGTACACCAGCCGTCCGTCATTGCCCGATGTGTTGGTCGCCCTAGAATCGGTGCGGAGCCCTACATGAGCAACGACACCCCCGAACCTTCCCCTGCAGTGCCGACCCCGGGTCTGCCCGTGGTAACCACCGACCCAGGTTCCCCTGCACCTGCCCGGCGCGGCGGGGTCTGGCTGGGCGCACTGGCGCTGCTGCTGGCGGTGCTCACGCTGATGATGGCCGGCCTGTTGTGGCAGAAGGTGGATTTCACCCAGAAGGAGCTGGCGCGCCGCACCCAGGTCAGCGAAACCCAGTCGTCGGAAACACGAACGGTGGCGGCGCAGGCCGAGGCCCAGGTCAAGGAACTGCAGGCGCGCCTGACGGTGGCAGAGGTCCGGCTGTCCGAGGTCAGTCTGCAGCGCTCCCAGCTCGAAGAGCTGATGCTGGCGCTGTCCCGCTCCCGGGACGACAACCTGGTGCAGGATCTGGAGTCCTCCCTGCGCCTGGCCCAGCAGCAGTCCCAACTCACCGGGAGCGTGCAGCCGCTGCTCGCGGCCCTGCAGTCGGCCGATGAGCGCATCGCCCGGGCCGCGCAGCCTCGGTTGAACCCGGTCCAGCGTGCCATCGCCCGCGATGTGCAGCGCATTCGCAGCACCTCGGTGGCCGATGTGCCCTCTCTGGTCCAGCGGCTGGACGAGCTGGTGCAGCGAGTGGACGAGTGGCCAGTGCCCAACGACGTCGGTCCCCGGTCCCCGGCGGCACGCAAGGCGTCTGGCTCCGGCAACGCGTCGCCTGCGACTGCAAGCCCTGCCGAACCCGCAGCACCCACCGCCGGTGGCTGGGACCGCGCGGTGCAGACCTGGTCCGGCTTCTGGTCGCGTGTGTGGGAGGAAACCACCCGCAGCGGCCGCGAGCTGGTGCGGGTGAGCCGCATTGACCGTCCCGAAGCGGTGTTGCTGGCGCCGGAGCAGGCGTTCTTCCTCCGGGAGAACCTCAAGCTGCGGCTGCTCAACGCGCGGCTGGGCCTGCTGGCCCGCCAGATGGACGCTGTGCAGGACGACCTCAAGACCATTGATGCGGCGCTCGCCCGCCACTTCGACACCACCGCTCCCGACGTGGCTGCCGCACAGGCCGCTGTCACGCAGCTGCGCGCCGAGCTGGTGCTCACCGAATGGCCCCGGCCCGAAGAGAGCCTGGCGGCGCTCGCGGTGGCCGCGGGAGGACGCTGATGAACGGGCCGCGGCGCCAGCGGGGTGCAATGCGCAATGTCTTCTGGTTGCTGGGTATGGCCGCTCTGGCGGTGGCCCTGGCACTGCTGACCGGACACAACCAGGCCATGGTGAGCCTGTTCTGGCCGCCCTACCGGTTCGACGTCTCGTTCAACTTTGTCCTGTTCTGTCTCGTGGCGGGCTTCGTGCTGCTGTACCTGGCCTTGCGGGCATTGAGCATGTTCCGCGAGCTGCCCCGTCAGGCGCAGCGCTGGCGCAGCCAGCAGATGGAGCGGGCGGCGGTCGGCTCGTTGATGGACGCTTTGTCCAACCAGATCGCGGGCCGGTTTGTCCGGGCGCAGGCGGCCGGGCTGTCGGCGCTGGAGCAGCTCAACAGCCACCCGGCGGCCCAGTGGCCACGGCGTGGACAACTCCAGCTGCTGGCCCACCTGCTGGTGGCCGAAGCGGCGCAATCGCTGCAGAACCGCCGCACCCGCGACGAGCACCTGCAGGCGGCCCTGCATCCGAAGCTGGCCAAGGAGTCGGCCGAGGCCCGCGAAGGTGCCCTGATGCGGGCGGTCCGCTGGGCGGTCGAAGACCGTGACCTTCAGGCGGCCCGCAGCCACCTGGACGAACTTCCCCAGGGAGCGTCCCGCCGCATCCAGACGCTGCGCCTGAAGCTTCGGGTGGCGCGTCTGGGTGGCGCGACTGCCGAGGCACTGGAAACGGCGCGTCTGCTCGCCAAGCACCGCGCCTTTTCGCCCGAGGCCTCGCGCAGCATCGTGCGCGGTCTGGCGCTGGATGCGCTGCGCGAGGCGCACGATCTGGCCCAGCTGCAATCTGTGTGGTCGCGACTGGATGCATCCGAGCGCGCCATGCCCGAGCTGATCCTGGCGGCGGTGGAGCGTGCCCACCGGTTGGTGGCCATGGCGCCCGATGAAGACATGGCGGCGCAGGCCCACGAGCTGACCGGCGGCTGGCTGGAACCCGTCTGGCAAGGGTTTGCCGTGCTGGACGAGGGCTTGCAGCACAAGCTGGCGCTGGCAATGGAGCCCGGGCTGATGCGGCTGGATGCCACAGGGCTGGCACGCCTTGAACAGAGCCAGCGGCAGTGGCCCAACAACGCCTACCTGCAGTACCTCACCGGCCAGGCCTGCCGGCAGCGCCAGCTCTGGGGCAAGGCGGCCCAGTTGTTGGGCCAGGCCAGCCACAGCCTGCGCGAACCCGCCCTGCTGCGCCGCACGTGGTGTGCACTGGCGCTGCTGGCGGAGGAGCGACAAGACCAGGCGGGTGCCCAGGCCGCTTGGAAGCGGGCGGCGCTGCTGGGCGACTGAACTGCTGGCGGGCTGGTTTGCCTGCTGCCTTGCGGCCACTGACACAAAGAAAAAGCCGACCCAAGGGTCGGCTTTTTCTTTGTTGGGAACCTGGGTCCGGAATCAGCGGTTCTCGAACGGGAGGCTCACGTCGCGCAGGTCCTTGCGGGTCTCCACCAGCACCAGCGGGCCTTCATCCACCAGTTCCACCGGCTTGGGTTCGCGGGGCACATGGATCGGCTTGGGCTCGGCGGCGATGGCGGCCTGGATTTCGGCGACCTTCGCGGCATCCGAGTTGACCCATTCCAGTCCGCTGGCCTGTGCCACGCTGTGCAGGTCGTCCATCGACAACGTATACGGCATGACCTTGGGCATGCCAGCGGTCGCCGCAGCGATCGAAGGTGCGGATGCAGCCGGAGCCACCACATCGGGGACCACCGCCACCGGCTCGACAGCTACCACGGGCGCAGGCTCGACCTGCGACGGCGCTGTTGTGCTGGCTGGCTGGGTGAAGTAGCTGCGCACCGGGCGCTGCTCGTCCTGCACGTCGGCAATCACCGGGGCCACCGGCTCCGCACCTGCGGGGGCTTCTTCCCTGCTTTCACCGTCACGCGGCGCACGCTCGCGGCGGTCGCGGCCATAGCGGTCGCGGCTGCGGCGCTCGCGAGGCGCGCGGGGTGCGGCTGCATCGCCTTCCGCCATCTCTGCGGGCGCTGCCTCGGACGGCTCCGAGGTCATTGCGTCTGCAGGGGCGGCGTTGGTCAGTGCGGTGTCCGGCACGCCTTGCGATGCGTTGTCGCCGGGCTCTTGCCCCTGGCGCCGGCGGTTGTCACCACGGCCACCACGGCGTTCGCGGCGGGCGCCTTCCGCGGCGGACTCGGGCGCTTCACCTGCCGGTATGGCGGAAACCTGTCCTTCCAGAGCGGAGCCGTCGACGGCCTGATCCTGGCGATTGTCCCGGCGGTTGTCACGACGACCTCCGTTGCGACCCTGTCCCTCGACGCGCTCGCCCCGCGGTTCACCACTGCGACCCTCGGCACGGTTGTCTCCGCGGCGGCCTTCGCCGTTGCCACGGCTCTGGCCTTGGCTCTCGGTGCGCTCACCCCGGTTCTCGCCGCGCACCGGGCGGTTGCCCTGGCGCTCGCCCCGGTCACCGCGTTCGCCGCGACCTTCGCCATTGCGGCCGCCACGGCCACGGCCATCCCGGGCCGACTTGCCGTCGCCGCGATCAGTCTTCGGCGCTTCGGCAGCCACCGGCATCGGGGCCGGTGCAGCCGGTGCAGCAGCGGGCGCCACGCCGAACAGGCTCTTGAGCCAGCCAAAAAAGCCCTTTTCGGCAGGGGCGGCGGCACGTACCGGCGCAGGAGGCATGGCCACCACCGCAGGGGCAGCGGCGACGACCGGGGCCGGTGCAGCCACTTCGGGCTTGGGTGCGGCCACAGGGGCCGGACCATCGGGCAACACGCCCTTGATCACAGGTTCCTGCTTGTTGGTTCGCTCCTGGCTGCGGCGCGTGAAGCTGGCCACGTCGTCCACTTCCTCGGCCAGCTTGTAGCTGGAGTCGAGGTTGTCCAGGCGCGGGTCGTCGTGCTTGAGGCGCTCGAGCTTGTAGTTCGGCGTGTCCAGCGACTTGTTCGGCACCAACAGCACGTTGATGCGCTGTTTGAGTTCGATCTTGGTGATCTCGGTGCGCTTCTCGTTGAGCAGGAAGCTGGCCACCTCGACCGGCACCTGCACCAGCACGGCGGCCGTGCTGTCCTTGAGCGACTCTTCCTGGATGATGCGCAGGATCTGCAGTGCCGAGCTTTCCGTGTCGCGGATGTGGCCGGAGCCGCCGCAGCGAGGGCAGGGGATGGACGAACCTTCGCTGAGTGTGGGCTTCAGGCGCTGGCGGCTCATTTCAAGCAGGCCGAACTTGCTGATGGAGCCGAACTGCACGCGGGCGCGGTCCTGGCGCAGCGCGTCGCGCAGGCGGTTTTCCACTTCGCGGCGGTTCTTCGACTCTTCCATGTCGATGAAGTCGATAACGATCAGGCCGCCCAGGTCGCGCAGTCGTGCCTGACGGGCCACTTCGTCGGCGGCTTCCAGGTTGGTGCGGGTGGCGGTTTCCTCGATGTCGCCGCCCTTGATGGCGCGGGCCGAGTTCACGTCCACCGCCACCAGCGCTTCGGTCTGGTCGATCACGATGGCGCCGCCGCTGGGCAGCTGCACGGTGCGGCTGTAGGCGGTCTCGATCTGGTGCTCGATCTGGAAGCGCGAGAACAGCGGCGCGTCGTCCCGGTAACGCTTGACGCGGTGACCGTGCTCGGGCATCACATGGCTCATGAACTGGTGAGCCTGTTCGTAGATGTCGTCGGTGTCGATCAGGATCTCGCCGATGTCGCTGTTGAAGTAGTCGCGGATCGCGCGGATCACCAGGCTCGACTCCTGGTAGATCAGGAAGGCGCCCTTGCCACCCTTGGCGGCGCCGTCGATAGCGTTCCACAGCTTGAGCAGGTAGTTCAGGTCCCACTGCAGCTCGGCCGCCTCGCGGCCGATACCGGCGGTGCGGGCAATGATGCTCATGCCGTTGGGGTATTCGAGCTGGTCAAGGGCCTGCTTGAGTTCCTGGCGGTCCTCGCCCTCGATGCGGCGGCTGACGCCACCGCCGCGCGGGTTGTTGGGCATCAGCACCACGTAGCGGCCGGCCAGACTGACGAAGGTGGTGAGGGCTGCACCCTTGTTGCCGCGTTCTTCCTTCTCAACCTGGACCAGCAGTTCCTGGCCTTCCTTGATCACGTCATTGATGCGCGCCTGGGAAGGCGAAACGCTGCCCTGGAAGTACTGTTTGGAGATTTCCTTGAACGGCAGGAAGCCGTGGCGGTCTTCGCCGTAATCGACGAAGCAGGCTTCGAGCGAAGGCTCGACGCGAGTGACGACAGCCTTGTAGATGTTGCCCTTGCGCTGTTCGCGTCCTTCGATTTCGATTTCGTAGTCGAGCAGTTTCTGCCCGTCCACGATCGCCAGGCGGCGCTCTTCGGCCTGCGTGGCGTTGATCAGCATGCGCTTCATGTTGCGTTTCCTTTTCACTGTCGCTGACAAGGTGCGCGGACAGGCCGCACACCAGGATGCCGTGAGCCAGCGAAAGAACGCGAACGGGAGGAATTGCCGGAGAGCCGTTGACCCGGTGATGTCCCGACTGCATCGGGAGGTCTGTCGGCAGGGGCTGTGCGCACAGTGGCGCACCAAGGCCCTGCGGCCGGGTCAGGGCGTAGGCGCGTGGATGTGGGTGA
Source organism: Hydrogenophaga flava NBRC 102514 (assembly GCF_001571145.1). Lineage (GTDB taxonomy): Bacteria > Pseudomonadota > Gammaproteobacteria > Burkholderiales > Burkholderiaceae_C > Hydrogenophaga > Hydrogenophaga flava. The sequence goes on from NZ_BCTF01000018.1 coordinate 67,131, forward strand.
GCAGGCGGGGCTTGATGGATGTCGTTGACATGGATCTTGCCGTTTCGGTCACTGTCTTCACTTTGTCCTCGGTCAGCCGCCCCTGCCCGCCTCTGGCGTTGCAAGAAGGGCTGACCGATTGGGGTATTCCGTAATCTGGTTCGCTATTCTTTTGTCGGCTCTCCTGCGGCTTCCGTCCGGATCGCTTCCCGCCATGGAGGCGTCAGGGACGCCGTTCGCAGGATGGTTCGAACCGGGTGCCACAGGTGGCACGGGTCGCCAATCGCATCCGGTTTCAGCCTTGCTGTTCCGGGTCGCTGGACGTGACTGCCTTAAACTCAGGAAAATCAATCACTTACAACGCGCGACTGGCGTGACACATTATAGGGGGCTGCCCCTTATAGTGGCGCAGGTCTGATGGTGTTTTTCCCTTGAATTCTCCAGTTTCTGACGGTCCCGGCGCCGTGCGACATCTTCTTGTGGACGAGGATTCGGCCGGCCAGCGGCTGGACAACTACCTGTTCCGTGAGCTCAAGGGGGTTCCCAAAACCCACATCTATCGGATCATCCGTTCGGGTGAGGTGCGGCGCAACAAAGGCAGGATTTCGGCAGACGACCGCGTACAGGCCGGGGATGTGCTGCGCATTCCTCCCATCCGTCTGTCCGAGCGTCCGGCCGAGAAAGCGGCGCTGCCGGTGCCCGTGCGAGATTTTCCGGTCATCCATGAGGACGACGTATTTCTGGCGCTGGACAAACCGGCGGGGGTGGCTGTGCATGGGGGCAGCGGGGTCAGTTTCGGGGTGATTGAACAGTTGCGCAGGTCACGTCCGGACGCCCGTTTCCTTGAGTTGGTCCACCGGCTGGATCGCGAAACCAGCGGTCTGCTGTTGATCGCCAAGAAAAAAAGCGCCCTGAAGTCTCTGCAGGATCAGTTTCGGGAGCGTGAAACCGGCAAAACCTATTTGGCCCTTGTCCGGGGGCGTTGGCCATCCAAACTGAAGGTTTTGGACCAGCCGCTGCACAAATACCTGTTGCCCGATGGGGAGCGGCGGGTGCGGGTGGTCGATTCCTCTCATCCCGATGCGATGCGCGCCGTCACGCTTGTGGCGGTGCGCAAGCATCTGCCCGCGCCCTCTGGGCTGGAGGCGATTTGTCCGGACGGATTGAGCTTGCTGGAAGTCACGATCAAGACTGGGCGAACCCATCAGATTCGTGTCCACCTGTCCCATGCCGGCTATCCAATCGTTGGAGACGACAAGTACGGGGATTTTGATTTCAATCGGTTGTTGTCCAAGGCTGGTTTGCGCCGCATGTTTCTCCATGCCTGGCGATTGCGTCTGACCCATCCTATTTCAGGTCAGTCGATAGAGTTACATTCTGAATTGCCTGCCGAGCTTGGGTCTTGGGCAGGCGCCTGAAAATCCCATTAGAATTTCTGCTGACATCGTTGGGATGTCCACAACGCTGAAATTTACCAATATCAAAGGAAACGCAATGGCAACCTATTCTGAGCTGATGGCGCAGGCGCAGGCATTGATGAGTCAGGCCGAGCAGGCACGCAAGAACGAACTGGCCGCCGCTATCGCCGACATCAAGGCGAAGATGAAGGAATACGGCATCACGGTGGCTGATTTGGGTGGTGCAATGACTGGCGCCAAAAAGGCCGCCAAGTCGAAATCCAAGGCAGCCGCCAAGTACCGTGGCCCCAACGGGGAGCTGTGGGCAGGTGGCCCGGGCCGCAAGCCAGAGTGGGTGCGTGCGGTGCTGGCTGCGGGCAAGAGTGTTGAGGACTACCGAATTTGAGGGTGAAAGAGTCCCAGCGCACACAGGGCACCTGCGGGTGCCTTTTTGTTGGGCTGCAGCAATAATCGACCGCTTTCGACCACCGTCTCATGCGCCCACGCCAATACGACCTCATCGCCTTCGACTGGGACGGGACCCTGTTCGACTCCACCTCCATCATCGTGCGCTGCATCCAGGCCGCAGTGCGGGATGTGGGAGGGACTGTTCCGAGCGATGCAGCGGCCAGCTACGTGATTGGCATGGGCCTGATGCGGGCCCTCGCCCACGCGGCGCCCGACGTGCCTCCGGAGTTATATCCCCGGTTAGGCGAACGTTACCGCCACCACTACCTGTCTCACCAGCATGACATCAGCCTGTTTGACGGTGTGTTGCCCATGCTGGCATCTCTCAAAGAACGTCACCACTGGCTGGTGGTGGCGACAGGAAAAAGCCGGCGGGGGCTGGATGAGGCGCTGGACGCCGTGGAGCTTCGGGGCGTGTTTGATGGCTCTCGCACGGCGGATGAAACCGCCGGCAAACCCAGTCCGCTGATGCTGGAGCAGCTGATGCGCGAGTTCGGTGTCGACCCAGTCCGCACCCTGATGGTCGGAGACACGACACACGATCTGCAGATGGCGGTCAATGCGGGATGTGACAGCGTCGGGGTCAGCTATGGCGCGCACGAACCCGCCGCATTTGCATCGCTGTCGCCCAGGTTTGTCGCCCACTCGGTCGGAGAGCTGAGCGAGTGGCTGAATGCGCATGCCTGAGGAATGGCGATGAGCGGTGCAAGCGACCTTCATGCCTTGTGCAACAGCCGCGACCTGCTGGATGGCGGGCTGGCCGTGTCTTTTGACGTGATGTATGCCGGACAGACCTGCAGGGCGTTCGCCATCCGGTTCCGGGGGGCGGTTCACGCTTACCTCAATCGTTGTTCCCACGTGGCCATGGAAATGGACTGGCAGCCCAACCGCTTCTTCGATGACAGCGGACGGTGGCTGCTGTGCTCCACGCACGGCGCCGCCTATGACCCCGCCACCGGTGCGTGCAAGGGAGGTCCTTGTCGCGGCGGGCTGGTGACAATCCCTCTTGAGGAGCGGGAGGGCGTTGTCTACTGGCAGGCACAATATCCATTTGCGCCGCTGGCGTTTTGACCAGGACCACCATGAACCTCGATCCACTGGACAACCCGGTGCCAGCCTCGGCACCTTCCCGTCAAGAGGGATCCTGGGAGCGGGAGACCCTTGAGAGACTGGTGTTTGAGACGCTGCGCGAACAGCGGGCCGCGCGCCGCTGGAAGCTGTTTTTCCGGCTGGTCTGGCTGGCGATCATCGGCTCTGTGCTCTGGCTCTGGTTTCAGCAGGCTCAAATGGCTGGAGCCGTGAGCACACCTCATACCGCGCTGATCGAAGTCAAGGGCGAGATCGCGTCGGGTGCAGAAGCCAGCGCCGACAACGTGTTGAGTTCGGTGCGGGCGGCGTTCGATGACGAAGGCGCCCAGGCGGTGGTGCTGCTGATCGACTCCCCTGGTGGCAGTCCGGTGCAGGCCGGCATCATCAACGACGAGATCACGCGACTGAAGTCCTTGCACCAGAAGAAGGTCTATGCAGTGGTGGAAGAGACCTGCGCCTCCGCGGCCTACTACATCGCCACAGCGGCCGACGAGATCTATGTCGACAAGGCCAGCCTCGTGGGCAGCATTGGTGTGTTGATGGAGGGGTTCGGGTTCACCGGTCTGATGGACAAGGTGGGGGTGGAGCGTCGCCTCATGGTGGCAGGGCAGAACAAGGCCATGCTTGACCCTTTCAGTCCCCAGGACGAGGCGCAACGGGCCTATATCCAGTCGATGCTCGGCGAGATCCATGCACAGTTCATCGAGGTGGTCAAGAAGGGGCGGGGCACACGGCTCAAGGAAACGCCGGACACATTCACAGGGTTGGTCTGGAGTGGCCAGCAGGCCGTGCAGCAGGGTTTGGCCGACGGCCTGGGTAGCCTGGACTATGTGGCGCGTGAAGTGGTGAAGGCCGAGGACATCGTGGACTACACCCAGCGAGAAAACGTGGGGCTGAGACTGGCCCGCGAGCTGGGGGTGCACATGGGCGAAGGCATTTTCAAGGCCGCGCGCGGTGTAGGCATTGAACTGAGGTAATTTTTATATTAAGAGAGGAAATGGCAATGCGCATTCAAAAAGCGGTTTTCCCTGTTGGTGGACTCGGTACCCGGTTCCTTCCGGCCACCAAGGCGATTCCCAAAGAGATGCTGCCGGTGGTGGACAAGCCGCTGATCCAGTATGCGGTTGAAGAGGCCTATGCGGCCGGGATCCGCGAAATGATCTTCATCACCGGGCGCCACAAGCGCGCCATCGGCGATCATTTCGATGCGGCGTTCGAGCTGGAATACGAACTGGAGCGGGGCAACAAGACCGAGTTGCTCAAGCTGGTGCACGACATCAAGCCTGAGGACATGGACTGCGTTTTCATTCGCCAGCCGCGTCCGCTGGGTCTCGGTCATGCGGTGCTTTGTGCTGAGCGGGTGGTCGGCAACGAGCCGTTTGCGGTGCTGCTGGCCGATGACCTGATGTTGGGGTCTCGTCAGAACGCGGGCGGACCGACGGTGCTTCAGCAGATGGTGGAGGCATACCAGTCGCATCCTGGGACTGTGTTGGCCGTACAGGATGTTCCCAAGGAAGAGACCGGGCGATACGGGGTGGTGGACGTGCATGGCGCCCACGCCGAGATTGCCGAAGTGTTCGCCATGGTCGAGAAGCCGAAACCAGCCGTGGCGCCTTCCACGCTCGCAGTGGCGGGACGCTACATCCTTACGCCGGGTGTGTTCGAGAGCATCCGTCGCCAGCCCCGTGGTGCTGGCGGAGAAATCCAGCTGACCGACGGTATCGCAGCGCTCATCGGATCGGAGAAAGTCTATGCCTTCCGCTACGATGGCAAGCGCTACGACTGTGGCAGCAAGGAGGGCTTCCTTCAGGCCACCATCGACCTGGCGTTGGCCAACCCTGACCTGAGTACTGCGGTGCGAGCGCACATGCAGGCTGCGCTGGCTGCCTGACCAATGGGCGCTTCAGCGCCCCAGCAGAAACACCGCGGGCAGATCCAGCGGCAGTTGCCTCGCCAATGTGCCCGATTTCCATTCGCTCAGCAGTGCGCTGCGGGTGCGCTGCTGCGGCAGACCAAGGCCGCTGGACACCGCCAGGCGGGTGTGCGGGTGCAGCGTTTGAAGCAGCGCTTGCAGGAGAGCAGCGTTGCGGTAGGGGGTCTCGATCAGGATCTGGGTCTGACCCGATTTGAGCGCGGTTGATTCCAGTTCGCGCAGTCGGCGGCTGCGTTCGGTAGGGTCCTGTGGGACGTAGCCCACGAAAGAAAACGACTGGCCGTTCAACCCGCTGGCCGCCAGCGCGAGCATCAGGGACACGGGACCCGTGAGGGGGCGGACGTCGATACCCAGAGCATGGGCCGCGCGAACCACCGAACTGCCCGGGTCGGCGATCGCGGGCATTCCTGCCTCGCTGACCAGGCCCATGTCGTGCCCTTGCAGTGCGGGACCGAGCAGTGCTCTGGCCTGCGCATCCGCGGTGCCCGCGGGTGCGTGGTCCCCTTTTTTGTGGGCCTGGCGAGGCAGTTCGACGATCTGAAGGTTTTGCACGGGGTTGGCAAGACCGCGTGCGACGTCCACCCGCTTCAGGAACGCCCTTGTGCTTTTTGCATTCTCGGCAATCCAGTGGACCAGGCGTGCTGCAACCTGGACGGTGTCATCGGGCAACAGCAGCCCCAATGGCGCCAGATCTTGCGGGCTGCATCCGAAGTCCAGCGGCGTTGGCACGAGAAACAGCGCGCCTTTGGGCGCAGCCGGGGCGCTCACAGGATGGACACGCCTGCGGCGCGCAGCATATGGCAGGTGCGGATCAGCGGCAAGCCGACCAAAGCGCTGGGGTCGTCGTTGTCAATCCGGGACAGCAGGGCAATGCCCAGTCCTTCGCTTTTTGCGCTTCCGGCGCAGTCGTACGGTTCTTCTGCCCGAAGATAACGTTCGATTTCCTGGTCTTCGAGACCGCGGAACACCACATTGACTACGGCCAGGTCAAGTTGTTCGAAGCCCGTGGCCGCGCAGACCACCGCTACTGCTGTCTGGAACACCACGGTCTGCCCGCGCATGCGCTGCAGTTGAGCGATCGCCCGATCATGGGTGCCAGGCTTGCCAAGCGGTTCACCACCGAGGTCGGCCACCTGATCGCTGCCGATAACCACCGCTTCCGGAAAGCGCAAAGACACCTCCCGGGCCTTGGCCAGAGCGAGCCGCCGCGCCAGAGTCGCTGGCGTCTCCCCCGGCAGTGGGGTTTCGTCCACATTCGGGCGCTCGGTGTCGAACGGCACGCGCAGGCGCTCAAGCAGTTCCCGTCTGTAGCGTGAAGTCGAACCGAGGATGACCTTGCGTTGGGGCTGTGGAGGAATGGGAGAGGAGGGGGCACTCATTGGCCTATTGTCTGCGGCTTTCTGGCGTCATCTTTTACACTGGCTCTATGAAAGCGTCCCCCCACAGGTCCTGGAACCCTCGTCGATTCGATGCCCGCGCCTTCGCTGAGGCGAGCGGAGTGCTGGAGAACGAAGATCCATTGGTTTCTTTTGACCGTCTGTCTGCCGAGGTTCATGCTGGCGGCGAGACCGGCGCTCTGGTTCGATGGTCGGCGCAGGGAGGGGTTCGTCCGGACGCTGCCGGCCAGTCGTCCGTCTGGATGCACCTGCGTGCAGCGCTTGATTTGCCTGTGGGGTGCCAGCGATGCCTCGGTCCGGTGCTTGTTCCTTTGGAGGTGGACCGCTGGTTCAGGTTCGTTGCCGACGAGTCCAGGGCCGAGGCCGAGGACGACCAGAGCGAGGAAGATGTCCTGGCTTTGGAGCCCAAACCGGACCTGCTGGCTCTGATCGAAGACGAGTTGTTGATGGCGATTCCTCTGGTGCCGATGCACGACGTCTGCCCTCAACCCTTGCCGCTTTCGGCGGGGAGGGTGAGTGGTGATGAGGCTGCGTCGGAAGCTCGCCCCAATCCGTTCGCGACCTTGAGTGGCCTTAAGAAGTGATCTCGACGGAAGTTTTGCACCGCAGGTCATTCAAGCTATAATCCTTGGCTTTGCGCTGCCGCCCGGATAAGAGGGCAGGACTGCTGATTGGCGCAACCCACCAACACCCAACCGATTCCAGGAGCCCATCATGGCCGTCCAGCAAAACAAAAAGTCCCCTTCCAAGCGCGGTACGCATCGTTCGCACAATGCGCTGACCGTGCCCGGTATCGCTGTGGAGCCCACCACCGGCGAGACCCATCTGCGTCACCACATCAGCCCCAATGGCTTCTACCGTGGTCGCCAGGTGCTGAAGAACAAGTCCGAAGCCTGAGTTCTGGGCGGCTCCATCCTGCCGCTTTTGTGCGCCGGATGCTGTGATTGCCGTCTGCAACCAGGTCCAGTACGGGCCCGCATGAGCACCATGCGGGCTTTTTTCTTGTTGGTGGTACTGCTTTGCAGTGCCCACATCGGGGCATTGACATGATTACCGTTGCCGTGGATTGCATGGGGGGAGACGTCGGTCCGGCGGCCACCCTGCCGGCCTGCGCGGCCTTTCTTGCCAGCCACCCGCAGGCCCAGTTGCTCCTGGTGGGGCAGCCGGAGGCATTCAAGTCCTGGCCTCAGTTGCTCAACAACGTCCGTTGCCGGGTTGTGCATGCATCCGAGGTGGTCACGATGGATGACCCGGTCGAGGTGGCCATGCGCCGGAAGAAGGACTCTTCCATGCGTGTGGCGATCCAGCAGGTCAAAGATGGTGCGGCTCAGGCGGCTGTTTCCGCCGGAAACACCGGCGCCCTGATGGCTATCTCCCGTTATCTGCTCAAGACGATGGAGGGCATTGACCGCCCCGCCATCGCCAGTCAGATGCCCAATGCCCGCGGTGGCGCGACCACCGTGCTGGACTTGGGGGCCAACGTGGACTGCACCGCCGAGCACCTGCTTCAGTTTGCCGTCATGGGATCTGCCTTGGTCGTGGCAATCTCGGGCAGGGAAGATCCGACGGTGGGGTTGCTCAATGTCGGCGAGGAAGTGATCAAGGGCAGCGAGGTGATCAAGCAGGCCGGTGTTCTGCTGCGAAACGCAGCTAACACCGGTGATCTCAACTTTTTCGGCAATGTCGAGGGCAACGACATCTTCAAGGGCACGACGGACATCGTGGTGTGTGATGGATTTGTCGGCAATGTGGCGCTCAAGGCCAGCGAAGGGCTGGCTACCATGATTGGCGGTTTCATCAAGGCCGAGTTTTCGCGCAGCATTTTTACGAAACTGGGGGCGTTGTTTGCCTATCCGGTGATATCTGCGTTTAAAAAACGCATGGACTATCGTCGCTACAACGGTGCTGCTCTGCTCGGCTTGCGTGGGCTGGTGTTCAAAAGCCATGGATCGGCCGACGCTTTCGCTTTTGAACAGGCCTTGGCCCGGGCTTATGATGCGGCCCACAATCAGTTGCTCGAGAAGGTCCGGGAGCGTATTGCACACGCGGCACCGCTCATCAATCCAGAAGCGATCCCCAGCGATCTCAAGAGCATTCCGACGATCTGAGACCTTCTCCCCTGCCTCGCATGACACGTTTTGCCCGCATCACTGGCACCGGCAGTTGCCTGCCGCCTCAGCGCCTGACCAATGCCGACATGGTGGGTCGTTTGAAAGAGCGGGGTGTTGAAACCAGTGACGACTGGATCGTTGAGCGCACAGGGATCCGGGCGCGGCACTTTGTGGGCGACGGGGTCTTCTCTAGCGATCTGGCTGCTGAAGCCTGCCGCAAGGCGTTGTCTGCCGCCCAGGTCGGTCCTGGCGATATCGATCTGATCATCGTGGCCACGTCGACACCCGACATGGTGTTTCCTTCTACGGCCGCCATCCTTCAGCACAAGTTGGGCATCGCTGGCTGCCCTGTGTTCGATGTGCAAGCCGTTTGCAGTGGCTTCATTTACGCACTCACGGTGGCTGATGCCATGATCCGAACAGGATCTGCCAGCAAGGCGCTGGTGGTGGGGTCCGAGGTGTTTTCGCGCCTGCTGGATTTCAACGACCGCACCACCTGCGTGCTGTTTGGCGATGGTGCTGGTGCGGTGGTGCTGGAGGCCAGCGATGCGCCCGGGATTCTGGCGACCGATATTCATGCGGATGGCAAGCATGTGGGCATTCTGTGCGTGCCAGGGCACGTCAGCGGCGGCCAAATTCTGGGTGATCCTCTGCTCAAGATGGATGGTCAGGCTGTCTTCAAGCTGGCCGTCGGCGTGCTGGAGGAGACTGCACGTGCGGCGCTGGCGAAGGCTGGTCGCACCGAGGCGGACATCGACTGGCTGATTCCCCATCAGGCGAACATCCGCATCATGGCTGGCACAGCGCGCAAGCTGAAGCTGCCCATGGACAAGGTGGTGGTCACTGTAGACCAGCATGGCAACACCTCGGCGGCCTCGATCCCGCTGGCAATGGACCATGCAGTTCGCAACGGCCAGGTCAAGAAAGGCGACACGTTGCTGCTGGAAGGTGTGGGCGGTGGGTTTACCTGGGGTTCGGTGCTGTTGGACTTCTGAGTCCTTCTTGGCGGTTGGCTCCTTTGCCTGTTTCTTGTTGATTCATTGCGGATACGTCCATGACCGAATTTGCATTCGTCTTTCCCGGCCAGGGCTCTCAGGCCGTCGGCATGCTCGACGCCTGGGGTGACCATCCGGAGGTGGCCCTGGCGGTCCAGGAGGCTTCTGATGCCCTGGGTGAAAACCTTGGTCTTCTGATCAAAGAGGGCCCCAAGGAAGCGCTGGCGCTGACCACCAACACCCAGCCCGTGATGCTGGTGGCGGGCGTTGCTGCCTGGCGCGTCTGGTGCGCAGAAGGCGGGGCAGCCCCGTCCGTCGTGGCTGGGCATTCACTGGGCGAATACAGTGCTCTGGTGGCTTCTGGCGTGCTGACTTTGGCGCAAGCGGCGCCGTTGGTGCGTTTTCGTGCAGCGGCCATGCAGGAGGCTGTGCCGGTCGGAACGGGGGCGATGGCCGCCATCCTGGGTATGGACTCTGACAAAGTGATCGAGGGATGTGCTGAGGCGCAGGCCTGCTTCCCCTTGGGCAGTGGCGAGGTCGTGGAAGCGGTCAACTTCAACGACCCCGCGCAGACCGTGATCGCTGGCAGCAAGGCTGCGGTCGAGAAGGCTTGCGAGGTGCTCAAAGCCAATGGCGCCAAGCGGGCCCTGCCGTTGCCGGTGTCAGCGCCGTTCCACTCCAGCCTGATGAAACCCGCTGCTGACAAACTGCGCGAAAAACTCGCGACCACGCCAATGGCGGCGCCCCGGATTCCGGTGCTCAACAACATTGATGTGTCGGTGGAGTCCGATGTGGACGGCATCCGCGATGCACTGTTCCGTCAGGCGTTCGGTCCGGTCCGATGGGTGGAGTGCGTGCGTGCAATCAAGGCACGTGGCGTCACCACGCTGGTCGAATGTGGTCCAGGCAAGGTGCTGGCCGGCATGACCAAGCGCATCGACGGCGAGCTGACCGGAGCGGCGTTCTACGATCCGGCCACACTGGCCGAAGTGAAAAAACTGCTGGTCTGATGGAGAAACTGGTATGTCCGAAGTGAAGTTTGCGGGTCAGGTGGCCCTGGTGACCGGTGCTTCCCGTGGCATCGGCGCGTTCATCGCGGCCGAGCTGGTGGCGAAGGGGCTGATCGTCGTCGGCACAGCCACTTCCGATGAAGGGGCTGCCAAGATATCGAGTGCACTGAAAGCGGTGCCCGGGGCGGTCGAGGGTTGCCGAGGGGCGAAGCTTGATGTGAACGATGGCACCGCTGCCGAGGCATTGATCGACGAAATGACCAAAGCCCATGGTGCGCTGCACGTGCTGGTCAACAACGCAGGCATCACGCGTGACATGCTGGCCATGCGCCTCAAGGATGAAGACTGGGACGCGGTGCTCGACACCAACCTCAAGGCGGTGTTCCGCATGAGCCGTGCGGTGATCCGCCCCATGATGAAGCAGCGCTATGGACGCATCATCAGCATCACCAGTGTGGTCGGTGCTTCTGGCAATCCTGGACAGGCGAACTACGCGGCAGCGAAGGCGGGCGTTGCGGGCATGACTCGCGCGCTGGCGCGTGAACTGGGCAGTCGCAACATCACGGTCAACTGTGTGGCGCCTGGTTTCATTGAAACCGACATGACGGCCTCGCTGCCAGAAGAACAGCAGAAGGCCCTGCTGGGTCAGATTCCCTTGGGTCATCTGGGCAAGCCTTCTGACATCGCGCATGCAGTGGCCTACTTGGCCAGCCCGCAGGCTGGCTACGTGACGGGGCAGGAACTGCACGTCAACGGCGGCATGTTCATGGCCTGATCCACTCTCACCGCCGCGGAGCCGTCCGGCGGGCCACCTAGGGGCACCTCCCTAGCCCGGCTAAAATGGCGGTTTGTCATCCAACCACCCTCAGAGGGACTTATGAGCGATATCGAAGCACGTGTGAAGAAAATCATTGCCGAGCAACTCGGCGTGGAAGAAGGGCAAGTGACCCCTGAGAAGGCTTTCGTGGCCGACCTGGGCGCAGACTCCCTGGACACGGTGGAACTGGTGATGGCCCTGGAAGACGAATTCGGTATCGAGATCCCTGACGAAGACGCCGAGAAGATCACCACGGTGAAGAACGCCATCGACTACGCGATGTCGCACCAGAAGGCCTGATGCACCCATGAGCCGTCGTCGCGTCGTCGTGACCGGCCTGGGTTGTGTCTCGCCCGTGGGTAACACGGTGCCTGAAGCCTGGGCCAACCTTGTCGCCGGACAGTCCGGCATTGACCTGATCACCAGGTTCGATGCCTCTGGCATGTCCTGCAAGATCGCTGGTGAGGTTAAGGGGTTTGATCTGGAGTCCTACATCAGCGCCAAAGAGGCGCGGTCGATGGACACCTTCATCCACTACGGGATCGCTGCAGCCCATCAGGCTGTGGTTGATTCGGGTCTGCCCACGGGCGAGGCGCTGGATGACGAGCTGGCCACGCGCATCGGCTGCATCGTGGGGTCCGGCATTGGCGGGCTTCCGTTGATCGAAGAAACCCACGCCGAGTATGTCAATCGTGGTGCACGGCGGATTTCACCGTTCTTTGTCCCGGCATCGATCATCAACATGATCTCTGGACATGTCTCGATGCGCTTCGGGTTCAAGGGGCCGAACCTGGCTGTGGTAACGGCCTGCACCACCGGCCTGCATTGCATCGGTGAAGGGGCTCGGAAGATCGAGTACGGGGACGCCGATGTGATCGTTGCAGGTGGTTCCGAAGCCACGGCCTCTCCTCTGGGTGTCGGTGGTTTCGCTGCCATGCGGGCGCTTTCCACCCGCAACGACGACCCCAAAACGGCCTCCCGCCCCTGGGACAAGAACCGCGACGGATTTGTGCTGGGAGAAGGCGCTGGTGTGATGGTGCTTGAAGAATACGAGCATGCCAAAGCCCGCGGCGCCAAGATCTACGCTGAGGTGATCGGGTACGGCATGAGCGCCGATGCTGGCCACATGACTGCGCCGAGTATGGATGGGCCCCGCCGCGCCATGGTCAATGGCCTGCGCAACGCGGGCATCAATGCCGATCAAGTGGACTACCTGAATGCCCACGGGACTTCTACGCCACTGGGTGATGTGAATGAGAGCAATGCCATCAAGGCGGCGCTCGGTGATCATGCCCGCAAGATCGTCGTGAACTCGACAAAGTCCATGACGGGGCATTTGCTGGGTGGGGCAGGCGGCATTGAAAGCGTGTTCACTGTGCTGGCGGTGCATCACCAGAAGAGTCCCCCGACCATCAACATCTTCAATCAGGATCCTGAGTGCGATCTGGACTACTGCGCCAATACCGCGCGAGATATGAAGATTGATGTCGCGGTGAAGAACAACTTCGGCTTTGGCGGTACCAACGGCACCCTGGTGTTCAAGCGCGTCTGACGAACCTTGTTCGGACGCAGTCCTTCCCGAACATGCGCAACGCCCCATCGGTCACGTACCCGGCGGGGCGTTCGTCTTTTTGTGCCCGCCTGATGTGCGGTGCTGGCCTGTTGGGCCTGCTGGCCGTGCTCATGGGCTTCATTTACGGTTCATGGCGGACGGCCGTGTTCTGTGGTGTGGTCTGGTGCGTGTGGTTGTTGCTGGCGATGTGGACTTGGCGGCGGATGCCGCGAGGAAAGTTGGCATGGCAGTCGGATCGGGTGCGGTCCGAGGTTCCTTTGGGTTCTTCAGGCGTCTGGTTTTGGGCCAGTGAGGCGTATCAGGAGGGCGTGGAGCTGAACAGGGTGGAGCGCGTGTATGACCTGCAGCGGGCCATGTTGCTGCGACTACACAATCCCGACGGTGCGTGCACCTGGATCTGGGTGGAGCGGTTGGCGGAGCCGACCCGATGGCTCGATCTCCGGCGGGCGCTCCTTGCCCATGCCTGACGGCCAGCGCTGGCTCGAACCTTTGGGGTATATTTCCGCGGCCCTCATACCCGCTGCATGACTCCTTCCGACGACCACTCAGCCCCACCCTCTCCTGACAGCGATGCCATGCTGGTCCAGCGCACACTGGGCGGGGAAATGCGGGCTTATGAGCTCTTGGTCATCAAATACCAGCGCCGTGTGGAGCGCCTGATCGGGCGCATGGTCCGCGACAGCGATCTGGTTCAGGACATCGCTCAGGAGACGTTCATCCGTGCCTACCGGGCGCTGGCCCAGTTCCGTGGGGATGCCCAGTTCTACACCTGGCTCTACCGGATTGCCGTCAATACCGCCAAGAAGCAGCTGCTGGAGCTCAAGCGGGACCCGCTGGTCTTCCAGTCCCAGCTCAATTCCGGAGACGATGACGAAACTTCTTCGGCGGAACGCGAACTAAACAGCAGCGCAGCCGATACCGAGACCCCTGAGGCGGTGTTGGCCAGCAAAGAGATTGCCCAGGCAGTGAACGCGGTGATGGATGCATTGCCCGAAGAGTTGCGCATGGCCATCACTTTGCGTGAAATCGAGGGGTTGAGCTATGAAGAGATTGCCTTGGCGCTCGATTGTCCGATCGGAACCGTGCGTTCCCGGATCTTCCGAGCGCGCGAAGCGATCTCTTCCCGAATCAAGCCCATGCTGGAGCGTCAATCCGGCAAGCGCTGGTGAGATTGATTTGTTGATGCCGGAACACCGAATCGGATGTCGAACATGAATGCCGTCCCAATCCATGAGACCCCAACGTCAGGCCAGATGCTTGTCCGTGAGCGCCACCGCGAGGCGCTCTCTGCACTGCTCGATGGAGAGGTGCGCGCGGATGACCTGGATGCTCTGCTCTCGCTTGGATCAGAAGAGATGGCGGCCCTGCAGCCCGACGGGCAAAGCTACGAGCTGATTGGCGACGTTCTGCGTGGGCGGTCCGTGCAGGGCTCGGTCGGCGCGGCTGCATTTGCCGGGGCGGTCATGGCTCGTTTGCACGATGAACCTCTGGCTCAGCCTCAGCCCGTGGTACAGCAGACTGGAGCAGGCCGGCCCGTGGCGGCCAATGACGCTGTGTTTCGCTGGAAGCTGGTGGCGGGTCTTGCTTCGCTCGCAGCCGTTGTCGCCGTGACCTGGACCATCGGTGTGGGGGGGCAGGGCGGCAATTTGACTGGGCCTCAGATGGCAAACGCCAGTCCGGTGGCGGAGCCGGTCTCGGCAAGCCAACCGGTGGTGGTGCAAACCGCTCAAGGGCAAGTGCTGCGCGATGCCCGGCTTGAACAGCTGCTGTCCGAGCATCGCCAGTTTGGCGGAATGTCTGCGCTGCAGGCCCCCGCCGGGTTCCTCCGCAACGCGACCTACGATGCCGCTCCGCAGCGCTGAGGCCGACATGGGTAGTGCTGCTTCGTTGTGTATGTCGTCAGCGCGCAAGGCCTGGACCCGCTGGCCTGTGGTGGGGTTACTGGCTCTGGGGTTGTGGCAGTCGTCCTTTGCACAAACTGCGCCCGCTGCATCGCAGTCCTCACGGTCCATCACCGAGTGGCTCACGCGCATGCACGAGGCCTCCCGGCAGCGGGCCTACACGGGGACCTTGGTCGTATCGGCTGGTTCGGCCATGTCTGCCTCGCGCATCTGGCATGTCTGCGATGGCACGCAACAGATGGAGCGCGTGGAGACGCTGACGGGTGCGCCACGCTCAACCATTCGCCACAACAACGACGTGATCACCTTTGCGCCTGATCACAAGGTGGCCTGGGTGGACAAGCGCGAGTCGCTGGGCGTGTTTCCCGAGCTGCTGCGCACACCCAGCAACGCCATCCCAGACTTCTACAGCGTGAGCGAATCGGGCGTCGAAAGGGTGGCGGGTCATCTGGCCGATGTGGTGCAGATCGCCCCGCGCGATGCGCTGCGTTTCGGCTATCGCATCTGGTCGGAAAAGAAGACGGGCCTGGTGGTGAAGCTGCAGACCTTGGGTGAGCAGGGCGCTGTGCTGGAGCAGGTGGCATTTTCTGAGTTGCAGCTGGATGCGCCGGTCCGGATGGACAAGCTCAAAAGGCTGATGGGCGACACCAAGGGCTATGAAGTGCATCGTCAGACCCTGCGAAAGACCACGCCTGAGGCGGAGGGCTGGCGATTGAAGGAGCCCGTTCCTGGCTTCCAGTCCATGAGCTGCCACACCAGGGAAGACGACACCGGCGCATCCGGGGCGGCTCCCATGCAGTGGGTGTTTTCGGACGGCCTTGCTTCGGTTTCGTTGTTTGTTGAGCCGTTTGATTCGCAGCGCCATGGGGCGGAGAAGTCGGCTGTGACCGGTGCGACCCACTCCCTCACCAAGCGCATTGGCGCCTACTGGCTGACCGCACTTGGAGAGGTGCCTCCGGCCACGCTCAAGCGGTTTGCTTCGGCTCTTGATCGCACCCGTTGAAACCTGAGAAACAGCCACCATCGTGTGGCTGCCGGGTAATCCTGTGTCTGCGAAAAACTCTTGTACCGCGAGGATGAACATGAATATGACCGCTCTGCGCTCCCGTCCAGCGATGTCGTTGCTGTTGAGTGCCTCACTGTTCGGTATGGCCGTGGTCGGGGGGGCTGCGTTGCCTGCTCCTGTCCATGCGCAGCAGATGCGTGGGCTGCCGGATTTCACGGATCTTGTGGACCAGGTTGGACCGTCCGTGGTCAACATCCGGACGCTGGAGCGCGCGAATGCAGATGGGGGAAGCAGCACCGACGAGCAGATGCTGGAGTTTTTCCGTCGTTTCGGCATACCGGTTCCGCCTGGGGCGGTGCCGCGCAGCGGTCCACGCCAGGACCGTGGCGGATCCGGTGAAGAGGCACAGCCTCGCGGAGTGGGCTCCGGGTTCATCCTCAGCTCCGATGGTCTCATCATGACCAACGCGCACGTAGTCGACGGCGCCGACGAGCTGGTGGTCACACTTCCGGACAAGCGCGAGTTCAAGGCCAAGCTGGTGGGCGCCGACAAGCGAACCGACGTGGCTGTGGTGAAGATCGAGGCCAGCGGACTTTCCGCTGTCCGCATTGGCGATGTGAACCGGCTCAAGGTCGGCGAATGGGTGATGGCCATCGGTTCTCCCTTCGGGCTCGAGAACACCGTGACCGCCGGCATCGTGAGCGCGAAAAAGCGCGACACAGGAGATTTCCTGCCGTTCATCCAGACCGATGTCGCCATCAATCCGGGCAACTCGGGCGGGCCTCTGATCAACATGCGCGGCGAAGTGGTGGGCATCAACAGCCAGATCTACTCCCGCTCAGGCGGGTTTCAGGGCATCTCCTTTGCCATCCCCATTGACGAAGCCGTCAGGGTCTCTGATCAGTTGCGATCCAGTGGCCGTGTGACCCGTGGGCGCATCGGTGTGCAGATCGGGCAGGTGAGCAAGGAGGTGGCCGAATCCATCGGTCTGGGTCAGGCTCGTGGCGCTCTGGTGAATGCCGTTGAAGCCAACTCGCCCGCTGCCAAGGCCGGACTCGAACCGGGTGATGTGATTCTGAAATTTGATGGCCGCGAGATCGAACGCTCGGTCGATCTGCCGCGCATCGTTGGCAATACGAAGCCGGGCAATCGCAGTTCGATGACAGTTTTCCGTCGCGGCACCCAACGCGATCTGAGCATCACGGTAGCCGAGCTGGAGCCGGAGCGCAGTGACCGCCGCGCTGCGGCCCCGGAGGTCAAGCCCCCCGCTGCCACCAGCCTTCCTTCCCTCGGACTCACCGTGGCAGACCTCAATGCCACGGAGAAGAAGGATCTGAACATCAAGGCGGGTGTGCGAATCGATTCTGCCGAGGGGGCCGCAGCGCGTGCTGGACTAAAGGAGGGCGACGTGATCGTTGCGGTTGCGAACACCGAGGTTGGCAGCGTGAAGGAGCTGGATGCGGTGCTGGCCAAGCTGGACAAGTCCAAGCCGGTGAATGTTCTTTTCCGGCGCGGTGAGTGGGCCCAGTACGCGGTGATTCGACCTCAGCGCTGAGCCGACACAAAGCTCGAAATTCTCTGAGCTGCCTCGAATAAACCCTTGATCCCGCTTGGTTTTAAGGGCTTGTTCCGGAAGTTGGTTGTTTTGCCACAGGGTGCCCACTATCGATCTGGGTTTTCCGTTTGAGTCAAAAGTTTGTGACCACTCACAACCCTGAGGTGCAAGTTGACTGATTTCGATAAAATCGGGGCTCCAAGACCTTGATTGCAGTGTCGAACAATGTTCAGCGTTCACTATGTGAGAGCGCTCCTGAGTTGTTCTTGCTTGCTCCACAGGTGGCTCACAACATGTTCATTTTTGCTGTGGGAAATCTGTGAATAAGTCTCCCGTTGCTGCGTTGCAACAGGCGGTGGAGGGTGGTTTCGGGCTGTGCAGCCGGGGCTTTTTGCCTACAATGAAATCCCAACTATCGCAGTTGCCATTGATTGTTGGTTACGGGCGCGTCACCAGTTGACGCGCCCTTTTTTATGGCCTCCCAGAGAGTGGCGAGGCTTGGTTTCCCGGCTGGTTTTCCGATGCACCACATCCGCAATTTTTCGATCATCGCGCACATCGACCATGGCAAGTCCACGCTGGCCGACCGCATCATCTCCCGCTGTGGCGGCCTGTCTGATCGCGAGATGAGCGAGCAGGTGCTCGACTCCATGGACATCGAGAAAGAGCGCGGCATCACCATCAAGGCACAGACCGCTGCGCTGCAATACAAGGCGCGCGACGGCAAGGTCTACAACCTCAACCTGATCGACACGCCCGGGCACGTGGACTTCTCCTATGAAGTCAGTCGCTCGCTGTCGGCCTGCGAAGGTGCGCTGCTGGTGGTGGACGCCAGCCAGGGCGTGGAAGCGCAGACGGTCGCCAACTGCTACACCGCACTCGACCTGGGTGTGGAGGTGGTGCCGGTGCTCAACAAGATGGATCTGCCCAATGCCGATCCGGACAACGCCAAGGCCGAGATCGAGGACGTGATCGGCATCGACGCGACGGATGCGATTCCCTGCTCGGCCAAGACCGGCATGGGCGTGGAAGACATCCTGGAAGCCGTGGTCGCGCGCATCCCTCACCCCAAGGGCAACCCTGACGCGCCGCTGCGCGCCATGATCGTGGACAGCTGGTTCGACACCTATGTGGGTGTGGTGATGCTGGCGCGCGTGGTCGATGGTCGTTTGCGCAAGGGCGAGCGCTTCAAGATGATGGCGACCAACACGGTCTACAACGCCGACAACCTGGGTGTGTTCACGCCGGCCAACCAGCCGCGCGAATCGCTGGAGGCGGGTGAGGTCGGCTACATCATCGCCGGCATCAAGGAACTGCAGGCGGCCAAGGTGGGTGACACCATCACGCTGGAAAAGAAACTGCCCAACAACATGGGGCCAGCCGAGCAGGCACTGCCCGGCTTCAAGGAAGTGCAGCCGCAGGTGTTTGCCGGCCTGTACCCGACCGAGGCCAGCGAGTACGACGCGCTGCGCGATGCGCTGGAAAAGCTCAAGCTCAACGATGCCGCGCTGCATTACGAACCCGAGGTGTCGCAGGCGCTGGGCTTTGGCTTCCGTTGCGGCTTCCTGGGCCTGCTGCACATGGAGATCGTGCAGGAACGCCTGGAGCGCGAGTTCGACCAGGACCTGATCACCACCGCGCCCAGCGTGGTGTACCAGGTGGTCAAGCCCGACGGCGAAGTCATCATGGTGGAGAACCCGTCCAAGATGCCGGACCAGGGGCGCATCGAAGAGATCCGCGAACCCATCGTGACCGTGCACCTGTACATGCCACAGGAATACGTGGGCGCGGTCATGACGCTGGCCAACCAGAAGCGCGGCATGCAGCTGAACATGGCCTACCATGGCAAGCAGGTCATGCTGACCTACGACATGCCGCTGGGCGAGATCGTGCTGGACTTCTTCGACAAGCTCAAATCGGTCAGCCGCGGCTACGCGTCGATGGACTACGAGTTCAAGGAGTACCGCGCCTCTGACGTGGTGAAAGTCGACATCCTGCTCAACGGCGAGAAGGTCGATGCGCTGTCCATCATCGTGCACCGCTCGCAGTCGCAATACCGCGGCCGCGCGGTGGCCGCCAAGATGCGCGAGATCATCAGCCGCCAGCAGTTCGACGTGGCCATCCAGGCAGCCATTGGTGGCAACGTGATCGCACGCGAGACCATCAAGGCGCTGCGCAAGAACGTGCTGGCAAAATGTTACGGCGGTGATATCACCCGCAAACGCAAGCTCCTCGAAAAACAGAAGGCAGGCAAGAAGCGCATGAAACAGATCGGCTCGGTCGAAGTGCCCCAGGAGGCCTTTCTCGCCATCCTGCAGGTGGAGGAGTGATGCAGCAGACCATGAGCGCGATCACCGGGGTGATCCTGGCGGCTTTCGGTGCCTATGCGGCGGCATTCTTCTTTGGCGCCATCGAGGGCAACTTTGCGCTGCTGCTTTTTCTGGCCACGGCGGTCACGGGCGTTTACTGGCTGGCCGAGAAGTTCTATTTCTTCCCGAAGCGCAGGCGGGACGCCGAGCGCCTGGTGTCGACGCGCAACGAGCGCGCGGCTGAACTGGCTCGGCAGGGTTTTGCACAGTCCTCGGACGAAGAGTTGTCGATGGCGCGTCACAAGCTGTTGGCGCAACCCTGGTGGCTGGACTGGACCGCAGGCCTGTTCCCGGTGATCCTGGCGGTGTTTGTTCTGCGGAGCTTTCTGTTCGAACCGTTCAAGATCCCGTCGGGCTCGATGATTCCGACACTTCAGGTCGGGGACTTGATTCTGGTGAACAAGTTTCACTACGGCGTGAGGCTGCCGGTGATCAACGCCAAGGTGATTGCCAACAACGAACCGCAACGTGGCGACGTCGTGGTGTTTCGCTATCCGCCGCAACCAAGCCTGGACTACATCAAACGGGTGATTGGCGTGCCAGGCGATGAGGTGGCGTATCTGAACAAGCGCCTGACGGTCAACGGCCAGCCCGTGCCCCGCATCAACCAGCCCGACTATTTTGATGGCGAGCAGATGCGCTACACCAAGCAGTTCGGCGAGGAGCTGGGTGGTCGGCGCTACAACACCCTCAACGACGACATGCGGCCGCCGTTCGTGTCGCCCATCACGGATTTTGCGTTCCGTGAAAATTGTCGCTATCCGGCCGAAGGCGTCGTGTGCAAAGTACCCCCTGGGCACTATTTCATGATGGGCGACAATCGGGACAACTCGCTCGATTCGCGTTTCTGGGGTTTTGTCCCAGAGTCCAACATCGTCGGCAAGGCCTTCTTTGTCTGGATGAATTTCGGCGATTTCGGGCGGATCGGTTCGTTCGAGTAAGACACGCAACTACTGGAGGTGGGGTGATGAAGCAGAGACAGCGGCAACGCGGCCTGACGTTTTTCGGGTTGTTGTTCGTGGGCATTTTGCTGGCCTTCGCTGGTGTGGTGGTCGCCCAGGTTGTGCCCACCTACATCGAATACATGGCGGTGCAGAAAGCAGTGAAGAAAGCAGCAGACGGCTCGACCGTTGCCGAGGTTCGCTCACTGTTCGACAAGGCGGCTCAGATTGATGACATCACCACCATCTCCGGCAAGGACCTGGAGATCGGCAAGCAGGGTGACAAGGTGGTGGTGTCGTTCGACTACGTGCGTGAAATTCCGCTGGCTGGCCCTGCCTACCTGGTGATGAAGTACAGCGGATCATCCCAATGAGCTCGAGTGGCCGCCAGGCGGGGGGCGCACGCGTTTGAGCCAGGAATTGACGGCGCTGCAAAAGCGCCTGGGACATGTTTTTTCCAGTCCGCGCCTGCTTGAACGCGCGTTGACGCACCGCAGTTTCTCGGCGGACCACAACGAGCGGCTGGAGTTTCTGGGCGACTCGGTGCTGAGTCTGGCGGTGTCCGGGCTGCTGTTCGAAAAACTCAGCCAGCTGCCCGAAGGTGACCTCTCGCGCGTGCGGGCCAACCTGGTCAAGCAGGACACGTTGCATCAGATCGCGACGCGCCTGGGTCTTTCGCCCTGTTTGCGGCTGGGCGATGGCGAGAAGCGGTCCGGAGGACACAAGCGCCCCTCCATCCTCGCGGACGCCCTGGAGGCCCTGATCGGGGCGGTGTATCTGGACGCCGGTTTCGAGACGGCGTCCGTGCTGGTGCGGCGCCTGTATGGTGATGTCGAGCTCAGCGCCCAGATGGGGGCCATGGGCAAGGACCCCAAAACCGATTTGCAGGAGTGGTTGCAGGCGCGCAAGATGCAACTGCCTCAGTACCGGGTGGTGGCCACCTTGGGCGAGGCGCATCGACAGACTTTCGATGTCGAGTGCACGGTGTCGGAGGCCGGTCGAAGCGAGCGCGGCATCGGTGCGTCGCGCCGGGCCGGAGAGCAAGCAGCAGCGGCCGCGATGCTGACGTTTTTGCGGGACGCCGAACCCGCACCCACCAAGGCGGGCGGCTGACGATCTCGGCGCTTGGCCGGTTTCTGTCCGGATGCATTCATGAGCAAATCCTCCCGTCCTTCCACTGGCGCCCCTGCGGCCCCTGTTCCCACCGACGCTTCGCTTGAGGCCATGCTGGCCAAGGCCCTGCACAAGACGCCTGCAGAGGCCGTCGCAGACCCCGCACAGGAGCCCGAACCTGTGGAGCCGGAGCAGCAGCACTGTGGCTATGTGGCCATCGTTGGCAAGCCCAACGTGGGTAAGTCCACGCTGCTCAATGCGCTGGTGGGGCAGAAGATCAGCATCACCTCGCGCAAGGCGCAGACCACGCGGCACCGCATCACGGGCTACCGCACCGTGGGTCCGAACCAGTTCGTGTTTGTCGACACGCCAGGGTTCCAGACGCGGCACGGTAATGCGCTGAACCGCGCGCTCAACAAGACGGTTCTCGGCGCGGTGGCCGATGTCGACCTGATCCTGTTTGTTGTCGAGGCGGGGCATTTCCATCCGGCGGACGCCAAGGTGATGGAACTGCTGCCCTCGAACGTGCCCGTGGTGTTGCTGGCCAACAAGTTCGATCTGGTGCACCGGCGGGGCGAGCTGGCCCCCTGGCTCAAGTCCATGCAGGAGAAGCACCCGTTTGCCGAGTTCGTGCCGATGTCTGCCAAGAACGCCCGGGACGTTGAGCGCCTGTTCGCGATTTGCGCCAAGTACCTTCCGCAGCAGGCCTGGATGCATGATCCCGAGGAGCTGACCGACCGCAGCGAGCGGTTCATGGCCGCCGAGATGGTGCGCGAGAAGCTGTTCCGACTGACTGGCGATGAACTGCCCTACACGT
Source organism: Hydrogenophaga flava NBRC 102514 (assembly GCF_001571145.1). GTDB lineage: Bacteria > Pseudomonadota > Gammaproteobacteria > Burkholderiales > Burkholderiaceae_C > Hydrogenophaga > Hydrogenophaga flava. Next base: position 89,602 of record NZ_BCTF01000018.1, read on the forward strand.
CGACCGTGGTGATCGACAAGTTCGAGGAAGAGGGTGGGCTCAAGCGCGTCGCGGCCACCATCGTGGTCGAGCGCGAGGGGCACAAAGGCATGGTGATCGGCGAGAAGGGCGAGAAGCTCAAGCGCATCGGTACCGAGGCCCGACAGGAACTCGAAAAGATTTGGGACTGCAAGGTGTTCCTGGAGCTGTGGGTCAAGGTCCGCTCTGGCTGGGCCGACGACGACGCGCGCGTCCGTTCGTTCGGTTACGAGTGACGGGTCATGGCCACGCGCCGGACTTCTGAAGAACCCGCATTCGTCCTGCACCGCTATGACTGGAGCGAGTCCAGTCTCATCCTGGAAGTCTTCACCCGCCACCACGGGCGCATCGCCCTGGTGGCCAAGGGTGTCAAGAAGCCGACCTCGCAATTCCGTCCCGTGCTGCTGCCACTGCAGCCCCTGGCGCTGAGCTGGGGAGGCGACGCCGAGGTGCGCACGCTCAAGGCGGCGCAGTGGCAGGGTGGGCACGTCATGCCCACCGGCGATGCGCTGCTCTCGGGCAGCTACCTCAACGAGCTGCTGATGCGCCTGCTGGCGCGCGATGATCCACACCCCAGTCTGTTCGACCACTACGCGCTGGCGGTGCAACTGCTGGCCGAGCGGTCCGATGCGCAGCAGCTGATTTTGCGGGCGTTCGAACTGCTTCTGTTGCGCGACACCGGACTGCTGCCCGACCTGTCCTGTGAAGGCAGCACGCTGGCGCCTCTGCAGGACGGCGCGTCCTATGTGCTCGGCGCCGAGTCGGGGCTGCGCGTGGCGCACGGCGACGATGTGCACTCGCTCGAAGCCAGCCAGTGGCGTTCGCTGCAGAGCGCTCTGGACGACCGCGACCCGCTGATCGCCAGTCTTCGCGCCTGTGCGGGCTGCCAGCAGAGTCTGCAGCCTCAGCTGCGCGCTCTGCTGCACTACCATAGCGGCGTCCGGGTGTTCCGGACCCGCCAGCTGATGCTGGACGTCCAATCCCTGGTCCGGCCCAAAGTGGCTCCCGAACCGGGTGCTTCTTCCGGTTCCACGCCGTCCTGACCATGGCCCACGCTGCTCTCCATCCGACCGCGCTGTCGGTCAATCTCAACAAGGTCGCACTGGTGCGCAACACGCGCCACCTGGGCATTCCGTCCGTCACCCGCGCGGCCACCCTGTGTCTCGAAGCAGGTGCGCGGGGCATCACGGTGCACCCTCGACCGGACGAGCGCCACATCCGCCGCCACGATGTGTTCGATCTCGCCGAGCTGATGCAGGAATGGCCCGACCGCGAATACAACATCGAAGGCAATCCGTTTCACAACCTCATGGATGTCGCGCGCGAGGTCCGGGCGCGCGGTTTGCCGCTGCACCAGCTGACCTTCGTGCCCGACAGCGAAGGTCAGTTCACCAGCGACCACGGCTGGAGCTTTCCGCAGGACGCCGATCGCCTGCGACCCGTGATCGCACAGGCGCAGGCCCTGGGCGCTCGCGTGAGCCTGTTCATGGACCCGGAGCCTGCGCAGATGGCAGCGGCCCGGGCCGTGGGGGTCGACCGCGTGGAGCTCTACACCGAGCCCTACGCCGCCGCCTGGCACACGCCCGATCGCACACACCAGTTGGAGCGCTACCGCTCTGCCGCGCAGGCGGCGCTGGACGCAGGGCTGGGTGTGAACGCCGGCCACGACCTCAACCGCGAGAACCTCACCGTGTTTCTCAGCACGGTGCCGGGCGTGGCCGAGGTGTCGATCGGTCACGCGCTCATCGCCGACGCGCTGGAGCTGGGTTACGCCGCCACCGTGACCGACTACAACCGCTGCATCGCCGACGCGTTCCGATGATCTTCGGCATCGGCACCGACGTCTGCGATATCCGGCGCATCGAAGCGACCTTCGAGCGCCAGGGTGAGCGCTTCGTGCAGAAGGTACTCGGCGATGAGGAGCTGGCGATCTGGCAGCGCCGCAGCGAACGCTGGCCCGGGCGCGGGCTGCGTTACCTGGCGACCCGGTTTTCCGCCAAGGAGGCGTTCTCAAAGGCCATCGGCCTGGGCATGCGCATGCCCATGACCTGGCGGGCCTGCGAAATCCTCAACATGCCCAGCGGCCAGCCGGTGATCGTGCTGCATGGCACGCTGAAAACCTGGTTCGAGGCCCAGGGCCTGCGCGCTCACGTGACCGTGACCGACGAGACCGACTACGCCGCGAGCTTCGTGGTGGTGGAGAGAGACTGACATGCACACACACGCCCCGTTGATCATCGACGTCGCCGGGTTCGAGCTGACCGACACCGACCGCCAGCGCCTGGCGCACCCCCTGGTCGGCGGGATCATCCTCTTCGGCCGCAACTGGCAAAGCCGGGAGCAGCTCACAGCGCTGTGCACCCAGGTCAAGGTGGTGCGAGAGGACCTGCTGATCGCGGTCGACCACGAGGGTGGCCGCGTGCAGCGTTTCCGCACCGACGGATTCACCCACCTGCCCCCTATGGCGGCGTTCGGACAGCTGTGGCTCTCGGCCCCGGCGCGGGGCGAAGGCGAGGGGGGGCCTGCGATGCGGGCGACCAACGCAGCCACCGCCGCCGGCTACGTGCTCGGAGCCGAACTGCGCGCCTGCGGTGTCGACCTGAGCTTCACGCCGGTGCTCGATCTGGACCACGGCGAAAGCTCCGTGATCGGCGACCGCTCGTTCGGCCGCGACCCGCGCATGGTGGCGGTGCTGGCACAGGCGCTGATGCACGGCCTGCGCACCAGTGGCATGGGCAACTGCGGCAAACACTTCCCGGGTCATGGCTTTGTGAAAGCCGATTCGCACCTGGCCATTCCCGTCGACCGGCGCAGCCTCAAGGCCATCCTGGCCGACGATGCGGCGCCCTACGGCTGGCTCTCGGCCAGCCTGGACGCGGTGATGCCGGCGCATGTGATCTACCCGAAGGTGGACAGCCGGCCTGCGGGCTTTTCGGCACGCTGGCTGCAGGAGGTGCTGCGGCACCGCCTGGGGTTCACCGGTGCGATCTTCAGCGACGATCTGAGCATGGAGGCCGCGCGCCACATCGACGGGCGGGGTGTGAGCTTCACCGAGGCGGCGCTGGCGGCGCTCGGCGCCGGGGGCGACATGGTGCTGCTGTGCAACCAGAGCGTGGTGGACGGCGGCGCACCCATCGATGAAGCGATCGAGGCTTTGTCCAAGGCACTGGTGCAAGGAGAATGGGTCCCCAGCCCCGCCAGCGAAGAGCGTCGGCAGGCCCTGCTGCCGCAGGGCCCTGCCATGGACTGGGACCGCCTGATGGTCAGCGCGCGCTACATGCAGGCGCTGTCGCTGATCCCCTGACTAACGCTCGACGCCGAGCTTGTCCAGCAGATCCGAAATCAGCTCCAGCCGCAGCATCGGGTTGTCCAGCGCCATCAACCGTTGTTTGAGTTCGGCCGGTGCGGGCAGCAGTTCGGCCCAGCGGTTGGCGACCCAGCCGCTGTCGTCCCACTGGTAGGGCGGCTGCAGCGGCAGCTCGTTCATCGATCCGGGTTCGCGCTCGCGCAGATTGGCCAGTACGCGTTGCAGGGCGTCCCGCGTGCTGCGCAGGTGTTCCGGGACCGCCACGACCCGCTCGGGCTCGTCCAGCCGCACGTCGGCCACCCACAATCCGTGGGGCAGGCGATGGCTGGCGGTGATGTGGAAGCGCTGCTGGCCACGGCAGTGGATGAGCATCAGGCCCGCTTGCGGGTGCTCGACCTGCTCAATGCGGGCGACGGTGCCGGCCTGATGAAACGCCTCGTGCGCAAAGCCGTCGGGGGAAGCTGGGTCGGCGCGCCGCACCTCGCTGCCTTCGCTGAGGCACACCACGCCGAAGGGGGCACCCGCCGTGTGGCAGCGCTTGATCATGTCCAGGTAGCGCACCTCGAAGATGCGCAGCGGCATCCAGCCGCCGGGAAACAGAACGGTCTGCAGCGGAAACAGCGGCAGCTGGTTCAGCGTCAGCGGCGCTTCGCTCAATCCGGCACCACCGCGTCGGCGCTCTGGCGCTGCAGCATGGCCAGGGTGCTGGCCACGGTGCGGCGCAGCTCGCGGCGGTCGCAGATGAAGTCCACCGCGCCCTTGGTCTGCAGGAACTCGGCGCGCTGGAAGCCTTCGGGCAGCTTCACACGCACGGTGTTTTCGATCACGCGCGGGCCGGCAAAACCGATCAGCGCCTTGGGCTCGGCGATCACCACATCGCCCACGAAGGCGAAGCCGGCGCTTACGCCACCCATGGTCGGGTCGGTCAGCACGCTGATGTAGGGCAGGTTCTTCTTGGCCAGGCGGGTGAGCGCCGCGTTGGTCTTGGCCATCTGCATCAGCGACAGCAGGCCTTCCTGCATGCGCGCGCCGCCGGTGGCGGTGAAGCAGACGAAGGGCACCTTCTGGGCAATGGCTTCCTCGACGCCGCGCACGAAACGCTCTCCGACCACCGAGCCCATGGAGCCGCCCATGAAGTCGAACTCGAAGCAGACGACGACCAGGCTGATGCCCTGCACCGCACCACCCATGACGATGAGTGCGTCGGTCTCGCCCGTGGTCTCCAGGGCTTCCTTCAGGCGCTCGGGGTACTTGCGGCTGTCCTTGAACTTCAGCGCGTCGACCGGCAGCACTTCCTGCGCCAGCTCGTAGCGGCCCTCGGCATCCAGGAAGGCGTTCAGCCGCGCGCGGGCGCCGATGCGGTGGTGGTGGCTGCAGTGCGGGCAGACGTTCTGGTTCTTCTCGAGATCTGTCTTGTAGAGCACGGCCTCGCAGCTGGGGCACTTGATCCACAGACCTTCGGGCACGCTGCGGCGCTCGGCCGGGTCGGTGTGCGTGATCTTGGGCGGCAGCAGTTTTTCAAGCCAGGACATCGGAAACTCCTAACGATGGGCCGGACTCTGGGGCCGGCTTAAAGATGGCGGATTATGCGTCCAGCGCTTTCCGGATGGTGCGCAGGAAATGCGCTGCCACGGGAACGACTTTTTCGAACGGTTCATCTTCGATCAGCTGGATGATCTTGCTGCCGATCACCACCGCGTCGGCCGTCTTGCCGATGGCCTTGGCGGTCTCGGCGTCGCGGATGCCGAAGCCCACGCCGACGGGGATGCTCACGTGCGCGCGGATGCGCGGCAACATGGCCTCGACCTGGCCCACGTCCAGTGTGCCGGCGCCGGTCACGCCCTTGAGCGAGACGTAGTAGACATAGCCACTGGCCACGCGCGCCACCTGCGCCATGCGCTCGTCGGTGCTGGTGGGCGCCAGCAGGAAGATCAGGTCCATGTTCGCGGCGCGCAGCGCGGCAGCGAAGTCTTCGCATTCTTCGGGCGGGTAGTCCACGACCAGCACACCGTCCACACCGGCGGCCGAGGCGTCGCGCACGAAGCTGCATGCGCCGTGCTTCTGGTCGTAGCGCTCGATGGGGTTGGCATAGCCCATCAGCACCACCGGCGTGCGGTCGTTCTCCTTGCGGAACTCGCGCACCATGGCGATGACCTGTGCAAGGCCGATGCCCAGGGCCAGCGCACGGTCGCCCGCTTTCTGGATCACGGGGCCGTCGGCCGACGGGTCGGAGAACGGGACGCCCAGTTCGATGATGTCGGCGCCACCCTCGACCATGCCGTGCATCAGCTTGGGCGTAATGTCGGCGTAGGGGAAGCCCGCGGTGACGAAGGGGATCAGGGCCTTGCGGTTCTGTGCTTTCAGATCGGCCAGGGTTTTTTCGATGCGGCTCATTTGGACACCTTCACAACGGATTCGGCGCCGCCCTTGACGGACTGGCCGCGGCAGCTGGGGCGGCAGTAGAAGTCGGCGTTGGACAGGTCGGCCACGGTGCCGATGTCCTTGTCGCCGCGGCCGGAGAGGTTGACCAGCACCGATTGCGTGGGCTTCATGGTCTTGGCCAGCTTCATGGCGTAGGCCACGGCGTGGCTGGATTCCAGCGCGGGGATGATGCCCTCGGTGCGGCACAGGTAGTGGAAGGCTTCCAGGGCTTCCTTGTCGGTGATGCCAACGTACTCGGCGCGGCCTATGTCCTTGAGGAAGGCGTGCTCGGGGCCGACACCGGGATAGTCCAGACCGGCGCTCACGCTGTGCGTCTCGGTGACCTGGCCGTTGTCGTCCTGCAGCACATAGGTGCGGTTGCCGTGCAGCACGCCGGGGCTGCCCTTCTGCAGCGAGGCCGAGTGTTTGCCGCTGTCCAGGCCTTCGCCCGCGGCTTCGACGCCGACCAGGCGTGTGCCGGCGTGGTTGATGTAGGGGTGGAAGATGCCCATGGCGTTGCTACCGCCGCCCACGCAGGCGACCACGGCGTCGGGCTGCTCGCCTTCGCAACCCGCCTCTTTCAACATCTGCGGCATCTGCACCAGGCATTCGTTGCCGATCACGCTCTGGAAGTCGCGCACCATCATCGGGTAAGGGTGCGGGCCGGCCACCGTGCCGATGATGTAGAAGGTGTTGTCCACGTTGGCGACCCAGTCGCGCATGGCTTCGTTGAGCGCGTCCTTGAGCGTCTTGCTGCCCGATTCGACCGGCACCACGGTGGCACCCAGCAGCTTCATGCGGTAGACGTTGGGGCTCTGGCGCTTGACGTCTTCACTGCCCATGTAGACCACGCATTCCAGGCCGTAGCGGGCGCAGATGGTGGCGGTGGCCACACCGTGCTGCCCGGCGCCGGTCTCGGCGATCACGCGCGGCTTGCCCATGCGCTTGGCGAGCATGGCCTGGCCGATCACGTTGTTGATCTTGTGCGCGCCGGTGTGGTTGAGGTCTTCGCGCTTGAGGAAGATCTGCGCGCCGCCGACCTCGCGGCTCATGCGCTCGGCGTGGTAGACCGGGCTGGGCCGGCCGACGAAGTGGGCCAGTTCCTTGCGGAACTCGGCCAGGAAATCGGGGTCGTGTTGGTACTGGGCGTACGCGGCCTTGAGCTCGTTGATGGCGTGGGTGAGCGTCTCGCTCACGAAGCTGCCGCCGTAGATGCCGAAATGGCCGCGGGCGTCGGGTTGCTGGTAGGTGCTGGTGTCCATGTGGGGTGTCTCGTTGCTGGGCCCGAGCCACCCGAGGATGGGTCAGCTGGGGCAGGGGTGTTGCGCATCGGCCGCGCGCACGGCGGCCACGAAGGCGAGCATCTTGTCGGGGTCCTTGATGCCTTTGGCGGCTTCGACCCCGGAGCTCACGTCAACGGCCCAGGGCCGCACGCGGTTGATGCCATCGGTCACGTTTGCAGGCGTGAGTCCACCAGACAAAACGAGGCGAGAGCTGGCGTTTAGTAGCGGATGTGACCAAGGGAAAGCGTTCCAGTCGAAGGATTGACCGCCGCCGCCATAACCCTCTACGTGGGCGTCAAGCAGGATGGCCTGCGCGGCAGCGAAATCGGTCGCGTATTTTAGGAGATCAAAGCCCGCGCCGGCCGGGCCGGGGGGAATGCGCGCAGCGCGGATGAAGGGGCGTCCAGCGGCGGCGCAATCGGCCGGCGTCTCGTCGCCGTGGAACTGGAGCAGGGCGTTGGGCACGGCGGTCACGCCCTGTGCGATGAACTCGGGGCTGGCATTGACGAACAGCAGCACCGGGGTGATGAAGGGCGGCAGCCGGCGGGCCAGTTCACCCGCCCGTTCCGGACTGACAAAGCGTGGGCTCTGCGGGTAAAGCACAAAGCCGATGGCGTCGGCGCCTGCTTGGACGGCGGCGTCCACGTCGGTCTCGCGCGTGAGGCCACAGATCTTGATGCGGGTGCGTTGGGGCATGGGGCTCAGGGCAACCAGTCGAAGGCGGGTGTGCGGTCCGGGATGTTCCAGGACGGATCGTAGACCGGACCCAGGAAATACAAGCCGTCGGGTGCAAAGGTGGGCGCGGCGGCATCGCGGCTTTTCGCTGTCAGTACCTCGGCCATCCACGACGGCGGACGGTTCCCGGTCCCGACAGCTATCAGGCAGCCCATGATGTTGCGGATCATGTGGTGCAGGAAGGCCGAAGCCTCGAACTCGAAGCGCCAGTAGGCCCCGCGGCGTGCAATCTGGATGCGGCGCATGTCCTTGACCGGGCTGTGCGCCTGACATGCCGAGGCGCGGAACGAGGTGAAGTCGTGTTCGCCGATCAGGTGCTGTGCGGCGATCTGCATGGCTTGCTGATCCAGAGGGCGGAACACCCAGCCCACCTGCCCGTTGTCCACGCTTGGGCGCACCGCAGACTCCAGCAGCACATAGGCGTAGCGCCGGCCGGTGGCACTGGCGCGGGCGTGGAAGCCCGGAGGAACCGTCCGGGCCCACTGCACGGCGATGTCGGGTGGCAGGAAACTGTTGGTGCCGCGCACCCAGGCGTTTTCCGGGCGCGCCAGTGGGCTGTCGAAATGCACCACCTGGTTCAGGCCATGCACACCAGCGTCGGTACGGCCGGCGCACAAGGTATTCACCGCGGGCACATCCAGAAAGCGGGCCAGGGCCCTTTCGAGCTTGTCCTGAATGGTGTGACCACTGGGCTGGCTTTGCCAGCCGTCATAGTTCCGGCCGTTGTAGGACACGCCCAATGCGATGCGCCCACCAGCCGGCAGCAGGGCCGGTGTGGGCGCGTCGGGAGGCGGGGCAGAGGGGTCGGGGATCAGGAGAGGTCTGCCAGGAAGGCACTGGCCTTGGTCTTGAGAGAGCCCGATGCTTCTGCCAGCACCTCTTCGGCCAGGGAGCGCGCGCCTTCCAGATCACCAATGGCTCTGAACTCCTCCGCCAGCGAGAGCTTGGTTTCCAGCGGGCTTTCTGCGCCCAGCTCGTTGCCGGCCAGCGGGTCGCCCGCCTCCGGTTTGCCATTGAGGTCGAGGCTCAGGTCGCCCAGATCAAAGGACATCAGTTCCGGAGAGGCAGGTGCCGCTGGGGGCGCACTCGCCGGCGCCGCGATGTCGAAGTCGGGCAGGACTTCCGCATCGTCGAAGGTCGGCTGTTCAGCCGCAGGCGTCGAGGTCAGCGGCATGGGGTCCGACGGGAAGTCGAGATCGAAATCCATGGGGCGCGATGCCGGGTCGGCCAGTTTGGCGGGCTCTGACGTTAGGGCATCGGTCTGGGACAGATCGTCCATCGCCGACACCGGAGCGTCGGCCTTGCCGTTGGCTGCAGCCAGCGGCGAGCGCGAGGACACTTCCATGAAGTCCAGATCGAGATCCAGGTCGCCCGCGTCTCCCGATTTGGCGTTGTCTCCCAGTGTGCTGCTGCCAAACGGGATGGTGGCGCCGGTAGCCATCGGCACGGCCGCGCCGGGTTTGACCGCAGGGCTTCCTCCGGGTTGGTACAGCGGGTTGGAAGGATCCAGCTCCTTGCCCAGTTCGCAAGCGTGCTCCCACTCCGGCCCCTGGCCTTGCGTGAGTGCATAGGCTTCCGTGGCGACCACTTCGAAAGCCTTCGAGTCGCGGCGCTTGGCGTATATCTCGAGCAGCTTGTTGTGAATGGCCACCCTGGTGGGAGCGCTGCGCATGGCTTCTTTGAGGATCTCCTCGGCTTGCAGGTCTCTGCCGTAGGCAAGGTAGACGTCGGCCTCCGCCACGGGGTCCACATCACCGGCGGCGTCCAGCTGACTGGGCGAATACACCATGGACGACCCGGACGCGGTGGCTTCGTTGGTGTCGATGCGCTGACCCCCGCTGGAGCCAAAGAACGAGTCGGGCTGCAGGCGGCTCTCCAGGAAAGAGCTGTCAACGCCGTTGCCTTTCTTTTTCTGGCGTGTGCGGTAAAACGCGAAGCCCCCGAGCAATGCCAGCAGGGCGGCAGCGCCAGGCAGCACCATGGGGTTTTCCATCAGCTGGTCGACGAACGAAGCCTCTTCGACGGGTGCAGGGGCAGGCGCCGGACGTGGCTTTGGTGCAGGAGCTGGGGCGGGTGCCGGAGGGGGGGCTGGTGGCTCCGCGGCAGCGGGTGCCGGGGTCGCTGGTGCAGGCTCTGCTGCCGGGGCCGGCTCTGCAGGTGCAGGTGCAGGTGCAGCAGGCGCGGCGGCGGCAGGCGCAGGAGCACCCACCGGAAGAGACGGGGCCGGGGTGCTGGCCACGGGCTTGGCGGCCGGGGCCGCGGGCGCACCTGAGGTGGCGGCCGGTCCCAGCTTGGACAGCTCGTCGATGTTGCGGGAAAGCTCTGCCACCCGGGTCGACGCTTCCTTGGCTTGGCGTTCCTGGGCGATCTTGTCTTCCTTGGCGCCCTGGCCCGCAACCGCGCCCTTGGACAGCGTCAGCTTGTCCTGGGCCGACTGGGCCGGCTTCTTGTCTTCGACTTCGGTTTGCACCTTGCCGGAAGCCTGGCGGTCGGCCGCCGCCACCGGCGCTTCGGGGACAGCCCCCGCCAGCCGACGACGGAACTCGTTGAAGTCGCGGCTCTGGGCTGCCACGATGCGCTTCGCTTCTCCGGCAGACACGTCGATGGATGCTGCTTCGGTCGGCAGGCTCAGGATCGCGCCGGCTTTCATCCGGTTGACGTTGTTGCCGATGAACGCCTGCGGGTTGGCACGGAGCATGGCCACCAGCATCTGGTCCAGCGATGCGTTGGCGGGCAGGTTGGCCGCCGCGATACGGCCAGCGGTGTCACCAGCCTTGGTGGTGACCTGTTTGGAGGGACCGTCTGCGGAGGGCGATGCTGCCGGCTTGGCCGCAGCGGGGGCCGCTGCTGCGGGCTTGTCTGCCTTGGGTGCTGCGGCTGCCGATGGGGTGGCTGCGCGGTTCAGTGGGGCGGGTGCTTTGGCGGCATTGCTGCGAGCCGTTGGTGCCGGCGCTGCAGCGGCAGCGTTGAGTGGTGCTGGCGCTGCAGCCGTGTTCTTGGGCGGGTCCAGCAGCAGTGTGTATTCACGCACCAGCCGGCCGGACGCCCAGTTGGCCTCCAGCACCATGTCCAGGAATGGCTCGTTGACAGGGCGTGAGCCCACCACGCTCAGGTATGCACGGCCGTCCGCCCGGCGCTGCAGGGTGATCTGGAGTCCGGCGATGGCCGAACTCAGGTCCATGCCTGAGGACCTGAAGGCTTCTGGCGCTGCCAGACCGACGCGCAGGCTGGCGGCCTCTTCGGGCGTGATTTCGAGCACATCCACCTCGGCCCGCAAAGGCTCGCCCAACGAGGACTGGACCGCCGCGCGACCGAGCGCGAGAGCAAGCGCGTCATCGTGCTGCATGAGGCCGGCAGACAGCAGCGCAGCTGCTGCAACGGCATGTAACCGCGAAGTACCTCTGCGACCGATGCCCCCGAGGGTGGTCATGGTCCCGAACAAGGGGGTATGGCGGGTGGATTTGGGCACTTGAACCTCGACGTAAAAAACCGAGAATTGACCTTAACATCAACGCATTACGGTGACAAGCTGAGAATCCGCTTGAGTTTCCAGGGTGGCCTTTGGTCGGCCCGCGGGCGTTGTTCGCGTTGCGGCCTCACAACGACAAAGCCGGCGCAAAGGCCGGCTTTTTGTGATTGTAAGTAAGAAGTAGTGACGAATCAGGCGTCGAGCAGGATGCGCAGCATGCGGCGCAGCGGCTCGGCTGCGCCCCACAGGAGCTGGTCGCCGATGGTGAAGGCACCCACGTACTCGGGGCCCATAGCCAGTTTGCGGATGCGGCCGACCGGGATGGTCATCGTGCCGGTCACGGCCACGGGCGTCAGGTCCTTGATAGTCGCTTCCCGGGTGTTTGGCACGACCTTGGCCCAGGGGTTGTCGGCGGCGATCATGGCCTCGATGTCGGCCACCGGCACATCCTTCTTCAGCTTGAAGGTCAGGGCCTGGCTGTGGCAGCGCATGGCACCCACGCGCACGCAGAAGCCGTCGACCGGGATCGGCGCCGACCCGAAGCCTTCACCCATGCCCAGGATCTTGTTGGTCTCGGCCATGCCCTTCCATTCTTCCTTGGACATGCCGTTGCCCAGATCCTTGTCGATCCAGGGGATCAGGCTGCCGCCCAGCGGCACGCCGAAGTTGGCGGTCTCGGCGCCGCTCAGGCTGCGCTGCTTGGCGATGACCTTGCGGTCGATCTCCAGGATCGCGCTCTTGGGGTCGTCGAGCAGGGCTTTCACTTCGGCGTTGAGCGTGCCGTACTGCGTCAGCAGCTCGCGCATGTGCTGGGCGCCGCCGCCGGAGGCGGCCTGGTAGGTCTGGGTGGACATCCACTCGACCAGACCGGCCTTGTACAGCGCGCCCACGCCCATCAGCATGCAGGACACCGTGCAGTTACCGCCAATCCATTCCTTGCCGCCCTTGGCCAGGGCGTTCTTGATCACCGGCATGTTGACCGGGTCGAGAATGATGACAGCGTCCTTTTCCATGCGCAGGGCGGAGGCGGCGTCGATCCAGTGGCCGTTCCAGCCGGCGGCGCGCAGCTTGGGATAGACCTCGTTGGTGTAGTCGCCGCCCTGGGCGGTGATGATGATCTCGCAGCGCTTGAGGGCGTCGATGTTGTTCGCGTCCTGCAGCGTGGTTTCGTTCTTGGCCATCGCGGGGGCCTTGCCGCCAGCGTTGGAGGTGGAAAAGAACAGCGGCTCGATCAGGTCGAAGTCTTTTTCCTCGACCATGCGATCCATCAACACGGAGCCGACCATGCCACGCCAGCCGACCAGACCAACCAACTTGCTCATTGAGAATGCCCTTTCAAGTGAATAAACAGGTCCAGACCAGACCAACTTGCCCGGCTCGTCTGGCCGGGGAGGGCGCACGACGAACCAGGCTGGATCAGCCCTTAATGGTCGTGGTTTTGATGGAGATTGCGCGCGCAGCAACACCGGCCGTGGCGGCAGGTGCGGTGTTCAGGGAGAACGGGCTGGCGTCAAACATAGCCCGCGATTGTAGTTCAAGCCCCTTGACGCGAATCTGACCGCCGGTCAGGCGTTGTGCGGCCGCACCAGATAGATGGCGGCTCCCTGCGACCAGGCCAGCAGCCGGTCGATGTTGGGGTGCTTGCCAGGGTTCGCGATGGCGTCTGCGGTGTGCTCGCCATACCACTGCAGACCCAGCGCCGCGGCCGCAGGTGTGATGGTGCCGCCGTGTTCTTTGGCCAGCGCGTGGTAGATCGCCAGTGAGCCTGCCTGACCAGGCTGGTTGTGGATGCTCGCCACCAGGGCACCACCGGCGTCGAGCAGATCGAGCGACGCAAGGTGGGCGGCTGAAGGAAGGGATTTGAGACGTTCGGCAAAATTCATGGGCGCATTGTCACTGCACCACCGCAACACAGAAAGCCCGCCCATGACGTCCTCAGTGGTCACCACATCCTTCTATCCCATCGGAACGCCGGGCAGGCCCTGGGGCCCGGAAGAACGGGCCCTCTGGCGCTCGCGCCAGCGGCGCCAGCGCTCCCACCGCGACGACGTGGTGGCGGCGGTGGACCGGCTGCGCGATCATTTCGACGTGCAGAGCTATGGCGAGGTGGTTGCCGGCGATGAGCGCTTTCCGTTGCTGGCCGTTCGCAGCCCCGGGTGGCGCAATGACCTGCCGGTGGTCCTGGTCACTGGTGGTGTGCATGGCTACGAAACCAGCGGCGTTCATGGCGCCCTGCAGTTTCTGGCGCAGGATGCCGCGGCGTTCGACAACAGGGTCAACCTGCTGGTGTTGCCTTGCGTCAGCCCCTGGGCCTATGAGCGCGTCCAGCGCTGGAACCACGATGCCATTGACCCCAACCGCTCGTTCCGCGAACCGAGCCCGGCACCCGAGTCGGCGGCGCTGATGCGTCTGTTCGCGCCGTTCAAAGGGCAGTTCATCGCCCACATCGACCTGCACGAAACCACCGACAGCGACGAATCAGAGTTCCGGCCGGCGAAAGCGGCCCGCGACGGCGAAGCCTTCGAGCCTTGCACGATTCCGGACGGCTTCTATCTGGTGGACGACACCGACAACCCTCAACCCGGGTTCCAGCAGGCCATCATCGACGAGGTCTCCAGGGTCACGCACATCGCGTCCGCCGACGCGGCTGGCGGCATCATCGGCTCGCCCATGGTGGCGCCCGGCGTGATCCGCTATCCGTTGCGCGAGCTCGCGCTGTGCGCCAGCATCACGGGAGCGCGCTACACCACCACCACCGAGGTGTACCCGGACAGTCCGCGGGCAACACCGGCCCAATGCAATCTGGCGCAGACCGCGGCGGTGCGTGCGGCGATCAGCTTCGCACTTGCAAGCCGGGGTGTTTAGCCGTCGATCTCTACCGCTTCCACCTCGATCACCCCTTCGAACAAGTCGATGGCCGTGGCCGCCACCTGCGTGGTGTCGTAGTAGGCATACGCGCCCATGCCGACGGCGCCGATCACCGGAATCCAGCGCGCCACGCCCTTGCCCGCCGCTTTCTGGGCCAGCTTGGCGCCGACCCGGCGCGTGATCGTTCGGATCAGCACGGGCGAGGCGCGCCGCACCAGCGTGCGCTGGCCCACGCGGACCACCAGGTCGCGCACCCCCTGTGCCGCCGTGTGCTGGAACAGGCAGTACACCACCTGCTCGGGTGTGAGCGTGGCGTGTTTGCCGTAGATCGCCGCGATGTCGGCCACCAGCTGCCGCTGGATCTTCCAGACGCCCATCATCTCCGGCAGGATGGTCAGCCAGCCCACCACACCTGGCGGCAGCGCCAGCGCGCCTGCGGCCAGCGCGGCCTTGGCCGCCGCCGCGTTGGCCGCCTTGCGGGCATCGTCCATGGGGACGGGGCTTGTTGGCTCCCGGGAGGAGGGTACTTTTCCGACCAGCGAAAGAATGGCCTGACCGATCGGCGAGGCGTCTGGCGCGTCGGTGGTGCTCGCATCGATGGCTTTTCGTGTGTGTCGGGTCATGGCGTGTGGCGTTGTCAGGAATGGGCGATTGGCCGCAGGATGGCGGCTTCAGGGGGAGCCTGGGTCATTGTGTGCTGGCAGCGCCCTGGTGGGAAATCCGATCCGGGCTCGGCGTTTCTGGGTCATCGGGTGTGCTGCGCCGGGAACTGGCCGGTGTTCACCGCGCTGATCCGGACTTTGGTGCGGGCCGTTGCTTCGTATCCTGCAGGTGATCTTCCCATCGGAGTCCGCCATGAGCCTGAGCACCACGCTGCACGACGTCAATGAACGCGCGCAACTCACCAGCAACAACCAGTTCGAGCTGATGCTGTTCCGTCTGGGCGAGGCGCCTGACAGCGACCGCCGGGAACTGTTCGGCATCAACGTTTTCAAGGTGCGCGAGATCCTGGTCATGCCCAAGATCACGGGCATTGCCAACGCGCCACCGCAGGTGCTGGGCGTGGCCAACATCCGGGGCCAGATCATTCCGGTGATCGACCTGCCGGCCATGGTCGGCTGCACGCCCAAGCGGGGGCACAGCATCCTGATGGTCACCGAGTACGCCCGCACCACCCAAGCCTTTGCCGTGGAGGAGGTGGACGAGATCGTGCGGCTGGAGTGGAGCGATGTGCTGGCTGCGGAAGGCAATGGTGGCGATTTGGTGACCAGCATCGCCAAGCTGGCGGGCGAGAACGGCAGCACCCGCCTGGTGCAGGTGCTCGACGTGGAACAGATTCTGCGCAGCGTGATGCCCACCACTGGCGAGGACACCGCCCTCGACCCGGTGGGCGACCAGGTGGTCCTGCCTCCGGACTCCATCGTGCTGGCGGCCGACGATTCGCCGGTCGCACGCATGCTGATCGAACAGGGTCTGGGCTCCATGGGGGTGAACTTCGTCATGACCAAGACCGGGCAGGAGGCCTGGGACCGGCTGCAGTTGATCGACGAGGAGGCGCGCGCCGAGGGACGGTCGGCCACCGACCGGGTGGCCCTGGTGCTGACCGACCTGGAGATGCCGGTCATGGACGGCTTCACGCTCACGCGCAACATCAAGCAGGACCCACGCTTCAAGTCGATCCCGGTGGTCATCCACTCGTCGCTCACCGGTTCGACCAACGAGGCCCATGTGCAGTCCGTGGGCGCCGACGCCTATGTGGCCAAGTTCGTTGCTTCGGAGCTGGCTTCCGCCCTGCGGAAGGTGCTCGTGCACTGAGCCTGGGATCCGGGCGGTTCAGAGCCCCTGGGGCGCCTGGGCCTGCACGCAAGGCAGGCAGAAGCGGAAGAGTGCGCCCTGGCCGATTTCGGCCTGACCGCTGATTGAGCCACCGTGGCGCTGCAGGATGCGCTGCACGATCGCCAGTCCGATGCCCGTGCCATCGAACTCGTGCGGACGGTGCAGCCGCTGGAAGGGCTGGAACAACTGGTTGGCGTATTGCATGTCGAAGCCGGCACCGTTGTCCCGCAGCTCGAACCAGCACATGCCGCCGGTCTCGCCGCCGCCGCAGAGTTCGATCACCGCCACGCCGCGCTGAGCGGTGTACTTCCAGGCATTGCCCAGCAGGTTCTGCAGCACCAGCCGCACCAGTCCCGGATCGGCCTGCACCCACAACCCGGGCACGATGCGCCAGTCGGCCTGGCGGGTGACGTCGGCCCGTTGCAGTTCGTTCGCCACACCTTGCGCCATCGCACTCAGGTCCACCCGCTGCAGGTCCAGCTCGCCCCGGCTGTGCTGGGCCATGGACAGCAGGTCGGTGATCAGCGAGCCCATGCGGCCCGCATTGGACTGGATGCGCTGCAGCGACGTGCGCCCCTGCTCGCTGAGCTTCTCCGCCTCGGTCTCCAGCAGCAGTGTGGAAAAGCCCTGGATGCTGCGCAGCGGCGTGCGCAGGTCGTGCGACACCGAGTAGGTGAACGACTCCAGCTCCTTGTTGAGGTCCTGCAGTGCCCGCGTGCGCTCGGTCACCCGCTGGTCCAGCTCGGCGTTCAGGCGCTCCAGGGCCTGCTGGGCTTCGCGCAGCTCGGTGACGTCGGTGTAGGTGGTGACGAAGCCGCGGATCTGGCCGTCGATGCTCAGGGCACTGCCCACGATCTCCAGCGTGCGACCGTTGGGGCGCTGGCGGATCAGCCGGTGCGGCAGGAACTGGCGTGCCAGCGCGGCCGCCTCGGCCACCTTGGTTTCCACGTCCGCCTCGCCGTACTCGCCGCGCTGCGCGTTGCTGCGGGCCACATCCTCGAAGGTCACGCCCGGCTTCATCAGGCCCTGGGGCAGGTCCAGCAGCTGCTCGAAGCTGCGGTTCCACAGCCGGATCACGAGGTGCTCGTCGATCACCGTCACACCCTGCGGCAGCGCGTTGATCACCGCGTCCAGATACACCGCCAGCCGGCGGGCTTCCTGTTCGGTGCGCTTGCGCGCGGTGACGTCGGTGTAGATCGAGACGAAACCGCCGGTGGGCAGGGGCGTGCCGCGAATCTCGATCACGGTGCCGTCGGGCCGCTGGCGCTCGAACACATGCGGTTGCAGTGACCGGGCGCGATCACTCACCGCCCGTGCCTGCTGCTCGGGATCGCCAGGTCCGTACTCGCCCCGCCGCGCGTTGAACAGGGCAAAGTCGTACAGCGTGGGCATGCCGTGCGCGAACAGTTCGTCCGGGAAATCCAGCAGCGTGCGAACCTGCTGGTTGTAGGCCACCAGACGCTGGTCGGCATCGAACATCGTGACCCCGCTAGGCAGGTGGTCGATGATGCTTTGCAGAAGGGCGTGGTGCGGGGTGGACAGCATGGACCCGGATGTCTGGTCAGGCCGGTGGCGGTGTGGGCCGGAGCAGGCTATCACAGCGCTTGGGCACCTGCCACACCTCTTTGGGGTGTTGTCTGGGCAGGGTTTCTGCCGCTGCACTAGCATGGCCCCATGAGCACCCACACCCCCTACACCCCCCCCGCCGTCTGGACCTGGGACCAGGCCAACGGCGGCCAGTTCGCCAACATCAACCGCCCCATCGCCGGCCCCACGCACGACAAGGCCCTGCCGGTGGGCAAGCACCCGCTGCAGCTGTATTCGTTGGCCACGCCCAACGGCGTGAAGGTGACCGTGATGCTCGAAGAGCTGCTGGCCCTGGGCCACAGCGGCGCCGAATACGACGCCTGGCTGATCAAGATCAGCGAAGGCGACCAGTTCTCCAGCGGCTTCGTCGAGGTCAACCCCAATTCCAAGATTCCGGCCCTGCTGGACCGCAGCACCGAACCGCCGACGCGCGTGTTCGAGTCCGGTTCCATCCTGCTGTACCTGGCCGAAAAGTTCGGTGCCTTTCTGCCCAAGGCGCACGGGCCACGCACCGAGGCGCTGAACTGGCTGTTCTGGCAGATGGGCTCCGCGCCCTACCTGGGCGGCGGCTTCGGGCACTTCTACGCCTACGCACCCGAGAAGTTCGAGTACCCCATCAACCGCTTCGCCATGGAAACCAAGCGCCAGCTCGACGTGCTCAACCGCCACCTGGCCGCGCACACCTTCATGGCGGGTGACGAATACAGCATCGCCGACATCGCCATCTACCCCTGGTACGGCGCCCTGGTCGAGGGCAAGATCTACAACGCGGGCGAATTCCTCTCGGTGCACGAGTACACGCACGTGTTGCGCTGGGCACAGACCATCGGCGAACGTCCGGCCGTGCAGCGCGGCCGCCGCATCAACCGCGTGTGGGGCGACGAGGCGGGGCAGGTGCCCGAGCGGCACTGAGCCTGCCCTGTCGCCGGGTCTCCCGGGGTCATCGCGCTGTGTCGGGCTGCGTCGGCGCGGGCACGATCACCGTGAGCTCGCGCAACACCCCACCGCTGGCCACATCACCCTGCACACGGCCTTCGCCCCGGACCATGCGTTCGCACATGTCGCGTTCGGTGCCCACCGGGTGCACCTGGCAGCGCACCAGGGCGTTGCGGGTCAGGGTGGCGGCATCGGGTGTGGGCGCGCGCTGACCCTGTAGTGCCTCCTGGCGCACCGCCCCGGCTTCGCGCAGGCAGTCCTGACGTGCCACAGGATCGGTGCGCAACAGGCAGGCCTGGCGGTCGGCCTGGTATTGCGCCTGCACGGACGGCCGGTCGTCCGCGGCCACCGCGGGCATGAGAGAGCCACAGAGGGCGACAGAGAAAACGCTGCAGGCCAGTGCATTCATGGTGGGTCTCCTGTGATGATGAACCGATCCTGCCCAGCCCTGTGAAGGCTGTGCGTCCGACGACACCGGCAGCGCGTGTAGGACAGCGCCGCATCGCGTGACGGGGGCTGCGGCCTTTGCCGCACCCAGGAACGCGCCGCTCACGCCTGCCACACCCCGAATCCCGCCGAGCGCAGGTCGATGCCGATTTCGATCTCCCGCTCCACCGCGTCCTCGTAGCGCATGGGGTTGAAGCCCTCGTACAGATCGGGCAGCAGGCGCAGTCCGTACTTCATCACGTAGGCGTTGGCCTGGATGCCGGCCTTGTGCTTGTCGAAGCGCACGTCCGGGTCCAGCCCCGTCATGCCCACGTACACACAGGGCCTGCCTTCGACGTAGCCCGGGTTGCACTGGCGGAACCGGCGTTCCAGCAGCACGTCCGGGTGCAGTTCGATCACGTAGACATGGTGGTGGGGGCGGGGCATGCTTCGTCCGGTGGGCGCGCAAAGGTGTGACGCAGTGTAGGGGCCACGAGCTCGAACGTCCCTCCTGCGGAGGAGGTGCCCGCCGGCCCGCTGACACACACTGATGCCCCCACGGCTTGTGAAGGAGCAGACCCATGAACGCTTCAACGCCACGCCAGATCGTGCTCTGCTGCGACGGGACCAACAACAACCTCACTGGCGGCGAGAACGACACCAACGTCGTGCGGCTGTGCCAATTGCTCCGCACCCACGGCGATGAGCAGCAGCTGGTGTTCTACGACCCCGGCGTCGGCAACCCGGGCGAGCTGCCCGGCGCCACCGTGTGGGACAGCATCAACCGCTACGGCGAGCGGTTGGCCGGCCTGGCCTTCGGCCGCGGGGTCTACGAGAACATGGCCGAGTGCTACCAGTTCCTCATGTCGAGCTACCAGCCCGGCGACGAGCTCTACGTCTTCGGCTTTTCCCGCGGGGCCTTCACGGCGCGCAGCGTGGCGGGGCTGGTCAACATGTTCGGCATCCTGCAGCCGCACATGGTCTCGATGGTGCCGTCGCTGCTGCACGTCTACTTCTCGGACCGCGACAGCCGCGGCGAGAGCGCGCGCCGCATCGCCCGGCAGGCCACGCAGCTGTTCGCCGACCCCTTCGAACAGCACGTCAACATCCATTTCGTGGGCGTCTGGGACACGGTGGCGTCTGTCGGCATGCCGCCGTTTTCCAAGCAGTTCACCGCGCGCGCGGACGTGGGCGGCAAGCGCTTCCTGAATGTCCGGCAGGCGCTGGCGCTGGACGAGTACCGCGCCCAGTTCGCGCCCCGGCAGTATGTCGACCCCAACGGCCAGTACCGCTCCGACCGCGGCCTGCCCGTGTCGCTTAAACAGCTCTGGTTCTCCGGCGCCCACTGCGATGTGGGCGGCGGCTACACGCCCGACCGGCTGGCACTGGCCGACCGGGCCATGGGCTGGCTGGTGGGCGAAGCCGTGCAATGCGGCCTTCGCCTGAGTGCGGCAGACGGCCAGCCCATGACCGACCAGCAGGTGCTGCAAGCGCTGTACGCCGACCCGTCCAGCCCCAAACCGCTGGTGCCCGTGGCCCACAGTGAACTGCACCGCACCCCGCTGTGGGCCGTCACCGGCATGGCGGTGCGCACCCCGGGGCTGGTGGACGACGGCGCCGGTGGCCGGCAGACCATCCCCGCCGAAGAACACCCCAGCGTGCAGTCCCTTACCGTGGCCTTCCCGAAAGACACCGACTGGGCGCAGCCCCAGCCCTGGCTGCCCATCCTGGGCTGGTGCCTGGCCTTCCTGGTGCTGTACGGCGGCATCGGGCAGATGCTGCTCAAGGGCGAGTACTACGCGCAGCAGAACTTCTGGGCCGACCTGTGGCAGGCGCTCTCCAGCTACCCGGCGTTCCTGGCCACCAACCTGGACTTCGTGCGCTGGCAGATGCTGTGGTTTTACGAAGGCCTCACCGCCGTTGAGCGGGGCCAGATCTGGGAAGGTCTGATCACCGGTCTCCAGCAGGTGAACCTGTTCGGCTCACCGCGCTGGTCGCTGCTGTGGGACCTGGGGCTCATCGCGGCCTACGCCCAGGTGTTGTCGCGCTTCTGCGTGGCCGGGTTTGCGCGCGGTGCCGGGTTGCGGCGCGTCGGGCAGCCCGTTTCGCGCTGGCTCAACCGTCTGGGCTGGGCGCTGCCGCTGATGGTGTTTGCCGATGTGGGTGAAAACCTGTTCACCTGGCTCACCATCACGCTGACCCACAGCGAGTACTTCTTTGTCGCGGCGATCACCGGCGCGCTGATGTCGCTGCTGGCGTTGCTGAAGTGGCTGGGGCTGGTGGGGGTGGTGTGGCTGGTGTTGTGGCCGGGCAGGGCGTGAGGGCGGGGCGCAGGGTGGACCTGACCCCTCCAGACGCGTAGGATGTGCCGCCTTTCCACCCGCTCCGGCGTAGATGAGGCCCATGGAACCTGAACTGGATCGCGACGAGTACCGTCCCCCCGAACCTTCCCGAACTCCCTCCCTGCTCGTGGTGGCCATCGTGCTCGCCCTGGTGGCCGCAGGCGGCTACTACGCCTGGAAGCGCAACCAGGCGGTGCCCGCACCCGAAGCCGCACCGGTGGCCGCCGCACCGGCCGCACCTGCCGAACCAACACTACCGGCCGCACCCACGGCAGCGCCTGCCACACCCACGGTCGAGCACCCCATCGACGCCGCCGAACCCGGCGCCGAGGGCCAGGGGGACAAAGAGCCTTTGCCTGCGCTGGCCGACGCCGGGCCGCAGGTGAACCAGATGCTGGAGCGACTGATCGGCCGCAAGAACGTGCTCAACTTCCTGCAGATCGACGGCTTCCTCTCCCACGCGGTGGCCACCGTGGACAACCTCGCACGGCCGCACGCGCCGGTCACCGTCTGGCCCGTCAGCCCCACGCCGCAGCGCTTCACCACCCGGCGCAACAGCGCCGACGGCACCGAGACCATCCACCCCGACAACAGCCGGCGCTACCAGCCACTGGTGAGCCTGATCGAGTCGATCGACACGGCCCAGGCGGTGGGCATGTACCGCCGCCTCTACCCACTCGTCCAACAGGCCTACGTGGAGCAGGGCTTCCCGGGGCGCTACTTCAACGACCGGTTGGTGCAGGTGATCGACCACCTGATCGACACACCCATGCCCGAGCAGGCGCCGGCCGTGCATCTGGTGGAAGTGAAAGGCTCCGTGCCCTCGCAACGGCCCTGGGTGCGCTACGAGTTCGCCGACCCGCAGCTGCAGAACCTGTCGGCCGGGCGCAAGATCCTGCTGCGCGTCGGCGCGGACAACCAGCGCCGCCTGCAGGCCAAGCTGGCCGACATCCGCGGGCATCTGGTGAAGAAGTAGCCCCTGAAAAACAGACCGACCCCGCCCATGCTCAAAGCCTTCCGGCACCTGCTCGATACCTTCCTCGACATCGACCCCACCCACTCGGCCGCCGAGGCCGAACAGGCGCTTCGCCTGGCCACCGCCGTGCTGCTGGTGGAGGTGATGCGCGCCGACCAGAACCACAGCGCGGCCGAGCGGCAGGCCGTGATCCGTGCGCTCAGTGACCGCTTTGCGCTGCAGCCCGCGTCCGTGGACGACCTGATGGCGCTCGCGCAGGACACCGCCCGCACCGCCAACGACTTCCACGCCTTCACCAGCCAGGTCAACGACCGCCTGACGCATCCGCAAAAGATCGAACTGGTCGAATCGTTGTGGCACGTGGCCTATGCCGACGCGCACCTGGACGCACACGAAAACCACGTCATCAGCAAGATCGCCGGCCTGCTGCACGTGACCCATGGCGAGTACATCGCCGCCAAGATGCGGGCCAAGGCGGACGCGCTGCCCCAGGACGCTGCCCCGGCCGGAACCCGCCTGCAGAACAACCCCATTTGATAAGTGGGTCCCCATGGTCTAAGGTGAGCCCGTCTGGCGGCCGGCTCGTGCGGTCCCCGCGGGCCCATGCAGCAGCGGTCAGGCTCTCGTTGTTTCAACTGCAAAGGAGACACCATGAGGCTACTGGACAAACTCTTTGGCCGCAAAGAGGCCTACCCGCCGCTGCCCGCTGGCAGCGAAGTCGTGGACAAGCTTGACGAGGTCAAGGCGTCGCTGGAGGAACTGGCGCACAAGGTGAGCGACCACCTGGAGGTGGTGCCGGCCGACCACGAAGCCTTCGTGTTCCTGGGCACGCCACCGACGCACTTCGGCATCGCCTGGATCCACGACGGCAAGGTCACCGGACTGAAGGAATTCGCCGAAGAACACCACCTGTCACAGGTGGAAGTGGGCAAGCTCATCGTCCGCCTGGGCGAGGCCTACCAACACGCCAGCCAGGTGCCGCGCTATTCGGCCGAATTCGGCGGCAAACAAATGGTGGTCATCCCCTCCAGAGGGCTGGAGCAGGAGATGCACCACATCATGGCGTCCACCACACTGCATTGAGACGGGGTGGATGGTGGCAAAGGGGCGCTCTCGGGCGCCCTTTTTTGTTGTTGCGGCAGGTGCGAAGACGAACGCATGGAAGCGCGGCTGTCCAAGGGGGGGGCTGCACGTCTACCGGCAAAAGGCAAGCTCTGACCTGGTCGCGGCACCTCAGCCGGCTTTCAACACCCTGCGCAGGGCGCGAACCTTTTGCCAGAGCACCGCCTTGGGCATCGTCATGGCCATGGCCTGCATGCACCGCTCAAGCCAGCCCTGGCGCTCTTGCAGGCGGTCAATTGCCTTGGTCAGGTCGCGCACCACGGCAGGTCCATAGGCTTGCGTGGCCTTGGTCAGTGCCGCTCGCAACAAGGGCAGGCGCAGGTCCATCATCGCCAGATCGATCACATCGCGGCTGAACACGCCATCGTCCGCCTGACGGTCTGAGTTGGCCAGCAGTTTGGACGTCGCCAGGTCGAGCCGCGTCAGCGTGCCGATGCCGCACACCACATCTCCAGGGCCAGGTGCTTCCAGTACGATCCGGGCCTCTCGGACGATTTCAAACTTGATCGCCTGGCCGTCCATCTGCACCACCGTTCGCAAGCCGTACTGATCGGCACGCACCTCGCGCAGCATGGTCAATGGCTGCGCTCCGGCCCGCACCAGCGCGTTGAGCCCGGCTGGCCCGGTGAGCAACTGACGCAGTTCCCGGTAACCCGCTGCGTCCGACACCAGAAAGTCGATGTCCACCGATTCGCGGTACTCGCCGTGGCGCAGAGCGATGCAAGTGCCCCCGCCAAACAGGCAGCCATGCTGGCGCAACACATCGCCGTCCAGCGCGGCCAGCACATGCGCAATGCGCTGGTGGTGTGGTCGTTCAAACATCGGGTGTTCCCACTCCCGCATCGCCGCCCAAACCCGTGCGCAAGGCCTGCAGCAGCGCCTGCTCGGCGGGCGACATGGCCGCCATATCCAGATGGCGCGCGTTGCGCTCGTAAATACCCAGCGCCTCAACGGGCGTGAGCGCTTCGGTGCCGTGCACCTGCCAGGCCAGTGTCTTGAGCTGCGGGTAGTCCGCCAGGCGCACGCGCACCGGTATCCAGTCGGCCAGATTCGGCCCATTGACATCTTCGGGGCGCGTGGCTTGGGCATCTTCGGCGTTCTGCGCCACCAGCGACATACCCAGCGCCGCCATGGCGTTGGCCCAGGCGCCGGCCGCGACAGAAGGCTCCCCCTTCTCGATGCGATGCAGCGTTACCCGCGACATCCCTGCGGCCTCCGCTGCCGCTGTGCTGCTCACCCGCAAGGCCTTGCGGCGCGCGCGAAGCTGAGTGCCCAAGGCCTGCAGCTGGGCGGTGCTTTGGGCGGTCGGAAGGGGTGGTTTGGCAGGCATATGTTTCCCATTCTGTTCAATTTGGCAATTTTGTCAATTATGAGACGCACTTTTTTGTGTTGCCTACATGAGTCCTCAAGCACGAGCGATGCCAGCGCGAAGGCCACGCCTGGGCCGACATGGCCATCCTCTGCCGCCACCACAGCGAGGGACATGTGCGCCGAATTCCTGCGCAAACGCAGGATGCCGCACCAGCTGCGCCGCAGCACGTCCAGCGAGTCGACCCTGCGCACGACAGCATCAAGGTGATCACGCTGTACGCCAGCAAAGGGCTGGAGTTCCCGGTGGTGGCGCTGGTCGGCGCCGGGCGCATGCCCACCGAGGGCGAAGACGAGCGCGAGGAAGCGCGGCTGTTCTATGTGGGTGCTACGCGGGCGACGCAGCGTTTGGTGATCGGGGCGAGTGGGAACGGACGATTCGGCGCCCAGTTCCAATCGGGCTGATCCGGTGAGGCTGTTCAGCCCAGCGCGAAGTCGGTGATTTCGCGGTCCGCGTCTTCGTCCACCGTTTGCACGTCCAGCTTGATCAGATCGCTGCAGATTTCTTTGAAAGCGGCATGGCGCTTCGCATCCGCCAGCGGCGGCGCCTTGACCGCAAACAGAACGTCATCCGGCAGCAGCTTCCGATTTCTCAGCCGCTTGATCTTCTGCAGCCACGCATCGCCGTGCTCGTAGATGTCCACCGGCTCGTCCTGGTTCAGTCGGAACGGCTTGATGATCTTGGTCAGCGAGTCGCCCTGCTGCTGCACCAGAGGGAAGTTGGCATAGAAAGCGTCGTCGCCCACGCGCAGTGGTGCGAACGGGGCAGGCAGTTGCAACCCATCGAGCAAGTGCTTGATGCGCTTTTCCATGGCCTTTTCCACGTACTCCGGCGTTGCAAAGGCACGCTCCACGCAGTGCTCGAACTGCCGAGCCAGCTCGGCTACCGGATCGGCTGTCATCACTGCCCGTGAAGCGCTGAACCGAACCAACGCCTCACGAGGATGAATGAGGCTGTCGAAGACTTGCCGCAAATACGCCGCGCGACCCGTGCTCGGTGCCTTCGCCACCACATCCGCCACGCGCAGCAACTCGTCTTCCATCGCCTTGACGGCACGCACATAAAAGCTGCGCGGCAGTTCATCAAAGAAATCGGTGATGCGTTTGGTGCGGCGGGTTTGCAGCTTGAAGCCGAAGTACCCGCTCTCCGGGCACATCAGCACCACGCCCGCGTTGGCGAACTCCCCCGTTTCGCGGTAGGGCGCGAACTGAACCACGGCGTATCGGCACGCGACGAGCCTCATACCGTTCTCCAGAAGTCAGGGGTTGCACATCGTTCCAGCACCTGAAGGGCCGCTGCGCGGTCAAAACGGGCTGGAATGTCGAACTCGGAATTTTCCCACAGCCACTCTTCCGGCGCGCTTTCCAAGGCCTCGTGAGCCGCCGGGAGGGCCTGGCTCAGGCGTTGAAGGTATTGCGCCTGCAGCACCAGGTCTTGGGTCAGCACCGACCACTGGTCGGCGAACACATGCTGGTCCTGGAACTCGGCGGCATTGAAATCGTTGTCCAAGGCCAGGTTGTGGTCGATCACCACCAGCCCCTCGTGCTCGGCATCCCACAGCAGGTTGGTGTTGCCGCGCAGACGATCGGTGTTGCGAACCCACCAGTCGAAAACGAGCACATCGCGCTGCAGTTCGGCCGGGACCCGTTGGCTGATGCCGAGTTCCAGCCAGGCGGTGTGCGGTTGCTCGCGTGAGCCAAAGGCCGGCAAAGAACCGATGCGTTGCTGGTCCTTCGGCAGTTCCTTCACAAGCGCCGGGTCCAGCTGAACCAGCGCGAAAGGCGGCAGCGGCAGACCCAGTGCCTTGGCGAGGTGCCCGCAAATCCACTCCCGCCACAGGCTGGCGCGGTTGGTCTGTTGGCCCTTGACGTAGTAGCGGTGCCCGTCAGCCCCGCCGCAAAGCAAGGGCATCGACTTGCCTTGTGCGGCAGGGCCGATGACTTCGACGATCTGGACGATGGGGGTGGACACGTTTGATCTTGACGTGAGTAGGAGTCGCCTGCTCAGGCGTGAGTGGCAGTGTACCGATGGGCACCGTTGACAGCGAGTGCGGCCGCATTCCCTGCGAGTTGGTGCATCATCCGCCCAGGGAAACAAAAAGACACAAGTCAGATGGCCACACTGATACCCGCTCTGGGCAGTTGCGTTGCACGCATGACGCCCGGCGAACGCCGCACCGCCGAGCGGCTTGAACAGAAGCTCGACGCCGACTACCTGCTCTGGTACGACGTGGCCGTCGGCCCCCGGCACCAGCACCCGGACTTTGTGGTCATGCACCCGCGCCGTGGCATCCTGATTCTGGAGGTCAAGGACTTCCGGCTCTCCACCCTCATCCAGGCCAACAAGCAGACCTGGGACATCCACGGCGAGCTCGGCCCCAAGACCATTCCCAACCCGCTGGAGCAGGCCCGGCAGTACGCGCACCAGGTGGTGAACGCGCTGGAGCGCGACCCGCAGCTGGTGCAGCCCGAAGGCCGGCACCAGGGCAAGCTGGCCTTTCCGTGGAGCTACGGCGTGGTGCTGCCCAACATCACCCGCGCGCAGTTCGACAAAGCCGAACTCGCCCACGCCATCGAACCGCACCGCGTCATCTGCCAGGACGAGATGGGCGAACAGGTAGAGCCCGAGGCGCTGCAAAGCCGCCTGTGGGACATGTTCCCTTTCATGATGGGCGGCGTCATGTCGCTGCCGCAGATGGACCGGGTGCGCTGGATCATGTTCCCCGAGGTGCGCGTGCAGGTGACCGGCGAGCTGTTTGACGACGCTGACGAAGCCGCCGAACTGCCCAGCATCATGCGGGTGATGGACCTGCAGCAGGAACAGCTGGCCCGCAGCCTGGGCGAGGGGCACCGCGTCATCCACGGCGTGGCCGGTTCGGGCAAGACCATGCTGCTGGGCTACCGCGCCGAGCATCTGGCCAAAGCCCAGACCGCCGCCAGCAAACCCATCCTCATCCTCTGCTACAACGAACCGCTGGCCCGGCAGATTGCGCGCGTGATGGCCGCCAAAGGCATAACCGACCGCGTGCACGCCGTGCACTTCCACAAATGGTGTCGTCAGCAGCTGGTGGCCTACGGGCAAGACCTGCCCCCGCAGAACCTGCCTTGGGACGCCTTCTTTGAGGACATGGTCCAGCGCGTCATCACCGGCGTGGACCGCCGCCAGATCCCCAGCGGGCAATACCAGGCCGTGCTGATTGACGAAGGCCACGACTTTGCGCCCGAATGGCTGCGCCTGGTGGTGCAGATGGTGGACCCCACCACCAACAGCCTGCTCGTGCTGTACGACGACGCGCAGAGCATTTACGACCGCACGCAGAAGAGCAAAAACTTCAGCTTCAAAAGCGTGGGCATCCAGGCGCAGGGGCGCACCACCATCCTCAAGATCAACTACCGCAACACGCGGCAGATCCTGCAAACGGCCAGCCTCGTCGCCGCCGATCTATTGACCGCCGAAGACAAGGACGACGACGGCGTGCCCCTGCTCAAACCCGTGAGCTGCGGGCGCGACGGCGAGGCGCCGCTCATCGTGCGCCTGCCCACCCTGCGCGAAGAGGTGGCCCAGGTGGCCGAGCTGCTGGCCACCGCCCACCGCGAAGGCCACGCCTGGGCCGACATGGCCATCCTCTGCCGCCACCACAGCGAAATGGACATGTGCGCCGAATTCCTGCGCAAACGCAAGCTGCCGCACCAGGTGCGCCGGAACTCGTCCAGCGTGTTCGACCCCGCGCACGACAGCATCAAGGTGATGACGCTGCACGTCAGCAAGGGGCTGGAGTTTCCGGTGGTGGCGCTGGTGGGCGCCGGGCGCATGCCTGCCGAGGGCGAAGACGAGCGCGAGGAAGCGCGGCTGTTCTATGTGGGGGCCACGCGGGCGACGCAGCGGTTGGTGATTGGGGCGAGTGGGGGCGGGGGGTTCTCGTCTCGTTTGTAAACGAAGGTAGGACCGTCAAGACCTATCCCTATGTCCTGCGACTTGAGAAGATGTATATGAAACTAGCCATTCGAAAGATGATGAGGGTCGATATATGACATCCCTTGAGAGCCTCGGGCTGTCGTATCGCAAAGCCAAGGTTGACCTGTACTACTCGTCCCATGCTTCGCTTGATGCGATTGCGGACTATGAGGAGGACCTCCACCACAATCTCATCGCCTTGCTGGCCAAGCTGCAAGCTGATGATGAGTCCTGGATTACACAGTCCGATTTCATTGGTGGTTGGACCCTGGTTACAAAGTCGGTGGATATGCTTCCCAGTAAGCCAGACGGCGTTCATAGCTGGGAGCAGTTCCGCAAAGAGCATGGTAACGGGCTGATTTTCTCCTCGCCTTCCGATGAGTGGGCACACGCTTGCGGCCTATTGGCCAACTGTGATAAGTCCTTGAAACCAAGAGCCGAATTCCGCGTGATGGCTCAGTGCAGCATGGATTTCCATGTTTTGTCTACTCTGTGGATGCTGGAGGTCGGTCACCTATTCGATGCAAAGCTGACTGGCTGTGCTTATGGCAACCGCCTGCGCCGCAAACATAACGGCGCGAGCATCAATTCTCTTTCTCTCGGCACCTTTGAGCCTTATCTCAAACCGTTTCGCGATTGGCGCGACAAGGGCATCGACTCCATGCGCGCTGCGCTACAGGCTGAAAAAAAGATCGTGGCGCTAAGGATGGTGTTCAAAACCCCAGTCAAGCCCGGATT
>NZ_BCTF01000019.1 GCF_001571145.1 Hydrogenophaga flava NBRC 102514
CACGAGGAACTCAAGTCTCTGTTCTGATCTGCGGGAGATCTGATCGGTTCCCCTACACCGTTTCCCGCTGTTCAAACCCTCCAGGCAATTCCCCGTCATCCCACTCGCTCACGATCACTCCATCCACCCGCGCCAAGTCCGGCCCACGCCGCGCCCAGTCGATCAGCGCCTGCACCGCCTCCGCAGACCCGCCAGCCAGCGCCTCCACGCTCCCGTCCCGCCGGTTGCGCACCCAGCCGGTGATGCCCAGTGCCTGGGCCTGTTGCGCCATGCTCCAGCGGTAGCCCACGCCTTGCACGCGGCCGGTGATGCGCAGATGGCGAACGATGGTGATGGCGTCCATGAGTTCTCCGTCAGCGCGTCAGCAGACGCCAGCCGGCCCAGGCCGCGATGGCACCGGGCAGGGCGAGCAGGAAGCCGCCGACGATGAAGATCGACGACAGGCCGCGGAACTCCGCGTCGGCGCCGCCGCTGTTCAGGCCGTTGAGAGCGCCGAGCAGGAAGTAGGCGCCGAAGAACAGCGCGAGGCCGCCCGAGGCCAGCAGGAACAGGCCGAGGAGCGGTCGGGGTTGGGGTGTCGCGGAGCGGGTCAAGGCATCGCCTCACTGGGCCGACAACGGCAGCCCGAACACCCTGTCGAACGCCCAGTTGAAAACGAAGGTGTAGAGCAGGAAGAACATCGCCAGCCCGATCTCCAGCACCAGCGCGTGCTCCAGGCTGATGCCAAGCCACCAGGCGAACAGCGGCACCAGCAGCACCAGGAAGCCCAGCTCGAAACCGACGGCGTGCGCCACACGGCGCCCGACGCTGCGGCCGCGCACGCGCTGGCGCGACTCCCAGCGCTCGAACAGGGTGTTGTAGACCAGGTTCCACACCACGGCGATCACCGCCGAGACCACCGCGACCACACCGGCGCGCTCCAGGCTGGCGCCTGAACCGGCGGCCAGACCGGTGCTGCTGATGGCGATGGCGAACAGTTCGTAGAGCGTGACGTAGACGACTTTGCGGCGGGCGCCTTGCATGGGGACAGAGGGTATGGGGTACGGGGTTACTGGAGCCGGCAGGGCGCGGCTATGCTCCCCCGATTGTGATGTCTGGGCTGGAGCGCGCGATGCTGGATGTGGTCTGTCTGTGTGCCGAGTGGTGCAGTGCCTGCCGGGCCTGGCGGCCCGACTGGGACGCGGCCGCCGCGCGCCACCCGCAGCACCGCTGGCAGTGGCTGGACATCGAGGACGAGCCGGACCTGATGGACGAGGTGGGGCTGGACATCGAGACCTTCCCCACGATGCTGATCGCGCGCGGCGGCCAGGCCCTGTTCCTCAGTGCGATTCCGCCGCAGCCGGCGTTTCTGGACCACCTGCTGGCCCGTCTGGGCGCCTCCGATGCCGCCCCGCAGGGCGTGGCGCCAGAGGCGGTGGCGCTGGCGCAGCGCCTGGCCGCCCGCCACCGCGCCTGAGCGCCCTTCTTGCAGCAAAGCACCGGAACCGGGCGGCCCGATGTGCCGAATCGGGGCATCCGCCTGTCGGAAACCCCCGTCTTGCACCGATCTGATGCACCAATCTTGCATACAAGCCCTGTAGACAGGCTGGCACGGTTCTGGCAACAATGGTTTTCAACCACCCTTGCCCACCATGACCTCCAGCGACATCGCCGACCGCATTGTTGAAGCCATCCTGGCGCAGAAGCTCGCGCCGGGCGCGCGCCTGGGCGAGCAGGCGCTGTCCATGCTGTTCGACTGCAGCCGCACCCTGGTGCGCGAGGCCATGATGCAGCTGGCCGCGCGCGGCATCGTCACCGTCAGTTCGCGCCGCGGCTGGTTCGTGGTGGAGCCGTCGGAGACTGAGGCGCGCGAGGCCTTCGAGGCGCGGCGCGTGATCGAGACCGGTCTGATCCGCAGCGCCGCACCGATGGACAAGGCCAAGCTGGACAAGCTCAAGCGCCACATCCGCGAGGAGAAGCAGGCGCTCAAGGGCACGGACGTGGGCCGGCGCAGCTACCTGCTGGGGGACTTCCATGTGTGCCTGGCCGAATGCCTGGGCAACCAGTTGCTGGCCGACACGCTGCGCGACTTCACCGCGCGCACCACGCTGATCGCCATGCTCTACCAGAGCACGCACGACGCGGCGCATTCGTGCCAGGAGCACGTGGACATCGTCAAGGCGCTCGAAGCCGGCGACACCGCGCGCGCCGAGGCGCTGATGGCCCAGCACATCGGCCATGTGCAGCAGGCGCTGCGCCTGGACACGGCCGCGGCCGACCCGCTGGCCAACCTGCGCGCCGCGCTCGCGCCCGTCTCAGGCCCGCGCAACGACCCCGACTCCCCTTCCTCCCCCACCTACCTAGGAGCTGTTCTATGAAGACCACCAAACGCCACCTGCTCGTCCTCTCGGCCAGCCTCGCCATTGCCGCGCTCGCGGGCGGCGCGCAGGCGCAGACCGCGCTGGACGACGTGATGAAGGCCAAGGCGATCAAGATCGCCATCCCGACCGACTTCCCGCCCTACGGCTTCGTCGGTACCGACCTGCAGCCCCAGGGCCTGGACGTGGACATGGCCAAGTACATCGCCACCAAGCTGGGCGTGAAGGTCGAGCTGGTGCCGGTGACCAGCGCCAACCGCATCCCGTATCTGCAGACCAAGAAGGCCGATCTGGTCATCTCCACGCTGGGCAAGAACCCCGAGCGCGAGAAGGTGATCGACTTCACCATCGCCTACTCGCCGTTCTTCCAGGCGGTGTTCGCGCCCAAGTCCATGCCGCTGGCCTCGTTCGCCGACCTGGCGGGCAAGTCGGTGGGCGTCACGCGCGGCGCCATCGAAGACCAGGAGCTGACCAAGGTCGCACCGGCCGGTGCCGACATCAAGCGCTTCGAGGACAACAACGCCACCGTCTCGGCCTTCGTCTCGGGCCAGGTGCAGGTGATCGCGACCGGCGCCTCGGTGGCCGGCAACATGATGGCGCGCAACCCGCAGCTGGGCACCGAATACAAGCTGCTGCTCAAGGACAGCCCGAACTTCATCGGCGTGGCCAAGGGCGAGGACGCGCTGCGCACCAAGGTGAACGAGGTCATCCTCGCCGCGAAGAAGGCGGGCGACATCGATGCGATGGCCAAGAAGTGGCTGGGCCGCCCGGCCGGCACGCTGCCGGAATAACGCGCGCTGACGCACACGAAGGACGGGCGCCATGCGCATCGAACTCGACTTCCTGGCCGTGCTGGAGCAATGGCCGCTGCTGGCCACCGGCGTGGCCTGGACGCTGGGGCTGACGGCGGTCTCGGCCCTGCTGGGCGTGGCCGTCGGCGTGGCCTGCGGCTGGGCGCGCAGCCATGGCCCGCTGTGGCTGCGCTGGGTGGTGGGCAGCTATGTGGAGATCATCCGCAACACGCCCTTCATCGTGCAGCTGTTCTTCGTGTTCTTCGGCCTGCCGGCGGCGGGCGTGAAGCTCACGCCCGAAATCGCCTCGGTGATCGCGATGGTGGTCAACCTCGGCGCGTATGCGGCCGAGATCGTGCGCGCCGGCATCGAGGCCACGCCCAAGGGGCAGTACGAGGCCGCGGCCAGCCTGGCGCTGAACAAGGCGCAGACCTTCATCCACGTGGTGCTGCCGCCCGCGCTGCGCAAGGTCTGGCCGGCACTGACCAGCCAGATCATCATCGTGATGCTGGGCTCGGCGGTGTGCGGCCAGATCGCCACCGAGGAGCTGAGCTACGCGGCCAACCTGATCCAGAGCCGCAACTTCCGCGCCTTCGAGGCCTTCATCGTCGCCACCGGCATCTACCTGTTGCTGGCGATCGGCGTGCGCGCCTTCCTCAACTGGCTCGGCCCGCGCTTCATCTTCGGTCAGGGAGGTGCCCGTGGTTGATTTCACCCTCTGGGACATCCTGCGCAACCTGCTGCTGGCCGCGCGCTGGACGGTGGCGCTCTCGCTGGTCGCCTTCGTCGGCGGCGGTCTGGTGGGCATGCTGCTGCTGGTGGCGCGCACCGCGCGCTGGCCGGGCGCACAGACCTTCGTCGCCGGCTACGTGCAGCTGTTCCAGGGCACGCCGCTGCTGATGCAGCTGTTCCTGGCCTACTTCGGCCTGGCGCTGTTTGGGGTGGACACCTCGGCCTGGGTCTCGGCGGCGCTGGCGCTCACGCTCTACACCAGCGCCTTCCTGTGCGAGATCTGGCGCGGCTGCGTGGCCTCGGTGCCCAAGGGGCAGTGGGAGGCGGCGCAGAGCCTGGCGCTGAGCTTCGCCGAGCAGCTGCGCTACGTGGTGCTGCCGCAGGCCACGCGCATCGCCATCGCGCCCACCGTCGGCTTCCTGGTGCAGGTCATCAAGGGCACGGCGCTGGCGTCCGTCATCGGCTTTGTCGAGCTGACCAAGGCCGGCACCATGATCACCAACGCCACCTTCCAGCCCTTCCTGGTCTACAGCTGCGTGGCCCTGATGTATTTCGCGCTCTGCTTCCCCGTGAGCCTGACCGCGCGCCGCCTCGAAAGGAAATTGAATGCCGTCCGCTGACACCGCCACCCCCATCGTCGACATCCAGGCGCTGCGCAAGTCCTACGGCGCCAACGAGGTGCTCAAGGGCATCGACCTGCAGGTCAAGCCCGGCGAGGTGATCGCCATCATCGGCAAGAGCGGCTCGGGCAAGAGCACGTTGCTGAGGTGCATCAACGGGCTGGAAACCTTCCAGTCGGGCGCGCTGACGGTGGACGGCCAGCCGCTGCTGCACGAGGACGCCGCCGCCATGCGCGCGTTACGCCAGCGCGTGGGCATGATCTTCCAGCAGTTCAACCTGTTCCCGCACCTGAGCGTGGGCCGCAACGTGATGCTGGCGCCCGGCCTGGTGAAGAAGACGGCGAAAGACGCGGGCGAGCAGCAGGCGCGCCAGCTGCTGCAGCGCGTGGGCCTGGGCGAGAAGTTCGACGCGTATCCCGAGCAGCTCTCGGGCGGTCAGCAGCAGCGCGTGGCGATTGCGCGTGCGCTGGCCATGGAACCGAGCGTGCTGCTGTGCGACGAGATCACCTCGGCGCTGGACCCCGAGCTGGTGGGCGAGGTGCTGCGCGTGGTGGAGTCGCTGGCCGACGAGGGCATGACGCTGCTGATGGTGACGCACGAGATGGGCTTTGCGCGCAAGGTCAGCGACCGCGTGATCTTCATGCACCAGGGCCGCGTGCACGAGAGGGGCCCGCCCGACGAGCTGTTTGCGGCACCCAAGACGCCGGAGCTGCAGCAGTTCCTGGCGTCGATCCACTGAGCGGCGCGCAGCCGTTCACTCCTGCAGGGTCCACTGCGCCTGGCCCTGCGCATCGCGCACGCCCACTGCGGTGCAGGGTCGGCGTTCCACCGACACCGGCCGACGGCCCTGGGCCAGCGGGCCAAGCAGCTGCGAGGGGTGGTGCACGAAGCGCACGGCCTGCGGCGCGGGCTCGTCGGTGCGCGCACGCTGCAGCTCCAGGTGGGCGCGCTCGAACGCCGCCACCTCGTGCAGGTAGGGGTCGTGCGAGGCCCGGGCCAGCAGGAAGTCGCAGAACTCGATGGCCTCGGGCAGGAAGTAGAAGGTCCTGGGCGGGTGCTGTGCCCAGAAGTCGGACAGCGCGGCCTGCAGCGCCTCGCCCTTGAGCAGGGTGGTGGTCAGCGGCAGCAGGGCCTTGATCTTGCCCAGGCGGAATCCTTTGTGCAGGGTCTGGTTGGTGTCCAGCCCGGTGCTGGCGGCGATGGCGTTGAGCCGGCGCCGCTCCAGCGCGCTCAGGTCCGCGTCCTCCGGAAACCCTTGCGCCAGAACCGACGCGCGCCACGCCGGGTCGATGACCAGTCGGGCCATCACTGACTGGAATGTTGCCAAGCTCATGCCGCCACCTTGAAGTCCAGTTCGCAGGTGACCGCAGGCTGCGGCTGGCACGACTGCCAGAGCCGCTTCATGCGGCGCAGGTCGGCGCGCACCCGGGCCTCGCCCACCACGTCGAACCACGAGCCGAACAGCTCGAACACCACCGCGCCGACGTTGGGGCAGCGGGGCAGGGTGTATTCCAGCAGCGCCCACACGGCGTCGGGCACCGCGTCGCTGTGGGCGTCGAGGTAGACGCCGTCGAGCATCATGCCGCCGGCCACGTGGATCTCGCCCACGTTGTTCAGGTCCAGCGCGTCGACGAAGGCGCGCGCGTCAAAGCCGTGGTTGACCGCGTTGGTGTGCACGTTGTGCAGGTCCAGCAGCAGGCCGCAGCCGCAGCGCTCGCACAAGGTGTTGAGGAAGTCCGCCTCGTCCATCTCCGCCTCGGGGATGTCGAAGTACCAGACGTTGTTCTCCAGCAGGAAGGGCACCGGCACCGCCGCCTGCACCTGCCGCACGCGCGGGCGGATGAGGTCGATGGTGGCCAGATCGCGCGGCAGCGGCAGCGTGATGCCGACATTCACGGCCTCGCCGCGGTGATCGGCCACGTGAAACGCGAGGTGGTCGCTGTGCCAGGGAAAGCGCAGGCGCTGGTGCCAGCGGCGCAGCTGCTGCAGGTGCTGCGGGTCGAAGTGGGCGGCGCTGCCGATGGACAGGCCGATGCCGTGGGGGATGACCGGCATGCCGCGCGCGATGCCATCGAGCCAGGCGACGTGCTCGGTGTCGTCGAGGTAGCGCGGTTCGTGCCCGGGACCGAGGTCGGTCCACAGGATGTCGGGCACCACCTCGACCATGTCGAAGGCCCCGGCCGGCCGTTCGATCAGACCCCGCAGGGGGGTCTGAAAGGCCAGTCCCACGCCGAGCTTGGGCAGCGGCAGCATGGCGGTCTCCGGCTCAGCGGATGCGACCGTTGACGATGTCTTCGATCACGAAGCGGTCCAGCCCCGAGAGGCAGGGCCGGCAGCCCTTGAGGCCCGGCAGCTCCGGGATGGTGAGGGTCTGCTTGAGCACGTCGACGATCTTGTCGAAGGGCATGTCGTTGGACAGCGCGAGCCGGACTTCGCGCACCTGCGGCGTCTTCTTGATGGTGGCCATGTGTCTCTCCTGCGTGGGGTTGTGCCGCCCGACATGGAACGGCAGGGCCATGCTAGGAGTCGACCCCGGCAGGGTCATCCCTCGCCTGAATGAGCGCGGCGCGGGTGTTTCATCAAACGGATGGAGACGCGGTCAGTCCGAGAAAGCTGTCGAGGATGTGGAAGTGGTCGTCGTGGAAGCGGTCTTCCATCGCCGCCAGGTCGGCGATGGGCACCCACTGCGCCGAACGCGCGTCGTCGCTGCCCTGCACCTCGGGCAGCGGGCGGTGACCCAGGTCGAAGTGGTGGGCGTGGGTGATGACGCGGCCGCGCGCGCTGCGGTCGGGGTGGTCGAACACACGCACGCCCCTGAGCGCGTGCGCGATGTCGGCCGGCAGCAAGTGCAGGCCGGTCTCTTCGTGCAGCTCGCGCAGGGCCGACTGGTAGACCGTCTCGCGCGGCTCCAGAAAACCGCCGGGCAGCGCGAACAGGCCCTGGCCGGGCGCGCGGCCGCGCACGATCAGCAGCACGCGGTCGGCGCACTGGATCAGCGCATCGACCGTGACGAACACCGGCGGATAGGGCGCGCTGGCCCACAAGGCCTTCTCGGCGCGCAGGCTGGCCCACTCGTCCGCCAGTTCGCGGTAGCGGGGCAGCTGGGCCCAGGCGCGCAGGAAGTGGATGGTCGAGGGCGGCACCTGGCTGACCAGGGCCGCGAGCGCAGGCTCCAGCGGATGGCCGGCGGCGCCGAACAGCGCGTCGCGCACCGCGCTCGAATGCAGCGCGCCCTGCGAGCCCACGTCGTCCAGCAGCCAGCCGGGAAAGTCGTCGAGGTAAGTGCTGGTGGCGTCCTTGTGGTGGCCCACCAGCACGGTCTGCCCGGGCGGCAGAGTGCCCAGCTGCGCCAGCACGCCTTCGCGCACCGCCTGCACCCAGCGCTGGCCGTCGTAGTGGTCGCGCACTGGCAGAAAGCCCACGCGCGCCGCCTCGTCGGCGCCCAGCGCCAGGCGGATCATCTCGACGCGCTCGGCCCAGGTGAAGGGGTTCTTGGGGCTGCGCGCCTGGAAGGCGGAACCGATGACGACCACCACGCGCGGTGCGAGCGCGAGGGCACGGCGGATCACGGCGAGCTGGCCCAGGTGCAGGCCCTGGAAACGGCCGATGCAGACGGCGGCGGCGAAGGTCGGGGTAGTGGCGTTCATGGTGCTCAGAAGTGTTGGGCGGCGATGGGCATCTGGCGGCCGGAGCCGAAGGCACGGGCGCGCACACGGATGACGGGCGGGGCCTGGCGGCGCTTGTACTCGCTGCGCGCGACCATGCGGCGCACACGGTCCACCAGCGCGGCGCCCTCGGGCTGCTGCAGCAGGCGGGCCACGAAAGTCTCGACCTCG
This sequence comes from Hydrogenophaga flava NBRC 102514, assembly GCF_001571145.1. Classification (GTDB taxonomy): domain Bacteria; phylum Pseudomonadota; class Gammaproteobacteria; order Burkholderiales; family Burkholderiaceae_C; genus Hydrogenophaga; species Hydrogenophaga flava. The sequence goes on from NZ_BCTF01000019.1 coordinate 8,337, forward strand.
ACGCGCTCCTCGCGCGCCAGGCCGTGGCCTTCGATCAGGTGCTTGAGGACTTCGTCCAGCACCTCGTAGGGCGGCAGGCTGTCGGTGTCCTTCTGGTCGGGCGCGAGTTCGGCCGAGGGCGGCTTCTCGATGATGGCCTGCGGAATGATGTCGCGCCCGGCGGCGTCGTTCAGGTGGCGCGCGAGCGCGAACACCTCGGTCTTGTAGAGGTCGCCGATGAGGCCCAGGCCGCCGTTGGTGTCGCCGTAGAGCGTGCAGTAGCCGACCGACATCTCCGACTTGTTGCCGGTGGTCAGCAGCAGGTGGCTCCAGGTGTTGGAGTACTCCATGAGGATGGTGCCGCGGATGCGGGCCTGCAGGTTCTCCAGCGCCAGGCCCTGCAGCGGCGCACCGAAGGCGGCTTCGAAGCCCGCGCTGTAGCCCTGCACCAGCTCGACGATGGGGTGGCGGTGCAGGCGCACACCCAGCGCGTCGCACAGCGTCTGCGAGTCGTCCACCGAGCCCGCCGACGAATACACCGAGGGCATGGTGATCGCCGTCACACCGTCGGGGCCGAAGGCTTCGGCGGCGAGCGCGAGGGTGATGGCCGAGTCGATGCCGCCGGACGAGCCGACCACCGCCTGCGTGAAGCCGCAGCGGCGCGCGTAGTCGCGCAGGCCGAGCACGATCTGCTGGCGGTAGAAGACCATCGTGGACAGGCCTTCGGCGGGGACGGCGGGCAGGGCGCCACCCCGCGCGTCGCGGAAGCCGCTGGCCTCGAAACGCAGCGTTTGCACGTCCTCCACAAAGCGCCGCGCCTCGAACACCACACCGGCCTTGGGCTCCACCGCGAAGGAGGCGCCGTCGTAGACCAGCTGGTCGTGGCCGCCGACCTGGTTGACGTAGAGGATGGGCAGGCCGTGGCGGCGGCTGGCGGCGCCGAAGATCTGGTGGCGCTGTTCGCGCTTGCCGATGTGGGACGGGCTGGCGTTGATGGAGACCACCAGGTCGGGCGCGGCGTCGCGCAGGCGCTCGAACGGGTTCACCGCGTAACCGCTGCCGTCGTCGTTCCAGCCGTCCTCGCAGATCAGGAAGCCGACCTGCGCGGTGCCAATGCGCAGCACCTTGGCCACGTCGGGGCCGGGCTCGAAGTGGCGCCGCTCATTGAAGATGTTGTAGGTGGGCAGCAGCTGCTTGGCGTATTCGAGCAGCACCTCGCCCGCACGGACCACGCGCAGCACGTTGCTCAGCGGCTTGCCCGGGCCGCCGTGCGCCACCGGCAGGCCCACCACCCAGTGCAGCGCGGGCATCTGGCGCGACGCTTGCAGCAGCGCTTCGAAGCCGGCGTCCACGCGGGCCATGAAGTGCGGCTCGTCCAGCAGGTCGCCGGGGTAGTAGCCGGTGAGGGAGAGTTCGGAGAAGACGACCAGCTCGGCGCCGTCGTCGCGCGCGCGCTGCGCGGTCGCGACCATCTTGCTCACGTTGCCGTCCATGTCGCCCACGGTGACGTTGAGCTGGGCCAGGGTGATGGTGATCATGAGGCCTCCGCGGGCACGTTGAACACCTGGCGCAGGTAGGCCAGGAAGGTGGCGTCGTCGCACAGGGTCTTGCCCGGCGAGTCGGACAGCTTGGCCACCGGCTGGCCATTGGCGCTGGTGAGCTTCATGACGATGTTGAGCGTCTGCAGGCCAACGTCATTGGACAGGTGGGTGCCGATGCCGAAGCCCAGCTGCGTGCGGTCGCCCAGCGCGCGGTAGAGAGCGATGGCCTTGTCCACGGTCAGGCCGTCGGAGAACACCAGACGCTTGGTGTGCGGGTCGATGCGCAGCTTTGCGTAGTGCGCCAGCGCCTTCTCCGCCCAGACCAGCGGATCGCCCGAATCGTGGCGCAGACCGTCGAACAGCTTGGCGAAGTAAAGGTCGAAGTCGGCGAGGAAGGCGTCCATGCCGACCACGTCGGTCAGCGCGATGCCCAGGTCGCCGCGGTACTCCTGCACCCAGTCTTCCAGCGCGGCCTTCTGCGAATCGCGCAGGCGCACGCCCAGCGCCTGGTAGGTCTGCAGGTACTCGTGCGCCATGGTTCCGATGGGCACCAGGCCCAGGTCGGCGGCCAGCCGCACGTTGGAGGTGCCTTTGAACACCTGGGGCAGGCGCGCGCTGAAGGCCTGCACCACCTCCCGCTGCCAGGGCCGCGAGAAGCGGCGGCGCACACCGAAGTCGAACAGCTCGAAGGGGTGGCGCAAGGGCGGTTGCTGCACGAAGGCCTCGATGGCAGCGATCTTGGCGTCCAGCCGGCGGCGCCCTTCGGCCTCGGCCGCGGCGCGGTCGAAGCGGCGGAAGTACAGCTCGTTGACGATGGCCAGCACGAAGATCTCGAAGGCCATGACATGCACCTGCGGCCCCTTGGCCACGATGCGCAGCTGATCGCCCTCGGCGTAGGCCTCGATGAAGCCGCGCTGGAAACGGAAGATGCGCAGGAAGTCGACGAAGTCGCTCTTGATGTAGCGCAGACCGCCGAGGTAGCGCAGCTCGTCCTCGCTGAACGAGAGCGCGCACAGCGCATCCAGCTCGGCGTTGACCTCGTCCAGCAACTCGGTCAGCGGGTAGGCGGGCTGGTTGCGGCAGACGAAGCGGTACTCTGCCTGCGTCTGCGGATGCCGGTGCAGCATGGTCTGCCACATCGTGAACTTGTAGAGGTCGGTGTCCAGCAGGCTGGTGATGACGGGTTCCATGGTGGCTCCGGGTTCAGGCATCGGCCTGCAGAAGGGGAAGGACCTCGGCGCAGGTGGCCAGGCGCGCGCCCTGGCGCTGCAGATCCGAAAGGAAAGCGGCTGCTTGCGCCTCGAAGCCGGTGACCGGGCTCATCGCGTCGGTCAGCAGCACCAGCTTGTCGAGCCGGCGCGAGGGCAGGTGCTGCGCCAGGTGTTCGACGGAGGACTTGACGCAGTGGCTGCTGGCCTCGCCCGCGATCACGATGCGCTCGGCCTCGTCGAGGCGGGCGATCAGCGCGGTGTTGAGCTGCGTGTCGGCATCGGCCGCGTCGGGCACCTCGGCCTGCAGGGCGCTGTAGTGCTCGGTCCAGGGGTTGCTGCCCTTGCCGACCTTCTGCACCACGGCCAGTCGCCGGTCTTCCCAGCGGTTGTAGGCGGCCCGGACGGCGGGGTGCACGTTGTGACCCCAGCTGCCGATCTCGCAGTGCACGGGCCAGACCATCAGCGTGTAGCGGCCGGCCTGCTCCAGCGCGTCGAGGTAGGCCAGCGTGCGGAGCAGGGCGCTCGCGTCGCGCGGCCGGTATTCGCCTGCGCGGACCTGGGCCGCGGTGATGGCGGTGAACGGATTCACGGCCGCACCTTCGCCGGTCTGCCAGAAGGTGGGGTGGGCGATGTCGTAGCGCTGGTGCGAATCGAGCGTGACCACGATGCGATCAATGCCGTCACCCCCGGCGTCGATCAGCGCGGCCAGGCGCAGCATGTCGGCATGAGCACCGCTGACCGGCAGCGCGGGCGCCGTGGTGGCCTGGCGCAGCGGGTCCAGGGCGCGCCAGCCCTCGGGCAGGTCACAGAAGTCGTTCTGCGGGTCGATGATCAACAGGGTGGTGCGGCTGCTCATGGTGTCCTCCTGGGTCGATGGTAGGTGAAGGCGGCTCCTTCATCCACCGCATAAGTTGCACTGTACAACTTATATGGGTTGTATAGTACAACTTAATTCCGGAGTGTCAAGCCATGTCCTCTTCGAGAGCGGTTTCCAGCAACCTGAACTTCGAACGGCCCCTGGTGACGGTCGATGTGGTCATCTTCACCGTCGTCGACGAGCAGCTGTGCGTGCTGCTGGTGCGACGGCCCGAGGGCGATGGCGAGCCCTTCCCCGGGCGCTGGGCGCTGCCCGGCGGTTTCGTCAATGTGCACCAGGACGCCTCGCTGCAGGCCTGCGCCGAACGCAAGCTGCGCGAGAAGACCGGCGTGGTGGCGCCCTATCTGGAGCAGCTGGGCAGCTGGGGCGACGCCCGGCGCGATCCGCGCGGCTGGTCGGCCACGCACGCCTACTTCGCGCTGATCGCACAGCCCGCGATCTCCACCGGCAGCGGCGCCGTCACCGAGTGGGTGGCCTGCGACCAGGCGCTGCGCCGGCGCCTGGCCTTCGACCACCACAGCCTGCTGGACGCTGCGGTCGAGCGCCTGCGCGGCAAGGTGGAATACACCTCGCTGCCGGCCTTCCTGCTGCCCGAGCCCTTCACCCTGCCGCAACTGCAGCGCATCTACGAAGTGGTGCTGGGCCGTCCGCTGGACAAGAGCGCCTTCCGCAAGCGCATGCTCGATGCGGACTTCCTGGTCGAAACCGGGACCCTGGCCCGCGAGCATGGGCGGCCGGCGGCGGGCTACCGGCTGCGGGACCGCGAACAGGCCACCCTGTTTCCGCGCACCTTCAAGGCCGCAGAATGAGTCGCCTTTAAAACCAGGAAAAATAAAAGTCTGGCTTTTTATCTATTCAAGGAATATGATGCGGTGGTGAGCGGGGTTCGCTGGCATGCGCCAACCGAAGCCTCAAGGCTGGTGGCCCCTGTGCCGCACAGCCCGTCTCCGTGCCCTGCGGCCTTGCGGCTCTGGCGGCATCTGTCCTCGCGGCATCCTTTGAAGCCGCTTCTCTCTGCGCCACCGGGCTGTGTCCCGACCACGGCGCCATCTCTCTGAAAGGCTCGCCATGAGCACCAAACTGTACGTGGGCAACCTGCCCTACTCCGCCGACGAACATTCGTTGCGCAACAACTTCGCCGAGTTCGGCGATGTGGCATCCGCCAAGATCATGATGGACCGCGACAGCGGTCGCTCCAAGGGCTTCGGCTTCGTGGAAATGGGCTCGGCCGACCAGGCCGAAGCCGCGATCAAGGGCCTGAACGGCCTGTCCGTCGGAGGCCGCAACATCGTGGTCAACATTTCGCGCCCGAAAGAGTCGACCGGTGGTGGCTACGGCGACCGCGGCGGCCGCGGCGGCTACTGAGCCCTCCCGCTCCTCGCGAAGAAGCCGGCCCTCTGGGCCGGTTTTTTTTTCGCCTGCGCGCAGGACGGCGTCAGGCCGTGGCCCGGTCCAGCGCCTGGTCGATGTCCCAGAGGATGTCGTCGATGTGCTCCAGGCCGACCGAGATGCGCACCATGTCCGGCGGCACGCCGGCCGCGAGTTGCTGCGCCTCGTCGAGCTGGCGGTGGGTGGTGCTGGCGGGGTGGCTGATGAGGGTGCGCGTGTCGCCGATGTTGACCAGGTGGCTCATGAACTGCGCGCTCTCGATGAACTTCACGCCCTGCTGCAATCCACCCTTCACCCCGAACGCCAGCAGGCCCGAAGCGCCGCGCATCTGCCGCTTCATCAGCTCGTGCTGCGGGTGGTCGGGCAAGCCGGGGTAGTTGACCCAGCCCACGCGCGGGTCAGCCTGCAGGTACTGCGCGACGGCCAGCGCGTTGGCGCAGTGGCGCTCCATGCGCAGCGGCAGGGTCTCGACGCCCTGCAGGATCTGCCAGGCGCTGGTGGGCGCCAGCGACGCGCCGAACACGCGCAGGCCTTCCATGCGGCAGCGCATGGTGAACCCGAAGTTGCCGAAGGTCTCGTAGAACTTCACGCCGTGGTAGCCCGGCGAGGGCTCGGTCATGCCGGGGAACTTGCCGTTGTCCCAGGGGAAGCTGCCGCTCTCGACCACCACGCCGCCCAGCGTGCTGCCGTGGCCGGCGAGGTACTTGGTGGCGCTGTGCACCACGATGTCGGCGCCGAATTGGATCGGGTTGCAGAGGAAGGGGCTGGGCACGGTGTTGTCCACCACCAGCGGCAGGCCGTGCGCGTGCGCCACGTCGGCGATGGCGGGAATGTCGAGCACCACCATGCTGGGGTTGCCCAGGGTCTCGGCGAACAGGGCGCGGGTGTTGGGGCGGATGGCGGCGGCGAAGGCCTCGGGGTCGGTGGCGTCGACGAAGCTGGTCTCGATGCCGAACTTCTTGAGGTTGACGGCCAGCATGGTGACACTGCCGCCGTAGAGCGCGCCGGCGGCGACCACATGGTCGCCGGCCTGCAGCAGCGTGGTCAGCGCCAGCGCCTCGGCCGCCATGCCGCTGGCGGTGGCTACGGCGGCGCGCCCGCCTTCGAGCGCGGCCACGCGCTCTTCCAGCGCCGCGACCGTGGGATTGGACAGGCGCGAGTAGACGTTGCCGAAGGTCTGCAGGTTGAACAGGCTGGCCGCATGGTCGGCGCTGTCGAACACGAAGCTGGTGGTCTGGTAGATCGGCAGGGCGCGCGCGCCGGTGGCCGCGTCTGGGATCTGGCCGGCGTGGATGGCGAGCGTCTCGGGCTGGAAGTTGCGGTCGGCCATGGGGTCAGCCCTGCTTCGGACGTTGCGACGAAATCACCTTGGTGTTCACGCCGGCCCAGTTCAGGCCGCCGAAGAGGCGCGCGTGTTCGATCTTCACGCAGCGGTCCCACACGGAGTCGAGCCCGCCCTCGGTGGCGATGCGGTCGGCCTCTTCGCTCATCAGGCCCAGCTGCTGCCACAGCGTTTTCGCGCCGATGGCGACCGCGCTCTTCGCAATCGCCGGAATCTCCTCGACCTTGCGGAACACGTCGACCATGTCGACCGGGAACGGAATGTCTTCCAGCCGCGCATAACTCTTCTCGCCCAGGATCTCGGGGTAGCGCGGGTTCACCGGCACGATGCGGTAGCCGCGCTCCTGCATGTACTTGGCGGCGAAATAGCTGGGGCGGTGCCATTCGGCCGAGAGGCCGACCACGGCGATGGTGCGGTCGCGCGCAAGGATGCGGCGCAGGGTGGGGATGTCGTCTTGCATGGACCGACACAATACCGCCATGGCCAGCGAACGCAAGGCACTGCCTGTCATCGACCCGACGCGCTGCACCGGCTGCGGCTGGTGCGTGGCGGTGTGCCCGCCGCATGTGCTGTCGCTGGCGGTGGTGCCAGGCTGGCAGAAGAAGAGCACGCTGCACGACGAGGTCGGCTGCACCGGCTGCGCGAAGTGCGCGGTGCGCTGCCCGTTCGATGCGATCTCGATGCTGCGTATAGCCGATTTGCCGTCCGGACGCTGAGGGCGCGCCACATGGGCGGAACACGGCACGTCCTCCCGGCGACACGCTGCGCGGTTTGCTGCACCGCGGCATGATTTCGTCATGCGCCTGCATCCGGCGGGCGCCCCACCTCCCCGGAGCACCCGTTTCATGAGCGACCTGTCGCAACCCACCCACGCCCCCGTCCTGCTGGACAAACTGCAATGGCGCTACGCCACCAAGAAGATGGACCCGTCCCGCGCAGTGCCGCAGGACAAGGTGGACCGCATCATCGAGGCCGCGCGCCTGGCGCCCACCTCCAGCGGCCTGCAGCCCTTCGAGATCTTCGTGGTCACCAGCAAGTCCGTGCGCGAGCAGATCCAGCCCATCGCCTGGAACCAGGCGCAGATCACCGACGGTTCGCACCTGCTGGTGTTCGCCGCCTGGGACACCTACACCGCCGAGCGCATCAACCACATGTTCGACCTGGTGAACACCGAGCGCGGCTTCACCAACGAGGGCTGGGAAAACTACCGCCAGATGCTGCTGAAGACCTACCCGCAGCGCGACGCGCAGGTGAACTTCGAGCACGCCGCCCGCCAGGCCTACATCGGCCTGGGCGCCGCGCTGATCGCCGCCGCGTTTGAAGAAGTGGACGCCACGCCGATGGAAGGCTTCGACCCCGCCAAGCTGGACGAGATCCTGAAGCTGCGCGAGCGCGGCCTGCGCAGCGTGGCCATCGTGCCGCTGGGCTACCGCGCCGAAGAAGGCGACTGGCTGGTGAACCTGAAGAAGGTGCGCCGCCCGCTGGAGCAGTTCGTCACCGAAGTGAAGTGACCCCCCCGGGCGGCTGCGGGCCTCAGGCGGCCTGCAGCGCCCCGCGGTGAATCTGGAACGCCGCCACCGAGGCCACCAGATCCCGCGCCTGGTCGTCCAGGCTCTGTGAGGCGGCGGCAGTCTCTTCCACCAGGGCCGCGTTCTGCTGCGTGGCCTGGTCCAGCTGGGTGATGGCTTCGCCCATCTGGCTCACGCCGGTGCTCTGTTCCTGCATGGCGGCGGCAATGTCCACCACCAGCTGGTTCACCCGGCGGATGGACGCCACCACCCCGGTCATCGCGGTGCCGGCCTGGTCGGCCAGCGCGGCGCCCGTACCGACCTGGTCCACGCTGGCCTCGATCAGCTGCTTGATCTGCCGCGCCGCATCGGCCGAGCGGCCGGCCAGCGCCCGCACCTCCGAAGCCACCACGGCAAAGCCGCGCCCCTGTTCGCCGGCCCGCGCCGCCTCCACCGCCGCGTTGAGCGCGAGGATGTTGGTCTGGAAGGCGATGCCGTCGATCACGCCAATGATCTCGGCGATGCGCCGAGAGGCCTCGTCGATGCTGCGCATGGTGCGCACCACCGCCGTCACCGTTTCGCCGCCGGCCTCGGCCGCTCGCGAAGCGTCGGTGGCCAGCGTGCGGGCCGCCTGCGCGCTGTCGGCGTTGAGGGCGATGGCGCTGCTGAGCTGCTCCATCGACGCGGCCGACTGTTCCAGCGCGCTGGCCTGTGCTTCGGTGCGGGCGCTCAGGTCCTTGTTGGCGCTGGCGATCTGCGCCGAGGCCGAGCCCACATGGTCCACCCCGCGGTGCACCTGGCCCACCAGGCTGCGCAGCCCGTCCTGCATGACGGCCAGCGATTGCAGCAGCTCGGCCACTTCGTCGCGGCCCTGCACCTGGACATCTTTCGTGAGGTCACCGGCCGCGATGCGCCCGGCCACCGCCACGCCTTCGCGCAGCGGCCGCACGATGCTGCGCGCCAGCACCGCCGAGGCCACCAGGCCCAGCACCAGCGCGGCTGCCCCCAGACCCAGCTGCAGCAGCTGGGCACCGTCGATGGCGCCGCCCACGGCCTCGCCGCGCTCCTGTGCCAGCTCGTCCTGCAGCGCGCGCAGGGTGTCGATGGGTTGCTGCAGCCGCGCCAGCGCCGGCAGGGTCTCGCTGCGCAGCAGCTGCCGGGCTTCATCGATGCGGCCGGCCTTCACCAGCGGACCCACCTGGACGAACGAAGCCACATAGGCCGCGCGGGACGTGCGCAGCTCGGCCAGCGCGGCCTTGCCTTCGGGCCGCACCACCAGCCGGTCCAGCGTGAGCAGGGCCTCGTCGATGGCCTTGCGGTTGGCGTCGATGCGCGCCTGCACCACGGGCAACTGCGAGGGCTCCATCAGCAGCAGTTCGGCCGTGTTCAGGCCATTCGCCCGCGTGGCCGTGTCGATCACCGACACCGCCGTCACCTTCACCATTTCGTGTTCGATCAGCTGGCGGTTTTCCTGCCCGATCTGTCTCAGCGACAGCAGCGACGAGGCCACCAGCCCCGCGATGAGCAACAACATCAACCCGAAACCGGCCGCCAGCCGCACACCGATCCGGAACCTGGACACACTCCCCATGCTGAACTCCTGGCGCGCGCACACCGCGGCCTGATGCGGAGTTCTTCGGCGCGGCATGGGCCGCGCTGAATACTTCTGAAGAACTATGCCGCCAGCGGCGACCCGCTCTCGGGGAAGCAAAGGTCTGCGCAGACGCCGCTGTGGTCGCTGGGCCGCACACCCCGGGCGTCCGGGCGGTCGAGCACCACCCCCACAGGCTCTGCAGCCAGCGTGCGGCCGCCGGCCGGACGGCGCAGCAGGATGTGGTCCAGGTTCCTGGCATGGCCCGCCGCATCCACATGGGTCGCCTTGGTCCGTCCGGCAAAGGCATCGATCAGGCGGCCCTCCCGCAGGAAGCCGGCGAGTTCTTCGTCCTCGGGGCCGGCGTTGAGGTCTCCGCACAGCACCACCGGCCGCGCCGGATCGGCGCCGTCCATCGCCGCCAGCGCGGCGGCGAGTTGCTCGCGGCGCAGGTCGGCACGATCGCTCAGGTGCGTGAGGTGCAGGTTGACCAGCCACCAGTCGCCCGCCGGGCCCGGCAGACGCACGCATTGCGCCAGGCGCTCGCCGTCCCGCGCATCCTGCGGCAGCACCAGCACCCGCTGCTCCAGCAGGGGCTGGCGGCTGAGCACGGCCAGGCCCGAGGTCGTGGGCGTGCGGCGCAGGCCCACCGTGCGCAGCTTGGGCCGCGCGGGCACCCAGGACAGGTGCATGCGCAGCGCGCGCGCCAGCGCCAGGGCGGTGTGGGTGAGTCCGTCCGCGCTGCGCAGGTCCTCCTGCAGGGCGATCGCGTCGGCCGACAGCGCCGCCAGCCCGCCCACCATGGCGTGGACCCGCCGCGGGTAGTCGCCTTCGGCCTTCCAGGTGTTGAGCGAGACCAGCCTCATCGCGCGCAGGCGGCGCGATCACCGAAGCGCACCCGCAGCGCCGCGAACAGCATGTCGACGGCCTCGGTGAGGGGGCCGTCGTTGACGATGCGGATCGCGCTGGCCGGCAGCTCGACCTCGATGCCCCGCGCCAGCCGGTCCGAGATCGCCTGCACGCTCTCGCGGTTGCGGGCCCGCAGGCGCTGCAGCAGCACATCGGCCGGTGCGGTGATCTGCACCACCGTGGCCTCGGGCCAGTGCCCCAGCAACTGCGGCAGGTGGCCGCGGGAGCCGTTGACGAACACGCAGTGCCCGCTCGCCAGGGGCGCCAGTTCCGGGCGGCGGATGCCGTAGGCGTGGCCGTTGGCCTGCCAGTGCATCGCGAAGGCCCCCGCCTGCTGCAGGCGTTCGAACGCCGGCCGGTCCACACACTCGTTGGTCTCGCCACCGGCCTGCGCCGCCCGCGTGATGGTGCGGCGCGCCCAGTGCGCAGGGGGCATGCCGATCCAGGCCTCGCGCAGGCGGTGCAACACGCTGTCCCTGCCAGCGCCCGAGGGGCCGATCACGTAGATGAGACGTTGCGTCATGCGCGCAGCTCCAGCTGTTCGAGCAGCACGAAGTCAGCGCCCGGGCTCGGTTCGATGAAGATCGAGAGGCGGTCCAGCCGCATCGGTGGCAGGGCGCCGAACTGCCGCGAGGCGGCCACCCACAACCGGCCCACCACATCGTCCGGCACGCCGGCCAGCGAGCCTGTGAGCGAGAAGTGGAAGCGGAACCGGTCGAACACCCACGGGTAGCCCCAGGCCAGCATGAGCGCGTCCTCCTCGGGGGTGAGCGGCGCGCGGCGGCGGCGCGCCAGCTCGGCCTCGCTCAGGGGCGCGGCCAGCGGCTGCAGCCGGCGCACGCAGTCGTCGGCCAGCGCACCCAGCGCTGCCGGGGCGTTCTCCGGCCGCAGCGCCAGGAACGATCCCAGGCGGGTCACCTGCAGATCGCCCAGCTCGAACGCGCGGTGCTCGCGGCAGATCGCGGCCACCGCGTCGCGCAGGGCCCAGAGGTTCGATTGCGGCGACAGCCGGAACGGCGCCTTGAGCGTGGCGTGCCAGCCGTAGCGGCGCGGGTCGGCGGTCAGGGCGGTCTGCACGGCGGCGTCGACCCGGCCGATCTCCGGCATCGGCAGGCCGCAGCGGCGGGACGCGCAGCGCCCCAGCCACTCGCTGCCGCGCTCCCACCAGTCGGTGCCCGGTGCGGGTGCGGCGTAGATGGCGACGCGGTGCGGCGCGAGAACGTCATGCGACATGGTCGTGGTCCACGGTGAGGGTGACGCGGTCGCCCGCGAACCAGGTGCAGGCGTATTCGATCGGCACGCCCTCGGGGTCGACGTTGACGCTGCTGACATACAGGGCAGGCCGCGCCGCGGGTTGCTTGAGGTGCGCGGCCACATCGGGTTCGGGCAGTCGCGCCGAAATGCGGCTCTGGCGCCGTGTGTAGTCGGCCACACCGCGTTCGGCAAAGGCCTGGGTGATCGACCCGCTCTGCCGCACCAGATCGTCCAGTCCCGCGAAGCGCGGGCAGGGAAAGTAGCGGTCGCTGACGTGCAGCGGCTGGCCCCCGCCGTCGCCGATCACCTGCAGGTGCAGCACCGTGCTGCCGCTGCGGATCTCGAGCGCCTTCGCAACGTCCGCGCTGGCGCGCAGGCTGCGCGAGGCGAGCACCTGCATGCCACCGGGCAGACCGGCCTGCGCCAGGCTCTGGCGGCGCCGCGTGCGGCGGCCCAGCACCAGGTCGACCGCGAAGTCCTCGACGTAGGTGCCGCTGCCCTGGGTGGAGCGCACCAGGCCGATCTGGCCCAGGCTGGCCAGCGAGCGGCGGATGGTGTGGCGGTTGACGCCGAACTGCTCGGCCAGCGAATGCTCCGAGGGCAGGCGTTCGCCCGGGGCATAGATGCCGCTGCCGATGGCGTCGGCCAGTTCGTGCGCGATGCGGGCCCAGAAGCTGTGTCCGGGGTCGGGCAGGAGCAGGGCGGAAGAGGGTGCGGTTCTTGTCATGAAAGGGACACAGGTGAAACCTAAGCTGGTGGCCGACCACAAGTTGTCTACACAGATTTCAGACTACCACCAAGATGTTTCACGCGTTTGACAACACCGGGCCGAACCGGCCCACACCGCGCCCCGAATGGATGGCCCTGCTGTCCCGCGCGCCGCTGCCCCTGCTGGAGCAGGCGCTGTCCGCGCCCGCCGCCGCGCCGCTGCAATGGCTGCGCAAACCCGAGACCGGGCTGTACATGGTGCAGGGCCGCGCAGGCGGCACCGGCCAGCGCTTCAACCTCGGCGAGATGACGGTGACGCGCTGCGCGCTGCGCGTGGGCGGCGAGGACAGCGCCGTGGGCGTGGCCTACGTGATGGGCCGCAACCACCGCCAGGCCCAGCTCGCGGCCGTGGCCGACGCCCTGCTGCAGGACCCGGCGCACCACGAGGCGCTGGACGGTGCGCTGCTGCAGCCGGTGCGCCAGCACCTGGCGCTGCAGCAGGCGCAGCGCGCCGCACGTGCGCAATCGACCCAGGTGGACTTCTTCACCGTGGCGCGCGAATCCGGAACACCGGACGAAGGAGAAGACGAATGAAGGCCGACGACCTGCAACAGGTGCGCCCCGGTTTCCGCGATCCGGCCATCGGCAGCCAGGCGGTGTTCCGCAGCGCGCTGTCGGCGCTGTCGCACCCCGGCCGCGTGATCGAGATGCCCGATGTGTCCGAGTTGCCACGCCATGGCCACGGCGCCGCCGCGGTGCTGCTGCAGGCGCTGGTGGACAGCGACTGCAGCGTCTGGCTCTCGCCGGCGCTGGCGGGAACCGACGCCGCGGCGTGGCTGCGTTTTCACACCGGCTGCCACTGGGCGGCCGACGCCGCTTCGGCGCGCTTCCTGTGGGTGGCCGAGGGCGACGCACTGCCCGCGCTGGCCTCGCTGGACGCCGGCAGCGACGCTTACCCGGACCAGTCGGCGACCTGCGTGGTCGAGCTGCAGGCGCTGGACGCCGAAGGCGCCGACGGCCTGGTGCTCACCGGCCCTGGCATCGCGAGCGAACAGTCGCTGTGCGCGAGCGGCCTGCCCGGGGACTTCGTGGACCAATGGGACACCAACCACCGCCGCTTCCCGCGCGGCGTGGACCTGTTCCTGGCCACGCCCACCCACATCGCGGGCCTGCCCCGCAGCACGCGCGTCCGCGCAGCACAAACCGCCGTGGAGGCCTGACCATGTATGTGGCCGTCAAAGGCGGAGAAACCGCCATCCTCAACAGCTACAAGCTGCTGGCCGGGCAGCGCCGCGGCGACCCGCAGCAGGCCGAGCTGAGCGTGGACCAGATCCGCGGGCAGATGAAGCTCGCGGTGGACCGCGTGATGACCGAAGGCTCGGTCTACGACCCCGAACTCGCGGCGCTGGCGATCAAGCAGGCCGCGGGCGACCTGGTCGAGGCCATCTTCCTGCTGCGCGCCTACCGCGCCACGCTGCCGCGCCTGGGCACCACGCGGGCGCTGGACACCGCGCAGATGCGCCCGGACCGCCGCATCTCGGCCACCTTCAAGGACCTGCCGGGCGGTCAGATCCTCGGCCCGACCTACGACTACACCCAGCGCCTGCTGGACTTCACGCTGCTGGCCAACGCCGCCGCGCCGGGCGTGGACGCGCCGGCCAGCACCGCCGTGCCTGCGCCCGCGCCGCGCGTGGTCGACCTGCTGAACCAGGAAGGCCTGATCGAGACCCACCCGGTGCCCGAGGGCGACCCCGACCCGGTGGACCTGACGCGCGAACCGCTGCGTTTTCCGGCCGCCCGCGCCACGCGCCTGCAGAACCTGGCGCGCGGCGACGAGGGCTTCCTGCTGGCCATGGCCTATTCGACCCAGCGCGGCTATTCGCACACCCACCCCTTCGTGGGCGAGGTGCGGCTGGGCCAGGTGGCGGTGGAGCTGACACCGGAGGAACTGGATTTCCCGATTTCCATCGGCGACATCGAGATCACCGAGTGCGAGATGGTCAACCAGTTCGCGGGCAGCAAGACCGAGCCACCGAAGTTCACGCGAGGCTACGGCCTGGCCTTCGGTCACAGCGAGCGCAAGGCGATGGCCATGAGCCTGGTGGACCGCGCGCTGCGTGCGCCCGAACTGGGCGAGACCGTCGAGGCGCCCGCACAGCAGCAGGAGTTCGTGCTCTCGCACAGCGACAGCCTGGAGGCTTCGGGCTTCGTGCAGCACCTGAAGCTGCCGCACTACGTGGACTTCCAGTCCGAGCTGGAGCTGGTGCGCCGCATGCGCGCCGAAGTCACCCGCCCCGCCGACACCGAACAGGAACGCGCATGAACGCCCCACTGCATCCCGAGCTGTTGAGTCCCGCGGCCCCCGCCACCGAGCCGGGCGTGAACTTCGCCTACCTCGACGAGCGCACCAAGCGCATGATCCGCCGCGCCATCCTCAAGGCGGTCGCCATCCCCGGCTACCAGGTGCCCTTCGGCTCGCGCGAGATGCCGCTGCCCTACGGCTGGGGCACCGGCGGCATCCAGGTCACGGCCTCGGTGATCGGCCCCGACGACACGCTCAAGGTGATCGACCAGGGTTCGGACGACACCGTCAACGCAGTCAACATCCGCCGCTTCTTCCAGCGCACCACCGGCGTCGAAGTCACCACCCGCACGACCGAGGCCGACATCATCCAGACGCGCCACCGCATCCCCGAGACGCCGCTGCGCGAGGGCCAGGTGATCGTCTACCAGGTGCCGGTGCCCGAGCCGATGCAGCGGCTGGAGCCGCGCGAGACCGAGACCCGCACGCTGCACGCGCTCGCCGAGTACGGGCTGATGCACGTCAAGCTCTACGAGGACATCGCGCGCCACGGCCACATCGCCACCACCTACGACTACCCGGTGATGGTGAACGACCGCTACCTGATGGCGCCGTCGCCGATTCCGAAGTTCGACAACCCCAAGATGCACATGAACCCCGCGCTGCAGCTGTTCGGCGCCGGGCGCGAGAAGCGCATCTACGCGGTGCCGCCGTACACCAAGGTCGAGAGCCTGGGTTTCGAGGACCACCCGTTCGAGGTGCAGAAATGGGACGTGCCCTGCGCGCTGTGCGGCGCCACCGACAGCTTCCTCGACGAAATCATCACCGACGACCAGGGCTCGCGCCTGCACGTCTGCTCGGATTCCGACCACTGCCAGGAGCGGCAGGCGGCGCAGGCCGACGCGGTGCTCATCGGCGCGGGAGCGGCCACGTGAGCGAGGCCCTGAACCTGCGCGAAGCCACCGCCGACGACCTGCCGGCCGTGCTGGCGCTGTACGCCCAGCCGGGCCTGGACGACGGTGACGTGCTCGGCGTGGAGCAGGCGCGCGAGGTCTTCGCCCAGTTCGCGCGTTACCCCAGCTACCGCCTGTTCGTGGCCATCGATGCCGCGGGCGCGGTGGTCGGCAGCTACGCCCTGCTGGTGATGCACAACCTGGCCCACCGGGGCACGCCCTCGGCCATCGTCGAGGACGTGGTGGTGGACCAGGCCTGCCGCAGCCAGGGCATTGGCCGTCAGCTGATGGAACACGCCCGCACGCTGGCCCGCGAGGCCGGCGCCTACAAGCTCGCCCTCTCTTCCAACCAGAAGCGCACACGCGCGCACGCCTTCTACGACGCGCTGGGCTTCCAGCGCCACGGCATCAGCTTCGTGATCACCCCATGACCCTGTCACACACCCCCCTGCTGCGCGCCACCGGCGTCAGCAAACGCTACGGCCAGCAGCTTGCCCTGCACGAGGCCTCCTTCGAACTCTGGCCCGGCGAGGTGCTGGCCATCGTCGGCGAATCCGGCTCGGGCAAGACCACCCTGCTCAACGCGCTGGCCGCGCGCCTGCGGCCCGACGAAGGCCAGATCCTGTTCCAGGGCCGCGACGGCCGGCTGGACGATGTGCACGCCATGAGCCAGGCGCAGCAGCGCCTGCTGGCCCGCACCGACTGGGGCTTCGTGCACCAGCACGCGGCCGACGGCCTGCGCATGGACGTCTCGGCCGGCGCCAACGTCTGCGAGCGCCTGATGGGCCTGGGCCAGCGCCACTACGGCCAGCTGCGCACCCAGGCCGAAGAATGGCTGCAGCGGGTGGAGATCGACCCGATCCGCATCGACGACGCGCCGCGCACCTTCTCTGGCGGCATGCGCCAGCGCCTGCAGATCGCGCGCAACCTGGTGACGCAGCCGCGCCTGGTGTTCATGGACGAACCCACCTCGGGCCTGGACGTGTCGGTGCAGGCGCGCCTGCTGGACCTGCTGCGCCAGCTCACGCAGCAGATGCAGCTGGCCGTCGTCATCGTCACGCACGACCTCGCCGTGGCGCGCCTGCTGGCGCACCGCATGGTGGTGATGCAGCGCGGCCGCATCGTCGAATCGGGCCTGACCGACCAGGTGCTCGACGACCCGCAGCACCCCTACACCCAGTTGCTCGTCTCTTCCGTCCTCCAGCCATGAACACACCCGTCCTCACGCTGCAAGGTGTGTCCAAACGCTTCACGCTGCACCACCAGCACGCCGCCGAGCTGCGCGTGCTCGACCAGGTGGACCTGGACCTGCACGCGGGCGAATGCCTGGTGCTCGACGGCCCTTCGGGCATGGGCAAGAGCACGCTGCTCAAGCTGGTCTACGCCAACTACCGCGCCAGCAGCGGCACCATCACCCTGCGCCACGTCGACGGTAGCACGCTGGACATCACCCAGGCCACGCCGCGCGAGCTGGTGGCCATGCGGCGCGACCGCGTGGGCTATGTGAGCCAGTTCCTGCGCGTGATCCCGCGTGTGTCGGCGCTGGACGCGGTGGCCGAGCCGCTGCTGGGCGAAGGCGCTCCCGCGCCCGAGCGGGTCGAGGCCGCACGCCTGGAGGCCGCCGCCTGGCTCACGCGGATGCGCATTCCCGAGCGCCTGTGGCCGCTGCCGCCCGCCACCTTCTCCGGCGGCGAGCAGCAGCGCATCAACATCGCGCGCAGCCTGATCAAGCCCCGCCCGCTGCTGCTGCTGGACGAACCCACGGCTTCGCTGGACAAGGCCAACACCCGCACCGTGATCGATCTCATCCACGAAGCGGTGGCGCGTGGCGCCGCGCTGATGGGCATCTTCCACGACCCCGAGGTGGGGGCCGCCGTGGCCACCCGCCGCATCGACATCGCGCAATTCAGGAGTGCCGCATGAATCCCGTCGTGTTCCGCAACGCCCGCATCGTGCTGGGCAACGAAGTGGTCGAAGGCAGCCTCGCGGCAGCCGGCGGCACCATCGCCTCCATCGACCCCGGCCAGCGCCAGGGCCATGTGGGCCTGGACCTCGAAGGCGACTACCTGTTGCCCGGCCTGGTGGAGATCCACACCGACAACTTCGAACGCCACCTGATGCCGCGCCCCTCGGTGCAGTGGGCCGAGATGCCGGCGCTGCTGGCGCACGACGCCGAGGTGGCCGCCGCCGGCATCACCACCGTGTTCGACGCGCTGGGCGTGGGCGACGCCGACCCGGACAGCCTGCGCGGCAGCACTTGGCACGGCGTGGTCGACACCATCGACACCTGCGCCCGCGAAGGCCTGCTGCGCGCCGACCACCACCTGCACGTGCGCTGCGAGCTGCCGGCGCCCAACACCATCGACCTGTTCGAGCCCTTCCACGGCCACGACCGCCTGTCGCTGATCTCTCTGATGGACCACACGCCCGGCCAGCGCCAGTGGGAGAACATCGACGTCGCCAAGGTCTACTACACCGGCAAGAAGGGCTGGAGCCTGGAGAAGTTCCTGCGCCAGGTGGAACACGCGGCCGAGCTGCAGGCGCGCTACGCCGACCCGCACCGGCAGTATTTCGTGGACTACTGCCGCACCCATGGCATTGCCATGGCCAGTCACGACGACACCACCGAGGCCCATGTGGAGCAGGCCCACGCCGAGGGCGCCAGCGTCTCGGAGTTCCCGACCACCGTGGTCGCTGCACGCGCGGCGCACGAGCGCGGCCTGCTGACGGTGATGGGCGGGCCCAACGTGGTGCGCGGCGGCTCCCATTCGGGCAACGTGGCAGCAGCCGAACTGGCGCGCCAGGGCCTGCTGGACATCCTCTCGTCCGACTACGTGCCGGGCAGCCTGCTCAGCGCTGTGGTGCGGCTGGTGGACGACGGCATCCTGGACATGCCTGCCGCAGTGGCCACCGTCACGCGCAACCCGGCGCGCGCCTGCGGCATGGACGACCGCGGCGAGATCGCGCCCGGGCAGCGCGCCGACCTGGTGCGGGTGAAGCTGGTGGACCTGCCCGACGGCCGCCGCCAGGCGGTGGTGCGCGGTGTGTGGCGCGAGGGCGAGCGGGTGCTCTGAGCCGCACGCCCCGCGAGCGCCATCGAAAGTTCCCGCAGCCTTCAAAGAGCTGTCACACAAGCGCCGGACACTGCGACTTGTCTAGATAACTTTGATTCACGGAGCACGACCATGTCTTCAGCCCTGCGCATCCAGAACCTCAGCAAGCGCTTTGCCGGCGGCAAGCTGGCGCTGGACAACGTGAACCTGGACATCCGCCCTGGCGAGATGGTGGCGCTGATCGGCGCCTCCGGCTCCGGCAAGTCCACCCTGCTGCGCCACGTGGCCGGTCTGATGGCCGCCGACGCCACACCCGGTTCGGTGATCGAGGTGGCTGGCCAATGCGTGCAGCGCGAGGGCCGCATCCAGCGCGACGTGCGCCGCATCCGCTCGCAGATCGGTTTTGTGTTCCAGCAGTTCAACCTGGTGGACCGTCTGCCGGTGCTGGTCAATGTGCTGGTGGGCCGGCTGCACAGCATGCCCTCGTGGCGCGCCTGGACGCGCTGGTTCACCGCGCAGGAACGCGCCCTCGCCATCGAGGCCCTGGGCCGCGTGGGCATCGCCGAGTGCCACGCGCAGCGCGCGTCCACGCTCTCGGGCGGCCAGCAGCAGCGCGCCGCCATTGCCCGCACCCTGGTGCAGGGCGCCAAGGTGGTGTTGGCCGACGAACCCATCGCCTCGCTCGACCCCGAGGCTTCGCGCAAGGTGATGGAAATCCTGGCCCGCATCAACCGCGAAGACGGCTGCACCGTGGTGGTCTCGCTGCATCAGGTCGACATGGCCATGCGCTACTGCCCGCGCGTGGTCGCCCTGCACCAGGGCCGCGTGGTGTTCGACGGCCCATCGCGCGAGCTCACGCCCGCGCTGCTGCGCAGCCTCTACGGCATGCAGGCCGACGAGATCCTCAATGGCAGCTCGACGCTGCACGACACACCCGCCTCCACCGCTTCTCCCGCGCCAGCGCCCAACGTGGTCGCCTGGCCAACCCCCTTGGCCCAGGCTGCCTGAGCCTCCTTCCGCCGACCCTTCCACCTTGCATCCAAGGACACTTCCATGATCAAGCAGACCCTCGCCGCCGTATCGCTCGGCCTGACCCTGAGCGCCTCCTGGGCCCAGGACATCAACTTCGGCATCATCTCGACCGAGGCCACCCAGAACCTCAAGGCCGACTGGCAGCCGCTGATCGACGACATGGCCAAACAGACCGGCCTGAAGGTCACGGCCTTCTTCGCGCCCGACTACGCCGGCATCATCGAAGGCATGCGCTTCAACAAGGTCCAAGTGGCCTGGCTGGGCAACAAGTCGGCCATGGAAGCGGTGGACCGCGCCAACGGCGAGGTGTTTGCCCAGATGGTCAACGCCGACGGCACCCAGGGCTACTACTCGCACCTGATCGTGCACAAGGACAGCCCGATCAAGTCGCTGGACGATGTGCTCAAGAACGGCAAGTCGCTGTCCTTCGGCAACGGCGACCCGAACTCCACCTCGGGCTTCCTGGTGCCGGGTTTCTACGTGTTCGCCAAGAACAAGGTCGACGCGAAGACCCACTTCAAGATCGTGCGCAGCGCCAACCACGAAACCAACGCCCTGGCGGTCGCCAACAAGCAGGTCGACGTGGCCACCAACAACAGCGAGAACCTCGAGAAGATCAAAGAACGCCAGCCGGAGAAGTTCAACGACATCCGCGTGGTCTGGACCTCGCCGCTCATTCCCCTGGACCCGCTGGTGATGCATAAGGACCTGCCCGCCGCCACCAAGGAGAAGCTCAAGACCTTCTTCTACAACTACGCCAAGACCGATGCGCGCGAGAAGGAGATCGTGATGAAGATCTCCAAGCTCTCCGGCTTCAAGCCCTCGACCAACGCGCAGCTGACCCCGATCCGCGAACTGGACCTGTTCAGCAAGCGCAACAAGATCGAGGCCGACGCCACACTGGCCGCCACCGACAAGGCCAGCAAGCTGGCCGACATCGACAAGCAGCTCGCCGCCCTGCAGTGACGCGCGGCTGAGCCCAGGCCCGCCCGATCCGACGGCGGGCTTTTTTTCGACCGGAGAACACCATGACCACCACCTCCACGCTACCGGCACGCGCTGCTCCGACTGCGGCCCCCCAGAAGCGCAGCCTGGGCTGGTACCTCGGCTGGGCCGCCCTGCTGCTGGTGCTGGCCGGCTCCTGGAACGGCGCCGACATGCGGCCGCTGGAGCTGCTGCGCGACTCGGGCAACATGGCCCAGTACGCGGGCGAGTTCTTCCCGCCCAACTTCGCCGACTGGAAGATGTACGTGCAGGAGATGGTGGTCACGCTGCAGATCGCCGTCTGGGGCACGGCGCTGGCGGTGGTCTCGGCAGTGCCGCTGGGCCTGCTGGCCTCGTCGAACATCACGCCCTGGTGGATTCACCAGCCGGTGCGCCGGGTGCTCGATTCTTTCCGCGCCATCAACGAGATGGTGTTCGCGATGCTGTTCGTGGTGGCCGTGGGCCTGGGCCCGTTCGCCGGCGTGCTGGCGCTGTGGATCCACACCGCGGGCACGCTGGCCAAGCTGTTCTCGGAAGCGGTCGAAGCCATCGACCCGCAGCCGGTCGAAGGCATCCGCTCCACCGGCGCCTCGGCGCTGCACGAAATCGTCTACGGCGTGATCCCGCAGGTGATGCCGCTGTGGATCTCGTACACGCTCTACCGCTTTGAAGCCAATGTGCGCTCGGCCTCGGTGGTGGGCATGGTTGGGGCCGGCGGCATCGGCGTGGTGCTGTGGGAAATCATCCGCGGCTTCCAGTACGCCGAGACCGCCGCCGTGATGATCATCATCATCGTCACGGTCAGCCTGATCGACCTGGTGTCGGCCCGCATCCGCAAGCTCATGATCTGAGGAGAACACCATGGCCCTGACCCTCGACGACATCGTCCGCCTGCTCGACCAGCGCGGCGCGCAGCAGTACGGCCTGGAGGCCGTGAGCCAGCGCGTGCACGCCCTGCAGTGCGCCCACCTGGCCGAGACCGCGGGCGAGCCGGACGAACTGGTCATTGCCTGTCTGCTGCACGACCTGGGCCACCTGATCGCGGCCGAGAACGCCGGTACCATGGACACCGACATGCGCCAGGACGACCTGCACCAGTACACCCCGCTGCCCTTTCTGCGCGGCGTCCTGCCCGACGCCGTGCTGGAGCCGATCCGCCTGCACGTCGACGCCAAGCGCTACCTCTGCCAGGCCGAAGGCACCTACTACGCCTCGCTGTCGACCGCTTCGGTGCACAGCCTGGCCCAGCAGGGCGGCGCCTACACCGCCGTGGAGTCGCGCGCCTTCCTGCTGCAGCCCTTTGCCGAAGACGCCGTGCGCCTGCGCCGCTACGACGACCTGGCCAAGGACCCGGCCCGCGCGGTCCCGCCGCTGGACCACTACCTGCCCCGTCTGGAACAGCTGATGCTCCAGACCGCATGAGGTGAGGCACACAGGCCAGACCGGGGTGGTGCTGCGGCTGGGCACCACGCAGACCCTGGCCTGGGCCTCGTCCTACTACCTGCCCGCCCTGCTGGCGGCGCCGCTGGCGGCGGAACTGGGCATGGCGGTCACCCATGTGTTCGGCGCCTTCACGCTGGCGCTGGTGATCTCGGCCCTGGTCGGACCGGCCGCGGGCCGCGCCATCGACCGGCACGGCGGGCGCGCGGTGCTGCTCGCCACCAACCTCCTGTTCGCTGCCGGTCTGGCTGCGCTGGGTTTCGCTCAGGCCGAATGGCAGGTCTGGGCCGCCTGGTGCGTGGTCGGCGTGGCCATGGGCAGCGGGCTCTACGACGCGGCCTTCGCCACCCTGGTGCGGCTCTACCCGGTCAGCGCACGCAACGCCATCACCGGCATCACGCTGATCGCCGGCTTCGCCAGCACCGTCGGCTGGCCGCTCACGCAGTGGGGCCTGGACACGCTGGGCTGGCGCGGCACCTGCCTGGGCTGGGCGGCGCTGCACATCGCCGTCGGGCTGCCGCTGCACCGCTGGCTGCCGCGCGGGCGGGTGGAAGAGATGCCCGCAATACAAGTCGCGGTCTCCCCGGACAGCCATGCATCAACGCCCGCGGCCACGACACACACTTCCGCCGGCCAGGGCGTGGCCCTCGTGCTGGCCGCCGTGTTCGCCATCGCCTGGTTCACCAGCACCGCGATGGCGGCCCACCTGCCGCTGCTGCTGCAGGCCCAGGGGCTTTCGGCCTCCACCGCGCTGGGCGTGGCCATGCTGGTGGGGCCGGCGCAGGTGGCGGGGCGGTTGCTGGAGTTCGGCTTTCTGCGCCGCGCGCACCCTTTGCTCTCCAGCCGGTTCGCCACCGCGGGCCACCCGCTGGGCGTGCTGCTGCTGGCGCTCGGCGGGCCGCTGGGCGGCTGGCTGTTCGCGGTAATGCACGGCATGGGCAACGGCATCCTGACCATTGCCAAGGGCACGCTGCCGCTGGTGGTGTTCGGCGCTGCGGGCTATGGCGAACGGCAGGGCTGGCTGATGGCGCCGGCCCGCGTGGCGCAGGCGTTTGCGCCGGTGCTGTTCGGCCTGGCCATGGCGCACTGGGGCGGTCGCGCGCTCTGGCTCACCGCCGGGCTCGGGCTGCTGGCGCTGGCCCTGCTGCAGGGGCTGGCGCTGCACATGGCGCGCCGCGACGCGGTGCCGGCTACGACCCCACGGCCTGACGCGCCAGCTTGAGAAAACGCGCGCGGTCGGCGTCGCCCAGCGACTGCAGGATCTCGTCCTGCAGGTCGCGCACCACCGGCACCAGCGCCTGGATGATGCGTTCGCCCTCGGGCGTGAGCGAGAGCACGCGCGCCCGGCGGTCGCGCTCGCTGACGACGCGGTCGACCCAGCCCTTCTGCTCCAGCCGCTCGATGACGCCGCCGATGGTGGCGCGGTCGTAGGCAATCATTTCCGCCACCCGCGCCTGGTCCGTGCCCGGGTGGTGGTGGATCGCGTCCAGCGCCGCGAACTGCACCGGCGTCAGGTCGAAGCCCGCCGCCTGCGTGCGCTGCACGAACACCTGCGTGGACAGCTGGTGCAGCCGGCGGATCAGGTGCCCCGCCATGTCGAGTGAGTCCATGCCCGCGCTCCGTTTCCAAGTTGATTGATAAGTATACGTACCGTCTTGACAAGAATTAGTAAGCATAGATATCATTTGCCCACTCACCCCGGTTCCCGAGCCCCCACCACACAGGAGACAGGCCATGCAGTTCTACAAAGACGGTTTTCGCGGCGGCAACCCCGACATCAAGCAGGCCGCGCCCAACCGGCGCAACCGCGGCGTCAACGAGCCGCTGCCGGAGAAGGTGGACGTGCTGATCGCCGGCACCGGCCCGGCCGGCCTGTGCCTGGCCGCGCAGCTGGCGCAGTTCCCCGGGATCGAAACGATGATCGTCGAGCGCATGCCCACCAACATCATCAAAGGCAAGGCCGACGGCATCAACACGCGCACCATGGAAATGTTCCAGGCCTTCGGTTTCGCCGACAAGGTCAAGCGCGAGACCTACTGGGTCAACCAGACCAACTTCTGGATGCCCGACCCCGCCAACCCCGCGCACATCCGGCGCGTGGGCCGGGTGCAGGACGTGGCCGACGACAGCTCGGAGATGCCGCACATCCTGATCAACCAGGCGCGGCTGCACGAGCTGTTCCTCGAAGTCATGAAGAACTCGCCCTCGCGGCTGGAGCCCGACTACAGCTGGGAGATCGTGGGCCTGACCATCGATGAGACCACCGACGACCACCCGGTGACCGTGACGCTCAAGGACGCCAGCGGCGTGAACTGGTGGGCCACGCGCACAGTGCGCGCCAACTACGTGGTGGGCTGCGACGGCGCCCACTCGGCCGTGCGCAAGGCCATCGGCGGCGTGCTGCACGGCGACGCGGCCAACCAGGCCTGGGGCGTGATGGACATCCTGGCCAACACCGACTTCCCGGACGTGCGCCAGAAGTGCCTGATCTCGTCGGCGAACGAAGGCAATGTGCTGATCCTGCCGCGCGAAGGCGGCTACGTGTTCCGCATGTACGTGGAACTCGACAAGCTCAAGGACGGCGAGAAGGCCGCGAGCAAGAAGTTCACGCAGGACGACATGATCGCGGCCGCGAACCGCATCATCCAACCCTATTCGCTGGACGTGAAGGAGGTGGTCTGGTGGTCGATCTACGACATCGGCCACAGCATCACCGACAAGTTCGACGACGTGCCCGAAGGCAGCGACCGCGCACCGCGCGTGTTCACCGCCGGCGACGCCTGCCACACCCACTCGCCCAAGGCCGGCCAGGGCATGAACGTGTCCATGCAGGACACCTTCAACCTGGGCTGGAAGCTGGTGCACGTGCTGCAGGGCCGCGCCGATGCGAGCCTGCTGCGCAGCTACTCCAAAGAGCGCCTGACCGAAGCCAGGCGCCTGGTCGAGACCGACCACGAGTGGTCGCGCATCATGTCCGCGCCCACCACCCAGGCCGAGCGCGAAGGCAAGGAAGAGCCGCGCATCATCCGCCAGTTCAAGGCCAACCTCGAGTTCACCGGCGGCACCGCGGTGAAGTACGACACCTCCACCCTGTTCGCGCCCGGCACCCACCAGGCGCTGGCCAGGGGCGAAGAGATCGGCCGCCGCTTCCACTCCGCGCCGGTGGTGCGCCTGTCGGATGCGAAGCAGATGCAGCTGGGCCATGTGGCCGAAGCCGACGCGCGCTGGCGGATCTACGCCTTCGCGGGCCGGAGCGACCTGGGCCAGCCCGGCGCGCCCATCGCGCAACTGGCCGACTGGCTGGAGAACGACCTTGCCTCACCGGTCGTGAAGCACACACGAACCGGCGAAGACATCGACGCCATCATCGACGTGCGCGCCGTGTTCCAGCAGACCTTCGACCAACTCGACTACGGGCAAATGCCCTCGCTGCTCAAGCCTCGAACCGGCAAGCTCGGCCTGCAGGACCACGAAAAGATCTTCTGCGTGGACCACAAGGGCGCGGGCGACATCTACGACATGCGCGGCATCGATCGCGAGAAGGGCTGTCTGATCGTCGTGCGGCCCGACCAGTACGTGGCGAACGTGTTGCCGCTGGATGCGCGGAAGGCGCTGTCGGCGTTCTTTGCTGGCGTGCTGCGCTGAGGCGAGGCGGCGCGGCAAGCGACGGGGCCGGCCTCAGAGCCGGCGCGTGTAGATGAACCTGCCATCCACCTGCCAGAGCAGGGTGAGCGAGCCCCACCGCTCCACCAGGGTCAGGGTGGACGAGCGGTCGGTGGCTGTCGCCGACCACATCTTGCTGCCCTCGCCGTCGAAAACAGGGGCGCCGAACAGAGACCGCAGCATCTCTTCGGCGTCGGCTTTCGTCATGGCGTGAAGGCGCTCCAGCAACGCGCGTTCATCGGGTGTCATGGCTGCGAGCGCCTGGGCGTTGAGCGCCTGCAACTGGGCCTCGCGCGCTTTGATCTCCTCAGTCATGTCATAGCCGTGGCGCCACGTGCTCAGCAGGCCGTCCGAACTCTCGACGCCGAAAATGTCCATCAGTTCGACGAGGTATCCAAGGAATCGATCCTGATCCTCGCCCTCGGTGGCTTCGAACTTCTTCATCACCGGCTTGAACATGCCCAGCACGACCGGCTTGGTCTGCCGGGACGGCGACAGCTTGCGTAGCGAGCGCGCCAGCTGGTTCACCCAGGCTTCGTACTTGAGCCGCTCCGCCTCGTCCAGGTCAACGCGGTAGAACGGCTCGTTCACGAACTTCTTCTTCGCGATGAAGCGGTCCAGCGCCTGCCTGCGATCGCCGGTGGTCATCCCCTGGGGTGGAGGGTTGGCCCACACATAGACAGACGCCGCGCTCAGCAGGGCAGACAGAAGAAGGGTTCGGCGGGATGGGATGGGCATATCTCTCTGTTTCCGTTGGGATGGAAGGTCAGTGACCCGGCGATCTGTTGGTGGCGTCCAGTCGTTGAACGTATTGCCGCACCTTTGCCTCGAACTGGTTCAGGAAGGACGAATGCACGCAGGCCTCGTCGAGCGTGCGCGCCCTGCGAACGTCCAGAAGGATCTCGTCGCACTGAGGTGCCGTCGCACCATCGGCTCCGCAGAGAATTCCAGAGGGCCATTCGTGCTCGCTGTATCGAAAACCATCGATCAAGTGCTCCAAGACACGCGCCTTGGCGTACTGGTCATCGGGCTTCAGGGCGAGCAGACGTTCCGCCAGTTGCATGCCCGTCTGACGACCGATCTGTACCCAGAGATGCTCGGATCTGTACAGATTCTGGTCACAGCGCTCGAGCATCTCGATGCACCAAGGGTCGGATCGCTGGTGCCCGGCCAGAAGCACGGGAAAGATCACCTGCTCAAAAAGCTCATGCCGGATCGTATGCCGCGCGGGGTGATTGATGAAGTACCAGCGCGTCCACTCCTCGCGCTCGTCATCGGTTGCAAACGTTTCGATGAAGCTCGCGATCAGGCTTGCCGCCAAGCGTTTGTTGCCCTGCTCCTTGGCGACCTCGTACTGTTCAAAGAGAGCCTGATTCATGCAACTTGTACCGGTGCGGAGAGAGTTCGATGCGCAGTGGGCGCTCCTTCGCAGAATGCATCAGGTGTCGATGGACACATGAACCAGCTTGTCATTCTCAAAGTGGCATGTGTAGAGGAAGCCAGTCCGATCCGTGAGGCACTCAAATGTGATCTCCCATGGGAGCAGCCGATTTCCATCCAAAGGAATGTGGATGCCTCCGAGCTGAAAGGTTTGGCGCCAGTCCGCAGCAACAGGTTTTCGGTGCATTTTCTGATGGTCGAGCGCCAAGTGCTTCGAAACTCTGGTGTAGGTCGCATCGACGTCTTCAACCACATCGCGATAGAACTTGACCTGCGATTCGGTCGGAACGGCGTCGCCGATGGTGTCGATGGAAATAGCCAGTTCGTCGTCTGCATAGGCCTCGTGCAGCCAGTACGGCCCTGCTTTGCCTTTCTCGAGCAAGAGCACGCCGAAGACGTCATGCTGGATCGTCTGTTTCTGCTTTGGAGAAAGGAACTGACGCAGGGATCGAAGCATTGAGCAATACCGTGTTTGTGAATCAGCGTGGTGTTTCAGATATCAGTCCGTGCACAAGGCAAGGGCCCTTCTGAGCTCCGCTCCCAGAGTGTCCGGTTCGATGGCCAACGGAAAAATGTTCTTTGAACCGGGGATGGCATGAAACCCTCGCATATCGCCTTTTCCTCCCCCGTTGTGGGTGGGTTGCAGTTGGAACGATGTACCGTCAAAGAGTATCCGCACCAGAGAAGAGAGTCGCTGGAAAGCCCGCTCAGTCTTCACCCCAGCAGCAGCTAGTCTGGGGAGAGCTTCACCCTTCCAGTCCGCCGGATGTGCAACGACCCGGGAGGACGAGGCGAGCGCAGCACTGACCGCAAGGCCAAGTTCGTGGTCTGAGGCAGTCAGCGGCAGCACCGCGAACGGCGCTGTCGACAACAGGATACCGGCACTGGTCGGACAGTTTGGATGCACAAGGATGCGGTCTTTGAAACGATAGACAGAGGCGTGTTGCATTCAAGGAATGTCGGTTCGGATTCTTCTTCGATCGTATCCGTCGACAGCGATCAGGCGGCACCCGTCGTTTCCAAGGAACGGGTTGGAGCCCCCCACACTTCGGCCCATACCAAAGCATCCGACCGGCTGGCCGCGTCACAGTGAACACCCCGTTCCACTCAGCGTCCGACGACATGCCCATCACCTGCTTCATCCGCTACCAGATCGACCCCTTCCAGCGCGACGCCTTCCGCCAATACGCCGAGGCCTGGGGCCGCATCATTCCCCGCTGCGGCGGCAACCTGCTGGGCTACTTTTTGCCGCACGAGGGCAGCAATCACATCGCCTGGGGCCTGATCGGTTTTGACAGCCTCGCGGCCTACGAGCGTTACCGCGCCGTGCTGCGCACCGACCCCGAGGGCCGCGCGAACTTCGAGATGGCGCAGGCGCAGCGCTTCATCCTGCGCGAGGAGCGGACCTGGCTCGAAGACGTGGCCAGCACCATTCACCAGCCCCGGCAGGTGCTGCCGTGACCGTTGCCGCGTGTGCTGCGCTACGCTGAGGGCGATGACCAACACCCCCCACGAACCCCGCCTCGCCCGCGTGGCCGCCATGGTCGCGGACCCGGCGCGCTCGCGCATGCTGGCCTATCTGCTCAGCGGCGAATGCGCCAGCGCCAGCGAACTGGCCCGCGCCGCGTCCGTGACGCCCGCCACCGCAAGCGGCCACCTCGCCCAGTTGCTCGAAGCCCGCTTCGTGGCCTGCGAACCGCGCGGCCGCCACCGCTACTACCGCCTCGCCGACGCCGACGTGGCCCATGCGCTGGAAGCCCTGGCCGTGGTGGCCGAGCGCGGTGAGCACGAAAGCGAATGGGCCTCGCCCGAACGGGCGCGCCTGCGCGAGGCACGCTGCTGCTACGGGCACTTGGCGGGGCGGCTGGGCACCCGGCTGTTCGACGGCCTGATGGCGGCCGACGGGCTGCAGCCGGCGAGCAGCGGCTACACGCTCACCGACAGCGGCCGCGCGTGGCTGCTGCGGCTGGGGTTCGAGGCGCCCGAGCCCGGCAAGAAGCGGCGCTACGCCTACCCCTGCCTGGACTGGTCCGAGCGGCGCGACCACCTGGCTGGCGAACTGGCCGACCGGCTGTATCTGCACCTGGTGGCGCAGGGCTGGGTGCGGCGGGGGACGGGGCGGGATGTGGCGGTGACGCCGGTGGGGCAACAGGCCTTGTTGCCCCTGTTGGCCCCTCAAACCTGAGGGGCCGGCCTGGCCAGGTCGCGGTCCAGCAGGCAATCGATGAAAGCGCTCAGGATCGCGGCCTGGTGGTGCCGGTTCGAGTAGTAGACGAACAAGCCCGGGCGCGTGATCGACCAGTCGGCCAGCACCTGCACGAGCTGTCCCTGAGCGAGGTGCTCATCGACGCGCTCGCGGTCGAAGGCATAGGCGATGCCCAAGCCTTGCAAGGCCGCGGCGACGCCGATGTCCGAGTGGTTGGTGACCAGTGGCCCGGACGCCGCGACCTCGATCCGCCGGCCCCTTTTCTCGAACTCCCACTGGTAGGCCCGGCCGTCGGTCTGCAGCCGCCAGTTGATGCAGGCGTGGTGATGCAGGTCGGCGGGTGATTGCGGCAGGCCGTGCCGCGCCAGATAGTCCGGCGACGCCACCGCGACCATCTTCACGTCCGGCGTCAGGCGCACGGCGATCATGTCCTTCTCCAGCCGTCCGCCCACCCGGATGCCCGCATCGAAGCGGCCCGCGACGATGTCGCTCAGCCCGTCGTCGACCACGATGTCCAGCGTCACATCCGGGTGCGCACGGTGAAACCGGCCCAGCCGCGGCGCAATGATCTGCCGCGCCGCCATGCCCAGGGTGTTGATGCGCAGCGTTCCGCTCATCTGCCCGGCCGCCGCGCTGGCCTCGGCCACGGCATCGGCCATCACCCGGAACAGCGGTGCGATGCGGGCGTACAGCTGCTCGCCCGCTGCGGTCGGTGCCACGCTGCGCGTGGTGCGGTTCAGCAGCCGCGCACCCAGCCGCGCTTCGAGCTGGCGGATGGTCTGGCTCAGCGCGGAAGGCGACACACCCAGGTGCTCGGCGGCCCGCGCAAAGCTGCTGCGCTCGACCACGGCGGCAAAGGCTTTCAGTTCGGCGTAGTCGGAGCCGCGCATTGTGTATTCATTGCTAAACAACCCGTTCAGATTCTAGGTGATTCACTAATTTCTCCGGCGCTTGCATCCTGAGGGCTCCAACCAACAGGAGTCTTCACATGACGAGCTTCGATCTTCAACTTCAAGGCCAGCGCGCGCTGGTCTCGGGCGGCACCAAGGGCGTGGGCGCCGCCTTGGTGCGCGGCCTGCACGCAGCGGGCGTACAGGTGATGACGACGGCGCGTTCGCTGCCCGCAACGGCCATCGACGGCGTGACCTACATCGCCGCCGATCTCACCACGGCGCGAGGCGTGGCGGACGTGGCGCAGTCGGTCCTCAGCCAATGGGGCGGCGTGGACATCCTGGTCAATGTGCTGGGTGGCTCCAGCGCGCCGGGCGGCGGCTTCGCGGCCCTGGACGATGCGCACTGGTTCAACGAACTGAACCAGAACCTGATGCCGGCCGTGCGGCTCGACCGCGCGCTGCTGCCCGCCATGCTGGCCCAGGGTTCCGGCGTCATCGTTCACGTCAGTTCCATCCAGCGCCTGCTGCCGCTGCCGGAATCGACCACCGCCTACGCCGCGGCCAAGGCGGCCCTGTCCACCTACAGCAAGGCGCTGTCGAAAGAGGTGACACCCAAGGGCGTTCGCGTGCTGAGCGTCGCGCCCGGCTGGATCGAGACGGAGGCCTCGGTGGCTCTGGCCGAGCGGCTGGCCCGCCAGGCCGGGACGGACTACGAAGGCGGTCAGCGGATCATCATGCAGTCGCTGGGGGGCATCCCGCTCGGACGACCAGCCAAGCCAGAAGAGGTGGCCGATCTGATCACCTTCCTGGTGTCGCCGCGCGCGGGCTCCATCTCAGGGTCGGAGCACCTGATCGACGGTGGCACGGTGCCGACGGTCTAGGACGGCGCCTACCCCGCGTGGGCGCGCAGCCAGGCCACGATGTCGGCCGTCACCTCATCGCGGTTGGTCTCGTTCAGGATTTCGTGGCGGCCACCGGGGTACAGCTTCACCGTCACGTCGGCCAGGCCCGCGTCGCGGTAGCGCTGGCCCAGCAGCTGGATCAGCGCGCCGCCGCCGGCCAGCGGGTCGGCGTCGCCGGAGGCGATCAGCACTGGCAGGTCGCGGCGGATGCCGGCCAGCCGCGCCGGGTCGGCCACGCGGGGTGCGGGCGCAAACAGGGCAGGGATCACATCGGCCGGCACGTCCCAGCCGCACCAGGGGTTCGCCACGTAGGCGTCCACCTCGGCGGGATCGCGGGACAGCCATTCGTAGCCCGTGCGGTGTTCGAAGCCCGCGTTGAAGGCTTCGAGCCCTGCGGGTCCGTCCGCGGGCGCGTTGGCCATGGCCGCGGCAAACGCGTCCAGCGCGGTCGAGCCGGACAGCACCACACCCGACCAGGTGGCAGAGTGGTCGAGCATGGCCGCCTGCGCGGCAAACGAGCCCATCGAATGCGCGAACAGAAACACCGGCAGACCACCGTGCCGCGCACGCAGCGTGGCGCCGAACTGCGCCACATCGGCGATCAGGCCGCCGAACCCGGCGGCGCCGAAGTCACCCAGCCGCCCGTTGGCGGTGCGCCCGTGCCCGCGGTGGTCGACCGCGTGGACCACGAAGCCGGCCGCGTTGAGCGCCCGGGCAAAGCGGTCGTAGCGTTCGCCGTGTTCGGCCAGCCCGTGGGCGATCTGCACCACGCCGGCGGGTGGGCCGTCCACGTCGGCCCAGGTGTAGGTCGTGACCTGGGTGCTGTCGGCGTCGGAGAGAAAGGAGGAGGTGGAGGTGCTCATCGCTTCATTCTCACCCCGCACACGCTCCGCCCGACCTAGTGAAAACGGCAGGGCGCGCCGATGTGGTCAGGCGTCGATCTGCATCGCCGGGCGTGCCTGCACCTTCTGCAGCCAGGCGTTCGTGGTCGGATGGTCGGCCACCGGCGCCCCCAGGTAGACGCTGTAGCCGATCACCGACGCCACGACCAGGTCGGCCAGCGTGTACGCATCGCCGAGCAACCAGGGCCGCTCGCTCAGGCGCCCGTCGAGCACGGTGAGCAGTTCGTCGATGGCCTTGTGCGCCGCGGTGCCGTGCGCGTCGCCGGGCGTGCCCATGTCTTTCGCGGCCTGCATTCGAAACACCTGCGCGCCGTAGGTGACATAGGCCCAGGTGCTCCACGACATGGCCTGCAGGTGTTCCGGCGTGCCGCCGGCCGGCCACAGGCCGCTTTTCACGCCATAGGTGTGGCCCAGCCACAGCTCGATGGCCAGCGCCTCGAACATCGGCGCGCCGTCCACCGTGAGGGTGGGCACCTTGCCGTTGGGGTTGAGGGCCAGGTAGTCGGGCCGGCGCTGCTCGCCGGTGGTGATGTCGACCTTGACGCGCTCGTGCGACACGCCGAGTTCGGCGAGGGCGCAGGCGACCGGGGTAGCGCTGGACATGGGGTACCAGTAGAGAACGATCTTGGACATGAGGGGCTCCTTAAAGACGGTGGTTGGCGGGCCCGACACCGCGCCGAACCCGTGGCTGCAATGTCGCGCCCATTGCGGACAGTTCCGGCCCTCGATAAACGCTAGAGTGCGTCCATGCTGTCATCGTCCTCGCGCCTGCTGCGCGTCCTCTCGCTGCTGCAGACCCGCAGCCACTGGGCCGGCCCCGAGCTGGCCGAGCGGCTGGCGGTGCACCCGCGCACGCTGCGGCGCGACATCGACCGGCTGCGCCAGCTCGGCTACCCCATCCACGCCAGCAGCGGCGTGGCGGGCGGCTACGCGTTTCGCGCCGGGCAGACGCTGCCGCCGCTGCTGCTGGACGACGAAGAGGCGCTGGCCGTGGCCATTGCCCTGCAGATCGCCGCGGCCGGCACCGTGAGCGGTGTGGAAGAAAGCTCGCTGCGCGCGCTGGTGAAACTGGAACAGGTGATGCCCACCCGCCTGCGCCGCCGCACGGGTGCGCTGCGCTCGGCCATCGTGCCGGTGCAGCGCATGGGGCCCACCATCGACGCCAGCGTGCTCGCCACCCTGGCCACGGCCTGCCGCGACCAGTTGCAGGTGGGCTTCAGCTACCGCGACCTGCGCGGCCAGGCCAGCGTGCGCCAGGTGCAGCCGCACGGGCTGGTGCACACCGGCCACCACTGGTACCTGGTGGCCTGGGACCCGGCGCGCGACGACTGGCGCACCTTCCGCATCGACCGTGTGCAGGGCACACCCCGCACCGGCGCGCACTTCGCGCCACGCCCGCCGCCCGCGGGCGACCTGCGCGCCTACGTCACCGGGGCCATGGCCGGCGTGCACCCGCAGGGCGACCAGGCGCGCGTGGTGCTGCACCAGCCGCGCGAGGTGATGGCCAAGACCATCCCCCCATCCGCCGCCACGCTGGAAACGATCGACGACGCGCACTGCCTCATGCTCTGCGGCACGGGCCAGCTGGACTCGCTGGTCTACTGGCTCATTGCGCTGGACGTGGAGTTTGATGTGCTGGAGCCGCCCGTGCTCAAGGAGCGGCTGCGCCGGGCGAGTGAGCGGGTGGGACGGAGCTTGGCGCGAGGTGGGGGGTGAGCCTTAGTGGCTTTGGCGAAAGTTTCGGCTCCACTTTAGGACCGCCATGGGCTGACTTCGGTCTTTCCAAGGTGGTACCTGAACATTCGCGGATCCTTCATCCAGTCATTTACTGAGCAAGACCTGAATTGACTGATCGAAAATTTGGACCATTGTTGACAAACGTCGGGCAGAGGATGCTTTGGGCCCTGGCGTTCTGGTCGGAGGTGAGTGTCCAGGCACTGCGCACTGCCGTTACCAAGACTTTTCTCACCTACCGCTAGATGCAGAGGTCAGCCTTGATCAGGTCCCACTCAGCAGACAACTGGTCATTCATCTTGTGGAAGAGACTTGACGACAACGTGATGCCTGCTGTTGCCTTTGCTGTCTCGTACTTACCGAGTGACTCCAGCGTTTGGGCCCTGAACGTTGGCGTTGGTGGTTTCGATTGGAATATCCGATGCATTTCGTCGTAGGTATTCTCAAACCGGATTCGCAACCATTCCAACCTCAGCCACTTCGACAGGATTTGCTCGCTGAAGACAGCCTGGGATGCCGCAACGATCAGACCGAGATCGGCGTGCCGGTTGAGCACACAGATGAACCACAGCGCGCCGTAGGTTGCAACTTTGATACGTTCAGTGCTGGCCATACGCAATACGATGGCCTTGCTGAAGTGGCTGTTCTCCATCACCTGAGCTGCCATCCGGTCGACGGGATCGGTTAAGTCGTTGTTGTAGTAGCCATCGGTCTTCTGGTGGCTTAGGGTTACGCCGCAGGCGCTGGCGAAGAAGTCCTGTCTGCGCTTGTCTTCGGCGCGCGGCGTCCAATACAGGCGGTTGACGACACCAACGATGAACAGCGTGATAACGCAGACAGCGAAGCTCGTCTGGACTATTTCGTACTCGAGGGGATACATGGCCCTCTCAACGAACAGCGAGATGATCGAAAGGATTGCCGTCACATAGAACAAGCCGTCTGCAGTCTTCTCGGCGCGATCAACAGATGCGTAGTAGTTCTCACGGACTGGATCTGATTTGGACATCCGGTGCGCCTCAGCAGTAGTAGTTAGGAAATGCTTCGTTGTATAGGAGGCGCCACCAATAGAACGCGTCAGAAGTCGCGCCATCGATAGACGCCTTGCGCGCCTTCTGAGCCCTCATGACAGCTGTGCTGAGTTTGGACAGCGCGTCCTCACGCTGCGCTTCACTCTTACACGCAGCTACAAAGCCAGAGAAGCCAGTAGGCTCCTGGAGCTTAGCCAGTTGGTGGTCCCACAAACTCTTCAGCACTCGAGCCACGTCTATGTCATAGACAATGGAGGGCTCGCTCTCTGCATACTTGGCGACGCGCATTTCCAAATAGAACGAAGAGAGTGGAACACTGCGATGGAACTTCCAAGCCTTGATGAAGCGGATCAGCGGCTTGACCTTGCCGTCCAAGCGCCTGTCAATGCGAGCGACATAGTCGTTGTGAGAATCCGGGCTGATGCGCATCCAACCGCCACCGCCATCCGCTATCTCGTAGACCTTGTGCCCATTGGACTCGCCGATGTAATCTGCTGGGACAACCTCGGTAGATTCGGACCTGTAAGTGCCAAATGGCACTGCTACAGCAGGCGTGTTCACCCGGACGCCGGTTTTTGGAAAGCGTGTATCAAGGGCATCGCGGATTTTTGACAGCGAGTATGTCGAAGATTGGGTCAATCGGGCGGTAGGGATAGATGCGAGGTAGTCGATATCGCTGAAGCCGGAGACGCTGGTCCCATTGCCGAATGAACCGATACGCACGAAGCGCGTAAGTCCGAAGTTTCCGATGAGGCATTGCTGGATCGACGCACGGTGTCGAGTTGCAGCCTCGGTTTCGGGGGCCTTGGCTTTCAACTTGATGAGGAAGTCTTGGAATCCATCTTCGATAGATCTGGGCATACCGCTTCCCTTAGTCCCCTGTCGATACGGCTACATCTAACTTGAGTGCCCGGCGCTTGCGCGGCAACGTCGGGTGTTCACCGCCTCCTGCCCAGATGCGAGTTGTCAACCAGTCCTCAAAGTACCAGAGCCACTCCTCAGTCCACGGGATGAAGGTCTCTATCAGCTTGAGCTGGGGCGCCCACTCACGCCGCTTCGGCCACCAGAGGCAAAGCAAGACGCCCACTCCATCGTGCCGGTAGACGTGCGGAATCGGATCGCTGCCAGCTAGGGATAGGAGATTCGGGGACATGACGAACACCTCGGGCGCACGTGAATCTGGGCTCAGGCGCAGTAGGCAGCCATAGTCGCGCCCGAATCGACTGGGTCTCACCGAGAAGCGGAACTGCAACTCCCTGCCGCCAACTAGGCGCACCGTGGCACCGGGCATCCCTATCCCTCTAAGCTCCATGGCCCGCTGAGCCAGCGTAGGCAGGGCGACTGGAATGGCCGCTTTCATCAATCACCAAAAAAAGTGTGCGCGCGTGCGGTCGTGGCGATAGGGGCACCGGACGAGAGCAGTACGACTTTGCCAATACCAGCCGTACTCTGGCGCTGCCGGGCCTCTTCGTTCCGGATCGCCCGGGCAGCGCGCTTGCCGAACGCGGTTTCCAGCTTGGCCAGCAGCACGCCCATACCCGCCTGGGCTTCAATCGATTCGACGATATCGGCCAACTGCTCCTTGATGAGTCCATGCCACGAGTTGAACGCAGCTTGCCGTGCCGGAGTGTTCATGCTTGACGCTAGGTTTTCGCCCGGCGCCGATGGGTTTTGAAGCACCCAGTGCTCGGCGCCGTTCTGCAGGAGCGTGCGTTCAAAGTACACAGGCAGGGTTTCGACAATATCGAGCAGCAGCTCCAACGGGCTGTGGTGGGGCAGGGGCGCTTGAACGGCGTAGGCGGCGGCGGCAAGAGTCGTAACGAAGACGGACGAAGGAGCCAGGTCTGCTGAGGTGCCGACGGCTGTGCCGAATGCGACGTTGCGGTGCAGCTTCAGCATTTGTACAAGGCGACTGAGCAACCGATTGAACACTTCCTCAGCGACGGGCAATGGTGTGACATTGGCGCGAGTTTCGGCCTCAAAGGCTTCCGTGAATTCCAGGCTGGACGTGAAGTTCGGTGAGATTGCCGCAGCCTTGTCAAAGGCTCTTGCGTAGCCTTTCGGGTTGGTCTTATCGTAGATGTGTAATTTGCGGTCGGGAATGCGTCCGAGCGTGTCACCGTAGATGCTGACGATAGAGGGCTCGTCGATGATGGGGGCAATGTCGGCGAACATGCTGTCAGCGTACTCAAGTGTGACGCAGCGCTCCCAGCGTTGGATGCGAAGGCCGTGCGCGTTGGCGTAGCGCTCCAACGCGGCGAAGAGATTGTTGAGTAGTCGAGCAGGTCCTGCGGCTCCACCATACTCGCGCATCGCCCGACCATGTAGGCGAGCAATGAGGTCGATGTCAAACCCTTCGCGTGTTTCATCCATGGGTCTGACGAGCGTGCCAAGTTGTCGTGAGCCGTGAGCATGAATTTCATGCAGCAGGCCGTTGAACTCTGGACAGGTCGACAAGAACTCAGCGGTGCTGCGATATGAGGATTCCAACGCATCTAACTGCGTAGATGTTGGCTCGTGCAGCCGCCCAATCGCGTCGATTAGGTAGAAGAAACGTGCAGATGATCGGTGAGAGACACGCCGTCCAGGAACTGCTGGATGGGAGTTTGGTTGGAGCAGCGCAGGCATTTATTCCCCAAGGTGGTTGAGTGTGGTTAGGCCATCAATCAGCTTTGCGTGAGCTGTTTACGGTAGAGAGCAGGCGGTCAGCGAGAGCAGGTTGTCCGTCCAGACGCCGTCTGCATAGGTGCGGATGTACGGACGGCGGCCAGATGGGCGCACCACGCCAACGTATGCTTCATCGCCACGGGCGTTGCGGACATAGAACGTGTTGGTCTTGCTGTCGATGCTGTCAATAATCTTCTCTACGGACCACTTCCACGGTCCTTTGGGGTTGCCTGCGTGAGTGATGTGCTCGTGACCTCCCTGTGGCTGAGATTTCGTGATACAGGTGATTTGAACTTTGGCCATATTCTTCTTTCACTTTTGTACGTATCTGGGCAGTGTTATTGCGCGAGACTGTTTCGGTAGTTCAAAACACAACCAAGCCCTGGCTGCCAACAAGCTTGTCGAATGGGCAGAGTTGCTGGTCTACGTCGCGTTTGAACTGTGTTTATTCTCAAGGCGCGAGCCTAAAAAGAGCGAAATTCGCCATACGAAGCTCTTCATAAACAGCGTGCTGCCCTTAAGAAATCTGAAGGCACCTCAAGGAACCCGAATTCACCAGCAGGCTGTATCCGAGTACGCTCAAGAAACTACGAAACCCAAACTCACATGCCTCACGCCCTAGTCGTCGATGATGATGTCGTCATAAATAAGTACATGGCCAACTTGCTTAGTAGGTTGCCCGGCATACGCGTCTCTGTCGCGTACGATCGCGCTGGCGCGGTCACTCTGATAGAGGCAACAGAGTTTGATGTTGCTATCGTTGACGTCGACTTAGGCCCTGACCCGCTTCGACCAGGACTCAAGTACGCGGGCCTGAAGCTCCTTCAACTGCTAGGGAGTAGTAAGACACCGACGATCATCGTGTCTGGTATTGACGCTGAAAATATTCCGGACATTGCACTTTCGTTGGATGCCTACGAATTCGTCAGCAAGCCGATTCGGGACTCGGATCTTGTAAACAAAGTGCAGCACGCGCTACGCGCAAAGACTGACAACAACGAAAGCGATGACGGCGTAGCCTCTGAAGCCCTCGCAGGCTCCTCGCTGACCCGAGACCCGACGCGTACGCTGGCATGGAGATGGAAGGGAATACCGGTCAGGCTCACTATGACCCAGTCACGACTCGTACATGTATTGGTGGAGTCGATGGGAAAGACAGTGCAAAAGAGCGTGCTATTGAAGCAAATGTCCACTGCGCAGAGTGACGCCGCATTGATGACTCACATTTCGACCGTCAGGGCGCGCTTCAAGGATGTTGATCAAACATTCTCTGCCATCAAGACCGTGCCCGCAAAGGGGTACGTTTGGAATGAAAATTAAGCAGTTTTTAAACTGGCGCAAGTTCGCTCTTTCGATATCGACTGCAGTTCTATTTTTTCTTCTTCTGATCGTTTCCATAGGTGCAGTGCGCGATATCGTCAGGACGGCTGACGCTGAGGACCTAACCACTCGTCAAGCAATTCTTGGGGCGGAGTTGACGAGCTTTTTACTAGCTACGCGAACCGAAGATGGGACATTCCTGCTCGACGACCCCTCGCAGTACTCCGCTGCAGGAAGGAAGCTGACGATTGGCAGCGTCCAGAAGCCATTCTTTGAGTACCTTATACGCACGGCCAACGCAAAGTACGTTCAAGCACAGAACCTTCAGTGGAACGCTCCGCAGGCTTGCGATACTGAGTTTCCAGTTCAAAAAGGGAGTCCACTGGGCGCTGCATTTGGCTTGCGCGCATGCATGGCTACCCTGGCCAACGATCCAGCAGGGCGATACGTCTACTTCACTTTGAAATTCCCATCGCCAGCAATTTCTCGTCATAGACGTGGCACCTCACCAACAACTTCTGACTACATCCGACTCCGATTCAATGGTCAGCGCCAACTTGTTGCGCTGCTCGTCTTCGAGACACCTCCTCTTGCGGAAAGCCGGTATCCATCACAGCTCAAGCGTTTTGATGGATTACATGAAGTCACTGCATACACCGAAGATGGAGCACTTATCAGGCGAATCAACGCGCAGGCCTTTGAAAGCCAACAGTCTGATGGCGCCGATGTGAGCGCAAATTACGTCACGGTCGTTGGAAGGATCGACTCAGCGGAACTACTAACAGACGGCTCATCGATCTGGCCAGCGCCTTCGCTTGCGAACATCACTGTGGGAATCGATATTGCCCATCTAGACGGCGACAAGGCTATGGCCCGATTCAGCGTCTCCTCGGACACTATCGGAACGGCGCTGGCTTCTGTGGAGCAGTCTTATCGACAAAACATCAAGTCGAATTCACACCTAGAGATCACGCGAAATGGACGGAAGATCTGGGAGTCAAGCCAGCTTGAAGCAAATGCGCAACCCGGTCGCTTTGACGCCTTTCAGAAGCTATCGGACTGGTGGACCGCCCATGTGATTTCTTCTATCAGCGGACGCAGCGTTCGTCGCGTTAAGGTCGAAATGCCGTTCTCCCAAGGCTCGCCGATAGTTGCGACGCTGGCCAGCAACCCCTTCCCCATGCCGGCCATCGTGGCGCGTGCATTCTTGTGGTTGTCGCTTGGCGTGCTACTCATTGCCATCCTTGCATTTGTTTGTCTGGCTGCCATCTCGCGCATCTGGCAGATTTCGAAGATTGCCGCGAAGATTGCTTACAGACCTCTTCACACGCAGGAGTTGAAGGCGTTCTCAATGCGGCAAGACGAGACGGGGGCTTTGGCTCGCATCATTGAGGTGCTTGTGCGCCGCAGCAGTTCCAGGGACAGGCGACTGTCTTACAAGCATCGGGCAGATGACGCCCGCATCAAGACGCGTCAGGCAGTGCTCGAGGCGATCGGCCATGAGATCCGCTCTCCACTCCAAACGCTATTGAAGTTGGAGCACAGCAATCCTGCTGTGAGCACTTTGCTTGAGCGCATGGATCGAGCCGTCGAAGCACTCTACGCAGCGACGAGTATCGAGGCAGGCATCCAGAGCGGCCGCATCGTCATCGAAGAACTCGATATCGCAGAGTATCTATCTGTGTACTGCGAGAACGCCTCAGACGAGGCGATGTTGGTGGTTTTCTCTTCAACGGCAGGATCGGTGTTGGCGAGCTTCGATCCGATCAATTTCGAACAGGTACTGGAACACATCTTGGACAACGCTCGGCGCCTACGCACTCCCAGCAGTAATGTGTATATCAACTTGAGCGAGTCGGCGACGTGGGCAACAGTAGAGATCTATAACGAGGGAAGTCATATCGACGGAGACCTCGAATCCATCTTCAACTACGGTGCTTCTAGCAGCGACGGGCCAAACAACAAAGGCCAAGGACTTTTCGTTGCTCGGATGTACTTGAGCAAGATGAGCGGGTCCATTAAGGCTGAAAATCGCGGCACCGGGGTTGCAATCACGATCGACCTGCCCAAAGCAACCCCACGCCCGGAGCGCCGGCCCACCTTGCTTGGGCTTCACAGTTCCGTCTTCGCATCCACAGGCAAGGCGGCCTGAAGTTATGTGTCCCGGTAGGTTGGTAGTGCTAGCTTGAATCAATCACAAGCAGACGTTGCGCACTGCTGTGTAGGCGATGTTGGCAATGACTTGATACCAGTTGGAGAGGGCGATCACTTTTCAATATGTCAAACGTCTACCCTTTCCACACACAGGTCTTTCGGGCGTGACCGGCGAATGACTGCAACTGCTGTATTTCGGTCCCTCTCGCCTAGAGCGGATGCTAAGCCTTAGCCCTTCTGCGTCAGCCAGGCCCTCCAGCCACCAAGCTGCGTGATCTCGGTCCCGCCCTCCACCCCGATCGCCTCACACACAAACCCGCTGACCCAGCTGCCATCGGCCAGCTTCACCTTGCCGATGCCCAGCGGCGCGGGGATGCCGTCGACGAAGCTGCCGAAGTGTTCGGCGGGCAGTTCCCACACTTCCATGTCGATAGCGGCGCCGCCTTCGTTGACGCGCACCATGCCGGGCCGCTGGACCGGGCCGCCGGCGAGGGCGTAGAACCTGTATTCGGGTGCGGACTGCACCGCGCCGAGCAGGCGCGCGCCGCGTTGTGTGAGTTGCCAGTTGAGCGGCAGGCCGCTGAGGTGTGCGCCGCAGACCGCAACCTTGACGGTACCGGCGGTGTTGCTGCCTTTGGGCAGATCGGTGCTGTTGATGGCGGGGGTGTCGGCCAGCGGTGCGGTGGTGGCGCCGAGTGACAGCGCGGCCTGCGCGCGATGGAAGCGGTCGGCCAGGCGCAGCAGGGGCACGTCCTTGAACGCGGGCGCGGCCAGGGTCACGCCCCAGGGCAGGCCTTGCGCGTCGCCGCTGGCCTGGAAGCCGGCGGGCACCGCGACGGCGGCGTAGTCCAGCAGGTTCATGAAGTTGGTGTAGTGGCCCAGGTTGCTGTTCAGGCGGATCGGGTCGGCCTGCATGTAGGCGATGCGGTAGATCGTCCCCGCCGTCGGCGTGAGCAGGCAGTCGATGTCTTTCCACACGGCGTCGCACACGCGCTTGAGCGCCTTGAGCTTGTAGCTCGCGGCGAAGGCGTCGGCCGCGGTCTTGCTCTTGCCGCCTTCGATGATGCTGCGCACGGGCGGGAACACGGCTTCGGGCTGCGCTTCGATGAAGTCCTTGATCGCGACGTAGCGCTCGGCGACCCAGGGGCCTTCGTAGAGCAGGCGCGCGGCGTCGAGGAAGGGCGCGAGGTCGACCTCGACCGCGGTGCCGCCGAGGGCGTGGAGGCGCTCGATGCTCTGCGCGAACAGCGCGACGACCGCTTCGTTGCCGAAGAAGTTGAGGTCTTGCGGGCGCGGCACGCCAAAGCGGAAGGCGCCGGCCGAGAAGTCGACGCCGAAGGGCTTGGCGGCGCGGCTGAAGGCGTCGGCTTCGTCGGGCACAGCGGCCACGGCCAGCACGGCCTGCGCGTCGGCGGCGGTGAGGGCGAAGATGGACACCGTGTCCACCGACCGGCAGGCCGGCACCACGCCGATGGCCGAGAGCAGGCCGATGGTGGGCTTGAGGCCGATGAGGTTGTTGAAGCTGGCGGGCACGCGGCCCGAGCCGGCCGTGTCGGTGCCCAGCGAGAAGCTGACCCAGCCCTTGGCCACGCTCACGGCCGAGCCGCTGCTGGAGCCGCCCGAAACAAAGTCGGGGTTGAAGGCGTTGCGGCAGGCGCCGTAGGGTGAGCGGGTGCCGTTGAGGCCGGTGGCGAACTGGTCGAGGTTGGCCTTGCCCAGCGGCACGGCGCCGGCCGCGATGAGCTGCTGCACGAGAAAGGCGCTCTCCGTGGGCGTGTAGGCGTATTCGGGGCAGCCCGCGGTGGTGGGGATGTGCGCGAGGTCGATGTTGTCCTTGAGCGCGAAGGGCACGCCGTACAGCGGCAGGCTGGCCGGGTCCACGCCGTCAGCACTTTCCAAACGGGCGACATAGGGCTCGATCTCCGCGTCGGTCAGGCGGTGGATGAAGGCGTGGTTCGCGTCGCTCGCGCAGCGGCGCATGGCTTCGGCGATGACGGCGCGCACCGGGGTGCCGGCGGCGTAGGCGGCGCGCAGGCTGGCGAGGTCGAAGGACAGGTCCTGGAGGTG
This sequence comes from Hydrogenophaga flava NBRC 102514, assembly GCF_001571145.1. GTDB lineage: Bacteria > Pseudomonadota > Gammaproteobacteria > Burkholderiales > Burkholderiaceae_C > Hydrogenophaga > Hydrogenophaga flava. The sequence goes on from NZ_BCTF01000019.1 coordinate 51,386, forward strand.
GGTGGTCATGGTGGGCTCCGCTGATTTGGTTTTGTTCATTTTTCGGTGACGAGAACCAGCACGTCCTGGCCGGCGGCCACGGGCGCGCCTTCGCGGCACATGAGGCGGTGCACGGTGGCGTCGTGCGGGGCGAGCACGCTGAATTCCATCTTCATGGACTCGACGACGAGCAGCACGTCGCCGGCGGCCACGCGCTGGCCTTCGCTGACCAGCACCTTCCACACGCTGCCGGGCACGCTGCTGGCCAGCGGGCGGCCACCGGGCGGCAGGTCCAGCTCGACGCTGGCGTCGGCCGAGGCCACGTCAACGTCGCCCGCGTAGGTGAGCTGGCCGCTCGCGGCCCAGCGCTCGCGCTCGGCGTCGAAGGCGGCCTGCTGCTGCGCCTTGAAGGCGCCGATGCTGGTGGCGTTGTCGGCCAGGAAGCGGCGGTAGTCGCGCAGGCTGAAGCTGGTCTCTTCGATCTGCAGCGCGTAGCCGCCGTGCGGGAAGGCGGCGCGGATGCGCAGCAGCTCGTCCTGGTCCACCGGCACGAAGCGGATCTGGTCAAAGAAGCGCAGCAGCCAGGGCTGCTCGAACACGGAGCCGGGCTCACCGTGGCGCCAGCGGTTCCACATCTGCAGCGTGCGGCCCACGAACTGGTAGCCGCCGGGGCCTTCCATGCCGTAGACGCAGAGGTAGGCGCCGCCGATGCCGACGGCGTTCTCTGGCGTCCAGGTGCGCGCGGGGTTGTACTTGGTGGTCACCAGGCGGTGGCGCGGGTCCACCGGCGTGGCCACCGGCGCGCCCAGGTACACGTCGCCCAGGCCCAGCACCAGGTAGCTGGCGTCGAACACGACTTTGAACACATCGTCGATGCGGTCCAGCCCGTTGATGCGGCGGATGAACTCGATGTTGCTCGGGCACCAGGGCGCGTCGGGCCGCACCGACTGCATGTACTTCTCGATCGCCAGTTTGGTCTGCGGGTCGTCCCAGCTGAGCGGCAGGTGCACGATGCGGCTGGGCACTTCCATGTCGTCGACGGCGGGCAGCGCGGCCTCGGCCTCGACCAGCACCTTCAGCAACTCGGCGCGCGAGACCTTGGCGGGGTCGAAGTGCAGCTGCAGCGAACGGATGCCGGGCGTCATGTCGACGATGCCGGGCAGGGTGCCCGCTGCCATGCGCGCTTGCAGCGCCTGCATGAGCACGTGCACACGCAGGCGCAGTTCGATGTCGAGCACCAGCGGGCCGAACTCGACCAGCAGGTAACGGTCGCCGGCCTGGCGCACCACCATGGCGGGCACGGCCTCGTCTTCGCGCGCGGGGTCGGCCAGGACGATGGGTGTGGGGTGGGCGGTGGCGTCGTCGGCCGGCGTGGCGGGCAGGGCCTGCGTGAGCGAGGTCAGCGCGGCCTCGACAGACGCACTGCGCGCGAGTGCTTCATCGAGCGAGAGGCGGTGGAAGCGCACCGTGTCGCCGGGGCGCAGCTGGCCGAGCTTCCAGAGTTCGGCGTTGATCACCACGGCGGGGCAGACGAAGCCGCCGAGGCTGGGGCCGTCGGGGCCGAGGATGACCGGCATGTCGCCGGTGAAGTCGATGGCGCCAATGGCGTAGGCGTTGTCGTGGATGTTCGAGGGGTGCAAGCCGGCCTCGCCACCGTCAGCACGCGCCCACTGCGGCTTGGGGCCGATCAGGCGCACGCCGGTGCGGCTGGAGTTGTAGTGCACCTCCCAGTCGGTGGCGAAGAAGGTGGTGACGTCATCGGGTGTGAAAAAGTCGGGCGCGCCGTGCGGGCCGTAGAGCACGCCCACATCCCAGTGGTGGGTGAAGGCGGGCACGGTGTCGCCGGACACGCTCACGCCCGCGGTGCCGGCGCCCGGCGCGGCCAGGTGCAGCACGTCGCCGGTGCGCAGGTGGCGGCCGGCGTGGCCGCCGAACTGGCCGAGCGTGAAGGTGCTGCGGCTGCCCAGGTACAGCGGCACGTCGAAGCCGCCGCCGACAGCCAGGCACAGGCGCGCGCCGGCCTCGGCGCGGCCGATGGCGAGCACGCTGCCGGCGGGCACGCGGTGGCTCTGCCACTGGGCAAGCGGCGCGCCGTCGAGCAGCACCTTCACCGGTGCACCGGTCACGGCGATCACGGCATCCGCGTTGAAGCGCAGCGTGGGGCCGGAGAGCGTGATCTCCAGCGCGGCCGCGTCGTCGGCGTTGCCCACCAGGCGGTTGGCCATGCGGTGGGCGTAGGCGTCCATGGGGCCGCTGGGCGGCACGCCCACGTCCCAGTGGCCGAGACGGCCCGGCCAGTCCTGCACGCTGGTCTGCACGCCGGGCTCTACCACTTCGACGGTCGCGGGCCGGAAGTGGAAGCTGTTGAGGAAACGCGTGACTTGCCGGCCTTCGCGGAACACCGGGTCGCGCACCACCTGGCGCAGGTAGCCCAGGTTGGTCTCGATGCCGGCCAGGCGGGTGGCGGCCAGCGCGGCGTCGAGCTTGACCAGCGCCTGTTCGCGGTCGGGCGCGGTGACGATGAGCTTGGCCAGCATGGGGTCGTACCAGGCGGGCACCTCGGTGCCGCGCTCGACCCAGCCGTCCACGCGGGCATGGTGTGGCGCATCTGTGGGGAAGACGACTTCGGTCAGCAATCCGGCACTGGGCTGGAAGTTCTTGGCCGGGTCTTCGGCGTACAGCCGCACCTGGATGGACGCGCCCTGCGGCGTGGGCGCGAGTGTGGCCAGCGGCGGCAGGTCGCCGGCCGCGAGCTGCACCATCCACGCGACCAGATCGACACCGGTGACCTGCTCGGTCACGCCGTGTTCCACCTGCAGGCGGGTGTTGACTTCGAGGAAATAGAACTGGCCGGTGGCGGCGTCGTAGACGAATTCCACCGTGCCGGCCGAGCGGTAGTTCACCGCCTGCGCGAGGCGCACCGCGGTGGCGTGCAGCTCGTGGCGCTGCGCGTCGGTCAGGCCCGGCGCGGGCGTCTCTTCGATCACCTTCTGGTTGCGCCGCTGCACCGAACAATCGCGCTCGCCCAGCGCGAGCACCGTGCCCGCGCCGTCGCCGAAGACCTGCACCTCGATGTGGCGCGCCTGCTCGACGTACTTTTCCAGGAACAGGCCAGCGTCCTTGAAGTTGGCGCTGGCCAGGCGCTGCACCGAGGCGAACGCGTCGCTGAGTTCGTCTTCGCTCCACACCAGGCGCATGCCGATGCCGCCGCCGCCGGCCGTGCTCTTGAGCATGACCGGGTAGCCGATGCGCAGCGCCTCGGCGCGGGCCTGCGCCGCGTCGGCCAGCAGGCCGGTGCCGGGCAGCAGCGGCACGCCGCGCTGTTCGGCCAGATCGCGCGCCGTGTGCTTCAGGCCGAAGGCGCGCATCTGCTCGGGCGTGGGGCCGATGAAGGCGATGCCCGCGTCTTCGCAGGCCTGGGCAAAGCCCGGGTTCTCCGACAGGAAGCCGTAGCCGGGGTGGATGGCCTCGGCGCCGCAGTCCTTGGCGATCTGCAGGATGCGCTCGGCCCTGAGGTAGCTCTCGGCCGCGGGCGCGGGGCCGAGCAGGTAAGCCTCGTCGGCCTCGCGCGCATGGCGCGCCTGCGCGTCGGCTTCGGAATACACGGCCACGCTCTGCACGCCCAGGGCTTTGAGCGTGCGGATGATGCGGCAGGCGATGGCGCCGCGGTTGGCGATCAGGACCTTGCGGAACATGGGCTCTCCGGTGGCAGGCCGTCCTGCCGAGGGGTGTCGCGCAGCAGGCCGTCCTGCTGGCCGGTTTCACAAGGGTTCGGTCAGGCGGGGTTCCACACCAGGAGCTGGATCGGCGTGGGGTTGTAGGCGTTGCAGGGGTTGTTGAGCTGCGGGCAGTTGCTGATGAGCACCCACAGGTCCATCTCGGCGCGCATCTCCACGTACTTGCCCGGGCCGGACACGCCGTCGTCGAACTTCAGCCCGCCTTCGCCGGTCACTGGCACGTTCATGAAGAAGTTGATGTTGGGCACCAGGTCGCGCTTGGTGAGGCCCATGTCGGCGCGCTGCAGCGCAATCAGGTAGTTGTCGCGGCAGCTGTGCATGAACTTCTTCTGCAGTGCGTAGCGCACGGTGTTGCTCTCGGCCGCGCAGGCGCCGCCGAGCGTGTCGTGCCGGCCGCAGGTGTCGGCCACGATGGTGAGCATGGGCCGCGCGTCGTTGCTGCGGATGACCGAGCCGGTGGTCAGGTAGATGCCGCCCTGGTGCAGCATGGTGTCGGTGGCGCTGTAGTGCTCGGCCAGGTCGTCGCGGTTGTAGAAGATCACGTCGGCGGCCTGGTTGCCTTCCAGGTCGACGATGCGCAGGGTCTGGCCCTGATTGACCGCAAACAGGATGGGCTCGCCCGCGGGGTGGCGCTGGTTGAGCACGGCATTCGCCGGGTCGAGCGCGCTTTCCTGGATGCGGATGTCGGTGGCGGTGGTGGCGTTCATCTTTGAATCTCCCTCGTTCACAGGTACAGGACATCCGAGTTGTGCAGCGCCCGCGCGTTCTCGGGGCGGAAGGCGCGGCAGGCGTCGTTGGCCGGCGCGGGGCCGCAGCGCCAGGCCAGCAGGCCGACCTTCTTCGGCGCCCACTCAGGGGCAGGGTCCAGCGGGTGCGGCGCGCTGGAGACGGCGACGATCACGTCCATGTCGAAGCGCAGCTCGACGAAGTCGCCCGCGCGGCTGTGGTCCTTCGCGAAATGAAAGCGGCCCTGTTCGTCGACGCTGACCTTGCTGAACAGGTTGACCGGCGCCACGAGGTCGCGCTTGGTCAGGCCGTACTTGCCGATCTCGATCAGCAGCCCGTCCTTGCCCGAGCGGTGCATGGCGTTGCGCACCTGTTCGTAGGGCAGCGCGCCGTACTTCGCGTCCATCAGCTCGTTGTCCAGCAGCGCGCCCAGCGGGTCGTGCCAGCCCAGGCTGTCGGCCGTGACGCTGGCCATGCTGCGGCCCATGTCGCTCATCAGCACATGGCCCTTGCCGTAGTGCGCGGTGTGCTGCGCCTTGAGGCTGTCGGGCATGTTGTAGCGCTCGAGTTTTTCCAGCGCGGAGTACATGACCACGCTCACGTTGGCGCCAGCTTCCAGCGCGACGAAGCGGATCGCGCTGCCGCGCGGCATGCGCCAGCCCCAGTGGCTGCCGCCGGGCATCACCTCGCTCCACATGGCGTGGCCGGTGTGCACCCCCGCCAGCGCGGCTTGCGGAAAACGCTGCCACAGCGCGGGCGCGTCGACCGGCATGGCGGCCGGCGGGTTGGAGGGGATCACGCTCAGCGGGTCGGTGAGCGTCTCGGGAACGGGGTAGGTGTGGGTGGGGCTCATGGGGGGTCTCCGTTCGGGTTCACACGGTCTCGGCCGTAAGGCCCGAGAGGCGCTGCAGCTGTTCAAGGTCGGTCTTCATGCCCGAGGTCTCGCGGATGCGTTCGAGGATCTCGCGCTTGAGCCGCAGGAACTCGGGCGCGTGCTTGAGGTCCTGGTCGCGCTGGTCGCCAAAGGGCACGTCGTAGACGGTGTCGATGCGGCCCGGGCGCGGCGCCATCAGCACCACGCGGCCGCCGAGGTAGATGGCTTCTTCCACGTCGTGCGTGACGAAGACGATGGTGGCGCGCTCCAGCCGGTGCACGTGGCGGATCAGGTCGTGCATCACCTCGCGCGTCTGCGCGTCCAGCGCGCCGAAGGGCTCGTCCATCAGCAGGATGCCGGGCCGGCCCATGAGTGCGCGCGCAATGGCCACGCGCTGCTGCATGCCGCCCGAAAGCTGGTTGGGCCAGGCGTTGGCCGAGGCCTGCAGGCCCATGAGGCGCAGCAGCGCGTCGGCGCGGCCCGAGGCGGCCTCGACCTGCGCCGAGGTGTGGTCCTTGCGGTGCGCGGCGAGCTGGCGGCAGAACTTGATGTTCTCCATCACCGACATCCAGGGGTAGAGGCTGTAGTGCTGGAACACCATGGCGCGGTCGATGTCGGGGCCGGTGACGGGCCGGCCGTCCACCAGCAGCTCGCCGCTGGTGTGCGTTTCCAGCCCGCCGATGGTGCGCAGCAGCGTGCTCTTGCCGCAGCCCGAGGCGCCAACGAAGGTGACGAACTCGTTGTGCGCGATGTCGAGATTGATGTGTTCCAGCGCGTTCAGCGGCGCGCCGTCGAAGCGCTTGTGCAGGTCGCGGATCTGGATCTTGGAGACCAGGGGGTTGAAGGCGGGAAAGCGCATGGCGGTCAGCCTTTCAGGTAGAGCCAGGGGAACGCCTTGCGGTGGGCCAGGCGGAACAGCTGGTCCGTGGCCAGGCCGATCAGGCCGATGACGATGATCCCGGCGAAGATGGTGTCGGTCTGCAGGAAGCGCTGCGCGCGCAGGATGGCGTAGCCCAGGCCCGAGTTGGCCGCCACCAGCTCGGCCACCACCAGGTAGGTCCAGGCCCAGCCCATGGTGATGCGCAGCGTGTCCAGCAGCGCGGGCTTGGCGCTGGGCAGGATCACCTTTTCGATCAGCTCGGCGCGGCTGGCGCCCATGGTCTGCGCCGCCTCGACCTGCGCGGCCGGCACGCGCCGCACATCCTCGGCCACCATCAGCACCATCTGGAAGAAGGTGCCGATGAAGATGATGGCGATCTTGGAACCTTCGTCGATGCCCACCCACAGCATCACCAGCGGGATGAAGGCCACCGCCGGCATGTAGCGGATGAAATCGGTCAGCGGCTCCAGCAGCGCCTGCACCGAACGGAACGAACCGATGAACAGGCCCAGCGGCAGCGCGAACACGGCCGAGAGCACAAAGCCCGCGACCACGCGGTAGGTGCTGATCGCCATGTCGTTGAGCAGGTCGTTCTCGGTCAGCCGCGCCCAGAACTTGCCAAGAACCGCCGCGGGCGAGGGCATGAAGGTCGGGTCCAGCCCGCCCCAGGCGGCCAGCGCGGCCCAGGCCAGCAGCGGCAACACGAGGCCGGAGAGCGCGAGCACCCAGTAGGCGCGGCGGTTGATGGGCGCGCGCACCGTCCAGAGCGAGGACAGCGGGCGGCGCGGCGGTGGCGGCGCCAAGGGCGCGGGCTGCAGCGCAGCCGCCTCGGCGACGGGCGCCGGGGCCACCAGCGGAAACGAAGGGGGCGACGTGGACATGCGCGGGCTCCTGTTCGGGGGGACGACGGCCAGAGAGGCTCGCGCAACCGCATCAGCGGCATGCCAGCTTCTCCCGGGCTTTTGTCCCTCCGTGGAGCCACACGATCGTGGCCGACCGCTCTCGGACCAGGCGGCGCTGCGGACTACATATATATGTGTCGGTGTGCAGCGCCCGGAACCCTAGCGGTCATTCAAGGCTGCGAGTCACTGTTTTGGTGCACTCGCCTCTCTGTGCTTTTGCTTTAGCAGGTTTGGTGCCAAGGCTGGGTCACTAAAAATGCGTTGGATAGAAGCAAAGCCCCAACAAGGTGACCTCCAACCCCGTACCAACCAACGGCACAGTGCCGCCAAGCTCGGTCGACTCGATGCACAGAAACTCTGGCCCGGTCTGCAGATACATGTCCACCAAGCTCACTCCAGAACTGATCGGCATGACGCTGTGCACTGCGCCCGTGACACAGATGCCGCCTGGAACATCTGCGCTTGCCTTGATGCAGGAGTCTTCATCTTTGAAGCCTGCAGCGATCCGCCAACTTACGACTTTCTCGAACCCCAACTCGACAAGACATTCGTGCCCAAGAAGCCGCTGAAGTTCTGACTGCTTTCCGTTCACCAAGGCGTTGAAGAGAAATCTGCCGTGGCGCACTTGGGCCAAGGTCGTTGATCCGACTTCGTGCTCCAAGCTTTCAATAACGATTGCCATGAAACCGCTTCGTTCGATGATGAATGGCTCCGGACGGGTGCTTCACCTCTACGGCGTCCGTCCGTAGAGCGCCCCAAACTTGTCTTGGTCAGCCTTGGCCACTGCGATGGCGGATGGCCCTGGAAGTTGATGCTTGGCAGCAGCTGCCTTGACCTCTTCGGGCGTGGCGAAGCCGTGTTTCAACTCCAGCGCATTGAACAGGTTGACGATGTGCTCCAAGTTGTCCTCCTCGCTCAGAGCGCCAAGCACCACCCTCACGCCATCCGGTGGATCACCTACCGCTTCTTCAGCAAACCCAATCAATTCTTCTGCACCATTCGCGGTGTTGGCAAACGACTTCTCAGCCCAACCGGAATCGGTCTCGACGGCAACGTTGAGCGAGCCCGAAAACACGAGGATGGCGATGATCTTCAACATTTGCTCACTCCAATAAAAGCATAACTCTTTGAATTTGGGGCATTTGATGCAGCTCAACGCCCATTTTTATGGAGCTCGACTCCGCATCTGTGATGGCCACAAAAACAGCCACAAATAGCCAAAAACAGTCATTTCACCGCCCGGACGCCACATACCAGGTGCCGCGGCCGACACCCTGCTTGACCAGGCGGCCATCTCTGACGAGTTTGGCCAGGTGGGCTTTGATGGTGGCCCTGTTTGCACCGGTCTGTTGCTCGGCCAGGGCCGTGGTCAACCGGCCATGCTCTCTGGCCAGGGCCACCAGATCGGCGGACAGTTTCGGCAGCCGCTGGGACAGCAGTTGCTCTCTCTCGACCTTGACCGACAGGCGCTTGACCTGCGAGCTCAAGGACGAGAGAAAGAACACCAGCCAGGGCTGCCAGTTGGGAGTCTCGGTGCGAATCGTCCCCTGAGTCTGGCGCAGTGCGATGTAGTACCCCCCCTTGTTTTGTTCGATGATGCTTTCCAGTGAGCTGTAGGGCACGTAGCCATAGCCGAACTGCAGCATGAGCAGTGTGGTCAGGATGCGCGACAGGCGCCCGTTGCCGTCTTCGAACGGGTGAATCTCCAGGAACACCACGACAAAGACCGAAACAATCAACAAGGGATGCAGGGTCTTGTTGTCGCGGGCGTACCGCACCCAGTCCACCAGCTCCTGCATGAGGCGCGGCGTGTCAAATGGATTGGCAGTATCGAAGACCACGCCCACCTGCTGGCCTTCTTCATCAACGGCCACCACGCTGTTCGGCACTTTTTTGTAATGGCCGCGGTGGTGCGCGTCTTTGTCGGAATGGGTCAGCAGATCGCGGTGCAGTTGCTGGATGTGGTTTTCGTTGAAGGGGATGTGTTCCCAGGACGCGAAGAGCAGTTCCATCACCTCGGCATAGCCCGCCACCTCCTGTTCGTCGCGGGTGATGAATTTCTTGACCTTGAGGTTGGAGAGCAGGGCGTCCACCTCGGCATTGGTGAGCTTGCTGCCTTCAATGCGCGTCGATGAGGCGACGCTTTCAACAGTGGCCACGCGCCGCAGGGCCATGAGTCTTTCCGGAGCCAGAGAACCGAGCGCCCGCCACGCACCTTTGAACTCGTCAATCTGCGCGATGAGGGCCAGGATTTCTGGTGTGATGTGGATGCTGTCGGTTTTGAGCATATCCGCAAATATATCCAGAAATATCCATAAATCTAGCGAACTCGATATTTACCCCGGTGGTACAGACCGAAAATCGGCATTGCTCTGCAAGAAACACATTCCCATGACCCCCTGGCAACTCCAGCAAATGATCAAAGCCTCCGGCTGGCCGCTGGCCGCGGAGCATCTCGCGCCCGGCGCCAACTTCAACGCGCGGCTCGACGGTGGGCTGGTGCCGCTGCACTGGGCCTGTGCGGGCGGCAAGGCGGGGGTGGTCAAGTTCATGATCGAGCACGGCGCCGACGTGCTGGACGCGGCGGCCGACGGGCAGACGCCGCTGACGATGGCGGGGGGCTCGGGCAGCTTTCAGGTGCTGATGCTGGTGATCGACCGGCTCAAGGCGCTGGGCGCGCCGCCGCCGGACGAGGCGCTGCGCCGGCAGATGGCCGAGACTTTCGGCCAGAGCCATACCGACGCGAAGAACCGGCTGCTGCAGACGCTGCGCGACTGGGACCGCATCGCGAAGAAGCAGCGCCCGCCGGCGGGCTGAATCTGGCCGTGGGTCTTAGGCCGCAGCGTCGCCCAGCCGCCGCTGGACGGCCGACTCCTCTTCCACCGCCTGCTCGAAGCGCTCCAGCCCGATCTGGTTGAGCACGCGCTTGAATTCGCGGGCCACCTCGGGTTTGAGGTCCGCAATCCGCCGGGCTGCGGCGAGCGACACCGCATCGAGTTCGTCCGCCGGCACGCAGCGGTAGACCAGGCCCCAAGCCAGCGCCTGCGCCGCGTCGAACGGCTCGCCCAGCAGCGTCAGCGCCTTGGCGCGCATGGGGCCGATGGCGGCGGGCAGGGTGGCCACCAGACCGCCGGTGACGAAGACGCCGAGCGAGGCCTCGGGCAGCTTGAAGCGCGCGTCGGCGGCGGCGAAGACGATGTCGGCGTTCATCGTCCATTCGAAGCCGGCGCCGACCGTCCAGCCGTGCACTGCGGCGATGACGGGGCAGCGGTGCGCGACGATGGCGCGCGAGACCGCCTGCACCAGTTCCAGGTCGCGCTCGGTGGGCGCAGCGCTGATGTCGCGGCCGGCGCAGAAGGCGCGGCCATCGCCGCGCAGGCGGATGGCGCGCACCGCGGCGTCGGTGGCGGCGGCGTTGAGCGCTTCGAGCAGGGCCTCGGCCAGCGGGTTGTCAATGGCGTTGAGCTTGTCGGGACGGTTGAGCGTGAGCGTGAGGACGCCGGCTTCGCGCTCAAGGAGGAGTGTGGATGTGGAGGGCATGGCACAGGCTAGCAGGGTTGCGGCGTGTAGGACCCGTCCTACCGCCAGACTGCGCCTTCACCGATGCCGGGGCGGCGGCACGGCCAACAGAATGGACTGCAACAGAAAGGAGTGCCTCATGACACAACAGACTGGATACATCGTTGGCAAGGTGGAGTTCCGCCCGGGCGACGGTGCCCTGATGCGGATCCCGCAGGGCCCGGTGGACATTGAGACGAACCGGCTCGAAGCCACCCTGAGCTGGGTGGACGGCGAAACCCACGGCGCGGCGGCCATGCCGCTGACCGACTTCAAGCGCTACGTGACCAAGGGCGCAATTGCGCTGCCGTAGCCGGCCGCCGGGGGCCTACACACCGAGGTAGCGCCCCGGCTTGTGGTTGAGCGCGAGGATGGCGCCGATGGCCACGGCGCCCACCACCGACTGCGCCACCTGCAGCGGCGGCAGCACCCACAGGGCCGCCAGCACCACGACAAGGTCGACCGACATCTGCACCTTGCCGGCGCTGTAGCCCCGGGCCTGCTGCAGCCACTGCGCAAGGATGTTGACGCCGCCCACGCTGGCCTGGTGGCGCAGCAGGGCGAGCAGCCCGAAGCCGATGAGGAAACCGCCGAGCACCGAGGCGAGCCAGGGGTTGAGCAGTTCAAAGCGCACCACCTTGGGCGCCAGCGTGGTGCAGACGGACACCAGGGCCACGGCACCGAAGCTCTTGAAGGTGAAGGCCGGGCCGAGCCGGAACCACGAGAGCACGAAGAACGGCAGGCTCAGCAGGAAGAAGAACAGACCGAAGGGCAGGCCGCTGGCGTAGCTGGCGAGGAAGGCCACGCCCGCGACGCCGCCGGTGAGCAGGCCGGCGTGGCCGAACATGGTCATGCCCAGCGCGACGAAGAGCGAGCCGGCGATCAGCGCGTGGGTGTCGTCGAACCAGGAGTGGGCGGCGGGTGCGGTGGCGGTGGAGGCGGCGGGGTCCATGTGCAGGGACAAGCATGGGATGTGCCATTGACACCGTTTGTCACGACCCGGCGGGCCAGCCGCCCTAGATTGCGCAGCGGAAGAACCGTCGTGAAAGGAAACAACACATGGACAAGTCGATGATCAAGGGCATGGCGGTGGGTGGCATCGCCATGGTGGTGCTCGGGGCCGGTGCGGTCACCGGGTACCAGAAGCTGGCGCAGCCGAAGGTGGCCGAGGTGGTCGCCGTGAAAGAGGTGCTGCAGACCGTGTCGACGCCACAGGTGCGCTGCGAGAACGTGGCGGTGCGCCGGCAGGCCCCGGTGCGGGACGAGCACCGCATCGCGGGCACGGTGATTGGCGGTGTGGCGGGCGGTCTGCTGGGCAACCAGATCGGCGGCGGCAACGGCAAGAAGGTGGCCACGGTGGCGGGCGCGGTGGCCGGGGGCTACGCCGGTAACCGAGTGCAAAAGAACTTGCAGGAAAACGACGTGGTCACGACCACCGAGCAGCGCTGCAGGACGGTGCAGCAGAAGTCGCAGCGGCTGGTGGGCTACGACGTGACCTACCGCCTGGGCGGCCAGGAGGGCAAGACGCGCACGTCTTTTGAACCCGGCGCCACGCTGCCGGTGAAGGACGGGCAGGTGGTGGTCACGCCGCCGCCGACGGAGGTGCGGTCTTAAGCGGGTCCGGGCGCCGCGCTCACGCCGTCAGCGTGAGCAGGATGTCGGCATACCAGGCGCAGTTCAGCCCCAGGGATTCGTCCTGCACACGGTCGCGGTTGCCCATGTCCATGCGCGCCGAGTGCACGCCCAGCAGCTGCCAGGGCAGCGGTGCGCCGTCGCGCGTCATGGCATGGTGACGCGTCACCACCGCCGCCCCGCTGGTGCCCCGGTGGGTGCGCGCGTCGGTGAGAAAGAAACCCCGGCCCTGGAAACGCACACCGAACGGTGAGGCGATCGCCGCGTGGCGCAGCACCGGCAGCTGGTACACGGTGTCGCGGAAGCCCAGCGGGAAGCCGGCGATGCACAAGGCCGCATCGATGGGCACGCTGTCAAAGTCGCCGGGCAGGTGCTCCGGCGTGAAGGCGCGGACGATGGCGCCTTCGGGCAGGGCGGTGCGATCAATCTCCAGCACGGCCACGTCGATCTCGCCACCACCGTCGCTGCCCTGGCGCCAGACGGCCGTCCCTTTCGCATAGAGCAGCATCGAAAACTCGGTGCAGCGCGAGAGGTTCTGTGCGTCCAGGTGCAGCGTGATCGCCAGCCGGCTGGGGCGGTGGTTGCTGGGTTCGTCGATCAGCACATGGCGGCTGGTCACGAGGAACAGGCGGTCGTCGCGCTGGAAAAAGAAGCCGGAGGCGTTGGTCAGGGCGATGTCACCGTCGTAGGTGGTGATGCCCGGCGTGGCCAGGAACAGTGGGTCCACGGCGGGCGTGGGCGCGGTCGGCCGGTCGGCAGGAGCTGCATTCATGTCCGCAGTGTCGGCGCATTCGGGTGCCTGTGCCATGTTCGCGCCGCTATGACCCGGGTGGGCGGTCCAGGTAGGCCCGCACCAGCGCGTGCAGCCGCTCGCGCCCGAAGCTCGGGTCGTGGCCCGCGTGCACCACGTTCACCGGCAGGCCGAGCAGGCGTTCCATGGTGCGCGCGTAGGCCGCGCGGTCGGAGTGCGGCAGTGCGTCGAGCAGCGGGCCGTCGTAGACCGCATCACCGGAGAACAGCGTGCCGGTGGCCGCTTCCCACAGGCCGATGCTGCCGGGCGAGTGGCCGGGCAGGTGCAGCACCTCGAAGTGGCGGTTGCCCAGGTCGATGACGTCGCCGTCTTCGAGTTCGCGCGTGACCGTGGCCTGCCGGATTTGCCAGGCCGAGAGGTCGTAGTCCGGCCGGGGCAGGGCGGTGAGCGCGGCGCCGCCGGTTTCGTAACCGGGCGCCGCGAAGTCCAGGTGATTGAGGTCGATGTCGCCCAGCGTGAAGGCCGGGTCGGCGCCGCGCAGGCCGGGCGCTTCGAGCCGGTGGCACCAGCAGTCGGCGAACTCGTGGTGGCCGCCCACGTGGTCCAGGTGCACATGGGTGGCCAGCGCCGCGACGCGCTGGCCGAACAGGTGGCGCGAGGCCTGGTAGAGGCTGCTCACGCCCAGGCCGGTGTCGACCACGAGGTCAATGTCTCGCCCGCGGATGTGCCAGATGTTGCAGCGGAGCAGCGGGACGACGTGGGGCTCGGTGATCAGCGTGAGGCCGTCGCCGAGGGAGCGGAATTCAAACCAGTCGCCGTCGAGGGTCGGGAGCATGGTGGGCCTGTGGGTGGGGAGGGCCAGTCTAGGCGGGCGTCTCGCTGAACACCAGCTCGAAGTCGAGCAGACCCGGCGCAGCGTCGGGGTGGCGCTGCACCAGTTCGGCCAGGGTTTCGTCGGGCCGCAGGTCGGCCGGCCAGGCGGCGCCGCGCGGGCGCACGGTGAGGGTGTATCGGCCGGCCATGAAGCGCATCGCGCCGGTGGGCAGGCCCTGTGCGTCCACCTCGGTCTGCGCAGCGTAGGGGCCGGTGGAGCCGGGCAGGCGCTCCCACACCTCCAGATAGCGGCCGTGCACGCCTGTCTCGATCACGCGGTCGGTGGCCTCGAACACCATGTAGCCGGCGTCGGGCGTGCTGCGCGGGGGCTGCACGTCCCAGCGGCGGTGCCAGGTGCAGACATCGGGCTGGCCGCCGCTGCCGAGCGTGATGCGGGTGAGGCCGCAGAAGCCCTGCAGCTGGGCGCGGCCGGTGGGCGTGGCGGGGTCCACACCTGCGGGCACACGCAGGTCGGCGTGCCAGCCCTCGGTCTGCAGCCAGTGCACGCGGGTCGTGGTGTCGCGGCCCTCAGGCGTTTCGAGCAGGGTGCGTTGCCACACGCCGCGGTAGGCGGCGGGCACGGGTTCGTCGGTCGCGGGCAGGTCGATCCAGTGGGTCATGGGTTCACGCCGCTTCGCGGTTCGCGCGCGGCAGGGCGTTGAGCGCGGCCACCGCCTCGGCCGTGCTGCAGACACCGCCGAGGATGCCGCCTTCGACGCCGATCATGGCCAGCGCGGGCGCCTGCAGCTCGGCCTGGCTGGCGGCGGTGGCGTCGCCCACGGTGGTGCAGACGAAGCCGCGGTCGATCGCCTCGCGCAGCGTGGAGTGCACGCAGACCTCGGTGGTGACGCCGCACAGCAGCAAGCGGCGGATGCCGAAGGCGCCGAGCAGCGCGCCCAGCGTGGTCTTGTGGAAGGCGCCGTAGCCGGGCTTGTCGATCACGTGTTCGCAGGACAGGGGGCGCAGCTCGGGCACGAAGTCGTGGCCCTGCTCGCCGCGCACCAGCAGGCGTCCCAGCGGCCCTGGGCTGCCGATGGGCGCGCCGGCCGCCACGCTGCGCGCCAGCTTGGCGGGCGGGCAGTCCGACAGGTCGGGCAGGTGGCCTTCTCGGGTGTGGAAGACGTGCAGGCCGGCCGCGCGCGCGGCCACCAGCAGGGCTTTCACCTGGCCCACCACAGCCTGCATGCGCGCAATGTCCAGCCCGGCCTGGTGCGCGTAGCCGCCGGGGCTGCAGAAGTCGCGCTGCATGTCGATGACGATCAGCGCGGTGGCCTGGGGGTCGAGGTCTTGCAGGTTGGTCATGGGCGGGTGAATCCGGTGGTGATGGCCTCGGCCATGCGGCGCGCGACCTCGTCGGCCAGCAGCTGGCCCTTGGCGGCGTCGGAGCCCTTGGCGGACGACAGCACGCCCGAGGGCGGCACCCAGTCGGTGCGCGGCGGGTACATGTCGTAGGGCGGGAAGTCGGCCGGGCCGTCGTCGGGCAGCAGGTCCATGCGCACCAGGCTGGGGTGGTGGTGCAGCATCATCGAGGTCTCCAGCACGGCCGCGTGTTCCAGCGCGAAGCCGGGGAAGCCGTCGGGGAACACGTCGCCCAGGGTCTCGGGCGTCATGAAGTCCCAGTACTCCAGCCGCATCACCTGCAGCGCGCAGGCCGGGTCGCCAGCCTTGGCGTCGCGCAGGCCGAGGTCGATGCCTTCGATCAGGAACCACTGGTTTTCGTAGTGGCCGTTGACCACCACCAGCTTGTCCACGCCGTGGCGCGCGAACTCGCGCACCGCATCGCGGATCTGGCCGATCAGCGTGGCGGCGTCGACGCTGGTGGTGCCGCAGAAGTGCTGCCCGCCGCCGCACTTGGGCTGCGACTTGTAGCCGTAGCTCAGCGTGGGCGCGACCAGGCCGCCCACGCGCGCCGCGGTGTCGGCCGCGACGGCGCTGGCCAGCAGGCCGTCGGTGCCCAGCGGCAGGTGCGGGCCGTGCTGTTCCAGCGCGCCCACGGGCAGCAGCACGGGCGGGTGGTCGGCGCGGATGCGCTGCTGGTAGTCGACCCAGGAGAGCTGGTTCATCCAGACGGTGGTGTTCATGGTGTGTGCACAGCGGTGGGGGCGGTTTCGGTGAGGGGCTTTTCAGCGGGCGGGAACAGGGCTTCGGCCAGCGCCGCGAAAGTGATCAGCGCGCCGCCGGCCCAGCCCAGGGGGCTGAGGCTCTCGCCACCGAATGCAATGGCCGTGCCCACCGAGACCAGCAATTCCGCCAAAAGGATGACGCCGGCGCGGCTGCTCTCCAGGTGGCTCACGCCGTACTGCCAGGTGACGGTCGCCAGCAGCATCCAGCCGAAGCCGTAGGCCAGCAGCGCGAGCCACAGCCACGCACCGATGCCGGGCAGTTCGCGCCCGGTGAGCGCGGTGGCGATGCCCGAGAGCAGGCCGCAGCCGACGAACACGGCGAAGGTCTTGGTGCGCAGCGGCACGCGGTGCGCGGCGCGCGCGATCACGTTGTTGGCCGCGAAGGCGAAACCGGCCGAGAGCGAGAGCGCGTCGACCCAGGTGAAGGCCAGCGCCTCACCGCCGATCCCCGGACCGCCCAGCACCAGCCACAGCCCGACGATGGCGCCCGCCACCGCGGCCCAGCGCGCGGGCGGGATGCGCTCCTTGAGGAACAGCCAGCCGCCCAGCACCGACCACACGGGCGACAGATAGAACAGGAACATCACCCGCGCCACGTCGCCCAGCATCACCGCGTTGACGAAGGAGGTGTTGGCCCATCCTCCTACCAGCACCAGCGCCAGCACCAGGCCCCACTGCGCACGCCAGGCGGCGCGATCGCGCCAGAGCACGACCAGCGCGAGCAGGCCCACCGAGCCGTAGGTGAGCAACGACACCAGCGGCCCCGGCAGGCCCTGCGCGACGAAGGCCTTGAGCGGCATCCAGGTCAGGCCCCAGAGCGTGGCCGAAAGCAGCAGCACGGCGGTGGCGACGCGGTCGGTGGGGTGGGCGGGCAACAGGTTCATGTGGGAACGTTCAGGGCATCACCGAGCCGCCGTTGGGGCCCAGCACCTGGCCGGTGTAGAAGCGGGAGAGGTCGCTCGCAAGGAACAGCACGGTGTCGGCGATCTCTTCCGGCGCACCGAGGCGGTGCTGCGGAATCGCCAGTTCCTTCTCCACCCACTCGACGCTCATGTGTTCGAGCGAGACCATGGCGGTGGCCACCGGGCCGGGCGCGACCGCGTTGGCGCGGATGTGCTGCGGCGCGAACTCGCGCGCCAGCGATTTGGTGAGGCCGATCACGCCGGCCTTGGCCGCGCAGTAGGGCGCGTAGCGCTCGCGGCCCAGGATGCCGAGGTCGGACGCGATGTTGACGATGGCACCCTGACCCCTGGACAGCATGCCGGGGATGAAGGCGCGGCAGACCAGGAACACGGCCTTGAGGTCCACGGTCAGCATCCGGTCCCAGTCGGCCTCGGTGGTCTCGAGGAACGGCTTCTCCTGAATGACGCCGGCGTTGTTCACCAGCACGTCCACGGCACCCACGGCTTCGGCCATGCGCTGCACCGCGGCGGCGTCGCTCACGTCGGCCTCGATGGCCTGCGCGCGGCCACCGGCCGCGGCGATCTCGCGCACCAGGGCATCGGCCGCGTCCGCCTGCCCGAGGTGGTTGACCCACACGAACGCGCCGGCCTGCGCCAGGCGCAGCGCCGTCGCACGGCCGATGCCGGTGGCGGCGCCGGTGACCAGGGCGGTGCGGCCCCGAAACGACAGCGCGACCGTCACAGCATCACCTCGCCGTGGCTGGGGCACAGGCACTGGCCGGTGAGGGCCGCAGAACCATCGCTGGCCAGGAAGAGAAAACTGCCGGCCAGATCGTCCGGCGTGAGCATGACCGGCACGGCCTGGCGCGCCAGGATCTCGCGCTCCACCTCGGCTCCGCTGCGGCCCTGCTCCTGCGCCATGGCCGCGAGCGATCGCATGGCGGCGTCTGTGCGCACCCAGCCGGGGCAGACCGCGTTGACGCGGATGCCGCGCGGGCCCAGTTCCAGCGCGAGCGAGCGCGTGAGGCCGACGATGGCGTGCTTGCTGGCGCTGTAGGCCGAGAAGCCGGCCACGCCGATGCGGCCCCAGATCGAGGACTGGTGGATCACGCTGGCGCCGCGCGGCAACAGCGGCAACAGCGCGCGCGTGAGCCGCCACATGCCGCTGACGTTGTTGTCCAGCAGCGCGGCCCAGCGGGCGTTGGCGTCGTCGGCACCGTCGTCGACGGGCGTCGGGTATTCGCTGCCGGCGTTGTGGACCAGCACGTCCAGCCGGCCGAAGCATTCGGCCACCTGCGCGGCGACAGCGGCCACCGCGGCATCGCTGCCCAGCTCGCACACCGCGCTGTGCACCTGGTGGCTGTGCAGGGATTCGACCAGCGCGTCCAGCGGCGCGGCCTCGCGGTCCAGCAACAGCAACCGGGCGCCCTGCGCGAGAAAGGCCCGCGCCAGCGCCTGGCCGATGCCACCGGCCGCGCCGGTGATGAGCACGGTGCGGCCTTCCAGGCCGTAACGGACCGTCATACCGCGGTCAGAAACGACACACCGACAGCGCCGATGAAGCCGTCGGCCCGGCCCGGCGTGCCGGGCGGCAGCACCTGCCCGTAGTCCTTGGCCAGCACGCGCGTGACGCGGTGGCGGTGGTAGGCGCGCAGCAGCTCGCCCACCGTCACCACCTGCGGGCTCTTGTCGGCATACAGCTGGCGATGCAGCGCGGGCAGCTGGTACCAGGGCGCGACGGGGCGCTCGTGGTGCGCGTTGTGGAAGCCGAAGTTCAGCCACACCAGGTTGAGCCACTTCGCGTCCAGGCCCACCACGTCGCTGTAGGTGTTGGCCTGCTCGTAGGCGCGGTCGCGCAGCTTGTCCTGCGGAATCGGCTTGTCGTCCAGGATGGGGTAGGCGTCGTAGGTGTGCTGGAAGCAGTCGGCAAAGCGCAGCAGGTGCACGAACAGCAGGTAGGCCAGCGCGTACAGCGCCAGCGCCTTGAGCGACCACCAGGCCAGCAGCGCCCAGGCGGTCAGCCGCACCACGGCCACGCCGACGATGCGACCGCGCGCAGCCTTCTTGCGCCCGTCCATGAAGGGCAGGGCGATGACGAAACCGCGCATCACGAACTCCACCGCCGGGATGTGCAGCCACTCCAGCGCCAGCACCACGCGCCGCACCACGGGGTGTGCGCGCAGGAAGGCCTGGTGGTCGAAGGTGATGACGTCGGCGCGCTCGACGTGGTGGCGCATGTGCTTGCGGCGCAGGTCGTCGAAGCTGGCGTAGGCGCTGCCGTTGATCCAGCTCATCAGAACGCCCCAGCGCTCGTTGGCCTGCGGCGTGCGGAAGATGGCCTGGTGAGCGAACTCGTGGATGAAGTAGGCCGACCAGGTGAGGGTGAGCGCGACCAGCAGCACACCGGCGGCGTTCAGCCACCAGGCGCTCTGGCCGAGCATCCAGATGCCGGCCGGCCAGCCCAGCACGGTCACCGCAAGGGCGAGCGTGTTGGGCAGCGCGCCGTCGGCGTGCCGGAACAGGGCGGGCATGGCCGCTTTCCTTTCGGGCTCTGGCGCTTACTTGACCAGGGCCTTGACCAGCGAGGCGTCGAAGGTGGCCTCGGTGGCGGGGATGGCGTTGATCTGGCCCTTGGCCTTGAGCAGCTGGCCGATCACCTCGCCGCTGGCGTAGTAGGAGGTGGTTTCCTTGGCGGGCAGGAAGGCCTTGGGCATCTCGGCCAGCGGGATGTTGTACACGCCGCTCATCTGTTCCTTGGCTTCCTTGGCAGAGACCCCCATGAACTTGCCGATGATCTTGGCGGCCTCGTCGGGCTTGGCCTTCATGTAGGCCATGCCGTCGAGGTAGGCCTTGATGAGGCCGGTGATCTCGGCCGGCTTGGCCTTGATGACCTTCTCGTCGAACACCAGCACGTCGGCGATCAGGCCAGGCGCGTCCTTGGACGAGAACACCACCTTGAACTTCTTGCCGCCGCCCTGGCCCAGCACCTGCGACAGGCTGGGCTCGTAGGTCACGCCGATGGGCAGCTGGCCCGAGGCCATGGCCGCCGGCACGGCCTCGGGCGTCATGCTGACGGGGCTGATGTCCTTCTCGCCCAGGCCGTTGACCTTGAGCGCGTAGGACAGCAGGAAGTCGCTGGGCGAGAGCGGGTTGTAGCCAACCTTCTTGCCCTTGAAGTCCTTGACCGACTTGATGGAAGCGTCGGCCACGATGGCGTCGCCGCCGTTGGAGTAGTCGATGGGCATGACCACCTTCATGGCCTTGCCGGCCGCCACCTGGCCGACCACCTGGTCGTAGGTCAGCATGCCGCCGTCGACCGCGCCCGAGGCGATGGCCGGCGGGATCAGCGCCGGGTCGGTGAAGACCTGCAGCGAGACCTTGAGGTTGTACTTCTTGAACAGGTCCAGCGACTCGGCCACATAGAAGGGGCCATAGCCGATCCACACCACGGTGGCGATCTTCATGTTGGTGGGCGCCGCCATCGCGGCCGCCGTGGCCAGCGAGAGCGCCACGCCCAGCGCCGGCTTGAACAGCCGGCCGAGCAGGGACGAAGAAGGGGTGGACGCTGCGGGAGAGGAGAAGAGACCAGCCAGTTTCATGGGAAAGCTCCGGTTGATGAGGGACGGGCGCAGGAGAGACGATCTGATGTCGTTCTCCCGGGCTTTTGTCCCTCCGTGGAGCCTGCGATGAGGCCGGCCCACTCTCGGACCAGACCCTGCGCTGCCGCAGACGGAACCCTAGTGGACCTACGCACGAGCCGCTGCAACCACCGGTCACAGACCGCTCATCCATGCTGGCGAGGTCAATGCACGGAGCGTGCCAGGGTCTGCGGGGCGGGTGGGCGCACCAGGCGCACCAAAGCGCGGCAGAAACCCGGTGGCGCGGGCCGCGCGTGAACAGACTTGGTGCGCCGGACCTTGGCGAACCGGGTGGCGCTCAGTCGTCGCCCAGGTCCTTGCCGTGGTTGCTGCGCCAGATCGCGCGCAGCAACCAGATGGCGCCCGCGAAGGCGCTGGCAAAGCCGATGAAGCCGAAGGCCGGCAGCCCGAACAGCGTGGGGCCGCCCTGCACCGTCATGACGATGGACGAGCCCACGATCAGCGCCGCGATCAGCAGCGCCATCGCCAGCCGGTTGGCCGCGCGGTCGATCTGGTCGCCCACGCGCTTGAGGTGGGCGATGTCGATGCCCACATGCACCTTGCCGCGGCGCGCGTTGCGCAGCAGCCGCGTCACGTCGTCGGGCAGCTGCTCGGCCACCGACAGCGCGCGCCGCAGCGTCTTCCAGGCGCGCGTGGCCATGGCCTTGGGCTGGTAGCGCGCGCGCACCACCTGTTTGAGCAGCGGCAGGGCCTCGCCGGTCATGTGGAAGTCCGGGTCCAGGCCGCGGCCCATGCCTTCGAGTGTGATGAAGGCCTTGATCAGCAGCGCCAGATCGGACGGCAGGCCCAGCTGGTGGCCGCGCAGGATGGCCGTCACGTCGCCCAGCATCTGGCCCAGGTTCAGCTCGGCCAATGGGGAGCCGTGGTACTGGTCGACGAAGGTCTCGATCTCGGTTTCCAGCGACGAGAGGTTGGCGGTGTGCGCGTCGCCCGCCCAGTCCAGCAGCACGTCGGCCACCGTGCGCGGGTCGCGCTCGACCAGGCCCATCAGCAGCTGCAGCAGCTCCTCGCGGCGGCGCGCCGAGAGGCGGCCGACCATGCCGAAGTCGATGAAGGCGATGCGGTTGTCGGGCAGGTAGAACACGTTGCCCGGGTGCGGGTCGGCGTGGAACAGGCCGTCCTGCACGATCTGCTTGAGCACCGCCTGCGCGCCGCGCCGCGCCAGCAGGGTGCGGTCCAGCCCGGCCTCGTCGAGCTGGGCCAGCTCGTGGCCCGCGATGCCCTGGACGAAGTCCTGCACGTTCACGCGCGCGCGGGTGAAGTCCCAGTGCACCCTGGGCACCACGATCCAGGGCAGGGTGGCCATGTTGGTGGCGATGCGCTCGGCGTTGCGGCATTCACTGGCCAGGTCCAGCTCGCGGCGCAGCGACTGCGCCAGCTCGCGCACCAGCTGCTGCGGGCGGTAGGGCTTGAGCGCGGGCAGCTCGGCCTCGGCCAGCGCGGCCAGGCGGCCCATCAGGCGAAGGTCGGCCTCGATGGTGCGGTCGATGCCGGGGCGGCGGATCTTGACCACCACCTCGGTGCCGTCGTGCAGCTGCGCGCGGTGCACCTGCGCGATGGACGCCGCGGCCAGCGGCTCGGTGTCGAAGCGCGCGAACACCGCCTCGGGCTCATCGCCCAGGTCCTCGCGCAGCTGCGGCCGCAGATCGTCCAGCGGCAGGCCGGGCACGTTGCTGTGCAGCTTCTCGAACTCGGCGATGTACTCGGGAGAAAACAGGTCGGCGCGGCCCGCGAGGATCTGGCCGAGCTTGACGAAGGTGGGCCCCAGCTCTTCGAGCACCAGGCGCAGCTGCACCGGCGGCTCCAGCCGCGCGAGGTCGGCCGCGTGCTCCCAGCGCAGCGCATGGCCGGCGCGCTCCAGCCGGTCCGCCAGGCCCAGCCGGCGCACGCTGTCGCCAAAGCCATGGCGGATGAGCACACCCAGAATCTGGTTGAGGCGGCCCATGTCGCGGGCCGAGCCCAGGGTTTCGATCAGCATGCGGCCATCATAGGCCGGGCGTGAGGCGCACGCACCAGCGCGACGGCAGCTCCTGGGTCAGCGTGGCGCGCACCAGCAGAAAGCGCTGGATCACCGCCAAGTTGGTCCGCAGGTGCTCGGTGGCCTCGCTGCAGGTGTAGGCCATCTCACGACCGCTGCGCTGCACCGCCAGCGCCGCGGGCAGGGCCAGCTGGTCGGCCAGATGGGGGCCGACCGCCGCGCTGCTGGCCTGGTGCGCCCGCAGCTCGCGCAGCAGGCGCGCGGCCACCTGTTCGGAGCTGAGCGATTTTTCGCCGAGGGACGTGAACACCTCGGTGACGTGCTCGTGCGCCAGGGTCAGCATCAGCGCGTTGCCCGGGCCTTCGTTCTGCCGCACGTTGGGAATGCGCAGTTGGTCGCCGGACCAGCCCATCGCCTCGCCCAGCACCGCCAGCTCGCGCTCGGCCACGCGGCGCGGCACGGCCGCCACCAGCGATTCGGCGAACGACGCGCAGGCTGCGCCCCGCTCGCGAAGGTCGAAGGGTTGCAGGCCATCAACCGCTGGAGCGATCTCCGCCAGCATCTCGCCACCACCCGCGGGGTAGAAGCCATGCCGGCGCAAGGTGACGCCAACCGTCGCGCCCATGCGCGCCAGCAGCGGCAGGAACGCGCGCTCGATGGAGTGGAAGTTGGGCGCCAGCGGGTTGTGCGTGCCACCCGAGAGCGAGAGCCGGCTCGGCGCGTCGGCCAGCATCAGCGCCGGCAGCAAGGTCTGCAGCACCAGCAGGCAGCTGCCCGCCGAGCCGACCGCAAAGCGGTGCTCACCGGGCCGCAGGGCACCGGGCTCGAACACCAGCGTCTGCGAACCCAGCTCGGCCCCGCTCACCTGCGCGCCCGACACCGCCTGCGCGGCCAGCACGCAGGCCAGGTGCTGGCGCATCAGGCCCGGCTTGGGCCGCTTGGCGCGGATGCGCTCGATGGTCACGGGCTGGCCGGTGATCATCGACAGCGAGAGGCTGGTGCGCAGGATCTGGCCACCGCCTTCGCCGGTGGAACCGTCGATGGTCAGCATGCGGGCTCCTTCATCGCGGTGGGATCGAAGCGCAGCACGGTGTCGTGCAGCATCGCATCCAGCG
Source organism: Hydrogenophaga flava NBRC 102514 (assembly GCF_001571145.1). Classification (GTDB taxonomy): domain Bacteria; phylum Pseudomonadota; class Gammaproteobacteria; order Burkholderiales; family Burkholderiaceae_C; genus Hydrogenophaga; species Hydrogenophaga flava. The sequence goes on from NZ_BCTF01000019.1 coordinate 75,075, forward strand.
CCACCGCGCCTCGCGTGGGCAAGGCCTGCACCGGCTCCACCGCATTGCGCGCCAACTCGGCCTCGATGAACGCGTGGATGCCCGGCCAGCGCGGACTGGTGGCGGCCTCACCGGCGCGCATCTTCACTTCCAACAAGGCATTGATCTCGGCGATCAGCGCGGCGTCGGTCGCCGGGTCCAGCGTGTGCTGGGCCAGTTCGGCAAAGCGCATGGGCGGCACGCCGGGCTGCGCGCGAATCCAGCGCGCGGCCAGCAGGGGGCGCAGCACGTAGAGGTACTTCTTGTAGCGCACGGTGTCGGCCTGCAGGTGCTCGCGAAAGTTCTTCTTCGCCATGGAGGCGTAGTGGTGCCAGCCCTTGGCGTTGGAGAACACCTGCTCGGCCAGCGCGCGGAACCGCGCCATCACCTCGGTCTCTTCGCGGTACACGATGGGCGAACGCAGCCACTCCAGCAGCGTCGGGTTGGACTCGCGCAGCAGACCCAGCGCCTTGCGCAGGTCCCAGCCGTTGATGTCCAGGTCGCCACTGATCGGCAGCTCGATCACATCGCGCCCCGGCGCCACCGTCAGGTACCACGGCAGGCGGTTCACATAGATGAAGCGCACGTCGTAGTCGCTGTCGGGCGAGGCGAAACCCCAGCCCCGGCTGCCCGATTCGCAGGCGAAGAGGATGGTGACCTGGTGCTCGACCTCGATGGCGCGCAGGTGGTCCATGACCTGTTCGCGCATGGCGGGGTCTATGGGGTGGGCGGAGTGGAGGAATTCTTGTTTGTGTGACATGTTTTTTGTCATAGATTTCAGTTCATCTATGCAATCTCTATTGATCAGTCCGTGCTGCTGGCAGCCAGGGCGGATATGGTCCTTTTTCGTGGATTCCAGACCGTCAGACACCAGATGCCCCACCACTCTTTCCCAGCGTCAAAATAGTTGCTCCAGGTGCTGCGCTCTGGTTCGGCATCGCAATTTCCGACCCAGTCCAGCACATCGATTTCCTGGTCGGCGTCAAGCCCAACAACCTCACAGAAGTCGGCGAACAGTCCTTGTCTGCACATCGCCCGGTAGGGCGGGTTGTCAAATGATTGAAACAGCCATTCGAAATCGGTGACCGATGCAAACGGTTTGATAGACGATGCGTAAGCACCCGGCACGAAAGGTCGCGGATCGACGATCTGGTCCGAACCCCAACGGGTCGGACGGGCATGGGTCAGGTCAAACTCCAATTTGCAGTCGACCTCATTGCGCTCCCTGATTTCGCGAAACAACGTGTCGAGAACCTCGCGATGCTGGATTTCCGAAGGGACCGATTCGTCGGGCTCCACGACCCGTACGGTGAAGTCGAAAACACAACCGGAAGCTTTCATTTCCTTTCGCACGTCGTCGACAAGCCGTTGCGAAAAATCTGGTGATGACTTCTTGTTTTCTTTCGGTAGTTTGTTCATGTGGTTTCTCCCTTGAAAGTGCTCACCCCTTCACACACAACACCTGCTTGAGCGTGTACACCACCTCCACCAGGTCCTTCTGCGCCTCCATCACCGCGTCGATGTCTTTGTAGGCCATCGGGATCTCGTCGATCACGGCTTCGTCCTTGCGGCATTCCACGCCCTCGGTCGCCTTGATCTGGTCCTCGACGGTGAACATCTTCTTGGCCTTGGTGCGGCTCATCACGCGGCCCGCGCCGTGGCTGCAGCTCTCGAAGCTCTCGGGGTTACCCAGGCCGCGCACGATGTAGCTGCGCGCGCCCATGCTCCCCGGGATGATCCCCAGCTCGCCCTTCTTCGCGCTCACCGCGCCCTTGCGCGTCACGAACACCTCTTCACCGAAGTGCGTTTCCTTCTGCACGTAGTTGTGGTGGCAGTTCACCGCTTCCACGTGCGTCTCGAAGGGTTTGGTGATCACCTGCTTCACCGTGGCCACCAGGTTCTTCATCATCACCTCGCGGTTCAGGCGCGCGAACTTCTGCGCCCAGCCCACGCCACGCACGTAGTCGCCGAAGTACTGTGAGCCTTCCTCGAAGTACGCCAGGTCCTTGTCGGGCAGGTGGACGTTGTTGCGCTCGGCGTCCTTCTTCGCCAGTTCGATGAAGGTGGTGCCGATGGCATTCCCCACCCCACGCGAACCCGAGTGCAGCATGAACCACACGGCACCGGCCTCGTCGAGGCAGACCTCGATGAAGTGGTTGCCGGTTCCCAGCGTTCCCAGGTGCTTGTAGTTGTTCGTGTTCTTCAGGCGCGGGTACTGCTCGCAGATCGCGTCGAACTCGTCCTTGAGCGTGGACCAGGCCTGGTCCACCAGCGAGGGCGGGTTCTCCCAGCTGCCCTTGTCGCGGCCCGCACGCTGGCGGATCGGCGTCATGCCGTGCGGCACGGCCTTCTCGATCGCGGCGCGCAGCGGCCCCAGGTTGTCCGGCAGGTCTTCAGCACGAAGCGTGGTCTTGCAGGCCATCATTCCGCAGCCGATGTCCACACCGACCGCGGCGGGGATGATGGCCTTGAAAGTCGGCACCACCGAGCCCACGGTGGCGCCTATCCCTAAGTGCACGTCGGGCATGGCCGCGATGTGCTTGAACACGATGGGCAGGCGCGCGGTGTTGGCCAGCTGCTTCTTCGCTTCGTCTTCGACGGGCACGCCCTGGGTCCACATCTTGATGGGCACGCCGCCTTCGGGTTGTTCGGTGTTGTAGTTCATTCTTTGTTTCTCCATAGATATCTGGTGGACGCGACGGGATTCGAACCCGCATCAATGGGGCAACCACGGTTTTGAGTCCAGTGGCCCAGTGGGTGATTGGAAACGCGCGCCAGTGGCAGACCCGTCATCGGAGCCAGCACCTGCATCCTCAACCTTGCTCACCCACCGACTTGCCTGCCCCACCTGGTGTTACCCAGCCTGCCGGCATGTCTAATCATTTTTGGCAGTGGCGCTCCCTTCTGTGCCAGCGCGCCCGTGACCTTCAAAAAAATGCAGCGACGAGGGTTGTTGAAACGTTTTTTCTCCGCCATCCATTGCTGGACCGGGATTTGAACCCGGGCGCCGCAGACCGCTTTCGAAGTCCTTGGCCCACGTCCCGAAGGTCGTGTGCGTCTACCTGTAGTTCCATCTGCATTCGCTGCGAAATGAGGAGGATGTCCCTCGGCGACAAGGGTTGGTGAAACGTTTTTCTCGTGCTCTACCTGACTGAGCTACGACCCCAGTGATGGAGCCGACAGGATTCGAACCCGCGACCACGAGCATCTGTAGTTCCACCGGCATTCGCCGCGAGACATCCAAAACAAAAGAGCGCGACCAGATCGACAAGACGTAGCCTTGACCGGTTGCCCGGTTGGGGATTCGAACCCCGGCATCCAGATGTAGTCCTGTCCGCATTCGCGCAAAAAATCATCCTCTCAACGGCCCCCGCGTGGCGACCAACAAGTGGTGAGACAAGACAGTTTGGATGTAGTCCCACCTGCATTCGCCACGCGACGACGTTTTCTTCTTTCTACTGCTGGGCCAGCGAGACCTTCTCAATCTCGCCCACCCAGTGGTCTGCACCAGCGTTGCCCTTGGCAAACTGCGCCAGCATCGTGAACACCGCGTCCGAGAAGCCTCCGACATTCAGGATGTCGGCGCGCTCCACGGCCTGCGTGGTGCCGTCGGGCTGGATGTCGATGCACACCAGCTTGGCCTGCGGGCAACGCAGCTTGAGCTTTTCCCACTCGATCAGCGTGTGCGTCGCGCCACCGCGCCGCGCATCGACCCACGACTCGTTGTCCGAGACGAGGACCACCAGATCCACCTTCGCGCGCTGCTGGTTCAGCAGAGCCAGCGGCGCGCTGCAGTTGGTGCCACCACCACCGATGGCGGCCAGCGCCTGGGCGTTGGTCATCACCGAGTCGCGCGGATTCAGCGTCAGCTTCACCACGTCGCGTTCGAACGGCAGCACACGGGCCTGCGGGTTCTTGCGCAACACGGCGGCTGCCACCAGGGCCGCGACGTCGATGCAGCGCACCGACGAAGTGGCACCCACGCGGTGGCCGGTCACGGGCGAACCCATGGAGCCCGACACGTCGGGACACACCACCACCTGACCCTGCAGCGCCGGCACGTTCACCAGCGCCGCTTCCATCGCGTCCTGCAGCGCCTCGCGCACGGCAGCCGGCACGTTCTCACCGCAGGCCTTGAAGGCCGCCATGAGCTGGTACGGGAACACCCGCGCCTTGGCCACCGCCACCGGGTCGCGCAGTTTCGCCGCGACCGCTTCGGTCATACCGGGCTGCTCGAACACGCCGTGCCGCGCAAAGGTGTTCAGGTTCTGACGCACCATCTGCCACGAACCGGCGCGGGCGATCTGCGCCCACTGATCGGCTTGCAACTCCAGCGCGGTCAGCATCTGGAACGGCACGTCCGGCACCTCGGCAACCTCACCTGCAGCCAGCGCGCGCTTGAAGCGCTCGAAGGCTTGCGTGGCGGGCGGCAGCGCGGCCTCGTCATACGGCTTGCCGATCAGCCAGGCGAACCAGGCGGCGCGCCAGGCCTCGGCAGGCTTGGGGTGCACCATCTTCACCACGTCGGCCAGCGAAGGCGTGTTTCCCACAGCGGCGTTCAGCAGCTGCTTTTCGGTGGCGTTGAGCAGCCATTGCTGCACCAGCTTCTTGGGCCGCGTACCGAGGGACTTGCGACCCAGGGCGCCGCTGCGCAGCATCTGCACGAAGCCGCGCAGCGTCTTGCCGTTGTCCACCACGCGGCCGAACACCTGCGACAGCAGAGCCACTTCGCGCACCGCCAGCATCGAGGCCAGCAGCACGGGCATGTCCTTCATGTAGGCGGACTGACGGGCGTACACGGCGGTCTTGGCGACGAAGGCGGGCTCGACTTGCGCGGCCAGCGTCTGCACCGCGTCCAGTTGCGACTGGGCGTCGGCGTAGAAGGTCTGGCTCAGGCAACCGGTGGCCGCGATCTGCGCCAACCGGTGCTTGGGGCTCAGGGCGTAGGCGGGTGCGCCGGCCTGGTTGCGGGCCGTGGCCTGGGGCAGCAGCCGGCCCTTGAGCGTCTGGAAGAGTTGGGTGTTGACCATGTTGTTCTCCGTGTTCATTCAACTTGTGTGCTTCTTCCTTTGCAACGGGTGTGCCAGGTCGGGATCGGATCAACCGGATTTCTCTTAGATCATTGATTTAATTGAACAATTTTTCATGAAAAGGCCCAACCAGCCCGTCGTGTCGTCAACACCTACACCTTGAAATATAGAATTTCAGCTAACTATCTATCCATGAAGCCATGCCATCCAAAACCGTCGTCATCGGATTCCTCGGCACCCAGCTCGACAGCGGTCGCGGCGCCGGGCGCTGGGAAAAGTGGCGGCCCACGGTCTCACTGGCGCAGCACGAAGACATGCAGGTGCACCGCCTGGAGCTGCTCTACACGCGCCAGCACCAGGCCCTGGCCGATCAGGTGAAGCAGGACATCGAGACCGCGTCGCCCGAGACCGAGGTGCGGCTGGTGCCGCTGCAGATGGCCGACCCCTGGGACTTCGGCGAGGTCTATGGCGTGCTCTACGACTGGGTGAAGCAGTACCCCTTTCAGCCCGAGCGCGAGCGCTACTGGACCCACATCACCACCGGCACGCACGTGGCGCAGATCTGCATGTTCCTGCTGACGGAGGCGCGCCACATTCCCGGCGTGCTGCTGCAGACCTCACCGCCGCGCAAGCAGCGGACGGGCAACCCCGGCAGCTACGCGCTGATCGACCTGGACCTCTCGCGCTACGACGGCCTGGCCCAGCGCTTCGAGGCGGCGCAGCGCGACGCGCTGGACTTCCTCAAGAGCGGCATCGCCACGCGCAACCCGGCCTTCAACGCGCTGATCGAGGAGATCGAACGCGTGGCCCTGCGCTCCAAGGCGCCGATCCTGCTGACCGGGCCGACCGGCGCGGGCAAGTCGCACCTGGCGCGGCGCATGTTCGAGCTCAAGAAGTCGCGCCACCAGGTGGCGGGCGAGTTCGTCGAGGTCAACTGCGCCACGCTGCAAGGCGACGGCGCGGCCTCGACCCTGTTCGGCCACAAGAAGGGCTCCTTCACCGGCGCCGCAACCGACCGCGCCGGCCTGCTGCGCATGGCGCACGGGGGCGTGCTGTTCCTGGACGAGATCGGCGAACTGGGGCTGGACGAGCAGGCCATGCTGCTCAAGGCGGTGGAGGAAAAACGCTTCTACCCGGTGGGCAGCGACCGCGAGGTGCAGAGCGACTTCCAGCTGATTGCCGGCACCCACCGCGACCTGCGGGCCGACGTGCGCGCGGGTCGTTTTCGCGAAGACCTGTTCGCGCGCATCAACCTCTGGTCCTACCACCTGCCGGGGCTGGCCCAGCGCCCGCAGGACATCGAGCCCAACATCGACCACCTGCTGGTGCGCAGCGCGGCCGAGCTGGGCCGCGCCGTGCGCTTCAACGCCGAGGCCAAGGCGCTGTACCTGCGCTTCGCGCAATCGCACGAGGCGCACTGGCGCGGCAACTTCCGCGACCTCGCGGCCAGTGTGACGCGCCTGTGCACCCTGGCCGAAGGCGGGCGCATCGGCACGCCGCTGGTGGAAGCGGAGCTGCAGCGCCTGCGCTGGCTCTGGCAAGACGACGCCCCGGCCGGCGGCGCCACGGCGGCGGTCGACCTGGGCACCTTGCTGCCCACCGAACAGCTGGACACCATGGACCTGTTCGACCGCCTGCAGCTGGAAAGCGTGGTTGCGGTCTGCCGGTCCTCACGCAACCTGTCGGAAGCCGGCCGCACGCTGTTCGACCGCTCGCGCAGCCAGCGCAGCGTGGTCAACGACGCCGACCGGCTGCGCAAGTACCTGCAGAAGTTTGGGCTGCGCTGGGACGATCTGGCGCAGTGAGCCTCAGCGCAACGCCAGCGACTCCCGCTTCCAAGCCGCATCCGGCCAGCGGCTGAACGGCCCCAGCGCCTCGGCGTCGAAGGCGGTGCGTTCTGGTGTGAGCGTGGCCACCTTCACCACCTCGAAGCGGCGAATCGTCTTGCCTTCGGCCAGGGCCTCGCGCGCCACCAGCATGCGCTGGCCACCGGGTTCCCAGCCGGCGAACTCGGCGTAGCCGGTGCCAGGTTGCAGCGCGGCGGGCGGCAGCACCTGCACGGCCCAGCCGCTTGCGTCCTTCCTGAACACCCACAGCTCGCGCCAGCCGTCGACCGGCTGCACCGCCAGCGCCAGCGCCGTGCCTTCGCGGTTGGGCGCGGCCGAGGCGGCCCAGACCTGGCCCCAGCTGCACCGTTCGGCCAGTGCGGGTGCGTCGGCCTTGGCTTTCGGGTCGCGCAGGCTCACGCAGGTCTGACCGTCGTCGGCACGGCGGGTGGCGACGGTCAGGCGGCCCGATGCGGGCACGGCCGGCGCGGCGGCCCAGCGCACGGCGTTCACGCGCACGGCGGCGGCGTGGAAGCGCGCGAGGTCGTCGTCGACCAGCTCAGCCTTCTCGATGCGGCCGATGGCGTCGATGGCGCGTTGCGCCGCCTGGCGCGCGGTGTCGGCCTGGTTGCGCTGGGCGCGGGCGTAGGCGATGCGGCTCCACACCTCGGCCTGGCGCGTGGCGATGCGGGCGCGCCAGTGGGGCACGAGCGCCGGTGCGTCGGCGTGGGCCAGCAGGTCGGCCAGGCCTTCGTCCAGCGCCTCGCGGTCGGCGATGCGGGCCGGCTGTTCCAGGCACTCGGCGCGGGTCAGGGCCAGCGCGGCGCGGGCCTTCTGTTCGGCGCTGGCTGCGGGCAGGACCAGCAGGCGGCGCCAGGCATCGCCTTCGTAACAGATGTTCATGCGGCCATCCTGTTCCCGTGTGGTCAGCTCGACACCGTGGCGGCGCGCCACGTCCAGGTGCGCCGTCAGCAGCGGGTCGTCGGCGCGGCCGGTGCCGGCGGTGGCGCGTTCGGCCAGGCGCTCGGCCTGGCGGCCGATGGCGTCCATCACGGCCGCGCCGGGCGGCCCCTGCAGCGCGGCGGTGGGCAGGGCCTGGATGGCGGCGGCGGCCAGCGCCAGGCCCAGCGGCTCTGCGCCGGGCTGTTCGCTCACGAAGCTCATCAGAGCCAGCAGCTGCGGCGCCTCGGCGGCGTCGCCGGCCACGCGCATGAGCTGGGTGGCGCGCACATAGCCGCCGCGCTCGCGGTGGTGGTCCCAGACCTGCAGGAAGTCGCCCTGGGCGCCGCGGATCTCCAGCGCCTCGCCGCGCCAGAGCAGGGTCTGGCTGGCGGCGCTGTCGCTGGGCGCGGCGCGCAGGACGACCTTGTCGCGCGTCACCAGGCCGACGGCAGCGGCCGGCGCGGACGCGGTGGTGGTGGTGGCGGCGCGGACCGTGGCGGTGTAGAGCGTGGCGGCCAGCGCGATGGCCAGGGTGCCGGCCCAGAGGTAACGGGCCCAGCGGGTTTTGGGTTTGAAGCTCATCTCATTGCTCCCCGTCGTCGTCGGGCAGTTCGGTGTTGCGCGGTGCGGCGGCGACGTTGCCCAGCAGGTTGCCGCCGATGAAGCCACCACTGTTGGGCGGCGCGATGATGACCTGCACCTTGTCGCTCAGGCGGTCGGCCATGGTCTTCTGGATCAGCAGCGGGTGCTTGGTGATCAGCGCGCCCTCCATCGCCATCTGTTCGGCGTTGACCTTGCCGATGTTCTTGAGGCGGTAGGCCTCGGCGTCGGCCAGTTTCTGGCGCGCTTCGGCCTCGCCCTCGGCCTCAATGCGGCGCGCCTGGGCCGCACCCTCGGCCTGCTTGACGCGCGAGACGCGCGCGGCCTCGGCTTCGAGCTGGCGCTGTTCGATCTGGCGCTGCTTGAGCGGCAGCACGTGTTTCATCGCCTCTTCCTGCGCCTTGGCCGCGATCACCTGTTCACGCGCAGCGGCCTCGGCCTCGACCTCGCGCCGTGCCTTCTCGGCCGTGGCGGTCAGCTCGCTTTCTTTCACCTGCTTCTCGCGCAGCTCCAGCGTGTAGCGCATCTTCTCGGCCGACAGGCCTTCGGTCAGCAGCACCTCCATGCCTCGACGGTAGTCCTCAGGCAGGTCGATCTTGCCGATGTGCACCGAGCGCAGCAGCAGGCCATCGGTCTTCAGGCGCTCGCGGATCTGGGTTTCGATGTCCTGCTCGATCTGGGCGCGCTGCGAGGAGAAGATCTCGCGCACCGTGTGGCGGGCGACGATCTTGTAGACCGTGGCCTGCACCGCGGGCTCGACGATCTGGCCGTCGATGTCCTTCGGGTAGCTCAGCGCCTTCGCGCCGCCGATGCGCGAGGGGTCGATGGCGTAGCGCACCCGCAGGTCCATGCCGATGGACAGGCCTTCCACCGTCTGCGCCGGGGCGGGGCCGTCGGCCGTGGCCATGGCGACGGCCATCCAGGTGCGGTCCTGCAGCGACAGCGTGGCGAGCTGGTGCAGGCCGGGCCACACCCAGACGGGGCCTTCGCGCCAGACGCTGGTGTCGCCGGTCAGGTTGTTGGTGCGCAGCGCCAGATGGCCGGGTTCCAGCGGCTGCACCGGCGGGTGTTTCACCAGCGTCCACGCAGCGCCGGTGGCGATGGCGGCGGTGCCCAGGGTGAGCAGCACGGGGCGCAACGGGTAGGGCTGGCGCGGGGCGCGGTCCACCGCGTCGGTGCCCACGGTGTCATCGCCCGCGTCGGCGGTGGCGATGCGCCCCCCCCGCAGCCATTGCGCCAGGGCCAGGCGGGTGGAACGGGTGAGGGTCTTGAGTCGGTGCAGCATGGTGTCCTCCGGGTGTTGTGGCCGGCGTTCCCAACCGCGGGTTCGCCATGCCCTGCATCGTTCCGGAGTGGCGCGGAAGTCTCAATGCGGCCGCCGGGCGGGTTTGCCGCCGGCCCCGGAAGAAAAACTCACAGGGGCCCATCCCGGGGCGCTTCGATAATCGGCCCATGCCCACCGTTGCCGTGATCGAAGACGACCGCCCCACCAGCGACCAGCTGGCCGGCTGGATCCAAGCCGCCCGCCCGGAGCTGACCGTGCACCAGTGGTTCGACCGCGACAGCGCCGAGGCCGCGCTGGCGCGCGAGCGCTACGACCTGGTGGTGCTGGACATCGAGCTGGGCCGCGAGCGGCACGCGGGCGTGGCCATCATCAACACCATCAACAAGCTGCACCAGGGCACGCCGGTGCTGGTGGTCTCGGCAATGCCGGCCGCCATCTACCGCAGCATCATGAAGGCGCTGGACGCCTGGGACTACCTGCAGAAGACCACCTTCGACGAGGCCGAGTTCGTCGAGACCTTTCTGGACATCCTGCGCAGCGCGCGCTCGCAGAAGGGCGCCGAGCCGGCGGCCGCGGCCGACGACGAACTGAGCCTGGACCCACTGTGGCAGCGCTCGCCCACCTGGCGCGGGCAGCGCATCAACCTGCCGCTGACGGCCCAGCGCATCCTGGCCGTGCTGGTGCAGCACAAGGGCCAGACGGTGAGCTACGAAGACCTGTTCGAGGTGGTCAAGAGCGGGCGCAACCGCGACAACGTGCGCAAGCACGTGAGCGCGATCCGCGACGCGTTCCGCGATCTGGACCCCACGTTCGACGCGATCGAGAACGTCCCCATGCGCGGCTTCCGCTGGTCAAGATGAAGTTCGGCCCGCTGGACCTGCCCTCGCTGCCGGCGCTCACGCTGCCGCGGCTGCCGCTGGCGGCGTTCCGGCGGCGCATCGTGTTCCACGGCGTGTTCCTGCTGCTGGCGCTGGCGGTGGTGGGGTTGGCGCTGACGCTGCTGGCCGAAGAGAAGCAGCGCGCGCGGGCGCGCTACGAGGCGGGCTTCCGGCAGACGCTCTCCACCCTGGCCGCGCAGCTGCGCCACCCGACCGGGCAGCTCGCGCTGATCAACGCCGACGCGGTGGCGCCTTCGGCAGCCGGGCTCTCGCCGGTGGTGCTGCCGTTCTCGGCGCTCGACTACTCCGACCCGTTCAAGGCGCGGCAGGCGGTGGAGATGAGCGGCTGCGCGGTGCACTGGCCGGACGACGGCGGGCAGCTGTGCGTGGGCGTGGGCAACAGCGCGTACGCGGGCGGCGTGGTCTACCTGGTGGCCGACCTGGTGCTGCCGCCCGCGGTGGCGCGCGAGAAGGGCACGCTGGAACTGGGCCCTGTGAGCCACGCGGTGATCCGCGCCGAGACCAGCGCGGGCTCCGAGCGCTGGGTCGCACCCTTCGAGGCGCCGGGCGACGCGCCGGCCGACCTGGGCGACGGCGGGCTGCGCGGCCGCATCACCGGCTTCGCGGGCGAGGGCACGCTGCTGGTCAAGGGCTCACTGCCGGTGCGCGATTTCCGCGGCTGGCTCTGGCAGGAAGCGGGTTGCGCGGTGCCGGGCCAGGCCCTGCCGGACTGCGCACGCCGCAGCCTGCTGTCGCTGCGCGTGCCGGTCGAGGCCTGGCGCAAGGCGCTGTTTGCGAAAGGCCCGCGCACCTGGCCGCCCGCCGACCTGGCGCAGACGCGGCTGCAGCTGCAGTGGGTGGCGCCGGGCGGGCAGGTGCTGTTCGACAGCGCGCGGCCGGACGCGGTGCAGCCGTTTTCGCTGCAGCAACTGGCGGGCACGCTGTCCGAGGGCGAGGTGCTGCGCATCGAACGCCTGGGTGGCAGCACGCCGCAGCTGGTGACGCAGCTGCGCGGCCAGGCGCAGGGCGAGGGCGTGGCCGCGCCCTGGCTCACGCGCCTGATCCTGCGGCTGCCCTCCAGCGACATCCGCACGCAGGTGCAGGCCAGCGAGACCGTGAGCACCTCGAGCGGCCGCTACCAGCTCAGTCTCAGCGGCGAGCTGGCCAGCGTGGACCGCAGCCTGAGCGCGACGGCCACGCGCGTGAGCGGTTTCGTCGGCGCGATGCTGGCCGCCATCTTCCTGGCCTGGCTGGTGATCGAGCTGGGCCTGATCCGGCCAGTGGCGCTGCTGACCAAGCGCGCGGCGGCGCTGAACTACAACATGCAGGACCCGCAGGTGGAGCGGCGGCTGGGCGAGCTGGAGGTGCGCGACATGGCTGGCCGCGACGAGATGGGCATCCTCGCGAGCACGCTGGCGGCGCTGCTCCAGCGGGTGAAGGAGGGCGTGCGGCGCGAGCACCTGCGCAACGAGCAGGAGCGCGACATGTGGCACGCGGTGGGCCACGAGATCATGTCGCCGCTGCAGTCGCTGATGGTGCTGCACGGCGACGCGGCCGACCCGAGCCACCGCTATGTGCACCGCATGCAGCAGGCGGTGCGCGTGCTCTACGGCACGGCCTCGCCGAGCGAGGCGATCACCGCGGCGACGGTGGAGGTGGACGCACTGGACCTGGACACCTTCCTGCGCCACGTGGCCGAGAACGCGCCGTATGCGGGTATCGCCGACGTGGTCTACGCGCCGGCCGGCGCGCCGGTCTGGGTGCAGGCCGACGAACACTCGCTGGAGGACGTGGTGACCCATGTGCTGCGCAACGCCGACCGCTTCCGCCCGGCCAGCACGCCGGTGACGCTGGCGCTGTCGGGCCTGGGCGAGGCGATGGTGGCGCTGGCAATCCACAACACCGGCCCGCCGATTCCCGAGGCGCTGCTGGACAAGATTTTCGACTACGGCGTGAGCGACGGCGCGGCCAGCGGCGCGCAGGGCGAGGGCCGCGGACAGGGCCTGTTCGTCGCGCGCACCTACATGGCCAAGATGGGTGGCACCATCACGGCCGCGAACGCCGCAGACGGCGTCACCTTCACCCTGCGCCTGCCACGCGCCACTTCACGGGCTTCCACTTCTGCATGAACCGCATCGCCGTCATCGACTTTGAAACCACCGGCACTTCGCCGAACCTAGGCGACCGCGCGACCGAGGTCGCGATCGTGATGACCGAGGGCGGGCGGGTGGTGGACCGGTTCCAGAGCCTGATGAATGCGGGTGTGCGCATCCCGTCTTTCATCACGCAGCTCACCGGCATCACGAACGCGATGGTGCAGGCCGCGCCGCCGGCGGCGCAGGTGATGGCCGAGGCCGCGCGCTTCGTGGGCGACGCGCCGATGGTGGCGCACAACGCGGGTTTCGACCGGCGCTACTGGCAGGCCGAGCTGGCATTGTGCGGGCTGCCCGCCATGCAGCCTTACGCCTGCACGGTGCTGCTCTCGCGCCGGCTGTACCCGGATGCGCCGAGCCACAAGCTGGGGCAGCTGGTGGACTGGTTCGGCCTGCCGCGCACGGGCAAGGCGCACCGGGCGCTGGCGGACGCGGAGATGGCTACGGAGCTGCTGGGGCGCATCCGGCACGACCTGATGTTGAAGCACGGCGTGGCGCGACCGGACCACGCGTTTCTGTGTGCCTTGCAGGCGTGTTCCAAGGCCGCGCTGCCAAAGTTTTTTGTCCGGCAGGCAGCGGCCCTGATGGCCTGAGTGGGCTGTCCCGTTGTCTGCGTGCGGCTTTATTTGGGCCGCACAGCGTCGGCCGTGCCCTGGATGAAGGCCTTGATCTTCTCCACGTCGCTTTCGCTGAGCTTGCCCTGGAAGTTGGGCATGCCGCGGCTGACCAGTGCCCCGGTCAACACCGTGTCCTTCAGGTTTGAGATCACCACCGGCGACGAGTAGCCCAGGTTCGGGATGTTGCCGCCGCGGTCCACCGCCGGCACGCCATGGCAGAAGGCGCAGTTCTGCACATACAGCGCCGTGCCGGCTTGCACGTCCTTCGGGTCGTAGGACACACCCTTGAGCATCTGGCCCAGGCGGTATTCGACAAAGTCGGGCCGCTTGGCCTTGCCGCCGATGGCGAAGGTGTAGACCGTGCCTGGGCCGGCGCGGTCCGAGTGGCGGGCGGCCAGGCCGTACACGCCACCCCAGCCGACGGCAATCGACACGTACTGCTGACCGTCGACTTCATAGGTGGCCGGCGCAGCCACCACACCCGTGCCAGTGGGGGCTTCCCACAGCTTGGTGCCGTTGCGCGCGTCGTAGGCCACGAAGCGCCCGTCTGCCGTGCCCTGGAACACCAGGTTGCCTGCGGTGGTCAGCGTGCCGCCGTTCCAGGGGCCCACATGGTCGACCTTCCAGGCCGGCGCCTGCTTCACCGGATCCCAGGCCACGAGCTGGCCGAAAGGCTTGCTCTTGGGCGGTTCGGCGTTGAGCACCTTGCCCAGGTTCCAGCCCAGGCCGCTGTGCGGCTCGAACACGTTCTGCGCGTTGAACTTCCACTCCTTGTTGTCGAGCATGGTCACCGGCACGCCCTGCACCGGCATGTAGGCCAGGCCGGTCTGCGGGTTGAACGACATCGGATGCCAGTTGCGCGCACCAAAGGCGCTGGGAATGATCTCGGTGGGACGGTCCGCCACGCGCGCGATGTCGGTCTCGATCGGTCGACCGCTCTTGTCGTAGCCCTTGGCCCAGTTGACCTCTGTGAAGTTCTGGGCCGAGATGAACTCGCCGTTGGTGCGGTCGATGACGAAGAAGAAGCCGTTCTTGGGCGCGTGCAGGATGACCTTGCGCTTCTTGCCCTGCAGCGTCAGGTCGGTGAGGATCATCGGCTGGGTGGAGGTGAAGTCCCAGTTGTCGCCCGGGGTCTCCTGGTAATGCCAGACGTACTGGCCGGTGTCGGGGTTGAGCGCGACGATGGACGCCAGATAGAGGTTGTCACCGCCGGCCGGGCTGCGCTTTTTCTGCGCCCAGGGGCTGCCGTTGCCGGTGCCCACGTACATCAGGTTCAGCTCGGGATCGAAGGTCATGGTGTCCCAGGCCGTGCCGCCACCGCCGAACTCCCACCACTTGCCTGCGGGGTCCCAGGTCTTGGCCGCCTTGGCCATGGACTCGTCCTCGAAGGGCTTGGACGGATCGCCTGGCACCGTGAACCAGCGCCAGGCCTGCTGGCCCGACTCGGCGTCGTAGGCCGTGATGTAGCCGCGCACGCCGTACTCGGCGCCGCCATTGCCGATGATCACCTTGCCCTTGAACACGCGCGGTGCCCCGGTGATGGTGTAGCTGAACTTGCGGTCGATGATGGTGTCGACCTCCCAGGACTTCTGGCCGGTGGCGGCGTCGATGGCGATCAGGCGGCCGTCGTACGAGGCCACATAGACCTTGCCTTTCCACACCGCCACCCCGCGGTTGACCACATCGCAGCAGCCCTTGTAGCCCGCGCCCCGGTCCACCTGCGGGTCGTACACCCACAGGCGCTTGCCGGTGCGCACATCGATCGCATGCACCACGCTCCAGCTGGCCGAGACGAACATGACGCCGTCCACCACCACGGGCGTGGCCTCCACCCCGCGGTTGCTCTCCAGGTTGTAGGACCACACCAGGCCCAGGTCCTTGGCGTTTCCAGCGTGGATCTGCTTGAGCTGGGAGAAGCGCGCCTCGCTGTAGTCCAGCCCGTAGCTGGGCCAGTCCTTGGTGGTCCTGGCATTGGCGACGATGGCCGCGCCGTCGACACGCGCAGTGGCCGCACGGATGTGTTCGGGCGAGCCTTTGGCAGGTACCTGGGCGATGGCGGGTGGCGTGAGGCAGAGCACGGCGCCGAGCGCACACACGGCCCTGTGGAACAAGTTCATGGGTTGTCTCCTGTGGGATGAGGCTGCGCCTCTGGTTGTTGTCTGTCCTCTTTCATTGTGGGAATTTGGGCGCCGCCGATCACGTCCGGGTTTTCCCGGTGGGAAAAGTGTTCTGCGGTGGAACACTCACCCACACCGCCGCTTCGGACGCGAGACTTCGCCCCCACCACCACCATGCGCGCCACCCACCGAACCTTGTCCACCCAGGACCTGCCGCCGCAGCCCTTCTTCCAGACGCCCGAGCAGCGCGCGGCGCTGGCGCGCCAGCGCTTCTTCGAGGAGCAGCAGCACCCGGCCGGCCTGGTGAGCGAGGCGGTGATCCGATCCTGGGGCCGCAGCCGCGCGCTGGGCCACGCCAGCCACAAGATGCCCGCGCTGGACCCGGTCAACCGCAGCGCGCTGAGCGCCGCGCTGGCGCGCAACCGGCGCCTGCTGGAGGCGGCGCACGGCGACCTGCAGCAGCTCGAAGCCGCGCTCGCGGGCACCGCCAGCCGCCTCATGCTGACCGACGCGAACGGGGTCATCGTGCACGCCTCGCGCGGCACGGGCGACCCCGAACAGAAAGTGCTGGACGCCGCCACGCGCGTGGGCGTGCACCTGGCAGAGGAGGTGCTGGGCACCACGGCACCGGGCATCGTGGTGCAGACCGGCATGGCCTGCACCGTGCAGGGCTGCGAACACTTCTACGAGCTGTTCGGCCAGGTGCGCTGCGCGGCCGCGCCGATCCACGACGTGCACGGCCGCCTGGTGGGCGTGCTCGACGTGTCCACCGAGTCGCGCGCCTTCGGCTTCGACGCCGCTGCGGTGGTCGGCGTGTACGCGACCTCGATCGAGAACCGCCTGCTGCAGGCGCAGTCCGACGAGCACCTGGTGCTGCACTTCCAGGCCGCGCCGGCGCTGCTGGGCACGCCGATGGAGGGTCTGGCCGGCGTGGACCACGACGGCCGCGTGGTCTGGGTCAACGCCACCGGCCACAGCCTGCTGGGCCGCCCGTCGCGGCAGGATGTGGCGCCGGTGGAAGAGCTGTTCGGCCACGGGCTGGCGCAGCTGATGCCCCTGTGCGGCGCCACCGAGGCCCGGCGCCTGCAGCTGCCCAGCGGCCTAGGCATCTGGCTGCGGGCCACGCTGGGCCTGCGCGATGGCATCGACTTCCGGCACGCGGTGGCCTGGCCGGCCACCATGCCACCCGCGCCCGAACCGTTGCCCGCCGCCGAGCCCGAGGTTCCGACACCCGCCCCGGTGGCCGCCCCCTCGCTGGCCCAGACCCAGCAGCGCCTGATCGAGGACGCACTGCAGGCCAACGGCGGCAATGTCGCGCGCACCGCACGCCAGCTCGGCGTCTCGCGCGGCCTGGTCTACCGGCACCTGCAGAAATAGGCGTCGGCCGGGGCCGCCCGGAACCCCGCTCGGGTTCACGGGCGGATGCCATCGTGCGTGATAAGGTCAAAAGCTCCCCCTCACCGACCCACGCCCGAAGGAACCCCGCACGGATGCCCCATGACGTCAACCTGATCGCCACCATCGCCGCCGCCTTTGGCCTGGCCATGGTGTTCGGACTGCTCGCCGCCCGCCTGAAGCTGCCGCCCCTGGTGGGTTACCTGCTGGCGGGCATCGTGGTCAGCCCGGCCACGCCGGGCTATGTAGCCGACGTGGGCCTGGCCGGGCAGCTGGCCGAGATCGGGGTGATGCTGCTGATGTTCGGGGTGGGTCTGCACTTCTCGCTGTCCGACCTGATGTCGGTCAAGAAGATCGCCGTGCCGGGCGCGGTGGTGCAGATCGCGGTGGCCACCGCGCTGGGCGGCGGTGTGGCCATGCTCTGGGGCTGGGACCTGGGCGCCGCCATCGTGTTCGGCCTGTGCCTGTCGGTGGCCAGCACGGTGGTGCTGTTGCGCGCGCTGGAGGCCAAGGGCCTGCTCAAGTCGGTCAACGGCCAGATCGCGGTCGGCTGGCTGGTGGTGGAAGACCTGGTGATGGTGCTGGTGCTGGTGCTGCTGCCCGCGCTGGCGGGCGTGCTCAAGGCGCACGGCGGCGACGTGGCGGTGGCGCCCGAGGCCGGCGCGATCTGGACCACGGTGGGCATCACCCTGGCCAAGGTCACGGCCTTCGTGGTGCTGATGCTGGTGGTGGGCCGCCGGGTTCTGCCCAAGCTGCTGTGGTGGATCGCACGCACCGGTTCGCAGGAGCTGTTCACGCTGGGCGTGGTCGCCATCGCGGTGGGCGTGGCCTTCGGCGCGGCCAAGCTGTTCGACGTGTCTTTCGCGCTGGGCGCCTTCTTCGCCGGGATGATGATGCGCGAGTCCGAGTTCAGCCACCGCGCGGCCGACGAGTCGCTGCCGCTGCGCGACGCCTTTGCCGTGCTGTTCTTCGTCTCGGTGGGCATGCTGTTCGAACCGTCGGTGATCGTGCAGCAGCCGGTCAAGCTGCTGGCGGTGGTGGCCATCGTCCTGATCGGCAAGACGGTGGCGGCCGTGGCCCTGGTGCTGCTGTTCCGCTACCCGCTGAACACCGCGCTGACGGTGGGCGCGAGCCTGGCGCAGATCGGCGAGTTCTCCTTCATCCTGGCCGGCCTGGGGGTGGCGCTGGAGCTGATGCCGCGCGAGGGCCAGAGCCTGGTGCTGGCGGCCGCGCTGATCTCGATCGCGGCCAACGCGGCGCTGTTCTCGGCGGTGGAGCCGCTGCGGCGCTGGATCCTGTCGCGGTCGGCCTTCGCGCGCCAGCTGGAAATGCGCGACGACCCGCTGGCCGAGCTGCCGACCTCGACCGACCGCAAGCTGCTCAGCGGCCAGGTGGTGCTGGTGGGCTATGGCCGCGTGGGCCGGCGCATTGCCCAGGCGTTGCGCGAACACCATCTGCCGTTCGTGGTGGTGGAGCAGAACCGCGAGACGGTGGACGCGCTGCGGCGCGATGGCATCGCAGCCGTCAGCGGCGACGCCATGACGCCCGAGGTGCTGGTGCAGGGCCACATCGCCGAGGCCGCGATGCTGGTGGTGGCCATCCCCGACGCCGTGGACGTGCGCAAGATGGTGGAGATCGCCCGCACGCTCAACCCCGGCATCGCCGTGGTGCTGCGCACCCACAACGAGGAAGAGGCCGATCTGCTGCGCAAGGAGAGCCTGGGCACGGTGTTCCTGGGCGAGCACGAGCTGGCGCGCGGCATGACCTCGCACATCCTGGACCGGCTGCAGGAGGCTGCGCCCGCACGGGAGGCTGCATGAGCCATCAGCCCCGCTGGCACGCCCTGGAAGGCCCCGAGGTGCTGCGGCGCCTGGGCGTGGACCCGGCCGACGGACTGGACAGCGGCGAGGTGGGCCGGCGGCTCGCGCAGCACGGCCCCAACCGCCTGCCCGAACCGCCCCGGCGGCCGGCCTGGCAACGCTTTGCGCTGCAGTTCCACAACCCGCTGATCTATGTGCTGCTGGTCGCCGGGCTGGCCACGCTGCTGCTGGGCAGCCTGGTGGACGCGGGCGTGATCCTGGGCGTGGTGCTGATCAACGCGCTCATCGGCCACGTTCAGGAAGGCAAGGCGGAACAGGCGCTGGCGGCCGTGCGCAGCATGCTGGCCGCGCGCGCCACGGTGCAGCGCGGGGGCGAGCGCCACCAGATCGACGCCGGGGAACTGGTGCCGGGCGACATCGTCTGGCTCGAACCGGGCGACCGCGTGCCGGCCGACCTGCGCCTGCTGCAGGGCCGCAACCTGCGCACGATCGAATCGGCGCTGACTGGCGAATCGGCCGCGGTGGACAAGGACCCGGGTGCCGCGGCCGAAGGCGCGCCGCTGGGCGACCGCCATGGCATGGCCTTCTCGGGCACGCTGGTGGCCTGCGGCAGCGGCTGCGGCGTGGTGGTGGCCACCGGCGGCGCCACCGAGATCGGCCACATCGGCCAGCTGGTCAGCGAGGTGCAGACCCTGGCCACGCCGCTGACGCGCCGGCTCGACCGCTTCGCGCGCCAGATCACCGCCTTCATCCTCGGCGTGTCGGTGCTGACCATGGCCTGGGGCCACTTCGTGGCCGGCATGGCGCTGTTCGACCTGTTCCTGGCGGTGGTGGGGCTGGCGGTGGCGGCCATCCCCGAGGGCATGCCGGCGGTGGTGACCATCGTGCTGGCCATCGGCACCCGGGTGATGGCGCGCAAGAAGGCCATCGTGCGGCGGCTGCCGGCGGTGGAGTCGCTGGGCTCGGTCACCGTCATCTGCAGCGACAAGACCGGCACCCTCACCCGCAACGAGATGACCGCGGTGCGCGTGGTGCTGCCGTCGCACGAGGTCGTCGTCAGCGGCACCGGCTACGCGCCCGAAGGCGGCTTCCACCTTTCGGACGGATCGGTGCTGCACCCCGGCGACGACCCTGCTCTGATGGCCCTGCTGCACTGCGCGCTTCTGTGCAACGACGCGCGCATTCACCGCGAAGAAGACAAAGGGTGGGTCCTCACGGGCGATCCGACCGAGGGTGCGCTGACCACCCTCGCGCACAAGGCCGACCTGGACGCCACCACCGAAGCCCAGGCCTACCCGCGGCTGGACGCGATCCCCTTCGAGTCCGAGCGGCAGATCATGGTCACGCTGCACCACGACCACGCCGGCCACCACGAGCTGCTGCTCAAGGGCGCGCCCGAACGGGTGCTGGCGCTGTGCACGGGCGAGGCGGGCGGCCGCCCGCTGGACCGCGCGCACTGGACCGCGGCGGTGGAGCGCGCCGGCGGCGCGGGCGAGCGCGTGCTGGCGCTGGCCCGCTGCGACTGGCCCGCCGGGCGCACCGAGGTGGACCTGGCCGACCTCACCCCGCGCTTCGAGATGCTCGGGCTGGTGGGCATCATCGACCCACCGCGCGACGAGGCCGTGGCCGCCGTGGCCGAGTGCCAGCGGGCGGGCATCCGCGTGAAGATGATCACCGGCGACCACGCGGTGACGGCCGCGGCCATCGGCCGCCAGCTGGGCCTGCAGGCCGACCGGGCACTGACCGGCGACGCCATCGCCGCGCTTGACGACGCGGCACTGCGCCGCGCCGCACAGGACACCGACGTGTTCGCGCGCGCCAGCCCCGAGCACAAGCTGCGGCTGATCGCCGCACTGCAGGCCGAAGGCCACCAGGTGGCCATGACCGGCGACGGCGTGAACGACGCGCCCGCGCTCAAGGCCGCCGATGTGGGCGTGGCCATGGGCGGCAAGGGCACGGACGCGGCGCGCGAGGCCTCCGACCTGGTGCTGACCGACGACAACTTCGCCACCATCGCGCGCGCCGTGCGCGAGGGCCGCGTGGTCTACGACAACATCAAGAAGTCGCTGATGCACATGCTGCCCACCAACGGCGGCGAGGCCGGCGTGATCCTGCTGGCCATCTTCGCCGGCCTGCCGCTGCCGGTGACGGCCGGGCAGATCCTGTGGGTCAACACAGTGACCTCGGTGACGCTGGCGCTGTCGCTGGCCTTCGAGCCGGCCGAGCCGGGCGTGATGCACCACCCGCCACGCCCGCCGCAGGAATCCATCATCACCCGCGCACTCGGCGGGCGCATCCTGTTCGTCATCGCGCTCATGGTGGCGGCCACCTTCTGGGTGTTCCACTGGGAGCTCGCACGCGGCACCGCGCTGGAGACCGCGCGCACCGCAGCGGTCAACACCATCGTGATGTGCGAGCTGTTCTACCTGTTCAACGTGCGCCACTTCACCCGCCACGCCTGGCGGGCCGAGACGCTGACCGGCAACCCCGTCGCGCTGGGCGTGGCGGCCCTGCTGGTGGGGCTGCAGCTGCTGTTCACCTATGCGCCGCCGCTGCAGCGCCTGTTCCACACCACGCCGCTGCACGCCAGCTCCTGGGCCATGATCCTGGCCATGGGGGCGGGCGTGTTCGTGCTGGTGGAGGCCGAGAAGGCGCTGCTGCGCCGCCGCGGTGTGCGCCGCATCTGAGGCTCCCGCAGGCGCAAGCGCGCCACCAACACAGTTCGACACAAGCCCCGCGCGGGCTTGCCGTAAGCTCGCCGCCATGCGTCTGGCCCTGCACACCCTGAGTCTCTCCGCCGCCCTGCTGCTGGCCGCCTGCGGCAGCACACCGCCGGCCCGCCCGCCCGCGTCCTCGCTGCCGCCGCTGTCGGCCGAACACAGCAGCGACATCGCCATCCACGCCATGGGTCTCGTGGGCACGCCCTACCGCTGGGGCGGCAACACGCCCGAGAGCGGCTTCGACTGCAGCGGCCTGATCGGCTACGTCTACCGGCACCGCGCCGGCGTGGCGCCGCCGCGCACCGTGGCCCAGCTCTCAGGCTTCGGCCAGGCGGTGGACGCCGACGAGTTGCGCACCGGCGATCTGGTGATTTTCGGCCGCGACCCGGCCTGGCACGCCGGCATCTACGTCGGCGAAGGCCGCTTCGTGCACGCGCCGTCTACCGGCGGCACGGTGCGGCTGGACCGGCTGGACAACCGCTACTGGGCGCGCCAGATGGTGCGTTACCGCAGGCCCTGACACGGCTTTTGCGAACAAGCCGGCGACAATCGGAACCATGCCCCACGTTCACGCCACCCCGCCGCTGTCCACCCACGACACCACCCGCATCGACGACCTGCGCATCGGCGCGGTGCGGCCGCTGATCACGCCCGCGCTGCTGCAAGAGTGGCTGCCCACGCCGCCGGCCGCCCAGGCCCTGGTGGAGAGCAGCCGCGCCGCGCTCTCGCGCGTGCTGCACGGGCAGGACGACCGGCTGATCGTGGTGGTCGGGCCGTGCTCGATCCACGACCACGGCCAGGCCATGGACTATGCGCGGCGCCTGAAGGAACAGGCCGATGCGCTGGCCGAGGACCTGCTGATCGTGATGCGCGTGTACTTCGAGAAGCCGCGCACCACGGTGGGCTGGAAGGGCTACATCAACGACCCGCACCTGGACGGCAGCTTCGCCATCAACGAAGGCCTGGAGCTGGCGCGCCAGCTGCTGCTGGACGTGCTCGCGGTCGGCCTGCCGGTGGGCACCGAGTTCCTGGACCTGCTCTCTCCACAGTTCATCAGCGACCTGGTCAGCTGGGGCGCCATCGGGGCGCGCACCACCGAGAGCCAGAGCCACCGCCAGCTGGCCTCGGGCCTGTCCTGCCCGGTGGGGTTCAAGAACGGTACCGACGGCAGCGTCAAGGTCGCCAGCGACGCGATCCAGGCCGCGCAGGCGCCGCACGCCTTCATGGGCATGACCAAGATGGGCCAGTCCGCCATCTTCGAGACCCGCGGCAACGCCGACTGCCACGTCATCCTGCGCGGCGGCAAGGCGCCCAACTACAGCGCCGAAGACGTCAACACCGCCTGCACCCTGCTCAAGGCCGCCGGCCAGCGCGAGCAGGTGATGATCGACGTCTCGCACGCCAACAGCAGCAAGCAGCACCGCCGGCAGATCGACGTGGCGGCCGAAGTGGCCGGCCAGATCGCCACGGGCGATGCGCGCATCACCGGCATCATGATCGAGAGCCACCTGTTCGAAGGCCGGCAGGACATCGTGCCCGGCCAGCCGCTGCTGCCGGGCGTGAGCGTGACGGACGCCTGCATCAGCTTCGAGCAGACCGTGCCGGTGCTGCAGGGGCTGGCGGCCGCCGTGCGCCAGCGCCGCGCCCGCTGACGCGCGACATGCGCCTGCCCTGGCAGACCACCGCGCCCGCGCTGAACCTGGCACTGCAGGGCGGTGGGGCGCACGGGGCCTTCACCTGGGGCGTGCTCGACGCGCTGCTGGAAGACGGACAGGTCGCCTTCGACGGCGTCAGCGGCACCAGCGCGGGGGCCATGAACGCTGTGGTGCTGGCCCAGGGCCTGATGGACGGTGGCCGCGAGGGCGCGCGTGCCGCGCTGCGGCGCTTCTGGACCGCCGTGGCCGGCAGCCTGCCGTTCGACGTGGCGGTGCCGCGGGCCGACGGCTCGGGCTACCAGCTGGCGCCGGCCATGCGCCTGATGCTGCAGTGGACCCACCACTTCACACCCGAGCAGCTCAACCCCTTCGACCTCAACCCGCTGCGCGACGTGCTGCGCCAGCAGCTGGACATCGAAGGTCTGCGCCAGCGCTCGCCGGTGCGGCTGTTCATCGCCACCACCGAGGCCAACACCGGCCGGCTGCGGCTGTTCCGCAACGCCGATCTGTCGCTGGACGCGGTGCTGGCCTCGGCCTGCCTGCCGCGCCTGCACCGCAGCGTGCTGATCGACGGCCAGCCCCACTGGGACGGCGGCTATTCGGCCAACCCCGCGGTCTACCCGCTGCTGCTGGAGACCCCCACGCGCGACACGCTGCTGGTGATGCTCACGCCGCTGCGCTACGCCGCCACGCCGCAGTCGGCGCAGGACATCGAACACCGCATGCAGGAACTGGCGTTCAACGCCACCTTCCTGCGCGAGATGCGCATGTTCGCGCACCTGCGCGAGCGCATCGCCCACATCGGCTGGTGGCGCCGCGGGCCGCTGGAGCGGCGGCTGGCGCAATCGCGCTTTCACGCCATCGAGCCCGGCCCGGTGCTGGGGGAGCTGGGCACCGACACCAAGGCCGCCGCCAGCCAGCGTTTTTTCGAGATGCTGTTCGAGGCGGGTCGGGGGCAGGGCCGGCAGTGGCTGGACGAGCACCGGGCGGCCGTCGGCCGCCACGGCACTGTCGAACTTGCGGGGCTCTTCGGTTGACCTCGGGCCGGCACTGGCCAGAATAGGGGGCCGGATCGCCCCGACGGGCCATCCCCCACCCGGAGAAACACCCATGAGCTCTCTCTTGCAGGGCCGCACCGCCCTGGTCACCGGCGGCGCCCGAGGCCTGGGCGCCGGCATGGCGCAGGCCCTGGCCGCGGCCGGCGCGGCCGTGATGATCGGCGACATCCTTGAAGACACGGGCCGAGAGACGGCCCGGTCCATCGTGGCCACGGGCGGGCGGGCGGCCTTTGTGCAGCTGGACGTGACCGACGAGGCCGGCTGGCTCGCCGCGATCTATGCCGTGCACACCACCTTCGGCGGCTTCGACATCCTGATCAACAACGCCGGGGTTGAGGAGACCGCGCTGGTGTCGAAGATCGACGCCGACGCGCTGCGGCGCATGCTGGACGTGAACATCGTCGGCACGGCCCTGGGACTCAAGCACGCGTTCCGCGCCATGCGCCCGGGTGGCGTGGCCGGGAAGGGCGGGGCCGTGGTCAACGTGGCCTCGGTCGCGGCCACCATCGCGTTCCCGGCGATCGCCGGCTACTCGGCCACCAAGTCGGCGGTGGACCGGCTCACGCGGGTGGCCGCCATGGAAGCCGGCCAGCTGGGCTACGGCGTGCGGGTGAACTGCATCTACCCGGGTCTGGTACCGACCGACATGGGCATGAAGCTGGCGGCCGACGTGGTGACGGCCGGGCTGTTCCCGACGCCGGAGGCCGCGGTCGGCGCCATCGTGGCGCAGACGCCGCTGGGGCGCCTGGGCACGGTGGCCGACATGGCCGATGCGGTGGTGTTCCTGTGTTCCGACGCGGCGCGTTTCATCACCGGCGCGGGCCTGCCGGTGGACGGTGGCATGGGCATGTGAGCCCCGCCGCGCCGCTGAGGGCCGTTCAGCGCGGCTTGCGCGGCGCCATCGGGCCGCGGCCCTCGATGTGGCGAAAGTTGATGCGGCCCTTGGTCAGGTCGTAGGGCGAGAGTTCGAGCGAGACCCGGTCACCCGCCAGGATGCGGATGTGGTTCTTCTTCATCTTGCCGGCGGAGTAGGCGATCAGCTGGTGACCGTTGTCCAGCGTGACGCGAAAACGGGTGTCGGGCAGCACCTCGTTGACGATGCCCATCATGTCGATCAGTTCTTCCTTGGCCATGGTGTGGTTCTCCTGGAGTCGTGGGATTCGGATCAGTTGGTACGGATCGCGGGGCGCGCGGTCTCGCGCACCCAGTCGATGCCCTGGGCCATGGCGTATCTTGCCGCGGCTTCGTGGGTAGCGAAATCTTCGGTAAAGCGCATCACGCGGTCGGTGCTGGCGCTGCCGGTGCCGCTGGCGATGGACACGAAGGCGGCAAAGCGCCCGTCCGCCAGGGCCCGCGGGCGGGCGCTGATGCGGTAACGCCCCAGGGTCATGGGGGCGGAGGTACAAGGGGTCCGCACCACAGGCGCGGACGCGGGAAACGTCTGGATCATCAAGAACTTCTATGGGCAGGACCTGCGGCTGAGCCGCCGGCCCGACAAGGCCCGACATACACGGTGGCAGCCCCAGGGTGCCGGGGTGCCCAACTGCGCCAACCCGAAGCACCGCACCGCATCAGCGGCATCGGGGCTTTCTGGTACCAGCCCTCGGCAGAGGCATGGGGAGAGCAGCGGGGAAAAAGTGCCTCGCCGGGGGACCGCGTTGGGTGCGGTGAGGGCTTGGCTCGCGTTGGAGGGGCTGGACAGACCGACCCTCTGCCGGGGTGGTGGGCCGCGCCATGGGCGCTGCAACCGGGTCTGTCGCCCAAGGCGAAGCCGCTAATGTACCACGATGTGGAAAAAATTGCCAAGTGACGCCGGTTCAGCGGCCACAACGCAGGCGGAACTGTTCGTCGCGCGCCTTCTTGCGGTCGCGCCGGACCGAGTCCTGCTCGCGCGGCGGCAGCGGCTGGCGCGCGTAGTCGTCCAGCACGGCCACCAGCTCGTCCAGGCGCCTGCAATCGTTCGCCTTCTTCTGGGCGGCATTCATGGGAGCGACAGGACCGACACCGGTCGGCCGCGGCGCAACCCCCTTGGTGGGCCTGGCCAGGGCTTCCCGGTTGCGGGCGAACAGGATCTGCTCGGCCAGCGACAGGTTCGCCGGCACCGTGTGCATGGCGACGATCTCGGCACCGCGGTGCTGGCAATGCACCACCGACCAGAACTGGCCCGCACCGCGACAGCGGAAAAGCGTGGTGCCACCCGCACCGTCGACACTCAGCGCGGTCGTCGTGTCAACCGGGTGGCCGCGCATGCCGGTCGGGCAGGGGCCGTCGGTGTAGGTCACCTGGCTGGCGTTTTCACAGCGGTGCACCGCGGACGAGAGCTCGGCGGGTGGTGGTGGCTCGGCAACGGGCGCCGGGCCTGCGGCGGCGGTGGCCGTGGGTTCCGGCGCCACAGAGGATGCGGGGACGGCAGCGGGTGTAGACGCCGTCGCCGGCTCCGCAACAGCCACCGGAGCGCGAGACCAGGGCCAGTTGACCAGCGCATACAACCCCAACACCACGACCGCGGCCAGCAGCCCGATGGACAGGCCGCTCATGCCGTCGCGCTCGGGTGGCCGGAACACGGTGTCGGCCACCCGGTGCGGCACCAGCGGCACGGGCCGGGAGGGCGGGATGCCGGGCGTGGTGTCCGGCCCGTTGTCGGGTTCGGGGTTCATATCCGGTGTTGCCAAGGCGGGCTCCTGCGTCGGGTCACTGTTCCACCACGGTCTTGACCACCTGCCCCACCGGCGGGTCGCTGCGGCCCCAGGTGCCGTTGAGCAGCTGCAGCCGTTTTTCGGTCAGGGGCGACTGGCGGGCCAGTTCGGCAAAACCGCCGCGCGGCAGCGGCACGGTCTGCACCACCCAGGGCCGGGCAGCCTGCTGGTCGGCCGCGGTCATGGCGCGAAAGGACTTCTCGGCCGCCACCAGGCCGGGCATGGCGCGGTTGCGCGCGGCGGCATCGGCCGCAAGGTAGAGCATCACGAAGCTGTTGTTCTTCGGGCCGGTGACCACGGTGGCCTCGATCGCCTGGGGTTGTCCGTTCTGCGCCTTGCGGGCGCCGACGAAATGGGTTGAGGCAAAGCCGTTGATCTGGCCACGGGTCACCTTGCCCTCGCTGGGCTGCAGGGCGTTGCGAATGATCTCGTCGTGCGTGCCGCCGGCCCGGGGCGGCATGGCGACCATGCGCAGCGCGGCGTCGCCCTGCGGCGCGACGAAGGTCAGCGCCTCGGGCTCGTTCTGGATGCGCCAGCCGGCCGGCGCCGTCATCGCCAGGCCCAGCCCGGCGTGGTAGAAGTTCTGGCCGCGCGTCAGCCCCTGTTCGGGACTCTCTCCGAAGCGCATGCCCCGGACCACCTGCAGGAAGCGCTGCGCACCGTCGGAGGCGTAGCTGCCCTGGTACTTCGCGGCGTTCTGGCTGATCTGCTGCAGGCGCTGGTCGTTGCTGGGATGGGAAGACAGCCAGTTGGCGCCCTCGGGTGCGGGGCGGCCTTCGGCGCGCGCCTCTTCGACGGCGAAGGCCTCCTGCAGCTTGAGCACCCGTATCACGTCGATCATGTTGCGCGGGTCGTAGTTGCTGCGCGCCAGGTACTCGGCGCCCAGGCTGTCGGCCTGCAGCTCCTGCTCGCGGCTGTACTTCGCCACGTAGCCGGCCGCCACACCCTGCGCCATCTGGCCGAACATCTCGGTGCCACCCGTGACACCGACCTTGCTCTCCAGCACCGCACCCAGCACCGTCGCGGCCAGCACACCCAGGCCGGCGGTCTGCTGGCGCGTGGCGCGCTGCGCGCCATGGCGGGCGGTGACGTGGCCGATCTCGTGGCCGATCACGCCGGCCATGTCGGCCTCGCTCTCCATATAAGCCAGGATGCCGCGCGTGATGTAGACGTAGCCGCCGGGCAGCGCAAAGGCGTTGATCTCCGGGCTGTCGAGCACGGTGAAGGTCCAGGGGATGTTGGCGCGGTGCGACTGCTTGGCCAGCTTCTGGCCGACCTCGTTCACATAGGCCTGCAGGCGCTCGTCCTTGTAGACGCCGTATTCCTTGAGCACCTCGTCGTGGGCCTTCTTGCCCTCGGCCAGCTCGGTGCGCTCGTCCATGACCGTGCGCTCGGACTGGCCGGTGACGGGGTTGACCACGGTGGTGCCGCAGCCGGCCAGCAAGGTCGCTGCCAGCAGCAGGGCGCTGGCGAGAAGTCTCGGCATTCTGGGCTCCTGTCAGCGGCCTTCACCGCGATGGGAGCCATGATAGTCAGCTCAGCGGTGCGAGGGCGTGCAGCTGCGCCAGAAAAACCGCTGGCACGTCGGCCGGCTTGCGCGTGGCTGGATCGATGAAGACGATGCCGATCTTGCCCCGCGCGACCTCGCGGCCGGTGTCCACGCAGTCCATGCAGTAGGCCAGGTCGAAGCCGCAGCGGCTGAAGTCCTGCGGCCGCATTCGCACCCGCATGGTCTCGCCATGAAAACCCTCGGACTTGTACTGCGCCACCAGGTCGCCCACCACGATGGGACAGCCCGCCACGTCGGACTCGCGGTAGCCGAGGGACTTGAAGAAACGCACCCGCGCCTCGGACACCAGGGTCAGCAGCTGGGCGTTGTCCAGGTGCCCGCCCTGGTTGACGTGGCTGATGTAGATCTGGATCTGCGTCGAGAAGACGAAGTGCCCGGGCAGCTCGACCTGGATGCGGCTCAAGGCGTCACCTGCCTGCGATCACTTGCGGTCCGGCAGCTCGATCTTGACTTCCAGCACATCCAGGTTGTCCTGGCGGTCCAGCTGGACCTTGATGTCTTCCTGGTTGATCTTGATGTACTTGCTGATCACGGCCACCAGCTCGCGCTGCAGGGCCGGCAGGTAGTCGGGCTCGGCGGCATTTCGGCCGCTGCGTTCGTGCGCCAGGATGATCTGCAACCGTTCCTTGGCGACGCTGGCGGTCTTCTTTTTCTCGCCCAGGAAGAAGGACAGGAACGACATGCTCATTTGCTCCCGAACAGGCGCTTGAAGAAGCCGGGCTTCTCGGCATCGACAAACCGCAGCGGCTTGTCCGCACCCAGGAAGCGGTCGATCACATCGCTGTAGGCCTCGGCCACGTCGGTGCCCTTGAGGTGGATCGCGGGTGTGCCCTGGTTGGACGCGGTAAGCACGTTCTCGCTCTCGGGAATCACGCCGATCAGCTTGATGCGCAGGATGTCCTGGATGTCTTCGAGCGAGAGCATCTGCCCGTCGGCCACGCGATTGGGGTTGTAGCGCGTGATCAGCAGGTGTTCCTTGATGGCTTCCTTGCCTTCGATCGCGCGTTTGGTCTTGCTGCCCAGCATGCCCAGGATGCGGTCGGAGTCGCGCACGCTGGAGACTTCGGGGTTGGTCACCACCAGTGCCTCGTCGGCGAAATGCATGGCCATCAGCGCACCGGTCTCGATGCCGGCCGGCGAGTCGCAGACGATGTAGTCGAAGCCCATGCCCGCCAGGTCGTTCAGCACCTTTTCGACGCCGTCCTGCGTCAGTGCGTCCTTGTCGCGGGTCTGGCTGGCGGCCAGCACGAACAGGTTCTCGCAGGTCTTGTCCTTGATCAGGGCCTGGTTGAGGTTGGCCTCGCCGTGGATCACGTTGATCAGGTCGTAGACCACGCGGCGCTCGCAGCCCATGATCAGGTCCAGGTTGCGCAGGCCGACGTCGAAGTCGATGACAGCAGTCTTGTGGCCGCGCAGCGCGAGGCCGGAGGCGAAGCTGGCGCTGGTCGTGGTTTTGCCCACGCCGCCTTTGCCGGAAGTGACGACAACGATCTTGGTCATGAGACAGGTTCCTTCAGGGTCAGGGATTCAGGGATTCAATGACGAGCTTGTCGCCCTCGGGGCCGGGCACCAGGCGCACCTGCCCGGGTTTGCCCAGCACTTCGGCCGGCAGCGGGTTGTCGCTGGTGCGGTAGATGCCGGCGATAGAGATCAGCTCGGGGTCCATGGACATCGCGAAGATGCGGGCCTCGGCGTTGCCGCGCGCGCCGGCAATCGCCTTGCCGCGCAGCGGCGCATAGACGTGGATGTGACCGTCGGCGATGACCTCGGCACCGGGGTTGACCATGGCCAGGACGACCAGGTCGCGGCCCCGCGCATAGACCTGCTGGCCCGAGCGCAGTGGTTTGTCGATGACCAGGGCGCTGGGCGGCGCGGTGGGGACGGGGGCCGACACCGGGGCCGGCGCGGTGGGGGCCGCCTGCTGGACGGGCGCCTCGGGCGTGCGCGCGGCGGCGCTGCGCTGCACGGTGGCATCCTGGGCCGGCATCAGTCCGGCCAGCTCGGCAGCCGCCGTCTGGGCTTCGTTGCCACCGCGAACGGCCACCGGCTCCAGCCGGAACCGTCGCAACAACGAGACCAGCGCGGGGAAATCGACCGGGCTGTCGGCCTGCTCGCCCACCTGCAGCGGCGACAGGTCGACCAGCAGCGGGTCGTGATCAAAAAAATCGGGAATATCGCCGTAGCGCTGGGTCATTTCCTCGGCCAGCTGGCCAAGGTCGGCGGTCTTGAGCAGCAAGGCCACCAGCGGCAACTGGGCGCTCTTGATTTCGAAACTGGTCGGGGCGCTGGCGCTGAGGACGGTGGACATGAATCCGGCGGGGAACAGGTGGCCGGAAGGGGTCCGGCCAAGTCGGCGGGCAGTTTACCAGCCGACCACCGGCGGACCGGCGGTGCTGCGTGTCCACATGTGTCAGGCACACTGCGCGCCATGGACATGCGCGATACCCCCCACGGTTCCTCTGGCTGGCGCCCCGGGCTCTGGTGGCGCATGACCCGGCCGGCCTTTCTGCTGCTGACCGTGGTCGCCTGCGCGCTGGGTACGGCGACGGCCTCGGCCTGCGGCTGCGGGCTGGACCTGCCGCTGGCCATGGGCACCACGGTGCTGGCGGTGATGGCGCACGCCGCCGGCAACGTGCTCAACGACCTGCACGACGCCCGCAGTGGCGCCGACGCGGGCAACACCGGCGGCATTTTTCCCTTCACCGGCGGCTCGCGCCTGATCCAGAACGGTGAGACCAGCGAACGCGAGACCGCCGATCTGGCCAAGGCCCTGGTGCTGCTGCTGGTGCCCGGCGGTCTGCTGCTGGCGGTGAAGGCGGGCGGCGGCGTGATCGGGCTGGGGCTGGCCGGCCTGCTGCTGGTCTGGGCCTATTCGGCACCGCCGCTGAAGCTGATGTCGCGCGGCCTGGGCGAGCTCACCGTGGCGCTGGCCTGGTTCCTGGTGGTGGTGGGTGCCGACTTTGTCCAGCGGCGCCAGTTGTTCGTGATCCCGGCCAGTGTAGCCCTGAATTTCTCGGCCATGGTGGCGGCCTTGCTGCTGATCAATGGAGTGCCGGACGCCGCGGCCGATGCCCGGGTCGGCAAGCGCACGCTGGCGGTTCGGCTGGGGCCCACCGGCGCCTGGGCGCTCTACACCGCACTCACCCTGGGTGCCCACGCCTGGCTGGCGCTGTCGGTGTGGCTGCTGATCCCACCGGTGCCTGCGCTGGGCGGTCTGGTCTCGCTGCCGCTGTCGCTGTTCGCCTCGGGGTGGCTGTGGGCCCACTGCCACCGCGGTGCCGCCCTGCGCCCGGCCCTGGTCGCCACGGTGGCGGCCACCTTGCTGCACGGCCTGGGCATGGCGGCCGGTTTTGCCTGGCTGGGCTGGCACCACTGAGCGGTTTTCAACAACTCTGTTGATAACTTTTTAAGAACATCATGGTTATCCACAATCGAAGAGGCTGTCGCCAAGTTGTTCCTTTTTCAGCTGAACAGCGTCAGAACTTTTCGAACAGTGTTTTCAAGCCATCAGAGGTTTGATTTCAAAGGGAAAAACAGACTTGTCCACACCGGAAGCCGCCCTCTACTACTACAACGAATTAGAGATATTGGAATAGTTAAACAAGATAGGGACAAAAAAAGCGCCTCCGGAGGGGGCTCCGGGGCGCTTTTCGACGGGTGTTCAGCCGCGCTGGCGGCCGTTCAGAGGGTGTGGGTGACCAGCTTGAAGTCCGGGTCTTCCGCGAACGGCTTGATCTGGAAGCCCAGGCCCTTCATGAGCTTGAGCATGCCGGGGTTGTTGGCCAGCACCAGGCCCTCGATTTCGGCCAGCCCCTTGTCCCGGGCCTCTTCCATGATGCTGAGCATCAGGCGCGAACCCAGGCCCTTGCCGTTGAAGTCGTCGGCCACCACCAGCGAGAACTCGCAGCTCGATTTGTCCGGGTTGGTGATGTAGCGCGAAACCCCAACGACGCGCTCGGTCTCGACCATCTCGCCGTCCTCACCGGCCTTGCGTTCGCGGTGGATGGCCACCAGGGCCATTTCGCGGTCGTAGTCGATCAGGGTCAGGCGCGAGAGCATGGACGGCGGCAGCTCGGTCATGCTGGAGACGAAGCGGTAGTAGCGGCTCTCGGGTGAGAGGTTCTGCACCAGGTCCTGCAGCATCTGGGCGTCGTCCGGGTGGATCGGGCGGATGGTGTACTCGCCGCCGCCGCGCAGCGGCCAGACCTGCTCGTAGCGCGCCGGGTAGGGCAGGATGGCCAGGTGGGCGTAGTTGCGCGCCGTGGCGGGCGCGCTCTCGATCACGATGCGGGCGTCCACCGCCACCGCGCCGTCCTCGTCCACGATGATGGGGTTGATGTCCATCTCGCGCAGCTGGGGCAGCTCGCAGACCATCTCGGAGACGCGCAGCAGCACGTGTTCCAGCTCGTCCATGTCGACCGCCGACGCGCCGCGCCACTCGCCCAGCGTGTCGGCCACGCGCGAGCGCTCGATCAGGCGGCGCGCCAGGAACTGGTTGAGCGGCGGCAACTCCATGGCCTGGTCGCCGATCAGCTCGATCATGGTGCCGCCAGCGCCGAAGGCGATCACCGGGCCGAAGGGATCGTCGGTCTTGAGGCCGATGTAGAGCTCGCGGCCGCGCTTGCTGCGTGCCATTTTCTGGATCGTCACGCCGTTGATGCGGGCGCCGGGCTGCAGCTTGGCCACGGCCTGGATCATGGTGTTGTAGACGTCGCGCACCGCGGTCGCGTTCATCACGTTGAGCGCCACGCCGTTGACGTCGCTCTTGTGGCTGATGTCGGGCGAGTCGATCTTCAGCGCCACCGGGTAGCCCAGCTGGGTCGCGATCATCATGGCCTCGTTGGGCGAGCGCGCCAGGATGGTCTGGGTGACCGGGATGTGGAAGGCCGAGAGCAGGGCCTTGGATTCCATCTCGGTGAGCACCTTGCGGCGTTCGGTCAGCACGTTCTCGATGATCAGGCGCGCGCCCTCGATGTCGGGGTTGGCCAGGGTCGAGAGTGGCGGCGGGGTCTGCTGCAGCAGCTGCTGGTTCTGGTAGAAGCTGGCGATGTTGCCGAAGGCGCCGACGGCGGCCTCGGGCGTGCGGAAGCTCGGGATGGCGGCCTTGCCCAGCACCTCGCGCGCCTCGCCGACGGACGCATCGCCCATCCAGCAGCACAGCAGGGGCTTGCTCATGCGCGCCTTGGCTTCGGCCATCACGCGCGCCACGTCGGTGGCATCGACGCCGGCCTTGGGCGAGTGCACCACCAGCACGCCGTCGACCGAGCGGTCCTGGCCGGCGGCGTGGATGGCGGCCAGGTAGTGTTCGGCGCCAGCTTCCTCCGACAGGTCGACCAGGTCGCTCAGCGACGCCAGGGGGGGCAGCTTGGGCCGCAGCTCGGCCATGGTTTCGGGCGAGAGCTTGCCCAGCTGCAGCGCGATCTCGCTGACCCAGTCGGCCGCCAGCACACCAGGGCCACCGCCGTTGGTGATGATGGCCAGCCGCTTGCCCACGGGGCGGTAGCGCGAGGCCAGGCATTTGGCAGCCGAGAACAGCTCGACGAAGGAGCGCACCCGCACCGCACCGGCGCGGCGCAGGGCGGCGTCGAACACGTCGTCGCTGCCGACGATGGCGCCGCTGTGGGTCTGGGCGGCCTCGTTGCCGGCGGTCTTGCGGCCGGCCTTGAGGACGACCACCGGCTTGGCGTTGGCGGCGGCGCGCAGCGCGCTCATGAAGCGGCGAGCGTTGGAGATGCCTTCAAGATAGGCGACGATGCTGTGTGTTTGTGCGTCCGATGCCAGGAAATCGAGCACCTGGGCGATGTCGACCGAGGTCTTGGGGCCGAGCGAGACTACGTTCGAGAAGCCGACGCCGTTCTGCGTGGCCCAGTCCAGGATGGACGAGGTCAGTGCGCCCGACTGCGACACCAGGGCCAGCGGCCCGACGGCCGCCAGCGGGCCGGCAACGCTGGCGTTCAGGCCGCTGCGCGGGCGCTGGAAGCCCAGGCTGTTGGGTCCGAGCAGATGCATGCCATGGCGCCGTGCCACCTGGTGCATCTCGCTTGCGATCTCGGCATTCGCACCGCTGCCCACCACCAGGGCGGCCTTGCACTTGATGCGGCCGGCCACTTCGAGTGCCGCCAGGGCCTCGGCCGGCGGCAGCGCGATGATGGCCAGGTCGGCCCGGGTCTGCGCCAGATCGGCCAGGGTGCCGCTGGTGTGGATGTCCAGGAAGACCAGGGTGCCCGAGAAGCGCTGGCCGGTCAGCGCCGCGCAGAGCGTGCGCGCGTGGGCGATCTGGCTGTCCGGGTCTTCGTGGTTGCCGGCGAAGACGGCGATGGACTCGGGCTGGAAGAGGGGGGTGAGGTAGTGTTTGTCCATATGCGGTTCAGTCTGCGCCGATCAGCACACGCACGTGTGCCGCTACGCTGCGGGCCAGGGGGCTGAGCACGTAGCCACCTTCGAGGCAGGAGATGACACGGCCGTTGCAGTGTTTGTCGGCGACTTTCATCAGTTGCTGTGTCACCCAGGCGTAGTCGGCCTCGACCAGGCCGAGGTTGCCCATGTCGTCCTCGCGGTGGGCATCGAAGCCGGCGGAGACGTAGACCAGCTGGGGGCGGAAGGCCTCGAGCGCGGGAAGCCAGTGCTCCATGACCGCGGCGCGAAAGGCGTCGCTGCCTGAGCGGCTGGGCAGGCCGACGTTGACCATGTTGGGGCCGGTGGCGTTTTCGCCGTTGAAGGGGTAGAGCCCCTTCTCGAAGATCGAGCACATCAGCACCCGTTCGTCGCCGCGGAAGATGTCCTCGCTGCCGTTGCCGTGGTGCACGTCGAAGTCGATCAGCGCGATGCGTTCAAGCCCGTGCACGTCCAGCGCATGGCGGATGCCGACGGCCACGTTGTTGAAGAAGCAGAAGCCCATGGCGGCCGAGCGTTCGGCGTGGTGGCCGGGGGGGCGGATCGAGCAGAACGCGGTGGGCGCTTCGCCGGCCAGCACCAGGTCGGTGGCCTGCACGGCGGCACCGGCGGCGCGCAGCGCGGCCTGCAGGGTGTGGGGGCACATGTTGGTGTCGGGGTCGACCGCGCGCAGGCCTTCGGTGGGCGCGGCATCGAAGATTTCCTTCACATAGAGCGATGCGTGGGCGCGGCCGAGCTGCTCTTCGGTGGCCAGCGGGGCGTCGTAGGGGACCATGTAGTCCAGCAGTCCCTTGACCAGCAGGTGGTCGTTGATGGCACCCAGGCGCTCGGGGCACTCGGGGTGGTGAGCGCCCATGTCGTGGCGGGCGCAGTCGGCGTGGCTGATGAAGGCGGACAGCATGGTTCGGGTCTCCTCGGGGCGGCGAATGCCTGCCGGGCGACTGCGCGCCCGTGCAGATTGACTTCTGTCAATCTAGACCCGAAGCCTGACGGCTGCCTTGACGCAACGCAACAAGGCCCTGTGGGGTGCGGGGAGGTCAGCCCAGCCCGGTGAGGCTGGCGGCCACGGCGCGTTTGAAGGGTGTGAAGCGCTCGCCCAGTTCGACCATGCCGCGGCGCAGCCAGCGCGCGGGCACGTGTTCGCGCGTGTAGAGCGTGGCGACGGCGTGTGTGGCCATGTAGAGGCCGCGCGCTGCGCGCTGGTGGACCAGCTGGTAGCGCTCCAGCAGCTGCGGCGAGGCGATGTCCTGGCCGCTGCGGTGGGCCTGGATCAGCGCCTTCGACAGGGTGTCGATGCTGCGCAGGCCGAGGTTGAAGCCGTGCGCCGTCACCGGGTGCATGCCAACGGCGGCGTCGCCCACAACGGCGAAGCGCTGGGCCACGAAGCGCCGCGCCCACACCCCCACCAGCGGGTAGGCGTGGCGTGTGCTGACCAGGCGCATGTCGCCCAGCTGGCTGCCGAAACGGCGCGTCATTTCGAGACCGAAAGCGGCCTCGTCCAGACCCAGCAGCGGCTGGATGGCCTGGTGCGGCAGGGTCAGCACCACCGACGAGCGCGGACGGCCGCTGGTCGGGTCGGGGTTCATCGGCAGCAGGGCCAGGGTCTGGCCGTGGTCGAACCACTCCCAGGCGGTTTCTTCGTGCGGCCGCTCGTGGGTCATGTTGCAGACCAGCATGGTGCGGCCGTAGTCGTGCATGTCGGCGGCGATGCCCATGGCGCGGCGGGTGCTGGAGTGGCGGCTGTCGGCGGCCACGACCAGGCGGGCCGACAGGGTCTCGCCACTGCCCAGGGTGAGGCGGGCCGACTGGGCGTCGGTCTGGATGCTGGTGACCTGCTGGCCGCAGCGCAGTTCGGGCGGATTGCCCGGGCCGTCGCCCATCGCGGCCTCGAAGGCGGCGCGGCGGATGTGGTGGTTGGCGACCAGGAAGCCCAGCTCGGACTTCGGGCTGAGGTCGTGGCCGATGCGCATGCGCGATTGCGTGGTGCCCACGCCGCCATCGAGCACCAGGGCGTCCTTCAGCGGCGCGATGTTCGCCTCGCCCAGCAGCGACCACAGCCCGAGCTGGCGCAGCAGCGCCGCGCTGTGCTGGGTCAGGGCGATCTCGCGGCCGTCGAAGGCGGGGTGCTGCAGCGATTCGAGAGGGCTCTGTTCGATCAGGGTGGTGCGCAGGCCGCTGCCGCGCAGTGCGCGGGCCAGGCTCAGGCCGGCGGGCCCGGCGCCCACGATGAGGAGGTCGTGTTCCATGGCGCGGCAGCTTACGTGTGCGCCCCGGCCACCGGATTGACTCAGGTCAACGGCCAGCCTTTGACCAGGGGCAGAGAAGCGCCAACTCAGCAGGCATCGCAGCTGGTCAGTGCCTGCGCGATGCGCTCGCGCGTCTTTTCGGTCAGATGGTCCAGAAAGACCTGGGTGCGCTGGGGCAGGAACTTGCGGCTGGGCAGGGCCGCGTAGAGCGTGAAGCGGCCGGTGATCCAGGGTGCGAGCACGCGCACCAGCGAACCGTTGGCCAGGTAGGGCGCGGCCAGCTCCACCGTGCTGCCGGTGATGCCGGCGCCATCGAGCGCAGCGCGCATCAGCGTGTCGGTGTGGTTGGCCCAGAGCACCGGGCGCACGTCCAGCAGCACCTCGTCGTCGCGGTCGCCGCGGAACAGACGCAGCATCCGGCTGCGCATGCCCATGTCCGGCTTGATGCGCAGGCAGTCGTGCTGCAGCAGGTCTTGTGGCGTGGCGGGGGTGCCCCGGCGCGCCAGGTATTCGGGCGACGCAACCAGGAAGGCTTCGGTCGCGTTCACCTTGCGGGCAATGATGTTGGCGTCGTAGCCCTCGTCGGTGCCCATGAGCGTAATGTCGAAGGCCTCGATGGGTGGTTCGCGGTGGCTGGCCACCTCGATGTCCAGCTGGATCTGCGGGTAGCGCTGGTGGAAGCTGGCGACGACCGGGGCCAGCACGTGCGTGGCCAGCACCGGTGGCGCCAGCACCCGCAGCGTGCCCGAGAGTTCCTGGGTGTGCGAGCTGACCAGGGAGTGCGCATCGTCCAGGTCCTGCAGGATGTGGCGCACCCGCTCCAGATAGGCTTCGCCCGCGTCGGTGAGCGACTGCCGGCGCGTGGTGCGCTGCAGCAGCCGGGTGCCCAGGTGCTCCTCCAGGTCGGCCACCAGCCGTGTCACCACGGCGGGCGACATGTCCAGGGCCCGGGCGGCCGCGGCGAAACCGCCTTCGTCCGCCACACGAAGAAACACACGCATTGAGGTCAGTCGGTCCATGGGTCGATGGTGAAGGGTTTCAAACGGTTGATTGTTGCTGATTTAGAAACAGACTAGAGAT
>NZ_BCTF01000020.1 GCF_001571145.1 Hydrogenophaga flava NBRC 102514
CTCTTGGGAAGCGTGGCTTCGGAGAAACGCTTTCGAGCGAAATTGGCTCCAAGCGACACCTGGGGACATGAACAAATTCCTTGGTGATCGGCATCACCTGGCTGATCAGACCATCGGTGTAATCCGTTGGCACCTCAAGTCCATTTACGCCTGGCTACACAGGGAAGGCCATGCTCTGGCGAACCTCGCACTGAACTTGGCCTCGCTGGCCCGTTCACCCAGGGCAAAGACGCCGTGGTTCGTGCCCACCTATGAGCAATTGCAAAGAATGATGGAATTGCCTGATCCTGTCAGCCTCGACGGGATACGCGACCGAGTCATGCTGGAACTGCTTTACGCAACTGGGATTCGCTCGCACGAGCTGCTGAGCATGCAGGTGCATAGTGTGTGGCCATCTGAACGCCGAGCGGCAGTCGTGGGCAAGGGGAACAAGGAGCGCCTCGTGGTCTTGAATGAGTCGGCCGCGAAGTGGCTCAGCTACTACCTAAAAGTCGTACACCCAAGGCTCTTGCGCAGACGACGCCTGGCAGCCCTTCCATCCGGGGGAGACAGGTGCGTTTTTCCGTCAACGAAAACGCCAGCTTCTTTGAGCTACGGCACGCTACGAGCTCGGATCAAGGAATATGCGTTGAAGGCGAACATGCCACTGCTTACAGCCCACACACTCCGTCGAGCCTTTGCGACTCATCTGTATCAAGGGGGAGCAGATCTGCGATCTATTCAGCTTCTTCTGGGCCATGCCCACTTGGCCACTACCACTTTGTATACGCAGGCACTGACGCCACGATTGCACGAAATCATCGAACGACACCACCCCCGTGGGCACCTGTACGGTCGACGATGAGCAGTTCACATCAAATAGATGTTTTGTCGGCCCGTCCTGAAGCCAGTTATCTCCTCGCAACATCATGAAAAGTGTTGCTTACCGCCAGAGTAAAACCAGAGTCAGGTATAGGCTGGGGCCGGTCGTTCGTTCAGCAACGCTGAGTGCCGGCAGCAGCCAGAACCGGCTGTTCGACTTCGGCCCGGCTCTGTGACTGCTGTGCCCCAGGAGCTGGCGTTGGATCTGGTCGCAAGGTCCGACTCGGCGCGGCAAGCGAGGTGCTTGCCCATGTCAGTGCTCTCTCGGCGCCAAGTGGCGATACCGACCCGTTCGATGCTTGGCCCACGCCGATGTGGCACATCCTGTCGAAGTACCACGGCTGCCCCTTGCTGCTTTGCTTCATCTTCGGGTCGCGCTCACCGCTGCTGTTTTTGGCCGAGCTCGGTGCCTCAATCAAGGCGGCATCCATCACCGTGCCGCTTTTGATCATCACGTCCTTGGCGCTCAGCAAGTCGTCGACGGTCTGCAGGCTCTGGGCGACACAGCTTGTGCTTCTCCAGCACATGCCTGAACCGCAGGATCGTACTCTCGCCAGGCAACCGCTCGCCCCAGTCTTCGAGCCCCGCGAACTCGCGGGACACTGGCATGTCGTGCAGCGCCGTTTCCATGGCTGGATCGCTCAGCGCGAACCAATGTTGCATGAGGTGAATGCGCAGCATGGTCTCGGGTAAACACGGCGGGCGTCCGCGCTCGCCCTCTGACAGGTACGGCGACGCCAGCGCTACCAGGTCCGCCCACGGCACGACATTCTCCATCTTGTCCAGGAACTCCCGGCGCCGCTTTCGCTTGGCCGTCATTCCCAGGCCCAGACTGTGCTGCTTCATGGACCGTATCGTCTCAGCCCCTCACGCTGATGCTATGCGCGGCATGGGGCGACTTATGCACTATCCCTGGCGCGTGCTCTGTCGCAGTTCTGCCGCACACGCCTGGCCCGAGTTCGCACGAAGATGCCCTACTGGCCTGATCAAGCCCCGCGCTACCGACTCGTCTTGGGGAGGGCTCGCGTATTGGCTCGGCAAGCTGGGCGGCAGACTGAAAGTTTTTACACGGGGAATGCTGCTCGCGTGCCCCACTGCGCACAGTGGTCGCTGTACTATCAGCCCACGTTACTGACAGAACTAACAAGCCCTCGTCACCCCGGCCCCATGGCTGTTCCTTCAACTTAGCTCAAACCACTTTTACGGGGCGATAGCCTCACTTACCTGCGTCGAACAGAAAGACGACGCGTTTACTTCAACTTAGCCCAAACCACTTTCACGGGGCGACAGCCTCACCTACCCGCGTCGAACAGAAAGACGACGCGTTTATCAGACTTGCCGAGGACGGATCGACCGAACGCAAGAGCAAATGGAGAACTTAGACCATGAACACGCCTGACCACCAGCGTCATGCCGCGCAGTGCCGTCACAAACTGACCACTGCAGCGAAGGAGCGGTACCACACCGAGCTCTGCTGTCGCTTTTCTGCCAGCCCCAAGATGCTCGCCACGGATCTAAGGAGGTTCGTCGGCTCGGAGCGCCAGCGGGTGGCGGCTGCCACCACCCAGCTGAACTCGGTGCACGGGCTCGACCTCAAGGAATCCACCCTTCGCACTTGGCTGCGACAGTGGTATCGCGCCCAGCCTGCCACCAAGGCAACGGTCTGGCCGCGATATGCGGGTTTCGCCGCGCCCATCCAGGTCCTGCTTGTGGAGACTCCCGTTGCAGACGCCATGGTGGCTCAGGCTCGCTGCTAGCCAGGCCCCACGGCCCCAACAATCCGGCCTCGGTACTCTAGGTTGATCCAGGAGCGCCGATGGACGATTCTCAATCAACCTTCTACTCACACTATGGAAAACAAGCTCTGCCGCATCGCCGTGTTCTACGACGGCACCTACTTCAGCAAGGTGTCGAACTACTACCTGTACCAACACGAGCGGCGCGCTCGCATCAGCATCAAGGGCCTGCACGACTTCATCTGCGCCGAGGTCGCGTCGAAGGAAAACCTCGACTCGCGACACTGCCAGATCGTGGACGCCTCCTACTTCCGCGGACGCCTGACCGCGCAGCAAGCCTTCGAGCAAGATCGCCTGATGTCCGAGCGCACGTTCGAAGACGTGCTGATGCGCGCCGACATCACGATGTTCCAGCAGCATCTTTCGACCCACAGCGACGGCACCCTCGAAGAAAAGCGCATCGATGTCTGGCTCGCACTTGAAGCCTATGAGATGGCGACCCTCAAGCGCTACGACGTTTGTGTCCTGTTGACCGGTGACGGTGATTTCGTCCCGCTGGTCCGCAAGCTCAATACGCTGGGTTCGCGCGTGATGCTCCTGGGCTGGGATTTCTCCTACGAGCGCGAGGGCAAGACCTATCGCACGTACGTCTCGTCTGGCCTGATCGAGCAGGTCAACTACCCCATCTTGATGGACAAAGTGATCGATGCTCGAGACCGGCGCTCTGACCCCGTAGTAAACAATCTGTTCCTGCCTCGCGTCGCTGAGCCCAGCCCTCGGCCGCCGGCGCGGCCCACCTTGGTCGATGGCGAGCTCCGTCAGGGCACGGTGGTCAACCTTCCTGCGGACAAACCCTACGGCTTCATCAAGCCTGCCGGCGGAGGAGACAACCTGTTTTTCCATGCGACCGATACCGTGGGCGTGGAGTTCCTGTCTCTTTCCGTTCAGGACCGGGTGTTGTTCACCATGGTGATGGGTGATCGGGGACCGGTGGCCCGCAGCGTGCAGTTGGATCCATCCCCACAGGAATGAGGTGACGGCAACGGGTCTCGTTGTCATCGCACTCTAATCCCATTCGTGTGGGCGCGGACCACGCGGCATGCGAATGGGTTTTTCAACCGCGTCCTATCGGACGCACCGAGGAAATTTTTATGAAGTTCTTTCGCTTTCTGCGCGCCGTTGCTGCCACGGTGGTACTGATCATCGACTCGGTTACCAAGGCCGGCAAGATCTGGGCGTTTGCCTGAGGATTTGACGCTTTGAGTTGGACAACTACCGGAGATGCCAGACAGCCCCACCACTTGCGATGAGCGGGGCAGACGAACGATACCCTTCAACCGAGACCGGACGGGACAACGGCGGCAGCCCGTGCGATGGTCTGTACTTGCAGAACATGCCGCAAATTGCTCACCTCAGCGTGGTTGCTGCAGCGACCACTAACCCACAAATCGCGCTCAGCGCAATCGAGGTGCCGGAAAATGAGCTCTTCTGCGCCTCGATCTAACTCTTAGACCAGCGTCGCAGCCTGGTCTGATCTGGCTCCGTATTCCGGTGACTTGCAGCCCGACTCTCCAGTTCAAACGCGCAAATCATTTCGATACACCGCGCTTCGCAAACGGGAAAAGCAACTGACCACCGCATTGCTGCCGTTCGCGCACCACTTTCCTCAAGACTGAACGTCGACTTTATTGCGCTCACCGTGAGTTGGCCCGCCGGCAGCCACTGGCTCCTAACGCTGCAAAGTTGCCGTACAGGTAACGCTATTCCAACACTTCGCGAACTCTCGTACTGGTGCAGTCTCGTACCAAGCGCATCACGAAGAGGGTGGCGCCAGGCGTCCGTTGTAGAGAAAGTCTTCTGCGTCATAAATCGTTTCGTCGGAGAAACCCACCGCAACTTTCACCGTGATGCGGCCAGTGTTGGTCTGCTCGGCCTTGATGTGCGAGATACCGGCATCGCGCGAGAACGCCACTCGCTGTTGGCCGGTGCGGATATTGCGCACCACCACTTTTTTGATGCCGTCTTCCTTGGCCACCGTGATCGGTCCCTTGGGGGTGTCGTACAGGTAGAAGCGGTTGCGGAAGTTCGACTCTTCGGAACCCCTGATCAGGCTCATCTCCAGCCGGGTGGGCAGCAACTGGGCTTTGTCCACGTCGTAGAAGCCAATCTCGTAACGGGCCGGTTCCAGCGATTGAGGGACATGCCGGCGCACGACCACGAGGCGCGATGCCTCGATGTCGGCGCGCTGCGTCCATGCCAGGTGCCATTTCTCAGGCAGCAGCCTGGTGGCAATGCTCGTGGTCGGGAAATACGTGAATGCGCTGCTGCTGCGCAGAAGTAGGATGCCCCGGGAGCTGAGGTGGTAGTCGTAGGCCGCCGCGGTCGGGCCATCCACGGGCGTGAAACGCCACTCCCCTCGAAAGCCCTCCAGATGGCCAATGGTATCGGGCTGGCCAGACTTGATGAAATGGACCCGTCGCACGACGTAGTCCTGAACCCCGCTGCCCTTGACCAGGTACGTTGCCCAGCCGGTGACACTGAAGCCGCCGACTTCGACGATGGGGGAGAGTGGGTCCACGTAGCGCACGTTGTGGTCGTGCTCCCACCCGAAGCGCCATGCCTTGAAGCCGGACTCCTGCGCGGTGAGGTGCCAGACGGTCTGTCGGGTGATGTTGGCCTCTGGCCGGGCGGCGCTTGCCCAGGTTCCGTCGGAACGAAGAACCTGCTTGTCGCCCTTGAAATCCTGCCTGGTGATGTCCTGGCTAACCCGTATGACCGAGTCTTCCCCGTGAATGGTGACACAGCCGGACATCAGCGCAGGAACGCCCAGGAGCCATTGTCGGCGATTGATCATGTTTTCTCCCTGATGCAATCTCCGACACTACCGGAGTGCTGCAGCCGTGCTCAGGCCACTGTCAAAACGATCAGGATGATGGAGGCGACCATGCTGACCTGGCGAACGCCCATCCACAAATCAGCCGTGGCAATCCGCCCATCGGCGTACTGTCTCCACATCGCCAGCAGCATGCTGGCGCAGATCAGGAAGGTGATGGCCACGGTCAGCATCTGAATGGTGTTTCGAAGCTGGGACATTGAAACGCCCGAGCCGTTCTCGAAGCCTGCCTCCACGGCCGAAGAGAGCGACATGCAGTTGCCGTAGCCATCGGTCAGGCAGTTCTGGAGCGCGGTGTTCGGTGTCTGCGGGGTGAGGGTCCACCCGGTGCCGGGATTAGGTGAAGGAGAAGGGTTGGTCATGGGCGGACGGGTCACGCCGTCGATGCGGTCGGCCATCTCGCAGATGGAGGTGCCGTTGCGGTCGTTGAACCCTTCGCAGCGGCCGGAGCGGATCATGGTCAGGCAGTTGCCCACCCCCAGCTGGACACAGGCCAGGACCATGCTCGGAGTGACTGGACGGCCATCGAAGGTGGTCATTGCCGCCAGTTGTGCTGGCGCGGTGGTGCGCAGAGCCTGCGACATCACGGTCGCCCAGGCGTTGACCTGGTCCTGCAGGGGCAGGTTGCGAAACTGCTCGGTAGTTATGGGCGGTCTGATGCTGGCGATGTTGGCCGTGTTCATCTGCAGCACGCCGTAGCAGCACGAGCCGTTGTAGACATCGAGTCGCCCACCACTCTCGAACATGGCCAGATTGCCGATGGCGTTGGCATAGTCTCGCAGCTGAGAACTGGCGTTGGGCGAAGCGAGAATGGCTGCGGCCACCTGATCGGACGTGACACGGGTATTGCTCTGGGCCCATGCGATGGTGGACACCAGGGCGAGCGCGCAGGTCAACGGCAAGAGCACCCTTCGCAGCCAAAGTGACATCGCAGCCATCATGCGCCCTCTACGACGATAGCCCTGCGGCAGGCCGACACCTCTTTGCCATACTGGATCACCCTGAAGTACCCCGTGTTGGTCTGGACATCAAAGGCGAACTCCGTGTGGTTCTTGGCCAGCGGCGTGTCGGGGTTGTTGTCGATGTGCAGGTAGCAAAAGCCCGCAAACTCCTTCATCACCGGTTGTGGCGTGTGGCCGACGTGGACCCGGGCCAGGCACTTGGAGAACATGTCCACCACGTTCTTGCCATTCAGGGGTGGCTCGCAACGGTCAAAGTCCATGACGCTCAACAGGGAGAACGTCAGCACGGAGTTCCTGGCGCTTCGCGCCTGGGCCAGCAAGAC
Source organism: Hydrogenophaga flava NBRC 102514 (assembly GCF_001571145.1). GTDB lineage: Bacteria > Pseudomonadota > Gammaproteobacteria > Burkholderiales > Burkholderiaceae_C > Hydrogenophaga > Hydrogenophaga flava. Next base: position 6,776 of record NZ_BCTF01000020.1, read on the forward strand.
CCCCACGCTGAAGGCGGGTGCCTGATCGAACGAGCGCTTGACCTCATCGGACCACACCGCAAGAGCTGCCGCGTAGTCCTTCGACAAAGGCCTTGCGCCAGGTTTGGGAGGGTCCTGGAAGCGCACCTCGCGCATTGGTTCCCACTTCAAGCCCGCCGGGAATTTGACCTGATCGGTGCTCGTGGCGCGCACTCCGCCTCCTTGGGCGCGAGCGCTGGTAGCCAGGCCACAGATCGATGCCGCGACGAACATCAGGGACCACAACAAGGCATGCAAGCCGCGTTGCATGACGAACGGAATTTTGGTCGGAATGGTCGAGTGCATGGTTTCCTCCGGCTGAATTGATCTGAAGACCCGCCACTCTAATGAGGCAAGCTGGCGGCTTCCAGTTCGCTCATGAACACCTCAGGGGGTGTAGCGCCGACCAGGCGCTTGCCATTGGCCAGGAACACTGTGGGCGTGTTCTGGATGCGGTACTTTTCGCCAGCCTTGAGGATTGCCAGTAGGCCAGAGGTGTCGCAGTCCTGCTTGCCGCCCATGGGCCTGCTGCCGGCCATGATGGCGCGCCACGCTGCGCCGCGGTCCTGCGCACACCACGCGGTGCGAGCCAGGGGGACCGACTCGGGCGAGATCACAGGGAACATGAACTTGTAGACGGTGACGTTGTCCAGCTGGTCCACGAACTTGGTGAATACCTTGCAGATGGGGCAGTTGGGGTCTTCGAAGACGGCGAGCTTTCTGGAGCCGTTGCCCCGGACCTCCTTGATCGCATGCTGCAGGGGCAGATCACCGAAGCCCACCCGGTGCATCTGCTCCATGTGGGCAGCCGTGAGGTCCTGTCGCTGCTGCATGTCGATCAGTGCCGCTCCAGAAAACCCGTACCGGCCCGACTCGTCCACGTAGAAGATCTCCGAGCCGACTTCGACCGCATACATGCCGGCAATCGGGGTGCTGCGGATGGCGCCGGGCTTGACCTTGCCCTGGGTGTTTCGCTCGATGGTGGCGCGCAGCTGCGTGGCCTTGGGTTCCGCAACGGCGTTCTGTGCGATTGCAGTGCAGGACATGAGAAGGCCCGTCACTGACATCAGAAGAGATCTGCGCAGTTTGGAGAGTTGAAGCGTTTTCATGGTGGTGGGCTGGGGAAGAACTGGAACAGGGAGCGTCAGAAATCGAATGCCCGAACACCCCGCTCGGTGCGGCGAATCTCGACCGCATGGCGAATCTGTTCAGAGACGGCCACAGGGTTGGCCACGGCATTGACGAGCAGGGTGGGGCAGGTGGCGTCGGTGCTCTGGATCACGACTTGGCCACGGCCGAATATGGACTGCACAAGGGTGCCTTTGACGGAGATGTCCTTGACCCGGTATAACTCGACGGACTCGACGTGTTTGACCAGGATGCCGCTCTCTTCGATGAAACGCTGGTCGGTCAGGCTGTACCTGTGGCGCGCGGTGCGCAGATAGCGGTAGCCGGCGTAGAGGACAGGCAACACCAACCAAAACGTGAGAACGGCGATCAGGTAGACGCCGGCATTGCTGACCTGGCCCTCGCTGGCGCTCCAGAGCACGTGGGTCTCGCGCACCTGAGCGCCGACACGCATTGGTTCCGGTGCGCCTCTGGCAAGGAGATGGGGATCGGGTTGGTCCATGGCTTCAATCTATGAAGAAGGGCAGGGCCTTGCACCTCAAAACCTGCCGCAGAAAGGGCAGGTTTTCGCTTGACACGGGAGTGGGAATCTGCTTGAGAAGGGTCTACCAATCGGCAAGCTATCTAGTTGTAAATGGCACAAACCACGTCTCAACCCGAGGAAGATTGATACGGCTAAGCCCTAGCCACGGGCACGTCGGCCAGGCAGGTGGTGTATGCCGGTGTCCGGCGCTCCTGCTTCATCGTCCACACCCGATTCGCTCCCGGTTTGCCGGTTCCACCGGAGTGCACGGTCCCTTTCCCGAATCGGGTGTTGATCAGGTCCATGGCCGCCATGAGCCGTGAACGATCGCGCGTCGTCGGCGGCTCATTCGGGTCGCCCAGTTCCAGCTCCCTCTGTTGCACGCTGGCCGGCTGCAAATCGATCAAGATGACGCCCGCCTTGATGAACTGGTAGCCGGCCACGTACATGAACCGCATGCCGTCGGCCGCGGCCTTGGCCAGCGCCAGGGTGTCGTCGGTCGGTCTGCGCAGCGGTACCACCACACTGCGTGAGCACTGGGGCCCTGGACGATAGGGCGAGGTGTGCATGAACACCAGCAGCTCGGTGGCCAGGCAGTTCTGCTTGCGAAGCTTCTCAGCGGCCCGCGCTGCAAACTCGCTCACGGCCTCGATCAGCGGGGCGAGCTGGTGAACCGGCTTGCCGAACGAGCGTGTGCAGGCGATCTGCTGCTTTGGGCCCGGGGCATCGTCCAGATCAATGCACGGTTGCCCCTGCAGCTCCCGCACCGTCTTCTCCAGGGTCACGCTCCAACCCCTTCGCGCAGTGGCCGGGTCCATCCGGGTCAGGTCCAGCACCGTGCGGATGCCGCCTTCCCTGAGCTGTTCGGAGATCCGCGGACCTACACCCCAGACATCCCCCACGTCGGTCGCCTGCAGCAGGTCGTCCAGGTCCTGGGCGGGCAGGGCGGCCAGGTTGAACACCTGGGCCAACTCCCTGGGGTAGCTGCCTGGCTTGCGCTCGGCGGTCTTGGCGATGTGGTTCGCCAGCTTGGCCAGCGTCTTGGTGGGCGCCATGCCGATGCAGGTAGGGATGCCAGTCCACTGCAGGATGCGCTCGCGCACCTTGCGGCCTCGCACCACCAGGTCGCCGCGCACACCGTGCAGGCCGATGAAGCTCTCGTCAATCGAGTAGATCTCCTGGGTCGGCCCCAGGCCCGCCGCCAGGGTCATCATGCGGTCGCTCATGTCCCCGTACAGCACGAAGTTGGCCGACAGTCCCACCAGCCCGGCCGACTCTTCGAGGTGGCGGATCTTGAACCAGGGCGCGGCCATCTTGATGCCCAGGTCCTTGGCCTCGTTGCTGCGAGAGATGGCGCAACCGTCGTTGTTCGACAGCACCACGACCGGGCGCCCGTTCAGGCTGGGCCGGAACACCCGTTCGCAGGAGACATAGAAGTTGTTGCCGTCGACCAGGGCGTACATGGCCACATCCTCAGCACCTTGGGCGATTCACTCAGGCGACGAAGCGCTTGATGCAGCTCGTGGCCACACCCCAGACCTCGATGGTCTGTCCGTCCTTGGGCACGATGTCCGGGAAGGTGGGGTTCGCTGCCTTCAGCCGCATACGGCCAGCGCGCTGGTGCAACTGCTTGACGGTGAAGTCCCCGTCCACCACCGCGACCACCACATGCCCGTGCACGGCTTTGAGCGCTCGGTCCACCACCAGCAGGTCGCCGTCATTGATCCCAATGTCCTGCATGGAAGAACCCGCCACGCGGATCAAGAAGGTGGCCTGGGGGTGTGGGACCAGGATCTCCGTCAGGTCCAACCGGTTGACCGCGAAGTCCTCAGCAGGCGAAGGGAACCCGGCCCGCACACGGGCCTCCGGCATGGACAGCACCAGCGGCACTGCCGCCAGCGGCTGGGGTGCGGAGCTGATGCAAATACTGTTCATGTATCCAGTATATCCAATTGGCCGTTTATGACAAGAATGCGGCCATGTGCTCCAACTACGACGCCTGCACAAACACTGAGCGCCTTCGCCTGCACTTCGGTGTATCGCTGCCGCCAGGGACCAACCTGCGCACGGACGTGTGGCCGACCTACTCAGCGCCCTTCGTGCGGCGCCATCCGAACGCCGATGCGGGCGACGACGCCGTACCGCCACGCGAGGCGCTGCAGGGGCTCTTTGGCCTGGTGCCGCACTGGGCCGGAGAGGTGACCTTCGGGCGGCGCACCTACAACGCCAGGTCGGAGACCGCGGCCGAGAAGCCGAGTTTCAGAGATGCGTGGCGCAAGGGGCAACACTGCATCGTGCCGGTGGAAGCGGTGGTAGAGCCGGACTGGCGAAGTGGGAAAGTCATCCCGACCAAGATCAAGCGCAAGGACGGGTTGCCCATGGGCGTTGCTGGTCTGTGGGCCACCAAGCGGTTGGACTCAGGTGAGGATGTCCTGAGTTTCACCATGCTCACGGTGAACGCCGACGACCATGAGCTGTTCAAGCACTTTCACAAACCAGACGACGAAAAGCGCATGGTGGTCATCCTGCACGAGCACCAGTACGACGAGTGGCTGAGCGCGCCTCCGGCCAAGTCCATGGAGTTCATGCGGCAGTTTCCGGCGCACATGCTGATCTCGGTGCCGGATCCGGAGCGGGGGAAACGCAAACGTTGACAGGGCTGACCAGGCACCGACGCGCTGACGAACATGAGTGCACATCACGGGGATGACGATGAACACGAAGATGGCGAGCGTGGTCGTGCGATTGACTGAGCGGGCGCCGCATCACCACTGGCGAACTATGATGAACGCCGAACGCCTGGGAAAATCATACTGACGCGCAAATGCCATTTGCAGACAAGAGTCTTCGCACCCGACGAGTCCTTCTACCTGATCACAGCCTTCCCAATGTACCGATGGGTGAGCAGCGCTTTCGTCAGTTGATGAGCCAGATAGGTGCGGCCTTCGCCCAAGCCGATGATGGTGAAGAGAAGCGCAGGCTGGCCAGAGAACGTGAGCGCCAGCATGAGCAGTGGCTGGCACAGCGAGAGGCCGCAATCGTTGAGATCATCACCACCATGCGTCAGCTTGGTTTGAGCGCCGAGGACCTGAGTTGAGGTTTGGTGATTTGTGCTGCTTGTGCTTTTGACAGCGATCGAAGCATTTTGTTTTTCCATCAATACGACTGGTCAAGGCTGCTTGCTGTCGGTGACCTTGAACTCCTGAATGTCGGCAGCCGAGGTCACCTGTCCTTCAAGGATGGAAAGGTCGAGCGACCGCTGCACTTCCGTCACCGGCCTCTCGACACATGCCAGCCAAGTCGCGCTCCGAGAACGACTCCTCGCCCCGAGGTGAGCGACTGTGCCCGACCCGAAGCTGTCCTTTGTCCGCGAGCCTCGAAGTGGTCACTCAGTGCCCATGGGCGAGAACATCAAGCGGGCTGGCCGTGCCGCCCGCAGCCACCTTCAGCACGTGGGTGTAGATCATGGTGGTGGACACGTCTGAATGGCCCAGCAGTTCTTGCACTGTTCGGATGTCTGTACCCGACTGCAGCAGATGCGTGGCAAATGAGTGGCGCAGCGTGTGAACGGACACCGGTTTGACAATGCCTGCCATCGGTACCGCCTTTTTCAGCGCGCGCTGCACCCGGTCTTCGTACAAATGGTGGCGCCGTTCCACACCGCTCCTCGGATCAATTGACAAAGTGGGTGACGGAAACATCCAGAACCAAGCCCACGAATAACCCACCTTGGGATACTTTTGCTCCAGCGCATGAGGCGTTTCCACGCCGCCGCGCTGCGCCCGCCGATCAGCTTCCCAGAGGGCGCGTGCTGCCTGCAATTGCAAACGCAAGGCCGCAACCAGCGAGCGCGGCAACATCACCACGCGATCTTTGCCGCCTTTGGCATCCCGCACGATGATCACTTGGCGGTCAAAGTCCACATCTTTGATGCGAAGACGCATACCCTCCATCAATCGCATACCCGTGCCGTAAAGCAATCGGGCTATCAGCGCGGTTACGCCGTCCATCTGCGCCAGCAACCCCGCCGCCTCGTCTTTGGTCAACACGCTGGGAATGCGGCGTTTTTGGGTGGGGCGGTTGATGCCGTTCAGCCAGGGCAATTCAATAGCAAGAACTTCCCGGTAAAGAAACAGGATCGCGCTCAATGCCTGGTTGTGGGTAGACGCTGATACCTTGCGGTCGGTGGCGAGATGCGTCAGGAAGGCCTCGACTTCGCTGGCACCCATCTCGCGCGGGTGCCGCATGGCTCCTCCATGGCCCGACCAGCGAATGAAGAAGCGGACCCAGTAAACATAGACCTGCTCGGTGCTGAGGCTATAGTGCATGTACCGAATGCGCTCGCGTAGCTGGTCCAGAACTCGGGTGGACTGCAGCACAGGCGTGCCGGGTTTCACAGAGTTTTTATAACTGGACATATATCCAGTATATTGAGCGGCGAGCGAGTCTGCAAGCCACTTTCAGGAGGGACACATGACCAATTTATGGAGCAGCGCCCAACTTATAGAGCAGGTTTTGCTCTGGACATTACGTTAGACGGCATTATCGTGCTATGACTAAAGCCTACGTTCAAGCAATAGCCGCTAGTAGTTCCGTCACCTCGCTGCTCAATGAGGTGTTAAGAGAGTGCCTGAAAGCAACTCCCCCAGATGGTGAGCTCGAGATTATTGACGAACGTTACTTTTCCGGAACTTCTGTAACCGCCGAGTACGTGCTCTGCGTTTGCTGCCCAGACGCATTTTTAGTTGCCACTGAAGCGGTCAAACATTTGGTTGCCTGCAATTCAAATGATCTCTCAATCACTATCTTTCCGCTAAACGAAGACTCGCCCGATCTAGACGAGGTGGTCGAGGTTGAGGTGAGCTATTACAGAGATGAAACAAAGGTAGACGGCTTTGTTCATTGGACAGATGGTTGTGTACGGCTCGTACATCGGCCCTCCGGCGTTGATGCCCGCTGTCAAGCCCATCGAAACAGAGCTAGGAACTATGCTGAAGCGCTCTCCTTCCTCAAGGCCAAACTCTCAGCTCATAGTAGAACGAAGAGCCATGCCGTCTAACACTACAGTCGAGAGGGACAGCCAAAAGCTGCGCTTTTGGTTCCCTGCGCTGCGCTCCGGCTGCCCCTCACTTCCACGTTAGGCCTCTACACCAAAATAAATTATGTATCACCGCAGCAGCGCAATTCTTTGCTTTCAAAACTTCAAGGAAGCAGCGTTGTACTTTGACCAAGTCCTGCCACTCAATATGGGTCGAATGCAGGGTGACCCGGATATCGGCGACATTCTCGTCGGCTACCCCGAGTCCATTCCGTCTGCTGCGCTTTCGCACCTAATAGATGGAGTCGAAGGAAATACGGTTACCTATAGCCATGCCACTCGGGTCATGGAATTCACCGCGGACAAGTGGGTTGAGTTCGCAAAGAAGGTATCTCCATATGCGCAATTGTGGGCACCGGACCCGCGTCGCGAAAAGCAGCATGACCCGCAAGAAGAGCACCAGAAGCTATTAACTGCGTACCTATCGGACGCCCACCTTAATGGCGGAGCACCAATACGCCAAGCACTTAGCGAATACGCCAATGCGCTTGGCGTACAGAACTTCTCCGTCGCCCTACCTACCGCTGTAAGCGGGAATGAAGCCGATCCAAGTCTGATGCTCTCAAACCTGCAGTTGATCGATGCAGCCTCTGCTGACTGGCGTCAAATCCTAGACGTCCGCAAGGACGACACATCGCGGAAGAAGCTAGCTCGTCTGCGCCTATTTCTGCACGAGGACTTTCAAGGCAAACCCGCCACTTTCATCGAGGACGATCTGCTTCGTCGAGTCGAAGACTACGAGTTAACCACCAAAAAATTTGGCTTCACTACGTTCACCTCCTCTCTTGGCATGCTGCTAGATGCCAAGTCACTTCAAGCTTCTGCTGGCGCAGGTGTTCTAGCCGGCTTTTTTGGCGGCATAGAGGTTGGACTCCTTAGCGCCGCCGCAATTGAGTTGGGCAAGGTGGCGCTAAACGTCGCTGAGAAGCGCCATGATATGAAGCATTGGCAATCAGGCCACGAAATGGCTTACGTCTTCGAAACCCGTGACCGCCTTCGCAAATGAATGGGCAAGTTGTAGGAATGGAACTAGCGATGGGCACCACTGAAAGTCAGCAGCCTGGCCTAACTGGGCGGTCAAGCGGACGCCAACAAAGGCCATGCCTTCGGCATTCTCATGGCCTTTGTTGGTGCCCTGCGCACCTTCGGTGCTCCGGCGCCGCTTACCTTGGGCGTTGGGCGTCATAGATATGGCCTACATGATCCAGGCTATCGTCACTAAAGAACGCGACGCGACGGAGCAACTGCCAGAGCATCTTCGCTGGGTCTCCCTGAAGGCATCGCTTCATATGCTTCCGCTTGGTGATGATGCTGCTAAGTTTCACGGCATCCCATTGCTTCCTTTTACGGACGAAGGAGAAACCGAAGCACCATCACCACTGGCAAGGCTGTGTGAGGTCTTGAGTCAGAACAGAACCATCGCGTACATTGAGGCAGAGATTTTCGGTGGTTCCGGCACTCAAGCGAGTGTCATCTTTAGCAATGGGGTTCAGGTCGGCCAGCCTATCGTGGCCGACGATGCAATCAACCAAGCACTGCGCGGTCTTGGCGTGAGTAAAGGCAATGCCTTTGATGAGTTCGAGGCTGTGGGGTTAGGGCGACATAGAGACACAGACCGATGGCTAGCGTAACCCTGACGCCCAACAATTCCGTCGAGAGGGACCGCCCACAAGCTGCGCTTGTGGGTTCCCTTCGCGGCTTCGCCGCTACGGCGGCCCCTCACGTCAAACGTTGAGCGACTGCTTTCCCGTTTGTGCGATGGCAGCTCCTGGCCGCAATCTGACCTACGCAATCGCAGCCAGATAGCCGGCCACCACTTCTGCCCAAAGTTCGGGCTGCTCAACGAGCCCATGCCCGCCCTTGAGCGCGTGGAACGATCCACTGCCGCCAGCAGCGCGGAAGGCATCGAAATTCGCACGGCATTGGGCAATGCGGTAGTACCTGTCATGGCTTCCATGCAGCCACAAGGTTCGATTGGTGAACGGGGCGCCGCGAACGAACGCCGTGCGATTTACTTCCGGATGCGTCGGGCAAAGCTGTCCCAGCCATCCCCCGTTGAAATTGATGGCACCCATGAAGGGGTCGGGTCGTGAACCTGCATAGGCAACTGCAAGCACGCCACCGCGTGATGCACCCGCAATCAGCAGCCGATCTTGGTCGACATCCCGGCGCTGTTTGATGTGCACCATCACTTCGTCCAGATCTTCAATCGCACGGTCCAGACCCGGAAGGGAAAGTTCGGGCTCGCAGGCGTACTCGGTTCTGTCGAGCCTGAAGCCTTCGTCGTAAAGGCCCCCAGACTTTCCCCTGCCGCGCCGCTGGGGATAGACGACCATCCAGCCACGATCCAGAAAGAAGTTTGTGACCGATGGGTTCGTCCTGGTGTGACGGAACAGCGCAGGCCTATTGCCCGACCCCGTGGAGCCATGGTTGAAGATGACCGTGGGATACGGGCCAGCCGTTGAAGGCTTGCAGACCACCATCTCCAGCTCCACCGGTACGCCGCGCTCGCGAAGTCGCGTCGGAATCATTTCTGTGGTGATGTGGTTTGCGTTTGTCATGCGGATTGCAACGGGTCTGATTTTGAAAGCCCACATGGCTGGTCAGTTTGGAGTTTCAAAAAGTGGTTGTCTTCAGGAGACGCCTGCCGCTCTGGCCTACCCCTTATCACCCAGCTCCAACGGTTTGCGGTACACGCAGTTGCGCCGCGCCACGACAAAGCCGCAGTCTTCATACACGCGGTTCGCGCCGCTCAGGTTCTGGCTGTCCACGCCCAGGGCCGATTCGTACATGCCCGCCGCCGCCTGGGCGCGCAGGCTGCGTGAAATCAGCGCTCTCGCAAGGCCACGGTGGCGCCAGGTTTCGCCCACGCTGATGAATTCGGTCCAGCCGCGCTTGCGCCCATTCGCTGCGTTCCAAGCATCGTCGATGTACCCACGTACCTGCCCGGCCACTTGGTTGGTCTGTACATCCCAGGCAACCTGCCACAGGTGCGGCTGAAAGACCGGGCTGAGCAGCCAACGCTGGTGGTCGGCCTCGTCTGGCGGTGCATAGCCCCAGTGGGTCTGGAACGCGCGGGCATGGGCATCCCAGATGGTGCGGTGGTGCTCGGGTTGTACCGCCCGCACCTCCAGCCCGGCGGGCAGAGGGAAGTCGGCAATGTCATTGAGCGTGTGGCGCTCCATGGTGAGGAAATAGCGCTCTGGTCGGTAGCCGGACTTTTCCAGCAAGGCCGCGCGCGCGGTTTCGCCCTGGGTGACGAAGGCATGGTGGGCGTGCCTGGGTGCGCTGCGGTGCTCCGCCGCCGTCTCGCGCTGGCGCGACTCCAGCCACGCATGCAGACTGGCGCCAATCCCTTGCCGGCGCCACTGGGGCGCCATGACGGCAAACTGCCCATACAGCCGCAGGCCGTCTGCCTGCGCCCAGTGCCAGGAACGCACGTAGCCGGCGATCTCCGTCCCCACCTCGGCGATCCACACGTCACGCTCCGGAACGCAGCTGGTGAAAGCCGCGTAGTCGCGCGCCACGTCTTCGACCTTGCGGAAAAACCCGGTCTGGTCGGCGGCGAAGCTCGCGTTGGCGCAGGCGACCATGGCCTCGAAGTCGGCGGGCCCGGCAAAGGCCCGGAATTTCACACCCTGCGCTTGGCTGCGCAGAAAGGCCTGCTCCGGGTTGTTCGGTCTGTTCTGCGGCGCATTCAAAACGCCCACGCCCCAAGTTGGTAGTAGTCGAACCCGCTGCTGCGCCCGCCCAGGCACTGCGCGAGGAAGTCTTCGGTCTTGCGGTACATCGTGAGGTTGTTGGGCCAGCGCTGGTTGCCATGGCCGTCGCCCGGGAACGTGACGTAGTCCACCGGGCGCCCGGCTTTGCGCAGGGCCTGCACCATCAGCTCGGACTGCTCCAGCTTCACGCGCACGTCGTTCACACCGTGCATGATGAGCAGCGGGCGGGTTTGTGGGCCAACCTTGGACAGCGGCGACCGCGCGTCCATGTTGCGGAGGTCTTCGGATTTGGCCGGATCGCCCACGTAGCGGTGCCAGCCGATGATGCCCATCTCCCAGTACGGGGGCACTTTCTCCAGGAACAGCGGCAGGCTCGACACGCCCACGAAGCTCACCGCACAGGCAAACACCTCGGGTGTGAAGGTGGCCCCCACCAGTGCCGAATAGCCGCCATAGCTGGCTCCGTGGATCGCCACGCGCGCGGGGTCTGCAATGCCCTGTTGCACGGCCCATTGCACGCCATCAATCAGATCGTCGTGCATGCGGCCGGCAAATTCCCCGATGGCCTTTTCCATGAACGCGCGGCCATAGCCTGACGAGCCCCGGTAGTTGATCTGCAGCACCGCGTAGCCGCGATTGGCCAGGAACTGGGGCATCCATCGGTTGGCGCCGTTTTCAGCCCAGCGGTCGCGCGCCCATGGGCCGCCGTGCACCAGCAGCACCATAGGCAACTTGCGTGCCTCAGCACCCGCGGGCAGCGTGAGGTAGCCATGCAGCGGCAGGCCGTCCCGTGCGGTCAACGCCACAGGCTTGGCGGTGGCGAGCTTGTTTTCGATCAGCCTTAAACGACTCTCGCCCAGCAGCTGCGGGGGACCATCGGCAGGCAGAAGGTAGGTGAGCGAGCCCCGGTCGGTGGCCACCACCGCCGTCATCGTGCGCTCGGCCTGGTCCATGCTGGTGATGGACACCTCGGCAGGTTGCCCACCGGCCAGCGCGTCCAGGCGCTCGCGCAAGGCCGGGTCGAACACCTCGCGGCGCGGGTAGCCGGGGAGCGAGTAGGCCACCAGCGGCTGGTGCGTGCGCTGGCTGATGAGGGCATGGTCCAGGTCCACGTCTGCGGTGGCGTGCACCACGGTTTCGGCCCCATCGGCCAGGCCCATGCGTACCAGTGCCTTCTTGTCGCGCCCCCGGGCAGAGATGGCCCAGACATGGGAGGCGCCCGCGTCCACCTCCAGCAGGCGCACGAAATCAAAGCGATCCCATCGCGCTGAGCTGACCCAGCCGCCGGTCGCCTGGGCATCAGGGCGTTGCAGCGTGGCCACCTCGCCCGCCACTGTCACGCGCGCCTGCAGGCCGCCTTGGTGGTCCACCACCCAGCCGCTGACGTTGCCGGGGTTGGTGGCCACGACCGTGTGCGACCCCGTGCGCGGGTCCACGCGGTGCAGGTCAAACAGCTTCTTGTCGCGCCGGTTGGTAGTCACCATCAGGTCGGGGCCGCCGTCCACGGTCTGCAGGATGTGACTGACGGTTTGTTTGAAAGGGGTCAGGTCCACCCAGGCGGCGCCGGGCTCGCGCACGGCCACTGCATGAATGTGGGCGTTCTCGTCGCCCGTGGCGTCCACGGTGGCGGCCAGGTAGCGGCTATCGGCCGTCCAGCGAAAGCCGCGAGCACGGATGGGATATGCGCGGGCATCGTCCTGGCCCAGCGTGCGCACCCAGATGGCGGGGCGTGTGCCCTGAACGCCCTGCCATGCCAGTTGGGTACCGTCGGGTGACACACGGTGGTAGCCCGTGGCCTCCAAGCTGGCCACAAAGTCACGCACCGGAATCAGCTCGGGCAGTTGCGCCTCCGCCAGTGAAGGGTGCGTGGGCCCTGTGGCGCAGCCAGCGAGGACCGCCAACCCCACCAGCGCCACGCAGCTCCACCATCGCCGCACCGTGCTTGTTCTCTGTGCCATACCGACCTCTCCCTGTGTGTTGAAACATCTCATCCGGCCATTGTGCAAAACGCTGTCTTAAGGCCAGCCAAAGGCGCACATTCTGGCCCGGCGCAGCAGACACGAGACCCTCCACAATCGCAGCATGCACATCCTGCTCATCGAAGACGACCTGGACCTGGGCCGCGCGCTGCAGTCCGCGTTGAAGGTGGAGGGCCTGACCAGCGAATGGCTGCGCCGTGCCGTGGACGCCCCCGCAACGGTCGATGCCACCACGGTGGACTGCGTGTTGCTCGACCTGATGCTGCCCGACGGCAGCGGGTTCGATCTGCTCACCCGCTGGCGTGGGCAGGGTGTGCAAGTGCCCATCATCGTGATCACCGCGCGCTCGGCCGTGGAAGACCGGCTGGCGGGGCTGGATGGCGGGGCGGATGATTTCGTGATCAAGCCTTTTGCCACGGCCGAGCTGCTCTCGCGCATCCGCGCGGTGCTGCGCCGCAGCGCGCGCCAGGCGAGCGAGCGCTGGGTGATGGGCGAGTTGGTGATAGAACCCCGGCGCCACTGCGCGCAGCGCGACGGCGAGCCGCTGGACCTGTCGCCGCGCGAGTTCCAACTGCTGCTGGAGCTGGCGCGCGAGCCCGGCGCCGTGGTGCCCAAGGGCGTGCTGGCGCAGCGGCTGGACCCGCTGGGCGAGCCCATGGACTTCGGCGCGATTGAGGTGCACGTGTCCAATCTGCGCCGCAAGATCGGGGCCGAGCTGATCCGCACGGTGCGCGGCGTGGGCTATCTGCTGCAGCCATGAACACCACCGCGCAAACACCCGCCCACCCGCTGCGCGCTCTGTGGCGGCGGCTGGCCGAGCCCACGCTGGTGCGCCGCAGTGTGGCGTCGGTGGTACTGGCCTTCGTGGTGGTGTGGGCGGTGCTGCTGGGCTACATCTTCTTCACCTACAAACAAACCATCACCAACGAGCCCGGCCTGCAGAAGTACGGCGATGCGCTTCTGGTATCGCTGCAGGGCCTGAGCGACCCGGCGCACGCCGCCGCTGTCTTGGGTTCCACCGACATCTGGACCAACATCCGCCGCCGCCAGATTGGCCTGCTGCCCGGCACAGCGCTGCACGAGCTGAAGGACGCCAAGGGTCAGCTCGTGTTTGCATCGCCCGGCCTGCAACGCCTGGCCCTGCCCCCCTCAACGCCCGACGCCGTGGGCGTGATCACCGAGGCCCACGCAGACGGCACGGTGTACCGCATCTACACCGGCCACAACGCGCGCTGGGCCCTGCGGGTGATCGAGCCCAAACGCGCGGACTCGGCCTTTCTGGCCCACAACGGGCGCTTCATCCTGCCCTACTTGCTGCTGGCCTTGCCCTTTGTGCTGTTGCCCGTTTGGCTGTCGGTGCGTAACGGGCTGCGACCGCTGCAACAACTGGCCAGCCGCATTGCACAGCGCAACACCGATGAACTGCAGCCCGTGGGCTTCAACGCTCGCCACCGGGAGCTCAAGCCCCTGGAGCAATCGCTGGACCACTTGTTCGCACGCCTGCGCCAGAAGGTGGAGCGCGAACGCGCCTTCGTGCAGGACGCGGCGCACGAGATCCGCACGCCGCTGGCCGTGATCAGCGCGCAGGTGCATGTGATGGCGCGCTCACCCAGCGAGCACGAGCGCACCCAGGCGCAGGCACACATGGAAGAGGCCATCGCCCGCACCTCGCACCTGGCGCAGCAGTTGCTGGACCTCGCCGCACTCGATGAGGCGCAGCGCCCTGCGCCGCGCGAGCTGGACGTGGCGCAGTGGCTGCGCGCTGCCCTGGCGCACGCCGCGCCCCAGGCCATGGCGCGGCGCATCGAACTCTCGCTGGAAGCCCCCGACAACCTGCAGGCGCGGCTGGACCTGCCTGCGCTGGAGTCCATCGCGCACAACCTCATCGACAACGCACTGCGCTACGTGCAGGATGGCGGCAACGTATCCGTTACGCTGCGGCAGGACGGAGACCACCTCCACTTGGCGGTACAGGACGACGGACCCGGCATTGCCGGCACCGAACACCAGCTCATCTTCGAGCGCTTCTACCGGGGCCTTGGCCATGCCGCCAATGGCTCGGGCCTGGGCCTGGCCATCGTGCGGCAAGCGGCCTTGCGCATGGGTGGTCAGGTACAGGTGGGCGATGGGCTGGGTGGGCCAGGTGGTCCGGGGGTGGGCTTTTTCGTGAGGATGTCGCTCAACCGAATGTCCTGACCCGAGCGTCGCAGGCACATTTGCTGGCGGCCAAACGGCGGAGCACCTCCTGGCGCTTATCGGTGGTGACGTAGCCGTCCGTGACGTTCGTTGTCATCGCAGCACCTCCTGTTGACTCATCTACCGATCTCTTTCACAGAGGGGGCCGCCTCTGGTTGACCCATAGCTGCACCGACGGACGTTGCCACTGCCGTCGCGCATATGAGGTCAATCGCTCAGGCACTGCGTCCCCGTTGAGAACCAGGCGATTGAGCATGAGAGCCAAGTCAACATCGGCGATGCACCACTGCCCGAACAGGTTTTCGCCGCCCGGAGGCACCAGCGCCTCCGCAACAGAAAAAAGCTTCTTTGCTGTGGCCTGCGCCTCGAAAGAAAGCGGCGGCTTGATCGCTCCGTAGAACACGACCTCGGTAGAACGTTCGTGCCGAATTGGCATGAGATCGCTTCGAAGCCATGCTTGTACCTGGCGGGCTCGCGCGCGCTCTTGCGTTCCGGTCGGATACAGCGGTACGCCCTCAAAAACCGTGTCGACGTATTCAGTGATCGCGGAGGACTCAGACAGCGCGAAACCGTTGTGCACCAAGGTCGGAACACGTCGAGTCAAAGAAGTGGCCGCGTAAGAAGCCTCGTGATTCGCGTTCGCAGACAGATCAACTGCCTTTAGCTCAAACGGCAGCTGTTTTTCCGTCAGGGCCACGAATACCGACATGGCATATGGGCTCGCGAATTGAGCATCTACGTAGAGAAGTAGCTTCATAGGTTGCAGTGCTGGTTCACCAAGAAAAACGCCGACGCCGAAACTGGGAGTCGGCAACCAGCCACCTGTCACCGAGCCTCATCACCCCAATGCGCTCCTACATGTATTGTTTCACCAGGCATCAGCGCATGACCGGTGAAGGCTGGAAGCGGACCTGGCGAATCGAGCTTTGCTTGCTCCTTACCGGACGCTGGATATGGTTCAGGCACAAATACCATCTCTGCAACGGCCCCAGTGTTTCTAACGTGTTGACCATGTTCATTGCTCCTGCTGCCAACGCGTGATCTCGTGAGCGTGGCTTGCCAGATAGGTGCGCAAGCGCCCAAAGCGTTTGCGCGTTTGGTAATCAAAAATACGCTCTACAAAGGGCCGGATGATCCAGGCGATAGGGGGCGGGCCCACCTGAAAGGTATAGGTGTACAGCAGTACAGACTGCCCATTGTCCAAATCTTTGTGGCGCATGGACGCGGCCCAGCTTGTGAATGGAAAGGACTGGCCCAGCATGGACGCTGCGGCCAGGCGTGGCCTGTCGTAGGCCACGAACTGTGTGCGCATAGACAGGTTGCGCATCCAGCCCCCGCCCGCGTTTTGGGTGACAGCACCGACATAGGGGCACGGTGCGCCGCCTTCAACTGCTGTGGCGCTGACCAAGCTGTCCCAACGGTGGCGCCAGTGGTGGTGGTGGAAGGCGTCAAACACCACGGCAGCAGGTGCGGGCATGGCAAAGTCAAAACTGCGGTGTGACACGGCCTCAGTCCTTTTCCACTACGTCGGTCGCCATGCCCCATTTAGCGAACTCGGGCGCGAAATCGGCCAACTTGTTTAAACCCACACAGGCATAGGCGCCGCAGGCCATGGGTTCGCCGTCTGCGAGTCGCCGGGCCAGAAGGATGGCGGCCATGCAGGGTATCTCGGGGCCATGGTCGTTGTCTGCGGCGATATGCCATTCTCGTTTGATGGGGTTGCCAGCAGCATCGAGCCCCGCCACGCGCACCACCATGCCGCCCAGAGCCGAGCCCAAGGGGTCAAACAGTTTGGCGGTGGTGTTGAGAAGACCGGCCAAGCTTGACGGATTCTTCAACACACCAGTCTGCCGCAGCCAGGCTAGCAAGGCAAACGCTCGCTGGGCCAGACCCACCTCTAGCGCAGCGCGAAACTCCATGCGGTTGCGCACTTGGTAATGGGCAGGGAAAAGCTCCAGGTCGGGGATGTCACACAGCGCACCCAGCCTGGGCCGCAAACGTTGAAACACCATACGCTTCGGCTTGGCCCATCCAACGTAGGTCTGCCACTGACCGCCGTTCCAAACCTGGATAGGGCCGCCACAATAACTCAGCACTGCACGCAAGGTGGCAACGCCGCGCGGTGCTGTTTGTGCAGGTGCGATGCATATATCCAGGGTATCCAGGCGCTGCCAACCCGCGCACAGGCTGTCGACCACCGCCGATGACAAGGCCGGCACGGTGCTGGCACCGCTGATGGCCACGCGGTCTGTGTCCACAAACGCTGCATGCAGTGCCCTCGGAAAGTCGCATACGAAACGGCGGCCATCGGCCAGATCGATGTAGTGCACGCCAGCTTGAGCACACGCGCGCGCTACTGCATAGTCCTGTCCCTGGAAGGGGCCCGCAGTGTGGATCAACAAGCCTACATCGAGGTTTTTCAGCGCTTGCGCAAAGCCGGTGCCATACATGTCCACCGCCACACCCTGCGCGTGCCCCGGCATCGCGGCAGCAAAGGCCTCTGCCCGCTGGCCATCGCGCCCAGCTACCAGCAATTGAATGCGGTCATCGCCGCCCAGGGCCCGGCTGATGCGGGCCCCAAAGTTGCCATATCCCCCCAGAACCATAACCTTCATCATCGCTTCATCCTAGTCACCGCCATGTAGATCAGCCCGCAATATAGTGGGCCGCGCCTGGGGCCCTGCGGACCTAAGCGGTGCCTAAGATGTGTGCGACATCAGGCTAAATTGCGTTGCGCACAAATTTGGATTTGAGGTCGACAGCTCCTCTGAGAGGCAGAAGGCGGTCATTGGACTATCCAAAAGCGGGTGTTCGTTACCGGCTGGTTTCGCTGCATGTGCGACCTTGAACAACGCCCATCAGTTGATTAGGTCAAAGGTTGCTGCAGCTTATGGATTCGTTGGTCGGAACTCCCGAAAATGAGTATCGCAGTCCAAGCAGAAGAGGCGCAGTGAAGGTTTCCCCCAGACGTTCTGACCGCAGCCGCAGGTGAACTTCACACGGTTCGACTTGTTCGCGGCCGGCGCGACTACTCCGTTGGTCACGGTCGGCCGGACCACCAGGCTGGTGGCCACCGGCAAGGCCTGCGCCGGCGTCGAGCCGCCGCCGACGGCCGCGCTGAGCTGCATCGCCTCGCACTGCTGGCCAGCGGCCACCACTTCGGGCGCCGGAAACCGGTCGTACCAGCTAATCCGAAAATCCGCCGTCACCAGCGCCTCGCAGGCTTGCAGGAAGCGCCCGCCCTCGATGGCGTAGTCGGCCATGCAGTCGCCGGTCCGTTGACCACCTGGTTTTCCGGTAGAGGAGGGCATCAGGCCGATGGCCTCCATCTTGTCGGCCCACTGGCCGTTGTGATACCGGACTCGACCAGGCTTGCCGAAGTGGGCTTGCCACAGGTGGACCATCTCATGGACCAGGGTCTGCATGGTCTCGACCAGAGGGACCACGGCGAAGTAGGCAGGGTTCAGCGCGATCTCGTCGGTAGTGCGGCCGTCCAGATCAGCAAAGCGCTGGTGCGAGAAGTAGCCACAGGTGCGCTTCTCCCGCTGCAGGGTGATCAGACACGCCGGGAGCGCGCCCTCGAACAGTGCCTGGTTGAAGTGGTCGTAGGCCCGCTGCAGCTCGGTGTAGTTCTGGGCCGTGGGGGTGGAGCCCTTTTGCGTCATCTCTTGTATTGTGCATTACAAATCTCTTGTATTGAGTGCTCTATTGTCGTAACATGCCGACATCAACCCGTAGCCGGGTTCAATGGAGATCAAGATGTCTGTTCACACACTACCAAGCCGGGACTTCGCCCGGGACGTGAGCAATGCCAAGCGCCTGGCCAGCGACGGACCGGTCTTCATCACGGACCGGGGCAAACCTGCCTTTGCACTGCTCAAAATCGAGGACTACTACCGCTTGAGCAAGACCAAGCCAAGAAGCCTGCTGGAGGTCATGGACGCAATTCCGGGTGGTGACTTCGACTTCGAGGTGCCCCGCATGGACGGCGAGTTCAAGCCCGCGTCGTTCGATTGAGCCCGATGTTTCTGCTGGACACCAATGTCGTTTCCGAGCTACGGCAAGGCAAGCCAGTGCGCAATGAGCACGTGCTCGCCTGGGCGAGAGGGCAGGACGTGGCCATGCTGTACCTTTCGGCGGTCACCGTGTTCGAGCTGGAAGTCGGGGTGCGAACCATGGAGCGCAAGGACGCAGCGCAGGGCCAGAGACTGCGCGCTTGGTGCACGCAGGTGTTCGAGGAGTTTGCCCAACGCATCCTGCCATTCGCGGAGGCCACCGCGATGGTGTGCGCACCGCTGCATGTTCCCGACAAGCGGCCGTATCGCGATTCGATGATTGCTGCGACTGCGCTGGAGCATCGCTTTACCCTGGTCACCCGCAACGTCGCGGACTTCCAGATCCCCGGGCTCAAGCTCTTGAACCCTTGGGAGCGCAGCCCGATTGGCCAATGAGGAGCGCATGTTGTTGAACAAATCCGGCGCTGGCGACATTGAGGAGCCCGTGGACGGCACCCTGCAGGAACTGGACGTCGCCGGCATGGCCTGGTGGAACGGCTTATCCGAGGCCGACCGGCGCTACTGGTGCCTGGCAGCGATGACGGCCGTGCCGGCGGAGGCCTGGAAGTATTTCCGGCTGGTGACGGCGCCGCGCAAACCGGTGAAGATCAATCACAGCGATTGACGCGTGCCGACGTAGGTTGCGCACTGGGAAGGACTCGACGAAAATCCCCCCCAAACCCAAAGGGAGAACACCATGTCTGCAAAGCTCTTCTATCGCCTGGTCGATGCGGCAGCCGAGAAGGTCTACCGCGCTGCGACCGTGCTCGGGCCTGCGGTCGGGGGTGCAGTTCTCGATGGTATGGCTCGTGGAGCAGCGCACGGAAGCCGAAACGAGGCGGTACTTGGAAGCGATTTCCCGGACGCGTCGGACGTGACCCATCTGAATTGGGATGCTACTTACGGCCACACGGTTGGCCGTAAGTAGTTTCATCTTCTGCCTCTTCCTGCCGATGATGAAGTGATGTTGCGGGCGGTCCCATCTGCGCCCTTGACGATGTCCGTCAGGCTCGCATTGATGTTGATCCCGATCCAAGCCATCATCCCCGTCCAGAGCAGCGGCAACCCGATGAACATCCCCAGCATCAGCAGGTTCAGCAGCATCCGCTTGTGACCCTGCATGGCCGACCCGAAGATGTCGGTCAGGGTGAAGCTGCCGACCGGGTACATGGCGCGGATCAGGTGGGCATCCACCCACACCGTGATCGCCCACAGGGCGCCCCAGAACTTCACCGTGAAGACGCCGATGGCGCCGTAGAGCATCACCTTGAGGTTGTAGCCGGAGAAGAAGGTCACCAGGGGCAGGAACATGTACATCCCCATGAGGATCAGCGCCTGCATCATCAGCAGCCCGTTCTTGAGCGGCCCTGAGGTGATGTAGCTCAGCAGCGAGACGATGCCCAGCCCGACGTTGGAGAGCACACCTCCGGCCGTCCTGGCCACGCCATCGGCCATGCCGGCTGGGTCGCTGATGCGTGCGTTCTGGTACCAGCGGTCGCCCAACGCCTGTGTCGGATCGACGAACATCGGGTTGGCCTTGACCTGGGCCAGGCGGGCCAACTCGTCCTTTGTCCGGTCCTCGCTGGAGAACAGCGTGCGCGCCCGCCCCCACAAGGCCTGCCAGTCGGAAGAATGGGTGATCATGGCCTCGCGCAGGCCGATGCGGGTGTCCTCCCACCACTCGCGGCAAGTCGGGCGTCCCCAGTCGGAATTGGCGAAGCCCTCGAACGGCAAAGGCTCGCCCGAGGATGCGTTGTAGTAGTCGACGTCGCGGGAGAAGTCCACGGCAAAGCCGGTGACCGGATTGACCGAGCGCATGTCGCTGTAGAAGCCCGGCTCGGTGCGGAACAGCTGCGAGCCCATCCAGCCGGTGTCGTCCGGGCCGTATTCCGTGTTGGTGGTGGCGATGATGGCGCGACCAGCCGCCGTGAGGTCCGCAGGGTCCATCTGGATGAACCGGCTTTGCGCCGGCACGAAGCATTCGCTGTAGAAGCGCTGGATGTTGTGTAACAGGCGCGGGTCTTCAATGGTGGCGATGCGCGCCAGTTCTTCGACCGCGCGCAACTCGCTCTGGCCGGCGTTCAGGCCCGCCTTGATCGAGTGGTTCATGCCTGAGGAGATCGCCATCACGGTCATCCACCAGGCTGGCACGTGGGCCAGCGATCCGCTAACGTTGCTCATGCTCCCGTCGATGGCATCGACCAGCGCGGCGTCGTATGTCGAACCTGTCCCGCTGTCGCGGGAGACTTCGGGTGGGTTGGGCTCCAGCGCCGTGGGCGGCGGCTGGTAGCGCAGGTTGATCGAATGCAGCGAAGTGAGCGGGCTGGTCGCAAAGCAGGTCATGAAGACGAACAGGCCCACGATGAGCTGGGTTCCGATGCTGTCGACGAGGCCGAAGACGCCGATCTGTTCGGCGCCCTGTTCCTTGGCCTGGCGCCAGGCGTTGAAGGCCATGACCATGAAGGGCAGCACGACTAGGCCGGTGCCGGTCAAGGCCTCGCCAATGATGTTGGCGAAGGCCCAGCCGTACATGGTGGTGAAGATTTCCAGGTAGGAGTCCAGTTGCATGGTGCGATCTTTCCTGTGTCAGCCGCCAAGCACTCGCAGCAAGGTCGCGGGTCCCACCGGGATCAAGAGCCAGTAGGCCAGCAGCATCAGCATGACCTTGCCGCGCGCCGCAAGGGCCTGCTCGTACTCCCACTCCTGGACGATGCCGCGGCGGCGCCCCCAGGTCACCACCTGCGTCCAGCGCAAGCCGATGAGCACGATCAGCGCACCCTGGATAGCAATGCCCCAGGGCTTGAACACCCGGACCGTATCGAGCTGGGCCTCCAACTTGACGCCCAGGGCGAGGAAGATGGCGACGATCAGGCCGATGAGCAGCACCAGCGCCAGCAGGCTCAGGGCGGGCAGCAGCTTGCGCAGCCAGCGCTTTGAGCGGCTGGTACTGGGCATGGGTTGGACGGGGAGGGGGTTGTTCATGAGTACCTCGGCTCAGGGAGTGGTTCGCACGCGGCCACCATTGAGCGGTGCGGGATCGGGGCGGCCGGCTGGCGGTACGCGGGTGGCCTGGCCATCGCGTTGGGTGCCCGATTCCAGGATGGCCAGCGCGTTGTTGGCGGTGATTTCCTTGCGGATGCGGTGCTCAAACATCAGGTCCTCGATGTGCTGCGTCATGCGTGCGACCTTGCTTTGCATGTCCTGTGAGACCTTGCCGGCAGCCGTGACCTCGGGCAGGCTCATGCCGGTGATCAGCGCGTTGCGCGCGATCAGGGCCTTGTCCACCACCCGCTGCATGCCCAGCTCATGGGCCAGGCGGCTGGTGGCCAGGGTACGGTTCTCTGCAGGCATGCTGCGCAGGGCCTGCACGACTTGGGCGTTGACGGTGATGCCGGGTGCGCCGATTTCGGCGAGGGCCGCACTGGTGGGGATAGTGGTGCCGTTGACGATAGCCTCCAGGCGCGGGCGCACAAATAGGATTTCTTCTTCCAGCAGGGGTCCCAGACCCGTGGCGGTCGAGGTGGAGGTGGCCGCAGGGCAGTTGGCGATGCCCTCGCACAGGTAGATCTGCTGGTCACCCAGCACCTTGGTGGTGAACACCGCCAGCGCGTCCGACGTTGGGAACGCCGCCACCATCCGGGCGTCTACAGGGCCTCCACCGGAGGAGCCAGGCTGGCGGTTGAGCGTGACGTTGTAGCCCGCAACCGAGAGGTCGCGCACCGGCCGCAGCGGCTGGGTACCAACCCCTCCAGCCCTCTGTCCGAAGATCCAGCTCACGCCGTTGCGGTGGCCTTCCTCCTGTTCGTTGATGGCCCGTTTGGCCTCGACCACGTCGCCGTTGAGGGAGGCCCGCATGCGCCAGGACTCACCCTTGGCAATGCCCGCCCATTCCTCGTAGGGGTTGTCGCCCTGCTTGATCGCGGCCTCCATCTCCTCGCAGGTCTTCAAGGCCGCTGCGATCATGGCGTCGGCCTTGAGCGAGTAGGTCTGGAACAGCTGGTAGAGACCGGGCTGGGCACGCTCAAAGATGTACATCGGCAGCGCCGCGATGCCGGCGCGAATGGCGTTGGAAAGCGTGTCGCCGAACTGCTCGATGTTGTTCATCAGCGTCTGCCAGGACAGGCCGATGTCGAACTTGCCGCAGGAGTAGTTCAGCCGCAGGTTGGCCGCGAGGCTGAGCTGCAGCGGGATCTGAGAGCGGTAGTTGGCGTTGCCACCCGGCGAGTTGCCGCCGAGCTGGTAGTACAGCGCACCGCGCGAGGCCTGCGCGCTGGCGGGCGCGGACCAGGTCAGTGCCACCAGGCCGGCCAGGGCGAAGCCGGCCAGCAGGGGCCGCACACGAGAACGAAGTCGGTTGAGGGTCATGGTGGTTCCAGGAAGAAGTGGGTTCGCGACTCAAGGGACTGCGAACAGGAAGATCTCGGTGCGGCGCCGGCAGCACTCGTACCGGGTCCAGAGGTTCCAGACGAAGCTGTTGTTGGGTGTGTTGCGGTAGTCGCCGTATCCGAGCAAGGCCACCGAGTCGTTGGCGCCGAAGGTGTGGCAGCCCGAGGGGTAGGGGTGCACCATCGACCACTTGGGATCGGCCACCTGGGCGAACCACACGTAGGAGTGCGGACTCTTGGGCCGCAGGTGCGCATAGATGTGCGGCTGCGAAGGCTTGAGGATGATTTGGGCCGAGCGCTCGGCCAGCACGGCCGAGGCCTTGACCGGGTGCTGCTGGACCACCTCGCCAATACGGGGGTACTTGCTGCCCCACGTGCTGAAAACCGGTGTCTGCGAGACTTCCTTGTAACCGGGAAACCAGGAGCCCACGTAGAGCAGTTCCAGCGGGATCATGCTGCGCCAGAACAGAGAGTCGACGTCGGAGCTGAAATACACGCCGAAGGCATCGGCCGAGCTGGGACACAGGAAGTCGTTGCCGCCGCCAGCGTCGGCCGCGCCTTCTAGCATGCCGCGCAGCTGGCCCAGTTGCTCCTGAAAACCGCCCTGACTGGCCGAGTCCATCCCACCTGAGGCAGCGGGTCCCATGCTGCTCATGTCGGGGCCCATGTTGCCCATGAGGTTGCCAACGCCGGTCACGGTGTTCATCAAGGCGCTGGGGTTGGTCAGCAGGTTGATGACTCCTTCGCCGGTCTGCTGCATCAGGCCCACGGGCGCCACGGCCCACTCGGCCAGGATGTCGGGCAGCGTGGAGGGAAAGCTCATCAGCTCGGTGATGCCGGGCACCACCATGCGCGTGCCCGAGTTGTTGATGAGTACCGCCGGATTGCCGATGGCGTCGACCGTTTTCATGGTCACGGGTTCGGCAGCGCCGCGCCGCTTGGCCGACGTGTTGGCTGTTGCATCCAACGGGCTTCCCAGGATTGAGGCGCCGATGCGGTCGCCGATGCTGGATACGGCGCTGCCCACGTCGCGCCAGGGGTGGATGTACTGGTCGTTGTAGGTGCTGACCACCACGTCGGGCATGTAGTGGCTGACCCGGATGGAGGTTTCCACCGTGCAGCCGAACGGTGTGCAGCGCAGGAAGAAGCACACCCCGGTGACCATGTAGGAGATGCAACTGGGTGCTGAAGCAGCGGTCGCGGCCAGCACGCCGAGCGTGTTGGTGCTCGGTGGCTGCGCGGGCGACTGGGCCCAGGCCGGCCGTGCCAGCACCAGGGCACACACCAGGCCACGCAGGAGCGCCTGGGCGGCGCGGGTGAGTGGGTCGAGCCGTCGTGTCAAGGAGGATCTCCATTCAGCGCTTGGCGGCTGCGGCGCGGTGCTGCTGCACCAGCGCCAGGGCCTGTGGTACGTCGGGCACCCCATAGATGACGTTGGCGCCATCCACGACGATGGCCGGCAGACGGTCGATCTTGTAGTGCCTGGCAAGCGCGATGCCGTTGGCGGCACTGAGCACATGCGGGGTGATCTGCTTCTTGATTTCGGCCTGGTTGGCCTGGAAGTACGCGCGCGCGGCCGCTTCGGTCTTGGGCAGGCGCTGGTTGATCGCCGCCTCGACGTTCTTGAGCGCGTCGAGCCGGTAGATGGCCAACTGGTAACGCAGGGGTTCACCCCCGGTGATGACCATGGCCGAGTTGGCAAACACCTCGACCTTGGTGATGCCCCGGTAGAGGTCCGTGGAGGCAGCTTGGGCGTGGACGGAAGCGGCCAGGATCCAGCCTGCCAGCGAGGGCATGCGGCGCGCTCTGGCAAGCTGCCTGTTCGACTCAGTGGTTGGCTTGTGCAAGAGCATGTCAATTCCCCTGGAGCTTCTGAAAAATCGCGACGGCCCGGTCCACGACCGCTGCTCTGGACTGCGCCTGGACGGTGCCGCTGCCAAGCGCCAGCATCACCAGCAGGATGCAAAGCAGGGCAGAGCGGACGACACCTGCGCTGAGACCGAACGTGTTGACCTCTTGATGAGTCATTTCAGCGTCCCCCGGTGTCGAATTCCTGCAGCGCCTTCTCGCGACCTTCCGGGTTCAGATAGTCCCAGCGGTAGGCCACTTCCAGTGCCGCCGTGTGATGCACTTCGGGAATCGCCCTGAGGCGCTCGTCCACCAATTCGGAGAACAGGCGCTGGTAGCGGTCATGGGCGCTGCCGCAATTGCGCGAGGCCTGAGCGGCCAACTGCACACACAGCTCGTTCCAACGGGCCGCGTTGAAGCTGGTGACTTCCTGGTCCATGGTCCGTCCCTTCTCGATCAGCCGCGCTTGGCCGTCAGTTCGTCGGCCACCAACTGCGCGGCCTGCATTTCGGAGCAGCCGTGCTGATCCATCAGGCGGCGACGGTGGGCTTTTTCGTGGCCCTCGGTCATGGCCAGGGCAATCGGCAGGGCCGGCGGCACGTTGCGAAACAGCGCCTGGTCCGAAGCCGAGATGAGCACGCCCTCGGTGTACTTGGGCGGCTCCTTGCGAGCCGACTCCATGAGGGCGCGCTGTTCGGGAGTGAGACTGCGAAACCGCGCCACCTCCTCGATCTCGGAGCGGTCCATGGTCAGCAGCATCCAGTATTCGCACATCGACAGCACGCGGCTCATGCTGTCGGGGAAGTCCTTAAGGTTCTGCGTGGCCAGCCAGAACCAGATGTTGAGCTTGCGCCACATCTTGGTGCCTTTGGCGATCTTGGGCCCCAGTAGCTCATTGGTGGTGATCAGGTGCCCCTCGTCGGTGAGCATGATCAGCGGCCGGTCCTCGGCCTGTGCGCGCTCGCCGCGCGACTGCACCGAGTCGATCAGGCTGGTGTAGGCCACGGCCAGCGCATCGCCGTAGCCGTCCTGGGTCAGTGTGCCCATCTCCACCAGGGTCACATCGGCATCGGGCCAGTCCACGCCCTCGCGGTTGAAGAGCTTGCCGCGCAGGCCCTGGGTGAAGCTCATCATGGCCTGACCCATTTCTTCGGCGCGCGCCTGGCGTGCAGGGGAGAGCGTGGCATCGGCGTGCATGCCCATGAGGGCGATGGCCACGTCGTGCGTCAGCGGGTGCTTGCGGCCGTCGGCTGCGGATCGGGTGGCAGCGCGGATGATGGCGTTGGTGATCAGGTATCGGTCGGCGCGGGACATGCGCTCGACCTCCTGCTGCTCGCCACCGGTGATCATCATGATCGCAGCGATCAGCATTTCTCCCAGCAAATCGCGCTTGTCGGTGCCTTCGTCGTCGGCGTCGGCCTCATCACCACTTGCGGCCGTGGGCTCGCGCTCGATCTCGGCCGGCTTCTTGCCGTCCAGCAGCGCATCCAGGCTGGCATCGTCGGGCATGCCGGCGTTCTGCCGGGCTTGCTGCTCGGCGGCGCGGTAGGAGGACATCACGTCCTGGTCGCCCAGCAGCCGGTGGGCGTGGAAGAACGGCGGCAGGGACACGTCCGCCTCGTTGGTCAGCGTCACGCTGTAGGTGGACAGGCCCATGGTCTTGAAGTAGTCCATGAGCAGGGAGAAGGAGCGGCCGGCGTCGGCAATGACCAGGCGAGGGCGGTGCACCGCCATGGTCAGCATGGCGATGTAGTTCAAGGTCGCGCTCTTGCCGGCACCTGTTGGACCCAACACCAGCATGTGGGCGTTCTTCTTGCGGTCGTGCCGGTTGAGCGGATCGACCCACAGGGGTTCGCCGCCCCGGTTCCAGAAC
Source organism: Hydrogenophaga flava NBRC 102514 (assembly GCF_001571145.1). GTDB lineage: Bacteria > Pseudomonadota > Gammaproteobacteria > Burkholderiales > Burkholderiaceae_C > Hydrogenophaga > Hydrogenophaga flava. Next base: position 33,601 of record NZ_BCTF01000020.1, read on the forward strand.
CACATGCCCGGATGCGGCGTGCCGCGCGAGCGGCCGTAGACCGGCAGCAGGGCGGCGATCTGCGAGGCGAAGGTCAGGCGGGTGCGGCGCAGCTGCTTGGCATCGAAGGCCGGATCGAAGGCGAAGGGCAGACCCCGGATGAAGCTGTCCAGGGCCACCAGGTCCTGGCGGGCGTCGATGAAGCGCAAGCCAGAAGGCACGAGCTGGGCATTGACCTGCGAGATCACGGCGCCCAGCTCCTCGCGGGTGGGGGCCGTGACGTACAGCGTCATGAGCATCGGATATAGCTTGTCGCCCTCGATCATGCGCTTGAGCACCTGCACGCATTCCTTGTGCGTCTCCATGGCCAGCGGCGTCTGGGCGCGCGAGGCGTCGCGGATGCGGGCGATGTGCTCGTCCAGCCGGTGCTGCGGCTCCACGGTCACGGTGATGGAGAGCATGCAGCCGGCCGGCAGCCGGTCAAAGCGCGCAAAGGCTTCCTTCCCCAGGCTGCGCTCGGCGGTGAAGTGGCCGATGTTCGGGTTGGTGCGCATGCCGTCGAGCGTGAGTGCCTTGACTGGCACGCCATCGAACTCGAACAGGCCCGCCTCGGCATCCGAGACGGGTGGGCTCACGCTCAGCAGATCGGCCATGTCCCACCCGAAAACCGGCGCCGCCTCGCGGCCGTCGGCATCGTGTGCGGGGGACTGATCGCCGGGGTAGGGCAGCTGCTCCAGCAAGTCGCCGGTATGTCGGCTGGCCCAAGGCACCTTGCGATTGAAGAAGGGCAGCAGCCACTCGTAGAACTCGCGCGAGCTGCAGCGGCGGGCCTGGACGCCCGACTCCTGCAGCGTGGCCATCAAGGTGACCGAAACCGCCTCGATCTGTTGCTGCGCGGGCGAGGGGTCCTCGGATAGGCGGGTGAAGCGCTTGTAGACCGCGCAGTGCACGCGCCGCTGCTGCCCGCGCCAGGGTTGGCCACTGACCAGGGTGTCGGTGAACAGGCCTTGCGGGCGAGAGACCAGGGCCAGGTGCTTCTCGAACTCCTTGAGCACCGCCTGGGTGTAGGGGGAACTCAGGATGGCGTCGCGCCGCTCGGGATACCGCTCGTGCACCTGGGCGATGTAGTCGCGCAGGTAGGTGTTCAGGCCGCTGATATCTCGGTCGTCGTTGACGAAGAACTGCACGACCCATGGTGTGTCGGTGGACTCGGGCAACGCCTGCAGGGCCTCCTGCACCTTGCGGGCCTTGTCGATCAGGTAGGCCGGTGCCTGGGCTTCGGTGGGCACCGCACCCAGCTCGAACAGCGCCCCGAGCGTGGTGCCATCGCCCAGGACGAAGGTCTTGGCATCGGCCTCGTAGCTGACATACGGCAGCAGGTCGGTGAACGAAGGCGGACGCTGGGCCATGCCCTGACGGCGCCCTACGGTCATGGGCTCACGCGGGGCCGCATCCTTGGGCCCTTGACGGGCAGCGCTGGGCTTCTTCGGCTCCGTACCCGCAGCGCCTGTGGCACCAGCACGCCCCTTGGGCATCAGACCCAGGGCCTGGACCACGGACAACAGACCGAGTTTTTGTGTAGCAGCCATGGACGGCATCCCTCTTGATGGGCGGGTGGTTGGATTCGGAGAGGACGTTCTGCGGCTCAGCGGGACGGGATGAAGCGCTCGCGCGCCTGGCTGTCTTCCTGCTCGATCTCACCGGGCAGGGCGTACTCCACCGACTCGAACATGGGAAGCACCGTCACGTAGCCGGGCACGGGATACTTGCCCTTGGCCAGGTGGGGGTAGACCACCATCACCAGGTCGGGGTTGGGCACACGGGCAAAGCGCTGCTGCGTGGGATTGAGCGGGTCCCAGTACTTGCTCTGACGCGCATCGCGCCCGTCCACCGTGCGTGCGCGGCTGGCCAGTTGCAAGTTGTCGCGGGCCTGCAGGTTGCGGCCCTGAGCTCCCTGACCCGACTGCTGGTCGCGGTAGACCTCGGTGACCGTGGGACTGCCCTCGGTGGCGCCGATCAGAGGCGACTCGCGCGGGCCAGCGGCCGAACATGCGGCCAGGACCAGTGGCACCAGCACCGAGAGTGTGAGCAGCGCTGGGCGATGCCAGCGGTGGTGGGTGTGGCGTGGGGTGTCATTCGAGGCCATGGTTTCCTCCGCGTTGGGCGTTGCTGGTGTTCTGGGCGCGGTGCGCGATCTTTCGGGCGGCGACGGCCTTGTCCAGGCGCAGCTCCTGATCCAGGTGGATCACCACCTCGTGGCCCGAGGGGGTGACCACCGCGTCGAAGGAGTTCTTCAGGCGCGAGAGCAGCCAGGCCGTGAACTCGTCGGTGGCGCCGCTGACGGCCTGGCCCATGACGTAGCGGCTGGTATCGGTGATCTGGGTGGTGGTCGAGCCCAGGGCGTTCTGGGTTACCAACTTGGCGGCATCGGCGTAGGCCTGGCCTGCCACTCCCAGGGTCTTGGCACCGATGATGTCGGTCAGGTACGCTGGCGCGTTGGTGACGAACTTGCCGACGATGCAGGGGTTGCCGCGCGGGTCGCTGATGAAGCCCAGGTCGCCGCTCGATCCGGCCGCCGTTCCGCGACCGCGCGAGGAGACGGTGCGGATGGTGCCGTCGTTGAACATGAAGGTGGCCGAGCGGATCTTGCCCTCGGAGCAGGACAGCGCCATGTCGCCGATGGCCACACCGGTGAGGATCATGCCGGCGATGTCCTCGGGCAGCTCCCAGCCATTGGCCGCGAGGTTCTCGCGCCCGACGATCAGCTTGAACTGCATCGGATCGGTCACCCGGCCGTCAATCGGCACCCGGCCGATGATGGCGGTCATGGCCTTTGCACCCACCAGCGTCGAGTTCTCGGGCAGCGTGAAGTAGGCCTCGTCCTGTTCTGCCTCGGCGGCACCTGCCGCGCCCCCGGTGGCCGCGCCACCTGCAACTGCCGGTTCTGTGCCGGTGCGGGCGCTGGCGTTGGTGCGCACGTAGCGCGTCGAGGGAGGTCCCTGATTACGGTTGCGCGTGTCCTCGAAGGCCGCGTAGCCCATGGGCGCCACGGTCTTGTAGGCCACGGCGCCCGGCGCCGCCTCCTGCTCGCCCAGGTTCAGGTCCGCAGTGATGGGCGCTGCGACACCACCATTGACCGTGCGACCGACCTGCGAACCTGGCGCAGGGCGCGACGTGGGCAGGGTGGGCAAAGCGCCCAGCAGCGATTCAGCGGCCTGGCCAGCAGCGTCCACGGTCGCCCCGAACTCCCCGTCTTTCTGGCCAGACCCCGCGCTTGGGCGCGCTGCGCCGCGCCGGGCCGCTTCCTCTTCGAGCTTCTTGTTGCGCTCGACGATGTCGGCCACTTGCTTGCGCAACTCGGCGTTGCTGGCCACCACCGTGGCCAGGGTCTCGCCCGCGTTGTCGTTGTCGGCGCCTTTGGTGGGCGGCAGCTCGCTGGGCTGGGGCACCGCCTTCATGGGTGCAGCGGGTGCGCCGCCCTGCGAGCCGCTGAACTGCTGGTACAGGATGACCCCCACGATCAGCAGGGAGAGCACGCCCAGGACGGGCAGCAAGGTGTTCTGTTTGATGGCCATGAACAGTTCCTCCGCTCAGAGACAGGCGTCAAAGGCACGGTCGCAGATCAGGTACAGCGCCGTGGTGTCCGTCTCGCTGCCAGCGGGACCGATGCGCCCGTGCTGCGCGGTCACTGCGAGCCAGCGCCCACGCAGGTGCTCCAGTGGCAGCTCGAAGGGCTGAGTCGACTTGTTGGTCACGCGAACCGCCGTGACATACAGGCCGGCCGAGCGCCACTGACCCAGCGGCACTGTCTCGACCAAGCCACCGCGAACCAAGCCGGGTACCGGTTTGGTGCTGACCTGCACCTGAGAGATGCCGGGCCGCGTGGTGGCCAGGCGACGTGGCGCATACAGCATGCGGGAGGCAAAGCGCGTGAGTTCGACCATGTCCGCAGCCGGTGGGCCGGCCTCGGTGGCCGCTGCTGCGCCGACAGACGCCTCACGGCTGCCGGATCGGTCCAGGAAAACCTCCAGTTCGGCGCTGGCGCCCGAGGTCTGGGCATTGGCCACCAGGTCCAGCGGGATCTGCCGTCCACCGTCGATCAGCTCGGCCACGATGCGGATTTTGGCGAAGGGCACCAGCGCGGTGACATAGATGGTGCGGTCGATGGCCTCCACGCGAGCCACCGACTCGATGTCGGCGGGCACATGTAGGGCGGCAGGGCCGGGGAGCGTGATCAAGCGCTCGCGCTGGACCGGCAGGCCGACCCGCACGGGCTGCCGGTTGAAGACCGCCCGCTCCACACCGGGGCGATCCGACGGCGCAGCAGCGCCGGACGATGCTGCCGCGCGGTTGGCATTCTTGGTAGCTGGCTTGGCCTTGGGGGTGGGCGCGGCCTGGTTCGAAGACGCAGGCGTTCCCGAGTCGCGGGCCGCAGCGGCCGCGCGCGCGGCCACGCCCTGGGGCATGGGAGCGGGTGAAGCGCCGGCAGCGACGGCGCCGGCCTGTCCCAGATCCACCTCGGCGACCACGGGAGGGGAGGCGGTGCTCGATGCCGGTACCGGCTTCTGGCCTGCAGCAGGCAGGGCGATCAGCGGTGGCTGGGTCGCAGCAGGCGCGATGTCCTGCACCTGCTGCGCCAGCGACGGCACGGCTGCGAACACGGCCAGCGCCGCCAGGCTGACGCGCAGGACATGGCCCGCAAGGGTTGGGGTGTGATCAGACATGGGTCGTCCTTTGGGTGGAATGGCCTGCTGCAGCGCAGAGGGGGATGGCGTTTCATCGGCTCGATGCCGGTGCGGAGGGGGTGGTTGCTGGCGCACCGGTCGCGGTGTTGGCGCTTTCGGCAGCGAGCGGTGTCGTGGTCGGCGATGGCGACACCGCAATCGGTGCCTGGGCGCTGATCGCTGGCAGTGCTGCAGGGGTCAGTCCCTGAGCGGCGCCGATGGCGCTGTCCTTGATGTCCAGCCGGGCGGGCGCGGCAGAGCCGAAACAGTCCACGGCCAGCCTGAACGGGTTGCGCTCGCGGTCGACGTCGTAGCGCACCACGCGAACGGGATAGCGGATGAAGGCGTCCTTGACCGCCTGGCCTCGGAAAGTCTCGGTCACCTGCATGTCCAGCAGTACGGTCCAGGCCGAGGGACCTTCACCGATCACCCGGTTGTCCTGGAATCCCAGGCCGGGAATTTCGCTGATCTGACGCGTGCGCTGGTGCAGCTCGCCAGCCCGGTTGCGGTTGTCGATGTCACCCTGCAACTGCGCCTGGCAGCGCGGAGTCAGATAGGACTGGAAGTCGTAGATCTGCTTGCCGTAGTCCTTGCCGCCATCGCTCTGCCAGCGGTTGACCTGCTGCCAGACGTAGTAGGCGAAGCTGTACACGTTGGGGTTGGGCACGGGCGCCACGCCACCGGTGACCGACACGCGCTCCCCGGCGCGCAGGTCAGGGTTGATGTGCAGGTCGATCTGGCGCGGCCTGGCCCACAGCAGGGCCATCCCGACGACGGCCACCAGGCCGATCACCACGAGAGCCCGGAACAGGCGGGCGTTGTGGGCGCGTTCGGCGGCAAGGGCATCAAGGTATCTGGACATGGTGATCGGCTCGTTGATAAAACTCAGGATTCATGGGGCGTGCGGCGCAGCCGCGCCAGTCGGCGCCAGAGGGAACGGCCGGCCTGTGGGTCCAGGGGGTGACTCAGCGAGAACGGCAGAGAGCGACCCAGCGACCACTGCCCGTGGTGGGTGAGAAAGCGGCTCTTGCTCAGTCCCTTGCGCGCAATCCACAGGTGCAGCGCCTGGGTGTAGTAGCCGTCGGGCCGACCGCGCTTAAGGTCCTGCAGCTTGGCCGATCCGAACCACAGGGCGGCAATCGGCCCGAAGATGGCCGGCAGCAGCATCAGCTGCCACAGGCCCGTGAACAGCAGCAACACCAAACCCAGGAGCAAGCAGACGGGAATGGAGATCGCCGCCATGACCTTGGCCTCGGTCACCGTCATGCCGCGAAGCACGGACGGTTCCACGTTGACGCGGTGGGTCAGTGGCACCCGCTCGAACGCATGGCTGCGCTCGGCGCTGCGCTGGGTGTCGTCGGACGCCGTCGGTGTGCCGCTCATGACCTGTTCCCTTGCTTGAACCTGGATGTGATTTGCTGCGCGGGACGGTCAGGTCTGCCCGATTACCTGGAAGGCGTAGGTCACCAGGATCACGAGGAACACCGTGAGGATCATCCCCATGATGAAATACTCCTTGAGGTCGGCGATCTGCGCGCGGCCGGCCGTGTACTCGCGCCACTTGGACAGCGCACCGCCGACCACGTAGAGAAAGCCCAGGGCGACCAGCACCAGGCCGAGGATGGCCATACCCGCCTTGAAGTAGGCGCTCATGGCGCACATCCAGTCGCCAGCGGCGCAGGTGGCGCCGTTCATGTCCGTTCCGGGGGTGGGCATGGTGGGCAGCGCGGCCAGGGCCGGGCTGCACATCACGGCCACGACCGGTGCCAGCGCCCAGCGCTGCAGGCAGTCGCCCAAGTGTTTGAACCCTGCGGCAGCGGCCTGCCGGGCGGGTGGGTGTTGACGCTGGGTCATGGGTGTGCTCCTTGAAGTTGAAGAGGTGATGGATGAGGGAAGGAAAACCGGTGGATGGGTCAGAACATCACTCGCGTCACCGGAACACCGCGAAGAACAGAACCGCCAGGATCACCATCACCTTCAGCGCCGACCAGGTGGCCGACATCAGCGAGGCACGCTCTTCCTTGTAGGCGTTGAAGATGGCCAACATGGCCCAGGCGAAGACCAGCAGGATCACGCCGCTGGCAATGAGCTGGACCGTGGTCCGCAGGGCGGTGGGCGAGACACCCGATCCCGCCTCGAATGCCAGACTCGTCGTGGGGTCCATGCAGCAGCTCCTGAGGGAAATAGGGCGGATGGGCTCACTGGCGGTAGTCGCCACGCAGCGGGGGCACCGGACGCGGCTGGCGCGGCGCATCCACATGGGAGGTGATGCCCTCTCGCAACTGGCCCAGGTCGCGTAGCAGCCAGTCGTATCGGAACTTCACCCGCTCGCCCGTGGGCGCAGTCTGAGCGGCTTCGGAGACCATGACCTGCACGCGCTCGATCTCCGAGGCGATGCGCGCCAGGTTCTCGCGCTCGGTGTCGGCGTCGCCCGCCTGGGCGTTGGTGGCGCTCAGCGCCACATAGAGCACGGCGAGCACCCAGCTGCGGCGCACGCGCGAGCCTGGTGTGGCCTGTTGGGGCGACTGGAACCGGTGCTTGGAAACAGTGGTGTTCATCGGGACTCCTTGGGGTGAAACAGGGGTGCTCTGCGCGGCGCCGGGCTCGAAGAGCGACGGGATGCAGTGCGACGTGATTCGGTGGGCTGGGTAGCTGGGCAGCATCAGACGTACTTCTTGAAGGTGGCCACCGTGGTGGACATGGCGAACGCGACCAGCACGGTGAAGACGATCACCATGTGGGACGGGTTGAAGTTGCCGAACGGCCAGGCCAGGTACAGACCGAACCCGCCGGTCAGCGCCCAGGCCGTGTAGCGCTTGGCGTGGTGGTAGACAAAGGAGCTTTCGCGCCCGCCCCCCCAGCGGCGCAGGTCGCGGCGCACCAGGCCATCGACCACACCCACGAGGCAGGCCAGGATGAAGGCCGGGGCGGCAAACGCCGCCACCGACAGGCGCAGCAGCACGTCCTGCAGCACGTACATGGAGGTCACCGCCCAGCGGCTGAGCAGAATCTGCATGGAGCGGTTGGCGCGGGCGGCGTTGTGGCGCAGATCGCCCGAGGGCGCATCCTGCGTGGCCTGGAAAATGGCCTGTTGACGCTCATACCAGGCAATCACCCCCAGCCGCTCGTAGGGCAGGCGCACATTGCGCACCAGCTGCTCGGACCAGGCCACGGTATCGCGCACCAGCAGGCTGCGCGGCGCCTGGGCGATGTACTCCAGGTCCTGCTCCACGATCTGCTGGGCGTGGTTCTCCTGCAAATCCCGCCAGAGCGTGAACGAGCCCACGATCTCGATCATCATCCCGATGAACCAGGCGAAGAGGGTGATGAACAACAGACCAAAGCCCATCTCCAGGCCCAGCTCGACCGGACCACGTGCGCGCGGCCGGCCCGGCGTCTTGGCGACCATGGCACTCATTCCAGCACCCCCGTGGCGTTGGCCGAGCTGTTGAAGTCCATCTCGCGCGGCTCGGTTCGCGTAGCCAAGCTGTCGTCGCCGTCCGAGTCATCCTGCTCGTCCTGGACCTGGTCGCGCAGCGCCAGTGCCGTGTCGATCACCCCGGCGCCGGCCAGGCCGATGGGCTGGTTGCCCAGCCAGTCGGTCTCGCGCGCCCACTGCTCGGAGGTCCGGTAGCGCGCCTTCATGTCCAGCGCAACCTGGCGAATGGACTCGGGCACGAACGGGTCGGCATCCTTCCTGGGCAGGGGGATGCGCAGCTTGAATCGCCGGTTGCCTTCGAGCAGGGCGAACGCCTGACCCTGCGGCAGACTCAGGATGTCGGCCGGCTGGATCATCGGCACCTTGGTGCTGGTGACGATGTCCACGTTGCGCGAGGTGAAGTCCACGCCGCTGCCGTCGGCCGCGCTGTCGCTCACACCGGTACTGGGTGTGATGTGCACCACGTCCACCTGCGGCACCTGCTCGGCCAGCAGGTTGGACGTGTTGACCGAGCGCACCCGCAGCATCACCAGGTGGTTGAAGTTGTCCAGGATCTGGCCGGCCTTGGCCTTGTCGCCCACCTTGGCCTCGATGTCGAACATCGACTGGGTATAGGCCGTGATCCGAAAGCCCGAGCCACCGAGCTTGTTGACCATGGGCACGAACTCGGGGCCGGCGATCTCGTTGACCTCGTCGAAGTGGCAGCAGATCGTGGGCAGCACGATCTTGCCCGTGGGGTGGTGCGGGTCCAGACCCGTCTTGTAGAGCTTGCCGCCAACGCTGACCAGATCGGCCAGCATGCTATTGCCCACGGCCGAGGACACGACCGAGTCGGTCAGCGCGTCCAGCCCGCAGTAGACGATTCCGCCCTGGCGGATGACGCTCATCCAGTCGAAGATCGGGCGTTTGTCGTGGGGGTCGAAGTAGTCCGGGCTGATGAGCTTGCCCACGGCGCCGGAGGTCAACTTCTCCAGGAACGGGCCGAGACTGGCAATGATCTTCTCGTAGAAGGACCGCTCGTAGGACACCGCCGCCGCCAGGCCCGTGAGCACCTTGTCCGGCACCCGCAGCTCCTTGATCAGAGAGATCATGGCCACCAGCGGCGGATCGCGGTCGGAGAGCGCGCGCGAGACCGGGTATTTCTTCTTCTCGATCAGGCCCTCCAGATGGCCCAGCCGGTCTTGGTAATCGGTGTACTGGCCCTCTGCTGCCTTCTGGCGAAACACCATGTGGGCGTAGTCCATGAAGAGGGGGTCGATGCCCGTGACGTCGGCCAGCAGGCTCTCGTAGGTCGGCACCCGGCCCAGCGCCACCTGGGCTTGCGCCACCAGGTTGGTGAAGCGCCAGCTGAACTCCTTGAACGCGGCCGAATTGCCCGAGGAGGGCAGGGCGTTGGTGGCACGGGCGGCCACCTCGGTGATGCGGGAGAAGTTGCCGATGCCGTTGTAGCGGGCAGAGATGTCGGGATAGCCCAGGTGGAACAGGTAGAACTGGTTGCCGCGGCCGGCCCGGTGCGCTTCGGCGTACAGCCGCATCATCAGATCGGCGTCCCCCTTGGGATCGATCACGATCACCACATGGCCCGCGTGAATGTCCTGCGTGGCCAGCACTTCGAGCAGCCGCGACTTGCCCACGCGCGTGGTGCCCAGCACGATCATGTGGCCCGTGCGCGAGGCCTGCCGCATGGTGATGGGACGTTCCTCCAGGGCGCCCACGCCATGGAGCAACGGGGAGCCGCCCAGGTCGTCATAGGCCTTGAGCGGGTTGAGCCAGTGGTCCCACTGAACCATCTGGGCGGTCAGGCCCGCCACACCCATGCGGATACCGGTGAACTTTGAGGGCGGGGCCTGATCGGAGGTGGCCGCCACTGCGGCCTCCTGGCTCCAGGCGGACAGGCGTGTGCCCAGCTGTCGCAGGGCCTTTTCTCGCGCTTGCGGCTTGACGAAGCGCTCGGCGTCCGGCCGGCTGGCCTCGTGCTTGCGCTGGGTGTGCTGCTGTGACCACTCGAAGCCATGCCCGAGGTAGAACTGCCCGGGCTCGACCGGGATTTCGTGAGGCGCCATGCGCGTCACGGGGTAATACTTCATCCCGTGCTGGTACTTCAGGATGTGCAGCGCCTGCTTGCAGCGCACCCACCCGAAGTAGCCCGCGATGGCCGCGAGCACCCAGCCCATCCACGGCGGCATCATCAGCGCCCACGGCGCCACGATGGCCACCAGGGCCACGCCCCAGACAGTCATCGTGCTCCACAGCTCCACCGGAGGCCGCAGCAGGGCTTCGAGTGCGTCGTCGGGCTTCACGGCCTGGCCTCCTGCATCGGCGTCGGAGCGGACGAGAAACTGAATGCGCGCGGGGGTGTGCTGGTCAGACGGCCATCGGCGAGCACCAGCAGCGGATAGGTCTGGACGCCGGCCCGGCGCAGTGTGGTGGTGATCCAGTCGCCCACCATGGGGGCCAGCGATGTGCCTCCGGCGAGCAACTGGACCTGCTTGAAAGCGCGTTCGGATTCGGCCTGCACCACAAGACCGGACGCTCCCAGGTCAATCAGGGCCTGACGGTGCTGCGACAGCCATTGGCGGCTGAGCGGATCGGTGCCCACCAGGAACACCGGATGAGCCAGCCATTCGGGCCGGAACAGGCCGCTGGCGGTGCGGGCCTGCGCTTCGGAGAGCACGCCCGGCACCATGCCCGAGCGGATCGGGAATCGCACGCCTTCGAGCACACCCGCCTGGTCCACCCCGGCCACCAGGTGACCGAGGTAGGTGCCCATGGGTACGGCACCGGCCCCCGAGTGAATGACCACCGGTTGCGACAGCACCATCGTTGGTAGACCCATTCCTATGAGACACCAGAACGAGGCGGCGACCAAGCGCATGGCCTTCATGCCGGCGCTCCCAGTGAGCCTTGACGCGAGCCCTGACGGCGGTACGTCTGCGCCAGACTGAGCACACGGCGCACGTAGTGCCGCGTCTCCGGGTAGTTGGGCACCCGGTGGCCCGCCTTGATGACAGCTCCCGGTCCGGCGTTGTAGGCAGCGACGGCGAGCTCGACATCGCCGCCGAAGCGGGCCAGTTGCTCGGCCAGGTACTTGGTGCCCAACACGATGCTCACGCGCGGGTCGGCCAACAACTGCTCCACCGACAGACCCTGCAAATCTTGCAGACCCAGATCACGCGCGGTGGATGGCAGCACCTGCATCAGCCCGATGGCGTTCTTGGGACTGACGGCATGGGGATTGAAGGCCGACTCGGCATGGATCACCGCCTGCACCAGGTGGGCATCGACCGCGAAGTGGTGAGACGCTCGCTGGAGCATCTGTGCCATCTCCGGGGTCATCTGGCGCCCCCGTCTGTTGGCTTGCACGGGCCGCTGCAGCAGCTGCTCGGCCACGGCTGCCGCCGTGTCGGAGGTCGCGGAGGGGAGGGTTGTGCCCACCGGCACAGGCTCAGAAAGACCTCGTGCGGCCGTGTGGCTCCGTGCTGCGGGCTGCTTGCTCATCCGGGGCAGGATCACGCGCTGATGTTCCGCACCGCTGATCCATGCCGCACCCTGCTCGGACTCCTGCGCATAGGGTTGCGTCCCCACCAGGGCCGCGCCGACGCACAGCACCCACGCGCCCACGCGCCTGAACACTGGGCGGTTCGAGAGGGACAAAAGGTGGTGCTGAGCTTGCATGTCCGTGTTCTGGCTCAGCGGCGGGGTTCGGCCTTGGCTGGAGCCAAGGGACGGGATGAGTCCTTGACCAGCTTGCGCGGAATGCCCAGCAGATCGGCGGCAGAGGTTGGCCCTTCCACCATGGGCAGTCCCTCGAAGTCCACGACCTTCTGGTTCGGGTACAGGCGCGACTGGGCCTGCTGGAACGCGCGGTTCCAGGCCAGCGAGCGCTCGACATCGGCCTGCAGGGCACGGGCGAACATCTCGGCGTAGCGCTGGCGCTCCGCGTCATCGCGTGCGTGGATGCCCAGGGCCTCCACGGGAGAAAGGTTTTCGACAGAGAACGCGGCCCGGGGTCCCTTGAGCAGGACCTTGGCGCGGATCATCTCTTCCTCGCTCAGGCCCCAGATTTGAGCCACCAGCAGATCGTTGGCATCCAGGCGCGAATGCGCCTGGGCGATGCGCTGCGCATTGGTCTGACCCAGTTGCGTCTGGGCCTCCTGAATGCGTGTGGTGGCGGTTTGCGCCCCTGCCGGCTGCACCAGCACCCACATCAGCAGGCATGCGGGGCCCAGCACGCCCACATAGCCCAGCACCGGGCGAAGTAGCGGGGTCCTCATGGCTGACGCTCAACTGCGATGCTCACCGAACGGGCACCGTCGCTGAACGTCGCGCGTTGGCCGGCCACATCCACGGAGGTCAACGTCACACCCTGGTAGGAGTCGCCGGGCGAGAGCACTCGCACTTGCGCCGGGTTGCCTCCGACTTCACCGACCAACACCGAAGGCCGGCCGTCCCACATGTCTACGCTGAGCACCTGGTGGGGCGGCCGGGGAGCCACGGCAGCGACCGGGCGGCGGACTGCGGGTTTGCGCGGCGCCGGACGGCTTGCCGCCGCTGATGCGACCGTCTGCGGTGCGGTGGGCGGCGGCAGGATCGAGGGGTGGGGCAGGAAGTCGGCCACCTGCAAATCCGCGCCATCCTGGCCGGCGCCTTCCTTGATGTAGCCCTGGGCCTTGAAGCCGGCGACCAGCTGGTCCAGTCGGTTCTCCAGACGCTCCAGCTGTTCCTGCAGCTTGGGGTCTTGCGCAACCGATGCAACAGGCACGGCCTCGGCCGGCGCTGTGGCCGGCAAGGCAGGTGGCAGACCCGGGGTCGCCTGCGCAGTGGGATCAGCCAGCGCAGCCACTGCGGGCGATGCCTCCTTCTTGCGAACGAATGGCAATCCGTCCGAGGACCACATCATGAACGCGGCCACCGATCCCAGAATGAGCAGGAGGACCAGGGCACCGGTCAGCACCGGCTTGCCCTTTTTGACCGGCGCGGCGCTCACGGACGTGGGGCGCACGAAGGTCGGGTCTGTGCTGCTGCGTGCCGGCTCGGGCGGATCGGGCAACTCGCCCTCGGATTGATGGGCAGCGGCCTTAGCACGGGGGGAACGTGACGCGCGTGACTGCTCTGCATCGCGGCGTTTGTTGTCCCAGAACTCGTCGTCCTGCTGGCGCTGAAACTCCTGCATTTCTGCATCTGGGTCCATGGCGGTCCTCACGGCGAATGTGAAAAGTGGTCGAAAGGGAACTGAAGGCGGTGCGCGGTGAGCAAGGCTCAGGGTGAGCCGAATGCATCGGCGTGACGTTCGGTCTCCACGGCTTGCGCCTGGGGTCTGGGCGGTTGAGGCGCCGGGGTGCCCTTGAAAGCCGAGCGGGTGAACCAGACCTGACGGCTCACCGGCTCGCTGTGCAGTTGCCAGGCGGGACCCAGCAAGGTCTTGAGCAGGTCGCTCACACGGTGCGGACCCATGCGCCGCTGTGACTCGGGCAAGGGCAGGGCAAGGAAGTTGCGTGCGGCTTCATCCAGCGCCTCGGCTGGGACCAGCCGAAAACCAGTGCGCACCAGCGTGTGTGCCAGTGCCTCGCCCACGGTGTTGACCGTCTGGCGCGGGTAGCTCAGCTGCGCGTACACCGACAGCGGGTCGGCCAGGCTTTCGGTGGGCGCGCCGGCCTGGGTGGTGTAGCGCCCCACCTGGACCTGGCTGCCGTCGGGGGTGACGGTCTGCGCGAGAACGGGATGAGCTGCCGCTGCGACCACCGCCAGCAACACAAGGGACAAAAGTGCTTTGAATGACATGGACCCGCCTCTTCACTGGTTGAAATCACTGGACGCGCCTGGGACCTGCTGGGAAGAAAGCGCCTGGTGACCCGAGAGGGTCACCAGGCAAACATGACGCCCCCAAGAGATGCGTCGCCAGTGCTGGGCAGTTTCTGAATCGAGAGGGTTTGTCGCCACCGAAAACCTGCCGCAGAAAAGGCAGGTTTTCGCTTGACAGGGCAATGCTTTAGCGGTATGCGCCATTTCCAGTCGTGGCAAAGTGACGACAAAGGTGCGCTGCCCCGAGGGCGGGGCAGGGACGGGCAAAGGCGGTTTACCGGTTAATGGCCCTATCCAAAGGGCACCCCCCTCCCAAGGTTTCGGGGGGCAAAGGGCCTACTGGAACGGGCAATACGGGGGATACGGGCACAGGCAGTGCAGCCGCACGGCGGGGCGTGCGGCTGCACTCGGATGCGGGTAGCAAAACAGCGCACGGGCGTCAAGCGAAAACCTGCCGCACGTGCTGGCAGGTTTTGAGTTGAATGAAAGGGCTGGTGTGCCTAGAGTGATCCGGTCTTTTTTCGCACGGATTCACAACAATGACCACGCGCCAGCCGCTCTCGCCCAAGATGGGTTTTGCCAACACCCTGCACATGGCCGATGGGCGCAGCGTCCATGATGCTCAGCACGCACCATATCTGGTGGCGGCCTCGCTGCACGAGTTGGGCATGGTCGACTGGTTGCCGCGCGTTTTCGGCTTCCTGCGCATGTACGACGGCGTGGCACGGTGGATGGAGACCGGCATGCCCGAAGCGGCCTGCATGGCGGACCTGGACCTGCGCGAGGAGGTCATGCGCAAGCGCAGCGGCGCCACCCAACCCGAACAGGACCCCGCGGCGTTGCGGTTCCGGCTCGCCGTGTTGCTGACCAATTCGCCTGTGACACTGTTCGGCGCGCGCTGGAAGCTCGAACGCAGGTTCAAGGATTTGCCCATGGACATCCCGTGGAATCCGCTGGAGCAGCCCTGGCTGACGTTCCTGGGGCAGCACATCGTCCTGCCTGACCACGCCACCTTACATATCAACCGCAAGGGACGTCAGATCCGCCAACAGCTCATGGCCTACCTGCTGGAGCGCTGAGGCATTGGTCATGATCGGTCACTGCTTGCGCTGGATCAAACGCTGGGACCCACGTTCGCCACGACCGGCATCCAGCGTTGCACCAGCCACCGCCATCCCACCCCGTGCGACAACCGATGAGGTCGATCCGCCCATGCCGGTGGTCCGTGGCCACGCCGACGGGTGGCTGAAGGTGCTGCCAGCGGCCGACCTGCTGCGACTGGTGCATGGCAGCAAGGTGCTGGACACGATGTGGCGCCAGTCGCGTCTGGCACAGATAGTCTGGGAGCGGGATCTGCTTCCAGCGATCCACCGCTATGCGGAGTACGTGCAGCTCATGCCCGCTTCCGAGTCGCATCACCATGCCCATGTCGGTGGGCTGCTCTCGCACACGCTGGAGATGACGCTAGCGGCGATGACCTGGCGCAACGGTCACTTTTTCCCGGAAGGTGCGAGCGTCGAGGAGATGGACGCTCAGCGCGACGAGTGGACCTATGTGGTCTTCTTCGCGGCTCTGCTCCACGACGTGGGCAAGATCATGGCGGACCTTCGCATCGCCTGGATCTGCACCGGCATGGAGGCACCGTTGCGCTGGGTCCCGATGTCCGGGCCACTGACCGCCATGGTGCAATCGCGGCCTGGTGGTGAGTATCTGGTGGAGTTCACACCGAAGTCGGCGCGGGACTATGCGGCACATTCCCGCCTGGCCACGATCTTGTTGCAACAGGTGGCGCCAGCCACGGCGCTGAGCTTTCTGGCGCGCCGGCCGCAAGCATTCGAGGCACTGACGCAGTACCTCTCTGGCGGCGACAAGAGCAGCATGCTGGCCCAGTTGGTGCGCAAGGCCGACCAGACCTCGACACAACAGGCGCTGGCCAACGGAAGCCGCGAGCGCTTCACGACCGCGACGAGCATCCCGCTGATCGACCTGCTGATGCAATCGGTGCGTGAGATGCTCAGGAGCGGCACCGCCTTGCCGCTGAACCGTTCCGGTGCCGCTGGCTGGGTCTACGACGGGAGCATCTGGTTCGTGGCCAAGCGACTGGCCGATGCGGTGAGGCAGCACATACGACAGCACCACCCGGATGAAGCTGTGCCAGGCGAGGCCAAGAATGATCGGCTGTTCGACACTTGGCAGGAATACGGCTGCATCCAGCCCAACCCGCAAAGCGGACAGGCCATCTGGTATGTGCTGGTGCAGGGTTCGGCCGTTGACGGTTCCGAGTCTGTTGCAGTGGCTCCTGTGCAAGGGGCAGGGGAGAACGATGGGGCCTACAGTCACTCGCTGACCATGCTCAGATTCCCGCTGGACAAGGTGTTCGAGGAAGCAGTGGCATACCCACCCCCGATGCGCGGGCGCATTGAGGTGCAGGTCAAACGTGGAGCAGCTTCGGGCGAGGCGGCCAACGAATCGTCCGCTGAGCCAGCGGCTCGACAGGATTCTGGATCGGGAATCCAGTCGGCTCTGAGTGAGGGTGCAGATGCGCCATCGAACAGCAATGTCGACCAGGCCACCCGGTCACCGACTCCCGGCGCGGGTCATCAGGAGACCTCTGGCGCGGCCAAGCAGGCCAAACCCAAGGCCGAACAACTGCGAGCGCCTGCCTTCAAGCGGCCGGGCAAGCCAGCCGAAACGACCAAGGCGGCGGGCGGCCCCAAACCTGGCGATCCGGTTCAAGGCACGCCACGGGTGACAAGCGCCCCCTCGAACATGCGACCGCGTGGTGAGCAGCGCCCGACCGAGTCACGGCAGGTACCACCAACCTCATCACCTGCGGCGGCTGCTTCGAGTCTGGAGCCTCCGCTGGACAAGTGGCTGGATTTCGAGGACGACGCTGCAGCGTTCAAAGACTACCCGAAGCTGCCGCATCAACCCTTGGAAACGCAAAAAGCCGCACCGCGAGGGCCGTCGGTCGCGACCGCACCGCCAAAGGCACCTGCATCAGCGGGCAAACGTGCATCCAAACCTGGAGCAGACGTGGCCACATCGCCCGACACTGGCGCAAACCGTTCCACAGAGGCGCTTCCAAGCCTGCCTCAGCTGCCAGCAGTTCGACCGCTGCTGGCTCGCTCTGGGCAGCCGCCCGAGGTACTTGCCAGGGCGGCTCCCACACAGTTCCAGACTGCGCCTGTCATTCTCAGTCCATTCCTGCCAGAGCTGCCGCATGAGACCGCCGGCAGGCCCAGCGAACCCACTCCTGCTGCAGTTGGCTTCATCGAATGGCTGCAGCAAGGCCTGTCCAGCCGGGCCTTGAAGTACAACGAGACCGGCGCGCTGGTGCATTTCGTAGCCGAGGGCATGGCGCTGGTCTCACCGCTGGTATTTCGTACCTACGCCGCAGAAACTGTTGCAGCCAGTGATGCCCAGGTCGACGCACAGGCGCTGCAGGTGCAGCGCGAAGTGATCAAGTCGGGATGGCATCTGATGGGGCCCGGCAAGGTCAACATCCTTAAGTACCAGGTCATGGGGCGCGGTGGCGTGCCTGTGGGCAAACTCAGCGCCGTGGTGCTCACTCAGCCGGACCGCTGGGTCGTGCCCGTGCCACCGGTCAACCCGGTCCTCAAGCTCGTTTGAACCGCAGGTGCTGGATGGCTGGTAGATCTGACAGGGAGCGTTGAAAAAGTTTGACAGAGTCAGTCATGATCACTACATTGCAACCGTGCATCAGGGGAAACCAACTTGCTTGGGACCTGCGAAGGGCGTCATACATCAGTTGTGGCATCTGATCAAAAGTTGTGCAGACATCGTGGAAAGTTGAACGGGCTCAGGCCCGTTTTTACGGCCTTATCAATATTCCACGATGTATATTATGTTAACTAAAAGAGCCGTGAACGAAACGACTCCAGGTTCGGCCTGAATGTTGCTCTTGCCCTCTTGAGCAGACACCTGCATCCGGGGAAACACCAGCTTGGTGCGTCCGATAAGTGGACTGCCCACACCTACAATGTTGCCCACCGGCAGGAGTCCAATCCGGCCAGTTCCATTCAACCTTCTCAAGGACGTTCATGAAGCATCTGTTTCTGACCCTCAGCATGATCGGCGCCGCCACCCTGGTGGGCTGTGGCAAGACCGAAGCCCCCGCGCCGGCCGCTCCGGCGCCTGCGCCCACCGCCGAAGCACCGGCACCCGCTCCTGCCAGCCAGTGGCCGGAACTGCGCGTGGCCATCGATCCCACTTACAAGCCCTTCACCTACAAGACCGACGCGGGCGAGCCCGCGGGTTTCGACGTGGACGTGGCCAAGGCCCTTTGCGACGAACTCAAGAGCAAGTGCGTGTTCGTCGAGCAGGCCTGGGACGGCATGATTCCCGGTCTGCTGGCCAAGAAGTACGACGCCATCATTTCCTCGATGTCGATCACCGAAGAGCGCAAGCAGTCGGTTGATTTCACGGGCAAGTACTACAACACGCCGTCCTGCGTGGTCGTCAAGACCGCACTGAACCTGGGCGCCGAAGCCGCGGGTTTCAAGGGCAAGAAACTGGGCGTGCTGAAGGCATCCACCCAGGAAAAGTACGCCATGGGTGAGCTCAAGGCCGCAGGCGCGACTGTTGTGCCGTACGACGCCCAGGACCAGGTCTATCTGGACATCAAGTCCGGCCGTCTGGACGGCACCGTGGCCGACGTGGTCGAAGTCCAGGGTGGCTTCCTGTCCACACCGGACGGCAAGGACTACAGCTGCGCCGGTGGCCGCATTCCGGTCGAGTTCGACGCCAAGTACTTCGGTGCTGGCGCGGGCGTGGCCATCCGCAAGGAAGACACCGCCCTGCGCGATGCGCTGGACGCGGGCATCAAGGCCATCCGCGACAACGGCAAGTGGAAAGAACTCTCTGAGAAGCACGTCCCTGGCGTGGACATCTGGGGTTCCTGATCCATTGAGCTGAACCGCGAGCGCCGATGACGACCTATTTCATCCAGATCCTCCAGGGCCTGCTGGTCACCCTCGGCGTCTCGCTGGGCGCGCTAGTCGTCGCCGCCGTGCTCGGCCTGGCCGGCGCGGCGGCCAAACTCTCGCCCTATCGCTGGCTCAACTGGGTCGGCGACATCTATTCCACAGTGATCCGGGGTGTCCCGGATCTGGTGTGGATGCTGCTGCTGTACTTCGGCGGGCAGATTCTGATCAACGACATCTTCGAAGCCATGGGCTACCGCAGTGGCCCGCAGATCAACCCCTTCGTGGCGGGGGTGCTGACCATTGGTTTCGTCTACGGCGCCTACATGACGGAAACCTTCCGCGGCGCCATCATGAGCGTGCCCAAAGGGCAGTCGGAGGCCGGCTGGGCCTACGGCATGAGCCGTTTCTATACCTTCCGCCGCATGGTGCTGCCGCAGATGGTTCGCTTCGCCCTGCCCAGTTTCACCAACAACTGGCTGGTGCTGCTCAAGGCCACCGCCCTCGTCTCGGTGATCGGACTGGCCGACATCACCAACCTCGCCAAGCAGGCCGGTGCGGCCGCGCGCGGCGACATCCCCGGCGCCGCGATCATCTTCATGGCCTTCGCCGGCTTCCTCTACCTACTGATCTCCACCATCAGCCTGATCCTGCTGCGCAAGGCCGAGGCCCGTTACTCCGTGGGCGTGAAGCGGGGTGAGTTCTGATGGACAAGTTTGCGATCATCTTCCAGCCGCAGAACCTGGCCCTCTACTGGACGGGGTTCCTGGCGACCATGGAACTGCTGGCCATCAGTCTGCTGGCCGGCGGCCTGCTGACACTGCCGCTCACCCTGATGCGGGTCTCGCGCAACCGCTGGATCTCCACGCCGGTCTGGCTGTTCACCTATGTGGTGCGCGGCACGCCACTGCTGATCCAGGTCTATTTCATCTACTACGGCATCGCCCAGTTGGAGTGGGTGCAGGCGCTGTGGGACACGGTCTGGCCCTGGACGCTGTTCAAGGACCCGTTCTTCTGCGCGTTGGCCGCGTTCTCGCTCAACACCTGCGCCTACACGGTCGAGATGCTGGCGGGAGCCATCAAGGAAACACCCGCCGGCGAGATCGAGGCCGCACAGGCCGCAGGCTTCAGCAAGTGGAACATGATGTTCCGTCTGGTGCTGCCCAG
The DNA here is from genome assembly GCF_001571145.1 of Hydrogenophaga flava NBRC 102514. GTDB lineage: Bacteria > Pseudomonadota > Gammaproteobacteria > Burkholderiales > Burkholderiaceae_C > Hydrogenophaga > Hydrogenophaga flava. The sequence goes on from NZ_BCTF01000020.1 coordinate 53,658, forward strand.
CGCCCTGCGCCGCACCCTGCCCGGCTACTCCAACGAAGTCGTGATGATGCTGCACGCCACCTCGCTGGCGAGCGTGGTGCCGGCGCTGTATGACCTGACCAACGCTGCCTACGCGATCTACAAGACCTACTACCTCGCGTTCCAGCCGTTCATCGTGGTCGCGGTGCTGTATTTCATACTGACCTTCGCCCTGGTCTACGTGTTCCGGCTGCTGGAAAAGCGTTTCCTGGCCTATCTGCGCCCACGCACTCACTGATCCCCGTTTTCTCTTCTTCCGGATGCGACAGCTCCAACACCCCCTGCTCTCTCCGTCGCTGGGCACCCAGCGCCAGGTCACCAGCCTGCACTTCGGTCAGGCCACCAACGGTCGCAAGGCCTACATCCAGTCCAGCCTGCACGCCGACGAGCTGCCCGGCATGCTCACCGCGCACAAGCTCCGGGGCCTTCTGGTCGCGGCCGAGGCCGCTGGCGAGATCCCGGGCGAGGTCGTGCTGGTGCCGGTGTGCAACCCGATCGGTCTGGACCAGAGCCTGATGCATCACCAGATGGGCCGCTTCGAGCTGCTCACCATGGAGAACTTCAACCGGAACTACCCGGACTTCTTCAACCTGGTGAAAGACCGTATCGCGCCGAAGCTCACGCAGGATGCGGAGACCAACTTGAGGCTCGTTCGGGCCGCCATGCACGAGGTGCTGCAGGAGCAGCCAGTAACCACCGAGCTGGAGAGCCTGCGCCGGGTGCTGATGGGCCTTTCCTGCGACGCCGACGTGGTGTTGGACCTGCACTGCGACTTTGAGGCCACTCTTCATATGTATGTCGAGCAGCCCATGCTCGACCTGATGGCGCCGCTGGCGCGCCTGCTCGGCGCCCAGGCGCTGCTGTGGGCGCGCGGCTCGGGTCCTTCGATCTCCTTCGATGAGGCGCTGTCCGGCCCCTGGTGGCGTTTGCGCGATCACTTCGCCGACCAGGCGCCCATCCCCCTGGGCTGCGCCAGCACCACCGTCGAGCTGCGCAGCCAGACCGATGTGTCGGGCGCCCTGGCCAGCCAGGATGCTCAGGCCATCGTCGGATACCTGCGCCATGTCGGTGTGATGGCCGGCCCCGCCCCTGCCCTGCCCGATCCGCAGTGCGAGCCGACGCCACTGGCCGGCACGGAAGCCTCCCACGCCCCACACCCTGGCGTGATCGACTTTGTCGCCCAGGTCGGCGAGCGTGTGGCCGTCGGCCAGCTGCTGGCGCGGGTGATCGACCCACTGACACCGCGCGAAACCGACATCCGCAGCAGCATCGGCGGCATCGTCTACGCCCGCCACAGCCTGCGCTGGGCGACAACGGGCATGGAGCTTTGCCGCGTCGCCGGCCGAACACCGATCCGCTCCGGCAACCTGCTGAGCCCCTGACAGACACACGCACCATGACCACCAAACTCGAAGCGATCGACATCCGCAAGAGCTACGGCTCGCACGAGGTGCTCAAGGGCATTTCCCTGACGGCCAAGGCTGGCGATGTGATCAGCATCATCGGCTCGTCCGGATCTGGCAAATCCACCTTCCTGCGCTGCATGAACCTGCTGGAGCGCCCGCAGAACGGCCGCATCGTGGTGGCCGGCGAGGAACTCAAGCTGGTCACCGCCAAGGACGGCATGCTCAAGGCCGCCGACGAGAAACAGCTGCAGCGCCTGCGCGCTAAGCTGGCCATGGTATTCCAGCACTTCAACCTCTGGTCCCACCTGACCGTGCTGGAAAACGTGATCGAAGCGCCCATGCACGTGCTCGGCAAGGGCAAGGACGAAGCCATTGCCACCGCCCGCAAGTACCTCGAGAAGGTCGGGCTGCGCGATGTCGAGGGCAAATACCCGGCCCACATGTCGGGCGGCCAGCAGCAGCGTGTTGCGATCGCCCGGGCGCTGGCGATGGAGCCCGAGGTGATGCTGTTCGACGAGCCGACCAGCGCGCTCGACCCCGAGCTCGTCACCGAAGTGCTGCGCGTGATGCGCACCCTGGCCGAAGAAGGCCGCACCATGGTGGTGGTGACCCACGAGATGGGTTTTGCGCGCGAGGTCAGCAACCACGTGCTGTTCCTGCACCAGGGGCGCATCGAGGAACAGGGCAACCCCCGTGAGGTGCTGGTCAACCCTAAGTCCGAACGGCTATCCCAGTTCCTCTCGGGCAAGCTCAAGTAAGCCGTCGGCGACGGTTCGCCAATCGGGCGAACAGCGGGGTTTCCATCCTGCTGTTGGTGGGTTTCTGTGGCGTCCGGATGCGAGAGCATTGCTCCATCCCGGAACCACCTGCCAGAAAGGAACCTCTCCATGAGCACTGTCGACACCAGCAACTCCAGCGCCTGGTCCCAGACCCTGTCGTCCCTGAGTGGCGCCATGTCCAGCTACCTGCAGGACAAGATGCACAAGAAGATGGATGCCGACAGCGATGGCGGTGTCAGCCAGAGCGAGTTCCAGGCAGCGCTTGAAAAGGTCGCGGGCAAGCTGGGTGTCGAGGTGGGCCAGGGCGCATCCGAGCTCTATGCCTCGCTTGATGCCAACAAGGACGGTGCACTGAATGGCGCCGAGGTGGGCACCCTGCTGCAGAACCTGTTTTCGTCCGCCTCGAACACCCAGGCGTTTGTCCAGTCGCGCGGCGATGAGGCCCGGTTCGCCGAACTCGACGCCGACAACGACGGCCAGATCTCGATGGCCGAGTTCGGTATCACACCATCCACCGAAACCACGGTGGTGCAGACCACCACGGTGATCACGACCACGCAGGAAGTGGCGCCCGAAGGGTCCACCGCGCTGGCCGGAGCCACCGTTCCCACGGCGCCAGCAACCACGCCCCCCGTGCACGCGGTCACCACGCCGGAAGCGGATCCGGTAGTCGCCAGCACCGAAGAGGCGGTGGCGGGGACCGAGGACGCATCCCTGCAGGCCCTCATGCAGACCGTCGATACCGACGGCAGCGGCGACATTTCGAGTGCCGAGCTGAACGCCTACGTGGCCAAGCTGAGCGCCCAGGCCGAAGCTGCGAGCAAACGCTACAACGACACCGCCCTGGCCTCGCTGAGCGGCGGCAGCCTCAACGAATCCGCCTGACGCCAGCCGGCGATCAGGGTTTGAGTTCCAGGCGGCTGCGCCACTGCGCGGGCGCCATTTGCAACGGCCGGTATTCTACGGCGGCCCAGGCATCGCTCATGTCGCGGTAGCGGCTGGAGAGCGCGTTGCCGCCCTGTCCGGTCTGGTAGATGAACAGCGAGTTCTCCGGCTCCGCCAGGTCGTAGATGGCGCGCAGGCTGGCGGCGTGCCGGTTGGCAAACGGCGCATCGACCTTGTCCAGGTGGTACTGGCCGACGTTCACGGTGAACGGGTCGCCACCCGTCTCCTTTCGCACCTCGAACAGGGGTGCCAGCGCGCCGACGTTGCTGAACGGACGGTGCACGGAAATCGCCGGGTGGGCCGTGCCCCAGCGCCATTGCGACACATCCTGTCCCTGCTGCGCGCTGATGCGGTCCAGCGCGCGGTCAAGCGCGGCGGTGCTGGCTGCAGCACAGCCCTGCGGGCCGCACCAGGCGTGGTCGTCGCGTTCCAGGATGCCCTCGACCGCGTTGCGGAACAGGCGCTTGCCGTAGAGCTTCTCGAACCGTTCCACACCCAGGCGCTGGCCGACCACACCGCGCGTGAACTCGTCGACCCAGACGCTGTAGACGAGCGGCGCCGCCGCATCGGCGGACATGCCACCCTTGAAGTCTTTCAGCGATGCCAGCGCTGCCGCGGCAAGGGGATGGCTTGACGCGGTTTTTTTCAAGTGGGGCAACAGCCGCAGCGTCGCTTCCGAATGCAGGTCGCCGTGCATGGCGCGGAAGCTGGCCGCATCGTGCTTCTCCGTCTGCGCCAGCAGGGCCTCGATGCGTTCCTGGCGGTATGGCGCCGCCCAGTCCTGGGTCAGGAAGTGCGGGTAGTCGGCCGCATGGATGCGCTGGTTGGCGGTCGCAATCCAGCCCTTGGCACCGTCGTCCTGCGGGGTGTCTTCGTAAGGTAGGTAGCCCGTCCAGTCGTAGCGGGCGTCCCAGCCTGGCGAAGGTGCCACACCGCGGATGCGGTTGTCCGGCGACCGCAGCGGCACCTTGCCCACCGCCTTGAAGAGGATGCGGCCGCTGCGGTCGGCCATCACCGCGTTCTGCATCGGTGCGTGAAAGTGGCGGTATGCCTCCAGCAGATCGTCGACCGAGCGTGCACGGTTGGAAGCCAGGGTGGCGTCCACGTTGCGGTTGTCCGCCTCCAGGGCCGTCCAGCGCAGCGACAGCGCGAAGCGCCCGGTGTCGATGAGGTCGCGCGCACGACCAGGAGCGTCACTGAGCACAGGGCCATGCCGGCTGCTGCGCACCGTGTGCACCACGTCCGGCTCGCCTTTGACGCGGATGGTTTCGATGCGCTCGTCAAAGCGCGCCCAGGCTTCCTGCCCCGCCGGTGCCGGGAGGCGATAGCGGGTCGGGTCGCTGGGGTCGAGCTGTTCCAGGTACAGGTCCTGTACATCGGGGCCGGTGTTGGTGAAGCCCCAGGCCACATCGGGTGTGCGCCCGAGCACTACGAACGGGGTGCCCGGCAAGGTGGCGCCAATCACGTCCATGCCCTTGAGTCCGGGCACGTCGGGCGCCTGCAGGCGGGCGAAGTACCAGATCGCCGGCGCACTCAGGCCCAGGTGCGGGTCGTTGGCCAGCAGCGGCTTGCCGCTGGCACTGCGCGCGCCCGACACCACCCAGTTGTTCGAGCCCTTGCCCTCCACTTCTCCAAGGGAGCGGGTCCACTCGATCACCCCCTGTGCCAGGGCATCCGCCGCAGGACTGCTCTCGGTGGTGCGCGACTGTTTGCCTTCAGCCGCCGGAAACACGCGCATGGCACGGTACAGCTCTGCCAGATCGGCCGAGGCCGCGGGCGCCTCGCCCGGATACGGCGGAAACAGTTGCCACAGGGACGGTGTGTCCAGCACCTGCAGCGCGGACAGCCGGGCCAGCTCGTTGCCCCAGTTGCCACCGAGGTCCAGTGCCATCATCAAGGCCCAGCCTGCGCTGTCTTCGGGTTCCCAGTAGCGGCCGGCCGCTGCGTCTTCCCGTGGATCGATGCGCAGGATCTGGAACTCGGGCGACAGTGCCTGCTGACGTTGAGCGAAAAACGCGTTCACGCCGTCGCTGTAGGCCTTCAGCGCCACCCGCCCCTCTTCGCTCATGCCGGCGAGCTGCGCCTGGGCCGCTTGCCGGATGCCCAGCGTGCGCATGAGCAGGTCGGTCTCCAGCGTGGAGCGGCCAAACACCTCGGACAGCTGTCCCCGCATCAGGCGGCGGTTGAACTCCAGCTGCCATCCGCGTTCCTGCGCGTGCACATAACCCATCGCCATCCAGGCGTCCCGCGGGTCGGTGGCCAGAATGTGCGCCACGTCGCTGCCGTCGCGTTGCACCTGCACGGCGCCGCGCAATCCCGGCAGGCTCAGATCCCCATTCATCTGGGGCTGGCTCCGCCAGGCATAGATCGACAATGCCACCGCCCCAAGCAGGACCAGAAACAGCAGCAGAAAAAACAGACGGGTCAACCAGCGCATCAGCACCTCCAAGGCTGGGGCGATGGTAGCGGCGCCAGGCCGCGGGTGCACCCGGGCTTGCGAGTGATCAGACGCGCGTGCGACCGTGTCCGAGCACCATCTGGCCATCCACCAGACGGAAGCTCACCGTGGGAGCGCTGATGTCTGTGAAAGGCGCCCCCATCGAGAACTCGCCATCGCTGTGCAGCAGGCACTCCTGCCGCCTCAGCGCAATGGCGTTTTCAGCGCCTGCAAAGCGGACCCAGGTGCCGTAGCTGCTGGTGTCTTCCAGCAGGTAGTTGCCCGAACGGATGTCGATGGAGGCGTGCATCCGCGAGACCCGCGGATCGTTCACCACAAAATCGGCCTCGGGCACCCGACCAATCTTCAACGGCAGGTCGGTGAGATTGAACGACTGGCTGGCATCGAGCCAACCGAGCTCGATGCCACCGAACACCGATTCGGTGCTCTTGCGCAGGGCATGCAGGTCTGCTGGCAGCGTCAGGAACTCCGACAGCATCTCGGTCTGCCATTCGATGCGGAAGACCTCTGCCGGCTCCACGCGCCCCTTGATGCGGATCGGTCCAAGGCTGCGGCTGCGCACGTTCTGCCCTTTGCCCAGCTTGCGGATCACCATGTCGTTGACCAGGATCTGTTCCGGCCCCGCCAGATCGCTCAGGCGCGACGCCACGTTGACCGCGTCGCCGAAGCAGTCGCCGTCGACTTGCACCACCTGCCCGCGCGCCATGCCGATCTGCATCATCAGCTTGAGCCGGTTGGGCCACTGGGCCACCCGTTGCGAGTGCTCCTGCTGGATGGTGCTCATGCACTCGACCGCAAGCCGGTTGTTGGTGAACGAGAGCAGAACGCCGTCGCCCAGCATCTTGACGACCTTGCCGTGGTGTTCCAGTCCCATGGACCCGATCCACTGGGTCAGCTTGGTCACCGCCTTGGCGGCACGGTCATTGCCCAGTGTTTCAAACACGGAGACGCTGCCGGTCAGGTCCACGAAGGCAATCGTCAGTTCGGCCATGAATATGAATAGAAATCGGCCTGGGCGAGGCGGGGCGCTGTTGGTGTCAACCGAAGCAAGGACAGGCTGGTGGATGGTAACAAGGTGTGTGGTTTATCACACATCCGGTCATTTGAGCACCTGAATTGACGTGCCCCAGGACCGCTGTTGTGGGTTTCCACAAGCTTGAGTCCAAAGGACCTAAGTGAACCGGCCGTCATTGAACACTTTCCGGAGCAATTGCTGGCATCGTCACCAGACCTGTACACGCAATATCTTAAACAGTCTTTCTAAGCGCTTGATTTGGCTGTTGTTTTCTTGACTTTCCTCAGGTTCGAGGCCTTGCCCGTGGGGCTCCCCGGACGTATCCTGCCCCCCATAACTTCCTATCGTTGGGATCGCAAATGCGCTGGATCAAACCGACCATTCGCCACAGCATCTCCGCCTTGCTGGGCACCGAGGTACGCAAACATGCGCCGGAGTCGCTGGAGCCGGTGCGGCAGGCCATGCTGTCTGTTCTTGGTGAAGCAGGCGCGCAAGCCAACCCCAGGCTCAAACACCGCCTCATGTATGTGCACGATGTGCAAGCGCTCTGGTATGCCCGGGCCGAGATGGTGGCCGTCCTCAGCAGTCTTCATGGCGAGGCACGCGCGGTCGATCTGGTCCGCAGCGTCACCCCGGTGTTCAATGGCCTCCTGCCCAAAGGCCTCATGGAGTCAACCCGTTCGGCTCGCTGAGACATTTGCGAGCGCCCTGCTCATCCCCAGAACATCAGGGCCTCACGCCCCTGCACCATCACCGCCACTTCCCGGCCCACCGGTAACAACACCTTGGTGGGGACATGCCCGAATGGCAGCCCCGTCAGCACGGGTGTCCGGGTCTGGCTTCTAAGCCAGTCGACCACGGTCTGCAGCTTGAACCCACGGTCGTGTGGAACCGTCTTGAAGCGGTTGAAACTGCCCAGCACGATCAGCTTCTGACGTCCCAAGATGCCCGCATGGAGCAGTTGCGTCAGCTGTCGTTCGATGCGGTAGGGATGCTCGTTGACATCCTCTAGAAACAGCACGCCGCCCTTCACATCGGGCACCCAGGGCGTGCCGACCAATGAACACAGCACCGACAGGTTGCCGCCCCACAACTGAGCTTTGTGCAGATGCAGCGATGGGGCATCTTCCCTGACGGTCGTGGGCAGACAGGGCAGGTCCTTTTTGGGCAGCACCCAGCCCGCGCCCTCGCCGTGCCCATCGAGCAGATCGTCAAAGCAGGCTTCCATGATGTCGTCGGGCTCTTCGGCACCAAAATCCTCCCCAAGGGCCGGGCCAGCCCAGGTCACGGCGCCCGTCTTGGCCAGCAGCGCGCATTGCAAGGCGGTGAAGTCGCTAAGGCCCACGAACTGCATGCCCTTGCCGATGGCTTTCGCGAGCTGTTTGTAAGGCAGTTCGGGCAGAAGGCGCGTGAGGCCATACCCACCGCGTGAAATCAGCGCCACGTCGGCGCCGCTGGCCGCTGCTCGGCCGATGGCTGCGATGCGGGTGGCGTCGTCGCCCGCAAACCGCATGTGGCTGCTGAGCGCAGCCTCGTCGATCTCGACCTCGTGGCCGAGGTGCTGCAGCCGTTTCACCCCGCGCCTGAAGGCGGCCTTGTCGCGCACGGCGCTGGACGGGGAATAAATGTAGATGTGGCTCATGGCTCGTTGAAGGAAACGGGATCGATGGAGAAGTGTTGACAGGCCGCGCGTGCAATCTGCTCCCCATGCTCGGGAACAAAATGCCCAGCGTCAGGAATCAGCCACGGGGGCGGACAGCCCCGGATGTTACGTGCCAGTGCTTGCATGACAGGTTCTCCCAGCACCGGGTCGCGTACTCCCACCGCCATCAGCGTCCGGCCTTGCCAGCGCTCGCGCCAGAACTGCAAGGCCTCGCGGGATATGGCCGCACCTTCGTCGTCCGCGTGCTCCGGCACCAGAGCCGGGAAGGCACGCAATGAGGCGCGATGGCCCGTGTCCGGGAATGGTGCGTTGTACGCCTCGCATTCGGCGGGATCGAGGTGCGGGTTGCCACGTGCGAACAGGCGGCCGACGTCGTACAGCGGTTTGTCGGCGCACATCTTGCGCCACGCCAGAAACCCCGGAGACAGTGCCTCGTCGCCTGTGGCCAGCAGGGTGTTCATCACGAGCAAGCCGGCATAACGCCCCGGTGAGGCCATCGGCAGGGTCAACCCGAGCAGGCCACCCCAGTCTTGGACCACCAGCACCACGTTGCGCAGGTCCAGCCGGTCCACGAACTCGAGCAGCACGTTGCGGTGCCAGTTGAAGCGGTGGAACGCGTCCTTCTTGGGTTTGTCGCTCTTGCCAAAGCCGATCAGGTCGGGCGCCACCACACGATCTCCCGCCTCGGTAAAGACGGGAATCATCTTGCGATAGAGATAGCTCCATGCCGGGTTGCCGTGCAGGCACAGCCAGGTGCGCGGCGCGTCCAGCGGCCCTTCGTCCAGGTAGTGCAGGCGAAGGCCACCCAGCGAAGGGAGATCGTTCAGGTAGCGCGGCGACCAGGGGTATCCCGGCAGCCCGTCGAAATGGCGTTCGGGCGTGCGCAGCGCGTCGTCTCGCAGTGGTTGGCCTTCGCGGCGCTGCTGCTCACGGCGGGCCTTGAAAAACTCGCTGAGCAGGTTGCCGCACTCGTCGGCCCGCACACCCCCCAAGACCTGGGTGTGGTGGTTCAGCTGCGCATGCCCGAACAGATCCACCACCGAGCCGGCGGCACCGGTCTTCGGATCATGTGCGCCGAAGACGACCCGCCGCAGGCGCGAGTGCAACAGCGCGCCGCTGCACATGGTGCATGGCTCCAGCGTCACGAACAGCTCGCAGTCATAAAGCCGGTAGTTGCCCAGGGTCTGCGCTGCCGCGCGAAGGGCGAGGATTTCTGCATGGGCCGTCGGATCGTGAGCGGCGATGGGCGCGTTGCGTCCCATGCCCACCACCCTGCCCCGGTGCACCACCACGGCGCCGACCGGCACCTCGCCCGCGGCGCGAGCGGCCTGGGCTTCTCTCAGGGCCAGGCCCATGTACTCGGCGTCGTTCATGTCGCCATTGTCCTGCACCCTCGCGGCGGCACATTCAATCGAACAGCGACGGCTGCCGGTCATGCAGTGGCCAGCGGGCGACGACCTCGTGGTGGCCACTCCCATAGTGGCTGTCGACCAGACTCAGTTCGGTGACGTCCCAGGCCACCGGTTCGACGCGCTGCGCGCTGACGGGTTGGTGCTTGTAGTCCAGAGTGACATGCGGATAGAAGCCGTGCCTTATTCATTCGGCGGGCCATCCTGCCTTGAGCAGCGCAGCCACCAGTTGCCTCCGGAGATGGAACAGCGGCAACACCCCGGCGCCATGGCCCGCGAGCTCTACCGTACCAAGTTCGTCTCTTGGTCCGCGAGACTGCAGTGTGTCAAAACAGACCCGAAAAGGAGTCACATCCAGCAGGGCGCCGGCGCGGAAAACCACCCTCAGGACTTCGGGAGGAATGCGGTGCTCGTACGAACCCAGAGGCACCAGCGTGGTATGCAGCCGATCCTCCGCCATGGGTTTCGACGGGCCGCGGTATGAACGGTTGATGTGCTGTTGAAGGCGAGCCACCTTTTGCGCAACCGCTGGTGGCAGGCGCAGCATGCAGTACAAGTCGTGACGGAACTCCATGCAACACCTCCTTGGGTTGCGTTGACGGAGTTCCATTGTGCATGAATACTGTATTTATAAACAGTATTTTTGACAGGCGGCGGCTTCTCCTGCAGCGATCGACTCATTCCCACTCGATGGTGGCGGGCGGCTTTGAACTGACGTCGTAGGTCACGCGGTTGATGCCCCGCACCTCGTTGATGATGCGGCTGGAGACCTTCTTGAGCAGTGCATACGGCAGATCCGCCCAATCGGCGGTCATGAAGTCGCTGGTCTGCACCGCGCGCAGTGCCACCACATAGTCGTAGGTGCGGCCGTCGCCCATCACGCCCACGCTCTTGACCGGAAGGAACACCGTGAAGGCCTGACTGGTCAGGTCGTACCAGCTCTTGCCCGAATGGGGGTCAATGGTAGAGCGCAGTTCTTCGATGAAGATGGCATCGGCCCGGCGCAGCAGATCGGCGTAGTCCTTCTTCACCTCGCCCAGGATGCGCACGCCCAGGCCAGGGCCAGGGAACGGGTGGCGGTAGACCATGTCGTGCGGCAGGCCCAGTGCCACACCCAGCTCGCGCACCTCGTCCTTGAACAGGTCGCGCAGCGGCTCCAGCAGCTTCAGGCCCAACTGTTCGGGAAGGCCACCCACGTTGTGGTGGCTCTTGATGGTCACAGCCTTCTTGCTCTTGGCGCCACCGGATTCGATCACGTCCGGGTAAATTGTCCCTTGTGCCAACCACTTGGCGCCTTTTGTTGAAGCACCACTTGAGATGAGTTTGGCGGCTTCGGCCTTGAACACCTCGACAAACTCGCGGCCGATGATCTTGCGCTTGGCTTCCGGATCGCTCACCCCGGCCAGGTGGCCGAGGAACTGGTCCGCCGCGTCCACCCGGATGACCTTGGCGTGCAGCTTGCCGACAAACATGTCCATCACCATGTCGCCCTCGTGCAGTCGCAGCAGGCCGTGGTCCACGAACACGCAGGTCAGCTGGTCGCCGATGGCGCGGTGGATCAGGGCCGCGGCCACCGACGAGTCCACGCCGCCCGACAGGCCCAGGATCACCTCCTCGTCGCCCACCTGCTCGCGGATCTTCTGCACGGCTTCCTCGATGTGGTCGCGCATGATCCAGTCGGGCCGGGTGCCGCAGATCTCCAGCACAAAGCGCTCCAGCAGCGCCCTGCCCTGCACCGTGTGCGTCACCTCGGGGTGGAACTGCACCGCGAAGTAACCGCGCGACTCGTCGGCCATGCCGGCGATCGGGCAGGCGTCGGTGCTGGCCATGAGCTTGAATCCCGGCGGCATTTCGGTGACCTTGTCGCCGTGGCTCATCCACACCTTGAGCATGCCGTGGCCTTCAGGCGTGGTGAAGTCGGCGATGTCTTTGAGCAGGGCCGTGTGGCCACGGGCACGCACCTCGGCGTAACCGAACTCCCGCGTTTTGCCGGCCTCGACCTTGCCGCCCAGCTGCTGGGCCATGGTCTGCATACCGTAGCAGATGCCCAGCACCGGCACGCCCAGCTCGAACACCGCATCGGGGGCCTTGTCGTCCACTTCGTAGACGCTGGCGTGGCTGCCCGAGAGGATCACGCCCTTGAGCTGACCGTCGGCGGCGAATTCGCGTACCCAATCGCTGCTGACATCGCAGGGATGCACTTCGCAGTACACGTGGGCTTCGCGCACCCGGCGCGCGATCAGCTGGGTGACCTGGGAACCGAAATCGAGGATGAGGATTTTCTGGTGCTGCATGGCGTTGAAAAAGGCTGCAGGGAAAAGAAAAAGGCCGTCTCGGTGGACGGCCTGAGGAGCGGGACCGGTCAGCCCGCGCGGTAGTTCGGCGCTTCCTTGGTGATCTGCACGTCGTGCACATGGCTTTCGCGGATGCCGGCCGAGGTGATCTCGACAAACTCCGCCTTGGCGCGCATGTGCTCGATGGTCGGGCAGCCACAGTAGCCCATGGACGCGCGGATGCCGCCGGCCATCTGGAAGATGATCGACACGACCGAGCCTTTGTACGGCACGCGCCCTTCGATACCTTCGGGCACCAGCTTGTCCGCGTTGGGATTGCCGGTGCTGCTTTCCTGGAAGTAGCGGTCTGCACTGCCCTGCTGCATGGCACCTATAGAGCCCATGCCGCGGTAGCTCTTGTAGCTGCGGCCCTGGTAGAGCACGATCTCGCCAGGAGCTTCTTCGGTGCCGGCGAACATGCCGCCCATCATCACGGTGTTGGCGCCAGCCGCAATGGCCTTGGCGATGTCACCGGAATAGCGGATGCCACCGTCGGCGATCATGGGCACGCCGGTGGTCTGCAGCGCGGTCGCCACGTTGTCGATGGCCATGATCTGGGGCACGCCCACACCGGCGACGATTCGGGTGGTGCAGATGGAGCCAGGACCAATGCCGACCTTGACGCCGTCGGCGCCTGCATCCACCAGCGCCAGGGCGGCGCTGCCGGTGGCGATGTTGCCGCCGATCACGTCCACCTGCGGGTAGTTCTGCTTGACCCAGCGCACGCGGTCGATAACACCCTTGCTGTGACCGTGGGCCGTGTCCACCACGATGGCGTCCACACCGGCCTTGACCAGGGCTTCCACACGCTCTTCGGTGCCTTCGCCCACGCCCACAGCCGCGCCGACGCGCAGGCGGCCGGCGGCGTCGCGCGCGGCGTTCGGGAAGTTCAGCTGTTTGGTGATGTCCTTCACTGTGATCAGACCCTTGAGCTCAAAGGCGTCGTTGACCAGCAGCAGACGCTCCAGCTTGTGCTTGTTGAGCAGCGCCTTGGCCTGCTCCGGCGTGGTGCCTTCGGGCACCGTGATGAGGCGCTCGCGCGGGGTCATGATCTCGCTGACCGGCAGGTCGTAGCGGTTTTCAAAGCGCAGATCGCGACCGGTGACGATGCCCACCACCTTGCCCGAGTCCACGACCGGGAAGCCGGAGACCCCCAGCTCGTCGGACAGCTTCATGACCTGGCGCACAGTGGTCGAGGGGCTGATGACCACCGGGTCGCGCAGCACACCGGACTCGTAGCGCTTCACCTTGGCCACGTGGGCAGCCTGTTCCTGCGCCGAGAGGTTCTTGTGGATGATGCCGATGCCGCCTTCCTGGGCAATGGCAATCGCCAGCCGGGCCTCCGTCACTGCGTCCATGGCCGCGGAGACCAGGGGCAGGTTCAGACGGATGTTGCGGGTGAACTGGGTGGCGAGGGAGGTGTCCTTGGGCAGGACCTGGGAGTACGCGGGGACGAGCAGAACGTCGTCGAAAGTGAGCGCTTTGCCGAGGAGGCGCATGAGGTAAAGCTCCAAAAGCACGATTGTACCCGGCGTTCAACCGAGAGCTCCTCTGTCTGCAGAACACCACCAGGTCCGGTCAAAAAGCTCCGTCAAGCCAGCAAAAGTGCTACTTCGTCACCTAGCGCGCGCCCTGTGGTGGGCGGCTGGGAGGCCCCGGGTTAAACTGATTCGTATGCTTAGCCGTCACACACACACCTCTTTCTGGCGAGTTCTCGCATTCGCAGCGCTGGCCACTCTGTTCAGTGGATCAACCTGGGCGCAGTGGGTCTGGGTGGACTCTTCCGGCAACAAGGTTTTCAGCGACACGGCGCCGCCGCCTGGCACGCCCGAGAAGAGCATTCTTCGCACACCAGGAACCGTGCGTCAGGCTGGGCCAGCAAGCCCAGCTCCGACCGGAACCGACCCTGCGACCACCGGCCAGCCCGCTGCGCAGGCAGGCGACGCGCCAAAGATGACTGGCCGCGACGAACAGCTCGAAGCAAAGAAGAAACAGGCCGAAAAGCAGGTGCAGGAAGCAGCTCAGGCCAAGAAGAAGGCCGAGGACGAGCGGATTGCTGCAGCCCGCGCCGGCAACTGCGAGCGGGCCAAACGTGCCAAGGCCACGCTGGATTCGGGCATTCGCATCGCCACCACCAATGCCAAGGGCGAGCGCGAGATCATGGATGACAAGGCGCGCGCGGCTGAGCAGCAGCGCATCGACGGCGTCATTCGTTCAGACTGTGGCCCAGCATCGGCGTCCGCGCAGAACGTCAACTGAGGAACATGGCCGGAACGGGATCAGTATCCGGCTTTGGAGTTGGGTCGTCGCTGGGCGAACAGCCCTGCGTTGCGTGAACCCTGACCGACGAACCGCTCTCTGCGGGCCACCTTGGGGTCAACCCTCAGGCTCCGGTACAGCTCGACGCGGTCGCCGGCTCTGAGCGGCGTGTCTGGATTTGCCTGGCGGCCCCACACTCCACAAGTCCACATGGAGTCCTCTGAGCCGTCTACGCTCAGGGCCCAGCCAACCATGGCTAGGGCCTCAGCGATGGTCGCGCCATCGGGAAGCTGCAGAGGCAGCTCTTCCACCATTCGGGGTTGGGGAGACCGAGCCAGCACCACGGAAATCATGCGCCGTACACCTGGTCAGCGCGTTTGACGAATGCGTCCACCAAGCTGCCCGCTATCCGGTCGAACACAGGCCCCACCAACGTGGCCAGCGCCTGGCTTGAAAAGCCGTAGGTCAGCGTGAACTCCACCTTGCAGGCCCGCTGGCTGCCATCGCCAAGCGGTGTGAAGTTCCAGACCCCCTCCAGATGGGAGAACGGGCCGTCCACCAGCTCCATCAACACCTGTCGGTCATCAATGTGCCTGTTTCGGGTGGTGAAGCTCTGCTTCAGACCGCTAATGGCCATGCCGACACGGGCCACCATGCCGTGGTCATCACGCTCCATCACTTCGCTTTGATCACACCATGGAAGGAACTGCGGGTAGTGCTGAACATCGGTGACCAGCGCAAACATCTCGTGGGCGCTGTGCCAGAGCAGGACGGACTTCTGAATCGTTTTCATACAATCGGCGCCCATTGTATGGGTCGCCCGCGACCCCATTTACTGCTCCATGTCCACCAAACCCAGCAAATCCGCCGCCAAGACCGCTGACAGCCGCATCGCGGACAACAAGAAGGCCTTGTTCAACTACGCCATCGAGGAACGTTTCGAGGCAGGCATGGTGCTGCAAGGCTGGGAGGTGAAGGCGCTGCGCGAGGGCAAGGTGCAACTCACCGACGGTTATGTGGTGATCCGGGAAGGCGAACTGTTCCTGATCGGCTGCCAGATCAACCCGCTCAGAACCGCTTCCACCCACGTGAGCCCGGACTCGGTGCGAACCAAAAAGCTGTTGCTGCACAAGGACCAGATCCGGCGTCTGATCGGCAAGGTCGAGCAGAAGGGCCACACCCTGGTGCCGCTGAACTTGCACTGGAAAAGCGGCAAGGTGAAATGCGAGATCGCGCTCGCCAAGGGCAAGGCGGAGCACGACAAGCGCGACACGATCAAGGACCGCGAAGGCAAGCGCGAGGTCGAGCGCGCGATGAAGCAGCGCCAGCGCTGAACCTGTGGGGCGCGGCGCTCTGCCAGAGTTCAGCCCAGATGGCGCAGCGGATGGGCACTGGCCGGCCAGGGGCTGACGAAAAATGCCTCGACATCGGTGGCTGCCACTTCTTCAATGCGGGACGGGTTCCAGCGCGGCGAGTGGTCCTTGTCCACCGCCAGAGCGCGGATGCCTTCAGCGGTCTCGCTCGCGGCTCCCGGTCGCAGGTGGAAGCAGCGGCGCACCAGGCCACGCTCCATGCGCAGCTCATCGGCCAACCCCATGCCCCGGGCCCGGCGCACCTGCTCCAGCACCACATGCAACATCAATGGCGAACGCTTGCGCAGCAGCTGTGCGGTGTCGCGGGCCCAGTCGTCGTTGGCCTGTTCCAGCGCCTGAATCACACTTGTCACGGAGTCCAAAGAGAACACGCGATCAATGTCGGCTTGCGGGAGGTGGGTCTTCGGAGGCGACTTGTGCACGTGGTTCCGACACCACCGCTCCACGGCATCGCCACTTTCATACGGAGTCTGGCCCAGGCTATCCCACAGTCCCGTCAGGCGACCGCTGTCCATCATCGCGTCGGCCAGGCCTGCGGCCAGTGACTGAACGCCGTCGAGCACCAGACCGGTCATGGCCAGGTACTCGCCCAGCCGGCCTGGGCAACGGCTCAGAAAATAGCCACCTCCCACATCAGGGAACAGGCCGATGCCAGTTTCCGGCATGGCGATCTTGCTGCGTTCGGTGACGATGCGCAGGCTCGCGCCCTGGGTGATGCCCATGCCCCCACCCATGCAGACGCCGTCCATGAACGCGATGTAGGGCTTGGGGTAGGTGTGGATCAGGTGGTTGAGCGCGTATTCCTCGGTGAAGAAGTCCTCAAGCTCGGGGTTGCCCGCGAGCGCCGCCTGGTGAAAGAAGCGGATGTCACCGCCCGCGCAGAAGCTGCCGAACGCGCCCTCCTTGCCCATGCCACGAATCGCCACCGCGAGCACCTGCGGGTCTTCTCGCCAGGCCAGCAAGGCGGCGCTGATGTCGCGGATCATGTCCAAGGACAGCGCGTTGAGCGCCCGGGGCCGGTTCAGGGTGATGCAACCGACGCGGCCACGGACTTCGGTGATGATGAACTGTTCGGACCCATTCATGGCGTTTCTCCAACGGATGTCTCGGTATTCTGGGCGTTGAGCGTCTGAATGCGCGGTGCGCCTTGGCGGTCACGCCAGCCGGCCAGTTCGTTGAGCAGCAAGGCGGCAATCACCACACTGCCGCCCAGCAGCACCTCGCGACCGGGCGTCTCGTTGGCCCATAGCCAAGCCCACACGATGCCGAAAATCACCTCCAGCAGCGCCAGCAGGGACACTTCGGGCGCTTTCAGCGAACGGGCACAGACCACCGCCAGCGTGCAAGGAATCGCCAGCTGCACCAGACCCAGCATGGCCAGCCAGACGATATCGCTGCCGGTGGCCTGAAACGGGAACGCCAGCGGCAGGGTGGCCACAGTCGAGAACAGCGCCCCCACCAGCACCGACGGAACAAGGTCGATGGACTCTCCATGCTGCTGGCTGCGCTGCACCACGGTCCAGTTGATCGCGCCCGCCACCGGCACGCAGAGCGATGCCAGTGATCCAAGGACCAGGCCCGATGCGTTTGCCGCCGGGTCGGTGAAGGCGGCCCACATCTGGCTGCCGTACATGTAAACGATGCCAGCACCAGCCGTCACGATGGCGGCCCAGGTGCGCAGGGGAAGTCGCTGGCCGATGAACACGCGAGCAAGCACGGCGGTGAACAGAGGCCCGGCCGCCATGATCACCAGCACGTTGGCGACGCTGGTAAAGGTCAGCGCCAGCATGAAGGCGGTGAACATCACGCTCCAGCAGACGCCCGACACCCAGAAGGCTCGCGACCCGGCGAGGATGCCCCAGTGGCGTTGCAGCACGCTCTGGTGCTTTGCCTCGTCGGCCAGAGCGCCTGCCGCACGGTCTGAAGCCCGCCATACCGGCAGGATGAGCAACAGCGACACAAAGGTGAATGCACTGCGCCAGAAGGTGACTTCGAAACGGGCGGCCGACTCCAGCTGGCGCGAGACCACGCCGGCGATCGACCACATCAGGGTCACCGCGACCATGAGGAACACCGCCTGGGTGTGAGTCAGGCGGTTGAGCAGCTTGAACGGCATGGGGTGGAGTGCACCTTTGCGCGCAGCCAACGGCTGCCCGATGGGTCAGGCTTCGCGCGAAGCGCGCTTGCGATCGTGTTCCTTGAGATGGCGCTTGCGCAGACGCACGCTCTTGGGCGTGATTTCGACCAGCTCGTCGTCCTCGATGAACTCGACGCCATACTCAAGCGTCAGGTCGATCGGGGGCGTGATCTTGATCGCGTCTTCCTTGCCACTGACGCGGAAGTTGGTCAGCTGCTTGGTGCGGGTGGCGTTGACGATGAGGTCGTTGTCGCGGCTGTGGATGCCGACGATCATCCCCTCGTACACGGGGTCGTTCGGCTTGACGAACATGCGGCCACGGTCGTCGAGCTTGCCCAGGGCATAGGTAAAGATCTCACCGTCGTCCATGGAGATCAGCACGCCGTTCTTGCGGCTGGCAATCTCGCCCTTGTGCGGCTCGTAGCTGTCGAAAATGTTGCTGATCAGCCCAGAACCGCGGGTCAGGTTCAGGAATTCGTTGGTGAAACCGATCAGGCCCCGTGCCGGAATCCGGTACTCCAGGCGCACGCGGCCACGGCCGTCCGGCTCCATGTTGACCAGCTCGCCCTTGCGCTCGCCCAGCGCCTGCATCACGCCGCCCTGGTGCTGCTCTTCAATGTCGGCCGTCACGAGTTCGATTGGCTCGCACTTCTCGCCGTTGATCTCGCGAAACACCACGCGCGGCTTGGAGACGGCCAGCTCGTAGCCTTCGCGGCGCATGTTTTCCAGCAGGATGGTCAAGTGCAGTTCGCCCCGGCCCATCACTTCGAAAATACCGTCTTCGTCGGTTTCACGCACGCGCAGCGCCACGTTGGACTGCAGCTCTTTCTGCAGGCGGTCCCAGATCTGGCGGCTGGTGACGTACTTGCCTTCGCGACCAGCCAGCGGGCTGGTGTTGACGCAGAAGTTCATGGTCAGGGTGGGTTCGTCCACCTTGAGCATGGGCAGCGGCGCCGGGTTGAGCGGGTCGGTCACCGTCACGCCGATACCGATGTCGGCGATGCCGTTGATCAGCACGATGTCGCCCGGGCCGGCTTCGGTGGCCTGCACGCGGTCCAGTCCCTGGAAGGTCAGCACCTGGTTGATGCGGCCCTTGAAGGACTTGCCATCGGGGCCTTCCATCACCAGCACGTCCATGTTGGGCTTGATCGTGCCTTGGCTGATTCGGCCTACGCCGATGCGGCCCACGAAGGTGGAGAAATCCAGGGCTGAGATTTGCAGCTGCAGCGGCGCAGCCGGGTCACCGGTTTGTGCCGGCACGTGCTTGAGCACGGTGTCGAACAGGGCCGACATGTTCGGACCCCACTGTTCGCCAGGCGCGCCCTCTTCCAGCGAAGTCCAGCCGTTGATGCCCGAGGCGTAGACCACCGGGAATTCCAGCTGCTCGTCGGTCGCCCCCAGGTTGGCGAACAGGTCGAACGCCTCGTTGATCACCTTGGTCGGGTTGGCACCGGGCTTGTCGACCTTGTTGACGACCACAATAGGCTTGAGGCCGAGGGCCAGTGCCTTCTTGGTCACGAAGCGGGTCTGCGGCATCGGGCCTTCCTGGGCGTCGATCAGCAGCACCACGCCGTCGACCATCGACAAGGCGCGTTCGACTTCACCGCCGAAGTCCGCGTGGCCCGGGGTGTCGACGATGTTGATGTGCGTGCCTTCCCAGCTCACGGCACAGTTCTTGGCCAGGATGGTGATGCCGCGCTCGCGTTCGATGGCGTTGTTGTCCATCACCGTGTCCACGACTTTTTCGTGCTCGGCGAAGGTGCCCGACTGGCGCAGCAGCTGGTCGACCATGGTGGTCTTGCCGTGGTCGACGTGGGCGATGATGGCGATGTTGCGGATCTGTTTGCTCATGTTGCAGGTTCCAGGATTTGCTGTATTTCGATGGGGCTCAGCAGCCGCCCCGGGATGAGTTCGCCGGCCTGTGTGTGGCCACTGCCCAGCAGGACCGGCGTGTGGGAGGTGCCCGGCGGCGGGCCGTAGATCGCCACCTGGGACTGGTCGGACCAGGCCCCGCGGCGGCGAACACCACTGAGGAAGCGCGCGGCATTGTCGCTGTCGAGCGTGACAGCCGTGTGGTCGGGCAACAGGGCTTGCACCGGCAGCAGCCGTTGCAGGCGCTGCTCTTCGGGCAGCGCCTCAAGGGCTTCGACAGTGATGCACTGGCTGGCGTCGAACGGACCGGTCTGCACCCGGCGCAGCAGGCTCAGGTGCCCGCCGCAGCCCAGGGCCGCTGCAATGTCTTCGCCCAGCGTGCGGATGTAGGTGCCCTTGGAGCAGCGTACGCGCAATCGCAGGAAAGGCTCATCGCCCTCCAGCCCCAATTCCAGCAACTCCAAGTCGTGGATGGTGACCGCGCGCGGCGCACGCTCCACCGTGACGCCTTCACGGGCATATTCGTACAGCGCCTTGCCATCCTTCTTGAGGGCGCTGTGCATGGGCGGAATCTGGGTGATGGGCCCGGTGAACCGGTCCAGCACCTCTACCACTTGCCCGAAGCTGCAGGTCACTGGACGGCTCTCCAGCACATCGCCCTCGGCGTCGCCGGTGGTCGTGGTCACACCAAGGCGGACCACGGTCTCGTAGCTCTTGTCGGCGTCCAGGTGCAGCTGGCTGAACTTGGTGGCGGCGCCGAAGCAGATCGGCAGCACGCCTGTGGCCAGCGGGTCCAGTGTCCCGGTGTGCCCGGCCTTCTCGGCGCGCAGCAGCCATTTGGCCTTCTGCAAGGCCTGGTTGCTGGAGAAACCCAGCGGTTTGTCGAGCAACAGCACCCCATGCACAGGGCGCCGTGGCACCCTGGTGCTGTGGCGCTGCATGGTCATTCCTCGTTCTTGGAACGCGACGCAACGGCCTTGGAGATCAGCGCGTTCATGTCCGCCGCGCGTTCGGTGGTGCGGTCGAACACGAAGTGCAGCGTCGGCACGGTGTGGATGTGCAGGCGCTTGAACAGGCCGTTGCGCAGGAACCCGGCGGCGGCATTCAGGCCCTGTGTCGTCTCGTCCGGATTGCCGGTGAGCAGGCTGAAGAACACCTTGGCGTGTGCGTAATCGGGTGTGACCTCGACCGTATTGATCGTGACCATGCCCACCCGCGGATCCTTGAGCTCGCGCGCGATCAACTCGGCCAGATCGCGCTGGATCTGGTCGGCCACACGGAAACCGCGGTTGGGGACAGAAGAAGCCTTGCGGGGCATGGTGTTGCTCGATCCTTACAGCGTACGGGCCACTTCCTTGACCTCGAAGAACTCCAGCTGGTCACCTTCCTTGATGTCGCTGTAGTTCTTGAGCTTGATACCGCACTCGAAGCCTTCCTTGACTTCGCGCACGTCGTCCTTGAGGCGCTTGAGCGTGTCTATCTCGCCGGTGTAGACCACCACGTTGTCGCGCAGCAGGCGGAAATGCGCGTTGCGGGTGACCATGCCGGACGTGACCATACAACCTGCAATCGTGCCGATCTTGGTGGCCACGAACACGGTGCGGATCTCGGCGGAGCCGATGACCTCTTCGCGCTTCTCCGGTGCCAGCATGCCCGACATGGCGGCCTTCAACTCATCGACCGCGTCGTAGATGATGTTGTAGTAGCGCAGGTCGACATCGTTGCCTTCAGCCAGCTTGCGTGCACCCACGTCGGCGCGCACGTTGAAGCCAATGATGATGGCCTTGGACGCAATCGCCAGGTTGACATCGGACTCGCTGATGCCGCCCACGCCGGAGAACACCAGCTGGACCTTGACCTCGTCGGTCGAGAGCTTGAGCAGCGAGGCGCCCAGCGCTTCCTGAGAACCCTGCACATCGGCCTTGATGATGATCGGCAGCACCTTGACTTCGCCAGCCGACATGTCAGAGAACATGTTCTCCAGCTTGGCAGCCTGCTGCTTGGCCAGCTTGGTGTTGCGGAACTTGCCGGCACGGTAGGTGGCGATTTCGCGCGCACGGCGCTCGTCGGTCATCACCATGAAGTCATCGCCGGCTTGAGGCACTTCGGACAGACCCTGGATTTCCACCGGAATGGAGGGCCCAGCTTCCTTGATGGGCTTGCCGTTTTCGTCCAGCATGGCGCGCACGCGACCAGACGTCTGACCCACCAGCACCACGTCGCCGGTCTTGAGCGTGCCGCTCTGGACCAGAACGGTCGCAACGGAGCCGCGGCCCTTATCCAGACGGGCTTCGATCACCAGGCCCTTGGCCATGGCATCCACCGGAGCCTTGAGCTCCAGCACTTCGGCCTGCAGCAGCACCTGCTCCAGCAGGGCGTCAATGCCTTCACCAGTCTTGGCGGAGACGCCCACGAAAGGCACGTCGCCACCGAACTCTTCGGGCACCACCTCTTCGGCCACCAGCTCGGAGCGCACACGCTCGAGGTTGATGCCCGGCTTGTCGATCTTGGTCAAGGCGACGACCATGGGCACCCCAGCCGCCTTCGCATGCTTGATGGCTTCCTTGGTCTGCGGCATCACGCCGTCGTCGGCCGCACACACCAGAATGACGATGTCGGTGGCCTGGGCGCCGCGGGCACGCATGGCGGTGAACGCCTCGTGGCCCGGGGTGTCGAGGAAGGACACCATGCCACGCGGCGTTTCCACGTGGTAAGCACCGATGTGCTGCGTGATGCCACCGGCTTCGCCCGCGGCCACCTTGGCACGGCGGATGTAGTCCAGCAGCGAGGTCTTGCCATGGTCCACGTGGCCCATGACGGTGACCACCGGTGCGCGTGGCAGCAGCTCTGCCTGGTGCTGGCCCGCTTCCTCATCGGTGAAGGCCTCCGGATCGTCCAGCGCCGCCACCACCGCGGTGTGACCCAGTTCTTCCACCACGATCATGGCGGTGTCCTGGTCCAGCGGCTGGTTGATGGTGACCATCTGGCCCAGCTTCATCAGCTGCTTGATGACCTCGGACGACTTCAGACTCATCTTGTGCGCGAGTTCGGCCACCGTGATGGTTTCCGGCACGTGCACCTCGATGACCTTGGCTTCCGTCGGGGCAACGAAGCTGCTCTGTGAGTTGTCACGGCTGTCGCGATCACCACGGCGACCACCGCCCTTGGGGCCGCTGCGCCAGTTGGAACGACCGGCGCTGGTGTCACCACGGGTCTTGATCTCTTTCTTCTTCGCTGCGTCGTCCTTCCAGGTCGACGACAGGTTCTCGGATTTGACCTCTTTCTTGCCGCCCGAGCCGGGCGCAGCCGGCGCACCGGCAGCCGTCTTGGCGGCAGGCGTACCAGCAGGCTTGTGCAGAGTGCCCTTGATGGCCTTGGGATCCGGTGTTGGTTCAGGCTTCTTGGCCACCAGGGTCTTGGCCGGCGCTGCCATCATCGCGCGGATGTTGGCAGCCTCGGCCTCTGCCTTGCGGCGACGCTCCAGCAGATCCTGTGCTCGGGACTCTTCCGCTTTGCGGGCTTCAGCCTGCTTGTCGGCCTCCGCCTTGGCTGCGGCTTCACGCTCGGCGGCGACAGCGGCTCGGCGCTGGTCCTCCTTGGCGGCCTCTTCCTTGGCAGAGTCGACAGAAGCGGCGGATTTCGCCGCCGCCTGCTGCCGCGCTTGGGCAGCAGCCTCTTCGGCCTCGGCGGCCTGGCGCGCGAGCTCCGCCTGGCGGGCTTCTTCGGCTTCGCGCTGTTGGCGCTTGATCAGCAGTTCTTCTTCCTGGCGCCGCAGCAGCTCGGCCTGACGGCTCGCTTCTTCCTCGCGACGCGCCAGTTCGGCCGGATCCACCACTGGTGCGACGGGCTCAACGGCCTCCACCGGTGCATCAGGAACCACCACCTCGTCGTCGCGCTTGACGAAGGTGCGCTTCTTTCGCACTTCGACCTGGATGGTGCGGGCACGCCCTGTGGCGTCGGCCTGCTTGATCTCCGTGGTGGACTTCTTCACCAGCGTGATCTTCTTGCGCTCGGCTCCGGCGGTACCGTGACTGGCCTTGAGGTGGCCCAGCAGCTTCTGCTTGTCGGTCTCGGTGACCACATCGGTCCCTGCGGTTTTAGGCACCCCGGCAGCAGACAGCTGCTCCAGCAGGGTGGTGGTGGGCTTGTTCAGCTCAGCGGCCAATTCGGCAACGGTGGTACTGGTCATAGGTGTTTGTTCTCCGCTCGTGCCTGCACGGGTCAGTTGGACGCAGGCGTCTCCTCACCGGAGAACCAGTGAGCGCGGGCGCGCATGATCAGGTTGGTCGCCTCTTCGGGCGTCTGGCCGGTCATGTCGGTGAGTTCGTCGGTGGCCAGATCGGCCAGTTCGTCGCGGGTGTGCACGCCGCCATCGGCCAGCTTGGCGACCAGTTCGGGAGTCATCCCCTCCAGGTCCCGAAGATCCTGCGACACTTCTTCCACACTTTCTTCGCGGGCGATTTCCATCGTCAGCAGCGCGTCCTTGGCGCGCGCGCGCAGCTCGTTGACGGTGTCCTCGTCGAAGGACTCGATCTCCAGCATCTCCTGCAGAGGGACATAGGCCACCTCTTCCAGGCTGGTGAAGCCTTCTTCGATCAGGATGTCGGCGATCTCCTGGTCCACGTCCAGCTTGGCCATGAACAGCTTGCGGATGCCGTCGGCCTCTTCGGCCTGTTTTTGTGCCGACTCGTCGGCGGTCATGATGTTGATGCGCCAGCCGGTCAGCTCGGACGCGAGACGGACGTTCTGGCCACCGCGGCCGATGGCAATCGCGAGGTTCTCCTCATCCACCACCACGTCCATGGCGTGGCGCTCTTCGTCCACCACGATGGACACGACGTTGGCCGGCGCAAGGGCACCGATCACAAACTGCGCGGGATCTTCGGACCAGAGCACGATGTCGACACGCTCGCCGGCGAGTTCGTTGGTCACGCCGTTGACGCGCGAGCCGCGCACGCCGACGCAGGTGCCGATGGGGTCGATGCGCTTGTCGTGCGACAGCACGGCGATCTTGGCGCGCGAACCGGGGTCGCGGGCGCAGGTCTTGATCTCCAGCAGGCCTTGCTCGATCTCCGGCACTTCTTGCCGGAACAGCTCGATCATGAACGACGGAGCGGAACGCGACAGCAGGATGGGTGCGCCACGCAGGGTCAGGTCGACCTCCATGATCATGGCGCGCACGCGGTCGCCGGTGCGGAAGTTTTCCTTAGGGATCATCTCGCCGCGCTTGAGGCGGCCTTCGACGCGCCCGCTCTCGACGATCAGGTCGCCCTTGTCCATGCGCTTGACGGTGCCGACAAAGATCTTGTCGCCGCGGCTCATGAAGTCGTTGAGCAGCATTTCGCGCTCGGCGTCGCGGATCTTCTGCAGGATCACCTGCTTGGCGGCCATGGCGCCGATGCGGCCGATCGGCACGCTGTCCACCGGCTTCTCGATGTAGTCGCCCTCTTCGATGTCCGGAATATCGTCACGGGCATCGCTCAGCAGCTCCTCGGCATCCGGGTTCTGCAGACCTGCCGAATCGGGCACCACCAGCCAGCGGCGGAAGGTTTCGTAGGCACCGGTATCCGGATCCATCGCGACACGGATGTCGACCTCACCCTTGTAGAGTTTTTTGGTCGCCGAGGCCAGCGCCTGCTCAACCGCACCAAGCACGACGTCGCGTTCGACGTTCTTCTCGCGCGAGATGGCATCGATCAGCATCAACATTTCGCGATTCATATCAGTCGCCTACCTTTCCGTATCTCTTATCTCAAATCACAAAAAACTCAGGAGCCGGTACGCCGTCCCTTGAAATTCACGATGGGCGCCAACTTGGCCTGCTGGACATCGTCCAGCGCAAACGTCAGTGCCTGAAGAGGTGCGGGCTCGCGCTTCTTGCTCACGCGCTGCCCCGGCTTGACGGGCGGCTCGTCACTCCAGACCACCTGCCACATCACCCCGTCGGCGGCCCGCTCCAGCGTGCCGCGAAACTTTTTCCTGTTGGCGGCCACCACGCCGCCGGTGGCACCGATGGGCGCCTTGAGCGTGAGGTCAACGACCTGACCTTGAAACCGTTGGTAGTCGGCCTCATGCCGCAGCGGCCGGTCGATGCCGGGAGAGCCCACTTCGAGGCGCCGGTAGTCCAGACCCTCTACCTCCAGCAGGTACTGAAGCTGCCGGGTGACCGTCTCGCAATCTTCCACGGTCACGAACTGCTCGGGACCTGCGGGTTCACCAGGCTGCGGAGCCTGCCATGGCAGGTCGATCGTCACCCGGAGCAAGCCACCAGCCGAACGCTCCAGATCCACCAGGTCAAAACCCAGTCCGGTCACGGTTTGCGCAATGGTTTCTTGCCAGCTCATCGGGTGTGTTGCAGTCTTGTGGTGAATGGAATCGAGATTCCGGAAAAGCGTTTGGACAAAAAAAATGGGCCGGTAGTAACCCGCCCATTTGGTCGTGAAGCCAGCATTGTACTCCGTGCGGCACCTTTCTTGCAATAGCGCCGACCAGGAATGCGTCAGATGCCGAGCACCCACTGAATGACGTTTTTGGCCATGAAACCCATCATGCCCAGAGAGAGCACCAGAAAGATGATGAAAGTGCCGAATTTACCAGCCTTGGATTCAAGGGCCAGATTCAACACGATGAACAGCATGTAGAGAATGAAGGCCCCGACCCCGAAGGTCAGGCCGAACTGGGCGATCTGACCCTCGGTCAGACCAAATATCGTGTTTTCCATGACTGCGAGATGGTCCAGGCTCAGTGAGCCGAAGCCGGCGATGGGGTGGCCGTGAGGTCGCGGTAGGCGTGCCAGCTCGCGTGGGCAATCAGCGGGATCACCACCACCAGACCCACCAGTGCGGTGACCATGCCCAGACCAACCAGCATCGTGATCAGCACGGCCCACCAGACCAGTGGCCCAGGGTAGTCGGCCACCGCACGCCAGCTGGCCGTCACCGCCATGCTCACGGGCACGCTCTTGTCGATCAGCATGGGAATGGCAACGACACTGGATGCAAAAACAGGCGCCGCAAGCAAAGAGCCCAGCACGAGCCAGGCTTCGAACAGGCCGACCTCCTTGACCAGCACCACATGGCGGAAGAAGTCCACCGGCTTGAGGATGGGGGTGGGCGACAAGAGCGTGATCAGACCGGCCGAAGCCATCACCCAACCTGTTCCGGCCAGGCCCAGCAATACGCCGAAACGGACCAGACGGCCATCGAAGGACCTCCACAGCGCGAAGACATCACGCAGTCCGGCCTGGCGACCCGCCGCGCGTTCTCGGCTGATGTGATAGAGCCCTGTGGCCAGCACCGGTGCCACGATGAGGAAACCCGAAAACGCACCGGCCAGCAGCCAGAAGCGGTCACGCGCCAGCCAGAGCAGCAGCCAGCCAAAAAGAGCCAGAGCCAGCCCGTGCAGAAGGCCCGGCAACGGATTGGCCCGAAGGTCTTCCCAGCCGCGCTCGATCCAGCGGGTCGGCGAAATCATGTCCACGGGCATGGTCCGTATCGTCGCGGGCTTGGAGGCTTGGGTCATGAAAAGCAGCGGTTGGACGTGGTCGGGTGCGTTCGACAAGGCGCGATTGCGCCGCAACCGATCCTACTGGAAGCTCAGGACGCGGCGCTGACAAGCGCCTGTGTGTAGGCGTTGTTCGGCGCACGGAGGA
This sequence comes from Hydrogenophaga flava NBRC 102514, assembly GCF_001571145.1. GTDB lineage: Bacteria > Pseudomonadota > Gammaproteobacteria > Burkholderiales > Burkholderiaceae_C > Hydrogenophaga > Hydrogenophaga flava. Next base: position 80,976 of record NZ_BCTF01000020.1, read on the forward strand.
CCTGCTTGACAGTGCCGCGCTCCATCACGACACCATCCTTGAGCACCAGCACCTCGTGCGCCATGGCCCGGATCACCGCAATGTCGTGGGTGATCAGCAGATAGCTCAGGCCGCGCTCTCGCTGCAGGCGCTGCAGAAGCGCCAGCACCTGTTGCTGGACCGTCACGTCCAGCGCACTGGTGGGCTCGTCCAGCACCAGCAGCCGCGGCTCGACGATCAGCGCGCGGGCGATGGCCAGGCGCTGGCGCTGTCCGCCGGAGAACTCATGCGGATAGCGCTGCAGCCAGTCGTCGGCCTGACTGGGTTCGGGTACCAGCCCGACGTCGGCCAGCGCCGCCCTCACCCGTTCGCGGCGCTGTATGGCATCCAACCCTGGCTCGTGAACACTGAGCCCTTCACCGACGATCTGCTCCACCGTCATGCGCGGGGACAGCGAAGAAAACGGGTCCTGAAACACCACCTGGACCTGGCGGCGAAGCGCTTTTTCGGCCCCGGTCTGGCGCGCCTGCGCCCAGCTGATGTCGCCGACCTGCAGGTCGCCGCCGTGTGGCAGCAGGCCCAGCGCCGCCAGCGCCAGGGTGGATTTGCCCGATCCGGATTCACCGACCACCCCGAGTGTGCCGCCGGCCGGAATCGCAAAATCAGCCCCCTTCAGCGCGACGAAACTGCCGTGCCGGAACCAGCCCCGGATCCCCGGCAGCGGCACCGGGTAGCTCACGCGCAAACCCTGCGCCTGCATCACCGCTGGAGCATCCGCAGGGGGCTCTGCAACATCCCGTCTCGCCTCGCTGGCCAGCAGGCGGCGGGTGTAGGCGTGCTGCGGCGCCGCGTACACCGACTGCACACTGCCCTGCTCCACGAGATGTCCCTTTTCCATCACGGCCACCCGGTCGGCGAAGTGCCGCACCAGGTTCAGGTCGTGGGTGATCAGCAGCACCGCCATACCGTGCTGGCGCTGCAGATCCGACAGCAGGGCCAGGATCTGGGCCCGCACGGTGACGTCCAGGGCGGTGGTCGGCTCGTCGGCGATCAGCAACTGCGGCTGCGCCGCCAGCGCCATGGCGATCATGGCGCGCTGGCGCTGGCCACCGCTGAGCTGGTGGGGAAACGCCCCGGCGCGGCGGGCGGGCTCCGGGATGCCGGTCGAGGCCAGCAGTTCGATGGCGCCGGCCCGGGCCTGCGCGGGGGTGAGGCCCTTCTTGAGCTGGAGCACCTCGACGATCTGCTCGCCCACGCTATAGAGCGGGTTGAGCGCCGTCATCGGCTCCTGGAAGATCACTGCGATGCGGTCGCCCCGGATGCCGCGCAGCGCGTGTTCGTTCAGGGAAAGCAGATCGGTTCCGCCGAAGTTCGCCGTGCCGCGCACCTCGGCGTTGTGGATCAGCCGCAGCAGTGACAGCGCCGAAACGGTCTTGCCGGAGCCCGACTCGCCCACCAGCGCGAGCTTCTCGCCGGCCGCGAGCGAGAAGTCGATGCCGTGCACCACCTCCTGGCCACCGAACGAGACGCTCAGGCCCTTGACCTCCAGCAGCGGCGTCATCGGTGGGCCTTTCGAGGGTCCAGCGCGTCCCGCAGCGCGTCGCCCATGAAGGTCAGCAGCAGCAGCGTGATGACCAGCACGCCGAAGGTCGAGAGCGAGATCCACCACGCGTCGATGTTGTTCTTGCCCTGGCTCAGCAGTTCACCGAGCGACGGCGTTCCCGGCGGCACGCCCAGGCCCAGGAAGTCCAGCGAGGTCAGCGCCAGGATGGCCGCGCTCATGCGGAACGGCAGGAAGGTGACCACCGGCGTCAGGCTGTTGGGCAGCACATGGCGCCAGATGATCTGCCCGTTGGACAGCCCCATGGCGCGCGCCGCGCGCACGTAGTCCATCTGCCGGTTGCGCAGGAACTCGGCGCGCACGTAGTCGGACAGCCCCATCCAGCCAAACAGGCTCAGCAGCACCAGCAGCAGACCGATGCTCGGCGACAGCACGGCCGAGAAGATGATCAGCAGGTACAGCTCGGGCATGGAAGACCAGATCTCGATGAAGCGCTGGAAGGCCAGGTCGGTCCGCCCGCCGAAGAAGCCCTGGATTGCCCCGGTGAGGATGCCCAGCAGGGTGCCGATGACGGTCAGCGCGAGAGCGAACAGCACGCTCACGCGAAAGCCGTAGATCAGCTGCGCCAGCAGGTCGCGCCCGCGGTCGTCGGTGCCCAGCCAGTTCTCGGCGGTCGGGCGGGACGGGTTGGGCTCTTTCGCGAAGTAGTTCAGCGTCTTGGGGCCGTAGGGGTTGGGCGCGTAGACCGCCCAGTTGTCCCCTTGCGTGATGCGCTCGCGGATGAAGGGGTCAAGGTAGTCCGTGTCGGATTCGAAATCGCCGCCGAAGGCGGTTTCTGGCGGGTCCTGGACTATCGGGAAATAGGTCTTGCCCTCGTAGCGCACGACCAGCGGGCGGTCGTTGGAGATCAGCTCGGCGAACAGGCTCAGCACCACCAGGGTGCAGAACAGCACCAGGCTCCAGTAGCCCAGGCGGTTGCGCTTGAAGCGCTGCCAGGCGCGGCGGGAGGGGGACAGCGAGGCGGCGGCCATCAGTCGAACTTCACGCGCGGGTCGACCCACACGTAGCAGAGATCGGACACCAGCTTGGTGATCAGACCGATCAGGGTGAACAGGAACAGCGTGCCCATGACCACGGGGTAGTCTCGCCGTATCACGCTCTCGTAGCCGAGCAGGCCCAGCCCATCCAGCGAGAACTGGGTTTCGATCAGCAGCGCGCCGGTGAAGAAGGCGCCGACGAAGGCCGCCGGAAAGCCGGTCACGATGGGGATCAGGGCATTGCGGAACACGTGCTTCCACAGCACCTGCCGCTCGCTCAGCCCCTTGGCGCGGGCCGTCATCACGTACTGCTTGCGGATCTCTTCGAGGAACGAGTTCTTCGTCAGCATGGCTGTGACCGCGAAGCTGCCGAGCACCATGGCTGTCACCGGCAACGTGATGTGCCAGAGGTAGTCGAAGATGCGCGCTCCCCAGCTCAGCTCTTCCCAGTTCGACGAGGTCAGGCCGCGCAGCGGAAACCACTGCAGCTGCCCGCCGAAGATCACCAGCAGCGCGACGCCGAGCACGAAGCCCGGAATCGCATACCCCACCAGCACCAGCAAGGTGGTCACCAGGTCGAAGCGCGAACCGGCGCGCACCGCCTTGGCAACGCCCAGCGGCACCGCCACCAGGTAGCTGATGAGAAAGGTCCAGAGCCCGAGGCTGATCGACACGGGCAGCTTTTCAATGATCAGCTGCGACACCGCCTTGTTCTGGAAGAAGCTGGTGCCCAGGTCAAAGCGCGCGAACTGGCCCAGCATCTGGAAGAAGCGCTCGTGCGCCGGTTTGTCAAAGCCGTAGAGGGCCTTGATCTGCTCCAGCCGTTGCGGGTCCACGCCCTGCGCGCCACGGTAGACCGAGCCGCCTTCCGCACCCGTGCCGGCCCCGGCACGCGCTTCCGCGAGGTACTGCTCCACCGGCCCACCCGGCACGAACTGGATCACCACGAAAGTCAGCAGCAGCACCCCGAACAGCGTCGGGATCATCAACAACAGGCGCTTGAGGATGTAGGACCACATATCAGGGTTTCGCCCACCAGGTGTCGATCGCCCAGTCCTCGCCCGTGGCGTAAGGCGGCATGGCCTCCGGCCGGGCGAGGCGCCAGGCGTTGTAGACCATGCGGTGCGTGCTGGAAGACCACTGCGGCACCAGGTAGTGACTGTGCGTGATCACACGCTCCAGCGAACGGCAGGCGGCCAGGAACTCGGGGTGGGTGTCGGCGCCGACCATGCGGCCAATCAGGTCGTCGACCACCCGGCTTTTTACGCCCGCCATGTTGCCCGAGTCCTCGGTATCGGCGGCCTTGCTGCCGAACAGGTCGGCGTATTCCGGACCGGGGTTGTGCGTACCGCCGTAGGCGATCGACGTGATGTCGAAGTTGAACGTGCGCAGGCGCTGCTGATAGAGCGCGAAGTCGACCGGTCGGAAGCTCAGCTGGACGCCCAGCTTGGCGAGGTTGCGCGACCAAGGCGTGACCACGCGCGCACCCGTTTCCTGGCTGTCCAGGTACTCCAGCACCATGGCCTCGCCCTTCGGATTGCGCAGCGCTCCGTCTTTCACCGTCCAGCCAGCCTCGCGCAACAGGGTCTGTGCCTTGCGAAGGTTGCCGCGCAAGGAGTCATCGCCATCGGTGCGCGGCGAACGGTAGGCCGGGCCGAAGACGGCCGGCGGCAATTGGGTACGCCACGGCGACAGCAGGGCGAGCTCGGCCGGCGACGGCATTCCCTCGGCCGCGCAATCGGTGTTGCCGAACAGGCCCTGCACCCGCTGGTAGGCGCCGTAGAACATCTGCCGGTTCATCCACTCGTAGTCCAGCGCCAGGCCCAGAGCCTGCCGCACGCGAATGTCGTCCAGAGGTGGGCGGCGGGTATTGAGCACATAGCTCTGGAAACCGGTGGGCTGTTTGTGCACGAACTCGGCCTTGACCAGTTCGCCGCTGTCGAAGCGCTTGCCATTGACGCGCCGCGCCCAGTCGCCGGCCGAGAAAAAGCGCATCAGGTCGAACTCGCCGGCCTTGAGCGCCTCGAGACGCGCGGTGTTGTCCCTGTAGATCTTGACAGTGATGCGGTCGAAGTTGGCCGTGCCGCGGCGCACCGGCAGGTCCTTCGCCCAGTAGGCCGGATCGCGCACGTAGGTGATGTCCTTGCCGAAGCGCACCGGCCCGATCTTGTAGGGCCCGCTGCCGATGGGGATGTCCATCACCACCTGGTCGAAGCTCTTGCGCTGGCCGGTCTTGGGGTCTTTCTCGTCGCCCCAGGCGCGGCTGAACACCGGCAGGCCGCCTACCGTCAGCGGCAGTTCGCGGTTGAATTTTTTGAAGCGGTAGCGCACCGTGCGGTCGTCGACCACATCGACGCCGGCCACATCTTCCAGAATCGTCTTGTAGGCCGGCGAGGTGTGGGGGCCGATCAGCGTCTCGTAGCTGTGTTTCACGTCGGCGGCCAGCACCGGCTGTCCGTTGTGGAACTTCGCCTCCGGCCGGATTCGAAAAGTCACCGACAGCCGGTCGGGCGCCAGCGACACGTCCGAGGCCAGCAGGCCGTAGGCCGAGCCGGTTTCGTCCAGCGCGCCCGCCAGCAGGCTGTCGAACATCAGGTTCGACAGGTAGGCCGGCGCGTTGCCGCGCAGGGTGAAGGGGTTGTACTTGTCGAAGGTGGAGACCCGCAGGTTGCTGACCAGGCGCAGCTCACCGCCTTTGGGCGCATCGGGATTCACGTAGGCGAAGTGCGTGAAGCCGGGTGGATACCGCAACTCCCCCCAGAGCGCATAGCCGTGTGCGGCCAAGGCCGGCAGTGAAGCCATCGCAACGCCGACGGCCGCCAGAAGGCGCCACAGGCGGAGGGAAAAGGCTCGATGGGCTTGCATGCGACAATTCTGCGGGAAATTTTTCTGGAGTCTGAACAATGGGTTTTCTCGCCGGCAAGAAACTGCTGATCACGGGCGTGCTGTCCAACCGGTCCATCGCCTACGGCATTGCCAAGGCCTGTCATGCGCAAGGGGCCGAACTGGCCTTCAGCTACGTGGGCGAACGCTTCAAGGACCGCATCACCGAATTTGCGGCCGATTTCAACTCGAAGCTGATCTTCGACTGCGACGTCGGCGACGACGCCCAGATCGAGAAGCTGTTTGCCGACCTGTCGCAGACTTGGCCCAAGTTCGATGGTTTCGTTCACAGCATCGGTTTCGCCCCGCGCGAGGCGATTGCCGGTGACTTCCTCGACGGCCTGACGCGCGAGAACTTCCGCATCGCGCACGACATCAGCGCCTACAGCTTCCCGGCCATGGCCAAGGCCGCCCTGCCCTACCTCAATGCCAATGCAGCGCTGCTGACGCTGAGCTACCTGGGGGCGCTGCGCACCATCCCCAACTACAACACCATGGGCCTGGCCAAGGCCAGCCTGGAAGCCAGCGTGCGCTATCTGGCGGAATCGCTGGGGCCGCGCGGCACGCGGGTCAACGGCATCAGCGCCGGCCCGATCAAGACCCTGGCCGCCAGTGGCATCAAGGACTTCGGCAAGCTGCTGGGATACGTGGCAGCGGCCTCCCCGTTGCGCCGCAACGTCACGATCGAGGACGTCGGCAATGTGGCTGCCTTCCTGCTGTCGGACCTAGCCTCCGGCGTGACGTCCGAAATCACCTATGTGGACTGCGGTTTCAGCCAGACCGCCGGCATCAGCAAGGACAGCGAATCGGTCTCCTGACCGCCTTTTTCTTCGAGATGACCACCATGAGCACCGGTCGACGCAGCGTTCTCGCTGCCATCGCCGGTGTTTTTTTGTGCCCTTTGGCATCGCTGGCCTCCGACGCGCCACCGGCCCTCATGCTGGCGGGCAAGTACCGGCCGGGCCTGGATCTGTCGGCGTACTGGGTCAGCGAAAAGTACGACGGCGTGCGTGGCTACTGGGACGGGCAGCGCCTGTGGACCCGGGGCGGTGAGCCGCTGTCGCCACCCGCCTGGTTCACGAAGGGCTGGTCACCCATGCCCATGGATGGCGAGCTGTGGGCCGGGCGCGGCCGTTTCGAGGAAGTCAGCGGCACCGTGCGCCAGTTGCAAGCCAGCGATGAGGCCTGGCGCCGCATCCGCTTCATGGTGTTCGATCTGCCCGCCCATGCGGGCCTGTTCGATGAGCGGCTGGTGGCCTACCAGGCGCTGGTGCGCCAGCTTGATCTGCCGTGGGTGGTGGCGGTGCCCCAGGAAAAAATCACCGACCACGGCACGCTTCAGCGCCGGCTGAAGGCCGACGTACAGGCGGGTGCCGAAGGACTGATGCTGCACCGGGGTGATTCGCCTTACCGCGCGGTGCGGGGCGACGACCTGGTCAAGCTCAAGCCGTTTGACGATGCCGAAGCACGCGTACTGTCCTACGTACCCGGCAAAGGGCGACACGCCGGGCGGATGGGCGCGATGTGGGTCGAGACACCCGACGGCCAGCGCTTCCGGCTGGGCACAGGTTTCTCAGACGCGCAGCGCGAACAACCGCCGGCCATAGGCAGCTGGATCACCTACCGCCACCGTGGGCTGCACGACAGCGGGCTGCCGCGGTTCGCCAGCTTCCTGCGCGAGCGACCAGACTACCGGCCACCCGCCCGCTGACGCTGGCCGTCAGGCGCCGGACACCTGGCGCAGGTGTGCGTAGATCTGGTCCTTGAGGGCGAGCTTCTCCTTCTTGAGCCGCTCAATCTCCAGCTGCGTGCCCGGTTCGATGTGGGCTTCCTTGTTGCTGATCTGCTGGTCCAGCTCGTTGTGCTTGTCGAACAGCCGGGTGAAGTGGTGATCGTGGCCCTTGAGGCGTGTGATCAGATCGCGGTATTCAGGAAACATCGGCGCTCCTCTGGTGTCGGGGCGCCAGCTTACCCCGCCTTCACGCAGTCCGCAAAGTAGCTGACCACACCGTCGAGCCCGATCTCCTGAACGAGGCCGTGAATATCGGTCTCGAAGCCCGGGCATTCACGGGCAAACTCGCGGTTGAACTTGAGGTAGTCCACGATCTTCTTGTTGAACACCTCGCCCGGGATGAGCAGCGGAATGCCCGGCGGGTACGGCGTCACCAGACTGGTGGTGATGCGCCCTTCGAGATCGTCGATCGGCACGCGCTGCGTGGTGCGGTGGGCAATGTGTGCGAACGCGTCGCTGGGCTTCATGGCCGGCGTGTGATCGCTCAGGTACATGTCGGTGGTCAGACGCGCGATGTCGTACTTGGCGTACAGCGCATGCACGTGCTGGCACAAGTCGCGCAGACCCATCTGCTCGTAGCGCGGCTGCTTGGCGCAGAACTCCGGCATGATCCGCCACATCGGGTGGTTCTTGGCGTAGTCGTCCTTGAACTGCTGCAGCGCCGTCAGCAGCGTGTTCCAGCGGCCCTTGGTGATCCCGATGGTGAACATGATGAAGAACGAGTACAGCCCGGTCTTCTCCACCACCACGCCGTGTTCCGCCAGGAACTTGGTGACGATGGACGCCGGGATGCCGGTGGCGGCAAAGTCGCCTTTGAGGTTCAGGCCCGGCGTCACGATGGTGGCCTTGATCGGGTCCAGCATGTTGAAGCCCGGTGCCATGTCGCCGAAGCCGTGCCAGGCTTCTTCACCGTCCGAGGGCTGAACCCCGTCGGCATCGGTGCGCTTGAGCACCCAGTCGCTGGCGCGGCCAATGCCCTCGTCCACCAGGTTGTCCGGCCCCCAGACCTGGAACCACCAGTCGTCCTGTCCAAACTCGGCTTCCACCTTGCGCATGGCACGCCTGAAGTCCAGCGCCTCGGCAATGCTTTCTTCCACCAGCGCCGTGCCACCCGGCGGTTCCATCATCGCAGCGGCCACGTCGCAGCTGGCGATGATGCTGTACTGCGGGCTGGTGCTGGTGTGCATCAGGTAGGCCTCGTTGAAGAGGTGGCGGTCGAGCTTGGTGCTCTGGGAATCCTGCACCAGCACATGGCTGGCCTGGCTGATGCCGGCCAGCAGCTTGTGGATGGACTGCGTGGCATACACCACCGAATGCTGCGGCCGCGCACGCTTCTTGCCCATGGCGTGGAAGCTGCCGTAGAAAGGGTGGAAGGCTGCGTGCGGCAGCCAGGCCTCGTCAAAGTGGAGGTTGTCCACCCAGCCGTCAAGCAGGTTCTTGATGGTCTCGGTGTTGTAGAGCACACCGTCGTAGGTGGACTGCGTCAGCGTCAGGATGCGCGGCTTGACCTTGTCGGCGTCCACACCGGCCAGCAGCGGATTGGCGCGGATCTTGGCCTTGATGGCATCGATCTCGAACTCGGCCTGCGGGATCGGGCCGATGATGCCGTAATGGTTGCGCGTGGGTTTGAGGAACACGGGAATCGCACCCGTCATGATGATCGAGTGCAGGATGGACTTGTGGCAATTGCGGTCCACCACCACCACGTCGCCAGGCGCCACCGTGTGGTGCCAGACCATCTTGTTCGACGTTGACGTGCCGTTGGTCACAAAGTAGCAGTGGTCGGCGTTGAAGATGCGCGCGGCGTTGCGCTCGCTGGCACCAATGGCGCCGTTGTGGTCCAGCAGCTGGCCGAGCTCCTCCACGGCGTTGCACACGTCGGCGCGCAGCATGTTTTCACCGTAGAACTGGTGGTACATCTGGCCCACCGGGCTCTTGAGGAACGCAACGCCACCCGAGTGGCCGGGGCAGTGCCACGAATACGAACCATCTTCCGCATAGTCCAGCAGGGCCTTGAAAAACGGCGGCTGGATGCCTTCGAGGTAGCTCTTGGCCTCGCGGATGATGTGGCGCGCCACGAACTCCGGCGTGTCCTCGAACATGTGGATGAAGCCGTGCAGCTCGCGCAGCACGTCGTTGGGCAGGTGGCGGCTGGTCTTGGTCTCGCCGTGCACATAGATCGGCACCTCTGCGTTCTTGCGGCGCACTTCCTCGATGAAGTTGCGCAGGTTCAGCACCGCAGGGTCCAGATCGGGCCCCGGGGTGAACTCCTCGTCGTCGATGGACAGGATGAAGGCGCTGGCGCGCGACTGCTGCTGCGCAAACTGTGAAAGGTCTCCGTAGCTCGTCACACCCACCACTTCGAAGCCTTCGCTTTCAATGGCCTGGGCCAGGGCACGGATGCCCAGGCCAGACGTGTTTTCGGAACGGAAATCCTCGTCGATGATGACGATGGGAAAGCGGAATTTCATCGCGTATCTCCAGCCGGTGCGAGCCGGGGCGGGTGGGAAGGGCAGGAAGCGGGCAAGTGTACGGAAATCACATGACGCTGCGCCTCTTGCGAGAGGCTTTTGACGCAGAATGTGGCGCTTGCCAGACAAGGTGTGGCGCATACCGCGGAGGATGTTCAATGGACGAGTCGACCATGTGGTGGCTGATAGCTGCGGCGCTGGTGGCGCTCGAGCTTTTCACCGGTACGTTCTACCTCCTCATGCTGGCGGTCGGGCTGGTAGCCGGCGCGCTCGCCGCCCACCTGGGACTCTCTTTCTCCGGTCAGTTGGTGGCTGCAGCCCTGGTCGGGGCGGCCGCCGTGGTCATCGGGCACCTGCAACGCCGCAAGCGCAAAGGCGATCCATCGGTCCGGTCCCTGCGCAGCGTGAACCTGGACATCGGAGAAACGCTGCACGTGGACAACTGGCATCCCGATGGCACTGCCAGCGTGCGCTACCGGGGTGCACAGTGGACCGCTGTGCTTGAACAAGGCCAGGTGGCGGAGACGGGCAACTACAGGGTCACGGAACTGGTGGGCAACCGGCTCAAGGTCGAGAAGGCCTGATCCGTCAACAAACTCCGTCAAGCAAATTTTCAACTGCACAGGGACATCAACATGGAAATCGCACTGTTTCTTTTCATCGTCGCGGCGATCTTCATCATCCGGGCGGTCAAGGTCGTGCCCCAGCAGAATGCATGGGTGGTCGAACGCTTGGGCAAATACCACGCATCGCTGGCGCCAGGGCTCAACTTTCTCGTGCCCTTCATCGACAAGGTGGCCTACAAGCACAGCCTCAAGGAGATCCCGCTGGATGTGCCCAGCCAGGTCTGCATCACGCGGGACAACACCCAGCTGCAGGTCGATGGCATCCTGTACTTTCAGGTGACCGACCCGATGCGCGCCAGCTACGGCTCGTCCAACTACATCGTGGCAGTGACCCAACTGGCCCAGACCTCTCTGCGCTCGGTGATCGGCAAACTGGAACTGGACAAGACCTTCGAGGAGCGCGACATCATCAACGCGCAAGTGGTGCAGGCGATTGACGAAGCGGCGCTGAACTGGGGCGTCAAGGTGCTGCGCTACGAGATCAAGGACCTAACGCCGCCCAAGGAGATCCTGCACGCCATGCAGCAGCAGATCACGGCCGAGCGCGAAAAGCGCGCCCTGATTGCCGCCTCCGAGGGTCGCCGGCAGGAGCAGATCAACATCGCCACCGGTGAACGCGAAGCCTTCATTGCCCGCTCCGAGGGCGAAAAGCAGGCTGCCATCAACCAGGCCCAGGGTGAAGCCGCCGCGATCACGGCGGTGGCCGACGCCACGGCCCAGGCCATCGAGCGCATCGCCACCGCCATCCGGCAACCTGGCGGCGAGCAGGCCGTCCAGCTCAAGGTGGCCGAGCGTGCGGTGGACGCCTACGGGAAGGTGGCTGCCGATGCGACCACCACCCTCATCGTCCCAGGCAACATGAGCGAGGTCTCGGCCCTCATCGGCTCGGCCATGAAGATGATCGGCACCACCAAGGCCAAGGAGTGAAAAACGCGCTCAGCGGCCTGCTACAATCGCAGGCTTCGCGGAGAGGTGGATGAGCGGTTTAAGTCGCACGCCTGGAAAGCGTGTGTGGGCTAATCCCCACCGCGGGTTCGAATCCCGCCCTCTCCGCCAAAAATGACGTAAGCCCTTGAATCCAAACGGATAGTTTTGATTCAAGGGCTTTTTCGTTTCTGAGTGGTACACCAGCCTGGTACACCGGCGCTAGACTGTCTTCCATGAAAGACGACGAGATGTACCGACATCCTCGCTTGCACAAGCGCGGCGACACCTTTTACTTTAGAGCCAAAGTCCCCGTCGATCTGGTCGCTTGCTACCCGGGCGCTGAAATCAAGTTTTCTCTTCGCACGCGCGACCGTCAGGTCGCGTGGCAGCGTGTCCAGATCGAGTCCCTGCGTCTGGATCGCGAGTTTGACGAGCGCAGGAAGTCAGCCGTCCAGAACACTGAGCCGCTCACCGTCGTGACCAACATCGACGATGAGTTCATCGCCAAGCTGAAAGCCTCCTTCTTGCGCGACTCACTTGATAGCGACACCGACTTGCGCACTAGTCCGTTTGGCGAGGTGGACTATGAACTGCGTCAAGAGCATCTTGAGCAGCAGCTTGCAGCGCTGCGCCAGGCCAACCGCACGGGTGACACGTCCCTCATCGAAGGACTGCTGAAGGTATTCCTTCGGTCCCAGGGCTATGAGCTGCGTCTCTCCGACCGGGACTACCGCAGACTGTCACTGGCATTCTTGCAAGGGTACACCAAGACCATTCAGAGCATCGCGCTTCGCGACGAGGGCGAGTTGGTCGAGCCCGAGGTACTTGCTCCGTCATCCAGTCTTCTGCCCAGACCGATCGCACGACCTGCTCTGGCGCAGTTCACCTGGGATCAGCTCTTCGAGAAATGGCGCAACGCGACCGTCCGCCGGCCCAAGACATCGGACGAGTTTCAACGCATCCTCAAAGCGTTCGAGACATTTACCAAGGGCATGCAGCCAGCGGAGGTAGGCAAGCGGCAGGTCATCGACTTCCGCGACCACTTGCTGGCCGAGCAGCAGACCAGCAAGACCGTAGACAAGAAGATCTCGATCCTGCGGACCATCTTTCGGGTCGCGGTACACGATGAATTTCTACCGTCTGACCCGACAGCGGGCGTGTTGGTCGCCATGCCCAAGACAACCAAGAAGCCTCGCGCTGGCTTTACCTCGGATGAGCTGGGCATCATCTTCGGGGCCACGGTGTTTCAGCGTGGCGCGGTAGCGGGCCGCAAGTTTGGCCCGGCGGAGTTCTGGCTGCCGTTGATCGGCCTCTACACCGGAGCGCGCATCGAAGAAATCGCGCAGTTGCGTGTGAGGGAGATCCGTCGCCACCCGACCCTGGGCCATTTCTTTCATATTACCGACGAGGGGGAGGACAGCGCGGTCAAGAATGAGAGTTCAAGGCGGCGGGTGCCAATCCATCAACGCCTGCTGGATGCTGGCCTTCTCGCCTATGCTGAGTCGCTCCCTGACCAGGGCGGGTATCTCTTTCCGACACTGACCCCCGACAAGTACCAGCGGCGCAGCTCTAGCTTCGGCAAGGCGTTCGGGAAGTTCCTGCGTGACGAGCTGAAGATCCTGGACAGGCGCAAAGTGTTCCACTCGTTCCGACACCTGTTCAAGCACCGCTGTCGCGAGCTCGGTATTTCGGAAGATGTACACGATGCGCTGACCGGGCACACAAGCGCCAGCGAGGCGCGTTCGTACGGCAACGACGAATACCCGCTGGAACCGCTGTTTGCAGCCATGGCCGCCTTCCATTTCGAGGGAGTGCCCACCCCATTGAGCTACGCGCAGTGGCCCAAGTAAAAAAACCCGACGGGGCTGGCTGCAACCGTCGGGTTTCCACCCAGTTTTTTTGGGGTGGTGAATCATGGTGTCGGGCCGGTGCCAGCCAGGTCCGTGCCTTCCTCAATTGCCAAAACTGATGTTCTGAAAAGAATAGGCACCAGTTTTATACGCAATCAGCCTTTGGGCGTCTTGGGCGTTCCAGCCGCGGCCGGCCAGGTCGGTGCGCAGCCGCCGTTCGAATGCTTCGGTGCACACGAAAACCACTCGCTCAAGCACGGCACCAACTGCCAGCTCCCGACCAAGCCGCGAACGAGCCCAGTCCAACCAGTTGAGCAAGGCCGCGTAGTCCTTGGCGTTGCGGCGGCTACGCTCCACCTCCACCCACGTCCACGCGCTACCCGAGCGCAAGAGGACATCCGGCTTCTTGCCCGCCAGCCCGTTCTCACCGCCCGCCCACGCACCGCGCGAGATCTCGCGCTCGGTCGAAACTCTGTAACCCTGAACGATGCTGCCTACGGCGATGGCATTCGCGATGCAGCGATGTCGGTAGTAGCTCGCGCTGAACGAACGCACAAGGTCCTTGCCGGATGCGGCGGGCAGCCCGACATCCTGCAGACGCCGAGCGCCTGGCTCTGCCACGGCGTAAATCTGGGCACCGTCTGGCGCGGTCGCACGAAGGACCATGCGCTGCTCCAGCATCCGACGCAGTGTTCGTTGTGCCATCCGCAGTTGACTTGCAGTCGGCTCCACCTGGGCGAAGGTGAGTTCGCCTTTCGGGTGCCGAGCCCATGTGCTCCACACCAGCACAGCGAGGTCGCGTGTGCGCAACCACCCAAAACGGTGAAGCGCCCGCAAGATGCGGACCTCGTTGTCGGCGGCTACCCGCCGCCCATCGCTGTTTTTCACGAAGAATCTCCTTTGGGGTTTCTTCGTCTAGCGATGAACCGCCCGTTCGTCCCGCTGTTCCATCCGGGACGAACGGGGGCTGCGAACAGGTTGTCCTGCGGCAACCGGGCACCGTTCACTTTTCCCGATCTGGACGACCGGCCGTTCTCTCGGGGTGTCTGGACGCCACCCCGTGCCCCAGGAGTACCGGCGCCCCACGTCTTCCAGCGCCCGCACAGCGGGAGCCTCCAGGCGCGGGAAACGGGGGCACCCGTCTTCGCTGGACGCTGCGCCGGCTTTGGTCATTGCGTTGCCTGACGTGCCCCCGTTTCCCGCGCCTGCGGCTTGGGGCGCGGGGCTATGCCCCCCACTGCGCCACCGACGGTCTTGGGACCGTCTAAGTCTCGACGACGGTTTGCAACCTGTCGGACTTTGTCTTGCGGCACCCCCGCATTCGCTTGCCCGGTGGGCCGGGCGTGCGCTCATGGGCTTCGGCTGAACGCCTTGCCCCACGTGTGCGACTTTGTAGCCACGCGGCCCCCAGATTCCCGCGCGGACTGGCTGCCGCCAGTCCGCGCCGACTGCGCTGCGCACCACCCGGGAACCTCGACGCGGCGTCGATCCTGCTTTGTCGCCCGCTGGCAACCGTAGCCGAGTGTCCGGGGAAGAGCCAACGGCACGCCCCTGCTGAAACGGCACCCGGTCCCTATGGGCTGCGGCTTTGTATTCACCGATGGCCAACCCCGGGCACCCAGCTGTGCACGTTTGCAGGCGACGAACTCAGGAAAGACGGCTTTCACCGTGGTTCCGGGCGCGTGCGAAGGCTCCAGGGGCCGGACGCACAGGCTCGGAATCTTGGAATCCGGCTTACCAGGACCGCCGAGCTGACCATCAATCCAACCAGGAACCCAAGACATGGACACTTTGCCAACCATTCACAGCTACACCCGTGCCGACGCGATTGCGGACGGCATCCTCATCGACGCCACGAATATGGCACGCGAAGCGGGGTTCAAGGTCCCGGTGGCATTGACTGCCGAGGTCTGGAACGACTGCGTGACATGGACAGAGGAAGACAGCAAGCGGCAGGTCTTGCAGGACGAAGCAGGCAGGCTTTGGGACGTTTTGTGGATGGCATTCGTAGCGGCGCGGCGAGCCCATGGCGACCGGATCAGCTTTCAGCTCTACCGCGTGCCGCGCGGTGGGCGCGGCTGCCGCCCTCGGCTCACAACACTGCAACTGCACATCGGTCCGGGCGATGGAATGGAACCGGTGATCACGGTTCTGTTGCCCGGACAAGACTGAGGCTCACCATCAACACCGACGAAGGAACTTCCATGAACCTCTGGACCTGGCTGTGCGACTGCTTTTCCAGCACAGCGAACCATGAACAAAGCGCCCCTGTGATCAATCCGAGCACCGGCCTGCCCATGGTCGACAACAGTATCGGCGGCATTGACGTCGGTGGCAGTCTCTTCGGGCAAGACATCCATCAGAGCAGCGGATCGATGGACTTCGGTGGCGGCTTCGACGGGCACGATCACATGTGACGCGCAGACGAAAAAAGAGGGGCTGATGCCCCTCCTTTTACTTCCGTCATGTGTTTCAGTCGTCGTCCTCCAACAGGGTGACGGTGGGCGCGCTACCCGGTTGCTGTTCAACAGCAATCAGCCCGGCCAACCGCAGACGCTCCAGCGCCTCGTACTTCGCATCGCGAGACACCCCCATCGCCGCCAGCGGCTTGCTTGCGAGCTTGACGGTCCTGGACTTCTGCAGTCCAGACAGATACCAGAGCGTGAGGCCAACCTGGAGGGTCTTGCCAGGCATCTTTGCCGCTTGCTGCATCCAGCCCAACGGCAGTGGCCCCTTGATGAAGCCTGCCGACCTCTCCGGTGCTGGCGTGTATCCGCCCTTGACAGCGGACCACGCGTGGCGGCGCTCTTCGACGGGTGCGGCTTGCAGCGTCATTGAGCGGTCTCCCCTTCCAGCTCGCTCAGCAAGTCCTGGACCGTTTCCCACATGACGGTGCCGCGCTCGTCGCAGAAGCGCTCCGGGGCGCGAATCAGCTTCGCGTCCGAGCGCAGCTCAAAGCCGCCCAGCAGCTGGGCGCTGGCCTGCCGCATCAGCGACTGCATGCGCTCGGTGTCGGCTTCCAGTTGCTCCAGCGGCGCTTCAATCAGCACAGCGTCGTGGACAGGTGCGACGACCTTGATTCCCGCCTCGGTGGCGAGGCAGCAGGCCAGGCGCAGCATTTCCGCGCCGTTGCCCTGCATCGGGAAGTTCCTGAGTGACCGGCCGTTTGGCCGATCATCAACGTGCAGCATCCAGCCGAACACGGTCCACAGCTTTCGCTGGGTCAATGCGTGGTCGAGCACGCCGTCGGACCACGCCCAAAATTTTGCGTAGGTGCGACGGTGCATCCTGAGCAGTTCCCTGGCGAAGACGGGCGGCTGCTGGATGCGGCGCGCCAGGCTTTCCTCCTGCATTCCGTACTGGACAGCCAGCACGCAGGCCTTGAACTGGTCGCGCTGCGGGCCGTGGGTCGCCTTCGTCGCATCAGGCGGGACAGCTCCAGCTTGCTTGGCGAACGCGAGGTATGGGTCGCCCGACAGGTACGCTGCTTTCATCTTCTCGTCGCCGGACAGGGCGGCGGCGATACCGAACTCCTGCTGGCTCCAGTCCACGTAGGCCAAGCCGTGGCCCGGCGCCGGTCTGATGAGACCCCGCAGCCAAGCGGACAGACCGAAGACGAACTTCGAGTTCGACGGCTGGTTGCGGCCCGTTCGTGCCCGGAACATCGACATCATGGCCCGGTTGCGGTTGTCCTGGCCGACGGCCAGTTCGCTCAGGCGCAGCTGACCTAGCGCCTGGCGCAGGTCCTTAAGGGGGCGAAGATGCGGGTGCGACTTGCACTGCTCGCTGAAGGTGTCGTCGTCCAGCGCCAGCCGGCCGGACGCCAGCGTTGGCCAGGCGATGCCATGGGCCTGCAGGTAGGCGGCGAACCTTGCTTGCTTGAACGTCCGGCCGTCGTAGACGTGGTACTGGTCATCCACCTTGGCAATCAGACGGTCTTGCAGGCTACTCCAGTGCTCGCGCAACTTGGCAAGGAGTTCGCCATCAACTGGAATGCCATCGAACTCGATGTGCGCAACGGCCTTTGTGTACCTACCACGCAGCAGTGCCTGACCCAGACGGGGGTGTTCGAAGATGAACCCCTGCATGGAGCCGAGCAGCTGGGTGGTGGCGGTCACGTCGGAAGCGCAGTAGTCCAGTATGGCTTGGCGCTCAGCTTCGCTGTACGCACCACCCCGCAGAATCAGGTCGCGCATGGCGTCCTTTTCCAGGGCGCTGATGCCACTGTGGCCGTAGTACTCAAGTGCTCCGAGCAGGCCATTGCTGACTGGGAGCGTCTTGCCGTTGGTCTCGACGCGGAACTCGGCGTATAGGTCGAGCACGTTCGCTGGCAGGGGCCAGTCAAGCGCCAGATGGCACCCCATTTCAGCGGAAGCGTAGTAAGCCACGACAAGGCTGTCGGGGCTGGTTGGATATGGGCATGGCCCGGTTTTGAGTTCATCCTCCCAGAGGCGGATTTCACGACCGCTGTTCACCTCGTATGCGACGAGACAAACAGGATCGGGCCGCTCACCAGGAGCAGCCCGAAACTCAAAATCGACGACCCACACCTCGGTGTAGGCGTCGATGCGCATCAAATCTCCCCGCGCAGACGCTTCACGATGGGATGGTCAAGCGACGTGATGAGCCGGTCCTTGAACGCCAGGTTCAGCACCTCGCGGAAGCTCAGCTCAGGCCAGTCGGGTTCGTCCGACACGTTCGGCGCCTCGTACACGTCGTATGCGCCCACGTGGCGGTTTGCGACCAGGCGCACCCAGCTGTTCTTCGCAATGTCGGCGGCGGAGTGGGCGGACTGCGACCACTGGTCCAGGCGGCCGTCGTCGCCGGGCAGGTTCACAGGCCACAGTGCGACGTTGCCGTCGCGGCCGACGTACGTGTACAGCTGCTTGGCGCGCACCTCCTGTGCGAGGTCGGCAGCCAGGGTCGGCATCACGAAGTAGCACTCGCCGTCTTCCTTGAGCTGCAGGATGAGCGCAGCCATCGACCAGTCAGCGCCGGGATGGACGCGCACGAACGTTTGGTTGCCGGGCTTGCGCACGGGCACGGTGGTGGTGAGCTTCTTAACGCCAGCCGAGGCGCCGAAGTTCTGCGGCAGGCGGAGAGCTGTCAGGTCGAGCGAGGCCCCAGGGGCGCTTGCATCGGTCGGATACGGTGCCTGGGTCAGGTCGTGGGTAGCGGTAGGGGCTTCAGTTTTGGCGGATTTTTGAGCCATGAGGGTTCCAATCAGGAGAGAGACAAAGAACCAGTGACAGGCATCACTGGGGTGAACCCATCGGCGCGGGACTGTTGATGTGTGCGTCCGCAGCCTCTGGTTCTTCGTCTAGAACCGTCACCCCCGATCTTTTTATTCCCCCAGGCGTCTTTACAAACTCTTTACATTCAGCCGCGCACGATCACCGTGGCGCCGACAGCAACTCGTGAGGGTTTGCACCTGTCGTGTTCGCACGCACCAGGGTGCTGGGGCACGCCGCACCTGCTCCATCTAATTAAGAAGTCTCCCTACAAGACACAGGGGGTCCAGGGCGTGCCGGCTGCCGCCGCCGGGCTTTGCGGGCTCCGCCCCACACCTCGTCCCGAGTCGCGGCCGTACGGCTTCAATCCCTCACGCCTCCGGCCATGGGCAAGCCCACGGCCTGCGCGCTGCGCTTGCCCATTTCACGCAGGCAGGTGTGGTGGTGGGTTGGCTTGCTGGTCCCTCCATGCTGTCACACCGTTCTCGCCGGCAAGGTCTGCGCACCCTTCGTGCGCTAGCGGCCAATTGGCCGTCTGCGAACCTGTGCCTGCTCCGCTGCGATGTGCCCCTTCCGGTCCCGGGCAATCCCGCCCGGCTTCTGGAGCTTTTGATGCAGCACGACCTGTTCTCGTCCCTCGACTCTCTTCTGTCTTCCCCCGCTGGCGCGGGTGGCTTCCTCGTCCGGGATCTTGCTGGCCAGTACCGCCCAGCTGAGACGGAAGAAATCCTGCTGGCGGCGCAGCGGCTGCTGGCCTCCCAGCTGCGCGGCAACGACGTGATGTCGTCGCCCGCAGTAGTCAAAGACTTCCTGCGCACCCGGCTCGGGCAACTGCCGCACGAGGTGTTCGCGGTGGTCCATCTGGACTCCCAGAATCGGGTCATCGACTACGTCGAGATGTTCCGGGGCACGGTCAGTCAGACGTCGGTCTACCCCCGGGAGGTGGTACGGGACGCCATGTCGCGTAACAGCAGCGCGCTGCTGCTCGTGCACAACCACCCATCGGGGACACCGGAACCGTCGAGGGCGGACGAGGCACTGACGCAGACGCTCAAGGCGGCGACGGCACTGGTGGACGTCCGGGTGCTCGACCACTTCATCGTCACGGCGCACTCAATCCAGTCGATGGCCGAGCGCGGCCTTGTGTGAGTGTGGGGCCTGCGGGCCCGCTTCCAGATCCGGCGACAGCTGCCGACGAGAAGCAAATTTAAAACACCTGTCTACCCTGAAGCGGCAATCTCGCCATCATCAATCTGTCAGCCATGAACCACAGCCCCACTTATCAGACCCGAGCCGACCTTGAAAAAGACTTCATGACGATGTACGTAGAAGTGACTACTTGGGAGAATTTCGAAGACCTTTCGGAAGAAGACCAAGATGCGCTGGGCACCTTTGACTTCTGGGTCCCTCGACACCTGCCTATGGGCATCGCCGCTGCCGCCGCACTGGGCGCCTACCACCTCGAGGTTCCCATCGAGGACACGAGTTGCTTCGAGTTCGCTGTTTTTGACGAGCAAGGCATCAGGGTGCAGCCCGACTTCGACGCTGATTGCTGCGAGCTGGCCGAAAAATACGAGGTTTGCATGACCTGACGACCTCTGAGCCCAGCAGAAGGCCTCCCTCGGGAGGCCTTCTGCGTTTGTAACCACAAGACTGCCTCGGCGAGACAGCCCGGCAGTCCGGCAGTCCCATCAGATGTCGAGCGGCGGGAGCGACTTGACCAGGCGAACCGTTTCGACACTGACCGTCACGACACGAAGCAGCAGTTCCAGCGGGTACCGTGGGTTGTCCATGGTCTCCACAGCCCAGTCATTCGCGTCGTTGACGATGCCGCTGTCCTTGTCGGTCTTCACGCACTGACGCTCCATCACCCACTCAATCGCCGCTTTCCCGTTGACCACGTAGTCGTAGGCCTCCAACGGAATGCCACTCACAGTGATCAACTTGTTGTAGTGGATGGTGGTCAGGTCTTTGTCCTTGCCCTTTTTGCCGTACCGCATCTTCTCCACGCGGTACTGTGTCGCCGTCAATCCCCCCGTGTCTCCGGTAACCGAGGCCGGGTAAGGCTGCGCCTTTTCATAGTGAACGTGCAGATCGGCCAGCTTGCGGCCAGCGTGGCTGAAGGCCCAGAAGTCCGCAGCGCTCTTGACGCACGGGATGCGCGGTAGCTCTTTGCCCAGGTTATCGGCGTAGCGTTCGCGGAAGTCGGGCGAGTGCAGTAGGCCGTAAACGTAGTAAAAAAGGTCGTCCTTCGAGATGACCTCCCCTGGATAGGCGTTCGAAAAATGTGCCAAGCCGTCGTCGGTAATCGCGTCGCGACGCTTGTATTTGGGCATCGCCCGTTGCGCGGTGAGGGGTTCCATCGGACGCCCAGCGTCATCGTGGAACAGTTCGGATTGCTCCACCTGCCCAGTTCCTTCGTCAACGGAGGCCTCATCTAGGTCATACAGGTAGAGAGGAAAGCACTGCGTTCCGCCGTCGGTTTGCAGCTCAATCACCCGGTCCACCATCAGCGCCAAGTGGCCGTCGCCACTCCACCGCTGCTTGATCACGATCATCCGGTTTTCCGTGTCCAAGGATGGGAAGATGCGGGGCATCTGGTACACCATCTCGTTGAACCGTCGGTTGAAGTACAGCCACTGCTTCGTAAACGGGCGGTACACACTGTCTGTCAGGCAAGCAGGGTCATATTCGAACTGCTTGGCCTTGACGAAATCGTTCTTGAGTGCCCGTGTCCAACTGATCAACTTCGGGTCGCTGTTTGCAAAGCTGTCGGCTAGCTCCTCCCGCTCGTTCTTGTTCGCTGTTGGATGAGCAACGTTGAACCGAGCGACTTCCGCGTTGTAGAAGTCAATCATGCGCTCCATGTTCGAGGCGACAGTTGTTTTGGACGCGTTGAAGCACCAGACATCGCGCTGCGTCTTGACGCCAGACGAGTAGTTGGCGAACAGAACGGGCTCTGTGCCACCGCTCTTGTCACCAATGGCCAAAAACTGACTGAACCCGGTATCCCGCTGCTTGAGCCAGTCGCCATGATCGTCGGGAGTGATGGTTTGCCAGCCGTTTTCGGCCGTGATACCGCCCACACTGCCATAGGCGCTGATCTTCGCGAGCTTGTCTTCTCGGGTTAAGTAGTCGCCGATGTCGTGGTAGTAAATTTGACCGGTCTGGGCGGCTTTCGGGTTCTTGACCAGAAGGGCTATGGCAATGGGGGATCGGCTGCCGCTGCCGAACACGTTGTCTTTTTCCTTGCGGCGCTGCTCTCCGGACTTACTTGCGTCGCCACGCAGGTTGAACACGTACATGGAGGAGAACTCAGATGCAAGACATCGCCGCATGCCGTCGGCCGATGTTGCGTCCAAGTACCCCCCGTTGGTCACGAAGCCGACGATGCCACTGGACCCGACCCGGTCACTGGCCCAGCGAATGGCACGGATGTAGCTGTTGTAGAGCGAGTTCTTGTTGTTGGACGCCGAGCGTTCCGCGTAGGTGTCCCGGATCCTGGCGTCGAGGTGCGGATACGCTACGTTCTGGTTGTTGTCGTTGGCATCCTCCTGCCCGACCGAGTACGGCGGGTTCCCGAAGATCACCCTGATGGGCAGCTTCTTTTGCCGACGGCGCCTTGCACTGTTGTCCACCAGGACAGCGTCTACAAGGTCTTCCTTCTCGTACATCTGGAAGGTGTCGGTCAGGCAGATACCTTCGAAGGGCACGTATGGCCCACCAACGAGGCTGTGATAGACCGCCTCGATGTTGATCGCTGCGATGTAGTACGCCAGCAGGACCAGTTCGTTGGCATGAATCTCGTGTCGGTACTTGCGGGGCAGCTTGTCCAGCGGAATCAAGCCACTTTGCAGCAGCCTCGTTACAAAGGTGCCCGTGCCGGTGAACGGGTCGATGATGTGGATGTTCTCGTCGGCCACCATCGCCCCGAACTCACTCTGGAGCAGGTCGTTGATGCTGTGCACGATGAAGTCCACCACCTCCACAGGCGTGTACACAATGCCGAGCCGCTCGGTCATCTTGGGAAAGGCGTTGCGGAAGAACTTGTCGTACAGCTCGACAACGATCTTCTGTTTGCCCGTTGCACTCTCGATGCCCTCGGCGCGAAGCTTCACACTGTCATAGAACGCTTGCAGAGTGTCCGCTTCTTTGTCCAGTCGATGTGCCTGCAAGGCGTCCAGAACGCCCTGCATCGCCCGACTCATGGGGTTGTGTTCAGCGAAGCTGTAGTCGGCAAACAGCGCATCGAACACCGGTTTGGTGATCAAGTGCTGGGCAAGCATCTCGATGATTTCTTCGTCGGTGATGCTGCCGTTCAGGTCATCCCTCAGCTCGCTGGCAAAGCGTTTGAATGCCTCGCGCTCTTTCGAGTTGGTCGGGTCTTCAACGATGGCCGTGATCCGCGCGATGTGGGTTCGGGCAATACGGGCAATGTCGTTGGCCCAGTCCTCCCAGTGGTGGCGGTTGCCCACTTTTTGCACCAGCTTGGCGTAGATGGCCTTTTCGATCTCCCCGATTTCGAACTCCAGGTCTTCCTGGGCGGCAGTGGGGATTCGCTTGTCCTCTCCGGTGCCGATAGTGAAGCCGCCTTTACCCGCCTTGCGGTTGCTGGCCGGCTTTTTACCATTCGCGTCCGCTTTCGGCTGTGTGGCCTTTTTCTGGATCTTGTCAGTGATGGCCACGACTTCCATCTTGGTTGTATCCCGACCGATCAGGTCCAGCTTGTTCACCATTGCATCGAACCGGTCATCGTGGGAGCGCAGCGCCTGCAGCACCTGCCACACCACGGCGTAGGTCTTGTTGTCGTTCAGCGCATCGTGCGGCTCCACACCCGCTGGAATCACCACCGGCAGAATCACGTAGCCGCGCTTCTTGCCTTGAGCATTGCGCATCACCCTACCGACCGACTGCACGACATCCACCTGGGAGTTGCGTGGGGTCAGGAAAAGCACCGCGTCCAACGCCGGAACATCGACGCCTTCTGAGAGGCAGCGCACGTTGCTGAGGATGCGGCAGGTGTCCTCGGGTGGCTCAGCCTTCAGCCAGTTCAGTTTGGCCTCTTTCTCGCTGGCGTTCATGCCGCCATCGACGTGTTCGGCTTCGCAGGCCAACGTCGCAGCGTCCTCCTCGGTTTCACTGGCCTGATAGGCCTCCACCACGGCCTGGAACATGCCAGCGATGTTCTTGGAACTGACCTTGTGGGTCTTGGCCCCTTTGCTGACCTCGATGACCTGGCAGAACGCCACAGCCCGCTTCATGGCTTCTGGGTCGCCGTTCAGCTCTTCCGCCAACCCTTGTTTGGCCAGCGCTTTCCAGCAGCCAATGATCTTGGCCGCGTCGTCTACCTTGAGCTGGTTGTTTTCATCGGCCAGCAGAGCCTGCAGGCGACGGCTGACGTGGGTCTCTTCCACAGACAGGACAATGACCTTGTAGTCCACCAGCAGCCCGCGCTTGACCGCCTCGGAGAAGGTGATCACGAACAACTCTGGCCCGTAGAGCGCTTCGTTATCCATGGAGCACAGGGCTACGTTGTCCCGCTCAGCGCTTGCCTTGGCTGTATCGCCGTAGATGCGCGGCGTCGCCGTCATGTACAGGCGCTTGGCTGCTCGAATGTAGTCGCTGTCATGCACACGTACGAAGGCGCTTTCGTCATCGTCACCAAAGGTGGCACCCGTGGTGCGGTGTGCCTCGTCGCATACGACCAGGTCAAATGGCGGCAAGCCATGCTCAGCCTGCGCCCGAGCAATCACGTCGATGGAGTGATAGGTGCTGAAAACCACGCTCATGTGGTCGGCTTCGTGCCGCTTGGCCATCTCGATGGCCAGTCGTGCAGGTTCAGTGGTGGCCGGGTAGCGCAGCTCGTGAGTGAAGGTTTGGACCGTGTCATCGTCCTTCTTACGCTTCTTCCCGACGTCACTGTCTGAACAGACCGCAAAGCTGTGCAAGGGGACCTCGCTCTCCTGAGTCCACTCGGTCAGGGTCTGCGACAGGAGCGACAAGCTGGGCACCAGGAAGAGCACCCGTTTCCCTTGACCGGCCTGGGCCTCGGCGATCTTCAGGCTGGTAAAGGTCTTGCCAGTTCCGCACGCCATGATCAGCTTGCCCCGGTCCGCGGACTGGAAGCCCTGCAACGTCGAGGCCAGAGCATTTTGCTGGTGCGGTCTCAGCTGCTTTTTGGGCCGGATGACCGTCACCCCGGCCTTTGGCTGGTACTGAGACCAGTCAATCTGGCTGTTTTCCAGGTCGTTCAGGTCGATCTTGCTGACCGGTGGCTGCTGGTCGCGAAGCGCGTCTTCTGCGTGCTCGCTCCAGTGGAGGCACGTGCTCACGATGATTCGGTGCGCAAAGGGCTTCTTGCCCGACGCGGTGAAAAAGCTGTCAATGTCGCCCTTCTGCAGGCGGTAGTCGGCCGCGTACAGCTTGCACTGGATGGCGTGGTACTCGCCCGTCCCCCGCGTCTGGGCCACCAGGTCTATGCCAGCGTCACGCTTGTCCAGACCCTGTCGCTCCGCCCACTGTGCGTAGGTCCACACGTCGCTGTAGAGGTCGCGATAGGTGGCTTCGTTGCGAAGGTAGCTGAGGATCAGCTCTTCAAAGTAGGTGCCCTTTTCCCGCTCGGTGACAGATGCGTTGCGGAAGGTATCTAGCAAGCCCTGGAGGTGCGTCATGTCTGCTTTTTGGTTGTGTATCAGCAGCGTCGATTCTCGCCAACTTTCAGCGCGCCGCCGCCGTGTGGTCACACACGCAAACTTGCACCAAAAAAACTTCGCTAATAGCGAAGTTTTTTCTTGACACGACGCAGCGGATTCGCTAAATTCTCCCTCGGAGGCCTACAGAGATGTCGTGATGTAGGTGGGGCGAAAGCCCTGTGGACGCCGAAAGGTGTCTGCCGCTCGCCGGCTCATGTGGGGATCGTGCCCCGTCCGCCGTGCGAGGGCTGTTCCGGGACGACTCCCGGAACAGCCCTTTGGAAAGTAGGTAGAGGGTAGTACTGCTGTTTGCTCTTATCAGTTAGACGACACCCCTGGGAATCCGCCCGGGGGTTAACTGAGGACCAAACAAATGGTGAAAAAGAAGCCTCCCAAACAGCAGTCGCCGACGAAGTGGTTGAAACGTGCCTTGCGGCGCCCCGTCACCTTGAGGGTGGCGATGTTCGCAATGAACGTGGTAAGCCTGGTTGCACGCGTGTACGACTGGTTCCGCTAGTCGGCGCCCTCTCTTTTCAAACATATTTGGTCACCATGCTGCATCGCGCCCTCAAGCTTCTTCGCTCCTACCACCGTCTAACCCAGCAGCAACTGGCAGACCGGCTGGAGATTTCGAACACGTACCTCTCGGAGATCGAGAAAGGGTCGAAGACGGCAAGCATGGAGCTGCTGGGAAAGTACGCCACCGTGTTCAGCATCCCGGTTTCATCCATCCTGCTCTTCTCGGAGCGCATTGACGCGGACAAGCCGAGTGATCGCATTCGGTTCTCTGCATCCCAGAAGATCCTCAAGCTGCTCGAATGGATCGATGAAGGCGAGGCGGTGGGGCGTGGCGCGTAAGCTGTACCCCATCAATCAGTCCCCCCTTTTCGCACTGAAGGGTCTGGGGCAGCTCGAACAGGCGTTGCAGTCCCCCTTGCAAGTGGCGCTTGAGGCCAGCAAAGCTGACACCTACAGAGTGTTCCCAAATGACAATGGGCGAGAGATCCAGGCTCCTCGTGGCGCCCTCGACAGAATCCATCGACGCATCGCAGCACTGCTGGCTCGCATCGAAACGCCTTCCTACCTCTACTCGAAACGGGGGCGCTCCCATCTGGACAACGCAGGGGCACACCGTCACCAGCCCGAACTGCTGAAGACCGACATCAAGGAGTTCTACCCAGGCACCACGCATGCCATGGTGACCCGAATGTTCCAGCGGCATTTCCACTGCGCAAGCGACGTATCGCGGATGCTTGCAGATGTCTGCTGCTTCAACGGATTTCTCCCGACTGGCAGCTCACTCAGCGGGTTTGTTGCCTTTTGGTGTGCCAAGGACATGTTTGACGAGCTTCACCAGCTCGCTGCTTCGAATGGACTCGTCATGACCGTGTTTGCCGATGACATCACGATCTCCGGCAGCGGAGCAAGCTCTAAGCTCTTGTGGCGGGCACGACAGATCATCCACAAGCACGGCCGCACTACCAAACGTAAGAAGTCACGTGCCTACGCGGCAAGCCAAGCCAAGCCCGTCACCGGCGCGGTGTTGCGCGACGGCAAGATGCTCTTGCCCAACAGTCAGCACCTAAAGATCCGAACGACCCGCCAGGAACTAGCAGCCTGTGACGACCTGGTGGTCTTCGAAGGACTCCAGAATCGACTTGCGGGACAGCTGACAAATGCAGCAACGATTGAGAAGCACGACAGACGCTAGCTGATCAATCCAGGTGCACTACAGATGCACGTACAAGCTGGTAACCGACCGCCCTCATCAGCCGCGATGGGGATCCCAGACAGGCATTCACATCGAGACACTTGGGTGGTACACTGAGGTTCGACGCCGCTTTAATAGGTGGTTGATTTTTATAGATATTTTTCCTCAACCACAGTCTCCCGCCCTCTCCGCCAGTGATTTGTCTCAGAGCGTCCCAAAACGTCTCCCAAAGACACCTGAAAGCCCCGGTTTACCTAGTGTTCCGGGGCTTTTTTGTTTCCGGACGTCCCGTAACGGTTCTTGCCATCCAAGGGTTTCTGTTGGTATTGTTGGTGGTACGCAGGAGGTGCCTTGTTGGTATTTCCGCTACCAACGGGGGTGAACATGGCCCTGACCGACATCGCCATCAAGTCCAGCAAGCCACGGGAGTCGGCTTTCAAGCTGTCTGACGGACGCGGCCTGCAGTTGCACGTCACGCCTCAAGGCTCCAAGTTGTGGCGCTGGGCCTATCGCCATGAGGGCAAACAAAAGCTCATGGCCTTGGGCATTTACCCGGATGTTTCACTCGCGCAGGCCAGGGACAAAGCGGATTCGGCCAGGAAGCTTCTGGCAACGGGTGTTGACCCGATGGCCGCCCGCAAGTCCGACAAGATCGCCCGCCGTCTGGCCGTCGAAGACACCTTTGCGACCGTTGCACAGAAATGGTGGGAAAGCTGGAAGGCCGCGCGCAGCGACAGCCACGCGGTGTACGTATGGCGACGCCTGGACGCCGACGTTTTCCCGGCCATTGGAAAACGGCCCATCGCGGAAATCGAGGCGCCCGAACTGGTCGCCATGATGAAGTCCATTGAAAAACGCGGAGCCCTCGATATCGCCAAACGCTCGTTGCAGACCTGCTCCCAGATCTTTCGTTACGCCATCGCCCACGGCTTGGCAAAACGCAACCCGGCAGTCGACATACGACCGAGCGATGTTTTGGCATCGCGCAAAAAGGAGAACTACGCCAGGCTGGACGGCAAGGAACTGCCCGAGTTACTGCGCAAGATCGAGGTCTACAACGGCAGCACCGTCACCCGCGTGGCCATCAAGCTCATGGCCATGACCTTCGTGCGCACCAGCGAACTGATCGGCGCACGCTGGGAGGAGTTTGATCTCGACGGCGGGCGCTGGGACATACCTGCCTCGCGAATGAAGATGAAAACGCCGCATGTGGTGCCGCTGTCCGCCCAGGCAGTGACCCTGCTTCGAAGTCTGCATACCTTGACCGGGCACAGTCCCCTGCTCTTCCCCGGTGAGCGCGACCACCAGAAGTCCATGAGCAACAACACCATCTTGGGAGCCCTGGATCGCATGGGCTACGCAGGACGCATGACCGGCCATGGGTTCAGGGGCATTGCCTCCACCCTGCTGCACGAACAGGGCTGGCCACACGAACACATCGAACTGCAGCTGGCGCACCAGGAACGAAACCAGGTCAGCGCTTCGTACAACCACGCGATGTACCTGCAACCACGCGCCCAGATGATGCAGGCTTGGAGCGACTATCTCGATGCATGCGTGGCCGGTGATGTGATCCCTTTCAGGGGAAAGAGAGCCTAGAAGAGCCCGCGCGGGATGTTCTGCAGGACCGCTCGGCGTGCCATCAACCTCCGGAACTCACAGACCGGTCTGCAGCGGTTACGGTCCTTCGCTTTGCAGGACTCGAAGCCCTCGAGCGGTCGTTCAAAGCCTTAGTTGACCGGCGTCGGAGTCTCGGGCGAGCGCGCTAGTCGTTGCCGTACTCTGGCTCGTAGCTGATTTCCTCGACGCTGACTTTGACGTGTTCCTCGTCGATGCCGGCAGCATGGATGGCAATGTCTCCAATTAATGCCAAGCCGCAGGTCGGGCAGTGAAACTCCGTTGCTGTGTATCCACGCTCGATGATTTCGTCGCCGTAGTCGGCATCGTCTTGATCCTCCGCCCTATCCTCCCAGCTCAGGTCGCCAGCGACGAATCCGCAACTCTTGCACGCGGGGCAGTCGGCCCTCCAGTATTCCGAGTACACGTAGCGGAAGAGGTCGGTGTTAATCGGAAGGTTGTGTGTCGCGGCCAGGAAGGCCTTGAGCTTGTCACGCCCAAGTTTCCCGTGCTCTGACTCCTTGAACTGGGATGCATGGTGCTTCACCCGCTGTTTCGCGGCGCGGACTTCGGCATGGCGATGAGCTTTCAGGAGAGCCTTGGGCGCCTTGGCATCCGCGCCCAGCCACTCCTGGAGGTCCATGTCCATGCTTTGGAGAATCAAGTCAGCCGCGTTCCAGAAATCTCCTTCCCAGCCGTCGTATGGCATCGCGGCACATGCAGCATCGCCTGAATGCAGTTCTGCATTCCTTCGGTTTGCCAACTGCCTACAACCTTCCATGACAGGCGTCGTGAAGTTGTCAACCGTGTGAATCAAACGAACATAGGCAACCGATGCATCGATGGTGCGGACCTTCGTCGTGGTTGAAACTCCGCACGCTTCGAGCATGCTGTTGGGGTTGTGTGGCTCGACCACAAGACAAGGGTGGATGCTTGCCAACTGCGCTTTGGCCAGAAGTTCCAGCGCGCCGGCGGCCCAAAGCTGGCACTCGCTCTCGAGGCTTGTCTCCTTCGCGTCAATGCTGCGCTTCGCAAAAAGCTTGGACTTGTCCAGCAGCGCTTGATGCGAAATCGCGGTTGGCACAGTGCGACCGCGTTGTGCTTTGCCAACCTTAAAGAGATCCATATTGGCCATCGTCATGAGCTATCTCCCAAAATGGTAATCCTGAACAACGAGCGCGTGGGGTCGTCGCGGGCATCCGCACGGCGGTGAAAGACCTTCCAGTTATCCAGCACCAGGATGCTGCCAGGCGTCCAGCGATGAACGTATGTCGGCGGCACGCACAGGTCAACAAGCAGGGTCATCAATCTCCTTGCTCGCTCCGTGGCGCCTTCCATGCAGCCAGGGTCAAGGCGAAGGAATGGCTGGCCCTTGCCTTTAATTGTTGCGTAGAACGATTTCGCGCCAGTCCGCACGAGAAACGGCTCCGTGCTGGCCGCCTCGTTGAGCCCATCAGGCAGAAGCAGGTCAGCGCCTAGCAGCTCGGTTGCAGCGGTGCCGCTGGAACATTCCAGCATCCCGAGCACTAGGTACCGGGCAGGGACCGGACGGTGCGCCATGTCCATGTGCCACGGCTGAGCTCCGGTTCCAGTGGTTCGGCTGAGCGAGCGCGGTTGTGCCTCGCGCTGAGAAACTGGCACGAGCTCGTCGACAACACTACGCCTTCGTGTCCGCGTGGCTGTGCCGAGCGTCGCTGCCAACGTCAGTAAGTGGCGCTTGAAG
The DNA here is from genome assembly GCF_001571145.1 of Hydrogenophaga flava NBRC 102514. Lineage (GTDB taxonomy): Bacteria > Pseudomonadota > Gammaproteobacteria > Burkholderiales > Burkholderiaceae_C > Hydrogenophaga > Hydrogenophaga flava. The sequence goes on from NZ_BCTF01000020.1 coordinate 111,076, forward strand.
CTTTCGGCGTCGGCAGCGGCGCTGTTTACGCTGGTCCATCCGTGGCTTTGCAGAGCTGCCAGCTTGGCGGGTGGAAGAACTTGTTCCATCGGACCAGTTCTCACGTCGTCGCCTTATTTGTTCCAACTTGGCCAGTCTTGCGGCACCAGCGCCGGCGGATTCATCCAGGGCTTTTCGACCAGGGCATCCTGGAACCAATCTTCCGCGAAGTTGGCATGTTCGGTGACGATGAGTTGGAAGCCCGGGACCAACTCTTTCGTGTAGTTCAGCAGCGTCTCAAACAGTTTCTTGGCGGCCTCCAGGTCGGCGTCTACGCGCTTGACCTTCTCCGTATCCCCCGCCACCGATTCATAAATGGTCTGCGAGGGGAAATAGACCTGCGTCGGCTGGTCCAGCATCAGGAAGCGAGGAATAGGGATGTGGTTTTCCGATGCGTAGTGGTGCAGGGCCAGCAGAGCCGAGATGTGATAGGCCAGCCAGTTCGCGCCACCGCCGGTGCGAATCATCGGAACTGGATTGCCGGGACGCTGCACCACCACGGTCAGGTTGCGCATATCCAGCCGGAACGGAAACTCAGAGAAGAACGCCTTGAACTCCTTCACCAACGAGGTCATGGTGCTAGAGATGTGGGTAATGACCGATTCCATACGCGCGTCTGCATCGTCGTCGGCGCCCGCGCTCTGGTTAATCTGGTCGAGCTTCGCCTGCAGCCGCTCGACTTTGAGCTTCAGCACGCTAATGGCATTGCTTGGATTCAAGCTGTCGAGGTAGAAGCTGACTCGGCCTTGAACCCTCAGAGCGCGCGCGTTGGCGTCCTCTTGCGCTGC
>NZ_BCTF01000021.1 GCF_001571145.1 Hydrogenophaga flava NBRC 102514
CCCCGGTTGGCCATGATGGTCGATCAAACCCGTCGCAAGGTGAGATGGGGTGGGTGAAGAGATCTGGTGAGATGAGATCAGGCCGGCAGGGCGAAGCTCTGCCGGCTTTGTTTTTTTGTCAGCCGGGCTGCCTCGTCAAACGGCGCGTGGTCGCGCAGCGTGGCGTAGCAGATGCGGGCGAGCTTGTTGGCCAGGGCGCAGGTGGCCTTGTTGTGGTTGGAGCGGCCCTGCACATCCAGCGCCCAGCGGCGGATGCCGCAGACCTCTTTGCCAGCGCCATCGGCCACCTTGGCCGCCCGCAACACGCTCCTGGCGCCGTGCGTGAGCAGCATGCGCAGGTAGCGGTCGCCCTTCTTGGAGATGCGCCCCAGGTACCGGCTGGCGCCGGAGCTGTATTCGCGCGGCGTCAGGCCGAACCAGCTGGAGAAGTGGCGCGCGTCCTGGAAGTGCGTCACATCACCCGACGTGGCCGCCACCAGCGCGGTGGCGGTGAGCAACCCGATGCCGGGGACTGACAGCAGCAAGGTGCACGCCGTGCTGTGGCGGGCCACTGAAGCCAGCTCACGCTCGACTTGGGCGATGCGCGCTTCGAGCAGGCGGATTTCTTCGAGCAGCATGCCGGCGGTGTGCCGGATCAGATCGGGCACGGCCGAGCGAGGATCGGCCAGCACGCGGCCGATCGTCTCGACCCCGGTGCGAGCACCTTGCGGGATGGTGATGCCGAACTCGCGGCAGAAGCCGCGCAAGGCGTTGATGCGCGAGGTGCGCGTGCCCATCCAGAGCGAACGGATGCGGTGCAGACCTTGCAAGGCTTGCTGCTCGACCGACTTCACGCGAACGGGGCAGATGTCCGATGCACGTGCCGCTTCGAGCAGGGCGGCCGCGTCGGTGGCGTCGGTCTTGTTGCGCCGCACGTAGGCGCGCACGTACTGGGCGGGCAGCAGGCGGACCTCGATGCCAAGCGAGTTCAACCAGCGAGCCCAGTGGTGGGCCGAGCCGCAGGCTTCCATGACGACCAGGTCAACGCAGCGGTTGGCAAACCAGCGCTCGAACTGGGAGCGCGTCAGGCGCTGGGTTTCAACGATGCGCCAGTGCTCATCGGCAACGGCGATCTGGAAAACGGATTTGGCCAAGTCGACGGCCACGGTAGTAGCATGCATCTCGGACTCCTTACGTTTGTTGAAGACCTGATCCCCACGCCAATGAAGACCAGTGCGCGTTTCTCGCGCAAACAAACGGGGGAGTCCATTCCATCACTCGAGTGGACGCGCTCCGGCATGGCACTTGGCCCGCGCGGCGGCTTGGTCCATCATCCACCGCGCGGGCCAAGTGCCATGCCTGCGCGCGCCCCTAAGCTCAAACTACAAGGGCTTCCCCCCGAAAGTCAAACACTGATCCGGCCGTGATGCATCGCGAAGCGATGGATCACGGAATGTGTTTCGACTCGATCCAATCTCCACCTTCAGCGCCCAGCCCGGTTGCTCAGCGAGCAAGGGATGCGGACAGCGAAACTACAAACGGTCATTGATGCTGCTTTGACTGGCAGCGGACCCTGATGAAAGACGCGCGCGGGGGACCCATTCGTTAGCCGAGGATGGCCGGTCTTGCCTGATCGACAGCACCGGGCCTGGTCTCCTTGAGTTAAACGGTCACGCCCCGCGCAGGTCCAACCCTGACTCATCAACGCTGGCTGCACGCGGTGGTGGAAATCAATCTCCCTGCTGCTTTCTCTTTTGCGATGCGGCGACCTTCAGACCGGTAGCCTGAAGTCATCCCCTTTGCTGAGCACAGCCCAGCACATGCGGGCGTTCTTGGCGGCGATGGCGACCACCGCTTTCCAGTACCCCCGGCGCTGCGCCAGCGCGTTGGCCCAGCGACTGATCGGATCGCTCTTGTTCTTGGCTGCGGCCAGCACCGCCCGTGCACCGAGCACCAGCAGGCTGCGCAGGTACGGGTCCCCGGCCTTGGTGATGCGGCCCAGGCGCTGCTTGCCGCCCGAGCTGTACTGCCCGGGCACCAGGCCGAGCCAGGAGCACAGCTGGCGACCACACCTGAAGTCGCGCCCGTTGCCGATGGTGCTCAGCAGCGCCGTGGCGGTGGTCTCTCCGATACCCGAGAGCTGCATCAGGCGCTGCGCCTCGGTGCTCTGGCGAGCCATGGCGCGGATGTGCTGGTCGTACTGGCTGATGCGTTCATCCAGGCGGGTGACTTCGCTCAGCAGATCGCCGATCACGGTGTTGGCCCAGCCGGGCAGGTCTTCCAGGCGGGCCATCGTTTCGCGGCGCACGACGGCGGCTTTGAGTGGCAACACGATGCCCTGCTCTGACAACAGACCGCGGATGCGGTTGAGCGTGGCGGTGCGCTGCTCGACAAAACCCTGGCGGGCGCGGTGTACCAGCAACTGGCCCTGCTGTTCGATGCTCTTGACCGGGACGAAGCGCATGTTGGGTCGGGTGACGGCCTCGCAGATGGCGGCGGCGTCGGCCGCGTCGTTCTTGCCACGTTTGCCCGAGAGCCGATAGGGGATGACGAACTTGGGCGCCATCAGACGCACGGTGTGGCCGAACTTCGCAAACTCACGCGCCCAGTGGTGGGCGCCGGAGCAGGCCTCCATGCCGATCAGGCACGGTGGCAGCGAGGCAATGAGTTCGAGCAGCTTGCCGCGCGCAACGTTCGGGCGCACCAGCGCGGGCTTGCCCGACTCATCGACGCCGTGAACGGCAAAGACGTTCTTTGCCAGATCGATGCCAACGGATACGATTGCCATGGACTTCCCCTTCCAACAAACGAGTGAGTTGATGAGAGTTCGCACTTCCCATCGTGGCACTTTGATGCCGTACCCCGCAATTGCGCGGATCACTCGGGACGGGGAAGTCCCTTTTATTCGTTAGGCCTCACACAGCAACTTGTGGCGCCTCAGCAGCGCAAGCCGACCAACACTGAGCCACTCAGCACGACATGACGCGACGCATCCAGACCCACGAGCAATGTCTGAAGGACTTCGTCGCCGAACTCAAGCGAGAGATCAAGAGCAATGTCAGCTTCTGGCGAAACGTGGAGCCTAAGGAGGCAGCTGCACGCCGAGCTGCTTTCGTTTCGGTTGTCGTTGCGCTCAAGCGCCAACTCGAAGCGCACGGGATACCTCTTGCCGATGTTGGGCTGGTGGACTACGACGTACCGCAGGTGCCAGAGTAAGCGCACCACTGCTCGGCAGAGGCAAGTCGGGTCTCGTAGCATGAAGCGCATGGTGGGCCGGGTGACGGCTTCGCAGATGGCGGCGGCGTCGGCCGCATCGTTCTTGCCGCGTTTGCCCGATAGGCGGTAGGGGATGACGAACTTAGGCTCCATCAGGCGCACGGTGTGACCGAACTTCGCAAACTCGCCCGCCCAATGGTGGGCGCCGGAGCAGGCCTCTATGCCGATCAGGTAAGGCGGCAGCGATGCGATGAGTTCGAGCAGACGGGCGCGCGGGAAAGTGGGGCGCACCAACGCGGGCTTGCCCGCTTCATCCACGCCGTGAACGGCAAAGACTTTCTTTGCCAGATCGATGCCAACGGATACGATTGCCGTGGACTTCCCCTTCCAACAAGCGAGTGAGTTGATGAGATTTCGCACTTCCCATCGTGGCACTTGGATGCCGTACCCCGCAATTGAGCGGATCATCCGGGACGGGGAAGTCCCTTTCATTCGTTAGGCTGCACAACTCACCCACGATGGCGCAGGTGACCCATGAAACCGTTCTCGGATCCAGCAGTAGACGCCCGATTTAGGTCCTACCCGCCAAAGGTCCGAGCCAAGATGCTCGCGCTTCGAGAACTGGTCTTCGACACTGCAGCAAGATCCCCAGACGTGGGCGAACTTCAGGAAACCTTGAAGTGGGGCGAGCCGGCGTACGTCACGGCGAAGTCCAAAAGCGGTAGCACGGTTCGCATGGACTGGAAGGCACGTGCACCTCACCAGTACGCCATGTACTTTCACTGCCAGAGCGGCCTTGTCGAGACATTCAGGACCTTGTTTCCCAAGGAGTTCCGCTTCGAAGGGAATCGAGCCCTTGTGTTCGCACTCGACGAGAAGGTCCCCAAGGACGCGCTGGCGTTCTGCATTGATGCAGCGCTCACGCTTCATTCGCGCAAGAAGGCATCCGTCAGGAGAGCCCAGGGTGCAGCCTAACTCTACGTGAGACGCCAACGAACCCGTGGGCCTGGACGGTGACGGTGATCGCGTTTCAACCGCTAACCACCTTGCTCAAGCCCGCACCCACAGGAAACAGCTGCGGGTTCGAGAAGTCCTTGACCAGCGCGTCGTACACCTTCCTCACGCGCGCCGACACCGGGCTGCGCTGCGGCCGGTACACGCTGATGGGCCAGGGCGGTGGGGCTAGCTTGGGCAGCACCGCCACCAGCGTGCCTTGCTGCAGGTGTGGGGCGGCCACGAATCCGGGCAACTGGGCCACGCCGAGCCCGGCCAGTGCGGCGGCGCATTCGGCCTGTGTGCTGTTGCTGGTGAAGGCCAGTTGCCGCGGCACCCATTGCGGCAGCTGCTTCAGGAACCACGGCCAGGGCTTGCCGGTGCGGCGGTCCAGTGTGCCGATCACCGGGCCCAGTTGCAGCTCTGCCAGCGTTCGGGGCACGCCGATGCGCTCCAGCAGGGCCGGGGCTGCCACGATGAAGAAGGGGACTTCGGCCACTTGCCGCGCCACGAAGCGGGTGTCGCGGATGAGGCCGTGCCGGATGCCGATGTCGATGCGTTCATCGACCACATCGGTTTCTTCGTCTTCCAGGTGCAGCTCGAACTGCAGCCCGGGATGGACCGCCTGCAAACGGGCCAGGCTGGCGATCAGCGCTGTCTGGCCGATGGGCTGCGGAGCGGTCAGGCGCACCACGCCTTCCACCGGGCCGGTCGCGCGGGACGCAGGCGCTGTGAACAAGGCGTCGACACCATCGACCCCGCGCCTGGCCAGCTCGGCCCAGCGTTCGCCTTCGCGCGTGATCTGGCACTGTCGCGTGCTGCGATGAAACAGCACCTCGCCCACCTGGGTCTCCAGCTCCTGGATGGCGCGCGTGACGCTTTGCGGAGAGATGCCCAGCTGCTGGGCGGCTTCCCTGAAGTTCTTTGACTCGGCCGCTGCGCAGAAGATTCGCAGCATCTCCAATCGGTTTTGCATAGAGCAGTTTCCAGGCGGGCCCGGCATTCCAGCGCGGGGAATTCTCAAATCGGTTCGGGTTCATTCCCCTGCGCGCACCACGACGGGATACTGACTCGCAGGTGCAGCCGCGCGCATTGGCGCGCACGTTTTCCGTCGCGGGTCTTTCATGCAGTTCATCTTTCAATCCCTCTGGCCCATCGGCCTGGCGTTGTCTTTCGGCTTCTTGCTGGGCCGCTTCGTTCCACTGTCTGCACGCTGGACCGGCCGCGCCTTGCGGGTGCTGATCTTTCTGCTGTTGTTCTATTGCGGGCGGGAGTTCAGCGCCATTCTTCAGGTCGGGTCTGCACTGGGCAGGATCCTGTCGACGGCGGCGATCTTTGCCCTTCTGACGACGGCCGGATCATGGGGCCTGATGCTGCTGTTCCTCAAGAGCCAGAACGCATCGGCAGGGGCGCGGAGTGGAGCCTCCGTGCCGCAACGGTGGCGGCAGGCCGGTGTGGATTGCCTGATGGCCCTGGGGACCGTGGCCGCCGGTGTGGTGGTCGGGCAGTACGACCTGCCCGTGCTGGGGCTCATCGACACCCACCATCTGATCTATGTGATGGTGTTGCTGATCGGGGTGGAGCTGGTGGAGGTGCCGTTGGCCCGGATATGGCGAGACCCAGTGGCCTGGGCGGTGCCCCTGCTGGTGATCGGTGGCTCAGTGCTCGGCGGCCTGGGCGCCGCGTTGTGGACCGGCGAATCTGCGCGCGTGGCGCTGGCGATTGCCAGCGGGTTTGGCTGGGTCACGCTGTCCAGCGTGCTGGTGAGCAACGCATTGGGCGATGAATATGGCGCCATCACCATGGTGACGGACATGCTGCGCGAGCTGATGGCCATCACGGCGCTCTACTTGTTCGGCGCCCGGTTCAGCCGCGAGTCGATCGGTCTCTGTGGGGCGACGGCGCTGGATGCGACCTTGCCACTGATCCGCGCCCAGTGCGGCATGGGGGTGGTGCCTCTGGCCTTGTTGAGCGGGCTGGTGCTCACCTTGCTCAGCCCGGTGTTCATCGTGTTGTTCCTCGGGGCGGCCCGTTGATGGCCGGCTGAACCCAGGGGAGGGGCTCACCCCCGCCGCGCCGCCTCGATCACCGCGATATCGATCTTCGTCATCTCCATCATCGCGTTGAACGCCCGCTGGGCCGCGGCGCGGTCGGGGTCGGTGATGGCGGAGGTCAGCGCGCGCGGGGTGATCTGCCACGACAGGCCCCACTTGTCCTTGCACCAGCCGCAGGCGTTTGCTTCGCCGCCGTTGCCGATGATGGCGTTCCACAGGCGGTCGGTTTCGGCCTGGTCGTCGGTGGCCACCTGGAACGAGAAGGCCATGCCGTGCGACACGCCCGGACCGCCGTTGAGCCCCAGACAAGGGATGCCCATGACAGTGAATTCGACGGTGAGCACGTCGCCTTGTTTGCCCGAGGGGAAGTCGCCGGGCGCGCGCATGACCGCACCCACGGCGCTGTCGGGGAAGGTGGCGGCGTAGAAGCGCGCGGCTTCTTCTGCTGTGCCGTTGAACCAGAGGCAGACGGTGTTCTTGGCGGGCATGGGCGTCTCCTTGGTTTTCGAAAGGTTCCAACGATAGCCCGGAACTACAGATTCCAGGGAGCCGACGTCACACCGGTGTTGTCGGGTCCAGCAGCCAGCGCAGGTCGCCTTCCAGCCGCGGCCATTCGACGCCTGAGGCCATGTGGCCGTAGGGGCTGTCCAGCTCGCGGTAACGCAGCGGCCCGGGGACCGTGCCGAGCAGGGCGCGCACCGCGGGGTCGGGCGGGAAGATGGCGTCGGTGGTGCAGACCATGAACAGCAGGCGCGCGCGGATGTCGGCGAGGCGGCGGCGCACATCGAAGCGTTCGGCCGCGGCCGCCAGGGTGACCATGCTGTTGGGGTCGAAGCGCTCGGCCCACTGGCGGCAGGCCTTGTCCATGGCGACCTGGCGCTGCACCGGGTCGGCGATGCGCGCCTCGAACAGGCGCTCCAGGCCGTAGCTGCGCAGGGTCTGCAGGCGCAGGTCCATCAGCAGGTCTTGCATGCGCGGGTCGCCATAGTGCCAGCCGCCGTGCCAGGCCGGGTGGTCGGCAAAACGCTGGCGCGTGGACGCGGCGCTCAGGCCCTGGGGGTGGGTGAGGCCGGGCATCAGCACGCCCGCGGCGTCCACCATGTCGGGGTGTGACAGCGCCCACTGCAGGGCCTGCCATCCGCCGTAGGACGGGCCGACCACCGCGCGCAGGTGGCGCACGCCCAGGTGCTGCAGCAGGCGGTGCTGCACCGCCACAATGTCTTCGAGCGTGATGGCGGGAAAGTCGGGGCCCCAGTGCCGGCCGGTGCCGGGGTTGGTGGTGTTCGGGCCGGTGGTGCCGAACGAGGAACCCAGCATGTTGGAACAGACGATGAAGAAGCGGTCGGTGTCCAAGGGTCGGCCGGGGCCGAGCAGCGGCGCCCACGAACCTTCGGCCACCAGATGCCCGGGCGTGAGCATGGACGGGCCGCTGGTGTAGCCGTGGGTCACCAGCACGGCGTTGCCGCCGTCGGAGGCGAGCTGGCCGAAGGTGACGTAGGCCACGTCCAGCGCGGGCAGTTCGGTGCCGCTGGACAGCCGGTGGGCGCCCAGTGAAAGGGTGTTCAGCATGTCAGTCGACCTTGATGCCGGCGGTCTTGATGACCTGGGTCCAGGTCTCGGTCTCGCGCTGGACGAAGGGGGTGAAGCTGTCCTTGCCGGTCGCGACCACGGTGGCGCCGGTGGCCTCGATGCGGGCCTTGAGCGGGCCGTTCAGCGCTTTGAGTGCGGCGGCCTCGATGGCGGCGACCACCGGCGCGGGAATGCCCTGTGGTCCAGAGATGCCGGCCCAGGCCGTGGCCTCGAAGCCGGGGTAGCCCGATTCCGCCACCGTGGGCACCTGGGGCAGCAGCGGGTTGCGCTGCGCGCTGCTGATGGCCAGCGGCACGACCTTGCCGGCCGCGCTGGGCGCGATGACCGCGTCCTGGTTGAGGAACATCAGCTGCACCTGCCCGGCCATGAGGTCGGTGAGTGCGGGCGCGCCGCCGCGGTAGGGGATGTGCAGCATGGAGATGCCGGCGCGCTGCTTGAACATCTCCATCGCCAGGTGGCCGGACGTGCCGTTGCCCGAGCTGGCATAGCTCAGCCGGCCGGGGTGGGCCTTGGCGTGTTTCACCAGATCGGCCAGGGTCTTGAAGCCGGTGGAGGGGTGCACGATGAGCGCGTTCGCGCCGGCCAGCGCGAATGCGATGTGCACGAAGTCGCGGTTGATGTCGAACGGCAGCTTGGCCACCAGGCCCGGGCTGGTGGCGTTGCCGATCCAGGACAGCATCAGCGTGTGACCGTCGGGTGCCGCGCGGGCTGTGGCTTCGGCGGCAATCACGCCCGCACTGCCGGGCTTGTTCACCACGACCATGGGCTGGCCCAGCAGCTTGCCCATCTCGTCGGCGATCATGCGCGCCGCGTTGTCCGACGGCCCGCCGGCCGGCGCGGCGACGATGAACTGGATGGGGCGGTTGGGGAAGGGGGCCTGGGCCGACGCCACCGACGGGGCGAGGGCGTGCAGGGTGCCCAGTCCGCCCAGGGCGAGGATCTGCCTGCGCGTGAGTGGCGCGGGTGCTGAGGTCATGCTTGTCTCCTGTGTTTGTGGCCGCATGGTCGGGGCATTCCCCATCGGAGACAAGTAAAAAATTTGGGGTAGCCATTAGACTCTCCAATACCATGCCCGCCGCCTCCACCGTCCTGCTCAACCGCCTCCTGGCCCGGGGCAAGTTCCGCCATGCGCAGGTGCTCATGGAGCTGGCGGAGCTGGGCAGCGTGCAGCGCGCTGCAGACGCCATGGGCATGACGCAGTCGTCGGTGACGCAGTCGCTGGCGTATCTGGAGCAGCTGCTGGAGGTGCCGCTGTTCCACCGCCACGCGCGGGGTGTGCGGCCGACCGAGGCCTGCCTGGACCTGCTGCCGGTGGCCCGCCAGATCGTGGCCGGCCTGGGCGCCGGCGCAGAGGCGGTGGCCGCGCGCCAGCACCAGGGGCAGGGCGTGGTGCGGCTGGTCGCGTCGGGTGCGGCCATCAACGGCTTCCTGTTGCCGGCCCTGGCCGCCTTTGGCGAGCGCCACCCGCAGGTCGGCGTGCAGCTGCAGGAGCTGGAGCGCGACGACCTGCTGCTGCAGGTCTCGTCGGGGCAGGTCGACCTGGCGGCGTGCCGCCGGCCAGCGGTGGTGCCCAGCGGCTGGCGCTTCGATGCCGTCGCCAGCGATCACCTGGTGGTGGTCTGCGGCCCCCACAACCCGCTCGCGGGACGGCGGCTCCGCTCCTGGAAGACTCTGTCGGAGGCCACCTGGCTGCTGCCGCCGGTGGACAGCATCGCCCGCGTCCGGTTCGAGGAGGTGGCGGCCGGCTTCCCCCGGCCGGCGGCCACCTACCCGGTGGTGACGCGGTCGCTGTCCACGCTGGTCTGGCTGCTGCGGAACAAGCCTTTGCTGGCCCTGTTGCCGCACCGCTCCATGGCCGCCTGGCTGGCCCAGGGGCTGCTGTCCACGGTGGCCATGGACACGGGGTTCTCGCTGGAGCCGGTGGGGGTGTTGCAGCCGGAGCAGGGCACCCGCGCGGCGCCGGTCCTGCTGGCCCGGTGGCTGCTGAGCGCCGACGCCGAGGTGCCATCCGGCGGGGGCGCCTGAGCCCGGCGGGCCGCCGCCCGCCGGCCCGTCTCAGCCCCGCATCTTGCGCAGCAGCAGCTCGCGCATGATCTGGATCGGCGCCTCGCGCCCGCGGCCGCGCCGTGTGGCCAGCATGAAGGGCGACTGGAAGCCGAAGCTGGCCGGTAGCAGCACGCGCAGCTTGCCCTGGTCCATCCAGGGCTGGGCGTAGTGTTCGGGCAGGTAGCCCACGTAGCCGCCCGAGAGGATGAGGAACAGCTGCGCCTCCATGCTGTCCACCGTGGCCACGCTGTTCTTCATGCCGTGCTTGCCCAGCTCGGCCTTGCTCCAGTAGCTGCGGCGCACCACGTTGAGTTCGGACACCTGCGCCTCGGCGATATGGCGCTGGGCGAACAGCGGGTGCTGGTTGCTGCAGTACAGCCACTGCTGTTCGCGGTAGAGGGGCTGGAACACCAGGCCTGGCGGGCGGGTGGGAAAGAAGCCGATCGCCAGGTCCAGCTCGTTGCCCAGCAGGGCTTCCTGCAGGTCGTGCGGGTTCTTGACGAACAGGCCCAGGTGCACGGCGGGGTGGCGCTGGTTGAAATCACCGATCGCGTCCGACAGGCGCAGGGCGCTGTCGGTGACGGTGGAGTCGATGACGCCGATGCGCAGCGTGCCCGAGAGGCCCCCCTTTAGCGATGCGGCGAAGCTGCCGAAGCCGTCGATCTCGCCCAGCAGGCGCTGCGCCTCGTTCAGCAGCAGCTCGCCCTTTTCGGTGAGCGAAAAGCCGCTGCGGCCGCGGTCGCAGAGCTTGAAGCCCAGCAGGCCTTCGAGCTGGCTCATGTAGGTGCTGATGGCCGATAGCGTGAGGTTGAGTTCCTGCTGCGCCTTGGCGAAGCCCTGGTGGCGGGCCACGCTGGCAAAGATGCGCAGCAGTTTCAGGTCGGGCGTGGGGACGGTCGACGTGGTGGACATTGGTTTCGAAAAGTCTGAAGTGAGTTTTTGGTTCTGAGCATTTGTCGTGCCAGGGGGCGCCCGAAGAATGGGCACCAGCACACGACCACCGACCCGGAACCGAATGACCGCTCACTTCAACCAGCCCCAGGGGGGCAACGAGATGCCCCGTTTTGCGGGGCGCGGCACCATGTTGAGGCTGCCCGCCGCCGACACGCCCGAGGGGCTGGACGCCGCCTTCATCGGCGTGCCGCTGGACATCGGCACCTCGCTGCGTGCGGGCACCCGTTTTGGTCCGCGCAGCATCCGCAACGAGTCGGTGATGATCCGGCCGTACAACATGGCCACGGGCGCCGCGCCGTTCGATGGCCTGCAGGTGGCCGACCTGGGCGATGTGCCCATCAACACGTACAACCTGCTCGAATCGGTGCGCATCATCGAGGCGCACTACGACACCCTGCTGCCGCACAAGGTGGTGCCGCTGACGCTGGGCGGTGACCACACCATCACGCTGCCCATCCTGCGTTCGCTGGTGAAGAAGCACGGCCCGGTGGGGCTGGTCCATGTGGACGCCCACACCGACACCAACGACCACATGTTCGGCGAGAAGATCGCCCACGGCACCACCTTCCGCCGCGCGGTGGAAGAGGGTCTTCTGGACTGCAGGCGGGTGGTGCAGATCGGCCAGCGGGCCCAGGGCTACACCAGCGCCGACTTCCAGTGGGGCGTGGACCAGGGCTTCCGCCTGTTCACGGCCGAGCAGTGCTGGTACCGCCCGCTCGCGCCGCTGATGGACGAGGTGCGCCAGACCATGGGCGACGGCCCGGTGTACCTGAGCTTCGACATCGACGGCATCGACCCCGCCTGGGCGCCCGGCACCGGCACGCCCGAGGTCGGCGGCCTGACCAGCATCCAGGGCCTGGAGATCGTGCGCGGCTGCCGCGGGCTGAACCTCATCGGCGGCGACCTGGTCGAGGTCTCGCCCCCCTACGACCAGAGCGGCAACACCGCCCAGCTGGCCACCAACCTGCTCTACGAAATGCTCTGCGCGCTGCCGGGTGTTCCCGTTCGCTGAACCCAGGAGTCCTTGTCATGAACGCCCGCCATCCGTTCCCCCAGCCGCAGGACGCCGCTCAGGTGCCGCGTTTCGCCGGCCTGTCCACCTTCATGCGCTTGCCCCTGGTCGAACCCGACCGGCAGGATACCGTCGACATCGGCCTGATCGGCCTGCCCTGGGACGCCGGCACCACCAACCGGGCCGGTGCCCGCCACGGCCCGCGCGAGGTGCGCAACCAGTCGGCCCTGATGCGCAAGGTGCACCACGTCAGCCGCATCGCGCCGTATGACCTGGCGCGCGTGGCCGACCTGGGCGACGTGGCGCTGCCGCCCATGGACCTGATGCTGGGCCTGGACCTGATCGAGGCCTTCTACCGCCGGGTGCACGCGGCCGGCGTGCGGCCGCTGTCGGTGGGCGGCGACCACCTGGTCACGCTGCCGGTGTTCCGCGGCATCGCCCGCCATGGCGCAGTCGGCATGGTGCATTTCGACGCCCACTCGGACACCAACGACAGCTACTTCGGTGGCCAGCGCTACACCCACGGCACGCCGTTCCGCCGCGCGGTGGAAGAGGGCCTGCTGGACCCGAAGCGCACGGTGCAGATCGGCATCCGCGGCTCGGTCTACGACCCGGCCGACCTCGACTTCGCCAAGGCGGTGGGCATCCGCGTGATCCACATGGAAGAGGTGGCGGCCCGCAGCAACGAGGACCTGCTGGCCGAAACGCGCGGCATCGCCGGCGACGCGCCCACCTACATCAGCTTCGACGTCGACTGCCTGGACCCGTGCTTCGCCCCCGGCACCGGCACGCCGGAGATCGGCGGCATGAGCACGCTGCAGGCGCAGCACCTGGTGCGCGGCCTGCAGGGGCTGCACCTGATCGGTGCCGACGTGGTCGAGGTCAGCCCGCCGTTCGACGTGGGCGGCGTGACCTCGCTGGTGGGCGCGACCATGGCGTTCGAGCTGCTGTGCCTGCTGGCCGATGCGCACGCCCGGCTCGGCCGCGCGCCGGCCCCGGAGGCAGCCGCATGAAGCTCGACTTGTTCCGTTCCCTCTGGGGCTGGCAGGGCGACTGGGCCACCTGCGCCGCCGAGGTGCGTCGAATGGGCGCGGTTGGTGTGGAGGCGCGGCTGCCCGGCGACCCGTTCGCCCAGCGCGCGCTGCGCCATAGCCTGCAGCAGGAAGGGCTGGACTACATCGCCGTGGTGTTCACCGGCGGCGACGTGGTGCCGCGCCAGGACTGGACGCTGCAGCAGCACTGGGACCGGCTGGCCGCCAGCCTAGACGGTGCGCAGGCCGTGGGCGCGCGCTTCCTCAACGTGCTGCCCGGCAACGACCGCTGGCCGCTGGCGAAACAGGTCGAGTTTTTCGGCCGCGCGCAGGCCCTGGCCGACGCGGCCGGCGCGGTGTGCAGCTTCGAGATCCACCGCGCCACCTCTCTCTACAGCCCCTGGGTGGCGCTGGAGGTGATCGCCCAGCTGCCGCAGCTGCGCTTCACCGCCGACATCAGCCACTGGGTGGTGGTGTGCGAGCGCCTGCTGGACGACCCGGCCGACGACCTCGCGCCCTTCATCGAACGGGTGCACCACGTGCAGGCCCGCGTGGGCTACGACCAGGGGCCGCAGGTGCCGCACCCGGCCGCGCCCGAGTACGCCAAAGCGCTGGCCTTCCACCGCGGCGTGTGGGAGCGCATCTGGGCCGCGCAGCGCGCGCGCGGCCAGGCGGTGACCACGCTCACGCCCGAGTTCGGCCCCGACGGCTACACCCACCTGCTGCCCTTCACCCAGGCCCCCGTGGCCGACACCTGGGGCCTGAACCAGTGGATGGCCCGCGCCGAGACCGAGCACTTCGCGCAGTGGCGCGCCGCCCAGGCCGAGGCCGTGCCCGCCTGAACCCGTTTCTGCAACGTCCTGCAAACCATGCCCACCACCACCGCCAACTTCGAATCGCTGCCCGTCATCGACATCCGCGGCCTGTTCAGCCCCGAGCTGGCCGACCGCCAGGCCGTGGCCGACCAGCTCGGCCATGCGGCCCGCCACGTCGGTTTCTTCTACGTCAAGGGCCACGGCATCCCGCGCGAACAGATCGCCGGCCTGCGCCGCGCCGCGCAGCAGCTGTTTGCGCAGGACCTGGACTGGAAGATGCGCCACCACATCGGTCTGGGCCGCGGCCACAAGGGCTTCGTGCCCGAGGGCGAAGAGATCTACGGCAGTGGCAAGCCCGACCACAAGGAGGCCTACGACATTGGCTTCGAGGCCGCCGACGACCACCCCTTCGTGCAGGCTGGCCAGCCGCTGATCGGCGGCAACAAGTGGCCCGAACTGCCGGGCTTTCGCGAGGCGGTTGCGGCCTACTACGACAGCATCTTCTCGCTCGGCCGCACGCTGCTGCACGGCTTTGCGCTGGCGCTGGGCCAGCCCGAGGACGCGCTGGACCAGTACGTGACCTGCCCGCCGTCCAAGCTGCGCCTGATCCACTACCCGGTGGACCCGGCGGCCGAAGACACGCCGGGCATCGGCGCCCACACCGACTACGAGTGCTTCACCCTGCTGCTGGCCGACCAGGCCGGGCTGGAGGTGCTCAACGACCAGGGCCGCTGGGTCGACGCGCCGCCGCTGACCATCGACGGCGAGGAGCTGTACGTCATCAACGTGGGCGACATGCTGGAGGTGATGACCGCCGGCGCCTTTGTCGCCACCACGCATCGTGTGCGCAAGGTGCGGCACGAGCGCTATTCGTTCCCGCTGTTCTTCGCCTGCGACTACGCCACCCGCATCGCACCGCTGCCAGCCTTCGACCCCGCGGGCGAGGCGCGTGCGCGCTACGGCGACATCGCGATTGGCGAGCACATGTGGAGCATGGCGCTGCAGACCTACCGCTACCTGCGCGAGAAGGTCGCGCGCGGCGAGCTGCAGCTGCCGGCCAACGCCCGCAACACCACCAGCTTCGGCCAGTTCAAGACGCTGGCGACAACCCCCGCCGAGGCAACCGCGCCCTGAGCGCCGCCGGCCGTTTACCCGGTTCACGCATCCCGTTCCCCGTCCCTTGCCTTTCCTTGTCTGTTCCCTTCCTTCAGGAGTCCATGCCATGTCCCCACTGACCACTTCCTTCACCCGCACCGCCCTGGCCGCCCTCGTCGGGCTGGGCTGTCTGGCCGGCGCCCAGGCGCAGACCATGGCCCCCGGCGTGCTCAAGGTCGGCCTGGAAGCCACCTACCCGCCGTTCGAGTCCTACGACGGCGACAAGATCGTCGGCTTCGACCCCGACCTCACCGCGCTGCTGACGCGCGAGATGAAGCTCAAGCCCGCGCTGACCGACACCAAGTTCGTCAACCTGATTCCGGGCCTGGCCGCCGGCCAGCACGACGCCGTGGTCTCGGGCCTCTACATCACGCCCGAGCGCCTGGCCCAGGCCGACGCCATCCCCTACGCCAGCTCGGGCGCGCTGATCATGGTCGCCAAGGACAGCAAAGTGGCGCCGAAGACCGAGAAGGACCTGTGCGGCCTCAAGGTCGGCCTGCAGGCCGGCACCTCATGGGTCAAGCTGCTCAAGACCCTGTCGGACGAACACTGCAAGGCCACCGGCAAGGGCGCCATCACGGTGATGGAGTTCCCCACCGCGCCCGAGGTGTCGCAGGCCATCATGTCCCGCAACGTCGACGCCCAGCTGGAGATCGCCGGCGCCGCCAAGATGATCGTGGAGAAGACCAAGGGCCGCGTGACCATCAGCTCGCCCGACCTGGTCTACCCGCAAACCCTGGGCATCTACGTCAAGAAGGGCAACACGGCCCTCAAGCAGTCCTTCGAGACCGCCATGGCCGCGATCCGCAAGAGCGGCGAATACGACGCGCTGATCAAGAAGTACGAGCTCACGCCCGTCAAGTAATCCGCCGCCGCCCCACGACACGAGGACGCCGCCCATGGAACTGGACTGGACCTACTTCTTTTCGCTCTTTTCCATGGGCGCGTTCTACCGCGCCAGCGCGATGGTGATCGCGCTGGGCTCGCTGTCCTGGCTGCTTGGACTGGTGCTGGGCTTTGGCCTGGCCCAGGCCGAGGGCTCGCGCCACGTCTGGCTGCGCTGGCCGGCGCGCTTCTACGTCTGGTTCTTCCGCAGCGTGCCGCTGCTGGTGCTGCTGGTGTTCGTCTACAACCTGCCGCAGATCTTCCCCGCCACCGGCGTGGTGCTGGGCATCCCGTTCCTGGCCGGCCTGACCGGCATGGTCATGACCGAGGCCGCCTACATGGCCGAGATCCACCGCGGCGGCCTGCTGTCGGTGGCCAAAGGCCAGCGCGAGGCCGGTCATGCGCTGGGCCTGGGCTGGTTCGCCACGCAGACGCGCATCGTGCTGCCGCAGGCCTTCCGCATCGCGCTGCCTTCGCTCATCAACGAGTTCGTCACCATCATCAAGCTCACCTCGCTGGTGTCGGTGATCTCGCTGCCCGAACTGCTGCTGACCGGGCAGCGCCTCTACACACAGAACTTCCTGATCCTCGAAACCCTGCTCGCGGTGGCGGTGTACTACGTGGCCATCGTCACCGTGTTCGGGGCCGCGCTCGGCGCGCTGGAGCGCCGGCTGGACCTGAACCGGCGCAAGCCCGCGCCGGTGGACGAGGCGGACCTGGCCCGGCTGCGCGCCGGCCTGCCCGCGGCGCCGGTGGTCGCACCCGCCGAACGCGGGCCTGGCGCGCCGCCCGCGCTGGACCTCATGGCCATCCACAAGGCCTACGGCAGCCACGCCGTGCTCAAGGGCGTGAACCTGCGGGTCGGTGCCGGCGATGTGATTTCGATCATCGGCCCCTCCGGCTCGGGCAAGACCTCGCTGATCCGCACCGTCAACGCGCTGGAGAGCCTGGACCAGGGCGAGATCGTGCTGTTCGGCGAGAGCTACCTGCTGGGCGCCGCGCCGCAGGACGCGGCCCGCGTGCGCCAGGGCATCCGCCGCATCGGCATGGTGTTCCAGGGCTTCAACCTGTTCCCGCACCTGACGGTGCTGCAGAATATCCTGCTCGCGCCCGGCCTGCACGGGCAGGGCGACCCGGTGTCGCGCCAGCACACCGCTCAGCGCCTGCTCGACAAGGTCGGCCTGCTGGCGCACCTGCACAAGTACTCGCACCAGCTCTCGGGCGGGCAGCAGCAGCGCGTGGCCATCGCCCGCGCGCTGGCCTTGCGGCCCGACGTGATGCTGTTCGACGAACCCACCTCGGCGCTCGACCCCGAGCTGGTGGGCGAGGTGCTCAAGGTGGTCCGCGACCTGGCGGAAGAGGGCATGACCATGCTCATCGTCACGCACGAGATGGAGTTCGCGCTGCAGATCTCCGACCGCGTGGTGTTCATGGAGAACGGCCAGCTGCTGCTGGACGCGCCGCCCGCGCGCCTGCAGCAGCCCGATGCCGGCGACGACCCGGCGCTGGCCCGCGTGCGCCGTTTCATGGGCCTGGACAACGGCCCCGCCGTTGCAGCCTGACCTTCACGGAGACTTCATGACCAACACCCCCGGGGCCGACGAGGCCACCCTGCGCCGCGACCTGGCCGCCGCCTATCGGCTGGCCGCCCGCTTCGGCTGGGACGACACGCTCTACACCCACTTCTCGGCCCGGCTGCCCGTTGGCAAGAAAGGCCAGCAGCGCTTCCTGCTCAACCCCTTCGGCCTGCTGTTCAAGGAGGTGCGCGCCAGCGACCTGATCGTGGTCGACCTGGACGGGAAGGTGGTGCAGGGCGACGCCGCGATGAACCCGGCCGGCTTCACCATCCACAGCGCGGTGCACACCGCACGCGACGACGCCCACTGCGTCATCCACACCCACACCGTGCCCGGCATGGCCGTGGCCGCCTGCGAGCAAGGCCTGTTGCAGCTCAACCAGATCTCGGCCGAGTTCCACCAGTCGGTGGGCGTGCATCCCTACGAAGGCGTGGCCTTCAACCTGGAGGAACGCAGCCGCATCCAGGCCGCGCTGGCCGACAACATGGCCCTGATCCTGCGCCACCACGGCCTGCTCAGCGTGGGGCCGACGGTGGCCGACGCCTTCTGCGTCATGTACTACCTCAACAAGGCCTGCGAGATCCAGCTGGCCGCCGCGCAGCTGGCCAGCATCGCCGGGCCGGTCACGCGCATCCCGCCCGCGCTCAGCGCCCACGTGCGCAAGCAGTTCCGCGGCGTGGAACACGAGCGCCAACTGGTCTGGGCGGCCTGGCTGCGAGATCTGGAGCGCAGCGAACCGGACTACCGCCTGTGAGCGGTGCCGCGCCGACCCTGCTGCTGTGCAGCGAGACCGACGACCTCTCGGGTCTGTGTGGCGAATTCGAGCGCGCCGCCGCGCGGGCCTGCCCCGGCCTGCGCGTGCGGTGCTGGACGCCGGACACGGCGACCACCGAACTGCAAAGCGTGGTCGCCATCGCGGGCTGGTTCGTGCCCCTGGGCCTGCCGGCGCGCCTGCCGCGCCTGCGGCTGCTGGCCTCCATCGGGGCCGGGGTGGAACACCTGCTGCGCGACCCGGACCTGCCCCCCGATGTGCCAGTCACCCGCATCGTCGACCCGGCGCAGGCACGCGGCATGGCCGAGTACGTGCTGTGGGCGGCGCTGCACTTTCACCGCGACCTCGACCGCGTGCTGGCACAGCAGACGCGCCGCGAATGGCGCATGCCGGCGCAGCGCCCGGCCAGCGCCTACCGCGTCGGCATCATGGGCCTGGGCGCCATGGGCGCTGAAGTGGCCCGCACCCTGGCCGCGCACGGGTTCGATGTGCACGGCTGGGCGCGCAGGCCCGCTGCGCTGGACTGCGTGACCACCTGGGCCGGGCCGGAAGCGATGCGCCCCTTCCTGGCAGGGCTGGACATGGTGGTCTCGCTGCTGCCGCTCACACCCGAGACGCGCGGCCTGTGCAATGCCGACTGGTTCGCCGCGCTGAAGCCGGGCGCGGTGTTCGTCAACTGTGGCCGGGGCGAACAGCTGGTGGTGCCGGCGTTGGTGGACGCGCTGCGCAGCGGCCACCTGCGCGCCGCGGTGCTCGATGTGTTCGAACACGAACCCCTGCCGGCCGACGACCCGCTTTGGACCGAGCCTGCCGTGGTCATCACCCCGCACATGGCCTCGTCCGCGTCCGCCGAGGTGATCGCGGGGCAGATCGTGGAGAACACCGCGCGGGCGCTGGCGAGGAGGGCGCTGCTGCATGCGGTGGACCGGCTGCGCGGTTACTGAGCATCCATCGCCGGGCGTACCGGACGATTTCTTTCTCTGGCCGCGCTCCGGCGCGGGCGTTGGCGACGGATTGAGTAACTGTTCTGCAGCGGTTGCAGTAGTACGCTGGGGATCACTCAACGAATGTTCTCGCAAATGAAGCGGTCATTCATGAACTCTTAGAGGTCCTGGTCCAAATGACCTGCCCTCCACCAACGGGTGGTAGCCCGCACGCATGCGCGTGCGCGCCCCGACCGCCAACGGAGACAGGCACGGCGATTCAAAGAAGTGTCAGTTGGGTTCCGAAGTCGAGCGGTCAGGACGCCGACCAAACTACCGCCACATCGGCTTTGTTGGCTTGCTCCAGCATGCTCACCAGTGGCACCAGCCGCTGTGACAGCCGCACATCGGGGTCTGCATCGTCCGTGGCGGGGAGCGGTTCCGGCGCCGACTTTTCCTCCTTCAGGCGCAAGGCGTGGTCTTCCCGCCAGGCACGCTGCAGGATGTCGATGGCCCGGGGCAACTGATCCGGGCTGATCACGCCCTCCGGCGTGAGTTCTTTGCCGATCAGCCGCAGTGCACCCTGGGCATCGGCGCCCAGCATGACGAGATCGGCCGTGGCCTGTGATTTGAATCGGTACAGCATGGGCAGCTTTCGGTTGGAGTGACAGGAGGGTGGGCCGCCGGCACATCCGTCACCAGCGACCACATCAACAACAACCGTACGCCAACTGGCCGCTTTGCGCAAACCCGTAAGTCAAGCACGTGCCCGATGCGTGTCATGAGGCATCCGTGGGTTCGCCAGCGCACAGACGCACGCCGGCCCGGACGCCAGCATGCGTGCACGGGTCTCGCAAAAGCATGGCCCTGCAGCACCGCTGTTCGCGGACGCTGCCATTCCTCTCCTACCGAAAGCCCCCCATGAAAACCAGCACCCAACGTTTCTCCATCCTCCTGCTCGCAGCCGCTGCGCTCACCAGCGTGGTGGGCTGTGCCTCCACAGCCACCCAGGAAAGCACCGGCCAGTACATGGACGACACGGCCATCACGGCCAAGGTCAAGACGGCCATCTTCAACGACGCGTCGCTCAAGTCGGCCGAGATCAACGTCGAGACCTTCAAGGGCGTGGTCCAGCTCAGCGGCTTCGTCAACTCGGCGGGCGACATCCAGCGTGCGGTGCAGCTGGTGCAGGGCATCAGCGGCGTGCGTTCCGTGCGCAACGACATGCGCCTGAAATAAGTGTCCCCTCCCACCACCCAGGAAAGAACGCCATGAACACCACCGTCAAGACCCTCGGCGACGAAGCCTCGAACCTGGCCCACGAGGCCGCACTCGGCACCGAGCACGCCATCCGCTCCACACAACACCTGGCCCAGCAGGGGCTCGACGGACTGGGCACCGCGCGGGCACAGACCGGCGCCGCCCTGCAGCAGCTGGCGCACGACACCAGCGCGCTCACCCACCGGGGCATGGAAGCCCTGCGCGACGGAGGCCAGCAGCTGCGCGAGAAGTCCTCGCACGCGCGCCAGGCCACCGCCGAGTACATCCAGCACGAGCCGATCAAGTCCGTGCTGATCGCGGCCGCGGTGGGGGCGGGTCTCATGGGCCTGCTGGCGCTGTTCAGCCGGCACCGCGGCAACGGCCACTGACTCACGGACGCCGGCACATGATCCATCCCGTATTCCGCCTGGCCGCGGCACAGCCCATGCTGCTGGCCGCGCATGTGGGCGCCTATGCCGGGCTGGTGTCCGAAGAGCTGCACACCAGCGCAGCCGCGGTCCAGCGGCGCCTGCTGTGGCAGCTCGGTGGCGCCTTGTGTCTGGCGGTTGCGGCGGCACTGGCCGGGGTGGCCTTGCTGCTTTGGGCGTCGCTGGCGCCGGGTGCGGCACCGGCCGCGTGGCTGTTCGTGGCCACGCCGCTGTTGCCCGCGGTCCTCGGGCTGGCGGCGTGCTGGCGGGCCCAGGCCCACCGCAACGGCGAACCCCTGGCCCGGCTGCGCGCACAACTGGCCGAAGACGCTGCCCTGCTGGCCGGTCACACCGCGCCATGAACACGCCCACACCGATCTCCCCGGCGCTTCCTGCCAGCAGCGCACAGCTGCGTCTGGCCGAGAGCCGGGCACAGATCGCCCGCTGGCTGGAACTGGACCGCCAGGCGCCCGCCGCTTCGTCGGCACTGGGCTGTGCGGTGCGCAGCGCACTGCCGCTGCTGGGTGGTCTGCGTGCCCACCCGGGAACGGCCGTGGTGCTGGGCGCGCTGGCACAGGCCTGGCTGCGGTCCGGTCCGCCGCCATCCCCTGTCGGGAGCGGCTTCATACGCCCGCCGTGGGACCTGGCCATCACGCTCGCACGCCGCCATCCCAGGACCAGCCTAGTCGCGGTGGGCGTCACCGGTCTGGCGCTGTGGTGGTGGAGCCGTTCGTCCAGCCGCCCACCGTCTCGCTGAATCTCTCCACCCCTCGAAAGGAACCGCCATGCTGTACACCATCGCCCTCGCTCTGCTCATCCTCTGGCTGCTGGGTCTGGTCACCTCCTACACCCTGGGGGGCTTCATCCACCTCCTGCTGGTGGTCGCCATCGTCATCGTGCTGCTGCGCGTGATCCAGGGGCGCAGCCCGCTGTGATGCCGGTGCGGAGCGAGCCGGTCCGATCCGGCCGCTCCACCCGACTCACTCCCGGGGTTCGCCCTGGGCGTTGACCGTCACACTCGGCCCCGGCCGGTCGGTCAGCTGAACGTGGTGAAGGACGCCGCGGAACTCGTAGGTCACGTCCCAATAGTCGACCCGGTCGCGGCCACCCGAGGGGCTGCAACGCTGGACGTCCTGGGTGACGGGGCCGCGCTGTGAGGGCTGGCCCACCTGGGAGCCGATCGCTGCGCCGGCCACCACACCACCGACGGTGGTCAGGTCCCGGCCGGACCCGCCGCCGATCTGGTGACCCAATATGCCGCCGATGACCGCGCCCGCCAGCGCACCCGGGACATTGGCGCTGCTGCGCGGCGGTGGCACCTCTTCGCGCTCCATCCAGCAGCGCTGGCCGCCGGCGGTCATCACGGCGCGCGCCGAAAGGACTTTCGCCTCATACAGCCGTTCGTCGGGCGCACGCCGGTAGTCTCGCCGCCCCGATGACGGCCCCGCCTCCGGGTGGCTGGGCCGAACCGTGGCCGGATAACGGTCGGCAGGGGCCGGTGCGGCGCAGCCGGACAAGACCGCGAAGGCCGGCACCAGCACAGCGGCGATGCACAGGCGGGTCCGAGGGGTGGGAAGACGGGTGGTCATGATGAGGCTCCTGACGGTGGACCGAACGGTTCGACGAACGGGATGACACAGGCTGTCCCACCCTTGTTCGCTGTCATCAGGCTAGGCCTGAGAACGCTGGTGGTCTGTTCGACGGCGCACAGACCTTTGCCCCCCCTGTGCCTACAACCGTTGTGCGGGCCGACCGGCCACTTTCTCCCTCCCCAGACAGGCGCAGACCATGACACACACACCTTCTTCCCCCCCCACCTGGGACACCGCTTCGCTGGGCCGACCGGCCGGCGCATCGGCCCTGGAACACAGCGCCCTGAGCGCCCACCTCAGCGACTGCGGCGCCCGCCGCGGGCGCCTGCGCGACCTGCGGTCCGGTGCAGACGGTCTGCGGCAGGTGCTGTCCGCGCGCGTGGTCTCCACCGCGCTGGTGCTGACCCTGCTGCTGGGTGCCTTGTGGCTGTTGCGCTGAATGGCACTGGCCAGCCTGCGGGCCCGGTGGGAGTGGATTCCACCCCTTGTTGACGGCATGCTCGACGCCCGCCGGGGCATGGCGCTGGAGCCGATCCGATCCGAGCTCTTCGGTGTGGACCGGCTGGCGCAGCATGGCCACAGCCTCGGCAGCACGCACCGCGCCGGGCCGGCCCGCTTCGGCCAGGCCACCTTCTACCCGCGCCTGCAGAGCAATGTGCGCACCCTGCGCGCGGCCTACCAGTTCGTGGCGCAAGAAGCCCAGACCGGGCAGGACATCAGCCCCGCGGCCGAATGGCTGTTCGACAACTTCCAGCTGATCGAAGCGCAGCTGCGCGAGATCCGCGAGGGTCTGCCCGCGCGCTTCTACCGCTCGCTGCCGGTGCTGCTGGACGCCCCGCTGGCCGGACTGCCTCGTATCTACGGCGTGGCCTGGGACTACGTGGCGCACACCGACAGCGCGTTCGACGAAGATCTGCTCGTGCGGCTGCTGGACGCCTACCAGGATGCGCGGGAACTCAGCCAGGGCGAGCTGTGGGCATTGCCCACGACCCTGCGTGTGGTCCTGGTGGAGAACCTGCGCCGCCTGGCCGACCGCATTGCCAGCCAGAAGGCCGCACGCGAACTCGCCAGCCTGTGCGCGCTGCGGATCAACAGCATGGGCCTGCCGGAACTGCAGGCCCTGCACACGCTCATGGTCCGGCGCGGCGTCGGCCCCGAGTTCCTGTGCGCCCTGGTGAGGGCCCTCATCGGCCGGGTCGCGATGCCAGGGGAAGACGGGCAGCGACAGGCCCAGGCCTGGCTGAAGGTCCAGGTGCCCGACCTGGCCGCACTGCAGGCGCAGGAAGCGGCCGACCAGGCGGCCGACCACCTGAGTGTGGGCAATGCCGTCACGGCGCTGCGCCGGATCGGGGCGGCCGACTGGCAGGACATCGTCAGCCGGTCCAGCCGCGTGATCCGCGAGATGCTGGCCTCGCCCGTGTTCGCCGCCGAGGACGACACCACCCGCAACGCCACGCTGCACGCCATCGAGCGCCTGTCGGTGCACAGCGGCCACAGCGGCGCGCACGTGGCCCGCGAGCTGATCCATGTCATGGGCGGAACCCGCCCGCCCAGCCTGGCCTCGCACTGGCTGCAGGGAGACGGCCGTCCCGAGCTGGAGCGCACACTCGGTGTGCGCCAGCACCGCAGGGGCTGGTGGCGGCCCTTGTTGCGGGTCTCGCGCACGCCGGCTTACCTGGGCGCGCTGGCGCTGGGCAGCGCCGGGCTGGTGGCCGCGTGGCTGCCCGGCCCGGTGTGGGCCACCGCCAGTCCGGCCGCGCTGGCGCACACTGCGCTCACTGGCCTGTTGATGCTGCTGCCCGCGTCCGAAGCGGTGGGGGCCCTGGTCAACCGGCTCATCAGCGAATCGGTGCCACCGGTGCACCTGCCGCGCCTGCTGCTGGCCAAAGGCATCCCGCCCGAGGCGCAGGTCATGGTCGTGATACCCGCGCTGCTCGGTCACCGCGCGGGCATCGACGCCCTGGTGCGGCGTCTGCAGCTGCACCACCTGGCCAACCCCGAGGCACACGCCCAGTTCGCCCTGCTCAGCGACTGGACCGACGCCGACACCGAACACCACCCGGACGACGACGCGCTGCTGGCGCATGCCGCCGACGCGCTGCGCGCGCTCAACCGGCAGCACCCGGTCGCCGCGGACGCCCCCGCGCGCTTTCTGCTGCTGCACCGCGCACGCACGTTCAGCGCCACCCAGGCCCAGTGGCTGGGCTGGGAGCGCAAGCGCGGCAAGCTGCAGCAGCTGGTGGCCCGGCTGGCCACCGGCGAGCCCGGCCCGTTCTTCGACCTGGGCGAGCTCTCGTGCACCGCACCACACACGCGCTATGTGCTCACGCTCGACAGCGACACGCAACTGCCCCCCGGCCGCCTGCGCGCGCTGGTGGGCGTGGCCGAACACCCGCAGAACCGGCCGGTGCTGGACGCCGGTGGCCGGCGCGTGCTGCGGGGCTACGGCATCCTGCAGCCGCACCTGATCCCGCCGCTGCCCACCGAGGGTGTGCAGACCCCCTGGCAGTGGCTGTTCGCCGGGCAGAGCGGCATCGACCCCTACAGCGCCATGAGCTCCGACGCCTACCAGGACCTCTTCGGTGAAGGCAGCTTCACCGGCAAGGGCCTGCTGCACGTGGCGACGCTGCACGCGGTGCTGGGCGAGCGCCTGCCCACGGAACGCATCCTCAGCCACGACCTGCTCGAAGGCGCGCTGGTGCGCTGCGCCGTGGTGAGCGACGTCACCCTGCTCGAAGCCGAACCCGAGCACAGCGACGCCGACGCGGCCCGCCAGCACCGCTGGATGCGCGGCGACTGGCAGTTGCTGCCCTTCCTGTGGCAGTACCGGCGCTGGCCCCTGGGCGCCATCAACCGCTGGAAGCTGGTGGACAACCTGCGCCGCTCGCTGGTGCCGCCGGCGGCGCTGGCGCTGACCGTCCTGTCGCTGGGCGGCCTGGGGCTGAGCCTGCCGGTGGCCCTGGTGCTCGCGGTGACCGCCTACACGGCCGGCCCGCTGATGGGGGCGCTGGCGGCCTGGGTGCCGCGCCGCTGGGACCTGGCCGGTGAGCGCTTTGTGGTCACCGCCTCGCTGGACCTGCTGCGCGCCCTGGCTGCCGGCCTGTGGCAGCTGGCCCTGCTGCCGCAGCACGCGCTGCGCGCACTCGACGCCGTGCTGCGCACCGCGCACCGCCTGGCCCGCAGCCACCGCCAGCTGCTGCAATGGACCACCGCCGAGGCCGCCCAGGCGGATCTAGGCACCGACCTGTGGGCCACGCTGCGCCGCCACCGCGCCGGGCCGCTGATGGCGCTGGCGGGGGCGGCGGCGTTGTGGGTGGCCGGCTTGCAGCCCGGTGCCCTGGGCTGGACCCTGCTCGCGCTGTGGGCCACCGCGCCGCTGGTGGTCTGGGCGGCCAACCGGTCCTGGGCGGTGCATCCGTTGCCGCTGTCGGCGGCGGACCGCGAATGGCTGCACGGCGTGGCGCGCGACACCTGGCGCCTGTTCGAGCGCACGGTGGACGCGCCCGACCACCACCTGCCGCCCGACAACCTGCAGAGCGCACCCTACGAGATGGTGGCCCACCGCACCTCGCCCACCAACATCGGCCTGTACCTGCTGAGCGCCGCCTGCGCGCGGCGGTTCGGCTGGATCGGCACACAGGACCTGCTGACCCGGCTGGAGGCGACGCTCGCCACCCTGCACCGGCTCGAACGCCACCGCGGCCACTTCCTCAACTGGTACGACACCCGCACCCTGTTGCCCCTGCCGCCGCGCTATGTGTCGACGGTGGACAGCGGCAACCTCTGCGTGCACCTGCTGGCCGTGGCCCAGGCCTGCCGCGAACTGACCCACGATGCCGACGGCCGTGCCGCCTGTGCGCAAGCGATCGTGCGCTCGCACCGGCGCCTGCAACCCCTGCAGGATCTGCTGCCGCAGCGGCTGCATCGACCGCTGGCGCAGACCGCGCTGGGCCGCCTGTTCGCGGCCGAGCCGCTGGCGCCCGGCGATACGCCCCTGCCGGTGGACTTTCCTGCGCTGCTGCAGGCCGCCACGATCGAGCTGGAGAGCCTGCCCCCCACCGGCCACCCTGGCATCGTGGACCGCGCGCCCACCGCGCTCGACGAGTTGCAGTGGCTGCTGGGCGACCACCTGGCCACCTGGCGCTCGGCCCTGCGCGACCAGGCCGCCGCCGATGCCGGCTGCGACGTATCACATTCGCACACCCACCGGCGCCTGCTGGCCCTGGCGGACGCCTTCGAAGCCCTGGCCTGGGCGGCCGACTTCCGCTTTCTCTACCACCCGCGGCGCCACCTGCTGCACATCGGCTACCGGCCCGACGATCAGCTGCTGGACACCGCCTTCTACGACCTGCTGGCCTCCGAGTCGCGCAGCACCAGCCTGCTGGCCATCGCCAAGGGCGACGTGCCGGTCAAACACTGGACGGCGCTGGGCCGGCCCTTCTTCGCCAGCGGGCAGCACGTGGTGCTGCGTTCCTGGTCGGGCTCGATGTTCGAGTACCTCATGCCCACCCTGGTGATGACCGAACCGCGCGGCAGCGCGCTGGGCGAAGCGGCGCATTCGGCGCTGCGCGAACAACGCGCCAGCGTGCGGGCCACCGGACTGCCCTGGGGCCAGTCCGAAAGCGCCTACGCAGTGCGAGACCAGACCCTGGCCTACCAGTACGCCCCGCAGGGCGTGGCCCGGCTGGCGCTGCGCCGCACGCCGCCGGCCGAACACGTGGTCGCACCGTATGCGAGCGTGCTGGCCACGCTGGTGGACCCGCGCGCCGCCTGCACCAACCTGCGCCTGCTCTGCGGGCTGGGCGCGCGCGGACGCTATGGCCTCTTCGAGGCCCTGGACTACACCCCCGCGCGCCAGTCCCACGGCCACGCCCACACCCTGGTGCGCACCAGCATGGCGCACCACCAGGGCATGAGCATCGTGGCGCTGGCCAACCTGCTGCACGGCGGGGTGGCCCAACGTTGGGGCATGGCCCACCCGCGGCTGCAGGCGGTGGCCTCGCTGCTGCACGAACGCGCCCCGCGCGAGCTGGCGCCGCCCCTGCCGCTGCCCGGCCTGGTACCTCAGGAGCTGCACCCCCGCGTGCCCGAACCGGTGCGCGCGCTGGTGCCTGGCGAACAGGCACTGGAGCCGACCCACCTGCTGTCCAACGGGCGCTACACCGTCACGCTGCGGCCCGGTGGCGCAGGCTGGAGCCGGCACGGGCAGACCGGCATCACGCGCTGGCGCGACGACGCGCTGCGCGATGCAAACGGCAGCTTCCTCTACCTGAGGCGCGACGCGGCCCTGCCACCGGTCTCGCTGACCAGCCACCCCGCGCCCGACCCGTCGGCGCGCTACCTGGCCCACTTCCACACCGACCGGGTGGTGTTCGATGCCGCCTGGGACGACCTGCGCGTGAGCACCACCGTCTGGGTCAGCCCGGAGGACGACATCGAGCTGCGCCAGGTGGTGCTGCACCACGACGGCGACGAGCCCATCGAGCTGGAGCTGATCTCGGCCTTCGACGTCACGCTCGCTAGCCATGCGGCGGACGAGGCCCACCCCGCCTTCTCCGGCCTGTTCGTGCAGGCCGACTGGCTGCCCTCGCAGCAGGCGCTGCGCTTCGCGCGCACACCGCGCCTGCCCACCGAAGGCCGGCTGCAGGCCGCGCACTTCGTGGCCAGCACGCAGGGCGAGTTGCTGGAGCTTCGCTGCCAGACCGACCGCGCCCGCTGGCTCGGCCGCCACCACCCCGCCAGCCAGCCGCTGGCCGACCTGCAGGCCGTGCCCCTTGGGCCCGAAACCCTGACCACCGGCCTCGACCCGGTGGCCGCGCTGGGCGTTCGGCTGCGCATGGCTCCCGGCACGCAGGCCTGCGTGACCTTTGCCACCGCCGCCAGCGAAGACGCCGCCACCCTGATGGCCGTGGTCGACAAGTACCGCCAGCCCAGCTACGTGGAGCGCTCCTCGGTCATGTCGGCCACGCTGACCAGCATCCCGGTGGCCTCGGGCCGGCCACACACCCAGGATTTGCCGGCCCTGCACGCGCTGACCACCGCGCTGGTGCTGACCCTGCCCCGGGTGGCCATGGCCGACCCTGGCGTGGCCGAAGCCCCGCCGGTCGTCGAGAGCGACCGGCGCCTGCTCTGGCCGCTGGGCCTGTCGGGCACGCGCCCCCTGGTGCTGGTCACGGCCGGTCCGACCAAGGGCATGGGCCTGCTGCGCGCCCTGGTCCAGGCCCAGCGCGAATGGGCCCGCGCCGGTGTGCCCTGCGACCTGGTGGTGCTCAGCCACGAGGCGCACTCGTACCACATGCCGCTGCAGCATGAGCTGACGCTGATGACCGAACAGCCCGGTTCAGTGCCCGCGGGCTCCACGCCCACGGTGAGTGCGCTGCACCGCCTGCGCTTCGACCAGCTCTCGCCTGACCAACTGGCCACGTTGCAGCGCCTGGCGCGCGTGCACCTGGTGGCCGACGGCCGGCCGCTGCTGGCGCAGGTGGGCGCCTGGAGCGAGCGGCATGCCACACCGACGGCCAGTGCGTGGAAGGGTTTGGTCACCGAGACCGTGCCGGTGCGCCGGCTGCCGGCCAGTCCCGGCCCGTCCAGCGGCCACTTCGGTCCGGACGGGCGTGATTTCGGCTTCACCGTCGGCGCCGACCAGCAACCGACACGGCCCTGGATCAACGTGCTGGCCAACCCCGGCTTCGGCTGCATGGTGTCCGACAGCGGCGCAGGCCCCACCTGGGCACTCAACAGCCGCCTGAACCAGCTCACGGCCTGGTCCAACGACCCGGTGGCCGACCCGCCGGGCGAGTGGTTCCTGCTGCAGGACCGGCGCAGCCGCGACATCTGGAGCGTGACCCCGTCGGCCTGGGGTGCTCAGGACGTCGACTACGCCGTCACGCACACCCAGGGGCTGACCTCCATCAGCCACCGGCGCGGCGCGCTGGCGGTCAGCGTGCACTGGTGCGTGGACCCGGTGACGGCGCTCAAGCAGGTGCGCATCCGGCTGGAGAACCAGGGCGGCCGCAAGGCCCACCTGCGCATCACCGGCCTGGTGGAATGGCTGCTGGGCGAACAGCGCAGCGACCGCGCCACCCTGGTCACGCAGCCCTGCCTCGCGACGCCGCCCGAAGTCGGCCTGACCGGCCTGCTGTGCACGCAGACCGAGGCGGCCGCGGGTCTGGGGGGCGGCACCGCGTTCTTCTGCGAATCGCACGAAGGCGTGGACGCGCCCGAGGCCATCGACTGGACCTGCGACCGCCGCGCCTTCTTCGATGCCCGCGGCCAGCTGGTCCTGCCCCAAAGCCTGGGCCAGCGCAGCGGGGCGGGGCTGGACCCGTGTGCCGCGCTGTCTCGCCCCATCACCCTGCGGCCGGGCGCGGTCATCGACCAGGTGTTCCTGATCGGCCACGCCGCCAGCCCCGAGGCCGCGCGCACCCTGATGCGCCAGGCCGTGCGCAGCCCTGCGCGGGCGCGCGAACAGGCCGCGCAGGCGCAGTGGGAGCGCCTGCTGGGCGCCACGCAGGTGCACACGCCCGACCCGCTGTTCGACGCCCTGGTCAACCGCTGGCTGCTCTACCAGACCGTCTCGTCGCGCCTGTGGGCCAAGGCCGGCTTCTACCAGGCCGGTGGCGCCACCGGCTACCGCGACCAGCTGCAGGACGCCATGGCCCTGGTCTGGGCCGACCCGGCGCTGCTGCACGCCCAGGTCCTGCGGTGCGCGGCGCGCCAGTTCGAAGAAGGCGACGTGCAGCACTGGTGGCACGAACCCGGTGGCGCCGGCGTGCGCACGCATTTCTCGGACGACCTGCTGTGGCTGCCGCTGGCCATCGCGCACCACGTTCAGGCCACCGGCGATGCCTCGCTGCTGGACGAGACGGCCCCCTTCCTGACCGGTCCGCCAGTGCCCGAGGGCGCCGAAGACCGCTACGACGTACCCGCCGTGAGCGCGCGCAGCGCCAGCGTGTTCGAGCACGGCGCGCGCGCCATCGACCACAGCCTGCGCGTGGGCGCGCACGGCCTGCCGCTCATGGGCAGCGGCGACTGGAACGACGGCATGAACCGCGTGGGCCACGAAGGGCGGGGCGAATCGGTCTGGCTGGGTTGGTTCCTGTGCCACATCGTGCGCGCCTGGCTGCCGCTGGCGCTGGCGCGCGGCGACCACTACCGGGTGGAGCGCTGGGCTGCGGCGCTGGCGGGCTGGCGCCAGGCCCTGGCCACACAAGCCTGGGACGGCGCCTGGTTCAAGCGCGCCTTCTTCGACGACGGCAGTGCCCTGGGCAGCCATACCAGCGCCGAGGCCCGCATCGACCTGATCGCCCAGGCCTGGGCGGTGCTCTCGGGGGAAGCCACGCCCGAGCGACAGCACCTGGCCATGCAGGCGGTGGACACCGAACTGATGGACATGGAGCACGGTCTGGTGCGCCTGCTCGTCCCGCCGCTGGTGGACGCCGTGCCCAGCGCCGGCTACATCCAGGCCTACCCGCCCGGCGTACGCGAGAACGGCGGCCAGTACACCCACGCCGGCGCCTGGGCCTTGATGGCCGCGGCCCTGGTGGCGCTGCGCGAGCCGGGCAACGCCTGGGCCCGCAACACACCCTACCGGCTGTTCACCTGCCTGAGCCCAGCGCACCGGGCCGCTCACCCACAGTGGGGGCCGGCGTACGGGCTGGAGCCCTATGCGGTGGCGGCCGACGTGTACAGCCAGCCGCCCTATGTGGGGCGTGGTGGCTGGAGCTGGTACACCGGCGCCGCCGGCTGGCTGCACCGGGGCGCGGTGGAGTCCATCCTGGGCCTGAACCTGCAGGCGGACGAACTGTGGTTCACGCCCTGTCTGCCGCTGCACTGGCCGCGTGCCGAACTGACGCTGAAGCGGAACGGGTACCGCCTGCACTTTGTGCTGCTGCGCGCCGACATGTCCACGGCCCTGTCCGCCTGTGCCAGACTGAACGCGGGCCTGCTGCGGGTGGACAAACGCCTGCGCTGGCGCGAGTGGCCAACCGACAGCACGTTCGTCGTTCCGCTGGACTGAGCGGTCGCCGGTGCGGCTCAGCCGCGGCGGCGCACCACGGGGATGTGCAAACGGCCCGGTGCCTTGCGAGGAGGGCTGTGGCCGCTGGTGCGCAGCACCCGGTCCCAGAAGCCGCTGGTGACGCCGAAGCAGCAGGGCTGCAGCAGGTGGTGGTGGCGGGCGTGGGCATACCGGCGGGCCTGCCACCAGGGATGAACCATCTGTGCGTGGTGCAGGGCATGGTGCATGGCCACATAGGCCAGGTAGCCCGCGAGCACGCCCAGCGTGAGGGCTCCGCCGCGCAGGGGCCCCAGCGCCAGCACCGCCGGCAGTGCCACCAGCAGGCCGAACAGCGGCGCGCTCACGAGCGTCGGTGTGCCGATCAGCGCCTTCGGCCGACGGTGGTGTGCGCTGTGCCAGCTCGCAAAGGGCTCAAGCCCGTGCAGCACGAAGCGGTGCAGGGTGTACTCCAGCGCGGTCCACAGGACGACGCCGGCCAGGGCCAGTCCCACCAGGGACCACCCCGTACCTTCCGGTGCCTGCAGAGTGAGCCAACCGGTCAGGGTCGCCACCGCAAGGCCGTAGGCGATGAAGTCGGTGCGGTTGGATGGGTGTTCGATGGAAAAGGCGGACATGCGGTCTCCTGAGGGCTGCTGTGGCGTGGATGTCGGACCTTTCAATGCTCGGCCCGGTGCGCCCGCAGGTCTGTGCTGCAGCGAACGCAGGCACGTGTGCACAGCTCTTTTGTATGTGCGCTGTCGAACATACGCGGCGGGAACCCGCGCCTACACTCGAAAAAGTCACACATCACGGGCGCGGGTTCTTGCACGCCCCGACAAGGAGCCCCCCATGGAACCCATGCCCCCACCGTTCGCCAACCACCTGCTGGCCTCATTGCCTTCTGCCGAATGGGGGCGCTTCTCACCGCAGCTCGAAGCCGTCGAGCTTCCCCTGGGCAAGGTGCTGTACGAGTCGGGCGCCACCATGGGCCACGTCTACTTCCCGACCACCGCCATCGTCTCGCTGCTGTACGTGATGGAGGACGGTGCGTCGGCCGAAATCGCGGTGGTGGGCAACGAAGGCGTGGTGGGCATTGCGCTGTTCATGGGCGGCGAGACCACCCCCAGCCGTGCCGTGGTGCAGAGCGCGGGACAGGGCTATCGCCTGCGCGCCGGCGTCATCAAGGACGAGTTCAACCGCTCCGGGCCGGTCATGCACCTGCTGTTGCGCTACACCCAGGCGCTGATCACTCAGATGGCGCAGACGGCGGTGTGCAACCGCCACCATTCGCTGGACCAGCAGCTGTGCCGCTGGCTGCTGCTGAGCCTGGACCGCCTGAACGGCAGCGAACTGGTGATGACGCAGGAACTGATCGCCAACATGCTGGGCGTGAGGCGCGAAGGCGTGACCGAGGCCGCGCTGAAGCTGGCGCGGCTGGGTCTGATCCGCTATGCGCGGGGCCACATCACGGTGCTGGACCGGGCGGCGCTGGAAGCGCGCGTCTGCGAGTGTTACGCCGTGGTCAAGAAGGAATACGACCGGCTTCTGCCTCGCCAACTGGCGGAATGATCCCCGGGCCCGCCTGCCGTGGCGACGGGCCCCGGGGTTTCATGGTCGGTCAGCGGGTGCCTGTGACCTCGATCTCCACCCGGCGATCCGGTTGCAGGCATTCGATGAGCCGGGCGCGCGACAGGCTGTCGGGGCAGTCGGCCGCAGCGGTCACCGGTTGGCCCTCGCTCAGGCCGGTGGCGCTGATGCGGGCCGGGTCGATGCGGCCGTGGATCACCAGGTAGTCCTTGACCGATGCGGCCCGTGCATCCGAGAGCCTCTGGTTGAAGGCGTTGGACCCCATGCGGTCGGTGTGGCCCTCCACACTGATCGATTCGTAGGTGGCCCCGCCGAGCTGCTGGCTGAAACGGTCCAGGTCGTTCTGGCCCTGCTGCTGCACCACCGACTGGTTGGAGCCGAACAGGGCATCGGCCGACAGGCTCAGGCGCTCTGGCACGCGCGGCGCCACTGCGGGGGGCGCCGGCACCGGCACAGGCTCAGGCGCGGGTGCCGCAGCCACTGGCACCGGCGCCGGTGCCACATAGACGGGGGCGGCGGCCATGCGCGGCGCCGCCGTGCGACCGAACGGGAACACCAGGCTCACCGAGGCGACGTCGATGTTGTTGCGGCGGCCGGTGATGTCCTTCACGCGGTAGCGCTCCATCTCGCCGCGCACCCACATGGCGGGGGTCAGCTGGTACTGCGCACCCAGCCCGACCTTGTAGTTGGTGTTGTTGTGTTTGCTGCTGAACGCGACGCCCGCGCCCGCGCCGGTGCCGCTGTAGCGCTCTTCGGACCAGGCGTGGTGCACGCCCACCCTGGCCAGGCCGGCGAAGCGCTCGGTCAGTGGCAGCGTGCCCACCACATCGAAGTTCAGCCCGCGCACCTTGGTGGCCCCGGACAGCGAGCCGGCCGGAGAGGTCTGCGTCGTGAACCGGCTCTTGCCCAGGCTGTAGTAGCCGGTTTCCAGCGAGAGGTTGGGGTTGATCTGGTAGCCGCCAAACACCTTGAAGGCGTTGTCGTTGCGGTCACTGGAGCTGGAGAGCGTGTCGACACCGGGCAACAGCACGCCGGTGGTGCGGGCGGTCTCATTGGCCGAACGGGCGATGCCGGCACCGACGCCACCATAGAAGTGGCTGCTGCTTTGGCCCAGTGCAGGCACTGCGAGCAGGGCGCCGAGGCCGGCAAGCCCGATGAGGCGGATAGAGGAGGTGCGGTTCATGGGGTCCTTCTTGCGTTGTGGATGCGTTGCGCGGATTGCGTGGTCCGTTTGTAGAAGCCCTGATGACGTCCGTCGGTGCGCTGTCCAACATGGCCCTCGACCGGTGAGCGTGCGCTGTCGAACAGTCGGCACCGGAACGACCCCGCACACTGGGCACCCACCGGTCACACCGAGGCGCCTGCACCATGCCCACATCCGAAAATTTCCTGATCCGCCGATTGCCCCGGACGGCACGCAAACACCTGCTGGACCAGTGCGCGCTGTTTGACCTTGTGCTGTCCGACGAGCTGAGCGTGCGCGGTCAGCCGCTGGACCATGCGCACTTTCCCATCGATGGGTTCATCTCCATGGTGATCGACATGGACGGCTATCCGGAACTGGAGGTGGGCATGGTGGGGTGCGAAGCCATGCTGGGCGCCGAACTGCTGCTGGGCGCGACCCCGGCCCCCTGGCGGGCGCTGGTGCAAGGCCCGGGCCACAGCTGGCGCATTGGCGCCAAGGCCCTGCGCCGCGAATGCGCCACCAGCCCGGCGCTGCTTCAGGTGGTGCAGACCAGCCTGCTGGTGCGCCTGCACCAGCAGGCACTGGCCTCGGCCTGCGAGCGCTTTCACATGATCGGCCAGCGCCTGGCGCGCTGGCTGCTGATGAGCCACGACCGGGCCCGGAGCGACCGCTTCCACGTGACGCATGAGGGCATGGCCACGATGCTGGGCGTGCGCCGCGTGGGCGTGACGCTGGCGGCCAGCGAACTGCAGGACTGCGGCCTGATCCGCTACCACCGGGGCGAGCTCACCGTGCTGGACCGGACCGCCCTGGAAGGCCGGTCCTGCAGTTGCTACGCGACCGACCGGGCACTGCACCAGACGCTGTTTCCTGCCCAGCCCGCGTGAAGGAAGACGGCAGCGACCCGTTCAACCGAGCCAGCTGTCGTCCGCCTTGGCGGCCCACTCTTCCAGCTGCCGCTCGGCTTCGTCCTTGGCAATGCCGTAGCGCTCCTGGATCTTGCCGGCGAGCTGGTCGCGGCGACCCGCGATCTCGCGCAGGTCGTCTCCGGTCAGTTTTCCCCACTGGGCCTTGGTCTGTCCGGCCAGTTGCTTCCAGTTGCCTTCGATGGTGTCCCAGTTCATACAAGTCCTTTGTGGTGGCGGTGAACACCGCGTTCACCGTTCCTGTTTGTCGCAGGGCCGGGTTCCGGCGTCTGTGCGCCATCGAACCCGGATGCGCGTTGGGCTCAATCCTTGTCGGCGGGCATGCCTTCGAGCAAATCGGCCAGTTCGTCTGCGTGCTCCTCTTCCACCGCCAGAATCTGCCGCAGCAGGTCGCTCGTGGTCGGGTCCAGGTCTTCGAGAACACGGATCATGTCGCGGTAGCTGTCGATGGCAATGCGTTCGGCCACCAGGTTCTCGCGGATCATCTCGGGCAGGGTCTTGGCGGGCACGTATTCGGCGTGGCTGCGCTCGCTCAGGCTGTCGGGTGAAAAGTCGGGTTCACCGCCCAGCTGCACGATGCGCGCGGCCAGCTGGTCGGCGTGGCCCTGCTCTTCGTTGGAATGCACCAGGAATTCGGCACCCACGGTCTGTCCATGAATGCCGCGCGCCATGAAGTGATGGCGGCGGTAGCGCAGCACGCAGACGATCTCGGTCGCCAGGGCCTCGTTGAGCATCTTCAGCACCCGGGACCGGTCGGCGCTGTAGCCCTCGGTGACGGCGCCGCGTTCGATGTGCTGGCGCGCCTGCTGGCGCAGCACCTTGACGCT
This sequence comes from Hydrogenophaga flava NBRC 102514, assembly GCF_001571145.1. Classification (GTDB taxonomy): domain Bacteria; phylum Pseudomonadota; class Gammaproteobacteria; order Burkholderiales; family Burkholderiaceae_C; genus Hydrogenophaga; species Hydrogenophaga flava. The sequence continues at coordinate 35,807 of NZ_BCTF01000021.1, forward strand.
CGTGAGTTTGTGATGGGAGTTCATGGCGCTCACTTCTTGATCATGAGTTCGTTCTTCACGCCGCTCACCCCTTCGGCAGCGGCGGCCAGCTTGCCCGCCTGCTCGATCTGGTCCGGGCTGTTCACAAAGCCGGTCAGCTGCACTTCACCCTTGAAGGTCAGCACGCTGATGTCGAGGCTCTTGATGCCTGGGTCGGCCAGCAGCGCGGACTTGACCCGTCCCGTGACCGCGGTGTCGTCGATCGCGGAACCCACGGTGCCGGGAGCGCCTTTGAGGGAAATGCCGTTCTCCACATCGGTCACACCGGCCACAGCCCGGGTCAGCGCCAGGGCCTGTTCAATCTGAGCCTGGCTGTCGACAAACCCGCTGAGTTGCACCACGCCCTTGCGGGTTTCGACCTGCAGGTCGAGGCTCTTGACCAGGTCGTCGGCGATCAGCGCGGACTTGACGCCTGAAGTGATCACGGTGTCGTCCACCTGGGTTCCCAGGGTCATGGGCGGTGATGGCGGCACGACGAGCTCCGGTTCGGCAGGCTTGTTGCAAGCCCCGAGTGCGGTCAGGGCCAGGAGGCCGGTGGCCAGGACAGTGGTCCGGATGCGGTATTGATGGGTCATGAGGGGCTCCTTGGGTTGAAAAAAAGAACGCTCAGCGGGCGAGATAGCCGCCGTCGACGGGGTGGTACGAGCCGGTGACGAAAGATGCTCGGGTGGAGGCCAGCCAGACCACGAGCTCGGCCACCTCTTCGGGCAGGCCCAGGCGACCGATGGGATGTGCCGCCACCAGCGCGGCGTGCACGGCGGGGTCCGCGTCCAGCGCGCTGATCATGGGCGTCTGGATGAAGCCGGGACCGACCGCATTGATGCGCACGCCCTGTGCGCTGTATTCGAGCGCGGCCGCCTGTGTGAGACCCAGCACACCGTGTTTGGCGGCGGTGTAGGCGGCGGCCGTGGCAAAGCCGACCGTGCCCAGGATGGAGGCGACGTTGACGATCGCGCCGCCGCCGCTGCGCAGCAGGGCCGGGATCTGACAGCGCATGCCATAGAAGACACCGGAGAGGTTGACGTTGATGACCTGTGCCCAGCCGTCCAGCGGGTAGTCGGCCAGCAGCGCCGACGGGCCGCCGATGCCGGCGTTGTTGCAGGCCACATCCAGCCGGCCGAAATGCGCCATGGTCTGGTCCACCAGGGCCTGGGCGTCGTCGGGCTGTCCCACGTCCGACGTGGCGAACAGCGCCTCGGTGCCCAGGTCGCGCACCTGCCGCAGGGTCTCGTTGCCCGCGTGTGGGTCCAGGTCGGCCAGTACCAGGAGCGCGCCCTCGCGGGCGGCGACCAGCGCGATGGCTCGGCCAATGCCCGATGCGGCCCCGGTGACGAGCACCACTTTGTCTGTCAGCATGGAGTGACCCCAATCCAGGATGGCGACCGTGAACGTCAACGGACGCAGGCCCTGTCGATAGCGGACGCCACCGGCGGGGAGATGGTTGGACCTTAGGGTGTGGTGTGCAGGGGGTCTGTGCGCTACCTGACAGAGCATGGCGCCAAGGAGGGGTCCGAAACCCGCGCGCACCAGCGTTGCGGTGTTCGCAGGAGTACCATGGACCGCCTCAGGGGTGCGCTGGACGTGACACCGCCCCGCACCGATTCGCTTGAATCGCCAGTGGTGGCAGCGCCGCCCCTGGTGGGACAAGTCCTTTTCAGGAGCTGTCCCTTGTCAACCAGACGAACCAAACCGCCGGTCGCCGACACAGGTGAACACGCCGAGCTGCACCGGCAGGGGGCCAAGGCCGCCGCTCGCGGCGATGCACGTGCGACGAACCCGATGCTCGACGTGGTCAACCAGCCCGATGCCACTGGCGAGAGCAACACGGTGTGGACGGGGCGCCGAGACGCATGGGATCGAGGCCACACCACGCAGCTCGCACCGGCCGGCGAGCTGCTGAGCAGTGTGAAGACCGCTGCACCCTCCCTGGGCTCGCGGGATGAGGCCCTGTTCGGCGTCACCCGCGTGCTCACCTTTGCGGGTGCCAGCGGACTGACGGAAGCCAGCGGGTTCTTTTTCGAGCGAGATGCCCGGCTGTACCTCGTCACCAGCCGGCATGTGCTGTTCGATGCCCAAAGCGGGCACGCGCCCGACCGCATCGAGATCGAGATGCACACCGATGAGCGCGATCTGACACAGATGGCCCGCTTGTCGATCCTGCTTCACCGCGATGGCGTGGCCACATGGCACCAGGCCAGCGACAGCGGCGGAGAGATCGATGTGGCCACCATCCAAATCGATCGGAATGCGATGCCAACGGGCTGCGTGCTGCAGCCATTCAGGCCGCAGCACCTGGCGGTGGGGTTCGATCAATTCGATGTGGGCGACCGGCTGGCCATTCCGGGATTTCCCCTCGGCTTCTTCGACACCGTGCACCACCTGCCGGTGGTGCGCCAAGCCAGCATCGCATCGTTCTTCGGCATCCGCTTCCAGGGACAGGGCCTCTTCCTTACCGATGCCCGGATGCACCGTGGCAGCAGTGGCTCGCCGGTGCTGGCGCGTCTGGACGGCGACGGTGCAGGGCACCCGCGGTGGAGTCTGCTGGGCGTGCACTCCAGCCGCATGGACATGGCCACCCGCGACCTGGTGCAGGACGAATCACTGGGGCTGAACTGCGCCTGGTATGCCGATGTCCTGATGACCTTGACGACCGGTGACCTTTGATGAAACAGCGCTCAGGGAGCGACATGGCCTTGCTGTCCAGAAAGTTGTTCATGCCGAGGACAGCGCTGTTTCTGAATCGACCCGGGAGTCTTGGAATCCAGGGTCGATTGAGGTGGCGAGCAGGTCTGACAGCCATGGGCAGAAGACGATTCGCGGCATCAAGGGGCTCAAAGTCGACGACAGACCTCTGATCGCAGTGGCCTGGCCGCTTTCGGTGGGTTAGTAGTCGTTCAAAGAACATGGACCGACGTCCGTTGTCAGCCTCGACCTGTCATCCCTGGCGAACCAACAATTCCTCAACGCGCCCACAACCCATGACCTCCCCCTTCCTGCACCCCGCCATTCCGCAACTGCCAAGCGGAGACCTGCAGCGCACGGCCGACTTCTTCCGTGACCGGCTGGGTTTCACGGACTTCAGGCTGTTTCCCGAGCACGGGCACCTCATCGTCCTGCGTGGATCGGCAGAGATCCACTTCTGGTTGGCCGCGTCGGAAGACGAGGCGCGGCACCATGGAAGTGCCAGCAGTTGCTACATCCGGGTTCAGCACATCGAGCAGTTGCACCAGGAGCTGGTGCAGCTGCAAGCGCCATTTCGCTATGGCCTGACGCGCCAGCCCTGGGGCATGCACGAAATGCAGGTGGACGACCCTTTTGGCAACGCCATCCGCTTTGGTGAAGAGCTCAGCGACTGAGCCAGTGACGCTCGTCCGCCAGATCGCGTGGGCGCTACAGTGGGTGCCGGACCCACACCGAGACAGACACCCCCCATGAGCCTCGAATGGAGCGACAGCCAGGACACGATCAACTGGCACGAGTTGCAGAACCTCTACCGCCTGGCCCCGTTGGGCGACAAGTCGGTCGAGCTGTTGCAGACGGTGTTCACGAACAGCCGTTTCAAGTGTTTCGTGCGCGACGAGGCGGGCCGGCTGGTCGCAGCCGGGCGCGTGCTGTCGGACGGTGCGGACTGTGCCTACCTGTGTGATGTGGCGGTGATGCCCGATCACCAGGGCACAGGGCTCGGGCGGGCGGTGGTGCAGCGGCTGCTCGACCACTGCAAGGGACACCGCAAGATCATCCTGTACGCGGTGCCGGGCAAGGAAGACTTCTACCGCCGGCTTGGCTTCATGCGCCTGCTGACCGGCATGGCCATCTTCGAGGACCAGGCCGCGGCCATCGCGCGCGGCCACCTGGGCGAGGTCTGAAGCCCTCCGGCGGCGCGGGGTGGCCTCACTGCACGATTTCGTCGGCCGGTCCGCGGTGCGTGTCGGGTTGGGCCGTGGCGGCGCTGCCTGCAGCGGCACCCATCACCAGCAGAATGGCCAGCCACTGCAGGCCGGTGAGGTGTTCGTCGAGCACCAGCACCCCCATAAGCGCGGCCACGGCCGGCTCCATGCTGGCCATGACGCCGAAGGCGGCGGGCGTGAGGCGCTTGAGCGCCACCATCTCCAGCGAGATCGGCACCGCGCTGGACACGGCCGCAACGCCCAGGCCGAACAGCAGGATCCCGGGATCGAGCAATGCGCTGCCTGCGTGCCAGACGCCGAAAGGAACCACGGTGACCGCGGCCATGGTCAGGCCCAGCGCCACCGAGTGCCCCGCGTGCAGGTGGCCGACTTTCTTGCCGAACAGGATGTACGCGGCCCAGAACACGGCCGCGCCCAGGCCGAACATCACACCCACCGGGTCCAGGCTGGTCACGTCGTGGCCCAGCGGCAGCAGCAGGGCCAGCCCGGCGATGGCGAAGGCGATCCAGAGGTAGTCGATGGCGCGGCGCGAGGTGAAGAAGGCCACGGCCAGCGGCCCGCTGAACTCGATGGCCACCGCGACGCCGAACGGGATCGTCTGGATCGACTGGTAGAACATCAGGTTCATGCAGCCCAGGGCCATGCCGTAGCGCACCAGGCTTTTCGCGTCGGCGCGCGTGGTGGTCCAGCGCCAGGGCCGCCAGATCAGCAGCAGGATCAGGGCCGAGAAGCCCACGCGCAGCGCGGTGGTGCCCAGCGCACCGACCTGCGGGAACAGCTGTTTGCCAAACGAGGTGCCGATGCCCAGCGCGACGACCGAGCCGAGCACGGCCAGCAGGGGCACGGCCTGTGCCCAGCGGTTGGAACTCACGTCGAGATCAGGCCAGGGGAATCGTGAAGCGCTGAATCACCGGCTTCGTGTCCGGTCGCACGCCGCGCCACCATTCGAAGGCCTCGGCGGCCTGTTCGACCAGCATGCCCACGCCGTCGGCCAGCTGCGTCACGCCGGCGGCCAGCGCCTGTTTCAGGAAGGGCGTGAGGCCCTTGCCGTAGACCAGGTCGTAGGCGAGGGCGCCGGGCGCGAACACGCCCGCGGGCAGCGGCAGCTCGTCCTTGGAGAGGCCGGTGGAGGTGGCGTTGAGCACCACGTCGAAGGTCTCGCCAGTGAGTTCGTCGTAGCCGCCGGTCTGCAGGCTGGCGTGCGCCGCGAAGTCGGCCTTGAGGCCGTGGGCCTTGGCGGCGGTGCGGTTGGCAATCGCGATCACGGCGGGCTTCTGCGCCGCAATGGGCAGGATGGCGCCGCGCGTGGCGCCGCCCGCACCGCAGATCAGCACCCGCTGGCCCGCCAGCGACACGCCCAGGTTGCGCTGAATGTCGTTCACCAGGCCTAGGCCGTCGAAGTTCTGCGCCCAGATGCGGCCGCCCTCGAACTTGAGCGCGTTGACCGCGCCGGCCAGCCGGGCGGACTCCATCGGGTCGGTGGCGATCTCGAAGGCCTGCAGCTTGAAGGGGATGGTGACGTTCATGCCCCGGCCGCCCGCGGCAATGAAGGCCTCGACCGTGGCGCGGAAGCCGTCCAGCGGGCCTTCGATGGCGGTGTATTCGATGTCCTGCCCGGTGGCCTGCGCAAAGGCGCCGTGGATCAGGGGGGACTTGCTGTGGCCAATGGGGTTGCCGATGACGGCATAGCGGTCGGTCATGGTGCGGGGCGCGGAAGGAAGCAGGGGCTTTGGAAAGGCAGCCTGCGATTGTCGCGCATGGGGGCTACCATGCCGCGATGACCAAGACTCTCAAGATCGATTTCGTCTCCGATGTGTCCTGCCCCTGGTGCGCGATCGGCCTGGCCGGCCTGGAGCGTGCGCTGGAACGGGTGCAGCCGGATATCGCGGCCGAGCTGCACTTTCAGCCTTTCGAACTGAACCCGCAGATGGGCCCCGAGGGCGAGGACGTGGGCGAGCACCTGACGAAAAAGTACGGCAGCACGCCGGAACAGCAGGCGCAGATCCGCGAGACCATCCGCCAGCGCGGCGCGGAGGCCGGCTTTGCCTTCAACAAGGACGGCCGCGGCCGCATCTGGAACACCTTCGACGCGCACCGCCTGCTGACCTGGGCCGAGGCCGAAGGGGCCCCGGGCCAGCAGTTGGCCCTCAAGCGCGCGCTGATGGAGGCGCACCACGGCCGCGCCGAAAGCCCGGCCGACGCAGCGGTGCTGCTGGCGGCGGTGAAGCAGGCGGGCCTCGACGAAGACCGTGCCCAGCGGGTGCTGGCCAGCGACGAGTTCAGCGACGAGGTGCGCGAGCGCGAACAGTTCTACACCGGCCACGGCATCCACTCGGTGCCGGCGGTGATCGTCAACGACCGGCACCTGATTTCGGGTGGGCAGCCGGCCGAGGCCTACGAGCAGGCACTGCGGCAGATCGCCGCCGGTTGATGCCCTGGTGCGGGCCGCAGCCGTGACCTGTGGCACGGCGCGGCGGTGATTCGTTGTCTAATTTGCAACAAACACCGCACCATGCCCGCCGAAAGTCCTGCCTTCCTCCTGACCGAGCCACCCGACGAGGCGCCCCCGCACCAACCAGCTCCGCTGGGCTGGAGCGGCACCAGCAGCTTTCTGCTGGGCGTGCTGGTCATCCTGTGCATGGTGGTGCTGTACGTGCAGGTCTCGTCGCTGGTTGACGGGGCGCCCAGCCTGGCGCGGCACAGCCTGCACACCGATCAGCGGGCCGAGCTCGACATCACCGAGGTCGCCACGCTGCCGGCCAGCGCGTTTGATCCCGTGCCGGACCAGGTGTCCCGGGGCTTCACCAGGGCCGCGCAGTGGTTCCGCCTGGAGACGCCCTCCAGCCTGCCGGGCGACGCGGTGGTGGTGGTGCAGCCCAGCTACCTCGACGACGTCCGGGTGTACACGCCCGACCCCGGGTTGGTGACCGGCTGGCGCCTGTTCCAGCTGGGCGACCGCCACCCGGCGCCGGAGCGCTCTCGGATGGACCTGGGGTTCTCGGTGGCCTTCAAACCCGTGGCGGGGCAGGCCGTGTTCGTGCGGGTGCGCACGCTCAATGCCCACAACATCCGCGTGCGCGTGCTCCAGCCCGCCGTGGCCGACCGCGAAAACGCCGTTCTGCTGGTGGGCTTTGGCGTGTACTGCGGGGCCGTGCTGGCGCTCGCTGCGGCCGCCGCCATCGCGGCACTGGCCTACCGCGACCGCCACTGGGCGGCCAACGCCGGGTTCCAGCTGGCCACCCTGGGCGCGATGGTGTTCTTCTTCGGCCTGGGCGGGCGCTTCCTGCTGCCGGGCGACCCCTTGCTGGCGGACCAGCTGGCGAGCTGGTTCGGTTTTGCCCAGTACTTCACCGGTGCGCTGTTCTACCGGCTGCTGTTCCGCGAATACGGCGCGCCCGCGTGGCTGCTGCACCTGCAGTCGCTGCTGCTGCTGTTCCTGCCCCTGCAGGTCATGCTGACCATTGGCGGGCGGTTCGATCTGGCGATGCAGGCCGGCACCCTGATCCTGCCGCTGGCGGTGCTGGTCATGGGGCTTGCGGTGGTCTTCGTGCGCAGCGACGACGTGGTGCTGCTGAACCTGCTGCGCATCAACACCATCAGCACCACCATGTTCTTCCTGCTGGCCTATGCCACCCACCGGGGCCTGATCGAGGCGCGGTTCCTGCATCTCTACCCGGGTGTGTTCATCAGCCTCATGACGGCGGTGGTGCTGCACCTGACCCTGCTGCGCCGCCGCGAGCTGCTGGGACGGGAACAGGAAAGCACACAGCGCACCCTGGCGCTGGTGCGCCAGCAGGTGCAGTTCGAACGCCGCCGCCGGCTGGAGGACGGGCGATTCCTGGGCATGCTCATGCACGAAATGCGCTCGCCGCTGTCGGTGGTGGCCGTGGCCGCCAGCGCCCTGGAACGCAAGCTGGGCGGCGAGGGGGCGGGACTGCCCGCCAGCAAGTCCGTGGCGCGCGACCTGCGGCGCATCGGCACCTCCGTCGGGCAGATGCGCAGCGTGCTGCAGCAGGTGCAGGCGGTCAGCGAGCTGGAACACCTCATGGGCGGTCACGGCCCGGTGCAGAAGCCCGGGTTTGTGCAGGACCGCTGCGAAGCCGACGCCCTGTTGGGCCGGCTGCGGGACCTGCTGGCGCAGGAGCCGCGGGTGGACGCCTCGGAGCTGCTGCCCCGGGCACCCGGGCGGCTGGTGCGCGGCTCCGCTCCGCTGGTGGAGATGATGGTCCGCAACCTGTTGGACAACGCCTTGAAGTACTCGCCGCCGGAGTCCGTCGTGCGCTGCTCGTGCGAGCTGCGCACCGGAGTGTTCGACGTGATCGGTCTGACGATCCGGGTGAGCAACCGGATCGGGCCCGTGGGGGCCCCCGACCCGGCGCGGCTGTTTGGCAAGTACTACCGCGCCCCTCTGGCCCACCAGCATTCCGGCTCCGGACTGGGGCTGTACTGGGTGCGGGGAACGGCGCGCCTGTGTGGCGGCGATGTCGAGTTCGAGCAGCGGGACGATGACGTGAGCTTCGGTCTGGTGCTGACCTTTGTCGGAGACAACGAATGACCCGGATCTGGGATGTGCTGGTGTGCGAGGACTTTGTCGACCTGCGCGAGGCGCTGGTCGACTACCTGGAAGAGACCGGCCAGTGGCGGGTCCGGTCGGCCGGCAACGGCGCCGTGCTGCGGCGCTTGCTGGTGGAGCGGGTGCCCCAGGTGCTGCTGCTGGATGTGGGCCTGCCGCACGAGTCGGGCATCGACATCGCGCGCTGGATGCGGTCGACCTATCCCGATGTGGGCATCGTGATGCTGTCGGGTCGCTATTCCTCGTCCGACCGGCTGGCGGGCTGGCGGGCGGGCGCCGATGCCTACCTGCTCAAGCCGGCCGAGATGGAGGAGGTCGAGCTGGCGCTCAAGGCCGTGGTGCAGCGCGGCAGCCGCGCGTCCGATGCGGCGCCCGCCGCAACGCCCCTGGTGCGGTTCAACCTCCGCCAGGGCACCCTGACCGGTCTCGACGGCCTGGAGCACCGGCTGGCACCCCGCGAGGCGGCGCTGTTGCAGGTGCTGGCGCAGTCGCCGGGTTCCATCGTGGAGGTGAACACCCTGCGGCGCCTGCTCTGGACCGAGCAGGACTCGGAAACCGACGTCAACAACGCGCTGTTTTCCCTGGTGCGCCGCCTGCGCCGTAAGCTGGAGACCTGCGGCCTGGACGAGTCGGCCATATCGGTGATGCGCGGGCGCGGCTACCGGTTCAGCGCGACCCTGGCCATCGATTCCTGAGCCGCCCTGCGGTGTGGCCTCACGCCGACGAATTTGTCACGCTTTTTCTAACAAGCTGTTACTAGTTGGGGCTTGTGACAGTTTGTGACAGATTGCGTAGATCTGTAGTTCCTAAGCTTCATCCATCGCATCCTTGTCACGGAGAAGCTAATGAAATATGGATTCCGTCGCGGCCACGTTCCTTCCGGGCGACAGCGGCAATCGGGTTTCACCCTCGTCGAGCTGGCCGTCGTGCTGGCGGTGATCGGTCTGATCATTGGCGCCATGGCCATCGGCAAGGATGTCCAGCGCAACGCCGAATACACCAAGATCAAGAACAAGTTCATTGATCAGTGGGAGCAGGCCTACAACCAGTACTACCAGCGCACCGGCGTGGTGGTGGGTGACGACCAGACCGCTCCGCGCCTGATGGTCAACGGTGCCACCTACACCGCTGCCGGCGGGCAACCGCTGTCGGGCGGCAACATGACTGGCGCGATCCCACCGGCCCGCACCTGCGACAAGGCCAACGGCCCCAATATGGCCGCGCGCGCTGCAGGGGCCGCCACCAACCTGCGCACCCTGATGACGCAGTCCGGCATCCGCATGCCCCCGGGCCGCGCCGAAGGCTACGAAGACCGTTATGTCTACCTGGACAGCAACGGCAACCCGCAGGAGGTGCAGGTCTGCTTCCAGTGGAACAACCCCACCTCAGCCGAAGGTTCGGGCAACGTGATGATCATTTCCGGCCTGACCCCCGACCTGGCCCGCATGCTCGACCAGATGGTCGACGGCAAGCCCGACGCCCAGGAAGGCCGTTTCCGCAAGCAGGCCATTGCCAACGGCGTCGCCAACGGTCCGGGTGTGCAGTGGAACCGGACCAACGACGACTCGATTGCCTCGACGGTGGATGCCGGGTCCGGCGACGACACCCGCCTCGACGAAAACCAGGTGGCTACCGTGGTCGCCATCTACAAGATGAACCAGTGACCCAGCGCCCAGCGGAACGGAAAGCACAACCATGAAACAGTTTTCGACCCCCCGCCGCGCCCGCCAGGCCGGTTTCACCCTGATCGAGTTGGCCCTGGTGCTGGCGGTGATCGGCCTGATCATCGGCGCCATCGCCATCGGCAAGGACGTGCAGCGCAACGCCGAGTACACCAAGATCTCGAACAAGTTCCTCGAGCAGTGGAAGATGGCCTACGACCAGTACTACCAGCGCACGGGCACGGTGGTCGGCGACTGCCAGCAGGCGCCGACCTACATGGTCAATGGCGCCGAGACGTCAATTGGCGGTTCCGGTGCGTGTGTGCGTCCCGGAGGTCAGGGTGTGGCAGGCATTGCGCCGAGCTTTGCAAACACCGGTCGGAAGGTTTGCTCAGGACAGGGGTATGCGGCTGGTCAGACTGGTGGCGGTGATGTGAATCTGGCCACGCAGAACCTTCGAAACTTGATGACTCAGCACGGAGTTCGCATGCCCCCAGGGCGTGGCGAAGGGCATGAAGACCGATACGTCTACCAGGACACCAATGGCAACGCCAGCGAGGTGCAGGTGTGTTTCCAGTGGAACCCCGCCGGCACGACCAGTGGTGCCGGCAACGTGATGGTGGTGCGTGGCCTGACGCCCGACCTGGCGCGTTATCTGGACCAAGTGATCGACGGCAAACCCGACTCGCGTGAAGGGCGTTTCCGCATCCAGGGCCGTGCGGCTCACACCCAGGCAACACAAGCCAACGCCCCTGGCACCGCCTGGGAGGCCAACAACACAGTCGCAGCCAACATCGCCGGGGATGGACATTCTGGCCAGGACGGCACCGCCATCGGCGCCGACAACCCCGGCGGTGCCACCGCCACCGGCCGCCAGTACGACGAAGACCGCGTCACGCTGCTCACCGCCCACTGGGTGATGGACCAGTGATGGATGCGTCCCGACGTTTGCGCCTGGTCCTGCTGGGCGTCGCCACCCTGGCGCTGGCGGTGGCGGCCTGGTTCGCCTGGCAGGCCGTGGGTCGGCTGGGGCAGGCCCGGTCGGAAGCGGCTTCGGCGCGCGCCGAGCTGAGCCAGCTGCGCGGCCTGGTGCCTGCGCTGGAACAGCACGAGCGCTACGCCAGGGACGCCGAAGACATCAAGGCCATGGTTGCCAAGGCGGGTTTCGATCCCGCCCGCTGGTCCAACCGCAAGCTGCAGCGAACCACCGCCCTTCTCAGCCGCCGCGATGCCGAGATCCTGCTGGTGCAGCAGATCGGTGCCAGCGGCGCGCAATGGTTTGCCGCCGACTACTTCGACGTGACCGTGGCCTCGCCCGGGGCCGGCCTGTTCTCCCCGGTGCTGCCGGACGACAGGGGTTTCAACGTCGAGATGGCCGGTGTCGTGTACTTCCCCCTGGTGAGCCGATGAAGCCCGAGCAGATCCTCCTAGTCTCCCAGCAGGGCTGGTTCCGTCTCGCCGCCGGCGAGATGCGCGAGATCGCGCCCTGGCCCGAGCTCACCGGCGCCGCGGTGGTGGTGATCGACTTCGCGGATTCGCAGGTCGGCATCCAGTCGACCAAGGGCAAGCCCGAATACGCCGCCGCCCAGATCGAAAAACTGGTGCGCGCCGAAGGCGCGGTCGAAGGCCCGATACACGTCTTCGTGCACAAGCAGGTGCGCCACACCGACAGCTGCCAGACGCTCTACACCGCGGTCGCGCTGGACGACTGGCAGCGGCACCAGGACTGGGCGCAGCGCCAGCCCGACCACTGCATGGTCGTGCCGCTGGTGGCGACGCTGGCCACCGGCCTCGGCAAGGACGAGCCGCTGCGGCTGGTGCGCACGGGGCAGCAGATCCATGCCTACGGCGAGTCCGACAACAAGATGCACTACGCCACGGCGGCGGCCATCGGCACCGATGCGACCGACTACCTGGCGCCGGTGCGCACCGTAATGGCCCAGCTGCGCGCCAGCGGCTGGAAGAGCGCCGCGGGCGTGCGCTGGGGTGCCGTGCAGACCGACGACGCGGCCACCGAGCAGACGCTGCTGGCCAGGCTCGCCGAGCTGGGCGGCCTCGAAGCGCGCCTCATGCCGCACGAATCCTTCCGCACCGAAGGCGGCAAGGCGGCCTCGGTGCTGCCGGGTCTGCTGGCCGGCATGCCGGTGCGCGGCTTCGTCGCCTCCGGTCTGCAGCGGCTGGCCTGGCTGAGCGAGGGCTATGTGTTGCCCCTGGCCGCCATGGTGGCCGTGGTGGCGCTGGGCCTGGGCGCCTTTGCCGTCTACGCCGAGCAGTCGGCGGTCCAGGAACAGCAGTCGGTGCGCGCGCTGCGCGACGAGATGGAGCCGCTGCGCACCCGCCTGGCCGCGGCCACCGCCGCCGGTGGCACCGGCGTGGAAAGTGCGGACCTGGCGTTCGCCCGCCAGCTGGGTTTTGCGGCCACCCACGACCCGGTGCGCATGCTCACCACGGTGCGCCAGGCGGCCGGCACCGGGGTGCGCATCCAGCGCGTCCAGCTGGCCAAGGCCGACCAGGTGTCCAAGGCGCGCTTCCGCATCGACGGTGTGGTGGCCAACGGCTCCAGCGTCGAACTCAGCCGCTTCCTGGGTGCCTTGCGGGCCCAGGGCTGGGAGGCCGAATCGACCACGCCCAACGACGGCTCCGTGGGCGCTTTCGCCTACCACCTGCGCCGGGTGGCGTCGGGTGGCAACAGCTGATGTCCGAACAGAACTCCCGATGAAATACGTTGCCCTCACACTGAGCCTGATCGCCGCAGCGCTGCTTCTGCTGGCCGCGGCGATGATCGGCAATCGCATCGGCGTCGAGCGCCACACGCTGGCGCCGGTGCAGATGTCGCTGCCGCCCCTCTCGCCCCAGGTGGTGGCCGACCAGGCGGAGCTCAAGGTCTCGCTGCAGGCCCTGCTGGACGCGGCCGCCCGCCGGCCCATGGGCCTGGTGGCGGCTGGTTCCGCCGCGCCGGGCATCCGCCCGATGGAGAACTACGACAGCCTGTTCGTGCTGCCGCCGCAGACGCAGACCCAGATTGCGTCGCTGACACCGCAGCCGCGCGCCGGCCAGGTGCGCCAGCCGCTGTCGTCGGTGCCGCTGCCCAAGGTGAGCGTGGTCGTCGAAGGCGCCGAGCGCAAGGCCGTGGTGGACGGTCACCTGGTCCGGGTGGGCGACGCCGTGGGCGACGGTCTGGTGGTGCGTGCCATCCAGGTCGGTGCGGTGACCTTCGGCTACGGCAAGGAAGAACTGGTGGTGGCGGTGCCCCTGGAGCGGCTGCGCGTGCTCGGCGCGTTCCCCGCGAAGGCAAAGGCCAACTGATGAACAAAGGGGTCGTTGCCGGAGCAGGACTGGGCCTGGTGCTGCTCGCCTTTCTGGGCGGGTACTGGGTGGCGAACAACGGTTCGTCGCCCGCGCCCGCCACAGGCAGCCTGTCGGCACCGTCTCCAGTGACCGCGGCAGGGCCTGCCGGTGACGCTGCGTCTTCGGCCTCCGGCGCAGCGTCCACAGGTGCACTGGTGACGTCCGCGCCGGCGGCCGCCCAGTCTTCCGCCGCTGAGCCGGCCTCGCCCGTGGCGGGCGCCCCGGCGCCGGGTGCTGCGGGCCCGTCGGCCGCTGCACCGGCGGCGGGCGGCTCCAGGCTCACGCCCGAAGAGCGCCGCCAGCTGCGCGCCAGCATCCGCGCCAAGCTGGCCGCGTTGCAGGCCAAGGGCCCGAACGTCTCGATCGCCGAGGCCCAGGCCGTGATGGACGAGGTCGAGCAACTGGGCCGCGGCGAGTTCGATCCCCGCTATTTCAAGGCCGTGCGCGACATGCTCGGCTACTCGGGCCGGGTGCAGACGCTGAGCAAGGAGCTGCAGTCCATCGCGTCCAGCTCGAACGCCAAGGACGTCGCCCGCCGGCAGGCGATCCTGGCCGAGATGCGCGACCTCAGCGATCAGATCAGCCAGAGCGCCGCGCAGGTGCAGTCGTACGCGCGCCCGCTGTCGGCGCCGGCAGGAACGCAGAAGTGAGCACGGCCCTGCACCTCCGGCACACGCTTTCACGCGCGGCCCGTGTGCGGCGCGTGCGCGGCTTTTCGCTGGTGGAGGTGGCGATCGTGCTGGTGGTCGCCGGGCTGGTGAGCTGGGCCGCGTTCACCGCTTTCGACACGGTGTCCGAACAGCAGGAGCGCGAAGGGGCGATGTCCCTGGCGCGCCAGATGCAGGGCAGCCTGCGCGCCTTCGCCATGCGCCATGGCCGCCTGCCATGCCCGGACAGCGGGGCCACCGCGACCGGCTACGAATCACTCACCGGTGGCACCTGCACCGCCGGCAACCAGGTGGGCTGGTTTCCCTACGTCGCGGTGGACATGGAAGTGCCCCAGGAATCGCTGCGCGCCCGCTACGCGGTCTTTCGCGCTGCCAGCGGCACGCCGGCCTCGGACGCCGACCTCGCGGTGGCAGTGGAACGCACCGGCGACGCCGCCGGCGATGCCACCCAGCTGGATGTCACCGACCTGATCGTCGGTCTGGGCAACGCCGCCTCGCTGGCGCTGTCGACCTCGCGCGCCCACCTCACCGGCGACGCCGGTCCGGCCGGTGCCATCGACTGCGCGGCCAACGCCGTCATGCCGGTCGCCTACTGGCTGGTGCTGCCGCTGCACGACCGCAGCGGTGACGGCCTGCGCCTGGACCCCCCCCACACCGCGGCGGGCCTCTGCGCCGCCAGTCCCAACGCCCCGATCCGGTCCACGTCCGACGACGTGGTGCTGGCCGAGTCGCCCGCGCAGCTTGCTGGTTGGCTGAGAAGAAGCATGCCCTGAGCACAGCCGCCCGTTTTCCGATGTCCCTCGCACACACCACTGCCATGCAAAAGACCCAACTGCCCTTCCCGACGACCGCACTGGTCAAGGCCACCGCCGCCCTTTCGGTGGTGCTGCTGTCGGCTTGCGTGGCTCCGCCGCCGCAGAGCGCGAAGAACCTGAGCGACCCGGACACCGAGTCGGTGCGACGCATCCAGGAAGTGGCGCAGGCCGAGTCGCGCAAGCTGCTGGAACAGCAGGAGCGCCTGCTGGCCGAGCTGCGCAAGACGGCTGCGGCCAAGGCGCTGGAGCCGCCGGCACCGCAGTACGACCCGCTGGAGGGCCGCACCATCAGCGTGTCGATCTCCAACGGCACCATCAGCCAGATCCTGACCGCGTTCGCCGATGCAGCCAAGGTCAACCTCATCGTCGAGCCGGCGGTGGTGCAGCAGGGCGCGCTGACCGACATGTTCCTCAAGGACGTGTCCCTGCGCGAGGCCTTCAACGAGCTGCTGCGCAGCTACGACGTGTCGGGCGAGATCCGCAACCAGACCATGCGCATCCGCCTGCACGAGGAGAAGTTCTTCGCGATGAACTTCCTCAACGTGAACTCGCAGATGTCGCTGAACTCCGGCGGCAACGTGTTCGGCTCCAACTCCAGCAATGCCAACTCGGCCATCTCCGGCGCCCTGTCGATGACGGCCTCGTCGACCCAGCGGGCCGACCCGTACACCGAGATCGAGAACAACCTGCGGGCCATCCTGGGCGAGAACCGCCCTGCGAACGAGTCGTCGCAGACGGCGGCCACCAACGCGCGCACCCCGCAGGAACCTACCCAGGTGCAGCAGCCCAACCAGAACCAGGCCTTCACGCTCAACCGCACCTCCGGTACGCTGTTCGTCAAGGCCCGCCCGTCGCAGATGCGTGCGGTGGAGAAGCTGATCAAGCAGACCCAGGACATGCTGACCAAGCAGGTCTACATCGAGGCGCAGCTGATCGACGTGCAGCTGGGCGACGGCTACCAGCTGGGTGTGGACTGGACCCAGCTGCGCAGCCGCCTGGCGCTGAACTTCGGCGTCGACGCGCTCAACCTCTCACCCACCGGCAACGGCAGCCTGCCCGGTTCGCGCGGCAGCTACCCCGGCAGCAGCCTGACCATTCCGGCGCGGGCCATCGGTTCGTCCACCGGCCTGGCCACCGGCGGCATCGGCTACGCCGACACCAACGGCTCGGCGGTGATCAATGCGCTGCGCAACTTCGGCACCCTGCGCATCCTCTCCAACCCCAACATCCAGGTGCGCAACGGCACGCCCGCGATGCTCTCGGTGGGCACCAGCCTGAAGTACGTCTCGCGCTCCAGCGCGGCGCAGAACAACATCGGTGGTGGCGCCACCACCACCTCGTCCGAAGTGCAGACCGATTCGGTGTTCTCCGGTGTGATGGTCGGCGTGCTGCCCATGATGCGCGACGACGGCAAGATCGAGCTGCTGATCAACCCGGTGCAGAGCGATGTGGACCCCAAGACGCTGGAGCTGGTGCAGGTCAACCAGTTCAACTCGGTCAGCCTGCCGCAGGTCGCCTACAAGGGTCTGACCACCACGCTGAACGTGAACGACGGCGACGTGGTGGTGGTCGGCGGCCTGATCGACCAGAAATCCTCCAGCGCCAACAGCGGTGTGCCCTTCCTGGCCGACGTGCCGGTGCTGGGCAAGCTGGTGTCGCAGGAAGGGGATGCGCGCTCGTCCCGCGAACTGATCGTCGTGCTGCGCGTGCGCCTGCTATGAGTCTGATCTACCAGGCACTGAAGCAGACCGAACAGGAGGCCCCGGCCCCCGTGGTGGCCAGCGCCGCTGCCGCAGCGCCGCGCGCGGTGCCGGCGGCGCCAATGGCGGCACCACGCGGTCTGCGCGGCTCCCTGCTGCTGGGTGCCGTGGTGGCCGGCGCGGGCATCGTGGCGGGGTTGCTGCTGTCGCAGCGCGAACCGGCGGCCGGGATGGCCACCGCTGCGCCTGCGGCCATGGCTCCGGCATCTGCAGCGGCACCGGCACCGGCACCGGCCGACGTGCCGCCCCTGCCCGCTGCTTCGGTGGCGCCATTGCCGGTCGCTGCCCCTGCCGCCCCCGCCGCGTTGCTGGCGTCTGCGCCCGGCGCCGTGGCGGCCCTGCCCGTGGTCGAGCCGCCCCTGCCGACGGTGCCGCCGCGGCTGATGCTCTCCACCTCGCTGTCCGTGCGCCCGGCCGCTGCCGCGACCGAGCCCGCCCCCGCGGTCACCACGCCACCCGCCGCCGCTCCTGCACCCACGTCCGCGCCCGCTGCTGTGCCGGCCGCCGCCCAGCCGGTGTCGCAGGCGCGCCCGTCGCCGGTCGAGGTGACGGTGCGTGCCACCAGCGGGGCCACCGAGGGTGCGTCCAACGAAGACATCAGCGAACTGTTCGACGGCCTCAACCGGGCACTGGAAGCCCGCGACGAGGCCCAGGCGCAGCGACACCTGCAGGGCATCCGCAACCGCCTGCCCGAAGGCTCGCTGGCGCGCCTGCGCGCCGAAGGCTGGCACGCCTACCGCACCGGCGACGCCGAGCGGGCCCAGCGCGTCTACCGCCGGCTGCTGGAGAAGCTGCCCGGCGACGAAAACGCCAGCCTGACGCTGGCCTCGATCGAGCGCCAGGGCCAGCGGCCCGACCAGGCGCGCGAGGTGCTGGCGCGTTCGCTGCGGCACAACCCCAATTCCGCCGTGCTGCGCGCGGCGCTGGACCAGGCCAGCCAGACCGAGGCCACCCGATGAACGCGCGCAACAGCCACCTCGCCACCCTGGGCCTGGTCCGCAACCCGTTCCCCTACACGCCGGACGCGGGCTGCTACTTCACCACCCCGCACCTGGAAGAGCAGCGCGTCGAGCTGGAGCACTGCATCCTCTCGCGCAAGGGCTTCTGCCTGCTCACGGCCGAGGTCGGCATGGGCAAGAGCACGCTGGTGCGCCGCCTCATGGCCGACCTGGCGCCACGCCAGGTGGTCTCGGCCCTGGTGTTCAACACCTTCCTGCAGGGCCCGGAACTGCTGTCCGCCGTGCTGCAGGACTTCGGTCTGCAGGGCACCGGCTCGATGGCGACGGACATCAATGTCCTGAACAACTTCCTGCTCGACAACCACCGCGAGGGCCGGACCTGCCTGCTGATCATCGACGACGCACAGAACCTCACGGAAAGCTCGCTGGAGCTGATCCGCCTGCTGTGCAACCTCGAAACCGACCAGGAGAAGTTGCTGCAGATCCTGCTGGCCGGCCAGCCCGAGCTGGAGGCCACCCTGGCGCAGCACAGCCTGCGCCAGCTGCGCAGCCGGGTGGTCAAGCACGCCCGGTTGTACGGACTGAACAGCATGGAGATCGCGGACTACATCCGCTTCCGCTTCGAGTCCTCGGGCAGCGACGGCAGCCTGCTGCTGCAGGCCGACGCCTGCCAGCTGCTGCTGCAGGAAACCGCCGGCGTGCCGCGCCAGGTCCATCTGGTCATGGACCGCTGCCTCTACGGCCTGGCGGCGCGCAACGGCAAGGTCATCGACGCCGCGCTGATGAAGCAGGCCATCCAGGACTGCCGCATCCAGCTCGATGCGGGCGCCGCCGAGCCCGCGCCATCGGCACCGGTGCTGCCGGCCGTGGCCGCTGCGGCCACCCCGGTGCGGCGCTGGGCCCCTCTGGCGGCGGCTCTGTCGGTGCTGGCGGTGGCGGCGGTGCTCTGGTACCAGGGCGCGCTTCCCGTGCAGGCCAGGGCGGTGTCGCCGGTGGCGGCACCAGCGGCTGCACCCGCAGCGGCCGCCGCCAAAGCCCCGGAACCGGAAAAGGCCGCCGCACCCGCACCCGAAGCGGCACCGGCTGTGGCGCTTCAGGCCGCTGCATCTGCATCTGCACCAGCCGCCGCGCAGAACGGCGCCTGCGCCGCACCCCCGTCGCTGGCGCAGGACCGGGTGCTCACCACCCAGCCGCTGCCCGAGCTGGCGCACCGCCTGCTCGGCAGCCGCCTGGCCCGGCTGGACGACGTGTGCCTGGAGTCGCGCCAGGGCCAGCCATGGATCACCTGGGCCGCGCCCGCCGCCGGTTACGACGACAAGGACCGCCTCTCGGCGGCCCGCTTCCAGATCGCCCTGACGCGCTACGGCAGCCTATTGCCGGCCGACGTCGACGGCGTCTGGGGCGAGAAAAGCCGCAACGCCCTGCAGCGCTTCCAGTCCGGCATCGGTCTGGAACCCACGGGCAAGGTCGACCCATTGAGTGGACTGATTTTGGAGAAGTTTTATGTACAAGAGCAGTGACGGTACCGGCGTGACGCCGGGAGGGGACCGTCGCAACCTGGGCAGCTTGCTGATGGCCAGCGGCCTGGTCACCCAGGTCGACATCGATTACGCCTGCCAGAAGCAGGCGGTCGAAGGTCAGAAGCTGGGCCGCATGCTCGTGGAGCTGGGCTTCCTCAGCGCCAAGGACCTGGCGCGTCATCTCGCCATGCAGCGCGGCATCGAGTTCCGCGACGTGCCGCCCGCCATCGACGATGGTGTGGCCGCGGCCTTCAACCGCAGCCTGTGCCTGACGCACAACTTCCTGCCCATCGGGCGCGAGGGCGAGCGCATCCGCATCCTGCTGGGCGACGCCGAGCCCGAGCTGGTGTCGGCCCTGGTGCAGCGCCGCGTCGGCCAGGAAGCGGTGTTCTGGCAGGGCGATTTCTTCGCCGTGGTGGACGCCATCCACCAGCACTACTACTTCCAGGAAAACCCGGTCGAGAAGCTGATCGCGGCCGAGATCCGCAAGCTGTCGGACGACCGCGACCACGCCTTCAGCCCCGAGCGGCTGATGGAGCTGATCCTGCACACGGCGGTGCGCGAGCGCGCCACCGACGTGCACCTGGCCCCCACCGCCAACAGCCGCACCGTGCTGATGCGGGTGGACGGCGTGCTGCGCCCGATGTTCGCCATGCCGCCGTCGCTGGACCGCCTGGTGGCCTTCATCAAGCTCAAGGCCGACATGGACGCCAGCGAGCAGCGCCTGCCGCAGGACGGCAGCTTCACCATCCAGCTGATGGACGCGGCCTACACCATCCGCGTCTCGACCATGATTTCCGAGTTCGGCGAGCGCATGGCCCTGCGCCTGCTGGCCGAGCGCAGCGACCTCGACCGCCTGCAGGACCTGGGCTTCCTGGACGAGGACGTGGCCGAGATGGAACGCTCGTTCTCGCGCCCGCATGGCCTGATCCTCATCACCGGCCCGACCGGCTCGGGCAAGAGCACCACGCTGCACGCCGCGCTGCGGGTGCAGCCGCTGGTCGAACGCAACGTGCTGACGGTGGAAGACCCTGTCGAGTACCGCGTGCCGGTGGCCTGCCAGACCGAGGTGAACCGCCGCGCCGGCTACGACTTCGCCAGCGCCATGCGCCACTTCCTGCGCCACGATCCGGACATCATCCTGGTGGGCGAGGTGCGCGACGCCGAGACCGCGCGCGCGGCGCTGGACGCGTCGTCCACCGGCCACCTGGTGCTGTCGACACTGCACGTGGGCGGCATCTTCGGCGTGGTGCCCCGTCTGCGCCTGCTGGGCGTGGACGCGGAGACCGTGGCCGAGAACCTGGTGGCGGTGATCAACCAGCGCCTGGTGCGCTGCATCTGCCCTCACTGCAAGACCAGCCGTGCGGCCACGCAGGAAGAGCGCCGCTGGCTGGGCGAAGAGGTCGAAGAGGTGTTTCACGGCACCGGCTGCAACCACTGCCGCGGCAGCGGTTACCGCGGCCGGGTGCCGGTGTACGAGATCCTCACCGTGCGCCGCGAACTGGCCGACGCCATCGTGGCCGAGGCGCCGCGGGCGCGCCTGCGCGAGCTGGCCGAGGCCGGTGGCCTCAAGCCCATGGAAGGCCTGGCACGGCGGCGCGTGCTGGCCGGTGAAACCACGATGGACGAGATCCGTCGCGCCATCGGACTGGATTGACCATGAGCACCGCAGGTCTGCGCACCTACTTCTACCGGGTCCTGCTGCCGCACGGCAAGGTTCAGACCGGCTTCCTCCGACTGCTGGTCGAGCGCGACCACTCGGCGCGCCTGCGACTGGAGCAGCAGACCGAAGGCACCGTGCTCACGCTCAAGCGGCTGCCGCAGTGGCTGTCCATGCTCGACGACCTGCGCCGCAAGGTCTTCGCCGGCCACGTGCGGCCGGTGGACCTGGCGGGCTTCCTGCGCGACATGGGCATCATGCTCGACGCCGGCGTGCCGATGATGGAGGCCTTGCGCACCCTGATCGAGGACCAGTCGGGCCACCCCGGCGTGGCCGACATCGCGCGCCGCGTGCACACCGACATGGGCTCGGGCATGCGCATCACGCAGTCCTTCGCACGCCACCCCGACGTGTTTCCCGAGACGGTGCGCAACCTGGCCGAGATCGGTGACGAGTCCGGCGCGCTGCCCAGGATGCTGCTGGAGTCGGCGGCCCACGTGGAGCGGCTGATCGACATCAAGCGCGACATCCGCACCGCCATGATCTACCCGACGCTGGTGCTGGCGTCCATCATGGCCGTGGGCTTCTTCTGGCTCTACTACGTGGTGCCCAACCTGGCCCAGCTGTTCAAGCAGCTGCGCGCCAAGCTGCCGCCGCTTACGCAGTGGCTGATCAACGTGTCCGACGTGCTGGTGCAGTACCTGCTGCTGGTGGCCATCGGCGTGGTGCTGCTGGTGGTGGTCCTGGTCTGGCTCTACCGCTCGGTGCCGAAGTTCAAGCAGGGCTGCCACGAGCTGATGCACCGCCTGCCCATCCTGCGCACGCTCTCGACCTCGTCGGGCATGGCCTTCATCACCGAGCACCTCTCGCTGCTGGTGCGGGCGGGTCTGGACTTCATGATGAGCCTGGACGTGCTCTCGCGCGCCACCTCCAACGAGTACTACCGGGCGCGCCTGATCAAGGTGCGCGACGGCGTGGCGCGGGGCGAGGGCATCGGTGCCTCGATGCGCCGCGTCGGCGGCTTCCCGCCCATGGCGGTGCGCATGATCTCGGTGGGCGAAGAGTCGGGTTCGCTGGAAAAGCAGCTCGACCGCCTCTCCGACGAATACCGCAAACGCCTGGACGTGGTGGTCAAGTCGCTGGGCGAGATCGTCAAGCCGGCGCTGATCCTGCTGGCCGGTGGCCTGTTCATCTTCCTGATCGTGGCGCTGCTGCTGCCCATCTACGACCTGGTGCGCCAGTCGGTCAGCCAGTCCATGGGGGGCGGCTGATGGCCATCCGGGTGCCCCTGCCTTCCCGCCGCACCGTGCAGCGGGGCTTCGGCCTGCTGCAGGTGATGCTGCTCATCGCGGTGCTGGGCGGCCTGGCGACCATGGGGTACCTGGAGTGGCGCGAGCGCACCGCTGTTGAAAACGCGCGGCTCGAACGCCTGCACCTGTCGCAGGCCGACCAGGCGCTGCAGACCTTCGCCACCGTGGCACGCCGCCTGCCGTGTCCCGACACCGACCGCGATGGTGTGGAAGACTGCGGCGGCACCGAACAGAAGGGCTGGCTGCCCGCCACCACGCTGCGCATGGCCGGTGCCGATCCGGGCGTGGACATCGGCCAGATCCGCTACCTGGTGCAGCGCGGCGCGGGCGACTTCGACCTGACGGTGCTGGACGACGCCTGGCGACCGCTCGAATACGACGACGACGGCGCCACCTTCTTCGCCATGCGCGATGCGCCGCCGTACCAGGAAAACATCCGCACCCTGGCCGACTTCTGCCAGCGCCTGCAGGCCGGCGCCGACACCGCGCTGGCCGCCGGCATGGCGCAGGTGAACGCGGCCCCCGCGCGCGCCGTGGCCTACGCCCTGGCCCACCCGGGCGACGAGGACACCGACGGCGACGGCTCGCTGTTCGACGGCGCCAACACCGGGGCCACCAGCGTGCTGGAGGACCCGCAGCGTGCACCGCTGCTGGCCACCTACGACGACATCGTGCTCGACCGCCCCTTCGGTGCGCTGCAGACCGCCTTCCACTGCAACGTGCTGGTCGACTCCATCAACACGGTGGCGCTGGCGCACGACATCTCCAGCTCGGTCGACGAGATGAAGGAGGAGAACATCGAGTCGGCCGAGCGCGCCATCATCTTCGCCTCCATCGGCGCCGCCATCACCGCGGTGGAAACCGCGGGTGTGGTGCTGGAGGGCATCAGCGACGCGGGCAACGCGGCCGGCGAGTGGGCGGCATGCATTGCTTCCCTGGGCATCCTGGCCAACGCCTGTGCGGCTGCGGGCATCCACACCACGTCGGCGGCGCTCACGGCCGGCGTGATCGTGGCCAACGTGGCCTCCATCGCGGCCAACGTGACGGCGGCCGTGCTGGCTGGCAATGCGCTCGCGCTGGCCGACAGCGATGTCGATGCCTCGTCGCTGAGTTGCTCCGTGCCAGATTTGACAGACCAGCTCAACCAGGCACAGGGCGAGCTCAACGATGCCATCGCCGACCGCCAGGCCATCGTGAACGAGATCGCGGCCAAGCAGATCGAGCTGAGCAACGCGATCGCGGCGCGCAACCAGGCCATTGCCAGCCTGCGGTTCTGGGTGCGCTGGGGCTACCCCTGGTCCAGCATCGACGGCCGGGTCGACACGCTGCTGTCGTCGGCCGCCACCTGGGGCACCGCCAACAACAGCTACTCCGACGCGACGACCCAGGTGGCGCTCTACCAGGACGCGGTGACCAACTGGACCGCCACCCGCGACGACTACGCCAACATGATCGCCAACCGCACGTCGATGATCGGCCAGCTGCAGTCGGAGATCGCGGCGCTGGACACGCAGATCGCACCGCTGAGTCAACAGGTGACTTCGCTGAACCAACAGATCAGCGCCACATCCGACCCGGACTTGATTGCTTCCTTGACCGCGCAGCGAGATGCGGTGCAGACCCAACTGACTCCGCTGCAAACGGAGCGCCTGGAGAAAACCGCGCGTCTGTCGCTGCTGCAGGATGCGACCGCTCTGCAGAACGAATACGACGACGCAGTCACCGAGCTGGCGACAGCACAGTCCAACCTGGCCGCCGCGCAGGCGGCGCAGACCGCCGCCCTGACCTCGATCAACTCGGCCCAGTCGTCCTACGCCAGCAACTACAACAGCCTGCAGAACCCGGGCCGCTACCAGCTGCAGGTGCTGCCCAGCGTCGTCTGGGCCTGTTCCACCACCGCCATCAACGTCTGCCAACCCGGGGACATCAACACCTACTCGGCAATCCAGACCGCGCTCAACGACCTGTTCGGTCCGGCCACCAACGTGGCACTGGCCCCGGGGCCGAGCAGCCGCTACTTCCGGCCTGAGCAGATCCAGAGCGAGATTGACGAACTCAACCGTTCGTTGGCCGCTGCCGACCGCCGCATCGACGCGGCGCAGGACTCCTACGACTCGCTGGCGGCCCAGGTGGCCAACCCGCCGCCCTGCAACATCACCGGCTCCGGCGTCACGCCGATGCCGCCCGATGCCGCAGAGAGCATCCTGATCAACGTGGACATCAAGGGGGGCACGCGATGAGGCGGCCACCATTCAGACAACGCGGTTTCTCCCTGGTGGAGATGGGTGTGGCCCTGGTGGCCATCGGCATCATCGGCGTCATGGCCTGGCGCTGGGTGGCGACCACCCAGGCGCCGATGGACCGTACTGACATGCAGCGCCAGCTCAACGAGGCCCAGGCCAGCGTGGAAGGCTTCCTGCTGGCGAACCACCGCCTGCCGTGCCCGGCCGCTGGCACCGACGGCGTCGAGGCCTGCAGCAGCACGACCGCGGTGCGCTTTCCCTGGCGCACGCTGGGCATGGACAGCGAACTGGCGGCGCTGCACTACGGCGCCAACCGCGGCGGCGGTGCCGACCTGGCGGCCCTGCCGGCGGCCCAGGACTGGCCCGACTTCGGCCTCACCTTCACCGAGGTGCCGGTGTTCCCGGCGCTCAGCCCCGTGCCGGCCGATG
Source organism: Hydrogenophaga flava NBRC 102514 (assembly GCF_001571145.1). Lineage (GTDB taxonomy): Bacteria > Pseudomonadota > Gammaproteobacteria > Burkholderiales > Burkholderiaceae_C > Hydrogenophaga > Hydrogenophaga flava. Next base: position 60,700 of record NZ_BCTF01000021.1, read on the forward strand.
TGACCGCCGCAGGCACCCGTGTCAACGCTTCCTACGCCGACGCGGTCGCCCTGCGCCCGGTGGTCAACGGCCTGGACTGGTGTGCCGTGGTGCGGCGCCTGGCGGCCAACAGCGGGGCCACGGGTGTGCTGCGCGCCGGCGCCACCGGCGGCAGCGTGCCGGTGGGCTTCGTGATCGCCCACCCGGGCGCGAACCGCCAGTTCGAAGGCAACAACGCCGAAGGGGCCAGCGCCAGCTTCCGCTTCGACCTGCCGGGCCGTTCGCAGGACCTCAACTACGACGACCTCATGCTCGCCGTCGGCCCGGGCGACCTGTCGGCCCGCCTGGGCTGTGCGGTGCGCCTGAGCGAGATGCAGGTGGCCATGCAGTCGAGCTACGCGGCCTACGACACTGCGCGCGTGATGCAGCAGTACTGGTCCCTGCTGCGCTTCGACATCGACCAGGCCGAGTCCGCGGTGGACGGCGCCGAGTCGGGCGTGGCCCTGGCCGCCATGGGCCTGGCGCTGGCCACCACCAGCGCGGTGCTCAGCATCGCCTCGGCGGCCAACACCGAAGGCGTGACCGCCTTCATCGTGGTGATGGCCGCGGTCAACGTGGCCGCGTCGATTGCCGAGACCGTGCTGGCCGCACAGGACCTGACCGCGGCCCAGGAAGACCTGCAGGCCGCACGCGACAAGCTGGTGGCGGGCAACGCCTACGCCATCCACGTCTACAACAGCCTGGCCGACGCGCTGGACAACGCGGTGGTGCTCGACCGGAAGGGACTCAACCCATGATGAAGCGCCACCAGGCGGGTTTTTCGCTCGTCGAGCTTTCCGTCGCGCTGCTGGCGCTGGGCATGGTGCTGCTTGGCGCGGTGGTGTACTGGCAGTTCCAGGAACGCCAGCGGGTCGGTACCGCGCAGATGGACGCACAGCTGCAGGCGCGCGACGCCCTGGTGGGGTTTGCCCACGCCCAGCACCGCCTGCCGTGCCCGGCCGTCGACGCCAACGGGGTCGAGTCCTGCGCGGCGGGCGCCGGCCTGCGCCAGGTGGGCTATGTGCCCTGGCAGACCCTGGGCCTGCCGCGCCCGGAAGCGGGCCGCCTGCGCTACGGCGTGTACCGCGAGGCCTCGGCCACCGCGGCCGGCGACCGCGACCTGGCGGTGGCGCTGGACCGCATGAACCCGCTGCGCGCGCTGACGCCGAACCCGCGCCCGCAGAACGGCGACGGCCCCAACCCCAACATGCCACCCATCCCGTCGCTGGCCACTGTCCAGCTCGGCGCGACCGAGGCCACCACCGGCACCGACCCGTTGAACGCCGCCTGCAGCGCCGCCAACAGCCCGCCCTGTCCGGTGGGCGGTGCCCAGTCGGTCAACCAGATCGACCTGTGCCTGGCGCTGAACACCACGACCGACGCCTTCGCCGGGCCGGCCGGGCGGCTGGCGGTGTCGGCCTCCGGTGCGCGCCGGGCCGTGGCTTTCGTCATCGCGGCGCCGGGCATGCTGGACGCCGACGGCAACGGCCTGTCCTTCGACGGCCTGAACGCCAGCGTCAGCGATGCCGACCCGACCTTCGCCGCGCCGCGCACGCCCATCAGCGACGCCTACGACGACCAGGTGATCGCCATGAGCGCCGCCGAGCTGTTTTCCGAACTGCGCTGTGGCGGCGCGCTCTCCGCCGCCTCGCACGCCCACTTCAACGCCGCCACCGGCGCGCTGGTGATGGAGCGTGCGATGTACGACTACCGCGACCAGCTCTATGTGGCGATCAAACTGGCCGAGGCGGATGTGGCCGCATCGGCGGCGGGCATCGCGGGCGCCATCTCGGCGGACCTGGATGCGGCCAAGGAGATGCTCTCGGCCGTGGGCGACACCACGATGAGCGCGGGTGCTCGCTCGTTCCAGATCGGTCTGGCCGCGGCCGGCATCGTGGCGGCGGTGGCGGGTTCGGTGGCGGCGGCGGCCTCGATGGTGCTGTCGGTGGAGTCGCTGGACGCAGCAGAGCAGGACCACGCCGACTTCGCCGCGCGCACCACGGCCGCGACCGAGCTTTCCATTTCCGTGAACCGCAATGCCCTGCGGGCGGACGCCATCGGCTTCTGAACGCGGCGGACCCCGAGGTGAACCCCATGAACAAACCTTCCTTCTCCGCCCGCCGGCCGGGCCTGGCCCGGCAGCGCGGCTTCACCCTGATCGAACTGGGCGTGGCCCTGCTGGTCATCGGCCTGATGCTGGGGGCGGTGGCGGTGGGGCGCGATCTGCAGCGCAATGCGTCCTACCAGCGGCTGTCCACCGACTTCGTGCAGGGCTGGCAACTGGCCTACGAGGCCTACGTCACTGGCGTGGGCTACCCGCCGGGCGACAACCCCACCGACCCGACCGGCCGCATCAACGGCAACACCGCCCCGGCGGGCACCGCGCTGTGCGGCAACGACCTGATCAACGCCTTCCTGGCCGCCGGTGTGCGCCTGCCCGAGGGTCGCACCGAGGGCCAGCAGGACCGCTACGCCTACCTCGACAGCAACGGCAACCCGCAGGAGGTGCGGGTCTGCTTCCAGAGCGTGAACTGGGCCGAGCCCGGCGCCAGCGTGGGCACCTACGTGACCCGCACGCGCAACGTGATGACGCTGCAGAACGTGACCTACTCGCTGGTGTCGCTGCTGGACCAGCAGGTGGACGGCAAGGGCGACGCCCGCTTCGGCAAGCTGCGCGACATCTCGCTGGCGAATTCGATCGCCGTGACCACCGGCCAGATCTGGCCCCTGGACGACCGCATGGCCTTCGGCAGCACGACGCCGACCTCGCTGGACGAATCGCAGGTGGCGGTGACCACGGCGTACTTCCAGATGCTGCGCTGAGGCCGGCACCGGCCTCGCGGCACAAGCCGCTCGCGGCTGCTGTCAGGTCTGGGCGTCGCGGTGCGCCCGGGCCTGTTCGGCGATGGCCCCGCGCGCCTCGGGCGCCAGCCGGTCCAGGTTCTTCATCTGCATGGCCATGCGCGGGTTCTGCCGCAGCATGGTCTCGTGCCGCATCAAAAAGTCCCAGTACAGCGTGGTGAAGGGGCAGGCCTTCGGTCCGGTGCTCTGCGCTGGGTCGAAGCGGCAGCCGCCGCAGTGGTTGCTCATGCGCTGGATGTATTTGCCGGTGGCCACATAGGGCTTGCTGCCCAGCAGGCCACCGTCGCCGTACTGGCTCATGCCCAGGGTGTTGGGCAGCTCCACCCATTCCACCGCGTCCACGTAGACGCTGAGGTACCACTCGTGAACTGCTTGCGGCCGCACGCCCAGCAGCAGCGCGTACAGGCCCGTGACCATCAGGCGCTGGATGTGGTGGGCGTAGCCGTGCGCCAGGGTCTGCGTGATGGCTTCGCGCAGGCAGGCCATCTCGGTCTCGCCGGTCCAGTACCAGGCCGGCAGTGGGGCTTGTGCGTCCAGCGCGTTGCGGTCCAGGTAGCCGGGCATCTGCGTCCAGTAGATGCCGCGCACGTACTCGCGCCAGCCCAGGATCTGGCGGATGAAACCTTCCACCGCGGCCAGCGGCGCATGGCCGCTGCGGTGCGCCGCTTCGGCCGCGGCCACCACCTCGCGCGGGTTCAGCAGCTTGAGGTTGAGCGCGGCGCTGAGCTGCGAATGCCAGAGCCAGACCTCGCCGGCCCACATCGCATCCTCGAACTGGCCGAACCGCGGCAGGCGAAGCTGGATGAAGTCGTCCAGCGCACGCAGCGCGTCGGCGCGGGTGACGGGCCAGGCGAAGTGGTCCAGCGAGCCTGGATGGTCGGCGAAGCGCGTATTGACCAGGTCGATGACCTCGCGCGTGGTGACATCGGGTTCGATGAAGAACGGCGGCGGCACGTTCTGCGGGCCGGCCTTGCCGAAGCTCTCGCGGTTGTCGGCGTCGAAATTCCACTGGCCGCCCACCGGCTGCTGGCCGTCCATCAGCACGCCGTGTTTCTTGCGCAGCTCGCGGTACCAGTATTCGAGGCGCAGCTGCTTGCGGCCCTGGGCGTGGGCGGCGAACTCGCGCACGGTGCTGAAGAAGTGTGTGTCGTCGCGCAGCTCCAGTGGCAGGCCGGCCTGCGCCGCCACGCCGCGCAGGGCCTGCAGCACGCGCCAGTCGCCGGGGGCGGTGAGGATTAGACCTTGGGGCCGCAGGTCGGCGATGGCGCGCTGCAGTTCACCCGCCAGCGTGCCGGTGTTGTCGGCGTCGTCGAGCCGCGCGTAGCGCAGCGGCAGGTGGCGCTCGCTCAGCTCGGCGGCGAAGTGCCGCATCGCACTCAGGAAGATCGCGATGCGCGGCTTGGCCGACCAGACGTGGGTGGACTCTTGCGCCACTTCGGCCATCCACACCAGGTCCCGCGCGGGGTCGAAGCCGTCGAACGCGGTGCTGTCGTGGTCCAGCTGGTCGCCCAGCACGATGACCAGGTGGCGGATGGGCGCGGCCGGCATCTCAGGCATTCGGCGGCGCGGTGTTCTTGCGCGCCCGGCAGGCGTCGGAACAGTACTTCACGTCGTCCCAGTTCTTTGCCCAGGCCTTGCGCCAGCTCATGGGCCGGCCGCAGACCACACAGGGTTTGCTGGGCAGGTGGGCCTTGTTGCCTTTGAAGTCGTTGTGCACGCGCCGGTTCTACCGCATCCGGCAAAACCGCTTGGGGCCGGGGGTCAGCCGTGCTGCGCCAGTGCCTTCGCAATCTTCCCGCGCTTGACCGTCGGCCGCGGCACCTGGCAGGGCAGGTGCTCGAACCAGCGGCGCACGTCGTCGTCCACGCACAGTCCGTGCATGTAGTTGTAGATCGCCTTGCGCAGGCCCTGGCCCAGCAGGTCGTGGTCCACGCCGGGTGGCATGGACGTGGGGTCGGTGAAGCCGATGTCGTTCTTCGCGAACGTCACTTCGGGCAGCGGGATCAGTTCGACGCCGTAGGCCGCCGGGTCCATGCCGACGGGGGAGTGCACGGTGCAGGAAAAGCGGTGGAAGAAGCCGCTCTGGATGCAGCCGTTCTCGAACAGCTGGCGCACGTATTCGAGTGCGTCCACCGTGTCCTGCAGGGTCTGGGTGGGGAAGCCGTACATCAGGTAGGCGTGCACCAGGATGCCGGCGTCGGTGAAGCCCTTGGTGACGCGCGCCACCTGCTCGACGCTCACGCCCTTTTTCATGAGTTGCAGCAGGCGGTCGCTGGCCACTTCGAGGCCGCCGCTCATGGCGATGCAGCCGCTTTGCGCCAGCAGCTCGCTCAGCTCGGGCGTGAAGGTTTTTTCAAAGCGGATGTTGCCCCACCAGCTGATCTGCAGGTCGCGGCGGATCAGTTCCTCGGCCAGGGCCTTGAGCGCCTTGGGCGGCGCGGCCTCGTCGACAAAGTGGAAGCCGGTCTGGCCGGTCTCGTGGACGATCTTCTCGATGCGGTCGGCCAGGGTGGACGCGGTCGCGGTTTCATAGCGGCCGATGTAGTCCAGGCTCACGTCGCAGAAGCTGCACTTTTTCCAGTAGCAGCCGTGCGCCACAGTCAGCTTGTTCCAGCGCCCGTCGCTCCACAGCCGGTGCATGGGGTTGAGCATGTCCAGCAGGCTCAGGTAGCGGTCGATGGGCAGGCCGTCCCAGGTGGGCGTGCCCACGTCCTCGAACGGGATGTCGGGCTCGGCCAGGTTGACGTACTTCACCTCGCCGTTCTCGCGCAGGAAGGTGCGCTGAAGGCGCTGCTTGCCGCGCTCGCCGTGCAGGTGTTCGATCAGCGAGAGCACGGGCCGCTCGCCCGCGTCCAGCGTCACGTAGTCCACAAAATCGAACACACGAGGGTCTTTCAGCTCGCGCAGTTCGGTGTTGACGAAGCCGCCGCCCAGGCCGATGCGGATGTGCGGGTTCTGCGCCTTGATGGTCTGCGCGATGCGCAGCGCGGCGTACATGGCACCGGGGAAGGGCACCGACAGCAGCACCAGCGTGGGCTGGTGGCGGTGGATGGTCGCCAGGGTCAGGTCGTGCAGCAGCCGGTCGACCAATGAGGGCGGCGCGGCCAGGGCATTGGCCAATGGGTCGAAGCTGGGCTGGCTGCTGGCCAGCGACTCGGCGTAGCGCACGAACTCGAAACGTTCGTCGGCCGCGTCGCGGATCACGTCCGACAGGTCGTTGAGGTAGAGCGTGCACAGGTGGCGCGCCTTGTCCTGCACGCCGAGGGCGCCGAAGGCCCAGCCCAGCGGGTCGCCACTGCCGTCATCCACATAGTTGTCCAGAGCGGAAAAACGCGGCCCCTCGGGCAGCAGGCCACGCGCGGCGATGCGGTAGGCCAGGGTCGAATCACGCCCCTGCAGGTAAGCAATGACCGGGCCGATGGTGGCCCGGTAGGCCTCGAACTGGTCGAGGAAGTTGTGCACGCTGGCCGTGCGCAGCGCCTCGGGTTGCGCCAGGGCGCAGCCGCGCAACGCCTCCAGTCCGGCCGGTGTGAACAGCTGGAGCACCAGCGCCAGCGCCAGGTCTTCCTGCACCGCGTCGATGCCGCGCGAGCGCAGGAAGCCGGTGAGGTAGGCGGTGGAGGGGTAGGGCGTGTTGAGCTGCGTCATCGGCGGGATGAGGCTCAGCACGCGGAAGGCAGCTGCTGTCATCCCCCGATTGTGCCGACAAGGGCCGGTCGGGCGGGCTTGGGGGTCAACACTCCACGATGTTCACCGCCAGCCCGCCGCGGGCGGTCTCCTTGTATTTGGTCTTCATGTCGGCCCCGGTCTCGCGCATGGTCTTGATGACCTTGTCCAGGCTGACGTGGTGCGTGCCGTCGCCGCGCAGCGCCATGCGCGCGGCGTTGATGGCCTTGACCGAGGCGATGGCGTTGCGCTCGATGCAGGGGATCTGCACCAGGCCGCCGACCGGGTCGCAGGTCAGGCCCAGGTGGTGTTCCATGCCGATCTCGGCGGCGTTCTCCACCTGTTCGGGCGTGCCGCCCAGCACCGCGCACAGCGCACCGGCGGCCATGGAGCAGGCCACGCCCACCTCGCCCTGGCAGCCCACCTCGGCGCCGCTGATGCTGGCGTTTTCCTTGTAGAGGATGCCGATGGCCGCAGCCGTGAGCAGGAAGTCGACCACGCCGTCGTCGTTCGCGCCGGGCACGAAGCGCCGGTAGTAGTGCAGCACCGCAGGCACGATGCCGGCCGCGCCGTTGGTGGGCGCGGTCACCACGCGACCACCGGCGGCGTTCTCTTCGTTGACCGCGAGCGCGTAGAGGTTGACCCAGTCGAGCACGGCGAGCGGGTCGGTCAGCGCCTTCTCGGGGTGGCCGGTGAGGTCGCGGTAGAGGGCGGGCGCGCGGCGCCGCACCTTGAAGCCGCCGGGCAGCACGCCGTCGGTGCTGCAGCCGCGCTGCACGCAGGCCTGCATCACGTCCCAGATGCGCAGCAGGCCGACGCGGATTTCTTCGTCGCTGCGCCAGTGGCGCTCGTTGGCGCGCATCACGCCCGCGATGGACAGGCCGTGTTCGCGGCAGCGCTGCAGCAGCTCGTCGCCGGTGCGAAACGGGATCGGCAGTTGTGTGATGTCGGGTGCGATCACCTTCTGCCGCTGGCCGTCGGCCATGACCTCCTCGCTCACCACAAAGCCACCACCCACCGAATAGAAGGTGCGCTCGGACAGCACCGCGCCCGCTGCGTCCCACGCCGTCAGGCGCATGCCGTTGGCGTGCAGCGGCAGGGCCTGGCGGTGCAGGGTCAGGTCCTCGCGGTCGGCCCAGTCGATGGTGTGCGTGCCCATGAGCGGCATGCGCCCCTGTTCGCGGATGGCGCGCACGGTGGGTTCTACCGATTCGATGGGCACCGACTCCGGCTCGTGGCCGCACAGCCCGAGCAGCACGGCCTTGTCGCTGCCATGGCCGCGGCCGGTGGCGCCCAGCGAGCCGTACAGGCCCACCTGCACCCGCGCCACGGCAGGCAGCAGGCCGGCGGTCTCCAGCCCGTGCGCGAACAGGCGCGCCGCGCGCATGGGGCCGACCGTGTGCGAGCTGCTGGGCCCGATGCCGATCTTGAACAGGTCGAAAGCCGATACCGCCATGCGTGTCTCCTGGTTGTTGTTGTGGTGGTGTTGTGTGTGCGTCAGGCCAGCGCGGGCCGGGCCACGCCGCGACCCGAGCGCGCATCTTCCCACTGCGCCACGTGCCCGGCCAGCTGGTGCGCGGTGATGGCCGAGAGCGTCCAGCCCAGGTGGCCGTGGCCGGTGTTGTAGAACACGTTGGGCAGGCGGCCGGGGCCGACGCGGGGCAGCATGTCCGGCATCATGGGCCGCAGACCGGCCCAGGGCTCGACGCGGCGCGTGCTTACGCCTGGGAAGCACTGGTTGACCCAGTCCACCAGCGGCTTGATGCGGTCGGCCCGGATGTCGCGGTTGAAGCCGTTGAACTCGGCCGTGCCGGCCACGCGGAAACGGTCCACACCCAGGCGGCTGGTGACCAGCTTGGTCTCGTCGTCCAGCAGGCTGACGTTGGGCGCGGCGGCCTGGCTGGCCTCGTCGTTCAGCATCACCGTGATCGAATAGCCCTTGACCGGGTACACATTGAGCCGGTCACCCAGCTGCGCGCCAATGGCGCGGCTGTGCACGCCGGCACAGACCACCACGGCGTCCGCGCTCACCACCTGGCCGTCGTCCAGGGTGACGTGGGCGGTTTTGCCGGTGCTCTGCACACGCGCCACGGCGCGGCCGGTCAGCAGGCGCACGCCACGGCGTTCGCAGGCCTGGCTCATGCCGTGGGTGTACTTGTGGATGTCACCGGTGGAATCGCTCTCGGTGTAGTAGCCACCGTAGTAGCTGCCGGCCAGCGTGGGTTCGATGGCGCGCATCTCGTCGGGGGTGACGGCGCAGCGCGGCAGACCGCCCGCGGCCAGCAGCTTGGAGACCTCGCCCGCGTGGTCGAAGCCGGCCTTGTCGCGGTAGATGTGCAGGATGCCCTGCTTCTTCAGGTCGAAATCGATGCCCTCGGCCTGCGCCCAGCCGAACAGGTGCTCGCGCGCGGCAATCGCCAGCTTCGCGGTGGCGATGGTGTTCTCGCGGTACTTGGGAATGGCGGCCGCGAACTCGGCGAACCAGCTCAGCTTGTGCCAGCTCGGCTTGGGGTTGACCAGCAGCGGCGCGTCGGCCTTGAGCATCCACTTGATGCCCTTGAGCAGGGTGGACGGGTGGGTCCAGGTTTCGGCGTTGGATGCCGACAGTTGCCCGCCGTTGGCATGGCTGGTTTCCATGCCCGCGTAGCGGTGCTGTTCGATCAGGGTGACCTGGTGACCTTCGCGGGACAGGGCGTAGGCGCTGGTGACGCCGGTGATGCCGCCGCCGATGACGATGATGTGCGTGGACTGAGCCATGGGAATCTCTCTGGAAAGGCCGTCAAACAGGGATGGGCACGGCCCGCACACCGTGTGCGGACCATGACCCCCTCTGTTTGTGACCTGAGAGATTCACCCGCCGGGTGGGCGGACTTGCTCCTGCGGTGGGCCGGGGGACGAATCCCGGCCACTCTTCAGAGTGTTGCGCTGAGTGCGCGCTGAACGCCGATCGGTCCTTTTGCCTGAGAGTTTCCGGGGCGGTTGCTCCTTCGGCGCCGGTTCCCCTGTGGGGCCGGTCTCTCCCGATCAGCGGAAGAAGGCGCTTATTGTGCCTGCAGACCGATGGATTTGACGATGGCCCTGAACTGTTGGGTGCCATCGGCATACGCCTTGTCGGCCTCGGCCAGCGTCTGCGGTTTGGGCAGCAGCTGGCTGTTGGCTTCCAGCGCGGCGTGCACCGCCGGGTCGCCCAGGGTGCCGGTGATGGCTTTGTGCAGCGCAGCCACGACAGGTTCGGGCGTGTCGCGCTTGACGAAGTAGCCGGTCCAGATCTTGAACGTGAAGTCCTTGAGCTGCTTGCTTTCGCTGATCGCGGGGTACTGCTTCACGCTCTCCAGCCGTTCGCTGTTGAGCATGGCCAGCACCTTCACGCGGCCCTGCTTCTGCATCTCGTCGTACTTCTTGCCGTAGGGCGCAAGGAAGAAGTCCACCTGGCCGGCCATCAGGTCCTGCTCGGCCGGGGCGGCGCCCTTGTAGGGCACGTGCACCATCGGAATGCCGGTGACCTTGGACAGGTGCTCGCCCAGCAGGTGGTAGAACGAACCGGGGCCGACGCTGGCGAAGGTCAGCGGCTTGCCGTCCTTGGCGGCCTTGCGCGCGTGTTCGACGAACTCGTCCACGCTGTTCACCGGCAGGTCTTTCTTTGCGAGGAAGGCGATCTGTGCGGTGGCGATCATCTGCACCAGGCGGAAGTCCTCGCTCTTGAACTTGATGGACGAGATCGCCAGCGGCGCCAGGATCAGCTCGTTCGGCGAACCCTGGAAGAGGGTGTAGCCGTCGCTCGGTCCGTTGAGCACCTTGGCCGCGGCAATCGAGCCGCTGGCGCCGCCCAGGTTTTCCACGATCACCGGCTGGCCCAGCTGCTTGCCCAGGGTGTTGTTGACCGAGCGCGCGATCACGTCCGACAGGCCGCCCGCGGGGTAGGGCACCATCAGCGTGACCGGCTTGGACGGAAAGGTCTGGGCCGCGGCGGTGCTGGCCAGGCCCAGGGTGGCCAGCGCGGTGGCGGCCAGAGCGAAGTGGATGCGGATGCGGGCGTTCATGGGCGTGTCTCCTGTCGTGGTTCTCAAGGGGTGGGGGAAAGCAGCTCGTTGACCAGGGCGATCCAGTAGGCCGCGCCGGGGGCGATGTTGTGATCGTTGAAGTCGTAGGCCGGGTTGTGCACCATGCAGGCGCCGGGTTCGCCGTCGGCGCCGTTGCCGATGAAGAGGTAGCTGCCCGGCACACGTTCGAGCATGAAGGCGAAGTCTTCGCTGCCGCTGACCATCGGGCCCTGCGGGTTGATCTGGTCGGCTGGGAAGTGCTTGCGCGCCACCGCCAGCGCGCGGGCGGTCTGCTGATCGTCGTTGACCAGCACCGCGTAGCCGGCGCGCCAGGCGATCTCGGCGCACACGCCGAAGCTCTGGGCTTGCAGCTGCACCAGTTCGCGGATGCGCTGCTCCACACTGCGCCGCACCTGCGGGTCCAGCGTGCGCACGCTGATCTCCAGCCGCGCCTCGGCCGGGATCACGTTGTTGGCCTCGCCGGCGTGGATCGCGCCCACGGTGACCACGGCCGGCTGCAGCGGGTCGACGTGGCGCGAGACCACGGTCTGCAGCGCCATCACCAGCGAGGCTGCGGCCACCACCACGTCGGTCGCCTTGTGCGGCATGGCGCCGTGGCCGCCGTGGCCGTGCAGGGTGACGGTGGCGTAGTCGGACGAGGCCATGGCCGGGCCGCTGCGGAACACCAGCTGGCCTTGCGGGATGCCCGGCATGTTGTGCATGGCGAAGACGGCGTCGCAGGGGAAACGGTCGAACAGACCGTCCTCCATCATCTTCAGCGCACCGCCGCCGCCTTCTTCGGCCGGCTGGAAGACCAGGTTCAGCGTGCCGTCGAAGCGGCCGTGCTGCGCCAGGTGGTGCGCGGCGGCCAGCAGCATGGCGGTGTGGCCGTCGTGGCCGCAGGCGTGCATCACGCCGTGTGCGCAGCTGGCCCAGGCCGCGCCCGTGGCCTCGGCAATCGGCAGCGCGTCCATGTCGGCGCGCAGGCCGAGGGTTCGGTTCGATGTTCCGCGCTTCAGTTGCCCGACCACGCCGGTGCCGCCCAGGCCGGTGGTGACCTCGTAGCCCCAGGCGCCCAGCTGGGCCGCCACCAGCGCGGCGGTGCGGCGCTCGCTGAAGGCCAGTTCCGGGTGGCGGTGGATGTCGCGGCGGACGGCTATGAATTGTTCGACGGCGGCGTCACTGAGGCGATCCATGCAAAGCGCTCCTGGAACATGAACTTTGTTGCATGTTAGGAAGCGCCTGAATTAAAGTCCAATGCATTGATATGCAATGATCAATGACTTTTGATGGAGATTGGGGATGACCCTTGTGCAGCTGAAGCACTTTGTGGTGCTGGCGGAGGCGGGATCGTTCGTGCAGGCGTCGAAGGTGCTCTACCTGACGCAGCCCGCGCTGACGCGCAGCATCCAGGGGTTGGAGGACGAGCTGGGCGGCCGCCTGTTCGACCGGCTGGGCCGGCGCATCGCGCTCACCCCGTTCGGCCAGGAGGCGCTGCACCGGGCGCGCCGCCTGGTGGCCGACGCCGAGGCGCTCAAGCAGACCGGCAAGGGCCTGCACGCGGGGCTTATCGGCACGCTGCGCATCGGCCTGAGCTCGGGACCGGGCGCGCTGCTGTCGGTGCCGCTGATGCTGCACTTGGGTGAGCACCACCCGAAGCTGCAGCTGCAGATCTCGCGCGGCAACACCAGTGTGCTGGTCGACGCGCTGCGCGAGCAGCAGCTGGACGCAGCGGTGCTGGACGTGCGCTCGGTGCGGCCCGCGGCCGACCTCGCCATCGCGCAGGTGTTCGAGCTGGCGGCGGGCTTCCTGGTGCGGCCGGACCACCCGCTGGTGCAGCTCGGGCGGCCGGCGACCATCGGGGACGTGCTGGCCTACCCCATCGCCTCCACGCCGCTGAGCGACGAGGTGGCGCGCATTCTGATTGGCCGCTACGGCCCGCAGGCCAACCCCGACGACATGGTGACCCTGCGCAGCGACGAGACGCTGACCATCGTCGAGGTGGCGCGCCAGAGCCAGGCCATCGTGCTGACCGCCCATGCGGCCGCGCCGGGGCTGGTGCCGCTGCGCATGTCGCCCGCGCTGGACGCCACCGCGCGTTTCGGACTGGTCACGCTCAGTCAGCGGCAGGAGGCGCCGGCGCTGCGCATCCTGCGCGAGTGGCTGGCGGGCTGGGTGGTCCAGAATGGGGCCGCATGAAACTCACGGCTTTGCTGATCGCGATCGAGGTGGGTGGCACGGTGGCCTTCGCCATGTCCGGGTTGATCGAGGCCATGCGCAAGCGCATGGACGTGGTCGGCGTGTTCTCGGTCGCCTTCGTCAGCGCCTTCGGCGGCGGCACCGTGCGCGACCTGCTGCTGGACCGCCGCCCGCTGTTCTGGGTCGAGCACGAGGCCTATCTCTGGCTGGTGTTTGCCATGGTGATCAGCGCGCCCTGGTGGCTCAAGGCGGTGCTCAAGGACGCGGGCGCGCGGCTGATGGAGTGGGCCGACGCCTTCGGCCTCGGGCTGTTCGCGATCTCGGGCACCAGCATTGCCGTGGCAGCCGGGATGTCGCCGGGCGTGAGCGTGCTGATGGGCGCCACCACCGCCATCGTGGGCGGCGTCGCGCGCGACGTGCTGTGCAACGAGGTGCCCAAGGTCTACCAGGACCACCGGCCTTACGCGCTGTGTGCGGTGGCGGGCAGCGTCGCCTTTCTAGGGCTGGTGGCGCTGGGCCTGGGTTCCGAGCTGGCGAGCCTGGTGGGCATCGCCCTGGCCACCGGCAGCCGCCTGCTGGCTGTCGCCCTCGACTGGCAGCTGCCCGGCTGGCGCCTGCCGCAAAAATGAAAAACGCCGGTGAGGGCAGGCCCCACCGGCGTCTGTTCGAACTCGACGGCGTTCAAGCCCGGGTGCTTACTCGGATTCCTGGATCACGCGGCCATGACCGGGTTGGATCGGGCGGGCGTTGGCGTTGAAGATGCGGCGGAACGCCTTGATCTGTTCTTCGCCCAGCCGCACGGGCTCCTTGAGCACCATCCAGTTCACGCCTTCGGAGCACGGAGGCGTGGTCAGCGAGCCGGTGTAGTGGTAGTAGGCCTTGTTGGCCGGCAGCAGGGCACCCAGGTTCAGCTGCAGATCGTCCACCGTGATGTGTTCGCCCTTGCGCGGCAGGTGGTTGAACACGGGGGCGTAAGCGGCGTTGGTCTTACCCGGCTGGATCAGCACACCGATCACGCCCAGCTGACCCGCGGTATTCTTGTGGACGAAATGCGCCACCATCGCGGCGCGCTTGCCATTGACCGCCTCTTCGCTGGGGGTGTGGAAGTGGAACTGCAGCAGCTCGTAGGTCTGATCGCCGACGGTCAGCGTCTGCCCGGCGGGAACATTGACCTGGATCGTGTGACCGTTGTTGGTGAGGTTCGGTGAGACCGGGTTGTAGGCGAACTGAAGCGCAGGCAATGCCGCCTTGACCGCCTGGCGAATGTCGATGGGGCTTTGCAGCTGCCCCTTGCCACAGGCTTCAAACGCGGGCTCGAGCTCGGCCCAGTGCGCAGGGCCTTCATGGCCCCGTTCGTAGTTCCAGTGCCTGTGTGTTCCGTCGGCGTGGGACGACAACGAAAAAAAGGCCATGGCCAGGCACGCAAGGGGCTTGGCGGCGATGCGGATTCGGTGGTGTGCAGACATGTGATGTGAGAGAAGGGATGCCGCGGGGGCGGGAGTGCGTGCACGACTGGGCACGCACTCCGAGTCTTGGACCCTCTTCTTAGAGGGAACTTAATCCGCGCAGGCACCGCTCCTTTTCACGCCAGCTCGCTCACCGGCACGCAGCTGCAGAACAGGTTGCGGTCGCCGTAGACGTTGTCCACGCGACCCACCGAGGGCCAGTACTTGGTGTTGAGCGCCGTGCCCTGGGCGGCCACCGCCACGTCGCGAGGGTAGGGATGCGGCCACTCGCCCTTGAGCACGCTGGCCGCGGTGTGCGGGGCGTTCTTCAGCGGGTTGTCGTCCTGCGGCCACTCGCCTTTTTCCACGCGGCGGATTTCCTCGCGGATCGCGATCATCGCGTCGATGAAGCGGTCCAGCTCCTCGCGCGTCTCGCTCTCGGTCGGTTCGACCATCAGCGTGTTGGCGACCGGGAAGGACAGCGTGGGGGCGTGGAAGCCGTAGTCCATCAGGCGTTTGGCCACGTCCTCGGCCATCACGCCGCAGGTCTCCTTGAAGCCGCGCAGGTCCAGGATGCACTCGTGCGCCACATGGCCGTTGGCCGAGGCGTAGAGCGTGGGGTAGTGGTCGGCCAGGCGCTTGCTGATGTAGTTGGCCGAGAGGATGGCCGCTTCGGTCGCGTGCTTGAGGCCGTCGGCGCCCATCATGCGGATGTACATCCAGCTGATGGGCAGCACGGCCGCGTTGCCCAGGGGCGCGGCGCTGACCGCGCCCACTGCATGCTGGGACTCGGGCGTTCCACACACACCACCCGGTTCCTTGCCACGGCCATGGCCGGGCAGGAAGGGCACGAGGTCGGCCACCACGCAGACCGGGCCGACGCCCGGGCCGCCGCCGCCGTGCGGGATGCAGAAGGTCTTGTGCAGGTTCAGGTGGCTCACGTCGCCGCCGAACTCGCCCGGTGCGGCCACGCCGACCAGGGCGTTCATGTTGGCGCCGTCCACGTACACGCGGCCGCCGTGCTGGTGCACCAGGGCACAGAGTTCCTTGACGGTGGTCTCGAACACGCCGTGCGTCGAGGGGTAGGTGATCATCACCGCCGCCAGGTTGGCGCTGTGCTGCTCGCACTTGGCCTTCAGGTCGGCCATGTCCACGTTGCCGTTCTCGTCGCACTTGGTCACCACCACCTGCAGGCCCACCATCTGGGCGCTGGCCGGGTTGGTGCCGTGGGCGGACGAGGGGATCAGGCAGATGTTGCGGTGGCTCTCGCCGCGCGAGGCGTGCCAGCCCTGAATGGCCAGCAGGCCGGCGTATTCGCCCTGCGAACCGGCGTTGGGTTGCAGGCTGATGCCGGCATAACCCGTGGCCTGGCAGAGCCATGCGCGCAGCTGCTCGTCCAGTTCCTGGTAGCCCGCCAGCTGGTCGGCGGGGGCGAAGGGGTGCACGCCCGCGAATTCCGGCCAGGTGATGGGGATCATCTCGCTGGTGGCGTTGAGCTTCATGGTGCAGGAGCCCAGCGGGATCATGCTGCGGTCCAGCGCCAGGTCCTTGTCGGACAGCGCGCGGATGTAGCGCAGCATGCCGGTCTCAGAGTGGTGGCTGTCGAACACCGGGTGCGTGAGGTAGGCGCTGGTGCGGCGCAGCTCGGCCGGGATCAGCGGCTCCACGCCCTTCTCGAAGGCGTCGAACGAGGGCAGGGCCTGGCCGTCGGCCGCGAACGCCGACCACAGCAGGGCGATGTCGTCGCGCGTGGTGGTTTCGTCCAGCGAAATGCTGACGAACTGGCCCCAGGACAGGCGCAGGTTGGCGCCCTTGGACAGGGCCTTGGCCACGATGGCTGTTGCCTGGGCGGCGTCGGCGGCCTTCACGGTCAGCGTGTCGAAGGCCGATTCGCTCGTGAGCGTGTGGCCCAGCTGCTGCAGGCCGGCGGCCAGCACGGCGGTGTAGGCGGCCACGCGCTGCGCGATGCGCTTGAGCCCCTGCGGGCCGTGGTAGACCGCGTACATGCTGGCCACGACGGCCGGCAGCACCTGCGCCGTGCAGATGTTGGAGGTGGCCTTCTCGCGGCGGATGTGCTGCTCGCGCGTCTGCAGCGCCAGGCGGTAGGCCGGGTTGCCGTGCGTGTCCACGCTCACCCCGACCAGACGGCCGGGCAGCGAGCGCTTGTACTCGTCGCGGCAGGCCATGTAGGCGGCGTGCGGGCCGCCCGCACCCATGGGCATGCCGAAGCGCTGCGTGGTGCCGACCACGATGTCGGCGTCGAACTCGCCCGGGGGCACCAGCAGGGTCAGCGCCAGCAGGTCGGCCGCCACGATGAAGGCCGCCTGCTTGCCGTGCACGGCCTGCACGTCGGCGCGCAGGTCGTCGATGCGGCCGCTGGTGGACGGGTACTGCGCCAGCACGGCGAAGTAGTCGTCGCCCTTGAGCGCCTCGGCCCATTCGGGCGCCGAGTTGGCCAGCTTCACCGTCAGGCCCAGCGGCTTGGCGCGGGTCTGAATCACCTCGATGGTCTGCGGGTGCGCGTCGCCGGCCACCACGATGGTGTTGCCTTTGGCCTTGACCGAGCGCTTGGCCAGTGTCATGGCTTCGGCGGCGGCGGTGGCTTCATCCAGCATGGACGCGTTGGCAATCGCCATGCCGGTCAGGTCGGTCACCATGGTCTGGAAGTTGACCAGCGCTTCCATGCGGCCCTGCGAGATCTCGGCCTGGTAGGGCGTGTATGCGGTGTACCAGGCGGGGTTCTCCAGGATGTTGCGCAGGATGACGCCCGGCGTGTGCGTGCCGTAGTAGCCCTGGCCGATGAAGCTTTTGAACACCTTGTTCTTGGCAGCAATGGCCTTGAGTTCGGCCAGCGCCGCGGCTTCGATGGCAGCGGGCGGCAGGTCCATGCCGGCGCTGCGAGCGATGCTGCGCGGCACGATGGAGTCGATCAGCGCGCGGCGCGAGGCCTCGCCGATGACCGACAGCATGTGGGCTTCATCGGCTTCGCTGATGCCGATGTGGCGGGCGATGAACTCGCTGGCGTTTTCGAGTTCACCCAGGGGTTTGACGGACGGCATCAGCATGGCGGCAGGCTCCGGGCAGCAGGGAATCAGGCGTTGGCCGAAAAGGCGGTGTAGGCGGTCTCGTCCAGCAGGGCGTCCAGCTGCGAGGCGTCGCTCAGCTTGACCTTGAAGAACCAGCCGGCGCCCAGCGGGTCGCTGTTGGCCAGGGACGGGTCGGCGCGCAGGGCCTCGTTCACCTCGGTGACTTCGCCGCTGATGGGCATGTACACGTCGGCGGCGGCCTTGACCGACTCGACCACACCGGCCACGTCCTTCTGGGCGAAGGTCTTGCCCACTTCGGGCAGGTCCACGAACACCACGTCGCCCAGCGCATCCTGCGCGTGGTGGGTGATGCCGACGGTGGCGGTGTCGCCGTCAACGGTGATCCATTCGTGGTCTTCGGTGTATTTGGTGGTCATGGTGGGCTCCGGTGAAAAGATGAAACAGGTGGAAGGACTCAGCCGCGGTAGTAGCGGTTCGGGACGAAAGGCAGGGACGCGACCTCCATCGGCACGGCCTTGCCGCGCACGATGGCGTTCACGCATGTTCCGACGGCGGCGCATTCAGGGCTGACGTAGCCCATGGCGACCGGCTTGTCGGCGCTGGGGCCGAGCAGGCCGCTGGTGACTTCGCCGATCTTTGCGCCGTCCAGGCTCTGCAGCTCGACGTGTTCGCGCACGGGCACGCGCTCCAGCGCGACCAGGCCCACGCGCTTGCGCGTCAGGGGCTGGGTGCCGTCCAGCTGGGCCAGCACCACGTCGGCGCCCGGGAATCCGCCGGCGCGTTCGCCGCCGGTGCGGCGCACCTTCTGCATGGCCCAGTTCAGGGCGGCTTCGACCGGTGTGGTCGTGGTGTCGATGTCGTTGCCGTAAAGGCACAGGCCGGCTTCCAGCCGCAGCGAGTTGCGGGCGCCCAGGCCGATGGGCTTGACCTCGGGCTGCGCCAGCAGGGCGCGGGCGAAGGCCTCGGCGCTGTCGGCGGGCACCGAGATCTCGAAGCCGTCTTCGCCGGTGTAGCCGCTGCGGGTGACGTACAGGTCGGCGCCGTTCCAGTTGAATCCGTGGCCGGTCATGAACACCAGGTTCTCGACGCCGGGCAGCAGGCGCTGCAGCGCGCTCACGGCCACCGGTCCCTGCAGGGCCAGCAGGGCGCGGTCGAACTGCGGGGTGACGGTGCAGCGGCTGCCGATGCGGGCCTGGATATGGGCCAGATCGCCGTGCTTGCAGGCGCCGTTGACGATCACATAGAGGTGGTCGCCGCGGTTGACGAACATCAGGTCGTCGATGATGCCGCCCTGGTCGTTGAGCAGAAGGCCGTAGCGCTGCTTGTTCACGCCCAGGCCGATCACGTCCACAGGCATCAGGCTCTCGAACGCGGCCGCCGCATCGGGGCCGGACAGCAGCAGCTGGCCCATGTGGGAGACGTCGAACAGGCCGGCCGAGCGGCGCGTGTGGTGGTGTTCGGCCATCAGGCCTTCGGGGTACTGCACCGGCATGGAATAGCCGGCAAACGGCACCATGCGAGCACCGAGTTCGATGTGCAGGGCGTTCAGCGGGGTCTGGAGCAGGGCGGTGGCGTCGGAAGGCGTGGACATGGGGCGGACTCTTGAAGCTGGGGCAGATGCCATGGCACGGGGCCACAGCGACGACACGGTGCATCCGTGTGCTGCCCCCCTGTCCGCTTTACCTGAGAGATTCGCACGGGCGATGCCGCACTTGCTCCTTCGGTGGATGGCCGCTGGGGCCACCTCTCTCCAGTGGGGGACACCGGCCTTGCGGCTGGTGGTCATCAGTCCTTTTGCCTGAGCGTTCAGGGCCGTTGCAACGACCGCCTGCGCCTTCGGCGGCTCCACGGGGGAGCGCTCTCCTGATCGCGCGAGTTTACTGGAATCAAGGTCGCAAAACCGCGCGCCGGTGGCCCGGGCTCGGGTTACGGCGCAGCTTCCAGCAATCCGGCCGGCAGCAGTTTGGCCAGGCGCTCGCTGATGCCGTCGGCACGTTCGCTGCCCGCCAGCGCCTCCACGTCGGCGATCAGGGCGCGGCCCACGGCCAGCATGGCCTCGGGGTCGCGTGCCTCGCGCAGGGCGTCCCGGTAGCGGTTGGCCAGCGCCTTGTCGCGCGGGGCAAACAGGCGCTCGCTCAGATCGAACAGGAACATGCGCGCGGTGGCCAGCGACCGGGTGCCGGCGAACTGCTCGCCATGCGAGGAAGGGGGCGTGGTCTGCGGTGGCGACACAGGCGCAGGCGACGCAGCGTTGCCGGACGCATGCCGCACCAGATAGCCCTGGGCCAGCAACTGGTCGATCAGGCGGCGGCCATCGCCCTGGAACAGCTCGGCCATTTTTGATTCGCTCTGCTGGCCATCGGCCACCAGCAGAAGGGCACGCTCGCGCTGTCCCAGGCTGCGGTGGCCCGGGCGCAGTTCAAGGCGACCTTTTTCGGTCTTGATCAGCATGGTTCACTCCAACGACGAGCGGGCACTGTGCCGCTGTTTCATGTCGTTGTCGTGAAACCCCTGCGGGGTGAAAATGGCTTCAGCCGACGATCCGCTCGGGGCCGGGGAGATGCTGCCTGCGCCGCCAGCGCAGCCACAGCGTGCGCACCACCAGCACCAGCGCCAGCAGCATCATCGGATGGGCCGGTGACGAGTAGCGCGGGATGTTGTGGCTGAGGAAGGCGTAGAACATCAGCAGACCCACGGGCAGCACGGTCACCGCCACCCACTGCGCGTGGCGCCGGAACAGGCCGTAGCAGAACACGCCGAACAGGGCGACGCCGGCGAACAGGTTGAGCAGCTCGCCGATGGCGTCTTGCGTCTCGAGCGACACCAGCGGCACCTCGACCTTCTTGAAGCTCCAGAAGCCGTGCCAGAAGAAAGGCACCGTCATCGCCACGTGGCGCCAGGGCCGTGCCTTGAGCATGGCCATCGCCTCGCCCTTCATCTCGTCGCCCACGGCCTGGTCGGGGAAGGGGTGGCCCGCCTCGCGCTTGCGGAACACCCGCTGGTTGTATTGCGCGGCCAGGTTGTAGTGGAAGCTGATGGCCTGCTCGGGCAGCCCCTCGTAGGCGGCGCGGCGGTCGGACTCCCAGAAGGTGGAGAGGTGGCGGTTGATGCGCTGCCAGCGGCCGCCGCGTTCGAAGTCGCCCGGCCTCTCACCCAGGTGGGTGCCGGCCACGGCGCGCCGGTACAGCGTGGGGCTGTGGTCGTAGACCAGGCCGAGCACCTCTTCGTTGCTCATGTTGTTCATGTGGGCGCGGCCCCAGAGGATCAGGCCACCGCGCTCGTTGATGCGCAGGTTGTCGAAGTGCACGTAGTTGCGCGCCAGCCAGGGCGAGAGGGTGAGCAGGAACGCAAACCCCATCACCAGCCCCCACACGATCACCTGCGAGAAGGCAAACCGGTCGGGGCGCCGGGCGATCAGCAGGGCCGCCATCAGCAACGGCACGGCCACGACCCCGATGTAGGCGAACGAGGCCTTGCCCAGGGCCAGCAAACCCATCAGCATGCCCGAGCCGAAGAACCAGCCCAGCGACTGCTGCTGCACCGACCGCAGCAGGCCGTAGGTGCCCCAGATCATCAGGGTGGCGGCGGACAGCTCGGTGTACAGGGTGTCGATGTAGGTGCCGCCGTGGAAGAAGATCTGGAAGCTCAGGCCCGTGGCCACGGCGCCTGCCAGGTTGCTGCCGCCCAGCCGCCGCGTCAGCGCCCAGATGCCCGCTAGGCCAAGGAACACCCAGAGCAGGTTGCTCATCTTGACGGTGCGGGTGAGGTCGCCCGACCGGAAGTCGGCCATGGGCCGGTCCACTGCGTCGGGCACGGCCAGCTTCAGGTGCAGCGCCACCACCAGCGGGTCCAGCGGCTCGCGGAAGTTGGTGGGCCGGGGGTGGGGGCTGTTGTTGTTGTCCAGCGAGAAGGTGCCGTGCTTGAACAGGTTCACCGCCATCAGCATGTTCTGGATGCCGTCGCCGACGATCGGGTCGCTGGAGATGCGGTCCGAGGCCTTCCAGGTCTGGCCCAGGCACACCACCAGCGGAAGCAGCCAACCGCGGGCCACGGCCTGCCACAGGCCCTGGTGCCACCGCGGGCGCTCGCGGCGCATCCAGCCCAGGGCCAGTTCCGCGGCCAGCCAGGCCAGGCCCGCGAACAGGGCCACACCCAGCGCCACCGGCCAGATCTGGCGCGTGGGCGGGCTGATGACCTGCTTGGGCAGCCGGTACACGAAGTGGGGGTCGGCACCGGTGACCCGGAAGCGGATCATCTCGGGCTCCACCGCCACCACGTCGAGGTCGCTCATGCCCTGTATGGCCTCGCGCAGTTCAGGGCCCTGCAGGGTGAGCACGCCCCAGCGGCTTCGGAGTTCCAGCGCGCCGAAATCCACCTGGCCGGGCAGGGTGGTCGGGTCCATGCGGACCTGGGTCACCTTGCGCAGCGTGTTCACGTTGACCGTGTGCCGCTGCCACTCGCCCGCCCGCGTCGAGCGGGTGTAGTTCAGCCGCTCGCTGAAGTTGCCCTGGTCGTCGGCCAGGTAGAGCTGGTAGGGGCCGGGGCGCTCGACCCGCAGGTCAAAAACAATCTGGAGATCGCGGCTGAGCCTGGCCTGCAGAAAGACCAGGAGGACGGCGAGAAAGGCGACCGCCAGCGACCGGAGGGCCACTTTGCGCGGGGATTGACCTGTTGGCTCGCTGGAGAGCGCCTGATGCATGCAAGACCACCCGTTTTGTTTGTTGTGTCCCCTGGCGGTGCCTGCCGGCCCGATTCGGGATCTGCTCTGGTGCCCTTCGGAGCGTGGGGTCTGCCGAGGAGATACAAAACTTAAGGATGATAAGTTGGGTCACTTAAGTGACGTTTACGAACCCTGGGGCCCGAGCACCCCGGACAGGGGAAATGTTGCGCTGCAGAAACAGGCGATTTGGGGGGCAGGGCATACGCCCTGCGTTCACACAAACTGGCTGCTGCGTTCGTCCCAGGTCACCCGGCGTCGGGCGCGGTGGGCCGAGGCTTCGATGCGGCGGGCGTTGGGTTCGTCGGTCTGTGCGATCCAGGCCAGGGCCTGCTCGCGTGTGCGGCCAAACTGCATGTGGCGCGCGGCAAGCCGTTCCAGCCGCAGGTCCGCAGGTACGTCGAGGTACCAGACCTCGTCGAGCAGGTCTGCGACGGGGGCCCAGGCCGGGTCGTCGTCCAGCAGCAGGTAATTGCCTTCGGTGATGACCAGTGGCGTGGCGGCAAAGACGGGCAGGGCGCCGGCCACGGGTTCTTCGATCTCGCGCCGGAAATCGGGCGCGTAGACCGTCTCGTCGGCGGCCTGCTGGCGCAACCGGCGCAGCAGGGCGGCGTAGCCGGCGGCGTCGAAGGTGTCCGGCGCGCCCTTGCGCTGCGCACGGCCCAGCCGTTCCAGTTCGACCTGCGCCAGGTGGTAGCCGTCCATGGGCACGGCCTGGGCGCGCTCGCCCAGCGCCTGCGCCATCAGCGCCGCCAGGGTGGACTTGCCTGCGCCGGGCGGGCCGACCACGCCGAGCAGCCGGCGCGGACCGGTGGCCAGGGCATGTAGTTGTGTGATCAGGTCGGGGTGCAGTTGCGGAGCGCTCATGGCGCGCCAATGTAGCGCAGCCCGGCTCAGTTCTGCGGGATGGGCTGAGGGCCTGTCTGCGGTGCGGCCAGCACCCGGGTCCGCGCCTGCTGCAGGTGTTCGCGCAGCGTGTACCAGCGGTCGGCGTAGCGGTCGGGCAGCTCCATCTTGTCGACCTGCTGCTCCAGCATCACAAGGCGGCGCGCGGCGGCGCGCAGCCGGACCGGATCGGGGTTTTTGGAGAGGTCCTCCTCCAGGAACTTGAGCTCTCCGTAGAAATGCAGGATGGCGGCGTCGACGCGCCAGTCGATGTAGCGGGGTGCGCGCAGCAGCAGCATGGTGCCCGCCAGGCCCACGGGCAGCAGCGCGTACAGCACCAGCTCGGCCCACTGCGCGATGCCGTAGGGCAGGATGGTTTCCATCCAGGGGCGACCACCGCGCAGCGCTGTCCGGGCGACCGGGGACACCGGGTAGTTGCTGCCGATGGCGGTGGGGTAGAGCCCCTGGCCTTCGAGGAAGCCGGACATCACGTGCAGCTCACCGGCCACGTCCACCAGCGCGCGCTGCAGCGCGGGGTGCAGGTCCTCGCGCACCATCAGGTGGGTCTGCGTGACCATGGTGGGCAGGTCCGCCGCCGGCAGGTTGGCGCGCAGCTCGATCGATCCCTGGGGCATGACCAGGGCGCGCAGCCGGGGTTCGCGCGAGGCCAGCTGCCCGGCGCGTTCCACGCCCAGCAGGCGCACGCCGTCCAGCCGCGCCAGGGTGGCTGCGGTCTGCGAGTCGCCGGTCGCCACATGCACCACGGCGTCCACGCGGCCGGCGGTGATCGCATCGATCGCGGCGTCGCCGACGTCGTTCGTGAACGCCACCTCGTCCTTGGCCAGCCCGGCATGGCGCAGCAGCAGGTCGGCCGCGATGCGGTTGGACGAACCTTCTACCGAGGCCGCCACGCGTCCGCCCCGCAGCTGGTCCAGGTGGTCGATGCCTTCGCGCGCAAACACCCACACGATTTCGTGACCCACCACCGCCAGCGCCTGCACCGCAGTGCCCTTGGGCGCGTACAGACCCTGTGCGAAGGTGACATCGATGCCGCGCTCGCCCGCGGCCATGCGGTCCAGTGCGTCCTGGGGCCGGTCGTGGGCGACGATGTCAGCCTGGATACCCAGGTTCTCCAGCCTGGCCGCGTAGTTGCGGGCCAGCTCCAGATAGCTGCTCTGGCCGGGGCCGGTGCCGATGACCACGCGCTGGGGCGGCAGCGGCTTCCAGACCCACAGGATGGCCACGACCGCCGTGCACAGCAGGAGCAGCAGCGGCAGGTAGATCAGGAACCAGCGGCGCTGGTAGAGCAGCAGGATCTTCATCGGCCGCGGTACTCCCGGATCCGTTGCCGGACGAAGTTCACGTGCTGGCGCAGGGTGTAGCAGCGCTGCGCCAGTTCCGGTGGCAGCCCTTCGCCGACGATGGCCATTTCCATGCCATTGAGCCGACCGTGGATGCGGCTGAGGTCCATGCCGCCCAGGTTGACGGCGTTGTTGGCCAGGTCGTTCTCGATGAACCGAAGCTCGCCATACCAGCGGGTGACGCGGTGCTCCAGCCGCCAGCGCACCCAGGCCGGCACCAGCCGTGCGAGCACCAGGGCCAGCAGCAGCATGGGCACGCCGATCACCAGCAGGCGCTGCAGCACCTGCGCCCACCAGAAGGGCAGCAGAGCCTCCAGACCGCCCAGGCCCTGGGACAGCACCCGGCGCGCTTCGGGGGCCGAGGGAAAGTCGCTGAAGCGCAGGGCCGGGAACTCGCCCGCGCGATGGAACGCATCGGCGCCGCCGTGCACCTCCATCGCCACGGCTATCGCCAGGCGCTTGAGGGCGGGATCCAGGTCCTGGCGCACCAGCAGGTGCGTCGGTGTGGTCAGCACCGGGGTGTCGGCCGGTGGCTGTCTGGGGCCGAGCGCGTCCTCCGGCAGAAGACGGTTTTCCAGGTAGTTGTTGCGCTCCGAGATGGCCGCTGTGCGGCGAAGCGACGCAAGATGAACGCCCCGCGCGGCCAGCAGGGCCCCGATGCCGGGCGCACTCGGCGCTGCCACCATGAACACCGCATCCACCTCGTGCCGCAGCAGTGCATCGCGCGCGGCCACACCGCTGTGCGCCGTCAGCGCCACCTGGCCCAGGTCGACGTGCATCTGTTTCAGCAAGCGCTGCAGCATGGCGCGGTGGCCGCTGCCCTCGGGGCCGGCCGCCACCCGTTTGCCCGCCAGGTCGAGCAGGGAGGTCATCGGCTGATCGCGGCTGAACAGCCACAACACCTCGATGTCCACGCTGCCCAGGGTCTGGACATCGGCCGCCCTGCGGGCCGCCCCGGCGGCGGATGACCAGCCAAACCCGCCCTGCACAAGGGCCAGGTCGGTCTGCGGGGGCTGTGCCTGCAGGCGCTGCAGGTTGGTGGCCGAGCCTTCGGAAGAATGGATCTCCAGCGAAATGCCATGGCGGGAAAAGGCCTCGGCGTAACGCATGGCGTGGCGCTGGTAGGCCCCGTCCGCCTGGCCGCTGCTGATCGTCAGCTGGGTGGACGGCATCGGGTACAGCCACCACCAGGTCGCCGCGGCCATGACCATCACAGCCAGCACGATCGGCAGGCGGATCAGCAGCCAGCGGTGGCGGTAGAGGTGGGCGTAGGTCATGTGGGGAAAACCCATGGTGAGGATACGGGTTCTGTATCCTTTTGCAACCAAACGCAGGCACAAAAAAGCCGCCCGGGCGGGCGGCTGGTGTCAGGAAGCCACAGGGCTCACATGCCGGCGTAGTTCGGACCGCCTCCGCCCTCAGGCGTGACCCAGACGATGTTCTGTGTCGGGTCCTTGATGTCGCAGGTCTTGCAGTGCACGCAGTTCTGCGCGTTGATGACCAGCTGGTCCGTGCCGTCCTTCTCGACGAACTCGTACACGCCGGCCGGGCAGTAGCGGCTCTCGGGGCCGGCGTACTTCGCAAGATTGATCTTCACCGGCACGCCCGCGTCCTTGAGCGTCAGGTGCGCCGGCTGCTGTTCCTCGTGGTTCGTGTTGCTGACGAATACGCTGGAGAGGCGGTCGAAGCTGATCACGCCGTCCGGCTTCGGGTAGGCGATCTTGGGCATCTCGGCCGCGGGGCGCAGCTTGGTGTGGTCCTTGGCTGTGTTGTGCAGCGTCCACGGCGGCACGCTCACGCCCACCTTGGGCAGGAACCAGTGTTCCACGCCGGTCATGAGCTTGCCCATGAGCGGGCTCTTCTTGAACCAGTTCTTGAAGTTGCGGTAGGTCCAGAGTTCCTCGTGCAGCCAGCTGGCCTTGAAGCCGGTCTCGAATGCGGTGAGTTCGTCGGACTGGCGGCCGGCGGCCACGGCCTCGAAGGCGGCCTCGGCGCAGAGCATGCCGCTCTTGATGGCCGCGTGGCTGCCCTTGATGCGCGCGGCGTTCAGGAAGCCCGCGTCACAGCCGACCAGCGCGCCGCCCGGGAACACCGTCTTGGGCAGGGCCTGGGGCGTGCCGTTGTTCAGGGCGCGGGCACCGTAGCCCAGGCGCTTGCCGCCTTCGATGTGCGCCTTGATGGCCGGGTGGGTCTTCCAGCGCTGCATCTCCTCGAACGGGCTCATCCAGGGGTTCTGGTAGTCCAGACCGATCACATAGCCCAGCGTGACCTTGTTGCCTTCAAGGTGGTACAGGAAGCCGCCACCGAAGGTGTCGTCGGCCAGCGGCCAGCCGGCGGTGTGCACCACCAGGCCGGGCTTGGCCTTGTCGGCCGGCACTTCCCACAGTTCCTTGATGCCGATGGCGAAGGTCTGCGCGTCCTTGCCTTCGTCCAGTTTGTACTTGGCAATCAGCTGTTTGCCCAGGTGGCCGCGCGCGCCTTCGGCGAACACCGTGTACTTGGCGTGCAGCTCCATGCCGATCTGGAAACTGTCCATCGGCTCACCGTCCTTGCCCACGCCGAGGTTGCCCGTGGCCACGCCCTTGACCGAACCGTCGTCGTTGTAGAGCACCTCGGCGGCGGCGAAGCCGGGGAAGATCTCCACGCCCAGCGCTTCGGCCTGCTCGCCCAGCCACTTGGTGACCGCGCCCAGGCTGATGACGTAGCAGCCGTGGTTGTCGAAGTTGCGCGGCATCAACCAGTCGGGCGTGCGCTGCGCGCCGGTTTCGGAGAGCACCAGCAGGTCGTCGCCGGTGACGGGCTGGTTCAGCGGCGCGCCCAGTTCTTTCCAGTTGGGGAAGAGTTCGGTGATGGCCCGGGGGTCCATCACAGCGCCCGAGAGGATGTGGGCGCCGGGCTCCGAGCCCTTCTCCAGCACGCAGACGTTGACCTCGCTGCCTTTCTCGGCCGCCAGCTGCTTCAGGCGTATCGCGGTGGACAGACCAGCCGGTCCGCCGCCGACGATCACCACGTCGTATTCCATGGCTTCGCGCGGGCCGA
Source organism: Hydrogenophaga flava NBRC 102514 (assembly GCF_001571145.1). Classification (GTDB taxonomy): domain Bacteria; phylum Pseudomonadota; class Gammaproteobacteria; order Burkholderiales; family Burkholderiaceae_C; genus Hydrogenophaga; species Hydrogenophaga flava. The sequence goes on from NZ_BCTF01000021.1 coordinate 87,979, forward strand.
ACTGGGCAAGGATTTCTTCAGAGGTCATGGGGGGTCTCGCGGATAATGGTTTTGTACTTTTGCCGCCACCTGGCGCGGCGCCTGTCGTCGGGCGGACAGCATTCTATTGCTGCGGCGCCAGAAAATCGAACGATCGTGCTAATTTGCACCTGCCCGGAGATTATCCCGTGACCTACCAGATCGACCTTTCGGGCCGCGTGGCCCTCATCACCGGCGCTTCCGGCGGCCTGGGCGAACAGTTTGCCAAGACCCTGGCGAAGGCTGGTGCCGCCGTCGTGCTGGCCAGCCGCCGCACCGACCGCCTCATGGCGCTGCGGGCCCACATCGAGGCCGAGGGAGGCGATGCGCACGTGGTGGCGCTGGACGTGACCGACACCGCCTCGATCCGGGCGGCCGTGGCGCACGCCGAGACCGAGGTCGGCCCGATCGACATCCTGGTCAACAACTCGGGCGTGAGCACCACGCAGCGCCTGCAGGACGTGACCGAGGAGGACTACGACTACGTCCTCAACACCAACACCAAGGGCGCCTTCTTCGTGGCCCAGGAAGTGGCCAAGCGCATGCTCGCCCGTGCCAAGGGCGCGGCGCCCGGCACCTTTGTCGGCGGGCGCATCATCAACATCGCGTCGATGGCGGGGCTCAAGGTGCTGCCGCAGATCGGCGTGTACTGCATGAGCAAGGCGGCCGTGGTGCAGATGACCAAGGCGATGGCGGTGGAATGGGGCAAGTTCGGCATCAACGTGAACGCCATCTGCCCGGGCTACATCGACACCGAGATCAACCACCACCACTGGCAGACCGAACAGGGACAGAAGCTGATTGGCATGCTGCCGCGCAAGCGCGTGGGGCAGCCGGCCGATCTGGACGCGGTGCTGGTCATGCTGGCGTCCAACGAGAGCCATTTCGTCAACGGAGCAGTGATCGCGGCAGATGACGGCTTCGGTGTCTGAGCGCGCGCTGGCGGGCCTGCCGCCCGGCATGGCGGCGGGCATCGCGGCCGGTCTGGGGGCGGGGGCGTTCTGGGGCACGACCTTTGTGGCGCCGCTGGTGGCGCCCGGGTTTTCGTCGGTGGATTACACGGCGGGGCGCTTCATCGCCTGTGGCCTGTTTTCACTGGCCTGGATGCTGTGGCAGACGCTGCGCGTGCCATCGCACCAGCGCGCCGGGCAGTGGCCTGACATGGCCCAGGCCGGCTCAGCGCTGTGGCTCAGCGTGCTGGGCTACACCGGCTACTACCTGCTGCTGGTCTACGGCATTGCCGATGCCGGGGCCGCGCTGCCGGCGCTGATCATCGGCACGCTGCCGGTCTGGATGATGCTGCTGGGCAAGCCTGCGCACCTGCGCTGGGCGGCGCTGCTGCCGGGGCTGCTGCTCACGGCGGCCGGCATGGTGCTGATGATGGACGCCACGGCGGAAGAGGTGAATGCCTCCGGGGCCGGCCACTTCTGGCGTGGCGTGCTGCTGGCCGTGGGCGCCATGCTCAGCTGGCTGGCCTTTGGCATGCTCAATGCCCGCTGGATCCGCCGCCACCCCGGGGTGAAGTCCACCGCCTGGGCCAACTGGCTGGGTCTGGCCGCCGGTCTGGGCGGGCTGATGCTCTGGCTGGGCTGGGGCACGGGCTGGGCCGAACTCATCGGCCGGCCCGGCTTCGGCCGGTTCGTGTTCGTGTGCGCCTTCACCGGTATCGGCTCGGCCTGGATCGCTTCGGTGATGTGGAACGTCGCCAGCCGCCGGCTGAGCACCAGCCTGGCCGGCCAGCTGGTGGTGAGCGAGACCGTGTTTGCGCTGATCTATGCCTTCGCCTGGAGCGGCGACTGGCCGGCCACCACGCAGCTGCTGGCCTGTGTGCTGTTCGTGGCCGGCATCCTGGCCTCAATCAAAGCCCATCAATAAGGGCCGACATGAAACTGGAACTGCCTGCCGAGAAACGCCTGGTGCATGAAATCGTGGTGCCCATCCGCTGGGGCGACATGGACGCCATGGGGCACGTCAACAACACCATCTATTTCCGCTACATGGAGATTGCGCGGCTGGACTGGTTCTTCGGCATGGGCCTGCCGGCCGACCCGCAGGGCGAGGGTCCGGTGATCGTCAACGCCTTCTGCAACTTCATCCGGCAGTTCGAGTTCCCGGGCGACGTGCTCGTGCGCACCTACGTGGGCACCATGGGCAAGACCTCGTTCGACACTTTCCACGAGATGCTGCGCACAGACGACCCGGCCACGGTGTGTGCCAACGGTGGCGCGACGGTGGTGTGGGTAGACTTCCCTAGGCAGAAGTCTGTGCCCATGTCGGACCATGCGCGTGCCCTGATCGAAGGCGCCGGCCACCCGCCGCTGCTGGGGCGCTGAAGACGGCGATCCGGCGCCGGGCCTCTATTTCTGTTTCGGCACTCTGCCCATCAGATAGAACTCGGGGTTGGGCATCATCCCGCTGAAGCTGGCCATGCGGTTGGACAGGCCGAAGAACGCGGTGATGGCGGCGATGTCCCATGCGTCCTCGTCGCTGAAGCCATGCGTGGCCAGGGCGGCGAAGTCGGCGTCGTCGATCTCGTGCGAGGCCAGGCAGACCTTCATCGCGAAGTCGAGCATGGCGCGCTGGCGCGGCGGGATGTCGGCCTTGCGGTGGTTTACCGCCACCTGGTCGGCCACCAGCGGTTTCTTTTCGTAGATGCGCAGGATCGCACCGTGCGCCACCACGCAGTACAGGCAGTGGTTGGCGGCGCTGGTGGCGGTGACGATCATTTCGCGGTCACCCTTGGTCAGGCCAGACGTGCGTCCCACCGACTCGGGGACCATCAGCGCGTCGTGGTAGGCGAAGAAGGCTCGCCACTCGGCCGGGCGGCGGGCCAGCGCGAGGAAGACGTTGGGCACGAAGCCTGCTTTCTCCTGCACCTCCAGGATCTTGGCCTTGAGGTCGTCGGGCAGGCTGTTCAGGTCGGGCAGGGGATAGCGGTCGCTCATGTTTGTCTCCGGTCAGGTTCTGGGCAAAGGCCCAGCTTATCCTCGCGCGTTGAACCGACTCTGACACCTGGGGAACAAATCATGCAAGACGAGCAGTACCACCGAGGCCTCCAGACCCGCCGCGAGGTGATGGGCGACGACTTTGTCGACCGAGCCCTGGCGGGCGCCACGCCCTTCACCCAGCCGATCCAGGACCACATCTCGCGCGCCGCCTGGGGCGATGTCTGGCAGCGGCCCGGCCTGGACCGCAAGACCCGCAGCCTGATCACCGTGGCGATGCTGACCGCGCTGGGCAAGCAGCACGAACTCAAGGGCCACGTGCGCGGCGCCCTCAACAACGGCGCCACGCCCGCGGAGATCCAGGAGGTTCTGCTGCACGCGGCCGTCTACTGCGGCATCCCGACGGCGGTGGAGGCCTTCCGCACCGCGGCCGAGGTGGTCCCGGTGGATGGTCTGTGACCACATTGATTTTCGTTTGGCCAATAAAACAACTGTCAATTAAATAAACATCGTTCAGTAAAAAGGAGTTTGTCATGACCTCAAGCCGCCGTTCATGGGTGCTGCGCACGTTCGCCGCGCTCGCCACTTCATCGGCCCTGCTGTCGCCGTTCACGGCACACGCACAGGCGCCAACCACCCGAATCCTGGTCGGTTTTCCGGCGGGTGGTGGCACCGATGCCATCGCCCGCATCCTGGCCGAGCGCCTGCAGGCCGAGATGGGCAGCAATGTGGTGGTGGAGAACAAGGCCGGCGCCGGCGGGCAGCTGGCGGCGCAGGCGCTCAAGGCGGCCGCGCCCGATGGCCACACCCTGTTCCTGAGCCATGACCACAGCGTGTCCATACTGCCGCTGACCATGAAGAACCCGGGCTTTGATCCGGCCAAGGACTTCGTGCCAGTGGCCGGCTTCGCCACCTTCGTCAACGCGGTGGCGTTGTCGGGCGGCACCCCGGCGCGCGACTTCAAGGCCTGGATCGACGGCGTGAAGGCGGCCGGCGGCAAGGCGACCATGGGCATTCCCGCGCCAGCCTCCACGCCGCAGTTCGCGGTGCAGGTGATCGGCAGGCAGTTCGGCCTGGACCTGGTGGCCGCGCCCTACCGCGGCAGCGCGCCCATGATGGCCGACATGCTGGGCAACACCATCCCGGCTGGCGTGGGCTCGGTGCCCGACTTCATCGAGAACCACAAGGCCGGCAAGCTGCGCGTGGCCGCGGTGATGGGCACGCAGCGCCAGGCCGCGCTGCCCGAGGTGCCGACCTTCACGGAACTGGGCATCAAGGGCTTCGAGGAAGTGCCGTACTACGGCCTCTTCGCGCCGGCCGGCACGCCCAAGGCCGAACTCGACAAGCTCGCGGCCGCGCTGCAGAAGGTGATTGCGCAGGCCGACGTGAAAGACAAGCTGACCGCCATGGGCCTGACCGTGGGTTATATGGGCGGCGCCGAACTGGGCAAGCGCGAGGTGGCCTACCGCGAGGTGTGGGCGAAGATCATCAAGGACTCGGGCTACCAGCCGCAGTGAGCGGGGGAATCCCTATGCACTTCGATACCGTTGTCGTGGGCGGTGGCGCTGGTGGGCTGGAACTGGCGGCACGCCTGGGCCGCCGTCTGGGGCCCCGCGAGGGGCGCGAGCGCGTGCTGCTGGTCGATCGCTCCACGTTCCACATCTGGAAGCCCACCCTGCACGAGGTCGCCGCCGGCACGCTGGATGTGCGCCAGGAAGGGCTGTCCTACACGGTGCTGGCCCGGCGAAACCACTTCGGTTTCGCGCTGGGGTCGCTGGAGGCGCTGGATGCCGGTCGCAAGACCATCACGCTCTCGGAGATCCTGGACTCCGAAGGGGGTGTCATCGTGCCACGGCGCACGGTGAGCTTCACCTGGCTGGTGCTGGCGCTGGGCAGCGGTTCCAACGCCTTCGGCACGCCCGGCATCGAACACGCCTACCTGCTGGAAAACGCGCAGGACGCCCAGCGGTTCCACGGGCATTGGCTGGCCGCCTGTGCCCGCGCGGCCTTCTCGGAGAAGCGCTCGCTGGCGGTGGCCATCGTGGGAGGCGGTGCCACGGGGGTGGAGTTATCGGCCGAGCTGCTGGAAGCCCACGCGGAGATTCAGGAGAGCCTGGGCTCCGGGCAGCGTTTCCGGCTCGACATCAGCCTCATCGAAGGCGGTCCGCGCATTCTGGGTGGCCTGCCCGAAAAGATCTCGGACCAGGCCAGCCTGGCGCTGAAGCGCAAGCAGGTGCAGGTGCGCACCGGCACGAAGGTGACGGCGCTGCACAAGGGGGGCGTGGTGACCAGCGAGGGCACGGTGGAGGCGGACATGATTGTCTGGGCGGCCGGCATCAAGGCCGCCGACAGCAACGCGCAACTGGGGCTCGTGGTGAACCGGCTCAACCAGTTCGTGGTGGACGAACGGCTGTGCACCTCCGCTCCGAACATCTGGGCCCTGGGCGATTGCGCGGCCTGCCCTTGGGAGGACGGAAAAACCGTGCCGGCCCGTGCCCAGGCGGCACACCAGCAGGCCGAATACCTGGCCCAGGTGCTGGGCGCGGCGCTGCGCGAGTGGGAAGTCACCGCAGCTTTTGTCTACCGGGACTTTGGTTCGCTGGTGTCCCTGGGCGACAACAAGGGCGTGGGGAACCTGATGGGTGGGCTGGCGGGCCGCAACTTTTTTGTTGAGGGCCTGATTGCCAAATGGATGTACATGTCGCTGCACCTGAACCACCACCGGGCCATTCTTGGCCTGGGCAAGACGGTGGTGTTGGCGCTGGCGCGGCTGCTGCAAAAGCGCGTGTCCGGCCGTCTCAAGCTGCATTGACGGCGCTCGCGCCGGCCCCTGCCAGCAGCCGGTGCACCAGGTCCGGCGTGCTGTGCGCCTGGTACTTGCGCATCAGCCGCGCGCGGTGGATCTCCACCGTGCGGTGGCTGATGCCCAGCTGTTTGCCGATCTCCTTGCTGGTCAGGCCGTCCATCAGGCAGGCCGCCACCTCGCGTTCGCGCGGGGTCAGCGCGGCGCCCACCGGCCGGCGTTCGCTCAGATCCTCAAAACTCCAGATGCCCGCGGCGTGCGGGTCGGCCGGGTCCAGCGCGCGTCCGGTCACGTGGCACCAGAAGGTCTCGCCCTTGAAGCGGCCGTCCACCCGCTGCATGATGCGTTCGTCCGCGTAGGTGCTGGCCCCGCGCTTGATGATGGGTTCGATGCGCGCGCCGGTGCGCTCGTATTCGTCGGTGCTGGGGTAGAGGATGCGGAAGCTCTGCCCCACGAGCTGCTCGCGCGTGGCGCCGAACATCTCGCACAGGGCCCGGTTGCAGTCCACCATGGTGCGCTGGCGCGAGAGCGCGAGGCCCACCGGGGCCAGGTCGAAGGCAAGGCGGTAGTCGATCTGGTCCATGGGTGTGTGCGGGTTGGTCCTTAGGTCAAACTACGTATGTAGATACGTAGTATCGTTCCGCCACTCGATTTTTCGATCCCTGTTTGTTCAACCACTGGAGTCTTTTCACGTGAACAAGATCTACCCCAGCGCGGCCGAAGCCCTCAAGGGCGTGGTGGCCGACGGTCAGCTGATAGCAGTCGGCGGTTTCGGCCTCTGCGGCATTCCCGAGGCCCTGATCGACGCCCTGCGCGATTCGGGCGTCAAGAACCTGACGGCGATCTCCAACAACGCCGGCGTGGACGACTTCGGTCTGGGCAAGCTGCTGCAGACGCGCCAGATCAAGAAAATGATCTCGTCCTATGTGGGCGAGAACAAGGAGTTCGAGCGCCAGTACCTGGCCGGCGAACTCGAACTCGAATTCACGCCCCAGGGCACGCTGGCCGAAAAGCTGCGCGCTGGTGGCGCCGGTATCCCGGCCTTCTTCACCAAGACCGGTGTCGGCACCATCGTGGCCGATGGCAAGGAACTGCGCGAGTTCAACGGCGAGACCTATGTGATGGAGCACGCGCTGTTCCCTGAGGTGGCGCTGGTCAAGGCCGATGTGGCCGACATGTCCGGCAACCTGCGCTTCAACCTGACGGCGCGCAACTTCAACCCGGCCGCCGCCATGGCCGGCAAGGTCTGCATCGTCGAGGTCGAGCGCATCGTGGCCACCGGCGAGATCGCACCGGACGACGTGCACCTGCCCGGCATCTATGTGCACCGCATCGTGCACAACCCCACGCCCGAAAAGCGCATCGAAAAGCGCACCACCCGCGACCGCAAGTAAGGAGCACGAACATGGCATGGACCCAAGACCAGATGGCCGCGCGTGCGGCCCAGGAACTGCAGGACGGTTTCTATGTGAACCTCGGCATCGGCATCCCGACGCTGGTGGCCAACCACGTGCCCGACCACGTCGAGGTGTGGCTGCAGAGTGAGAACGGCATGCTGGGCATTGGCCCCTTCCCCTATGAGGACGAGGTGGACGCAGACCTGATCAACGCTGGCAAGCAGACGGTGACCACCATCAAGGGCTCGTCGATTTTCGGCAGCCACGACAGCTTCGCCATGATCCGTGGCGGCAAGATCAACCTGTCCATCCTCGGTGCCATGCAGGTCACCGGCACGGGCGACCTGGCCAGCTGGATGATCCCCGGCAAGATGGTCAAGGGCATGGGCGGCGCCATGGACCTGGTGGCTGGCGTGAAGCGCGTGATCGTGCTGATGGAGCACGTGGCCAAGAAGAAGGACGGCAGCACCGACCTGAAGATCTTGCCCGAGTGCACCCTGCCGCTGACCGGCAAGGGCGTGGTCGACCGCATCATCACCGACCTGGGCGTGATGGACGTGACGCCCGAAGGCCTGAAGCTGGTGGAGCTGGCCGACGGCGTGACGCGCGAGGAGATCCAGAGCAAGACGGGTGTGCCGCTGATCTGATCGCCCGCTGGGCCCACAAAGCCAAAGGCCCCGCTGCTTGCGCCGCGGGGCCTTCGTCATTCTGGAGCGGGTGAAGGGAATCGAACCCTCGTATGAAGCTTGGGAAGCTGCCGTTCTACCATTGAACTACACCCGCGAAGGCGCGTAGTTTACTTGAGGACGTCGCCGATGCAGACGTACTTGATCTCGACGTAGTCGTCCATGCCGTAGTGGCTACCCTCGCGGCCCAGGCCGGACTGCTTGACGCCGCCAAAGGGCACGTGCTCGGTGGCCAGGATGCCGACGTTCACGCCCACCATGCCGTACTCCAGCGCCTCGCTCACGCGCGTGATGCGGCCGATGTCGCGGCTGTAGAAGTAGCTGGCCAGACCGAACTCGGTGTTGTTCGCGGCGTCGATGGCTTCCTGCTCGGTCTTGAACTTGAACACCGGCGCGAAGGGGCCGAAGGTCTCTTCACGCGCGCACAGCATGTCGGCGGTGGCGTCGGCCACCACGGTGGGTTCGAAGAACTGGCCGTCCAGGCGCTTGCCGCCCACCAGCACGCGGCCGCCCTTGGCCTGCGCGTCGGCGACGTGGCGCTCGACCTTCTGCAGCGCCGCTTCCTCGATCAGCGGGCCCTGGTTCACACCGTCTTCAAAGCCGTTGCCGACCTTGGCGGTCTTCACCTTGGCGGCGAACTTCTCGACGAAGGCGTCGTACACGCCTTCCTGCACGTACAGGCGGTTGGAGCAGACGCAGGTCTGGCCGGCGTTGCGGTACTTGCTGGCGAAGGCGCCTTCGACGGCGGAGTCGATGTCGGCGTCGTCGAACACGATGAAGGGCGCGTTGCCGCCCAGTTCGAGCGACATCTTCTTGACCGTGGGCGCGCTCTGCGCCATCAGGATGCGGCCGACTTCGGTGGAGCCGGTGAAGCTGATGTGGCGCACCACGTCGCTGGCGCACAGCACCTTGCCGACGGCGATGGAGTTCTGGTCGTCGGCGGTCAGGATGTTCAGCACACCGGCCGGGATGCCGGCGCGGATCGCCAGCTCAGCCGCGGCCAGCGCCGTCAGCGGGGTCAGCTCTGCGGGCTTGATGACCACCGGGCAGCCGGCGGCCAGCGCGGGCGCGACCTTGCGCGTGATCATGGCCAGCGGGAAGTTCCAGGGCGTGATGGCTGCGCAGACGCCGATGGGTTGCTTGAGCACCATCAGTCGGCGGTTGTTGTCGAACTGCGGCAAGGTCTCGCCGTTGACGCGCTTGGCCTCTTCGGCGAACCACTCGACGAAGCTGGCGCCGTAGGCCACTTCGCCTTTGGCCTCGGCCAGGGGCTTGCCCTGTTCTGCGGTCATCAGGCGGCCCAGGTCGTCCTGGTTGGCCATCAGCAGGTCGTACCACTTGCGCAGGATGATGCTGCGCTCCTTGGCGGTCTTGTTCTTCCAGCCGGTCCAGGCGGCGTTGGCCGCGGCGATGGCCCGCTCGGCGTCGGCCGGGCCCAGGTTGGCCACATCGGCGAGCTTCAGGCCCGTGGCGGGGTCCAGCACGTCAAAGCGGCTGGCGCCCTTGACCCATTCGCCGTTGATCAGGCCGTCGGTCTTGAGCAGGCTGGGGTCCTTGAGCAGCGAGAGGGGAGAGGTCTTCATGTCCATGGATGTCTCTTTGTCAGAAGTTGATTCGATAGGGTACCCGGAGGGCGATCAGCGCATTTCGATTTCCACGAACACGACCTCGTGTCCGGTGGGGTTGATGACGTTGTGCTCCACGCCCACCTGGCGCGTGTACGACTGGCCCGGGGTCAGCGGCGAGGTGCGGTTGCCTTCTGGCGTTTCCAGCAGCAGTTCCCCGCCGGTCATGGGCACGACGACGTAGTCGTGCGCGTGGCGGTGCCAGCCGGTTTCGGCGCCAGGCGGGAAGCGCCACTCGGTGACGATCACGCGGTCGTTGTCGATCTGGACGGTGGGAATGGCTTGAGGGCGGCTCATCGGATGTTCCTTGTCAGGCAGAGGTTCAGCGGTACGCCACGCCGGGCAGCACGCAGAGCATTTCAAACAGCAGGTTGGCGCCCAGCAGCGCGGTGTTGCCGCTGGTGTCGTAGGCGGGCGAGACCTCGACCAGGTCGCAGCCGACCAGGTTCAGGCCGCGGCAGCCACGCACGATCTCCAGCGCCTGCGGCACGTTCAGGCCGCCGATCTCGGGCGTGCCGGTGCCGCCGGCGTAGGCCGGGTCGATGCCATCGATGTCGAAGCTGAGGTAGGTCGGTGTGTCCGGGCCGATCTTGTCGCGGATCTGCGCCATCAGCGGTGCCAGCGACTGCCACCAGACCTCGTGCGCCGGTACGATGGTGAAACCCTGCTGGCGCGGCCAGTCGAAATCTTCGGCCGAGTAGCCGCTGCCGCGCAGGCCGATCTGCCAGACCTTGTCGCCGATCAGCAGGCCTTCCTCGACGGCGCGGCGGAACGGGGTGCCGTGAGCAATGCGTTCGCCGAACATGTCGGGGTTCACATCGGCATGGGCGTCCACGTGGATCAGGGCCACCGGGCCGTGTTTCGCTTTCATGGCACGCAGGATCGGCAGGGCGATGGTGTGGTCGCCGCCCAGCGTCAGCGGGATGCAGCCGGCTTCGATGACCGGGCGGTAGTGCTGCTCGATGATGTCGACCGACTTGAGCAGGTTGTAGGTGTTGATGGGCACGTCGCCCAGGTCGGCCACCTGCAGCGCGTCGAACGGTGCGGCGCCCGTCGCCATGTTGTAGGGGCGGATCAGGCAGGACTCGGCGCGGATCTGGCGCGGACCGAAGCGGGCGCCGGGCCGGTGGCTGGTGCCGATGTCCAGCGGGACGCCGATGAAGCCGGCGTTGAGCCCGACGGCGGAGGTGGCGACGGGCAGTCGCATCATGCTGGCCAGGCCGCCGAAGCGCGGCATCTCATTGCCGCCCAGCGGCTGGTTGAAGGTGGTGGGTTCGCTCATGTCTTCAGGTGCGGGGCTTGCTCAGCTGGAAGTCCAGGTGGGATTTGACCGAGGGCCATTCGCTGGCCACGATGCTGTAGACGCAGGTGTCGCGCAGCGCGCCTTGCGCGTCGGGATGGCGGTTGATCTGGTGCGAGCGCAGCACGCCGTCGAGCTTGGCGCCCAGGCGCTCGATGCCGCGGCGGCTGGCATGGTTGAACCAGTGGGTTCGGAACTCGACCGCGATGCAGTCCAGCGTCTCGAAGGCGTGGGCCAGCAGCAGGCGCTTGGCTTCGGTGTTGAGCGGCGTGCGCTGCACCGCCTGGCGGTACCAGGTGGAGCCGATCTCGACCCGGCGGTTGGCGGCGTCGATGTTCATGTAGGTGGTCATGCCCACGGCCTTGCCCGTGGTGTCGAGCACGGCGAAGGGCAACATGCTGCCGGCTTGCTGCAGACCCAGGCGGCGCTGGATCTCGGCCGCCATGCCCTCGGGCGTGGGGATGGCGGTGTACCAGAGCTTCCAGAGTTCGCCGTCGCGCACCGCCTCGACCAGGTCGTCGTGGTGCTCGGCGGTCAGCGGCACCAGCTGGACGTGCTTGCCGCGCAGCGTGGTGTCTTGCGTGAAGGACATACGAGGTCCCGCCTTACTTGCGCCGCCCGCGCAGCCACTCCAGCGTCAGCATCAGCGCAGTGGTGAACAGGATCAGCAGCGTGGCGACGGCGGCGATGGTGGGCGAGATGTTTTCGCGGATGCCGGTGAACATCTGGCGCGGCAGCGTGACCTGCTCGGGCCCGGCCAGGAACAGGGTCACCACCACTTCGTCGAACGAGGTGGCGAAGGCGAACAGCGCGCCCGAGATCACGCCCGGTGCGATCACCGGCAGCGTGACGCGGAAGAACGTCTCCAGCGGGCTGGCGCCCAGGCTCAGGCTGGCCTTGACCAGGTTGTGGTTGAAGCTCTGCAGCGTCGCCAGCACGGTGGTCACCACGAACGGCGCGCCCAGCGCGGCGTGCACGATCACCAGACCGAGGTAGGAGTCGTTCAGGCCCCAGCGCGCGAAGTACAGGTAGGCGCTGACGCCGACCACGACGATGGGCACCACCATGGGCGAGATCAGCAGGCCAGTGATGAAACCCTTGCCCAGGAACCTGGTGTTGGCCAGGCCCATGGCGGCCAGCGTGCCCAGCGTGGTCGCCAGCAGGGTGGCCAGCGGCGCGACGATGAAGCTGTTCTTGGTGGCGCGGATCCAGTCGTCCGAATGGAACATCTCCTGGTACCAGCGCAGCGACCAGCCTTCGATGGGGTAGGCGAGGAAGGACGAGTCGCTGAACGACAGCGGGATGATCACGATCACCGGCATCAGCAGGAAGGCCAGCACGGCCAGCCCACCGGCGCGCAGGGCGAGCCAGCCGAGCTTGTCGAGCAGGGTGTAGTAGGCGGGGAAGTCGGGCAGTTTGAACATATGGACTCCCGCTCAACCGAGGCTCAGCTCGGCCTTCGAGACCTTGCGGTAGATCGAATACAGGATCAGCGTGGTGGTCAGCAGCACGCCGCCGAGCGCGCAGGCCATGCCCCAGTTGACTTCGACGTTGGTGTATTGCGCGACGTAGTAGCTCAGCATCTGGTCACCCGCGCCGCCCAGCAGGGCCGGGGTGACGTAGTAGCCGATGCTGGTGATGAAGACCAGCAGGCCGCCCGCGGCCACGCCGGGGTAGGTCTGCGGCAGGTAGACGCGCACGAAGGCGGCGAACGGCGCGCTGCCCAGCGAGATGGCGGCACGCAGGTAGTTGGGCGGCACCGACTTCATCACGCTGTAGAGCGGCAGGATGGCAAAGGGCAGCAGGATGTGCACCATCGCGATGATCACGCCCACGCGGTTGAACAGCAGCGGGATCGGCGCGTCGGTCAGGCCGATCCACATGAGGAAGCGGTTGACCAGTCCGTTGTTCTGCAGCAGCACGATCCAGGCGGCGATGCGGACCAGCACCGAAGTCCAGAATGGCAGCAGCACCAGGATCAGCATCACGTTGGCCTTGCGTTCGGGCAAGGTCGAGAGCCAGTAGGCCAGCGGGTAGGCCAGCAGCAGACAGAAGAAGGTGACGACCGCGCTCATCTGGAAGGTGCGGCCCAGGATGTCGGAGAAGGCGGCCTCGTCGTCGGCCACGCGCACGATGTCGCCCTGCGGCGTGCGCTTGAGGTCGACCGCTGCCAGCAGGTAGTCGGGCGTCCAGCGCGAGCTGTTCTGGGCGATGGCCTGCCAGTAGGGCAGCTCTTCCCTGCGCGCGTCCTGCTCGATCAGTTTGGCCCTGGCCTGTTCGGAGGGAAGGTCCTTGAAACCCGAGTCTTCGGATTGCACGGCACGGTAGGTGCCCATGACCAGCGAGCGTCCACCGGGGACTTCGCTGTTGAGGCGCCGCGCCAGCACGCCGGCCTGCGCGGTGTCCTCGATCGCCGACAGGTCGGCGATCACCGCCGCGTAGGCGGCGGCGTCGGGCGGGCTGCTTCGATCCCAGCCGGCCAGCGCCTGCCCCGTGCGGGGCAGGGCGTCGGCCACTTCCGGGTTCTCCACCGCCCGCACCAGCAGCGATGCCAGCGGAACCAGGAAAAACACGACCAGGAACGCCAGCAGCGGCAGCGTGAGCGCCACCGCGCGCTGTTTGCGGCGCCGCTCGGCGCGGCGCAGCTGCGTGGCCAGGTCCAGGGTTCCGCCGGCCATCATCATTGCGCCGCCCAGGCCGAGAAGCGCTTCTCCAGGGCTTCGCCCTGGTCGGCCCAGAAGCCCACGTTGAACTGCAGCGCGTCCTTGCTGTTCGCAGGCGAGGTCGGCAGCATGCCCAGCACCTTGGTGTCCAGCTTGGTCAGCGCCTTGTTGTTCGTCGGGCCGTAGCTGATGTTCTTGGCGTATTCGGCCTGCGCATCGGCGGAGCTGGCGGCAGCGATGAACTTCAGGGCGGCGTCCTTGTTCGGCGTGCCCTTGGGCATGACCCAGTAGTCCAGGTCGTAGATGCCGCCGGTCCAGGTGATCTTGAGGTTCTTGCCTTCGCGCTGGGCGGCGTCGATGCGGCCGTTGTAGGCGGTGGTCATGGCCACGTCACCGGCGACCAGGAACTGCGGAGGCTGTGCGCCGGCTTCCCACCACTGGATGTTGGGCTTGAGCTCGGTCATCTTCTTGAAGGCACGGTCGGCGCCGTCCTTGGTGGCCAGCACCTTGTAGACGTCGGCGGGCTTGACGCCGTCGGCCATCAGGGCGAATTCGAGGTTGTAGCGGGCGCCCTTGCGCATGCCGCGCTTGCCGGCGAACTTCTTGGTGTCCCAGAAATCGGCCCAGGTGACGGGAGCGTCCTTGAGCTTGTCGCCGTTGTAGGCCATCACGGTGGACCACACGAAGGTGCCCACGCCGCACTCGTGCACAGCGGCCTTCTGGAAGTCGGCCTTGTTGCCGATCTTGGCCCAGTCCAGCTTCTCGAACAGGCCTTCGTCGCAGCCGCGGCTCAGGTCCGGGCTTTCGACTTCCACCACGTCCCAGGTGACCTTCTTGGCTTCGACCATGGCCTTGATCTTGGCCTGCTCGCCGTTGTATTCGACGGCGGTGATCTTGCCGCCGGCCTTCTCGAAGGGCTCGAAATAGGCCTTCTTCTGCGCGGCGCCGTTGGCACCGCCGAAGTTCACCACGGTCAGGTTCTGGGCCATGGCGGGCAGGGCCACGAGGGCGGCCACGGCAATCAGCACGGGTTTGAGTTTCATGTGGAGAGTCTCCAGGGTTGAGGAACAGGGGAACGGAAAACGGAAGGATCAGCGGTACACGCGCAGATGGGTGGGCGGCAGGTGCAGGTGCACCGTCTGCCCGGCCTGCATGTGGCCCAGGTGCTGCAGCGGCACCTTGACACTCATCTCGGGCTGCTCTGGCATCTGGCAGCGCAGGCGCAGGTGGTCGCCGAAATAGATCACGTCGGAAATCGTTGCGGCCACGCGGTTGCCGGCGCTGTGGCCGGCGTCCACCACGGCGATGCGCTCGGGCCGCACGCTGCACTGCACGGTGTCGCCCACCTGGGCGTGGTTGACGTTGACACCGTGCAGGTGTGTGCCGTCGGCCAGCTGCACCTCGCAGGTGTCGCCGTTGTTCTGGATCACGCGTGCATCGAGCACGGAGTTGTCGCCCACGAAGCCGGCGACGAAGCGGTTGGCGGGTGTTTCGTAGAGGCGGTCGACCTGGTCGATCTGCTGGATCACGCCTTCGTTGAACACCGCCACGCGGTCGGACATGGTCAGCGCTTCGCTCTGGTCGTGCGTCACGTAGACGAAGGTCACGCCCAGGCTGCGGTGCAGGGCCTTCAGTTCGATCTGCATGTGTTCGCGCAGCTGTTTGTCCAGTGCGCCCAGCGGCTCGTCCATCAGCACCAGCTGCGGGTCGAACACCAGGGCACGCGCCAGCGCCACGCGCTGTTGCTGGCCGCCCGACATCTGCGACGGATAACGCTGGCCCATGTGGCCCATCTGCACCATGTCCAGCGCGCGCTTGACCTTGGTGTCGATGTCGTTCTTGTCGAGCTTTCGCACCGTCAGCGGGTAGGCGATGTTGTCCGCCACCGTCATGTGCGGGAACAGTGCGTAGTTCTGGAACACCATGCCGAAGTTGCGCTTGTGCGGCGGGGTGCGCGTGATGGGCACGCCGTTGAGTGCGATCTCGCCCGAGGTCGGTGACTCGAAGCCGGCGAGCATCATCAGCGTGGTGGTCTTGCCCGAGCCCGACGGGCCCAGCAGCGAGAGAAATTCCCCCTTCTGGATCTCGAGGTTGAGGTCGCGCACCACCAGGGTGTTGCCGTCGTAGGTTTTCTGCACACCGGTGAAGGTGACGAGTGCGGAGCTGGTGGTCATGAAGGCTTGGGTTGTATGTAGGAGCAGGCCCGGCGGGCGGATCTTCAGGACGTATGCAACCACCGTGCCTGATGCGCGTCCAGCGCGGGCGGCGGCAGGTCGGCGACCGGGCGCTGGCCATCGAACAGCATGGGGTTGGCCACCATGGGCGGGGTCAGCGCGTCGCGTGGTTGTAGCGCCATTCCGCGCGCCGCCACATGCGGGTGTTCCATCACTTGAGCAATGTCAAGGATTGGCGCGCAGGGCACGCCCGCCTGGTCGAGCAGGGCGACCCACTCGGCGGTGTCCTTCTGCATCGTCCAGCCGGTGATCAGCGGCACCAGCGTGGCGCGGTGTTCGACGCGCGCCGGGTTGGTCGAGAAGCGCGCATCGCGCGAGACCGCAGGCTGTCCGGCGGCGTCGCAGAACTTGGCGAACTGGCCGTCGTTGCCCACCGCCAGCACCATGTGGCCGTCGCGCGTGGGGAACACCTGGTAGGGCACGATGTTCGGGTGCGCATTGCCCATGCGCGTCGGCGTCTTGTTCCCGATGAGCTGGTTGCTGGCCTGGTTGGCGAGCATGGCCACCTGCACGTCGAACAGCGCGGCGTCGATCACCCGGCCATTGCCGGTGCGGGCCCGCTCGTGCAGTGCCGCGAGGATGGCGGTGGTGGCGTACACACCCGTCATCAGGTCGGTCACAGCCACGCCCACCTTCTGCGGCTCTTCGCCCTTGTTGCCGGTGATGCTCATCAGGCCGCCTTCGGCCTGGATGGCGAAGTCGTAGCCCGCCTTGTGGGCCAGCGGACCGGTCTGACCGTAGCCGGTGATGGAACAATAGATCAGGCGCGGGTTGATGGCCTGCAGGCTCACCGCGTCCAGGCCGTAACGCGCCAGCTGGCCGACCTTGTAGTTCTCGATCAGCACATCCGCCTCGCGCGCCAGTTCGCGCACGGTCTGTATGCCTTCGGGCGAAGCGATGTCGATGGCCACCGAGCGCTTGCCGCGGTTGGCGCACACGAAGTAGGCGGCCACGCGCGCATCGCCGTCGCCCCACCACGGCGGGCCCCAGGTGCGGGTGTCGTCACCCGCGCCCGGGCGCTCGACCTTGAGCACCTCGGCGCCGTAGTCGGCCAGCATCTGGCCGGCCCAGGGACCGGCCAACACGCGCGAGAGGTCGAGCACACGAACGCCCGCGAGCGGGCGGGGGGGCAGGGCGCTCATTGAGCCGCAGCGGCCAGCGAAGCGGCCATGATGTCCAGGCCTTCGTCGAGGATGGCGTCGCTGGCCACCAGCGGCACCAGCACGCGGATCACGTTGGCGTACACGCCGCAGCTCAGCAGGATCAGGCCGCGCTTCTGCGCCTCGGCCACCATGCGCTTGGTCAGGTCGGCGTCGGGCTGGTGCGGGTCGCCGTTCTTGCACAGCTCGATGGCCACCATGGCGCCCAGGCCGCGCACCTCGGCGATGCAGTTGTTCTGCGCTTGCAGGGCCTTGAGGCGGCTGGTCAGGCGCTCGCCCACGGCGCGGCTGCGCGCCAGCAGGTTTTCCTTTTCAAAGGTGTCGATCACCGCCAGCGCGGACGCGCAGGCCAGCGGGTTGCCGGCGTAGGTGCCGCCCAGGCCACCCACGGCGGCGGCGTCCATGACCTCGGCCTTGCCGATCACGGCCGACAGCGGCATGCCACCGGCCAGCGACTTGGCCATGGTGATCACGTCGGGCGCCACGCCCCACTGCTCGCAGGCCAGCCAGGTGCCGGTGCGGCCGGCACCGGTCTGAACCTCGTCGGCGATCAGCAGGATGCCGTGCTGATCGCACAGGGCGCGCAGGCGCTGGGCAAACGCGGGTGATGCCGCGTAGAAGCCGCCTTCACCTTGCACCGGCTCCAGGATGATGGCGGCCACGCGCGACGCTTCCACGTCGTACTTGAACAGCGCTTCCACCGAGGCCATGGCGTCGTCCTCGCTCACGCCGTGCAGCGGGTTGGGGAACTTGGCGTGGAACACCTCGGCCGGGAAGGGGCCGAAACCGGCCTTGTACGGGGCGACCTTGCCGGTCAGGGCCATGCCCATCAGGGTGCGGCCATGGAAGCCGCCGCCAAAGGCGATCACGGCCGAGCGCTTGGTGTAGGCGCGGGCCACCTTGACGGCGTTTTCCACCGCTTCGGCGCCGGTGGTCAGGAAGAAGCTCTTCTTGGCGAAGTTGCCCGGCGCCATGGCGTTGAGCTTTTCGGCCAATTCCACATACGACTCGTAGGCCAGCACCTGGAAGCAGGTGTGCGTGAAGCGTTCGAGCTGGTCGGCCACGGCCTTGACTAGCGCAGGGTGGCGGTGGCCGGTGTTGAGCACCGCAATGCCGCCCGCGAAGTCGATGTAGCGCCGACCTTCCACGTCCCAGACCTCGGCGCCTTCAGCGCGGTCGGCGAAAATTTCAAAGCCTTGGCCCAGCCCGTTGGGCAGGGCAGCGCGACGGCGGGCCATCAGGGCGGCGTTGGTGAAGTGGGGTTCGCGTTGCATGCAGGGCTCCGTTCGTGAACAAGAAAAATCATGACCCCCAAACCTGGCTTTGCCAGGCCCCCCGA
Organism: Hydrogenophaga flava NBRC 102514; assembly: GCF_001571145.1. Lineage (GTDB taxonomy): Bacteria > Pseudomonadota > Gammaproteobacteria > Burkholderiales > Burkholderiaceae_C > Hydrogenophaga > Hydrogenophaga flava. The sequence continues at coordinate 106,149 of NZ_BCTF01000021.1, forward strand.
GGGGGTGCGGTCGTTCTTGGGGCGGCCCGGCGAACAACCTGGGACTGGGGCGCACTGTAGGCGCCAAAGCCGGCGGCTAACATATACAGACACCGGCTGCACAGCGATGCACTGTATAGCCCTGTTGGCCTGTACAGACAAACCCCAATTCCCCTCGTCCATGTTTTCCCTTAACCCGAAAGGCGCGACCCCGCTGGTGGTGCAGATCGTCGAGGGTTTCCGCGCCGCCATCCAGGGCGGGGGCCTGCGCCCCGGCTCCAAGGCCCCTTCGATCCGCCAGTTTGCGCACGCGCACGGTGTCAGCACCTATACAGTTGTCGACGCCTACGACCGGCTGGTGGCGCTGGGCTACTTCGTTTCACGCCCGCATTCGGGCTTTTTCGTGCGCCAGCGGGACGCGCTGGCGCGCGTGGCGTCCAACGGCGCACCGGCCGAAGCGGCCAACTACAACTTCGATTCGATGTGGTACCTGCGCCGCGTGTTCGAGGCGCGGGCGCTGCGCATGAAGCCAGGCTGCGGCTGGCTGCCCGGCGACTGGCTGTTCGAGGAGGGCATGAGGCGCAGCCTGCGCACCCTGGCGGCTGAGAACGTGGACCTTGGCGGCTACGGCGAGCCCAAGGGCTTCATGCCGCTGCGCCAGCTGGTGCGCGACCTGCTGGCCGAGCAGGAGATCGCCGTCAGCGCCGACCAGGTGCTGCTCACCCAGGGCTCCAGCCAGGCCATGGACCTGGTGGCGCGCCGCCTGGTGCGCCCGGGTGACGCCGTGCTGGTGGACGACCCCGGCTACCCGAACATGCTGTTTTCGTTGCGTTTCCTGGGCGCGCGCCTGATCGGCGTGCCGCGCACGCCCGACGGCTACGACCTGGCCGCGCTGGAAGCCCTGGTCAAGGAACACCAGCCCAAGGTGTTCTTCACCCACCCGCGTCTGCAGAGCCCGACCGGCTCGGTCGCCAACCTGGCCCACCTGCACCGGGTGGTGCTGCTGGCCGAGCAGCACCGGTTCACCGTGGTCGAGAACGACATCTACGCCGACCTCGACCCCGAGCCGCGCCCCTCGCTGGCCAGCCTGGACCAGCTGCAGCGCGTGGTCTACATCAGCAGTTTCTCCAAGACCATCTCACCCAACATCCGCGTGGGCTACATGGCCGCGCCGCCCGACCTGCTGGAAGACTTCGCCCAGCTCAAGATGATTTCCGGCCTGACCTCGTCCGAGTTCAGCGAACGGCTGGCCTACGGCGCGCTGGTGGACGGCCGCTGGCGCAAGCACCTGCGCGGCCTGCGCGAACGGCTGGCGCAGGCGCACCAGCGGGTGGGCCAGGCTCTGGAGAGTCTGGGTTTCGACCTGTTCTGCGAGCCCAAGGCCGGCATGTTCCTCTGGGCGCGCCACCCCGACATCCAGAACGCCACCGAGCTGGCCTACCAGGCGGCCGAACAGGACATCCTGCTCGGCCCCGGTCACCTGTTCGACCCGGAGCTGCGGCCCAGCCCCTGGTTCCGTTTCAACGTCGCGTTCACCGACGATCCTAGGGTGCTGAGCTTCCTCAGCGACCACCGCCACGCCGGTTGAGTGCGCCGTTTGCGCGAAAATAGCGGGCTTCGCGCCCGCAAACCACTGGGTTAAGCGCCCGCGTCAGCCGGCGCCACCCACCGATAACCCCTCAGACAGGCCACCATGACCGCCCCTGCCGTTGCTTCCGTCGCCGACATCCGCAAGACCTTCCTGGACTTCTTCGCCTCCAAGGGCCACACCGTGGTGGCGTCCAGCCCGCTGGTGCCGGGCAACGACCCCACGCTGATGTTCACCAACTCGGGCATGGTCCAGTTCAAGGACGTGTTCCTGGGCACCGACAAGCGCAACTACGTGCGCGCCGCGTCGGTGCAGGCCTGCCTGCGCGCCGGTGGCAAGCACAACGACCTGGAAAACGTGGGCTACACCGCCCGCCACCACACCTTCTTCGAGATGCTGGGCAACTGGTCGTTTGGTGACTACTTCAAGAAGGAAAGCCTGAACTGGGCCTGGGAGCTGTTGACCCAGGTGTACAAGCTGCCCGCGGACAAGCTGTACGCCACGGTCTACCAGGAAGACGACGAGGCCCATGCCATCTGGGAAGACATCTTCGTGAAGGCTGGCTGGACGCCCGAGCGCGTCAAGCAGGAGGGCCGCATCATCCGCATCGGCGACAACAAGGGCGGCCGCTACAAGAGCGACAACTTCTGGATGATGGCCGATACCGGCCCCTGTGGTCCCTGCTCGGAAATCTTCTACGACCACGGCGACCACATCCCCGGCGGCCCTCCGGGCAGCCCCGACGAAGACGGCGACCGCTTCATCGAGATCTGGAACAACGTGTTCATGCAGTTTGACATGAAGGAAGACGGCTCGGTCACGCCGTTGCCCGCGCCCTGCGTGGACACCGGCATGGGCCTGGAGCGCCTGGCCGCCATCCTGCAGCACGTGCACAGCAACTACGAGATCGACATCTTCGACGTGCTGATCAAGGCCGCCGCGCGCGAGACTTCGACCGCTGACCTGAGCAACCCTTCGCTCAAGGTGATCGCCGACCACATCCGCGCCACGGCGTTCCTGATCAGCGACGGCGTGATCCCCAGCAACGAAGGCCGCGGCTACGTGCAGCGCCGCATCATCCGCCGCGCCATCCGCCACGGCTACAAGCTGGGCCAGAAGACCCCGTTCTTCCACAAGCTGGTGCCCGATCTGGTGAAGATGATGGGCGAGGCCTACCCCAACATGGCGTCGCAGGCCCAGCGCATCACCGAGGTGCTCAAGGCCGAGGAAGAGCGGTTCTACGAGACCCTGGCCAATGGCATGGAAATCCTCGACGCGGCCCTGGCCGACGGCGCCAAGGTGCTGCCGGGTGATGTGGCCTTCAAGCTGCACGACACCTACGGCTTCCCGCTCGATCTGTCGGGCGACGTCTGCCGCGAGCGCGGCCTGACGGTGGACGAAGCCGGTTTCCACGCCGCGATGGAAGCACAGAAGGCCAAGGGCCGCGCGGCGGGCAAGTTCAAGATGGACAAGGCGCTGGAATACACCGGCGCCGGCAACACCTTCGTCGGCTACGAGCAGCTCGAAGCCCCCTCCAGGGTGGTGGCGCTGTACCTGGACGGCACGCCCGTGGCCGAACTCAAGACCGGCCAGCAGGGCGTCGTGGTGCTGGACACCACGCCGTTCTACGCCGAGAGCGGTGGCCAGGTCGGTGACGAGGGTGTCATCACCAGCGGTGTCGCGACGTTCGCCGTCGGCGACACGCAGAAGATCAAGGCCGACGTGTTCGGCCACCACGGTGTGGTGGAGCAGGGCACGCTGGCCGTGGGCGACACGGTCACCGCGTCGGTCAACCTCGACCAGCGCGCCGCGACCATGCGCAACCACAGCGTTACCCACCTGATGCACAAGGCCCTGCGCGAGGTGCTGGGCGCCCATGTGCAGCAGAAGGGTTCGCTGGTCGATGCCGAGAAGACGCGCTTTGACTTCACCCACAACGCGCCGGTCACCGACGAGCAGATCCGCGAGATCGAGCGCCGCGTGAACGTGGAGATCGTCGCCAACGCGCCGACCCAGGCGCGCGTGATGGACATCGAATCGGCCCAGAAGACGGGTGCCATGATGCTGTTCGGCGAGAAGTACGGCGACACCGTTCGCGTGCTCGACATCGGTAGCAGCCGCGAACTCTGCGGTGGCACGCACGTCAAGGCCACGGGCGACATCGGCTTCTTCACCATCACCGCCGAGGGCGGGGTGGCCGCCGGCGTGCGCCGTGTCGAAGCGACCACCGGCCTGAGCGCGCTGCGCTACGTGCAGGGTATGGAAGACACGCTGGGCGGCGTGGCCGGCACGCTCAAGGTGGCGCCGGGCGAAGTGCCTGCCCGCGTGGGCGCGCTGCTCGAGCAGATGCGCGAACTGGAAAAGGAAATGAACGCGCTCAAGAGCCGGCTGGCCTCGGCCCAGGGCGACGAGCTGGTGAACCAGGCGGTCGACGTGAAGGGCATCAAGGTGCTGGCTGCGACGCTGGCCGGTGCCGACGCCAAGGCTCTGCGCGAAACCATGGACAAGCTCAAGGACAAGCTCAAGACCGCCGCCATCGTGCTGGCCGCGGTTGATGGAGGCAAGGTGCAGCTGGCCGCGGGCGTGACGGCCGACAGCGTGGGCAAGCTCAAGGCTGGTGAGCTGGTGAACTTCGTTGCCCAGCAGGTGGGCGGCAAGGGCGGCGGCAAGCCCGACATGGCCATGGCCGGTGGCACCGGTGCGTCGGGCCTGCCGAAGGCTCTGGCGTCTGTGCAGGCCTGGGTCGCAGAGAAGCTGTAAATCTCAGTCCGGGCTGGGCCAGTCCAGGCTCAGCCCGCTTTCAAAGCGCCGTCGCTCGCCCGTCACCGGGTCGGTGAACCCGATGCCCCGCGCCAGCAGGCGCAGCGGGTCCGCGAAATCCTCCGGCTCTCCCGGCCCGCGTCGCACGCGCGGGTAGAACTGGTCACCCGCCAGCGGCAGACCCAGCGCGGCCATGTGCACGCGCAGCTGGTGGCGCTTGCCGGTGACGGGTTCCAGGCGGTAGCGGGCCCAGGCGCCGCGACGCTCCAGCAAGGCGATGGCGGTTTCGCTGTTGGGCTCACCCTCGATTTCGGTCATGCGGTAGAACGCGTCGGGGTCTTCGGCCATGCGGCTGCGGTGCACGCGGGGCAGTGGCAGCACCGAATCGAACGGTGCGATCGCCTCGTACACCTTGTCGACCGAGCGTTCGCGGAACAGCGCCTGGTAAGCGCCGCGGTCCTGCGGGCGGACGCTGAACACCACCAGCCCTGCGGTCTCTCGGTCGATGCGGTGGATGGGGCTGAGCGTGTCGATGCCGGTGGCCTGCTTGAGCCGCACCAGCAGGCTTTGGCGCACGAAGCGGCCGGTGGGCGTGACGGGCAGGAAGTGCGGCTTGTCGACCACCAGCAGGTGTGCGTCCTGGAACCGCAGCGTGGCCTCGAACGGGATTTCGGGCTCGTCGTCGAGCGCTCGCCAGTAGTACAGCCGGCCGCCACCGCGGTAGGCATCGTCCGCGCGCACCGGCTGGGCGTGGTCGTCCAGCACCTGGCCGCCGGACAGGCGCTGTTGCCAGGCGCCGCGGTCCACCGCGGGCAGACGCTCGGCCAGGAAGTCCAGCAGGGTCGGCCAGCGGCGGTCGTCCGCAGGCAGCAGAGGCAGCGCCACGCAACTGGGTGAAACGCCGTTGCGGGTCGGGATCAAAGGGTTCTTGGGCGGGCGGGCCATGGGGGCGGTGGGCG
>NZ_BCTF01000022.1 GCF_001571145.1 Hydrogenophaga flava NBRC 102514
AAAAGCTGAGCCCTCCAGACCGAACGGCGGTGAGAGCGTGGCGACGATGTTGTCGCGCTCGGTGGTGTTGGTGGTGAAGAAGTGCGCGCCGGTGCTGCCGTTGTAGAAGCGGTAGACGGGAATGCGCGTGGCCAGCGCCTTACGCGCCACTGCACCCGAGGTGTAGGCGCTCTTGGCGGCGATCTCGCCGGCGGACAGCTCGTCCAGCGGAGTCGACGAACCCGAGGCATCGACCGCGACAGCCCCCTTCTCAGCGGCGGCCAACTCGGCCGTGTTCTGGGCTGCGTCGCCCGGGGTCGTGGCAGTGGTGCGGCTTTCGGTCACATCCGACGAAGCCCCCCCGCCGCAGGCAGTCAGCATGGCACTCAAGACACACGCTGCCAACGATCGGGTGCGGAACCAACGGGAAAAATGAAGGTGCTGAAGCATTGGTTCTTCCTGTTGTCATGCGCGGACGCAGGGCTCGACGACGGCCTCGTGGTCAGGGGAGGCTTTCGAGCAGGTAACGGTCAAAGGCGGTAGAGCTGAGGCTGTCGCAGGAACTCAAAGGAATGCGGGTGCGGGTGCGGGTGCGGGTGCGGGTGCGGGTGCGGGTGCGGGTGCTGGTGCGGGTGCCGCAGCCGGCGCCGGTGCTGGCGCCGGCGCTTGCGCCACGACCGGGGCCGGAGCTGGAGCCGGCGAGGGAGTGGGAGAAGCTTTTGACTTTGTGCTGGCCGCTCCCAGGCCCAGCTGGACCTGCCCGCTGAGCCAGTCGTAGCCGACAGTCAACGCGCCATGGCGGAAGGTGTAGCCCATGCTGGTATCGAGGCCCCAGGACTGCGCCGCGGCCCCAGGGAAATAGCTGACACCCACGGCAGCGGCGAGCTTGTTGCGGCGGTCTGTCGAGAGCAGTTTGACGGTGATGCCGGTGTCGCCGCCGAAGTTGTGACTGACGCCAACCATGGCACCAGGCTCTGCGTGGGCGGGCAAGACCAGCGCGCTTCCCAGAGATGCAACGACAGTGGCCATCAGGGTCTTATTCATGAACATCTCCGGAAGGATTGGGGTGGAACAGGAGCGCTTTGATGCTATGGACCCACCCGGCACCTCGATACCCCAGAACATGGGTGTCGCCCTCCGCAACGGGGGCGCTAAGATGAATCGACCCAAGACATCCGCCCAGTGAACGACACCACTTCCACCCGCTCCACCGACGACCGCTGGCGCATCGTGCTGCTGGAAGACGACGAGCGCCTGCGGGGGTTCTTCGAGCAGAGCATTCGCCAGCACCCGGCGCTGGAGCTGTGCGCATCGTTCAACCGGTTGCGGGAGGCCCAGGTCTGGCTGGAAGCAAACCCGGTCGATCTGTTGCTCACAGACCTGGCGCTGCCTGACGGCCACGGGCTGGAACTGATCTACCGCCTGCAAAAGATGCAGCCCAACTGCGAAACGCTGGTGATCTCGGTGCTGGGCGATGAAGACACGGTGCTGGCCTGCGTCGAAGCCGGCGCGGTGGGCTACATCCACAAGGACACGCAGCCCGACGACATGGGCCAGATCATCGTGGACGTCAAGCGCGGGGCCTCGCCGATCTCGCCCATGCTGGCGCGCAAGCTGCTCCAGCGGCTGCGCCAGGCCGACAGTGCAGAAGCTTCGCCAGCAGTCCCGGCAGTGGCTTCTGTTGAGGCGGTGAAGCTGACCGCCCGCGAGACCGATGTGCTGCGCCTGATTGCGCGCGGCTACACCTATGCCGAGATCGGCGAGATGGAAGGCATCTCCAAACACACGGTGCAGATGCACATCAAGAACCTCTACGGCAAGCTGGCCGTGAACTCGCGCGGCCAGGCGGTGTACCAGGCCGGTCTGATGGGTCTGGTGGGGCCGCCCGGATCGTGACAGCCACGGCACCAACCGAGCGTCCGCGCTGGCTCGCGCCGCTGGTGGTTCTGGTCCTGCTGCTGTCGCTGCTGTGGCTGCTCACGCCGGGACGGGTAGTGCCAGGTCCGGGCGCGCAGGTGCTGGACCACGCGCAAATCTTCACGCCACCAAACCAGCAAGCCATCGAGCAAGCCCTGCCCCTGCACTGGGACATCACGGCGCCTGGCCAGCAAGCCACCGCCGAGTTGCGGCTGCACTTCGACGCACCGGCCGCCGGTGACAGTCGGGCTCAGCCGTGGTCACTGCTGATCCCGCGCCTGGGCAATGCCTGGGCCATTGAGCTGAACGGCCAGGCGCTGGCCAGCGCCGGCCGCATGGACCAGCCCGGCGACGCCTGGGCCGCCAAGCGGCCGGTCTGGCTGACCCTGCCGTCGGTGCTGCTGCAGCCGCAGAACGAGCTGCGCATCCGCCTGCGCATGGACACCGGGCGGCGAGCGGGCCTGTCGCGCCTGTGGGTTGGGCCCACCGCCGCCCTGCTGCCGATGCGGGACCGCGAGGAGTGGCTGCGCTCCAGCCTGCCGCAGGCGGCTTCCGTGCTCAGCCTGGTCGTGGCCACGCTGTGCGTCCTGCTCTGGCTGCAGCAGCACGATCCGTTGTACGCCTGGGCCGCCCTGGGAGAACTGGCGTGGGCGCTGCGGGTCGCGGACTCCTGGTGGGAAGCCTCGCCCATGGATTGGCCCGCCTGGGGGCTGTTCGTTCTCGGCCTGATCTGGATCTGGTCGGGCGCGCTGTACCAGTTCATTGCCGCATTGCAGTTCAGTCCGAGACCGCGCTGGGAGCGCAACATCATCGTTCTGAGTCTGCTGGGTGGACCGCTGGCCTACGGTCTGAGCTGGGCCCTGCAGACGCTCGGTGGCCGCGATGAAATGGTGCAGCACCTCGGCCCGCTGGCCTACGGCCTGGGCTCCGGCGGGCAGACACCGATGATCCTGGTGGTGTGGATGCTGGGCACGCTGCTGTTCTGGGCGGTGTTGAATGTTCGCCTGGCGCTCGAGGTCTGGCGCAAGCCCGACCTGTCCAGGGCGCTGGTGGTGATGGCGCTGGCGTTGAGCCTGGTTGCCATCGGACGCGACATCTACGCCGGTCGGGCCAGCGCCCTGCACTACGAAGAATCGGCCTGGGCGAAATACGCCGCCGTGACGCTGGCGCTGTCGGTGCTGGTCATCGTCAGCCTGCGCTTCCAGCAGGCGCGCGATGAGCTGCTGCGCCTAAACAGCAGCATCGGCCAGAAACTGGCCCAGCGCGAAGCCGAGCTGACACAGCGGCATGAACAGGTCACGGCGCTCGAACGTGAGCGGGCAGCGGCCGAGGAACGCACCCGCATCCTTCGCGATATGCATGACGGTGCTGGCGCGCACCTGATCGCAGCCATCCACCAGGTGGAGAGCGGACAGGCGACGCGGGACGAGCTGCTTCAGACGCTGCGCGAGTCGCTCGACCAGTTGCGGCTGAACATCGACGCCATGCACCTGCCGCCCGGCGACATCAACGCCCTGCTCTCCAGCCTGCGCTTCCGGCTGGAGCGGCGCATCCAGGCCGCGGGTCTGCGGCTGGTCTGGCGGGCCGACGAACTGCCGCTGATTGCCCACTACCTCGGACCGCAACTGCGGCACGTGCAGTTCATCCTGCTGGAAGTCATTTCCAACGCCATCCAGCACGCCCAAGGCAGCCGGCTGGAGGTCACCGCCACCGCAGATACCACCCATGTGGTGCTGGAACTGCGCGACGATGGTGTCGGCTCGGGCCAGGGTGCGGGCCAAGGATTGCGCAGCATGCAGGAGCGCGCAACCCTCATCGGCGCAACACTGGAAAGGTCTGGAGGCGAACAGGGCACTCGCGTGGTGCTGCGCCTGCCGCTGCAGCAGACGGTTTAGCATCGGCCTCGCCCGGACCCGATCCGGGCGCGACACGGAGCCCCCTGCATGACCTCGCCCAACAAATTCCAGAGCTTTCGCACCTTCGCGCGCAAGGTGCTCGCGCTCGCCGTGCCCTACTTCAACTCGGAGGAAAAGTGGAAGGCGCGTGGCCTGCTGGCGGCGATCATCGTGCTGAATTTGGCCGCGGTGTACATGCTGGTGCTGCTCAACGAGTGGAACCGCGTGTTCTACGACGCGCTGCAGAACAAGGACCAGGTGACGTTCTGGCGCGAACTGGGCCGCTTCACCTACCTGGCCTTCGGCTTCATCATCATCGCGGTCTACCGCTTCTACCTGCGCCAGGTGCTGGAGATGCGCTGGCGCACCTGGATGACCAAGCACTACCTCGACCGCTGGCTGTCCAACAAGGCGTTCTACCAGCTCGAACTGCACCGCTTCGCCAAGGACACCGACGCGCCGCCCGACAACCCGGACCAGCGCATCGCCGAGGACCTGAACCTGTTCACCAGTTCGACGCTGGGCCTGTCCATGGGCCTGCTGAGTTCGGTGATCACGCTCGTGAGCTTCGTCGGCATCCTCTGGACGCTCTCGGGCAGCTTCTCGTTCGACTTCAACGGTGGTTCGTACACCATCCCCGGCTTCATGGTCTGGATGGCGGTGCTGTACTGCGTGGTCGGCAGCGTGCTGGCGCACTACATCGGCCGGCCGCAGATCAAGCTCAACTTCCAGCAGCAGCGGGTGGAGGCCGACTTCCGGGTGCACCTGGTGCGCGTGCGCGAGTACAGCGAGTCGATCGCGCTCGACCGCGGCGAGCCGGTGGAGCGCGGGTACCTGGGCGACCGCTTCGGTGCGGTGCTGGACAACTACTGGAAGCTCATCAAGGCGCAGAAGCGCCTGATCTGGTTCACCAACGGCTTCGGCCAGGCCGCCGTGGTGTTTCCCTTCATCGTGGCTGCGCCCCGCTTTTTCAGTGGGGCGATCCAGCTGGGCGAGCTGATGCAGATTTCCTCGGCTTTCGGCCGGGTGCAGGACTCGCTGTCCTGGTTCGTCGACAACTACGATGCCCTGGCCGCCTGGCGCGCCACCACCGACCGGATCACCAGCTTCGAGGAGAGCTTCCAGGCCCTGCAGGCGGCGCCACTGCAGTCGGTGCCGGCCATCGAGGCCGACACGCTGCAGATCGACGCACTCGATCTGGCGCTGCCGGGTGGTGTCGCGCTGATGTCGGCCGGCGGGCTGAGCCTGAAGGCCGGAGACAGTCTGCTGGTCAAGGGCCCGTCGGGCAGCGGCAAGTCGACCCTGTTCCGGACCCTGGCCGGCATCTGGCCCTGGGCGAAGGGCAAGCTGCAAAAACCGGCCGACTTCGAACAGCGAGTGATGTTCCTGCCGCAGCGGCCCTACTTCCCCGTGGGCAGCCTGCGCAAGGCGCTGGCCTACCCCGAACCGGCCGACCGCTACGGCGACGAGCAGCTGCGGCAGGCGCTGCACGACGCCCTGCTGCCGCACCTGGCCGACCGGCTGGACGAAGAGGACAGCTGGGGCCAGAAGCTCTCGGGTGGCGAGCAGCAGCGGCTGGCCGTCGCGCGCGCCCTGCTCAAGCAGCCGCGCTGGCTGTTCGTGGACGAAGCAACCAGCGCGCTGGACGAGACGGCCGAACACCAGGTGTACGAACGGCTGCAGGCGCTGGTCCGGGCCCAGAACGGTGCCCTGGTGTCCATCGCCCACCGGCCCACGGTCGCGGCCTTCCATACCCGGCGCTGGGAGCTGGAACCCGGCACCGCGGAAGGGGCCCGTTTCGCCCTGACCGCACGCTGAGCGACGCCTGGTAACACTCTCGGCCGGCAAGGCCTTGCGCGGCGGGTTGCGCCGCCGTAGGCTGGGCGTTTTCCGTGGTGGAGACACGCCGTGGGCACACACCTGCCGTCTGCGACCAGGCGCCCGTCGCCGGCCCGTCACCAGGCCCTGCAACAGTACAGGGCCCGGGCCGACCGGTACGACAGCGAACTGGAACCGTTCGAACCCCTGCGCCGGGAGGCGATACAGCGCCTGGACCTGCGGCCCGGCGAGACCGTGCTCGATGTGGGCTGTGGCACCGGCCTGAGCTTCGGGCCGCTGCTCGACCAGCTCGGCCCCACCGGCCACATCGTCGGCATCGAACAATGCCCCGAGATGATGGCCCGGGCACGCCTGCGCTTGATCGACCAGCGGGCACAACAGCTGCGGCTGGTGCAGGCCCCGGTGGAAGAGGCGCAGTGGCCGGGCCAGGCCCACGCCGCCCTGTTCCACTTCACCCACGACATCCTGCGCAACCCGCGCGCGCTTGACAACGTGCTGGCCCACCTCGCGCCCGGCGCGCGCGTGGTCGCCACCGGACTTCAGTGGGCGGCGCCCTGGGTCTGGCCGGTCAACCTCTTCGTGCTCGGCGCGGCGCTGTATTCGGTGAGTTCGCTGGACGGTCTGGCGCAGCCCTGGAGCGAACTGGCCCCGCGGCTCACCCGTTTCGAGGTGCAGCCCACCTGGATGGGCGGCATCTTCATGGCCTCCGGCGTCTGGCCGGGCCAGCAGCCCTGATTCCGTGGCCGCGGGCGAGAGGCCGGGTCAAGGCGCCTCGGGGTCGTGGCAGGCCACGCAGAGCTTGTTGCCCTCGGTGTCGCGGAAGTAGGCACCGTAGTAGTTCGCGTGGTACTCGGGCCGCAGCCCCGGCGGCCCTTCGCAGCGCCCACCATGGGCCAGCGCGGCCGCGTGGGCGCGGTCGACCACAGCGCGGCTGCTGGCCATGAAGGCCGTCATCGCCCCGTTGCCCGGTGTGTGAGGCTGGCCGTCGAATGGGGTGCCGATCAGCAGCAGCGGGCGCGGATCGGGCGACGACTGCCAGCCGGCCCAGGGGCGTTCGGGCTCGCAGAAGCGCTCCTGCACACCGAGCACGGGCATCAAGGCGCGGTAGAACGCCAGGGCCCGCGGGAAGTCCGACACGCCGATGAAGATGTGGGAAAACATGCGGTGCGCCCTCCTTGGAACCGGCCTCAGACCCGTGCCCGCAGTTCCTGCACCGTCGTCACGAGCAGGCGCAGCCCGAAGGCGCCGACCAGGCCGGCCGCCCCGCGGTTGAACACCGTGCGCCCGCGCTGGTAGACGGACTGGACGCGGCCATGCGAGAACGCGAGTGCGAGGAACACGTGCCAGACCACCGCGTTGAACCAGCACAGCAGCACCGCGCCGGCCAGCACGGCCGGCCCCGGCGAGGGCGGCAGCGCGGTGGCGAACACGCTGCCGAAGAACAGCGCCGTCTTGGGGTTGAAGACGTTGGTGATGAAGCCCATGCGGAACGCTGCCGCGCGGCTCGTCGTCACGGCCTTCACCTCGGTAGCCACCGCCGCCGGCGCGCGCCACAGCTTCCACGCGACGTAACACAGGTAGGCGCCACCGGCGATCTGGAACGCCTGGCGCAGCGCCGGGTGGGCAGAGAACGCCGCCCCCATGCCCAGGATCGCCAGCAGGGCCCAGAGAAAGGTCACGGTGGTGATGCCCGCCGCCGCCGACAGCGACACGCTGCGCGGACTGCCCGCCGCCAGCTGCAGGATCAGCACGAAGTTCACGCCCGGCGTGACCAGGGCGACCCAGTGCAGCACGGCGATGGTGAGGAAGGTGGTGAGCATGATGGGAATGTCCGAATTCAGTGGCCAGGAAGCAGGCCCGCCTGGTTTTCAGCCGCCTCGCGAAACAGCACCCAGGGGCACGAGGCGGCGAACGCCAGCAACACCTGAACCGCCTCTTCCGTCTGGCCTGCGAGCATCAGATCGTCGGCCCGGATGATCGCCGACATGGTGGCCCGGTTCCAGTCGCTCTCGTTGGCGCGCAGGTCGAGTACCGTTTCGACAAACTGCGCGGGCGTCCTGATTCCGGGCAGTTCGGCACCGTCCAGACAGAGCGCCACATGGGCCTGAAGCCGGGCCAGGTTTTCTGGCGAGAAATGGGCAGCGATCTGGTCTGATCCGAGTTCGGCCAGCTGGTGAAACCAGTCGATCGACGCCGTGCGAAGGGCATCGCCGTCCTCAGTGCTCACCACACCAGCTCCTCTGCCCCCACCACCCGGTTCCTGCGCCCCGGGTACGACAGCCAGGGCAGCACCGCGTTGAACTCGCGAACGATGGCATCGGCTTCGACCACGGCGCCCTCGCCGGTGTCGAGGCGTTTGGCGATGTGGCCGTCGCCGATCAGCGTGAGGTCGTAGCCGCGCTCCAGCGCGGCGTAGGCGGTGGCGCGGATGCACCAGCCGGTGACGGCCCCGCACAAAACGATGTGGGCGACGCCACGCTCTGCCAGCTCGGCCTCCAGCGTGGTCTGTTCGAACGAGGAGTTGTGCTGCTTGTAGACGCGGATGTCGTCCACCTGCGGCACCAGCGCCGGCACCCACTGCCAGTCGGCGCTGCCCCGGGGCAGCTCCTCGTCGTCGTGCTGCACCCAGATGACGGGCACACCCGCATCGCGGGCCTTGCGCACCGCGAGCGCGATGGCGTCGAGCTGGCCGGAAATGTCGCCCGCGGCGGCGACCACACCGACCTGCACGTCGACGATGAGCAATGCGGACCGGTTGCCTGTTCGGATGGTGGCCATGCGCTGGATCTCCCCAAGGTGGGCCACAGTCTAAAGGCGAACCGGCCCGCAGGCCGTCCGCGCCTCAACCCAGCGGGTTGATCACCCCGGCGGCCGGTATGTTGCCCTGTCCCTTCATGCTCTCGACGAACTTGAACAGGTCGGTCATGGTGAAGTGGGTTCCCGCCTTCGGCAGATCGCGCGGCGTTCCAGCGTTGAGCACGCTTTCCGGATCGTCCTTGATCAGGCCCACGATCACTTCGGCCACGATGGTGCCGCCGATCGGCCCCAGGTGCTGCCCCCCTTCGAGCACCTCGGCTTCCTTGAGGATGTAGAACCACAGCGGCGTCTGGTGGGTCAGATGGTGCTTCTTGACCACGGCCCCCGCGGTGCCGGACTGCAGCTGCGCCGCGGTCAGTGGCGCCAGGCCCATGCGCGCGGCCACCGCCTGGCCCGACGGCAGCTTGTAGTGCCTCGCGCCGCGCAGCAGGTTCAGCTGCGCCAGGAACGGCGAGTCGGGGGCGTTGCCGATGCGCAGCTTGTCGGTGAGCGCGGCGTCGAGGGCAAAGGCGCGCTGGGCGTTGGCGCCCAGGCCGTCGAACATCTGGCGCCAGTCGAGCAGCCAGTTGGTGGGGTAGCGGGTGCCGCCGAGGAAGCCGCCGTCGCCGGTGAAGGTGAAGGCCAGGCGGAAGTCCGAGAACTGCGGGCCCGCCGCGAAGTTGAACACCTTGTTGAAGTTGTAGGCCGGGCGCACCATGCTGTGGCCGAAGCGGTAGGCGGCGCCCGAGAACTCCAGCGGCATGTAGGGCGAGCTGGCAAGGTAGCCGGGACCGATCAGGTAGTACTTCAGCTCCTTGAGCGCGTTCTTCACGTTCTTGGCGCCCGCCACCGCCGGCAGGTATTCGTGCAGCACGATCTGCTGGTAGTGGTGGGTCACCACCTTGCGCACGTCGGCGAACGAGAGCTCGGGAAAGCGCAGGCTGACCGCGTTGTGGAAGTGCAGCATGGTGCGGTGCAGCTGCGCCACGATGAGGTTTTCGTCGTTGCGCTTGTCGCCCAGCACCGCCGTGCGTTCGGGCAGGCCGTCGGCCACGCGCGGCAGGTCGTACAGCGCGCCGTCCAGCGCCTGCACCTGCGCGTCACCCCCTCCTGGCGCGGCCGCGGGCACCGCCTGCGCCGGCCCCACCAACATTTGGGCCGAGGCGGTGGTGGTGTTGCGCTGGTAAAGGTAGGGCTGGTCGCGCGGGCCGGAGCCGTACACGCTGTCCAGGTCGAGCGCGGGTGTCCGGAAGTTGACCAGGTCGTCCACGTCCACCGCGTTCTCGCCCAGGCTGGTGGGGTCGAAGGTCATGTCGTGGTCGACGAACTGGCCGAAGTAGGTGAAGCCGGCGGGAATGACACCGTCCTTGCGTTCGGCCACGTGCATGGCCTCGCCCAGCTCGCGCAGGATGACCTCGTCCTGGGCCGGGTTGCCGGTGGTCCAGGGCACGGCGGCGAGTTCGGGGAAGAGCAGGCCGAAGCGGCCGGGCTTCTGCAGGTTGCTGCGGGTGGGGTTGGCGTTGTCGGTGCTGTACCCGTGGCTGCGGGCGTGGGGTTTCTGATCCATCGTGACACTCCTGAAAGGCGCGGACATGGTCCGCTCAGACATGGATGACAGATTCACGTGGGCGAAGGCTGCTCCCCAGAGCTTGTACTTCTGCAGCGCTGCTCTCGATGATCCGCCGCGGTGCCGGTCAGGCGCCATGGCGCGGCGCGTTTCCAGCGGCGGCGATGCTATGCCCGCCCTCTCGCGGGCGAATCCACCGCCGGAGGGATCAAGGGGCGCGGGTTGTTTCAGGCACGTAACAGCGCGACATGGCCACGTATAGAGACGCCCGCGCATCGGCGGTCAGCACCATTTGGGTGCCGATACAAACACACACAAAAAAGCCGGCCCGCGGGGCGGTGACGCCGGCCGTGGCCGTCACGCCGCGCGGTACCCCGACCACCCCCGCGCCCGCAGCTCGCACGCCGGGCATTGGCCGCAGCCGTAGCCCCAGTCGTGCCGGTGCTCGCGGTCGCCGAGGTAGCAGGTGTGGGTGTGTTCGACGATCAGGTCGACCAACGCGTTGCCGCCGCCCTCCACGCCCGAGTCTTCTCCGAGTTCGTGCGCGAGCTGCCAGGTCTGGGCCTTGTCGATCCACATCAGCGGTGTGTCGATGAGGAAGCGGTGGTCCATGCCGAGGGACAGCGCCACCTGCAGCGCCTTCATGGTGTCGTCGCGGCAGTCGGGGTAGCCGCTGAAGTCGGTTTCGCAGACGCCGGTGACGATGACCTGGATGTCGCGCCGGTAGGCCAGTGCCGCGGCGAGCGTGAGGAACAGCAGGTTGCGGCCGGGCACGAAGGTGTTGGGCAGGCCGCTGGCCTCCATCTTGAAGGCCATGTCGCGGGTCAGCGAGGTTTCGCTGACCTTGCCCAGCACGGCCAGATCGAGCAGGTGGTCTTCGCCCAGGCGCCCGGCCCAGGCCGGAAACTGCTCGCGCAGCTTCTGCAGCACCACGGTGCGCGCCTGCAGTTCCACGCTGTGGCGCTGGCCGTAGTCGAAGCCCAGCGTTTCGACGCGTGGGTAGCGTGCGAGGGCGTGGACGAGGCAGGTGGTGGAGTCCTGCCCACCGGAGAACAGGACGAGGGCGCTGGTGTGGTGGGCGGTGCGGGTCGGGGCGTTCATGCGCCGATGGTAGCGACCCGTGCAGCGTCGGAGCGTGGGGGCTACCCTCTGAGCGGCGCGGCTGGAGCCGGCGCCAGTCCGTGGTCGCGACTGGTGGCCAGCATGCGCAGCAGCCCTCGGTTGGCGTGTTCGAGCGAGACCTCGTGCTGCTCGCAGATGCCCTGCAGCCGGTCGATGCGGTCGGCGTCGCCCTGCGCCCGTGCGATGTCCAGCAGCGGATGGTAGGGCCCCATGTGGCTGAGCAAAGCATCGGCGACGCGCGGCGACAGCGGCAGGTGGCCGATCAGCTGGGCCAGCGGTTCGTGCAGCAGCCGGTCGAGCTGGCCGAAGATGGCGGTGGTGTAGACCTCGGCGCGCAGCGCCTCGTCGGACCCGGGGTCGAGCAGGTGCTGGGCCAGCCGCGCCTGCATCACACGGCCGTAGCGCACCGGGTGCAGGGCCATGTCCTCGTCGGCACCGGCCTGCTGCTCGGCCAGCCAGCGGTCCAGCGCCGAGAAGCCCAGCATCATGATGGCGTGGCGCAGCGCGCCGATCTCGTGGCGGCCGCCGTACAACGCGGAGTTCACGCGCAGCAGCAGGCGGTAGGCCAGCACCGGGTCCTGTCGGACGTAGCGCTCCACCCGTTCGATGGAGGCGTCATTTTCCAGCGCCTGCCGGATCAGGGCGATGGCCACCGGGTCGCAGCCGGGCGCGCGGTGGCGGGTGGCGTGCAGCACGTCGTCGTCGGGCCAGCCCAGCACACCCCAGGCGCCCGCCTCGTCGAGGCAGTGGTCGGCCAGCGCGCGGCTGCAGGCGTTGCGGTAGATCTGCCCCGACCGGATCGGGCTGGGCCGGGGCGGCACGGGCGCCGCCGCGGTGGGACGGCTCTGCAGGGCCTCCAGGGCGTCGGCCGCGTCCAGATGCAGCAGGCTGCGCACGTCCAGCGGCACGTTGTACTGGTGGCGCACCTCGGCGAAGTCCGCGCGGCGGATGAGCTGGTGGCCGTGCTGCACGGCCTGCGACAGCAGGGCCAGGCTTTCCGGGCGGCCGAACAGCGCCGACGGCACTTCCAGGCAGGTGTTGGGCACCGGCGCGCAGCGCAGCGCCTGGTGCAGCAGCGCGGGTGATTCCAGCGCGAGGATGAGCATGGGCGCGGCGACCGGCCAGTCGTCGCCCAGCACCTGCATCAGGTGGGCCGCGTCGACCGAGGTCGGGTCGGTCGGCAGCACCGTCAGGCGCACCGCCGCAAGCAGCCGGTGCCGGTTCCAGACCGGCTGGTAGGCCATCGCGACGCTGTCAAGGACGGTGTGGCTCATGCGGCGGGTCCGGTGTCGGCTACAGGTACTGGAACAGCGAGAGCTTCTGGATCGAAGCGTAGGACTGGAGCGCCGCCTGGGCCCCCACTTCCATGGTCTTGAACTCCGAATAGGCCTTGACCAGATCGATGTCCACGAGCCGGGAGTTCTCGATGGTGTGGTCGGCCTCGCGGTTGCCGAGCATGTTGTCCATCGAGTCGGCGCGGTTGAGCCACTCGCCAGCCTGCGCGCGGGCCATCAGCATGCGCTCGTGCCCGGCGTCGAGTTCGGTCAGGGCGCGGCCGAGGTTGTGGGTGCGCTGGGCGGCGTCGCCGCTGCTGCCGTTGTCCAGGCGCAGGGTGTCGATGGCGTCCTGCATCACCTTGAACATGTCGGTCGGCGCGTTGGACGGGGTGATGTCCAGCTGGTCACCGGCGCGCGGATCGCCAGTGAGCTTGAAGGACATGCCGTCGAACTCGATCTGCGATCCGCTGCTGTAGGGCATGCCGGTCTGGCCGGCCACGGGGGTGCCGGTGGTCACGTCGACCACGCTGTACTGCATGGCGCCGGCGGTGCCGCTGAAGTCGATGCGGTAGTCGTGGCCGGTGAGCGCCGAGGGGTCGCTCACCTGGCCGGTGTCGGCGCGCAGGCTGCCGGTATTGCCGGCGGCCAGGTCGATGGAGAAGGTGCCGTTGCCGGCGGGAATGCGCATCCAGATGGCCTCGCCGTCCATGGCGTTGGGCAGCTGGTTGTCGCCAGCGGCCTTCTGGCCACGCTGACCATCGAAGCGCACCTCGTTGCTGCCGCTGCCGAACTCCTGCACGAAGGGTGTGGGCGAACCGCCGAGACCGCCGAACAGGCTCTGCCCGGTGCTGTTCTGGCGGTTCGCCGCCGCGAACAGCTGCTCGCGCAGCCCTTCGATTTCCTTGGCCAGCGCCTGGCGTTCGGTGGGGCCGTAGCCGGCGTTGCCGCCCGCGATGATCAGTTCGCGCACCCGCTGCACCAGGTCGCCCGCTTCTCCCAGCGCGCTCTCGGCCTGCTGGATGCTGGTGCGCGAGGACTCCAGCGCGCGCTGGTCGGTCTGCACGCGCGAGAGCCGGGTCTGCACCGCTTCGGACAGGGCGGCGGCCACGGGGTCGTCGCTGGCGCGCAGCACCTGTTTGCCGCTGGAAATGCGCTCCTGTTGCGCAGCCATCTCCGCCTGGCGCTTGGTGAGCTGGGCGATGGTGGTGTCGTAGGCGTGGGCGGTGGCGACTCTCATGTCGGTGCTCCGGTGGATCAGCGCATGGTCTGAATCAGCGTGTCGAACGTGCCCTGGGCGATCTGCATGTACTTGGCAGCGGCCTGGTAGGCCTGCTGGTACTGCAGCAGGCGCGCGGCCTCCTCGTCCAGGTTGACGCCCGAGACCGCGGCGCGCGCGGCCTCGTTGCTGGCGGCCACCTGGCCGGAGTAGCTGGCGGCGAACTGCGCGCCCTGCACCCGCGTGCCGATGTCGGAGAGCACCGAGCTGTAGCCGTTGGCGAGCGAGACGCCGTCGAAGGTGGCGAGGTCGCGCAGCGCAAGCATGCCGCCGGCGTTGCCACCGTTCTGCGCGTAGTTGGTCGTGGGCGCTGCGGTGATGGCGAAGCTGTCGCCCGCAGACGGGTTGCCACGCAGCGTGAGACTCCAGCCGTTGAACTGCAGCGGCTGGCCGGGCGTGTAGTTGTAGCTCGGCGGCGGGCCCACGTTGTCGGGCGGCGGGTTGCCGGGGCCCAGGCCGGTGGCGGTGAAGCTGCCGTCGGCCAGGAAGGTCAGGGTCACCGGGTCGGTGAGGTTGGCCGACGGCTCCACGGGGTACAGGCTCACGACGCCCATGCCGCTGGTGTTGCCACTGCCGGGCGTGACCATCACCGGGCTGGCCGCGGCCAGGCGGTCGGCCGCGCTCACGGCCATCTGCATGTTGCGGGCAGCGGCCGCAAACGGCCGCACGAGGAAGCCGTCGCCCGTGGCGGTGGCGCCGCTGTCGATCTGGAAACTCAGGCCGTCGAGCTCGGCCGGCAGGCCGGCGAAGGAGCTGATCTGGCCGTCGGCGAGGCGCACGATGTCGACGCCGGTGGCCGTGAAATTGACCTGGTAGTCGGACGGCTTGAGGGCCGTGGGGTCGCTGACCTCGGCATGCATCGCCGCGTTGCCGGTGTTGGTGGACAAGGGCAGGCCGGCCACATCGGCCGGGGGCACGAAGAAGGGCTCGCCGGTGCCGCCCTGCAGGTTCACACCGAGCGCGTGCTGGGTGTTCACCGTCGTGGCCAGCGCCAGCGCCATGCGGCCGATCTGGTTGGTGACGTCCTTCAGGTCCTCGTCGATGAACTGCATGACGCCGCCCAGCTCGCCGCCCAGGGCGCTGCCGGAGAGTTCCATGGACGAGCCGCCCTGCTGGAACTGGATGCGCTGCTGCGAGCCGTCGGTGCTGTCGGGCACCACGGCCAGGCGGGCAGCGCCGCTGCCCAGCACCAGCGGCTGGCTGCCGGCGACGAACACGTTGATGCGGCCGTCGTCGGCGTTCACCGTGCTCACCTGCACCAGCTTGCTGAGCTCGCCGATGAGCTGGTCGCGCTGGTCCAGCAAGTCGTTGGGTTCTCCGGCGCTGCCCTGGTTCTCCATGATCTTCTGGTTGATCTTGGCGATGTCCTCGGCCAGCCGGTTGATGTTGTTCACCGTGTCGCCCACCTGCTGGCGGGCGCTGGTGGTCAGGATGTCCAGCTGGCCGGCGGTGTCGCGCAGGCGCGAGGCGATCTCCTCGCCGCGCCCGATCACCACCGAACGGGCCGCCATGTTGGTGGGCGACGAGGCCACGTCCGACCAGGCGTTGAGCAGGTCGTTCATTGCCGCACCCAGGCCGCTCTCACCGGTCGGGAAGATGTTTTCCAGCTGCGCCAGCCGCGCCAGGCGCTCGCTGTCGGCGGACGCCACCGAGCTGGAGAGCTGGGCCTCGCGGGTGAGGTAGGCGTCGTGCATGCGTGCCACGGTGCCCAGCTCGACGCCCTTGCCGAGGTAGAAGCCCCCCATCGCCTGATAGCCCGCGCTGCGCATCTCCACCGTCTGGCGCGAATAGCCGGCGGTGTTGACGTTGGCGATGTTGTGCCCGATGACCTGCAGCGCCGCCAGATTGGCGGTGAGGGCCTGGGAGCCGATGTTGAGTGCGGACGACATGGCGGTGTTCCTGCGCTCAGTTCAGGGCAGAGACCTGCGCGCGCTGCAGGTTGAGCGTCATGTTGATCGCCCGGCTGAGCTTGGCCGCGTACTGCGGGTCGGTGGCGTAGCCGGCGCGCTGCAGGCTGCTGGCAAAGCCGTTCACCGAGCCGATCTGGTCCATGGCCTTGTCGTAGCGCGGGCTGCGCGTGATCAGGCGCGCGTAGTCGCGGAAGGAGTCGGCGTAGGAGTCGTAGGCACGGAAGCGCGCCGTGGTCTTGCGCGGCACGCCGTCGACATATTCGGTGGTCGTCACCTCGGCCACCTTGCCCTTCCACGAGGACGTGGCCTTGATGCCGAACAGGTTGTGGGACGGCGTGCCGTCGCGCATGCGGATCTCGCTCTTGCCCCAGCCAGTCTCGTGGCCGGCCTGGCCGATCATGTAGCCGGCCGGAATGCCCGATTCGCGCGCCACGGTGGCCGCCGCCTGCTGATGCTCCTGCACGAAAGCAGCGTGGCGCTGGCTGGGCGACATGGCGCGCCGTGCGGCGGCCGAGGTCTGGTCGGTGGTGGTGGCGGCAGCAGCGGCTGCACCGGTGGCGCCCGCGGCCGGCGCGTACTTGAGCAGGTTGCGCAGGTCCGAGCGCTTGAGCGGCTTGAACTCTGTCGCGCTGCCGGCACCGGCCGTGCTGGCCGACGTGGTGCCGGCCGGGGCATCGCCCGACGCGTCGGTGCCCGTGCCGGCCTTGGCCTGCGCCGCGTTCATCTGGCGGCTGAGCTGGCGCTCGATCGACTCGCTCAGCCCGCCGGGCAGGCCCGAGAGCTGCACCGCCATCTGCTGGTCGAGCAGGTCGGTGCCCAGGTCGCTGCCCTGGCCTTCGAGCAGGCCGGACTTCTGGGTTGCGTCGCGCATGCTCTTGATGAGCTCGCGCATGAACAGCGACTCGAACTGCTTGGCCGCTTCCTTGAGCGCACCCTTGCCACCATCGCCCTCTTTGGCGGCGCTGTACTTCAGCGCATTGAGCGCGCCCGGGTCGGCGGCCAGGCCCTGGGTGGTGGGTTGAAGGGATGACATGGCGTCAGATCACTTCGAGTTCGGCGTTCATGGCGCCGGCGGCCTTGATCGCCTGCAGGATCGCGAGCAGGTCCTGCGGCGTGGCGCCCAGGCCGTTGAGCATGCGCACCAGGTCGGCCAGCTGCGGCGCGGCGTCCATCTTGATGAGCGCACCGCTGTCCTGGCTGATCTTGATGTCGGTCTTCTCGCCCACCACGGTCTGGCCCTGCGACAGCGGGTTGGGCTGGCTGACCACCGGGGTCGAGCTGATGCTGACCGAGAGGTTGCCGTGCGCGACCGCGCAGGGGCCGAGCGTGACGGCCTGGTTCATGACGATGGAGCCGGTGCGGGTGTTGATGATCACCTTCGCCACCGGGATCGTGGCCTCCAGCGGGATCTCCTCGATCTCGGCCATGAAGCTCACGCGCGAATCGGGGTTGGCCGGCGCGCGCAGGCGCACCAGGCGGCCGTCCAGCGCACTGGCCACGCCGGTGCCCATGCGGTCATTGATGGCCTGCGCCACGCGGCGCGCGGTCTGGAAGTCGGCCGAGTTCAGGCCCAGGTCGATGGTGTCGCCGAAGGCGAAAGCCGTCGGCACGGCGCGTTCGACCTGCGCCCCGGAAGGGATGCGGCCGGCGCTGAGGTGGTTGATCTGCACCTTGCTGCCGCCGCCCGAGGCGCCGGCACCGCCGACCAGCAGGTTGCCCTGGGCCAGCGCATAGATTTCGCCGTCCGCGCCCTTGAGCGGCGTGGTGATGAGCGTGCCGCCGCGCAGCGACTTGGCGCTGCCCATGGACGAGACGGTCACGTCGATCATCTGTCCCGGCTGGGCGAACGCGGGCAGTTGCGCAGTCACCAGCACCGCCGCCACGTTCTTCATCTGTACCTTGGCGTCGGCCGGCAGGGTCAGGCCCAGCTGCTGCAGGTAGTTGTTCATGCCCTGCGAGGTGTAGGGCATCTGGGTGGTCTGGTCGCCTGTGCCGTCCAGGCCCACCACCAGGCCGAAACCGGTGAGCTGGTTGGTGCGCACGCCCTGCACCGCCGCGATCTCCTTGATGCGCATGGCGCTGGCCGGCAGCGGCCAGCCCGTCCCGATCAGCAGGCCGATGGCCAGTGCGGACCAGGCCAGCAGGCGGCGCAGGCTGGCGTCGGAGGAAAGGGTGCGGTGCTGCGGGTTCATGAGGGCAATGCTAGGCAGGCTCAGAACGGGAAAACATTCAAAAAGAACCGTCCCAACCAGCCTATTGAGAGCGCTTCGTCCACGGCGCCTCGTCCTCGCGACTCGATGCGGGCGTTGGCGACCTGGGTCGAGGCGACCGTGTTGCCCGGGCGGATGTGGCGCGGATCGATGGTGCCGGAGAACTTGAGCACGTCGACGTTGCTGTTGATGCCGATCTGCTTCTCGCCGGCCACCAGCAGGTGGCCGTTGGGCAGCACCTCCTGCACGGTGACGGTGATGAAGCCCGAGAAGTCGTTTTCGTTGGCGTTGTCGCCCTTGCCGGCGAACTCGTTGCCCGACTCGCCGCCGAGGTTGAAGTTGCGGTCGCGCGTCAGCTCCTTGGCGACGATGCCCGGGATCGCCGAGACCGAGCCCGAGGCGCTGCCGGTGCGGTTGATGTTGGCCGAGGACGACTGGCTGGCGCTGACCTTCTCGGTGATCTGGATCGTCAGCGTGTCGCCGGGCATCCGCGCGCGCGGGTCCTCGAACGCGGGCCGGTAGCGGGCGGCCGAGAACAGGCTGCCGCCGGTCTGCGCAGGGGCGGCGGTTTGTGCGTAGTTGATGGGCCGCACCGGCACCACGTCGACCGGTTTGGTCATGCAGCCGGTGAGCGCGACCGCGGCGAGCAGCAGGAGGTGTTTCATGGTCTTGCTCAGAGTTGTCCCAGGCGCTGCAGCATCTGGTCGGACGTCTGGATCGCCTTGGAATTCATCTCGTAGGCGCGCTGGGTCTGGATCATGGTCACCAGTTCCTGCACCACGTTGACGTTGGAGGTCTCGACATAGCCCTGCATCAGCGTGCCCATGCCGGCGGTGCCGGGCGCGCCGGTCACCGGGTTGCCCGAGGCCACGGTCTCGGTGTAGAGGTTCTGGCCCCGCGGCTCCAGGCCGGCCGGGTTGATGAAGGTGGCCAGCTCGATGTTGCCCAGCTGCTGCGGCTGCGCGTTGCCCGGCACCTTGGCGGTGACGACGCCGTCGCTGCCGATGGTCACGCTCTGCGCTTCGGCGGGCACGGTGATGTCGCCCGCGATCGCCATGCCGTTGGACGTCACCAGCCGGCCCTGCGAATCGACCTGCAGGCTGCCGTCGCGGGTGTAGCCGGTGGTGCCGTCGGGCAGCGCCACCTGCAGGAAACCCTGGCCGTTGACGGCGATGTCCAACTGGTTGCCCGACTGCTGCAGGCTGCCCTGGCTGAACTGGCGCGACGTGGCCACGGTGCGCACGCCCAGGCCGACCTGCAGGCCGGTAGGCAGGTTGTTCTGCTCGGTGTCGGCCGCGCCGACCTGGCGCAGGTTCTGGTACATCAGGTCCTCGAACACGGCGCTGGCGCGCTTGAAGCCGTTCGTGGACACGTTGGCCATGTTGTTCGAGATCACGTCCAGCTGCGTCTGCTGGGCCTGCATGCCGGTCTTGGAAATCCAGAGGGAGTTGATCATGGTGTGCTCCTATCAGCCGTTCATGTTGAGCAGACGCGAAGCGGTCTGGTCGTTCTTTTCACCGTTCTGCAGCATGCGCATCTGCTGCTCGAACTGGCGCGAGACCGCGATCATTCCGACCATGGCCTCGATGGGGTTCACGTTGCTGCCTTCCAGCGCCCCGCCCTGCACGCGGGCGTTGGCGTCGGCGTCCAGCGCCTCGCCCACCACCGGACGGAACAGGCCGTCCTCGCTGCGCTTGAGGCGGTTGTCGTCGTTCGGCGTGACGAGCTTGAGCTTGGCCACGCGCTGCGGGGCCTGGTCGCCGACGCGCGCGGTCAGCGTGCCGTCGGCACCGAACGAAAGCTGGGCGTTGGCCGGCACGCTGATGGGCGAGCCGCCGTCGTCGAGCACCGGCAGGCCGTGGGCGTTGACCAGGGCGCCGTCGGCGCTGACTTCAAACGCGCCACCGCGGGTGTAGGCCTCGGTGCCGTCCAGGCCCTGCACCGCGAACCAGGCGTTGCCGCGCGCGGCCACGTCCAGGTTGCGGCCGGTCGGGTTGATCGGGCCGGACACCTCGGAATGGCCGGCGCTGGCTTCCAGCGCGAACACGCGCGAGCTGGTGCCGTCGCCGCGCACCGGCACCGCGCGGAAGGTGGCCAGCTCGGCGCGGAAGCCCGGCGTGGACGCATTGGCCAGGTTGTTCGCCAGCAGCTGCTGCCGGTGGGCAGCTGCGTTGGCGCCGGTCATGGCGGTGTAGATCATGCGGTCCATGCAGGGCTCCTAGAGAGGTCGCGTCAGACGATCAGCGCATGTTCAGCAGGGTCGACAGGACCTGGTCCTGCGTCTTGATGGTCTGCGCGTTGGCCTGGTAGGCGCGCTGCGCGGTCATCATGTTCACCAGTTCGGCGGTCAGGTCGACGTTGGAGTCTTCCACCGCGCCGGAGCGCAGCAGGCCCATGTTGCCTTCGCCCGGAGCGCCGCGCACCGGTTCGCCCGAGGCGAAGGTCTGCGTCCAGTTGCCGCCGCCGTTGGGCTGCAGGCCCTGCACGTTGCGGAAGTTGACCAGCGCGATCTGACCGGCCGCCTGCGACTGGCCGTTGGAATACTGGGCCATGATCACACCGGCGTCGCTGATGTTCAGGCTGGTGAGTTCGCCGGGGCGGTAGCCGTCCTGCGTGAGCTCGTTGACCGCGAAGTCGACACCGAACTGGGTGGTCTCGCCAAAACCGAGATCGACCATGAAGGTCTGCGCCGGGTCATTGGGCGAGGCCAGCTGCAGCTGCGGAATCACCGTGGCGGGGTCCAGGGTGCCATCGGCCATGAAGTTCAGCGCAAACGGCACCGACGCCGCCGGGTCGGCACCGTTGACACCGGTGTAGACGTTCCACTGGTTGTTGCCGATCTTTTCGAACACCAGGCTGACCGGAATCTCCAGGCCCTGCTGGTCATAGGCAATGACGGAGGTGCCGTAGGTGCCGAAGGGCGTGGGGGGCACGACGGCGGCTGCGATCGGCGCGCGGGCATCCAGGTTCACCTGGGTGTCGATGGCCGTGGTCGCCTGGGCCGGGATCGGGCCGCCCGTGGGCAGGGTCAGCGGTTGCGACTCGAAGCCCTGGCGCACGCCGTCGACATCGGTCGGATAGCCCATCAGCTGGCCACCGAGGTTGTTGATGATGTCGCCGTCGCGGTTGAGCTTGAACATGCCGGCGCGCGAGTAGGCCAGCGAACCGTCGGGCATGGTCAGCTCGAAGAAGCCGTTGCCGTTGATGGCCACGTCCAGCGAGTTGCCGGTGACGGAAATGTTGCCCTGCGTGAACTGCTGCGCCACGGCGGACACCTGCACGCCGATGCCGGCGTTGGCGCTGCCGGCGGCGTTGATCGAGCTGGCATAGATCTCGCCGAATTCGGCGCGGGAGGCCTTCATGCCGACGGTGTTGGCGTTGGCGATGTTGTGACCGATCACGTCCAGGTTGCGGCTGGCGGAGTTCAGGCCGGAGAGTCCTTGCTGGAATGCCATGGTGGTGTCCTTCGGGGGGTGGAAATCGGATGCGGATGGGTTACATGAAGCCGCGCACCTGGTCGTACGCCAGGGTGCGGCCGTTGCTCAGCTGGATGCTCATGGCGCCGTTGGACAGGCCCACGGAGGCGATGCGCACGCGCTGCAGTTCGGTGTCGGTGACGGGGGTGCTGCCGTTGTTGGCGCGCACAGTGAACTTGGCCACCTGGTTCGGGTCGATCGCGCCGGCGGGCCATTCGAAGCCGTGCTGGCCGGCTTCGCGCGCGCCCAGGTCGAGGGTCTGCAGGGTCTCGCCGTTCTTGCCGATGATGTCGACCTTGACGCTGGTGGCGGCGCCGTCGAGCGTGAAGGCGCCCTTGCCGGTGCTGCCGTCGAAGGCCAGTGCGTCGCCTTCGACCAGCGCGTCCTTGCCGATCAGCGTGGTGCCCTGCATCGCCTGCGAGGAGGCCATCTGGTCGGCCATGCCCTTGAGGGTCTGGTTGAGCTGCTGGATGCCGCTGACCGTGTTGATCTGCGCCATCTGCGTGGTCATCTGCGCGTTGTCCATCGGGTTCAGCGGGTCCTGGTTGTTGATCTGCGCGACCAGCAACTTGAGGAAACGGTCCTGCATGGCCTGCGGATCGTTGGTGGTGTTGCCACCGGCGCCGGTGGTGCTGCCCACGGTGGTGCCGAGGTTGCTCAGGTCCAGGGGGCTCATGAGGCTCATGGTGGGGTTCCCTTTATGACTGACCCATCTGCAGCGTCTTGAGCAGCAGCGACTTGGCCGTGTTCATGACCTCGACGTTGTTCTGGTAGGCGCGCGAGGCCGCGATCATGTTGACCATCTCCTCCACCGGGTTGACGTTGGAGTGGGTGACGTAGCCATCGGCGTCGGCGCTGGGGTGGTGCGGGTTGTGCACGCGGCGGCCCGGGGCCTCGCTCTCGGTGATGTTCTGCACCTTGACGCCGGCCGTGGCCTGGTCGCCCATGGGTACGGTCTGGAACACCACTTGGCGCGCCTTGTAGCTCTGGCCGTCGGGACCGGCCACGGCGTCGGCGTTGGCCAGGTTGCTGGCCACCACGTTGAGGCGCTGGGCCTGCGAGCTGATCGCACTGCCACTGACGCCGAAGATCGAGAACATGGACATGAGGCTCTCCTTACTGGCCGGTGATAGCGGACAGCATGGTCTTCACGTTGGAGTTGATGAAGCGCAGCGTCGACTCGTAGCGGATGCTGTTGTCGACGAAGTTGGCGCGCTCGCGGTCGAGATCGACCGAGTTGCCGTCCTGGCTGGGCTGGGTCTGCACGGCGTAGCCCATCTTGGGGTCACCGGGCTGCGGGCCCGACAGGCGCATGTGGCCCGCCGCGGTCTGGGCCAGGCCCTGGCGGTTCGAGCCACCGCTGGCGTCCTTGAGCGCGGCAGCGAAATCGAAATCGCGCGCGACGTAGCCCGGGGTGTCGGCGTTGGCAATGTTGCTGGCGATCACCTGCTGGCGGTGCGAACGCAGCATCAGCGACTGGCCGTAGGCGTCGAGCCGGGCGGTCATCTGTTCGAGCATGTCGTTCTCCTGCAGGGTTGAAGAAGGGCGGCGCCACAGGGGAAGGCACCGGGTTGCGGACAAGTGTGCGAAAACTTGAGGGTCGGCAGCGCCGAAAGAAAGCGCGGGTTTGACCCGCATTTCGGTCCTTTGCGGACATCTCTCCCGACCTACAGTGGCCCTATGCGAAATTGCCTTCAATCCCTTTCACGCGCCCTGGGCTGGCTGCTGGCCGGTCTGATGGTCACCGGCGTGGCGCGCGCGCAGGCGGTGGCCTCGCAAAGCGAATTTGCGCAGCTCGAACAGATGGCGCGCGAGTGGGTGCAGCCCGCGCTGGCCTCGGTCACCGGGCCGGACGGCGGCGGCGCGCTGCGCCCCGAGATCCTGTTCGGCTCGCTGGACTCGCGCCTGAAGCTGACGCCCTGCACCCATATAGAGCCCTACCTGCCGCCGGGCACCCGGCTCTGGGGGCGCAGCCGGATCGGCTTGCGCTGCCTGGATGGCCCGGTGCGCTGGAACGTCTTCATGCCGGTCACCGTCAAGGCCTGGGGCCCGGGCTGGGTGCTCAAGCGCCCGGTGCCGGCCGGCTCGGTGCTGGCTCAGGAAGACGCGGAAATGGCCGATATGGACTGGGCGGAACAGCCCTACGCGGTGCTGGCCAACCCGGAGCGCTGGGTCGGCCAGCAGGCGGCCTACGCGCTGCAGCCCGGCCAGGCCATCCGCCAGAACATGGTGCGGCCGGTGGCCGCCTTCGGGCCGGGCGCCCAGGTGCGGGTCAGCAGCATCGGCGCCGGCTTTCAGGTGGTGGTCAGCGGCGAGGCCCTGACCGCCGGGGTGCCGGGGCAGAGCGTGCGGGTCCGCCTGGCCGGCGGCCGCATCGTCACAGGCACCGTGCGCGACGGCCAGACGGTCGACGTGCGCTTGTGAAACCTTTTTTATCCAGATTTCGCGGGACTTTTGTGATGTACTCCACGAAAAAGGGCTCAAGTCCCCCCGCTTTTGAGCCGATAGTCATTCCACAACGCCCCAAATGCGGGGTCTGGAGAGTGAAATGAAAGTCGAATCTTCTGCACCGGATTCCTATATTGGCTCCGTGGCCGGCGGCCCCCAGAAGGCCGCCGAAAAGCCGAACGCAGGCGCTGAAGCCGCTGCGGCCGGCGGCCTCGCAGCGGCGCCGGCCCAGCCCCAGGCCGGCGTGACCGTGACCCTGTCCTCCTCCGCCTCGCAGGCCCTGTCCAGCGGCGGTGGCAGCGATGTGTTCAACACCGAGAAGGTGGAGGCCATGAAACAGGCCATCGCCGACGGCAGCTTCAAGGTCAACGCCGAGGCCATCGCCGACAAGATGTTGTCCAACGCCGCCGAAATGCTCAGCGCCAACACCGGCGCACCGCGCGGCTGATCCACCTCCCCCAGTAGCACGCCATGACCCAGCGCACCTCGCCCCACCCCTGGATCGCCGCCCTGCAGGTCGGTCTGGACGGGCTTGAGAAAGCGCTGCTGCAGGGCGACGCCCCGGCCGTCGAGCGTGCCAGCCAGCACGTGCAGACGGTGCTGAAAAAGGCCCCGCGCACCGCCGATTTCGCCGTGCCCGGCAGCCACCTGCGAGAAGACATGCTGCAGGCCGCCCACCGCTTCGGCCTGCTGCGCCAGGCCGTGCTGCGCGCCCAGGCCCAGAGCCAGCGCGCGGTGCAGAGCCTGCTGCCCCAGCAGGCCACCGGCACCTACGGCCGCCTCGCCGGCCAGAACTCCTCCACTGGTGGCGCAGGTCGCGCCTACCTGTCGGCCTGAAGTTCTTCGTCTCCAATGACACGACGGTCATCTCCGACCGTTAGCAGACTCGGCCAGATCACCGCATCGTCAACGCCCGTCAACAGCCGATAGATTGGCAGGTCATCGGGGGGGCCGTCTGGTCGTGTTGGAGCGATCTGCGTCGTTCACGGCGACTTGCAAGGGGAGATCGCCGTCACAAGATGGACAGACCCGCTCGACGATGGCTTCGATTTCGACCGCAAACCCCTTGCGCAAAGACCCTCCCCCCACAGCGGAGCGCGCATGTGCCCCCCTGTCCGCGCCCAGCACCTCCATGTCATGTCGCCGACCGCCCCTCGCCCGTTTCACGGTCAACGAAGTCGAGGCCATGAACCGTGCCCAGCCATCCGCCATCCCGCCGTTCAGCCACCACCAGGCAATCGCCAGAAACCGGTGCCTCTGCGAGCAACTTCCCGTCCGGCCCCCAGAGCGCACTTCGCCCGGCCGAAGCAAAACCGCCCGAGGGAGCACCATGGTTCGCGACCAGTGCCGCCATGCCATGCCCGCGGGCCCAACCCTGCACGATGGCGGCATCGGAGGCGTAGCCTGCGCCACTCCAGAGCACGCTCGCTGCGTAGACCGTCGCACCGGGGCCCCTGGCACGCTGTGGGTGTTCGGCGTGAACGGTGTCGGCGCAGATCGCCAGCGCCACCCGCTCATCGTCGAAGTCGAGACAGTGGGCACACCGCTCCCCGGGTGACGCGAACCGCTCCTCGCCTGCATGCAGGAACGCTTTTCGATAGACAGCACTGGAGCCATCGGAGCCAAGGCAGATGGCGCCGATCGCGGGCAGTGCGCCCGACATCACACCCGGCACCGGAGCTCCCACGACGACCGTGATACGGCGCAGCCGCGCCAGCCTGCGCAGCGGCTCTAGCACCGGAGCGTCCGCCGGCAGGACATGGCGGTTCAGAAGCGGCAACTCGTAGCCGGTGAGCGACAGCTCGGGAAACAGGATGAGCGACGCACCTTCTGCCGCAGCGGCTTCGACGAACGGCAGGTGTCGGCACAGGTTCCCACGCACATCACCGGGGAGGGACGAGGACTGCGCGGCGGCGATTCGGAGTGGGAGACTAGCGGCCATGGGCTGTGACGGGGTCGATGGGTCGGTTGATGGGTGTCAAGCCCGTTCGCCGAGGTTGAGCAGCGCAACACCCACCACGACACACACAAGGCCCATGGCCTTCGTGGCACCCATGGGCTCCTCGAAGACCAGGTATCCCAGGAGTGCCGTGGCCGCCGTTCCGCTGGCCGCCCAGACCGCGTAGGTGATGCCCATGTCGAGCTGCCGCATGGCCACCGCCATCAACCAGATGGCCAGCCCGTAACAGGCTGCGGCAGCGCCCGCTGCGAGAGGACGGGTCATCCCGTCCGAGTGCTTGAGCGCCACTGTTCCGGCCACCTCTGCGACGACGCTGACCGCGACGAACCACCACCCCGTGAGACTTACATTCATGAAATACCCCTGTCGAACCCACCCGCTGGTCACTTGTACCGAGTGACCAGCGGGCAGTGCGAAGAGCGGTACCTGCATGCCAGACAGTCTATCCGTCTGGTGTCTTCAGGAAGCCGCGATTCACCCCGGACCGCGACGCGCTTCTGCAGCCACGGGCGGCTCCCACCCGCCGCCCCCGGGCGTGCGCACAACAAACACATCCCCCGGCTGCATGGCCACCTCGCCAATGTGTGAGAGGTCGACCACCTTGCCATCGGCCCGCTCCACCCAGTTGGCCCCGGGCTTGCCCGCCTGACCACCCGCGCCGCCGAAAGCGCCGTAGCGCCGGCCGTTGCTGAGGATCGAGGCCGTCATCGGCGCGAGGAAGCGGATGCGCCGCTCGCCACCGTCGCCCCCCTTCCATCGCCCGGCCCCACCGGTGCCCCGGGCGATTGCGTATTCATCGACCCGCACCGGGAAGCGCCACTCCAGCACTTCGGGGTCGGTCATGCGCGAGTTGGTCATGTGGGTCTGCACGACCGAGGTGCCGTCGAACCCCGGGCCGGCGCCAGAGCCCCCGGCGATGGTCTCGTAGTACTGGCGCTCGTGGTCGCCGAAGGTGAAGTTGTTCATGGTGCACTGGCTGGCCGCCATCACCCCCAGGGCGCCGTAGAGCGCATTGGTCACGCAGGACGACACCTCGACGTTGCCGGCCACCACCGCTGCGGGGTGGCGCGGGTTGAGCAGGCAGCCCTCGGGCACGATGACCTCGATCGGCTTGAGGCAGCCGGCGTTGAGCGGAATCGCGTCGTCGACCAGGGTGCGGAACACGTAGAGCACGGCCGCCATGGTGATCGAGCGCGGCGCGTTGAAGTTGCTCGGCTGCTGTTCGCTGGTGCCGCTGAAGTCGATCACCGCCGACCGGCGGGCGCTGTCCACACGCACCGCCACCCGGATGCGGGCGCCGTTGTCCATCGGCAGTTCGAACTGGCCGTCGCGCAGGGCGGTGATGGCCCGGCGCACACACTCCTCAGCGTTGTCCTGCACGTGCTGCATGTAGGCCAGGACGGTTTCTTTTCCGTACTGCGCCACCATCGCTAGCAGCTCCTCCTGCCCCTTGCGGTTGGCCGCGATCTGCGCGCGCAGGTCGGCGATGTTCTGCTCGGGGTTGCGGCTGGGGTGCGGCCCCGAGCGCAGCAGCGCCAGCAGGGCCCCTTCCTGCAGACGGCCGGCGCGCACCAGCTTCATGTTGTCGATCAGCACCCCTTCGTCCTCGATCGAGGCCGAGAACGGCGGCATCGACCCGGGCGTGATGCCGCCGATGTCGGCGTGGTGCCCACGGCTGGCCACATAGAAGGCGGGGCTGCGCTCCCCGCTCGACAGGAACACCGGCGTCACCACCGTGATGTCGGGCAGGTGGGTGCCGCCGTGGTAGGGGTCGTTGAGCACGAACACGTCGTCGTGCCGCATGTCCGGGTTGCGCTCGATCACCGAGCGGATGGACTCGCTCATGGAGCCCAGGTGCACCGGCACGTGCGGCGCGTTGGCGATCAGCTGGCCCTGGCCGTCGAAGATCGCGCAGGAGAAATCCAGCCGTTCCTTGATGTTCACCGACTGCGCCGTGTTCTGCAGCCGCAGGCCCATCTGCTCGGCGATGTTCATGAACAGGTTGTTGAACACCTCCAGCATCACCGGGTCCACCTGCGTGCCCACCGCCACCGCCTGCACGCGCGGCCGTGTGCGCTGCAGCAGCAGGTTGCCGCGCCCGGTCATCACCGCCTGCCAGCCGGCGTCGACCACGGTGGTGGCGTTGCGCTCGGCCACCACGGCCGGCCCGTCGATGGTCGCCCCCACCCGCAGCGCCTCGCGCTGGAACAGCTGCGCATCGCGCCAGCCGGCGGGTTGTTCGTCGGCCAGGCAGTACATGCGGATGGTGGCCACAGGGTCGGGCCGGTGCGCGGAGCCCGCGGCCGTGGCGCCGCCGCCCTGCACCGCTTCCCCGGCGAGGCTGGCCTCCACGCTGACCGATTCGATCACCAGCGCGCGGTCCGCCATCAGGAAGGAAAAGCGCTGGCGGTAGGCGGTCTCGAACGCATCGCGCAAGGCCGCCATCTCATGGGCCGGCGCTTCGTTCAGACCCAGCGCGCAGGGCAGCGCTGTGTCGGTGCCCTCGTAGCGGACCAGGGCCTTGAAGCCGGTGGTCACCGCCTGCGTGTCGATGCCCTGGGAGCGCATCTCGTCCAGCGCATCTTCGCGCAGCGCGAGTGCGCGCCCGCGCGCCGCGGCCAGGCCGGCCTCGTCCAGCGTGCGCTCCACCGAGCCCTCCCGCATCACCGTGCGGTCGGCCAGGCCCATGCCGTAGGCGCTGAGCACACCGGCCAGCGGGTGGGCCAGGATGCGCCCCATGCCCAGCGCGTCCGCCACCAGGCAGGCGGCCTGGCCGCCGGCGCCGCCGAAGCACTGCAGCGCGTAGTCGGCCAGGTCGTAACCCCGCGCGACGGAGATCTTCTTGACCGCGTTGGCCATGCTGGCGACCGCGATCTGCAGCGCCCCGGCGGCCACCTCTTCGGCGGTCACGGCGAGCGTGGCGGGGTCGGTCCGCGCGGCGTTGATCGCCAGGGCCAGCTCCGCAAAGCGGTCCACCACCACCTCCCGGTCCAGCGGCTGGTCGGCACCGGGGCCGAACACCTTCGGGAAGTGCGCCGGCTGGATGCGGCCCAGCATCACGTTGGCGTCGGTGGTGGCGAGCGGGCCGCCTCGGCGGTAGCTGGCCGGCCCCGGGTTGGCGCCGGCCGATTCGGGGCCGACGCGCAGCCGGTGCCCGTCGAAGCGGATGACCGATCCGCCGCCGGCGGCCACGGTGTGGATGCTCATCATCGGCGCGCGCATGCGCACCCCCGCCACCTCGGTGTCGAAGGCGCGTTCGAACTCGCCCGCGAAGTGGCTCACGTCGGTCGACGTGCCGCCCATGTCGAAGCCGATCACCTTGTGCAGACCGGCGGCCTCGGCGGTGCGCACCATGCCGACGATGCCGCCCGCGGGGCCGCTGAGGATGGCGTCCTTGCCCTGGAAGTGGTCGGCCTGGGTGAGGCCGCCCGAGCTCTGCATGAACAGCAGCGGCACGCCGGGCATCTGCTCGGCCACCTGCTGCACATAGCGCCGCAGGATCGGGCTGAGGTAGGCGTCGACCACCGTCGTGTCGCCGCGCGGCACGAACTTCATCAGCGGGCTGACCTCGTGCGAGACCGAGACCTGGGTGAAACCGATCGCCCGCGCCAGGACCTGGGTCGCCATCTCGTGGTCGGGCGAACGCCAGCCGTGCAGGAAGACGATGGCGCAGGCGCGGATGCCTTCGTCGTAGGCCTTCTGCAGGTCCACGCGCAGCGCGGCCTCGTTGAGCGGGGTCACGCAGACGCCGTCGGCGCCCACCCGCTCCTCGGCCTCGATGACGCGCTCGTACAGCAGCTCGGGCAGCACGATGTGGCGGTCGAACAGGCGCGGCCGGGCCTGGGTCGCGATGCGCAGCGCGTCGCGGAAGCCGCGCGTGGTCACCAGCACGGTGCGGTCGCCCTTGCGTTCGAGCAGCGCGTTGGTGGCCACGGTGGTGCCCATCTTCACGCACTCCACCCAGTCGGGCGTGATGCGGGCGCCGGGCGCCAGGCCGAGCAGGCGGCGGATGCCTTCGACCGCCGCGTCCTTGTACTGCTCCGGGTTCTCGGACAGCAGCTTGAGCGTGTGCAGGCCGCCGTCGGGCGCGCGGCCGACGAGGTCGGTGAAGGTGCCGCCCCGGTCGATCCAGAACTGCCAGCGGAGCGAAGGGGGAACGTGTGTCGGGTTCATGTCGGTCATGTCGGAATTCACTGTTGACTGAAATATGGAATGAAGATCTGGTTGGCCTGGGGGCCCACCTCGCGCACCCATTCGCGCGCGAAGCGCTCGCCCATGCGGACCAGAGTGCCGCGCAGCTGCGTGGGTGTGGGTTCGACCTGGATGCCGTTGCCCGCCAGCGTCTCGGCGGACTGCAGGGCCGCTTTCTCGGCGGCGGCCCAGCCGCGCTGCTCGGCCTGCAGCGCCAGCTCGGCCAGCGCCTTGCGGACCGCGGGATCGAGCGCCTGGTGGGCGCCGTGGTGGACCATGACCAGGTTCTTGGGCATCCAGGCGTTGAGGTCGTAGAAGTGGCGCATCCAGCGCCAGACCTGCTGTTCCACACCGGTCACGGACGAGGTGATCATGCTGTCGATGCGCCCGCTCTCCAGCGCCTTGCCGACCTCGGCCATGGGCACGTCGACGGGCACCGCCTCCAGCATCTCGGCGATGCGCCGCGTGGTGGCGTTGTAGGTGCGCATGCGCCGGCCGCGGAAGTCCGAGGCGCTGCGCACGGGCTCGGTGCAGTACAGGCCCTGCCCCGGCCAGGGGGCGGTGTACAGGGGCACGAGCCCCGCCGGTGCGAGCGCCTTTTCAACCACCGGCCGCTGCACCTTCCACAGGCGGCGTGCGTCGTTCATGTGCCGGGTCATGAACGGGATGGCGTCGGCACCGCACACCGGCCAGGTGCCGGCCATGGTGGTCATGATGCATTCGCCCGCCTCGGGCTGGCCCGCCGCCACGGCCTCCGGAATCTTGGCCAGCGGCACCCGCCTGCCCTCGGCCGCCACGGTCCAGCGCAGAGCCCCAGCGGTGGCCTGCTCGACCGCAGCGCCCAGCCAGGCCAGCGTGGTGGCGTGGTAGCCGTCGGCCTTGTAACCGGTGGCCACGGTCCACGCCGCGGGCGTTGCGGCCAGGGCATGGCGGGCGGTGCTCCACCCTGCCAGGGCGGCCGCGAGGGCCACCGGCATGTTGCGTCGGCGCATGGGGGTCTCCTGGGTCGGGACGGACGGGAGGGTGGCGGGCAGCCGGGAGCTACTGCATCAGGCCGGGCAGCCAGGTCACGGTGCCGGGCACGAGGTACACGAAGAGCACGAAGGCACACATCAGCCAGAACAGCGGCATGGACACCCGGGCGATCCAGGTGATCTCGCGCTTGGTCAACCCCTGGATCACGAACAGGTTGAAGCCGACCGGTGGCGTGATCTGCGCCATCTCGACCACCAGCACGATGAAGATGCCGAACCAGATCAGGTCGAAGCCGGCGGCCTCCACGGTGGGCAGCAGCACCGCCATGGTCAGCACCACCATGGAGATGCCGTCGAGGAAGCAGCCCAGCACGATGAAGAACATCACCAGCATCACCATCAGCGCGAACGGCGAGAGCCCGAGACCACCGATGAACTCGGCCAGGTGCCGCGGCAGGCCGATGAAGCCCATCGAGAGCGTGAGGAACGAGGCGCCCGCCAGGATCAGGCCGATCATGCAGTAGACCCGCGCCGCCGAGGACAGACCGTCCAGCAGGCTCTGGCGCGAGAGCGACCCCTCGATGGCCGACAGCGCCAGCGAGCCCGCCACGCCCAGTGCGGCCGCTTCGGTGGCGGTGGCCAGGCCCGAATAGATCGAGCCCAGGACCAGCGCAATCAGGGCCACCACGGGCAGCAGGTGCCGCCCCTCGTAGAGCTTCTGCCGGAACGTCAGCTCCGCGTCGCCGGCCGGGATCTGTTCGGGGTTTCGCAGCGCCCAGAACACGATGTAGCCCATGAACAGCAGCGCCAGCAGGATGCCCGGGATCACGCCCGCCATGAACAGCTTG
Source organism: Hydrogenophaga flava NBRC 102514 (assembly GCF_001571145.1). Taxonomy (GTDB): domain Bacteria; phylum Pseudomonadota; class Gammaproteobacteria; order Burkholderiales; family Burkholderiaceae_C; genus Hydrogenophaga; species Hydrogenophaga flava. The sequence continues at coordinate 31,686 of NZ_BCTF01000022.1, forward strand.
GCGATCGAGACATTGGCCGCGACCCCGTAGACGATCATGATGATGGACGGCGGAATCAGCAGGCCCAGGGTGGCCGCGCCCGAGAGCGTGCCCACGGACAGCCGCTCGGGGTAGCCGCGCTTGTCCAGCTCGGGCAGGGTGATCTTGCCGATGGTGGCGCAGGTGGCGGCCGACGAGCCCGAGACGGCCGCGAAGATGGTGCAGCCGATCACGTTGACGTGGAGCAGGCGCCCGGGCAGCCGGTTGAGCCAGGGGGCCAGGCCCCGGAACATGCCCTCGGCCAGCTTGGAGCGGAACAGGATCTCGCCCATCCACAGGAACAGCGGCAGGGCGGTCAGCGTCCAGCTGGTGGTGCTGCCCCAGATGGTCAGCACCATGGCGTCGCCCACCGGGCGTTCGGTGAAGAACTGCATCGCGACCACCGCGACACCGAGCAGGGACAGGCCGATCCACAGGCCGGAGCCCAGGACCACCAGCATGAAGACGATCAGGAGCAGCGCAATCAAGGCATCCATGGCGGCCTCCTCATTCGACCCGGGCCGCTTCGCCGGCCGGGCCCTGTTTGAAGAAAGAGCGCCCGGCCAGATGGCTGGCGGTGGCGTCGATGCAGGCCAGGGCCAGCCCCGCGGCACCGATGGCCATGCTCAGCTGCGGCAGCCACAGGGGCGTGGCGTCCATGGTCTGGGCGATGTCGTGCGTGGTGCGGGACATCCACACCAGCCGCACACAGGCCCAGGCCAGGAACAGGCTGAGCACGCTGGCCGCGACCAGGCTCCAGACCTGCAGCACACCCCGCCAGCGCTCGGAGACCTTCTCCATCAGCAGCGTGACGCGGATGTGCTCGTTGCGCTGGAAGGTGGCCGGCAGGGCCAGGAACAGCGCGGCGGCGATGGCGTACCCGGCGTAGCCGTCCAGCCCCTGCACGTCCCAGTGCAGCTGGCGCGCCAGCACCCCGAGCGCGATGATGCCGAAGGTGGCGGCCAGCCCGAGCATGGCCAGCCAGGCCAGCGCGGCGTAGACCGAATCCAGAAGGCGTCTCATGGCGGTTCAGGGCTTCTGGAAGCCGTCGATGATGGCCTTGCCGTCGGCACCCGCCGTGGCCAGCCAGTCGGCCGTCAGCTTGTCGCCGATGGCCTTGAAATCTTTCTTCAGCGCCGGGCTCGGATCGGCCACCTTCATGCCCTTGGCGGTCAGCGCCTTCTGGTACTCGGTGTCCTTGGCCTCGCTGAGTTTCCAGCCGCGCTCCTGGGCCTCGGCGGCGGCCTTGAGCAGCACCTCCTGCGTGGGCTTGTCCAGCGCGTCGAAGGACTTCTGCGACACCACCACCGCGTTCTTGGGCAGCCAGGCGTTGACCCGGTAGAAGTACTTGACGCTCTCGTAGAGTTTGCTTTCCACGCCGCTGGCGCTGCTGGTGAGGAAGTTCTCGACCGTGCCGGTGGCCAGCGCCTGCCCGAGTTCGGCGAGCTGGATGGTGGTGGGCTGGGCGCCGGCCAGCTGCGCGATGCGCGAGGTGGCCGGGTTGTAGGCACGCATCTTCGTGCCCTTGAGGTCGGCCACCGACTCCACCGGCTTGGTGCTGTAGAGGCTCTGGCCCGGCCATGGCACGGCGTACAGCAGCTTCAGGCCCTGGCTGGCCAGCAGCTTCTCCAGGTGGGGGCGCTCGATCTGCGCGAGCTTGCGGGCCTCGGCGTAGCTGTCGGCCAGGAAGGGCAGCGAGTCGGTGCCGAACAGCGGGTTCTCGTTGCTGTGGCCCGAGAGGATGAACTCGCCCGCCTGCGCCTGGCCGGTCTGCACCGCGCGCTTGATTTCGTTGGCCTTGTAGAGCGAGGCCCCCGGGTGCAGGGTGATCTTGAGCTTGCCGCCGGTGGCCTTGTCCACGTCGTTGACGAAGGTCTGCAGGTTCTCGGTCTGGAAGCTGCCCACCCCGTAGGCGGTGGGCAGGTCCCATTTCATCGGGGACTGGGCCAGGGCGTTCGGGCCCGAGGCCAGCAGCACCAGGGCGGCGCTGGCGCCGAGCAGGTTTCGTTTGGAGATGGTCATGTCGGTTCCTCGTGGGGGTGGGTTGAAAAGTGGCCCGGTCATCCCAGGCCGAGTTGGTCGTTGAGTCGGTCGGTCACCAACATGCAGCCAGGCGCATGGGTGATGCAGAACGCGGGCTTGGACGCCGCGATGGCGGCCTGGGGCGTGACACCGCAGGCCCAGAACACCGGCAGCTCGTCGGGCATCACCTCGACGGCGTCGCCGTAGTCCGGACGGGACAGGTCGCTGATGCCGATCAGGGCCGGGTCGCCGATGTGCACCGGCGCGCCGTGCACCTCCGGCACGCGGGAGGTGATCTGCACCGCGCGGATCGCGTCGGCCGCCTTGAGCGGGCGCATGGTCACCACCATCGGCCCCTGGAACGGGCCGGCGCGGCGGGTCGGGATGTTGGTCTTGAACATCGCCACGTTGCGCCCCTGTTCGACGTGGCGCAGGCGGATGCCGGCGGCCAGCAGGCCGTGCTCGAACGAGAACGAGCAGCCCAGGGCGAACACCACCATGTCGTCGCGCCACACGGCAGCGAGATCGGTGGGCTCGTCGACCAGCTCGCCGGCCTGCCACACGCGGTAGCAGGGCAGGTCGGTGCGGATGTCCAGGTCGTGGCCCAGCTCGGTCAGGCGGTACTGGCCCGGCTCGCCCACGGCCAGCAGCGGACAGGGCTTGGGGTTGCGCTGGCAGTAGCGCAGGAAAGTCGTCGGCCAGGGCCTTGGGCAGGATGGCGAGGTTGGCCTGCACGTGGTGGCGGGCGAGGCCGCTGGTGTGCCCGGTCAGTTGGCCGGACCGGGCGGCGAGGCGAACCTCCAGCGCGCTGGAGCTTTCATGCAGGTGATTCGGAACGGTGCTGTTCATGTTGGATGGTGTCGGCCATGGGTGAATGGCGCGGATTCTGGGCATTGCGCCCGGATTCATCCAACGAGAAATTTGCGCGCATCCTCATCGAAAAAATCGATGACCTGATCGAGTGCGCGTTAACCCTATCAAGGTTAACCCTAGGCACCGGCGCGGTGCACTCAGGGCTTCGATCGGGTGCGCGAGGACCTCAGCTGTGCGGTGGCCGAGGCCAGCAGCGACTCCGTCAGCGTGCTGGTGGGGTCTTCGCGGTAGCTGGCGTGGATGGGCAGCGGCGCCAGCGCCGGCGCGCCCGGCAGGGCCCGCAGGGGCGAGCGGTGGGCCAGCGCGGACACCACCTCGGAGGGCAGCGTGGCGACCCCGAAACCCGCCTCGACCAGCTGCACCATGGCGGAGATCGAGGAGATCGTGTGGATGCGGGGGGTGGGCGTTTCATCGCCCTGGAACAGCTCCAGCAGCGCCTGGTGCGGCTGCGATCCGCGCTGGAAGGTCAGCAGCTCCAGGCAGGCCAGGTCGTTGAGCCGGTAGCGCCGCGCCAGGTGCATGTCCTGGTGGCCGACAAAGGACATCTGCATGGCCGGCAGGGCCACCGAGCGCAGGCCCGCGTCGTTGGCGGGGATGGCGGCAAACACCAGGTCGAGCGCGCCACGGCGCACCTGGTCGACCAGCACCGGCGAGGTTTCCACCGTGAGCTCGAAGGCGAAGTCGGGCTGGTCGGCCCGCATCTGCACCAGCCAGCGCGGCAGCCAGCTGTGCACCACCGACTCGATGGCACCGATGCGCACCGTGACCATGTCGCCGCTGTTGTGGCCCATGGCCTCCTTGATCTGGCGCTGCATCGACAGCAGCTGCTGCGCCAGGGTGTGGAAGCGCTGTCCCGCAATCGTGAGGCGGAACTGTTTGTCCCGCCGGTCGACGAGCACCGTGCCCAGCTCCTCCTCCAGCGCGGAGATGCGGGCCGAGAGCGCGGACTGGGTGATGTGCAGCTTCTGGGCGGCCCGGGTCACACTGCCCAGGGAGACGGCCCAGTGAAAGGCTTCGACGAATCGCAGGTTCATGGCTGGGGCCTAAGTGGATGCAGGCTTCATCTCGTCCAGAAGCCACTGAAGAAACTGCCGGGTCTGTGGCGACGCGTTCGGAGCCACTCCGATGCAATGGCCGCTCAAAGGCATCCGCACATCGGGCAAGGGGCAGACCAGACGCCCCGACGCCACGTCGTGTGCGATCAGGGAGGTTGGCGCCAGGGCGAAGCCCAGCCCGTCCACGGCCGCCTGCAGCACAAAGTGCAGGTGCTCGAACTGCAGGCAGCCGGAGGGCATCAACCCGGGCGCGCGCACCAGCCGCTTCCAGTGCTCCCAGTCCTCGCTGCGCGATCGGGACAGCAGCAGCACATGGAACGCCAGGGCCGCCGGTTCGTGCACAGGGCATCGGGCGAACAGCGCGGGCGATCCCACCACAAGCGCCTCGTCGTCCAGGCACGGATGGATCTCCATCGCTGCCGGCCACCCCTGGGTGCCGCGCCGGATGGCCAGGTCGTAGGCGTCGAGCGCCTTGTCGGGCGGCAAGGTGGTGGTCATCACCTGCGGCTCGATGTCCGGATGCCGGGCCACGAACCCCGGCAGCCTCGGGATCAGCCACCGCACCGCGAACGAGGGCCTGACGTTGATCTTCACCGGGCGCAGCGGCGCAGTGCCCCTGAGCGACTCGGCGGCGGCGCCTATCTGCTCCAGGGCCGGTCCCACCTGGGCATGGAACTGGTGACCGGCGGCCGTGAGCAGCACCTGCCGGGTCCTGCGTTCGAACAGGACCACGCCCAGATGGGCCTCCAGCGCCTGGACCTGGCGACTGATCGCGCTGTGCGTCACGTGCAGTTCCAGTGCGGCCAGCGTGAAGCTCTGGTGGCGCGCAGCGGCCGCGAAAGCTCGGACAGCGTTCAACGGAGGCAGGCGGGGCGGCATGCGTGCAATTTTCTCACGCATGCCGCGCAGCAAAACCGTTTGTCGCGCGTGGCGGCGTTGCGCACCATGACCCCATGCCGACACCCGACACCACCCTCCTCACCGACCGCCACTCGCGCCGCGCCGCCTGGGTGCTGGGGCTGTCCCTGCCCGGGGACACAGCGCTCTACCTGCTCCTGCCCATGTTTGCACCGGCCTTTGGGGTTAGCCTGCCCGAGACCGGGATGCTGCTGGCGGCGAACCGACTGGTGCGCATCGCCGGGTACGGCGCGGTGGCGCGGTTCTACGCCCGACATGGCGAGCGGCGCACCTGCACGCTGGCCGCGCTGGCGGCGGCGGTGTGTGCGCTGGGCTACGCCACCCTCACCGGCTTCGTCGCCCTGTTGTGCCTTCGGCTGGTGTGGGGGCTGGCCTTCGCTGCTTTGAATCTGGCCACACAGGCCCTGGCCACGGCGGAACCGGCCGGCGCTGCGCGCCGGGCCGGCCGCTCGCGCGCGGTGACGGCCCTGGGGCCCATGCTGGCGCTGCCACTGGGGGGCGCGTCTGCGCTGTGGGCCGGTCCCAAAGCCATCTTCTTCCTGTTCGCGATCGCCGCGCTGGTGGTCGTGGCAGTGGCCCGCCAGTTGCCCGACGCGCCCCACGCCGAGCCACCGCCAGAAGAAAAGCCGTCAAGGCTCCCGGGCAGCCTCGACCGCTTTTCCTTTGTTGAAGGCCTGGTGCTGGACGGCCTGTTCATCATCGGCCTGTCCTACCTGGGTCGAGACCTGCTGCCGGGTCAACCGGTGCTCGTGGCGGGCCTGCTGCTGTCGGTCCGCTACCTGGCGGAAATCGTGCTGGCTTCCTCGGGCGGGCACCTGGCGGACAAGCACGACCCGGCCGTGCTGCTGGTGGTCTTCGCGGTGCTGACGTCGGTCGCCGTGGCGGGCTTCGGCTTCGGATGGTTGTGGAGCTGCGCACTGGCCATCGTGATCCTGCGCGCCCTGCTGCTGCCGCTGCTGCCCACACTGGTCGCGCTTCGCACACCGGGGCCAGGGCGCATACAAGCCCTGGTCACGCGGTCCGTCTGGCGCGACATGGGCGCCGGCGGCGGCCCGGTGCTGGCCGGGCTGTTGTTGCCCGCCGTGCCGGCCGCGTGGATCTATGGCGGCGCGGCGCTGCTGCTGGCCACCACGGCGATGGCCTGCCTCAAGCCGCACAAGCGCTGACTGCACGCTGCGCGGATTCCCTTCTTCCCCTGCTTTCTGGAGACATCGAAATGAACCTGCATCGCACCCTCGTGGTTTGCGCGGGCGGCACCGTGGATCTGCCTGCGCGGCCGATGAACCACCGCTGCGACGGCGGGCACCTGCTGGTCCACCCGCCGCGGCCGGTCTGGGAAAGAAGCGAGCTCACGCCCGATGAGCTGGCGCGGTGGGCCTGCCTGGTGGCTGCCACCGGGAAGGCCATGCTGGACACATTGCCGCCGCTCGACGGGGGATGCCTCAACTACTGGGAGGCCGGCAACAACGCGCTCAACGACAAGGCCCATCCGATGGGCCCCAAAACCCCCCGGCTACACCGCAGGATGCACCTGCATGTGTTTGGGCGAAGCCCGAAGGCGACGCATCCCGATTGGCAATGGGGCGAGCCGCCGCGGTTCCCGGCGTTCGCCGATTCGGACGCCTGGACTGCGCAGTTCAGCCCGCTGAATCCTGGCGAATGCGACGCCATCGCGGCAGCCATACGGATGCTGCTGAACACCCGCTATGGCATGAACGCCGGGGCTGCAGACCTGCCGACCTCAGGCCCCTGAGCCGCTCACGCCTTCTCGGAGGGCGCGTGCATGTGCGTGCCGAAGTAGTTGCTCATGCGGAACAGGGTCTCGGTGCGCTTGTAGAAGATGATGTACTTCTTGCGCGGGCCGCCCCGCGTGAGGCCGATTTCGGGCGTGCGGAAGTCGACGAAGCAGCCGTGGTCGGCCGCCACCTTGATCAGCGACAGCGGCGTCCAGTAGGCCACGTGACCCGGCACGAAGGGGTACTGGTGCGTGGCGATGTTGGTGCCGTCGTAGATGTTGGAGCTGCAGATCAGGACGCCATCGTCCTTGAGCAGGCGCAGCAGCGACTCGAAGTGCGCCACCGGCTCGGTGAAGTGCTCGATCACCTCGGAGGCGATTACCACGTCCGACGGCGTGGCCTCGGCGATGGTCTCGAAGTTCTCGGCCTCCTGCATGTTCTCCAGGTCGACCAGCTTGGTCTGCACCTCGGGGTAGGCGCGCTTGAGCCAGAGGTGGTCGGTGTTCAGGCCCGAGCCGAAGAAGCTCACGCTGGCGTTGTGCTTGCTCACGATCTCCATGCCCATCTCGGCCATGTAGAACTCGCGGCCCGGGCGCTCGTCGTTGGCGTTGCGCAGTTCGCGCAGTGCGGCCTCGGACGACTGGCGGGCAATGATCTTGACGTAGTTGCCCAGGTTCTCGGGGTAGCGGATCAGGCCGCAGGAGCGGCACTGGTGGCCGCGCATGGTCTTGCCCTGGTACGGCTTGACGCGGCAGGTGTGGGCGACGATGTCTTCTTCACCGCCACAGACGGGGCATTGGCTCATGGGGTTCTCCTCGGTACGGAATGAATGGTTGCGGTGTCAGACGCGGGCGATCACGCCCGTGTCGCTGGAACTGAGCAGCTTGGCCGAGGCCAGCGCCACTTCATAGGGGCTGAGCAGGGTGCGCTGGTCTTCGCCGGCGAAGTTGCTGCGGCGCATGCCGGTGTCGGTGCGGCCGGGCACGATGCAGTTGACGCGGATGCCATCGTCCTTCCACTCGTCCGACAGCGCCTGCGTCAGGTTGACGATGGCCGCCTTGCAGGCCGAATAGGCCGAGTAGTCGGCACGGCCACGGGTGAAAGAGGACGAGGAGAACTGCAGCAGCATGCCGTGCGACTCCTTGAGCGGCGCGTGCGCGCACTGCGCCACATTGAGCGAGCCCAGCAGGTTCACCGACACCTGCTGCGCCACGTCGGCGGGCGACTGCTGTTCCAGCGGGCTCTTGATCAGCAGGCCGGCGGCGTTGACCACGTGGTCGATGCGGCCCCATTCCTTCATCAGGCGCCCGAAGGTGTCCTCGACCTGGTCGTGGTCGGCGATGTCGCAGCCGGTGCGGCGCGAGACGCTGTGCACCGTGCTGCCGGCCTCTTCGAGGATCTGCACGATGGCCTTGCCGATGCCGGCGCTGCCGCCGAACACCACCGAGTGCTTGCCCTTGAGGTCCAGGCCGTTGAGGTTGGGCGCCAGCTGCTGCTGGCGGATGCGAAACAGCTCATCGGCCAGCACCAGGTCCACCGAGTCGGTGATCTTGATGTTCTCGGAGCTGCCCTTGACGATGCGCACCTGGCCCATCGGGTGGCAGGCCATGTAGATGCCGCAGTCGTCGGTGAACTCACCCATCTTCTCGGGGCCGATCTCTTCGTAGCTCTTGACGAGCGCGCCGTAGCGGAAGCCCTGCGGTGTCTGGCCGCGGTAGATGTGGTCGCGCTTGGGGATGCTCTGGATGAAGCCGTCGCGCTCGACGATGATGGTGTCGCTGGTCTTGATGGCCACGTCCACCGCCTCGTGCGACTGCAGCGCGTCGACCACGTCGTGGATGATCTGGTGGCTCAGGAAGGGCCGCGCCGAGTCGTGCAGGATGACGTTCCTCGGCGGGTCGGCGCGCAGGTACTTCAGCGCCGCCCAGGCCGAGGCCTGGCGCGAGGAACCGCCGACGATCACCTCGGCCTTCGTGTCCCGAAACAGCTTGCGCGCCATTTCCAGCGCGTCGGCCGGCACGGTGATCACGATGCGCGCGTCGGGCGCGTAGCTGTGCAGGGCGTCGAAGCTGTGCTCCACGATGGTCTTGCCGGCCACGCGGATGAACTGCTTGGGAATCGGGGAGTCGAGCCGGGTGCCGCTGCCACCGGCCAGCAGGACAAAAGCGAAATCGTTCATCACGCCACCTCTGCAACGGTTCGTTGGTCGTAGGCCGTCTGGAGCAGCTCCAGGATGTGCGGCGACATGCCGCCGGGGTGGTGCTGGTGCTCGGTCATGATCTGGATGACGCGCGAGAGCTTCTCAAGCTTGCCCGCGTTGATCGCCTCCAGCGCGCGGATGCGGCCGACGATCTGGAACACCTTGCCACCGACATCCACGGTCGAGGGCGACTGCAGGTGCGAGATGTAGTCGGGGTCCGACTGGCGCCAGTTGCCGAAGTTCTCGGCCAGGTTGCGCTCGATGTCGTCGGGCACGTAGAACTCGATGCCCAGGAAGCCGGTCTTCTCCAGGCCAAAGGGCGTGAAGGCGAACTTCTGCAGGTAGCCGAATTCGGACTGGACACCCGTCACCAGCTTGCCGCCCTCCTCGTGGTAGACGAAGATGTCGATGCTCACGCCGGTCCCGATGTGGCGCACCGGAACGTGGTACGTCTTGTGGCCATGCAGGCGCCGCAGGTCCATGCCGAAGCGGCCGCTCTGCAGCAGCGCGTTGACCACCTCGTACTGGTCTTCCCAGCCGATGATGCCGACGTCGATGTCCTTGTCGTGCGCCAGCAGACCGCCTTCGCGGTGGAAGCCCAGCAGCGTGCCCGAGACCAGGAAGGCCTTCTTGCCGATGGGCTCCAGCGCGTTCTGCAGGTCCAGCAAGGCCCCGGAGGCCTGCACCGGGTCGAAGATCTTCTTGGGCGGCCCCTTGTCCTGTTTGGGCGCCTGGCCAGCGTGGGCCTCGGTCGCTGGCTGCGGCGTCTGGACCGGACCGCGCGCGCACTGGAGTTCGAGCACCTGGTCCATCCACACCAGGGCCTGGTCCAGGTCGCCCGAGAAGCAGTGCGCGCGCGCCGTATCGAAGGCGGCGTGGATGCGGTGGTCCGCCGAGGTGGCGTGCCGCGCAGCCTCGATGGCGCCCGCGTAGTCGCCCGCCCTGAAGTGGCATTGGCTGATGTACAGCGCCAGACGGCTGCGCACCTTATCGACCGCGGGCAGGCGAGCGATCAGGTGGTCGCGGATGCAGCTGTAGGCGCGGCCCAGGGCGACGGTGTCGGCGGTCTGGGGAATGTGGTTGTGCCGTGCGATGAGCGCCTGGGTGAAGCGCAGCCAGTCCTGCACGCCGGGCTTGCGGCGCACCAGCTCGCGCACGATCTGTTCCAGCAGATCAAAGCGCTGCTGGTCGATGGCCAGTTCGGCGGCGTGGCACCAGTCGTCCAGCGGACCGTGGCCGTTCTTCAGCACGGCGGCATCGACCGCGGTCTTGCGGACCACGGCCTCGGCGATCAGGCGCAGCGGGTGGCGGCCGGGCAGCGCGCCGAGTTCGGCGGTGGGTGCACCGTTCGCGATGGACTGGTACACCGCCAGCCAGGCCTTGAAGCGGAAGGGCTTGGGCAGGTTCTCGGCCGCCAGCGAGGCCAGGAAAACGACGGTGGCGTTCTGGCGCAGCAGGCGGGCAGCGTCCAGCGTCTCCTCGCTCAGCAGCTGCCGGGGCATTTCCTTGACGACCAGGGTCTCCAGCGCGGCGTAGTCCTGGCGCTGGAGCAAGCGCTCGATGCGGACCAGGCGGGGGAATTCGGCTTCGAACATGGGGTTCCTTGGCGTGGGGGACCGGTCGGCTCAGTGCTCGCGCAGCTTGGTGCGCAGGCGGGCAATCGACTGGCTGTGCAGCTGGCAGATGCGCGACTCGGTCACGCCCAGCACGGCCGCGATCTCCTTGAGGTTCATGTCGTGCTCGTAGTACATGGACATGATGTGCTGCTCGCGCTCGGGCAGGTTCTTGATCGCCTCCACCAGGGCCATGCGCATGCGCTGGTCCTGCAGCAGGCTCGAAGGGTCGGCCTCGTCGTCGCCCATGTGGCGGTCCAGGAAGCCTTCTTCGTCGTCGTCGCGGCCGCTGATGTCTTCCAGGTAGACCAGCTGGGTGCCGCGCACCTTGGCCAGCATGTGCTGGTAGTCGGCCAGGCTCATGCCCAGCTCCGCGGCGATCTCGCTCTCCATCGGCGCGCGGTGCAGCTTCTGCTGCAGGCGGTGCACGGCCTGCTCGATGTCCTTCTGGCTCTTGCGCGAGCCGCGGCTCATCCAGTCGCCCTCGCGCAGCTCGTCGAGCATGGCGCCGCGGATGCGCTGGCTGGCAAAGGTCTCGAACTGCACGCCCTGCGAAGGCTCGAAGCGCGCGATGGCTTCGGTCAGGCCGATCATGCCGACCTGGATCAGGTCGTCGACCTCCACGCTCGGCGGCAGCTTGGCGATCATGTGGTGGGCCAGGCGGCGCACCAGCGGGCTGTACTTGCGCAACTGGTCGTCCCGGTTGAGGGTGCCTTTGGCGGTGTACATGTCGTTCAACTCCAGAGTGAGGGCATCGCGCCCACAGGGGACGGTCCGGTGGCGGCAAACCGGTTGTCGCGCAGACCGTGGAAGGTGTCCGGCCGCTGGGGCCGGGTCAGGGCGTGTTCCTGCGCGCAGGCGGCCCACACGGGCTCGCTCCAGCGCTCCAGGTCCAGGCCGAGGTGCCGGTCCGCGCAGTCACAGACCGTGGCCAGCACGGTGTCCAGCGACTGCTCGGGGTCGGCGCTGGTCACGGGCGCGAGCACCGGGCGGGCGCCGGCCATGTGCAGCAGCTTGACCGCGCCGTAGGCGTCGATGGCCGCCTGGGAATGGGGCAGCACCGGCACCACCACGCGCGCCTGCAGCTCGCTGCACAGCGGCGAGAGCTCGTGGGCAGGGGCGAAGAACAGCAGCAGGGTGCCGCTGGTGAAGGGGGCCAGCAGGCGCGAGAGAGCCACCGTCCCGCCGGCGGTCAGCGCGGTGCGCTGCAGCGCGCGCAGGCCCTGGGCCGCGGGCATCACCAGCCACTCGTGACCGTCGGCCGGATGGCCCAGACCGCAGATCGCGGAGTCGTTCAGGGCGTGCAGCAGGCCCAGGTGGTGGCCGTCACCGCTGCGGCGTTCGGCGGCTTCGGTGGCGGTGCCGTCCAGGATCACCGGCAGTCGGCCCTGGGCCTTGAGCTGCGCCGACAGGTGGCACAGCAGCTCGTAGGCACTGGCGGGCTGGGCCGGGCTGGCCACCGCCAGCAGGGCCGGGCCCTCGCGCAGCGGGTGGGCGCGCAGGCCGGCGGCCTGGTCGCAACCGGCTTCAAACATGGCCAGCCCCCAGCTGGATGCCGCGCGAGGAGGCCTGGGAGAAGTAGAAGCCCATGTCGGTGGCGACCGGGTCGTAGGCCGACTTGCCCTCGGTGCCCATGGCCACCCGCACCAGCGTGGCTGCGTCGGGGTTCTGCCAGTCTTCGGGCACGCGCTGGCCGTTGGCCACACCGCGCAGCACCACCTGGTGGCGCACCAGGGCGTCGATGGCGGGGCCGAGCTTGACGGCCTCGTCGACCTTGGAGAGCACCACACCGTGCAGCCCGCTGGACTTGAACGAGGTCAGCACATCGTCCAGCGTGTCGCCGTGGGAGCCGGCGTTGAGCACCAGCACCCTCTTGACCGAGGGCATGTCCAGCACGTCCAGCATCTCCTGGATGCGCTGGTCGCGCTGGCCCAGGCCGGCGGTGTCGATGATGACCATGCGCTTGCTCGACAGCAGGTCCAGCAGGTCCTTGAGCGCGGCGCGGTCGTGCGCCAGGTGGGCGACGACGCCGAGCATGCGGCCGTAGGCGCGCAGCTGTTCGTAGCCCGAGACGCGGTAGGTGTCCAGGGTGATCAGGCCGACGCTGGCGGCGCCGTGCTGGCGCACGCACTGGGCGGCGAGCTTGGCGGCGGTGGTGGTCTTGCCGACGCCGGTGGCGCCGATCAGGGCGACCACACCGCCCTCGTCGCACAGGCCGCTGCCCGGGGTGGCGGTGCGCAGGTTGCGGGTCAGCGTGTCCATCACCCAGCGAACGGCCTGGCTGGCACCGGTGTCCGCCGGCATGCGTTCGAGCACGGCGCGGGCGATGGCGGGCGAGTAGCCGGCGCGGATCAGCTTGAGCATCATCGTGGACTGGATCGGGTTCTGCTTGGAGGAACCGAGCCAGGCCAGGGTGTTGAAGCGCTCCTCGATCATGTCCTTGAGCGCCGAGAGTTCCACCGCCATGCGGCCTTCGCTGGCGGAGGCGGCGCGCGGGTCCAGGGCCTCGCTGTCGGACCAGGCCGGGGCCGGTGCGGCGGGACGGGTGCGGATCGGGGCCGGCTCGGGCGATGCCATCGGGGCCGGCGGCATGGCCAGGCGGACCGGTGCGGGGCGCTCGACCGGGGCCTGTGCGCGGGCGGAGGCGCGGGGCGCGGCGGTCTCGCGGGCGGGCGGTGCGTTGTCCTCGGCGCCCTCGCCTTCCATGGCGGCGCGGCGCTTGCGCAGCATGCGCTCACGCACGTACTCCTGGAACGAGAGCGTGCTCATGGCCATCTGCTCGGTGTCTTCCTGCACCGAGTCGCGGAAGGCGGGCGGATCGGCGCGGCGGGTGCGGATGGTCGGCATGCGCTCCTCGGCGCGGCTGGCCAGCGAGCTGGGCTGCTGGGCCACGGGCGCCAGGGTTTCCTCGGCGGCGGCCATCACTTCAAACCCCCCGTCGGTGGCGCGGCTGGAGAGGATGACGGCGCTGTCGCCAAAGGCCTGACGGGCCTTGGCCATGGCTTCGCGCGAGGTCGGGGCGGTGAATCGTTGGATGTTCATGCTGCAAGCTCCCCAAGAATCGGGCCGATACGGATAAGGTGGGTTTCAGGAATCTCGCTGTGGGCGAGCACCTGCAGGCGCGGCGCGGCGCGGCGCAGCAGGCGGGCCATCGCGGTGCGGATGGCATCGGGCACCAGCAGGCAGGCAGGCACGCCCCGCTCTTCCTGCCGGTTGGCGATTTCGGCGGCGGACTTCGAGAGCGTCTCGGCCACACCGGGGTCCAGCGCGCCGGCGCCGTTGCCGGTCAGGGCCTGCATAAGCAGGCGCTCCAGGCCGGGTTCGATCGCAATGACCTCAAGTTCCTTGACCGAACCGCCGTAAATCTGCTGGACGATGGCCGGCGACAGCGCGGTGCGCACACGGCGGGCCAGCTCGACCGGGTCGGAGGTGCTGCCGGCGTGTTCGGCCAGGGATTCGATGATGGTGCGGATGTCGCGCACGTGCACCGACTCTTCCAGCAGCAGCTGCAGCACTTTCTGGAAGGTGGCGACGGGGACCATTTTCGGCACGACCTCTTCGATCAGTTTCGGGGCCAGGCGGGTCACGTGTTCGACCAGGTCCTGGGTCTCTGTCCGGCTCAGCAACTTGGCGGCCTGGACTTGCATCAAGTGTGAAAGATGGGTCGCCAGCACGGTCTCGGAATCAACCACCGTAAAACCGGCCATTTGCGCGTTCTCTTTCTGCTTCTCGTCGATCCAGTGCGCGGGCAGGCCAAAAGCAGGGTCCTTGGTGGGGGTGCCGATCAGCGGTGTGCCCACGCCGCCCGGGTCGATGGCCAGGAACATGCCGGGGAAGACCTCGCCCTCGCCCACCACCACGCCGCGCAGGGTGATGCGGTAGCCGCTGGGCCGCAGCTCGAGGTTGTCGCGCACGTGCACGGCCGGCGGCAGGAAGCCCACCTCCTGTGCGAACTTCTTGCGCACACCCTTGATGCGGGTGAGCAGGTCGCCCTGGCGGTTCTTGTCGACCATGGCGATCAGGCGGTAGCCCAGCTCCAGGCCCAGCAGGTCGACCGGCTGCAGGTCGTCCCAGGTGGCCTCGCCGTCGCTGGGCGGCGCGGCCGGCTGCTCGGGGGCCTTGGGCTTGCGCTCTTCCTGCAGGCGCCACCAGGCCAGGCCACCGATGGCCGCGGCGAAGGCCAGAAACACCAGGTGCGGCATGCCGGGGATGACGCCCAGCAGGAACAGCACGCCGGCGGTGATGCCCAGCACGCGCGAGGACATGAACATCTGGTCGACGATCTGCACGCCCAGGTCCTGTTCCTTGCCCACGCGCGAGACCACCATGGCGGCGGCCACCGAGATCAGCAGGCCCGGGATCTGCGCCACCAGCGCGTCACCGACGGCCAGCAGGATGTAGCTGTCGGCGGCCTCGCCGGCCGACAGGCCGTGCTGGACCATGCCGATGATCAGGCCGCCGATGATGTTGATGAACAGGATCAGGATGCCGGCGATGGCGTCGCCGCGCACGAACTTGGAGGCACCGTCCATGGAGCCGAAGAACTCGGCCTCTTCGCCCACTTCGGCGCGGCGGCGCTTGGCTTCCTGCTCGTTGATCAGGCCGGCGCCCAGGTCGGCGTCGATGGCCATCTGCTTGCCGGGCATGGCGTCCAGGGTGAAGCGGGCCGAGACCTCGGCAATGCGCTCCGAGCCCTTGGTGATCACCACGAAGTTGATCACCACCAGGATGGCGAACACGATGAAACCGACCGCGAAGTTGCCGCCGATCAGGAAGTGGCCGAAGGCCTCGATCACCGCACCCGCGGCGCCTGGGCCGGTGTGGCCTTCCATCAGCACCACGCGGGTGGAGGCCACGTTCAGCGACAGGCGCAGCAGCGTGGTCAGCAGCAGCACGGTGGGGAAGACCGAGAAGTCCAGCGGCGCGCGCATGTAGGCCGCCACCATCATCACCACCAGCGCGATCGCGATGTTCAGGGTGAAGAAGGTGTCCAGCACCCAGGGCGCCAGCGGCAGCACCATCATGGCCAGCACCAGCACCACCAGCAGCGGCGCGGCCATTCCCTGGGCCAGCGCGGCGTGGCGGCCGAACCATTGCTGCAGGAATTTCAGTTGGGCGTTCATTCAGCGGCTCCCGGGGTCGGCGTGGGTTTCCAGTGCGGATCGAGTTCGGGCGGCACCTGCGGATCGGGCGCGGCGCCGGGCATGGCGCCACGACCGGCCAGCGCGGCCTTGAGCTGGTAGACATAGGCCAGCACCTGGGCCACCGCGGTGTAGAGGGCGGAAGGGATTTCCTGGTCGAGCTCGGCGTGGGCGTAGAGCGCACGCGCCAGCATGGGCGACTGCAGCACCGGCACCTTGTGTTCCTTGGCCACGTCGCGGATGCGCAGGGCCAGCAGGTCGGCACCCTTGGCGATCACGCGCGGCGCGCTCATGGTGGCGTCGTCGTACTGGATGGCCACGGCGTAGTGGGTCGGGTTCATCACCACCAGGTCGGCCTTGGGCACGGCACCGATGCTGATGCGGTGCGCCAGCTCGCGCTGGCGGCGGCGGCGCTGGCCCTTGACGTGCGGGTCGCCTTCGTTCTGCTTGTGTTCCTGCTTGACCTCCTCGCGCGACATGCGCAGGCGCTGGGCGTGCAGGAACTTCTGCATCGGGAAGTCGATGAGCGCGAACAGCATCACCACCCCCAGCAGGATGCCCACGCCGGTGCGCATCCACAGCGCCAGCTGTCCCAGCCCGCCTTCCAGCGGCTGCATCAGCAGGCTGGCGAAACCAGCGATGTGAGAAGAGAGGAACTTCCAGCCGACGAAGCCGACGATGGCGGTCATCACCGCCAGCTTGACGGTCTCGAACAGCTGCTGTTTGGAGAACATGCGCCCCAGCCCGGCGAGGGGACTGAGCCGGGTCAGGTCCGGGGCCATGGTGTGGGTGGTGATGGTCCAGCTGCCCGAGGCGAAGGCGGCGAACACGGCCAGCGCCAGGGTGGCCAGACCCAGGGGCATGAACACCACCAGACCCAGGCCCAGGCTGGCGTGCAGGCGTTCGATCAGCAGCTGGGGCTGCAGCAGCGCGCTGTGGTCAAAGCGCAGCTGCGAGGCCAGTGAGGTCTGCAGATGCGCAAACCCCATCGGCAGCAGCAGCATCAGCAGCACCGCGCCACCGCCCAGCACTGCGAGGTTGGACAGCTCCTTCGAACGCGGCAGCTGGCCCTCTTCGCGCGCCTTCTTCAGGCGGTGCGCAGTGGCCGGCAGGTTCTTGTCTTGGGAGGAGGACATCGGTCTGACTCAGGAAAACTTGAGTCAGATTGTGGAAGTCGGCCCCCGAAATGAAGGCGAGAAAAGGCGGGCACGAGGCCCGCTTTTCCCGAAGCGAAATGCCCGGATCTAGAAACCGAGACTGGCGAGCAGATCGTCCACGTCCTTCTGGTCGGCCACCACGTCGGTGCGGCCTTCGGTGTCGACCACCGGCCCTTCCAGGGCGTTCATGTCGTAGGCCTTGTCCTGGCCCGGGGCGCCGGTGGGCGCCGACTGCAGCAGCAGGGCCAGCAGCTGTTCCTCGATGGTGGCGGCCAGCTGCACCACCCGGTTGATCACCTGGCCGGTGAGGTCGTGGAAGTCCTGCGCCATCATGATCTCGGTCAGGCGCGAATTGCTCTTCTCGCTGAGCTCGACCACGTCCTTCGCCCAGTTCAGCAGCTCGGGCATGGCCTTGGCCAGACCCGGCACCGCGGCGATGGTGGAGGTCAGCTGGCGACCGCGCTCGGTGATGAGCTCCTGCTCGGGCTTGGCACCGTCCACGTGGTTGAGCACCTTCTCGGCCGCCTCACCGGTGAGGCGTGCGATGTAGGAGAGCCGGCTCTGCGCGTCGGGCAGCTGGTCGACCGTGCCCTTGAGTTTGTCGGCGTACCCCAGTTCCTTCAGGGCGTCGTGCAGCTGGCGCGTGATGGAGCCCAGTTGCTGGAACATTTCTGGATTGCCCGGGCTGTTGCTCTTTGACATGTGAACTCCCGCTGGGCTCAGAGGCCGAGTTTCTTGAAGATGTTGGCGAGCTTGTCTTCCAGCGTGGCCTTGGTGAACGGCTTGACGATGTAGCCTGCTGCGCCGCCCTGTGCGGCCATCACGATGTCTTCCTTGCGCGCCTCGGCCGTCACCATCAGGACCGGCAGGTGCTTGAGCGCCTCGTCCTTCTTGATCTCGGCCAGCAGCTGGAAGCCGTTCATGTTGGGCATGTTGATGTCGCTGACGACAAAGTTGAAGTTGCCGTTCTTGAGCTTGTTGAGCGCGATCACCCCGTCTTCCGCCTCATCGGCGTCGGCGTGACCGATCTCCTTGAGCAGGTTGCGCACGATGCGGCGCATGGTGGAGAAGTCGTCAACGATCAGGAATTTCATCGGGGTGGACATGGTGGGGTCTCCTGTCAGGAAACAGTGGCGGTTAGCGGGGCTTGACAGGCCCAGCCTCTTCTCGGGGTTTCGGCACTTCTGCCAGTTTCTGAAGATCGGGCAGGCCCATCGGCAGCTTGCGCACCGGCTCAACGGGCGATTCGACCTGGGGAACGGCCGTTTCTGCGCCGGCTTGCGGTGCCGGCATGGCCCCGGCAGCGGGCTCGGCGGGTTGGGTGGGCCCGGCGGGCACCTCGGGCGGGCGCAGCGCCGTGCCGTCGCCGGTGGGCGCCATGCGCTCCTCGGCCTCGCGGGTCATGACCAGGATGCTGATGCGCCGGTTCATCGGCGCGTCGGGCTGGTTCGCGTCCAGCAGCCGGCTGGAGGCCAGGCCCTCGACGCGCGCCAGCTTGTTGTCGGGCAGGCCGCCGGCCACCAGTTCGCGGCGCGAGGCGTTGGCGCGGTCGGACGAGAGCTCCCAGTTGCTGTAGCCGCGGTCGCCGCTGCCGTAGGGCGTGGCGTCGGTGTGGCCCGAGAGCGCAAGCCGGTTCTCCATGTCGCCGATGGCCCCGCCGATCTCGCGCAGGATCTGGCGCATATAGGGTTTGACCATCGCGCTGCCGACGTCGAACATGGGGCGGTTCTGGTCGTCGACGATCTGGATCTGCAAGCCGTCGGCGGTCTTCTCCATCCGGATCTGCGACTTGAACTCGGACAGCGCCGGGTTGCTTTCGATCAGATCGTTGAGCTTGACCTGCAGCGCGTCGATGCGCGCGGCGTCCCTGCGCGCGAGCTCGGCCCGCGCCATCTGCGCACCCATGAGCTTGGCCGCGCGTTCGGCGTCGCCGGTGTCGACCTGGCCTTGCCGGCGCGAGAGGTCCTGTCCGCCACCGGGCAGCACGGAGTCGCTGTTGCCGGTGCCGTTGCCCCCCATCAGCGTGACCTTGACCGGGTTGGAGAAATAGTCGGCGATGCCCTTGAGGTCGCCCGACGAGGTCGAGCCCAGCAGCCACATGAGCAGGAAGAAGGCCATCATGGCCGTCACGAAGTCGGCGTAGGCGATCTTCCACGCGCCGCCGTGCGCCGCATGCCCGCCCTTCTTGACGCGCTTGACGATGATGGGCTGGAGCTTCTTGCCGTCGGCCATCACTTCTTCCCTTTGACGTGGCCTTCCAGCTCGGAGAAGCTCGGGCGCACATCGGAGAACAGCACCTTGCGGCCAAACTCGATGGCGGTGGAGGGCGCGTAGCCCTGCATCGAGGCCAGCAGCGTGGTCTTGATGCAGAGGAATTCCTTGGACGCCTCTTCGGTCTTCTGTTCCAGCAGGCCACCCAGCGGTTCGAACACACCGTAGGCCAGCAGGATGCCCAGGAAGGTGCCGACCAGGGCCGATCCGATCATGCCGCCCAGCACCGCCGGCGGCTGGCCCACCGAGCCCATGGTGTTCACCACGCCGAGCACGGCGGCCACGATGCCGAACGCCGGCAGCGCGCCGGCCAGGCGGCCGATAGCCGCCACCGGGGCGTGTGCCTCCTGGTGGTGGGTCTCGATCTCGGCGTCCATCAGCGACTCGATCTCGTGGGCGTTGAGGTTGCCCGAGACCATCATGCGCAGGTAGTCGGTGATGAACTCCACCACGTGGTGGTCGGCCGAGATCACGGGGTACTTCTTGAACAGCGCCGACTGCTCGGGGTTCTCCACGTCCTGCTCGATGGCCATCAGGCCTTCCTTGCGCGCCTTCTGCAGGATGTCGAACTGCAGCGCCAGCAGCTCCATGTAGCGCGCCTTGGTGAAGCGGCTGCCCTTGAAGCACTGGCCGAATCCTGCGAGCGTGGCCTTGACCACCTTCATCTGGTTGTTGATGAGGAAGGCGCCAATGGCGGCGCCGAAGATGGTGGTCATCTCGAACGGCAGCGCCTTGAGGATCACGCCGATGTTGCCGCCGTGAAAGATGTAGACCCCGAAGATGCAGGCCATCGATATCAGGAAGCCGACGATGACAAACATGAAGTGAACCTTGAGTTGAAACGGAACCCGGAGCGCAATGCCCCAACGACTGTCTTTCCTATCGGTCCAACTCTAGGGGTGATTGAGGTCCGCCAGAAACGCAAAAAGGACCCTCGCAAGGGTCCTTTTCAGGGTTTGAACGGAGCAGGCGTTCAGTGCAGACGGAGGCCGCCGCTGGCGCTGCCCTTGCCGGCGCGGGCCGGCGGCTCACACAGGCCGCAGACGAAGCTCTTGGCGTTCTCGTAGGGCTCGGTGACGAAGTGGCCACCGCAGCAGGAGCACTTGGTCAGGGTCAGCATGCCGCTGTCGACGAACTTCACCAGGCGCCAGGCGCGGGTCACGGACAGCAGGGGCTCGATGGAGCTGGCGGTCATCTGTTCGCTGTACAGGCGGAAGGCCTTGATCACGGTGTCGATCTCTTCCAGCTCGCTGGTCTTGGAGAGGTACTCGTGGATGTTCAGGAACAGCGAGGCGTGGATGTTGGGCTGCCAGGTCAGGAACCAGTCGGTCGAGAAAGGCAGCTGACCCTTGGACGGGCTCTTGCCGGCCACTTCCTTGTACAGGCGCAGCAGGCGCTCATACGACAGGCTGGTTTCGTACTCCAGCACCTGCAGGCGGGCACCGAGCTGGATCAGGGCCACGGCACGGGCGATGTCGCGCGACTCGTTGAGGATGCTTTTTGCGGTGGCCATGGTGCGTGCTCCGTGCGGGGGTGGTGATCAGTGGGCCGTCGTGGTCATCGACTCGGCGAACTTGCCGGCCATCAGGATCGACGCGTGCAGCTGGGTCGTGGTGGCGTTGTCGACCTTCTTCACGTTGCGGCTGGTCAGCAGGTTCCACACCAGGTCGTCGTCCACACGGAAGCGGCACAGCAGCATGTTGGTCGAAGCGATCTTGAGCAGCTGGGCGGTCGAGAGCATGCCCAGCAGGTCGGCGGCCTCTTCGGTCAGACCCAGGCGGAACAGCGCTTCGGCGCGGTCCTTGCGGATCAGGTTCTGGGCCAGCATCAGGTAGGTCAGGTTGGCTTCGCGGATTTCGGCCAAGAGTTGTTCGCTGTCCATGGTGTTTCTCCTTCAGATCGGTCGGCGGTGCTGGCGGGTTGCTACATCTGCTGACTTGATGTGAGTAATTGTGTCGGGCCGTAAAAAATCTTGAATCGGGAAACGGCTGTTCGCACTGTCGGCGCGCACCCGACACCGTGTCAGATTTTTTCCTACAACCAAGGTACTCATCCGGGTGTCCACCGAGCACCCGACGGCGCGCACCCCTGTGGGCGGGGTGGCGGCACTAAGACCGGAACAGGGACGTGCATCCCTTGCTTATTTCACCGATCCGGTATAGGGCGGGGCTAAAGAATATGTCAGGGCCACCGAAAAGCATCTCAACGAACTTCTAAAAGGTTCGTCGTCCGGCAAGCAACGCGGCGAGACGGTCACCGGCCCGAGGGCCAACCGGCTTGCAGCGACGAGCACCGGTCATGGCGGTCCGTCGAAAGACGGACGTTGAGATTGGCAGCGATGCCGGATTACTTTGTCCAACTTTAGGAGTTAACGATGAGCACCATCAACACCAACGTACAGTCCCTCAATGCACAACGCAACCTGGCCCAGTCCACTGGCTCTCTGTCCACCTCGATGCAGCGCCTGTCTTCCGGCCTGCGTGTGAACACGGCCAAGGACGACGCCGCCGGCCTGGCCATTGCCGAGCGCATGAACGCGCAGGTCAAGGGCATGAACGTCGCGATCCGCAACGCCAACGACGGCATCTCCCTGGCGCAGACCGCTGAAGGCGCACTGGGCCGCGTCGGCGACGCGCTGCAGCGCATGCGCGAACTGGCCGTGCAGTCGGCCAACGGTTCGAACTCCGACGACGACCGCGCCAACCTCGACGAGGAATACCAGGAACTGGCACTGGAAGTGACCCGCGTGCTGGACGGCACCAAGTTCAACGGCACCAACCTGCTGAACACCTCGGCCTCCCTGACCTTCCAGGTCGGCGCCGACAACGTGACCACCGACCAGATCGACATCGACACGACCGATCTGACCGCCGGCTCGGGCGTGACGGCCGTCGTGGCCGGCGCCATCGCCACCAGCTCGGGTGCCCTGGCCGCCATGGACGACCTGGACGCCGCCATCGACGAGATCACGACCGCCCGCGCCACCTACGGTGCCAAGCAGAACCGCTTCGACTCGGTGATCGCCAACCTGCAGGTCGCGTCCGAGAACCTGGCTGCGTCCCGTGGTCGCATCGTGGACGCGAACTTCGCGGTGGAAACCTCGAACCTGTCGCGCGGCCAGATCCTGCAACAGGCCGGCACCGCCATGGTGGCCCAGGCCAACCAGCTGCCCCAGGGCGTGCTGTCCCTGCTGCGCTGATTCACGACACCGTTTCGTCACACCTTCGGGTGTGGCGACCGGCGACGGCGGCACCCCGGTGCCCCGTCGCGTCGTCTTTCGGGGCATGCACCGATCGCATGCAGCCCGCGTGCGATGGGTACATCCCGTCGGGGATGACAAGGAGCGCCCATGGCCACCATCTCGTCACCAGGCATCGCCAGCGGCCTGGACATCCAGAGCATCGTCTCGCAACTCGTCGCCCTGGAAAAGGCGCCCCTGACCCAGCTGAAGTCGCAGGCCTCCTCCCTGCAGACCAAGCTCTCGACCATGGGCACCATCAAGTCCCAGGTGTCGGCGCTCGGCGATGCCGCGGCCAAACTGTCCAAGGACACAGGCTGGAATGGGGTCAAGGCCACCTCGTCCAACCCGTCCGCCATCGGCGTGACGGTCAAGGCCGGCGCGCCCGCCACCTCGATCACCATGGAGGTGCAGAACCTGGCCAAGGCCCAGTCCACCGCCTCCGCCGCCGTGACCACGGGCACCGCCATGGGCACCGGCAGCATGACCATCGAACTCGGCCAGTGGAGCGGCAGCAGCTTCACCGCCGGCAGCGGCACACCGGTCACCATCGACATCGAAGCAGGTGACGACTCCTTGTCGGACATCGCCGCCAAGATCAACGAGTCCGACGCCGGCGTGAGCGCCACCGTGCTGCGCGACGCCTCGGGCGAGCGCCTGCTGGTGCGCTCCAAGGCCACGGGTGAAGAGAACGCCTTCCGCATCACGGTCGCCGACGACGACGGCGACGACACCGACGCCACCGGCCTCTCGCGCCTGGCCTTCAGCGTCGGCAATGCCAACGGCATGTCGCGCTCGCAGAGCGCCGAGAACGCGCAGGCCACCATCAACGGTGTGCCCGTCACCTCGGCCAGCAACACGCTCAGCGGCACCCTCACGGGCATGACGATCCAGCTCAGCCAGGAGACCACGGCGCCGGTGAACATCGATGTGACCAACGACACCGAGGCCATCCGCAGCAACGTCAAGGCCTTTGTCGATGCGTACAACACGCTCAACACGACGCTGACCAGCGCCCTGCGCTACGACGAGGCCACCAAGATCGCTGGCCCCTTGCAAGGCGACGCCACCACGGTGGGCCTGCAGAACGCCCTGCGCGGCATGATGCGATCGGTGTCCGCCAGCACGCCCTACAGCCGCCTCTCCGACGTCGGCATCGCGCTGAAGTCCGGCGGCAAGCTGGAGATCGACGCGACCAAGATGGACGCCGCGATGGAAAACCTGGACGACCTCAAGGCCCTGTTCACGTCCACCAGCAGCGACCCCACGGCGACCGGCTTCGGCTGGAAGATCAAGAAGTTCGCGGAGGGCCTCATCGACGCCGACGGCACGGTTTCCAACAAGACCGATGCCCTGAAGGCCTCGATCAAGCGCAACTCCCTGGACCAGGACCGCGTCAACGAAAAAGCCGCGCGCTCCGAGAAGCGCCTGCTGGCCCAGTACAACGCCATGGACGCTGCCGTGGGCTCGCTCAATGGCCTGAGCGCTTTCGTCAGCCAGCAGATCATCATGTGGAACAAGAGCTGACGCAAATGAACACTTCCGTGACTACAGTCCCTCTCGCGGATGCCGATAAAAAAAGGCATCAGCAACAAGGAACCGACACCATGTTCACTTCTGCCAGCCACCGCGCCGCCTCTGCCTACAAACGCGTTGCCGCCGAAACCAGCGTGCAGGGCGCCGACCCTCACACCCTGGTGGGTCTGCTGTTCGACGCACTGCTGCAGTCGATCTCCGAAGCCCGCGGCGCCATGGTGCGCGGCGACATCGCCGCCAAGGGTGCCGCGCTCGGCAAGGCCGTGCGCATCCTGGAGGAAGGACTCAAGGCCGGCCTGAACCTGCGCGAAGGGGGCGAGATCGCCGCCAACCTGCGCGATCTCTATGCCTACAGCACGCTGCGGCTGACCCAGGGCAACCTGCGCAACGATCCCGCGGCGCTGGAAGAGGTGAGCAAGCTCATCGAGCCCGTGGCGGCGTCGTGGAAGCTCATCGGGGGCCCGGGCCCCGCCTACCTGCAGCCCGTTGCGGGCCGTGGAGCCTGATCATGGAGCACAGCTTGCTGGACTACTACAAAGCCATCGAATCCGCCAGCCAGCGCATGCTGGAGGCCGCCCGCGTGGAAGACTGGGACCAGATCGTGCATCTGGAGGGCACCTGCGCAGTGCTGATCGCCCAGCTGCGCCACAAGTCGCGCAACATGAAGCTGGCGCCCGACGAGCGCAAGGAAAAGGCCAAGATCATGCAGCGCATCCTGCGCGCCGACGCCGAGATCCGCTGCCTGGCCGAACCCTGGCTGGGCGACCTCGAACAGCTGATGGACGCCAAGCAGGTGCACTGAACAAAGCCCGCCACGCGGGCTTTGTTCAAACAGACATATTCATGATGTCGGTGTAGGCCTGGACCATGCGGTTGCGCACATGCATGGTGGCCTGAAAGCCGATCTGGGCCTTCTGCATTGCGAGCATGGTCTCTTCCAGGCTCACGTTGGGGTTGCCCTTCTGCACTTCGTTCTGCAGCTGGGAGGCCTCGTTCTGGGCCTTGCTCACCGATTGAAGGGCGGTCTTGAAGTTGTCGGCAAAGCCGCTGCCGACACCGCCCACGCCGGCCGACGCGCCACCGCGCGCAGCCGCAGGGCGGCCGATGCCGTTGACGGCCTGGCTGTTCAGGGCATTGATTCGCAGGTCCATGGCGGTGTCCTTTCACTCTGACGGGTGCTGGACTCGATGCTAGTGAGAGGCCCCCTTCCGCGCGCCGGGAATAGGGGGTCAAAGGCGGCCTTTTTCATGGCTATGCCGGGGTGAGCGGGACCGGATACTCGGTCGCAACAGGGGAGATTCCCCCACTTGCCGACCCACTTCGAAGCCCCCGCCATGAGCACTGCCGTCGCCGAAATGGACCTTGCACCCGAGAACCGCAACGCGCTGAGCGCCGGACTCTCACGTCTGGACCGCGCGCAGAAGATCAAGATGGGCCTGGGCGCCTTCGGCCTGCTGGCGATCGCCATCGCCCTGTTCTTCATGGGCCGCCAGCCCGACTGGAAGGTGCTCTACAACAACCTGGGCGACAAGGACGGCGGGGCCATCATCGCGCAGCTGACGACGATGAACGTGCCCTACAAGTACACCGAGGGCGGCGGCGCCATCATGGTGCCGGCCGACAAGGTGCACGACACCCGCCTGCGCCTGGCCTCCCAGGGCCTGCCCAAGGGTTCGGTCAGCGGTTTCGAGCTGATGGAGGCCAACCGCTTCGGCATGACCCAGTTCCAGGAGCGCCTGACCTTCCAGCGCGGCCTCGAAGGCGAGCTCACCCGCTCGATCCAGTCGCTCTCCTCGGTGCAGGCCGCGCGCGTGCACCTGGCCCTGCCGAACCAGAACGGCTTCTTCCGTGAACAGCAGAAGCCCAGCGCCTCGGTGCTGCTGACCCTGCACCCCGGCCACACGCTGGACAAGGCGCAGATCGCCGGCATCGTGCACCTGGTCGCCTCCAGCGTGCCCGAACTCAACCCCAAGGCCGTCAGCGTCGTCGACGACGCCGGCACCCTGCTCTCGGCCACGCCCGACGGCATGGCCCAGGGCGCCGACACCCAGAAGCTGCAGTACACCCAGCAAATGGAGCAGCTCTACACCCGCCGCATCCTGGACATGATCGAGCCCCTGGTGGGCGCCGGCAACGTCAAGGCCCAGGTCAGCGCCGACATCGACTTCTCGCAGGCCGAGTCCACCTCCGAGCAGCACCGGCCCAACCAGGGCGGTGAGCCCGGCGCGGTGCGCAGCCAGCAGCTCGTCGAGGACGGCACCCCCGCCCAGGCCCAGCCCGCGGGCGTGCCCGGTGCCACCACCAACCAGCCCCCGGCCACCGGCACCGCCCCCATCAACGGCGCCGCCGCACCGCTGGGCGTGGCCAGCAACGCCGACAAGGCCGGCACGATGCGCAAGGAATCGGTCATCAACTACGAGATCGACAAGACCGTTCGTACCGTGCGCGAGGCCAGCGGCACCGTCAAGCGCCTGACCGCAGCCGTGGTGGTGAACCACCGCAGCGTCACCGACAAGACGGGCAAGGTCGTCACCACCGCCATCCCGCCCGAACAGCTGGAGCAGATGACCGCCCTGGTGCGCGAGACCATCGGCTTCAACAAGGATCGGGGCGACTCGGTCAACGTGGTCAACGCCGTGTTCAACGTGCCCGCGCCGGTCGAGGAAGTGCCCGTGGCCTGGTGGAAGCAGCCCGAGAACATGGAACTGGCCCGCAGCCTGGCCTGGCCGGTCGGCGCCCTGGGCGTGGCCCTGCTGATCCTCATGGGCATGGTGCGCCCGGGCATGAAGATGATGCGCCAGCCCGTGGTCACCAAGACCGAGGAAAAGGCCAAGGTGCAGCAGCTCGACGCCGTGCTCGACGAGGCGCCCGAGCGCCCGGGCCTGCCGATGCCGGAGGAAAACCAGCGCCTAGTCGACGCCAAGCGGCTGGCGCTGGAGAACCCGATGGCGGTGGCGAACATCGTCAAGAGCTGGGTCAACGGCGAAGCGCCCGCGTAAGCGAGCCAAGGAAAGACGATCATGGAAGAACAGGGAATCCAGGACGCCGCGATCTTCCTCATGACGCTGGGCGAGGAAGAGGCGGCCGAGGTCTTCAAGCACCTGAGCCCCAAGGAAGTGCAGAAGCTGGGCGAGGCCATCGCCAAGACCCGCGCCGTGTCCCACGAGCGGGTCGAGCAGGTGATGCAGAAGTTCACCTCCGTGGCCTCCTCGCAGAGCCTGCTGGTGTCCGACACCGACAACTACGTGCGTTCGGTGCTGCGCCGCGCCCTGGGCGACGACAAGGCCGCACTGCTGATCGACCGCATCCTGCAGGGCGGCGATGTATCGGGCATCGAGAGCCTGAAGTGGATGGACCCGCTCTCCATCGCCGAACTGCTGCGCAACGAGCATCCGCAGATCGTCGCAGCCATCCTGGTGCACCTCGAATCGGACCAGACCGCCGACGTGCTGAAGAACTTCACCGAGCGCACCCGCAACGACGTGATGCTGCGCATCGCCACGCTCGAAGGCATCCAGCCCACCGCGCTCAAGGACCTCAACGAGGTGCTCTACAAGGTGCTGGCTGGTGGCGACAAGATCCGCAAGACCTCGATGGGCGGCGTCAAGACCGCGGCCGAGATCATCAACATGATGGGCAACCAGATCGAGACCTCGGTGATCGAGTCGATCCGCAACTTCGACGCCGATCTGGCCCAGAAGATCATGGACAAGATGTTCACCTTCGAAGACCTGCTCAAACTCGACGGCAAGTCGATCCAGCTGGTGCTCAAGGAAGTGGCGTCCGAGTCGCTGGTGATCGCGCTCAAGGGTGCTTCCACGGAGCTGCGCGAACTGGTCTTCGCCAACATGTCGACGCGTGCCGCCGAAGGCCTGCGCGACGACCTCGAATCGCGCGGACCGGTCCGCCTGTCCGAGGTGGAAGCCCAGCAGAAAGAGATCCTGAAGATAGTCCGGCGCCTGTCCGAAGAAGGACAGATCGCGATCGGCGGAGGCGACGATGAAGGCTTCGTCTAAGCCCAGCGCGCACACCCGCTTCATCCCGCGGGAGGAAATCGACGGCGTTTCGGCCTGGCACTTCTCGTCCATGGACGGCAGCGACACGCTGCCGGTCTCGGCGGTGGCGGTGGCGGCCGAGTCCGAACCCGACAGGGCCCTGGAGGAAGCGCTGCACGAGGCCCGCCAGCAGGCCTATGCCGACGGCTTCGCCCACGGCCACGACACCGGCAGCAAAGAGGTGCGCGACGCGCTTGAAGCCGCGATGCGCCGCACCATCGAAGAGACCGGCGTGCGCATGGGCCAGATGCTGCACGGCATGGCCGAACAGCTGATCGCCGCCGAGCAGAAGATCGGCCGCCAGATCCTGGACCTGGCCTGCGACGTCGCGCGCCAGGTCGTGCGGCAGGAGCTGCAGGGCAACACCGGCCACCTGCGCGCCGTGATCGGCGAGGCGCTGGAGCAGATCGTCGAGGACGGCCTGCCCGCCACCGTGCGCATGCACCCCGACGACCTCGCGCTGATGCGCGGTGCGCTGGTGGAGACCCTTGGAGAGAACGCCCCCGATTTCGTGGCGGACGTGACCATCACCCCCGGCGGCTGCCTGCTGCAGACCCCGGGCGCGACGGTGGACGCCACCATCGAGAAGCGCTGGTCACGGGCCCTGGGCAACCTGGGCATGGACGAACCCTGGAACCCGGAGGCGGGCGATGTCTGAACCCGACGGCCGCTGGGCCCAGTACATGGACGACCTGCGCATCGGCGCCAACGTGCACACCCCGCTGGAGGTGCGCGGCACGCTGACCCGCCTGGCCGGTCTGGTGCTTGAGGCCGTGGGCCTGCGCGTGCCGGTCGGTTCGCAGTGCCTGATCGCCAATGGCAAACGCGAACCCGTGCTGGCCGAGGTGGTGGGCTTTGCCGGCAACCGCGCCTTCCTGATGCCCGCGGGCGACACCCGCGGCCTGGCCAGCGGCGCCAGCGTGACCCCGCTGGCACCCTACCGCCCGGTCCCGCGCATGGGCCAGGTCAACAAGCCGCCATCGGCCGGCGACCGCGGGCTGCTGCGCCTGCCGCTGGGCCGGGGCCTGCTGGGCCGCGTGGTCGACTCGCACGGCAACCCGATGGACCACATGGGGCCGATCACCGAGGTCGACATCGAGCCCATGAACCAGGCGCCGCTGAACGCGATGGACCGCGACCCGGTGCGCGAATCGCTGGACACCGGCGTGCGCGCCATCAACGCCCTGCTCACCGTCGGCCGCGGCCAGCGCCTGGGCCTGTTCGCCGGCTCCGGCGTCGGCAAGTCGGTGCTGCTGGGCATGATGGCCCGCTACACCAAGGCCGACGTGATCGTGGTGGGCCTGATCGGCGAGCGTGGCCGCGAGGTGAAGGAATTCATCGAGGACATCCTGGGCGAGGACGGCCGCAAGCGCTCCGTCGTCGTCGCCGCGCCGGCCGACGCGCCGCCGCTGGTGCGCATGCAGGGCGCCGCCTACGCCACCGCGATTGCCGAGCGCTTCCGCGACGACGGCCTGCACGTGCTGCTGCTGATGGATTCGCTCACCCGCTACGCGATGGCGCAGCGCGAGATCGCGCTGGCCATCGGCGAGCCGCCGGCCACCAAGGGCTACCCGCCGTCCTGCTTTGCCAAGCTGCCGCAGCTGGTGGAGCGCAGCGGCAACGGCCTCAACGGCGTGGGCTCGATCACCGCCTTCTACACCGTGCTGTCCGAAGGCGACGACCAGCAGGACCCGATCGCCGACGCGGCGCGCGCCATCCTGGACGGCCACATCGTGCTCTCGCGCGCGCTGGCCGAGTCGGGCCACTACCCCGCCATCGACGTCGAGGCCTCGGCCTCGCGCGTGATGCACAGCGTGGCCAGCCCGCAGCACCTGGAGCTGGCGCGCAAGTTCCGCAACTACTACTCGCGCTACATGAAGAGCCGCGACCTGATCCAGCTGGGTGCCTACGCCGCCGGCAGCGACCCGGAGACGGACCGCGCCATCGTGCTCTACCCAGCGCTGCAGCGCTTCCTGATGCAGGACATGCGCGAGGCCGCGACCATGGAACACAGCCTGCAGCAGCTGGCTGTGGCGCTGCAGGAAGACAAGCCCGCCCGCGACGGCCGCGGTGCGCGCGGGCACGCCAACCACAACCTGTATGAAGGAACCCACGCATGAGCAACCTGCAGACACTGCACAAGGTGGTGGACCTGGCCACCCGGCGCCGCGACGACGCGCTCACCGCGCTCGGCCAAGCCCAGCGTGAACTGCAGGCGGCGCAGGCCCAGATGAACCAGCTGCGCAACTACGCCGACGAGGCGCTGCAGCGCTGGGCGCAGCGCAGCACCACGGGCGGCGTGGACGCCAACCTGCTGCACCACCACCGCCAGTTCATGGAGAAGATCACCCACGCCATCGAGTTCCAGCAGGCCGTGCAGCGCAGCCGGGAGGAGGTGGTCGAACGCGTCCAGGCCCAGGTGTATGCCGCCGAGCGCGATGTCGCCGGCCTGCGCAAGTACGCCGAGCGCAAGCAGCAGGCGATCGAACACCGCGCCATGCGCCAGGAACAGAAGGCCACCGACGAGATGGCGCTGACCATCCACCTGCGCCAGGCCCTGTCGGCCGCCCACGGAGCCCGTTCATGAGCAGCACCGCCCCCTCCGCCTCGCACAGCCCGTCCACAGGCCAGACCCAGGCGGCCCATGCCGCCGCCCGCAACGGCGCCCAGGGTGCCCGCAAACCCGGCGGCCAGGAGACCGGCGCCGACCTGTTCGCCAACCTGCTGTCGCTGCTGAGCGCCAGCGACGCGCTGCCCGCAGACGGCGGCGTGCCGGGCGAGCTGATGCAGGACACGGCCGAGACCCCGCCCGCAGCGGACGGGTCTGGCGAAGCCCAGCTGGAGGCCATGATGGCCTGGGCCGCCCTGCCCTCCGCAAGCGTCCCCGGCGCACCGGGCGCACCAGGTGCAGCGGGCGCAGCGGGCGCCGCGGCTGCAGCAGACACCCTGGCCAGCGGCACCGCGCCCGGCCAGCGCGTTCTGACGGGCCCCGCCCCGGACGCAGGAACGCCCCTCCAGGCGGCGGCGAGCGAGGCCGCGCCCGCAGACACGCTGCAGGGCCTGCAGGTGCTCGACCAACCCGAGGCGCTGGACGAACAGACCCAGGCCCAGCTCTCGGCCGCCAACGCCAGCCCCCCGGCCGCAGGCAACAGCGCCCCGGCGCCAGCCGCCGCCAGGCCGGCGGCCTGGCGCAGCACCGCGCAGATGGCGGGCACCAGCGCGCTCCAGCAGTGGCACCACACCCAGGCCCAGTCGGGCCCGGCCGCCGAGCGCGCTGCGGTGCGGATCGACACCGGACCATCGCTGCCGCTGCACAGCACGGTGGCGCTTGACCAGCGCTTTGCGCAGACCATCAACGACGAGACCACGCCCGACACCCCGCTGGCGGCCGCGGCGCTGCCCAGCGCGGTGCCCATGGCCGGCGGCGCCGACCACACCGGCCAGCCGGGCACCGGCGGCGAGGCGGGCGCCGACAGCGGCGACCCCACCGACACCCGCGACGGGCTGCGCAGCGACGCACGCGACGAGACCTACGAAGAGACGCTGGCACAGGCCGATGCCGAGGCCGAAGAGCGCCTGGACAGCTTCGCCTCACCGCACCTGCGCCAGGCCAGCCTGCGCATCGGCGAGGACGGCGAGAACGCCATCGACGTGCGGCTTTCGCTCACCGGCCAGGAGCTGGACCTGAGCTTCCGCACCGACAGCGCCGAGGCGCGCGCCGAGCTGCGCCAGAACGCCGAGGGCACGCTGGCCGACCTGCTGCAGCGCGGCGGCATCCAGCTGGGCGACGTGAACGTCAGCGACCAGCGCGGCCAGCAGGGACAGGGCGGCCCGTCCGCGTCACCCGTCCGTCCCGGCGCGCCATCGGCCCGCGCCGACACCGCGGCGGCACCGGCCGGCAGCGCCTTGCCAGCCACGCCACGGCCCCGCAGCGACGGCAACCGGCCGCTGGACCTGTTCGTCTGAGAACGCCAACCCGGCCGCGCGGAGCCGGCGAATAGCGGGGTTTTCCGGCGCTATTCAGGGCTACGCCCGGGGGGGGTGGCTCCAATAATTCCTCCACAGCCCGCCGATCCTTTCGGCGGGCACCGCCCCCCACGGGGCGCCCTTCCGGAGGATGTCCATGTCTGCTGCCGCTGCTGCCGCCCCCGCCAATGGCGAGGCCCCAGCCAAACCCAAGAGCAAGAAACTGCTGTTCATCATCATCGGCGTGGTGGTGCTGGCGCTGGTCGGCGCGGGTGCGGCCTTCTTCCTGCTGAAGAAGTCCCACAGCGAAGACGAGGAGGACGGCACCGAGGTGACGGCCGAGGACGATGGCCACGCCGCCCCCCTGCGCGACCCCAAGACCCCGCCGACTTTTCTGCCCCTGGACAGCATGGTGGTCAACCTGGCCGACCCGGGCGGCAACCGCTTCGCCCAGCTGGGCATCACGCTGCAGCTGGCCGATGCCAAGACCGGCGAAGAGATGAAGACCTACATGCCCAGCATCCGCAACGGCATCCTGATCCTGGTTTCGCAGCGCACCGCCGAACAGATGCTGCGGGCCGACGGCAAGCAGGCCCTGACGCAGGACATCATGGCCGAGATCTCCAATGTCATGGGCTACGACTACGAGCACCCGGACGCCGAACCGGAGCCTTCCTCGAAGGGCAAGAAAAAGAAGAAGAAGGCCGCGCCCAACCCGATCGAGGGTGTGCTCTTCTCCAGTTTCATCGTGCAGTGACCCAGGGGACCTGACGCCATGGCCGATTCGTTTCTTTCCCAGGAAGAAGTCGACGCCCTTCTGGAAGGGGTCACGGGCGAGAGCCAGAAGCTCGAAAAGGACGACGTCCCCACCGACGGCGTCCGGGTCTACAACCTCTCCAGCCAGGAGCGCATCGTCCGTGGGCGCATGCCCACGATGGAGATCGTCAACGAACGCTTCTCGCGCAACCTGCGCCTGGGGCTGTTCAACTTCATCCGGCGCAGCCCGGAGGTCTCGGTCGGTGGCGTGCAGGTTCAGAAATACAGCGCCTTCCTGCGCGAGCTGGCGGTGCCCACCAACTTCAACATCATGGCCGTGCGCCCACTGCGCGGCAACGGCCTGGTGGTGTGCGAACCCAACCTGCTGTTCGGCGTGATCGACAGCCTCTACGGCGGCAACGGCAAGTTCCACACCCGCATCGAGGGGCGCGACTTCTCGCCCACCGAGCAGCGCGTGATCGACCGCCTGGTCGAGGTGGTGGCCGAGGAATACAAGAAGGCCTGGCGCGGCGTGTACCCGATCGAGCTGGCCTACCAGCGTTCGGAGATGCAGCCCCAGTTCGCCACCATCGCCACCCCCAGCGAGATCGTGGTGTCCACCAGCTTCACGCTGGAGATCGGCGACATCACCGGCTCGCTGCACATCTGCATTCCCTACGCCACGCTCGAACCCATCCGCGACGTGCTGTATTCCAGCGTACAGGGCGACGCCATCGAGGTCGACCGTCGCTGGGTCAAGCTGCTGGGCCAGGAGATCCAGGCGGCCGAGGTGACCATGGTCGCCGAGCTGGCCCAGACCGACGCCACGGTGGAACAGCTGCTGGCGATGCAGGTCGGCGACTTCATCGAGCTGGACCGCAACCCCGCCATCAAAGCCCATGTCGACGGTGTGCCGCTGTTCGAGTGCCAGTACGGCACGCACAAGGGCAAATACGCGCTGCGCATCGACCGCAAGCTGAGCAACAGCACCGACAAGACCTGGCAAGGAGATCCGTATGTCCACTGAGAACACCGACACCATGAACGATTCCGTTGCCGACGACTGGGCCCAGGCCCTCGAAGAACAGGCCGTGGCCAGCGCCCACGACAGCGCGCCCGCGTTCGACGACCACCCCTCGGCACCCGCCACCAGCGCGGGCAACGTCGTGCAGGACATCCAGATGGTGCTGGACATCCCGGTGCAGCTGACGGTGGAACTGGGCCGGGTGAAAGTGCCGATCAAGTACATCCTGCAGCTGGCGCAGGGCTCCATCGTCGAGCTCGACGCCCTGGCCGGCGAACCCATGGACGTGCTGGTCAACGGCTACCTCATCGCCCAGGGCGAGGTGGTGGTGGTGAACGACAAGTTCGGCATCCGCCTGACCGACATCGTCACGCCGTCCGAGCGCATGCGCCGTCTCTCCAAAGGTTGAAGGCTGCCCATGCTCCAGAACGCCGCCCCGGCCATCGTGCTGCTCATCGTCATGGTGGGCATCGCCTGGCTGCTGCAACGCTACCGCCGCCACCTGCCCGGCGCCGCGAACCGCGCCGGCCCGCACCTGCAAGTGCTGGGCTGTGTCGCGCTCGGCCCGCAGCAGCGCGTGGTCACGCTGCAGGTCGGCCAGGGCGAGCAGGCGGTCTGCCTGGTGCTCGGCGTCTCGCCGGGCAGCATCACCGCGCTGCACCAGATGCCGCTGCCGCCCGAGGCCACCGCAGCACCCTCCGCCCCGGGCCACACCCCTGCCCCCGCCGGCTTCGCCGCGCGGCTGGCCCTGTTCCGCAAGGACGGTGATGCGAACCGCTGAACACCCCCGCCGCGCCCGCCTGCTCGGCCTGGCCTTCCTGCTGCTGACCGCCGCACCCGCCTGGGCGCAGCAGGCCGGCAACGCCGCGCTGCCCATCGTGGTGGGCCAGGGCGCGGGCGGCACCAGCTACTCGGTGCCGATCCAGACCCTGCTGTTCTTCACCGCGCTGAGCTTCCTGCCCGCGGTGCTGCTGCTGATGACGGGGTTCACCCGCATCGTCATCGTGCTCTCGCTGCTGCGCCAGG
The DNA here is from genome assembly GCF_001571145.1 of Hydrogenophaga flava NBRC 102514. GTDB lineage: Bacteria > Pseudomonadota > Gammaproteobacteria > Burkholderiales > Burkholderiaceae_C > Hydrogenophaga > Hydrogenophaga flava. The sequence continues at coordinate 66,291 of NZ_BCTF01000022.1, forward strand.
CCCTGGGCACGCAGTCCGCGCCGCCCAACCAGGTGATCATCGGCCTCTCGCTGTTCCTCACCCTGTTCGTCATGGGGCCGACGCTGGACAAGGTCTACAACGAGGCCTACCAGCCCTACACCAGCAACCAGATTCCGTTCGACCAGGCGCTGGACCGCGCGCAGGGCCCGATGCGCGAGTTCATGCTCAAGCAGACCCGCCAGAGCGACTTCGAACTCTTCGCCCGCCTGGCCAAGCTGCCCGAAGACGTGAAGGCCGAGACCGCGCCCTTCCGCGTCATCGTGCCGGCCTTCGTCACCAGCGAGCTCAAGACCGCGTTCCAGATCGGCTTCATGATCTTCATCCCCTTCCTGGTGATCGACATGGTGGTCGCCAGCGTGCTGATGTCGCTGGGGATGATGATGCTCTCGCCGGTGCTGGTCGCCCTGCCCTTCAAGCTGATGCTGTTCGTGCTGGCCGACGGCTGGAACCTGCTGCTCGGCTCGCTCGCCGCATCCTTTGCCACCTAGACAGGACCCAACCATGGACCCCCAAGCCGCCCTCACGATGGGCCAGAACGCCCTCTTCATGGTGCTCATGGTGGCCGCGCCCGTGCTGGCCGTGGTGCTCGGCGTGGGCCTGCTGGTCAGCCTGTTCCAGGCCATCACGCAGATCCACGAAGCCACCCTCTCCTTCGTGCCCAAGCTGATCGCCGCCATCGCCGTGTTCGCGATCGCCGGGCCGTGGATGATGACCACCCTGGTCGAGTTCATCCGCAACACGATTCTGGCCATCCCCAACCACGCGATCTGAACGCTCGCGCGGCCGGCGCCATGTTCTCGTTCACTGAAGCCGACATCATGTCGCTGGTGGCGCCGGTGTTCTGGCCCTTCCTGCGCATCCTCGCGGTGTTCTCCAGCGCGCCCATCTTCTCGGCGCGCTCGGTGCCCATGCGCTCCCGCGTGGCGCTGGCCATGCTGGTGGCCATCTGCGCCCAGGCCGCGCTGGCCGACCAGCCCGTGGTCGGCCTGACCGACCCGCAGGCCATGGGCGTGGTGCTGCAGCAGGTGGTGATCGGCCTGGCGATCGGCCTGGCGGTGCGCATCGTATTCGCCGCGGTGGAGCTGGCGGGCGAAATCATCGGCCTGCAGATGGGCCTGAACTTCGCTGGCTTCTTCGACCCCAGCACCAACCAGCAGACCAGCGCCGTAGGCCGCTTCTACGGCAACAGCACCATGCTGCTGTTCGTGGTGCTCAACGGCCACCTCATGGTGCTGCAGGCCGTGGTGGCCAGCTTCGAGACCTTCCCCGTGGGCACCGGCGCGTTCGAGGCCATCGAGCGCATGCGCCTGCACGAGCTGGGTTCGGTCGTGTTCCGCTATGGCCTGTGGATCGCGCTGCCCATGGTCGGCATGCTGCTGTTCGTCAACATCGTGCTGGGTTTCATCTCGCGCGTGGCGCCGCAGATGAACGCCTTCGCCATCGGCTTCCCGCTCACCCTCACCACCGGCCTGCTGGGCATCGCCGTCACCCTGCCCATGCTCGAAGGCCCGGTGGTGGCGCTGATGAAGCTCGCCACCGGCATGTTCACGGGCGGGTGAGCCGCACGCTCACTCCCAGCGCAGGTCGCGCAGTTTCCAGTCCGACCCGTCCAGCGCCCACTGCAGCTGCACCGAATAAGGCGAGGCGCGTTCGGGAATCAGGCCCTGCGCGCCGGTCACCAGCACCTGCGCCTCGGTGATGCCGATGCTCGACCCCGGCGGGTCGATGCGGCTGCTGCGCGTGACCGCGATCACTTTCACGTTCGCATAGCGCAGGAACATCAGCGCCATGGTCTTGCGCGCCCACTCGGCGTCGTACTCGTCCTGTGCGCGAAAGCGCGTGTCCAGCATCGCCAGCACGGCCTTGCTGTCCCGGGCTTCGAGGCGGTCCTGCAGCTGCTGCACGGCGGCTTCGAGCGCGGTCTGTGGGTCGGGTTTGCTGCAGGCGGTGAGCAGGCCGGCGGCGGTGGCGAGCAGGGTGAGGGAGGCGGTGCGGCGGTGCATGGGGTGAAAACAGAAGGAATGTCCAATCGAGGATTCGCTCCGAGGCTTGTCGAGCGTCAACGCGGTACCCGCCTGCGCAACCACCAAATCGCCAACGGAAGCGCACAGGCCACAGAGATGAACGCAAACGGTGCCCAGAGCACAGGTTCATCCCGGAGACCCATGCGCGAGCCCCAGCCGGACGGACCGGCCATGAGCAGCAGCAAGGCAAGCGAGGCGGACACCGACAGCAAGATCAATACCGCTGCGCCCGTTCTGGCCAGAGAAGACGTACCGCTGCTGACATGCAGCGCTGCCAACACAGCGGTGGCCAATACCCAGGGTGGCAGCAGCACCCACCCCATCAACAATGCCAGCTCCAGGGGGCTCACCAGCTACACCAGACTGTTCCGTATCGCATACACCGTCAACTCCGCGTTGTTCGACAAGTGCAGCTTTTCCAGCACCCGCGCGCGGTAGACGCTCACGGTCTTGGGGCTGAGCATCAGCTCGTCGGCGATCTCGGAGAGCTTCTTGCCCGAGGCGATCTTCTGCAGGGTCTGCAGCTCGCGTTCTGAAAGGCTGGCGTGCAGCTCTTCGGTCTCGGGGGCGTTCAGGTTGTCCACCAGCATCTGCGCCACCTCGGGTGTGACGTACTTGCGGCCCTGGTTCACGGTGCGGATGGCAGCGATCATCTCGGCCGGCTCGCCCGCCTTGTTCAGGTAGCCCCGCGCGCCGGCGCGCAGGCAGCGGATGGCGTACTGGTCTTCCGGGTACATCGAGACCACCAGGGTCTTGACGGGTGAACCCTCCTCGCGCAGCGCGGCCAGCACCTCCAGTCCGCCGCGGCCGGGCATGTTGAGGTCCAGCACCAGCACGTCGCACTCGGTCTTGCGCATCTGCTCGCGCAGCTCGGGGTAGCTGCCGGCTTCGCCGACGACCTGGATGTCGACGGCTTCGGAGATGGTGTCGCGGATGCCGCGCCGGACGACGGCGTGGTCGTCGCACAAGATGACCTTGATCATTGTTCTTCGTCCCTGTGGTGGTGGTTGTCGTCCTCGCCATCGAGCGGCACCGAGAGGATCACGGACGTGCCCCGCGGTGAGCTGCTGATGTCCAGCCAGCCGCCGACCTTGGCGGCGCGTTCCTTGAGCCCGAGCAGGCCGAAGGACTTGGCCTTGCGCAGGGCCTCGGCGCTCAGACCCCGTCCGTTGTCGCTGACTTCGAGCGTGAGCACGCCTTCGCGGTCGCTCAGGTCGATGTCGACCGCGGTCGCGTGGGCGTGCTTGGCCACGTTGGTCAGCGCCTCCTGCGCGGTGCGGTAGGCCACGAGCTGGACGGCGCGCGGCACGTCGATGTGTTCGGACGAACGGCGAACGGTGACACGGGTGCCGTTGCGTTTCTCGAAGCCGGTGGCCATCCACTGCACCGCCGCCACCAGCCCCTGGTCGAGGATGGGTGGGCGCAGGTTCATCATGATGCGCTGGCTGGCGCCCAGGGCGTGCTGCAGCATTTCCAGCGCGGTGTCCATGTGCTGGCGCACCTCGGGGTCGAGCGCCGGGCGGCGGGAGATCCAGGCCAGGTCGAGCTTGACCGCGGCCAGCGAGCCGCCGATGTCGTCGTGGATTTCGCGTGCGATGTCGGCACGTTCCTGCTCGATGCTGGTCTGCAGGTGCTCGGCCAGCTCGGCCAGGCGGCGCTGGGATTCGGCCAGCTCGGCGTCGGCCCGGGCCTTGGCGCGGCGGGTTTCGGACACCTCGATGGCGCGCTGGATGACGTGCGCCACCCGGTTCATGCTGTCCTTGAGCAGGTAGTCGCTGACACCGCGGTGCATGGCCTCGACGGCCGCGGCCTCGCCGATGGCGCCCGAGAGGATGACGAACGGCAGGTCCATCCCGATCTCCCGCAGCCGTTCCCAGGCGTCCAGCCCGGAAAACCCGGGCAGGTGGTAGTCGGCCAGCACGATGTCGTAGCGGTTCTCGCGCAGCTCGCGCTCGAAGTCGTCGAGGGTGTCGACCAGCTGGATGTCGTGGTTCAGACCGCTTTTCTGCAGCGCGAACTTGACCAGGGCGTGGTCGACGCGGGAATCCTCGAGGTGGAGGATGCGGACAGGACGGGATTCAGTGGTATCGGGCATGCGGCTCGCAGTGTTCGAAATGGCGCTGAATTCGGGCCGTTTTCTGCCGATACAGCCTGTCACAGATCCCGAAAATTGTACTGCCCCAACACCCTGGAGCGGTCTCGAAAACGACCCTCATGCCCGACCACAAGGACCCGCCGATGACGCCCCAGACCTCGCCATCTGTCAACTTGCCAGTGAATCTGGTCGCCGATGTCCAGGACTCCCTGCTCATGGCCATGACCGACCTCAAGCGCCTGGAAGGTCTGCTAGACCACGCCACCGGCAACCTGATGGAACGCTTTTCCACCGCCAACCACGCCCTGGCCCACCTGGCCGGCAACGAGAACGACGACCTGCTGAACATCCGGCGCAGCCTGCACCAGGCCGTGACGGAGTTGCAGTTCCACGACATGGCGACCCAGCTGATCGCACACACCGGCAAGGTGTTGCAGGGCTGCGCCTGGAAGCTGGCCGAGGAGGCCATGGAGCCGGAGGAGGACGAACTGCCGGTGAGCCTGGACCCGACCCCCGACCGCCCCAGCCCGGTCACCCAGAACGAGATGGACGCTGGTTCCATCGACCTGTTCTAAAGAGCCCCATCTGTTTGCCGATATCCGAACGAACCACGGAGAACCCACATGCAATCCATTCTTGCCGTCGACGACTCGGCCTCCATGCGAAAGATGGTGTCCTTCACCCTCACAGGGGCAGGCTTTCATGTCGTGGAGGCTGTCGATGGACAGGACGCGCTTGAAAAGGCGCAGTCCCACCACATCGACCTGGTGCTGACCGACCAGAACATGCCCCGCCTGGACGGGCTGGGCCTGACCAAGAAGCTGCGCGAGAACGCCAAGTTCAAGGCCACCCCCATCCTGATCCTGACCACCGAGTCCAGCGACCAGATGAAACAGGCCGGCCGCGCCGCAGGCGCCACTGGCTGGCTGGTCAAACCCTTCGATCCGGGTCGTCTGATCGAAGTCATCCAGAAAGTGATCCGCTGAGGAGCGCCCCATGGCAGAAGCAACCCACGAAAACTCCTCCGCCGGTGGCAACATCGACCTGAGCCAGTTCTATCAGATCTTCTTCGAGGAAGCCGGCGAAAACCTGGACCAGATGGAGCAGATGCTGCTCGCGCTGGACCTGGAAAAGGCCGACGACGAGGAACTCAACGCGATCTTCCGCTGCGCCCACTCCATCAAGGGCGGCGCCGCCACCTTCGGCTTTGCCGACGTGGCCGAGCTGACGCACCAGATGGAGTCGCTGCTGGACAAGCTGCGCCGCCACGAGCTGCAGCCCACACCGCCCATGGTGGATGTGCTGCTGGAATCGTCCGACGCGCTCAAGCTGCTGCTGGCCCGCCACCAGGGCCAGGGCGTGGAGCCGCCGCCCACGGGCGAGCTGGTGGCGCGCATCAGCGCGCTGGCCCACGGCACCGCTGCGGTGTTGCCCCCTGTTGTTGCCCCTGTTGCGGCCCCTGTCGCTGCGCCGGTGGCTGCCGCGCCAGCCCCTGTGCAGGCGCCTGCGCCCGCAGTGGCCGCAGTGGCGCTGGCCAGCGGCGAACGCAAGCTGACCATACGCATCGGCCCGCTGGACCAGCTGGCCCAGGCGGACGGCATCGGCGAGCTGTTCCGCGACATCGCCGGCCTGGGCCGCATCGAAGCGACGAGCGACGAAGGCCAGTTCCGCTCGCTCGAGGTGTTCACCCGCTCCAGCGACAGCGACCTGATGGACCTGTTCACCTTCCACGTGAGCAAGGAACAGATCCAGATCTCCGAGGCCAGCGCACCGCCGGCCCCCGTTCTCGCCCCGATCGCCGGCGAGGGCAAGGACTTCGGTTTCTTCGACGACGCGCCGGGCACGCCTGTGGCCCCTGCGGCGGTCGCACCGGAGGCGCCGGTGGTTGAAGCCGCCCCGGTGGCACCGGCCGTGCCAGTCCCTGCGGCCAAGCCGGCAGCGCGCGCCGAGGCCCGCCCGGCCGCGACCGGTGGCCTGGAATCGAGCACTCTGCGCGTGTCCGTGAGCAAGGTCGACCAGCTGATCAACCTGGTGGGCGAGCTCGTCATCACCCAGGCCATGCTGGCGCAGAAAAGCCGCGAACTCGACAGCACCGCCAACCAGCAGCTGCTGGCCGGCCTGGTCGACCTGGACCGCAACACCCGCGACCTGCAGGAAGCGGTGATGTCGATCCGCATGATCCCGATGTCGGTGGTGTTCAACCGCTTCCCGCGCATGCTGCGCGACCTGGCCTCCAAGCTGGGCAAGAAGGTCGAACTGATCACGCACGGTGAGGCCACCGAACTCGACAAGGGCCTGATCGAGAAGATCACCGACCCGCTGACCCACCTGATCCGCAACAGCTGCGACCACGGCATCGAGATGCCGGAGGAGCGCCTTGCCAAGGGCAAGACCGAGCACGGCACGATCACGCTCTCGGCCTCGCACCAGGGTGGCAGCATCCTGATCGAGGTGCGCGACGACGGCAAGGGCCTCTCGCGCGAGAAGCTGCTCCGGAAGGCCCGCGAAAAGGGCATGGACGCACCCGATTCGATGACCGACGCCGAGGTGTGGAACCTGATCATGGCGCCGGGCTTCTCCACCGCAGAGGTGGTGACCGACGTGTCCGGCCGCGGTGTCGGCATGGACGTGGTCAAGAAGAACATTCTCTCGCTGGGTGGCACGGTGGAGATCGACTCCGCCGAGGGCTACGGCATGAGCGTCAAGGTCCGCCTGCCGCTGACCCTGGCCATCATGGACGGCATGAGCGTGCGCGTCAGCGACGAGGTCTACATCCTGCCGCTGTCCTCGGTGATCGAGTCCTTCCAGATCAACCCCAGCGACATCAACACCGTGGCGCAGGGTGCGCAGCTGGTGAAGGTGCGCGAGGAGTACATGCCGGTGATCGAGCTGGAGAAGATCTTCTGCGTGCCGCGCTTCGAGTTCCACGGCGGCAGCCCGATCATGGTTGTGGTGGAGGCCGAGGGGTCGCGCGTGGCCCTGATGGTGGACGAGCTGCTGGGGCAGCAGCAGGTGGTGATCAAGAACCTGGAGTCCAACTACCGCAAGGTCCCCAACGTCTCGGGCGCCACCATCCTGGGCGACGGCAAGGTCGCCCTGATCCTGGACACCTCGGGTCTGGTGCGCCGCTCGCGCCACTGAACGGACCGGTCCCCAAGGACAACCGATGCTGCAGCACACACGCACCCCTTCCCGTCCCTCGGCGTCCACGCTGGATCTGCCGGTGTTCGACGACGGTCCGCTGGCCCAGGGGCGCGAGTTCGTCTGGTCCGACGCCGACTTCTCGCGCATCAAGGCGCTGATCTACAAGAAGGCGGGCATCAGCCTGCACGACGGCAAGCACGCCATGGTCTACAGCCGCGTCTCGCGCCGCCTGCGCGAGACCGGCCACACCAGCTTCAAGAGCTACCTGGACGCGCTGGAGCAGCACGACGGCCCGGAGTGGCAGGAGTTCATCAACGCCCTGACCACCAACCTGACCGCCTTCTTCCGCGAGCAGCACCACTTCGGCGTGCTAGAAGAGATGCTGGCGGCCAGGCGTTCGCACAACTGGAAGATCTGGTGCTCGGCCGCCTCGACCGGCGAGGAGCCCTATTCGATCGCGATGACCGCGGCGGAGACGCTGGGTGCCTCGGGCAGCTTCCACATCGTCAACAGCGACATCGACACCAAGGTGCTGGCCACCGCGGCGCGCGGTGTCTACAAGGCCGACGGTGTCAAGGGACTGAGCCCCGAGCGCCTGCAGCGCCACTTCATGCGCGGCAAGGGTGCCAACGCCGGGCTGATGCGCGTCAAGCCCGAACTCCAGAAGCACATGGAGTTCATGACCATCAACCTGATCCACGACCTGCCGTTCCGCGAGCCGTTCGACGTGGTGTTCTGCCGCAACGTGATGATCTATTTCGATACGGCCACACAGCGCCAGGTGCTTGAGCGCATCCACCGCGTGATGAAGCCCGGCGGCATGCTGTTCGTCGGTCACGCCGAAAACTTCAGCGACGCGCGCAGCCTGTTCACGCTGCGGGGAAAGACGGTCTATGAGCGCATTTGACGCCGCCCCCCGGGTCCGCAGCACGCCGACGCCGCCACTGGCCGGCGCCGCGCTGAAAGCCATGGCCGCCCCTGCGGGCCGCGGCAGCCTGGAGATCCTCAAGGCCCGCACGCCCAAGCCGGGCGAGGCCTCGTTCTTCTACCGCGACCACCACTTCAACATCGACACCGTCAAGGTGCTGCCCGGCGAGTACTACGTGACCACCGACGACATGATGGTCATGACGGTGCTGGGCTCGTGCATCGCCGCCTGCATCTGGGACCCCAAGGTGCGCGTGGGCGGCATAAACCACTTCATGCTGCCCGAGGGCGCAGGCGACACCTCCGGCCGCTACGGCTCTTACGCGATGGAACTGCTGATCAACGAGATGATCAAGCTCGGCGCCCGGCGCGAGAGCATGCAGGCCAAGGTGTTCGGCGGCGGCCAGGTGATGCACAGCTTCACCACCATGAACGTGGGTGAGCGCAACACCGCCTTCGTGCTCGACTATCTGCAGACCGAACGCATCGCCGTCATCTCCAAGGACGTGCTGGACATCTATCCGCGCAAGGTCTGCTACTTCCCGGCGACGGGCAAGGCCATGGTCAAACGACTGGCCCACTCGCACCCGGAGACGCTGGAAACGCAGGAACGCAAGGGCAATGCCGCAACGGTCGCCAAGACCAACGCCGGCGGCTCGGTGGACCTGTTCTGAAGGGAGAACAAGAATGGCCAAGATCCGGGTGGTGGTGGTGGACGATTCGGCGCTGGTGCGCAGCCTGCTGACCGAAATCATCAACCGCCAGCACGACATGCAGTGCGTGGGCGCTGCCAGCGACCCGCTGGTGGCGCGCGAGATGATCCGCGAGCTCAACCCCGACGTCATCACGCTGGACGTGGAGATGCCGCGCATGGACGGGCTGGAGTTCCTCTCGCGCCTCATGCGCCTGCGGCCGATGCCGGTGGTGATGGTGTCCACGCTGACCGAACAGGGCGCCGACATCACGCTGCGCGCGCTGGAGATGGGCGCGGTGGACTACGTGGCCAAACCCCGCATAGGCATCACCAGCGGCCTGAACGAACTGGCCGGCGACATCGTCGACAAGATCCGCATCGCCGCGGCTGCGCATGTGCGGCGCCTGGCCCCGACGCCGGCCGCGCCCGGCGCCACCACCCAGGCCACCTCGGCCGGGGCAGCGGCCGAGGCGCCGCGGGCGCCGCTGCCGCGGCTGTCGACCACCGAGAAAGTCATCTGCATTGGCGCCTCCACCGGCGGCACCGAGGCCATCCGCGAGGTGCTCACGCCACTGCCGGCGGACTCCCCCGCGATCGTGATCACCCAGCACATGCCGCCGGGCTTCACCACCAGCTTCGCAGCCCGGCTGGACTCGCTGTGCAAGATCCGCGTCGAAGAGGCGCGCGACGGCCAGCGCATCCTGCCCGGCCACGCCTACATCGCCCCTGGCGGACACCACCTGCGCATCGACCGCAGCGGCTCGAACTACGTCGCCGTGGTCGAGGACACCGAGCCGGTCAACCGCCACCGCCCCTCGGTGGAGGTGCTCTTCAAGTCGGCCGCGCGCGTGCTCGGCCCCAACGCGCTGGGCATCATGCTCACCGGCATGGGGGCCGACGGCGCCCTGGCCATGCGCGAGATGAAGGACGCCGGCAGCTACAACTATGTGCAGGACGAGGCCAGCTGCGTGGTCTTCGGCATGCCGCGCATGGCCATCCAGGCCGGCGCCGCCCACGAGGTGCTGCCCCTCAAACAGATCGCCCCGGCGCTGCTCAACCGCCTGGCCAGCAACCCCGCCCTGGTGCGGCACCGCATCTGAGCCCCCACCCACCACACACGCGCTGATCCGAGGAATCCCTCCATGAACAACCGCCGCCTCTTCACAGCCAGCGCCCTGCTCTGCGCGCTGACCCTCTCCGGCGCCGCCCTGGCACTGGAGGCCCCCAAGGAGCGCCCCATCCTCGCCATCAGCGGCAAGATCGCCGAGAAGAACGCTGGCGACGTGGCGCGTTTCGACATGAAGATGATCGAGGCCCTGCCCCAGCACACATTCACCACCAGCACGCCCTGGTTCGACAAGCCGGTGAAGTTCACCGGCCCGCTGCTGGCCGACGTGCTGGCCGCCGTCAAGGCCAGCGGCACCAGCGTGAGCGCGGTGGCGATCAACGACTACAAGGTCACCATTCCCGCGGCCGACGCCGCGAAGTTCAAGGTGATCGTCGCCCGCCTGATCGACGACAAGCCGATCCCGGTGCGCGAGAAGGGCCCGCTGTTCGTGGTCTATCCGTTCGACAGCAGCGTCGAGCTGCGCACCTCGACCTACTACGAGCGCTCCATCTGGCAGCTCAAGGCACTGGACATCCAATGACAATCGCACCGCCGAATCTGGCCCGCTGGCAAGGTCGGCAGTGGGCCCTGGCCATCTCGCTGATGCTGGCCATCACCCTGACGCCGCTGGGCTGGATCCAGTGGCGCCAGTACCGCATGCTCGACGATGTGTCGACCAACCAGGTCGACTCCATCATGTGGCAGGCCTACCAGCTCGAACGCGAGCTGGGCCGGCTCGAACACGCGATCATGGACGCCCTGCAGTCGCCTGGCACCGTCGACCGCTACGAGCTGCTGGAACGCTACGAGGTCTACCTCAGCCGCATCGATCTGCTGACCAAGATACCGCGCCGCGACCTGCTAGAAGCGTCCTTCGAATACACCGCGACCATGGCCAAGGTCAAGGACTTCAACAAGATCGCCGACCCGCTGTTCGCCGATCCGCAGGCGCTGGTGGCCAGCCCCGACAAACTGAGGCAGCTGGACCGTGCCATCGAGGACCTCAAACCGCTGATGGGCGAGCTCACGCGCGAGGCCAACCGCGCCGTGGCCCGTTTCGTCGACGAGCGCAACACCCAGCTGCGCCAGCAGGGCCTGCTGGTGATCGGCCTGGCCGCTGCGCAGATCGCAGTGATGCTGCTCTTCGTCGGCCTGCTGGTGCAGCACATCCGCAAGCAGCAGCGCCAGTACGCCACGCTGCAGAAGCTGAGCCAGGAGCTGGAGGTGGCCCGTGACCAGGCCGAGGCCGCCAACCACGGCAAGAGCGTCTTCCTGGCCAACATGAGCCACGAGATCCGCACCCCGTTCCAGGGGCTGCTGGGCATGCTCAACCTGCTGGACAACGCCTCGCTGACCAGCCAGCAGCGCGACTACCTGGGCACTGCACGCGATTCCGCGATGCACCTGCTGGGCGTGCTCAACGACATCCTGGACGTCTCGACCATGGAGTCGGGCACGCTCAAGCTGACGGTGGCGCCGATCCACCTGCCCAGCGTGGTGCATGAGGTCGATGGTTTGATGCAGGTGGCCGCCCGCGAGAAGGGGCTGGAGCTGAACATCTACGCCGCGGCCGACCTGCCCGACTGGGTCGAAGCCGATGCCACACGCCTGCGCCAGATCATGTTCAACCTGATCAACAACGCCATCAAGTTCACCAGCGAAGGCAGCGTGATCGCCGAGCTGACCCGTGCCCCCGCGGGCAAGACCGGTGTGCGACTCACCGTGCGAGACACTGGCATGGGCATGGACGAAGAGACGGTCAGCCGCCTGTTCACCCGCTTCTACCAGGCCGACAACTCGCTGCGCCGCCGCATCGGCGGCACCGGGCTGGGTCTGGAAATTTCGCGCAACCTGGCCCGCATGATGGGCGGCGACATCGAGGTCAGCAGCCAGCTGGGCATGGGCTCGGTGTTCACCGTGCACCTGGACCTGCCGGAGACCAAGGCCCCGGTCGAAGAAGAGCCAACCTCGGTGATCGGCAGCATCCAGCGCAAGCTCAAGGTGCTGGTGGCCGAAGATCACCCCATCAACCTGAAGTACATGAGCATCCTGCTGGAGAAGATGGGCCACGAGGCCACCTTCTGCGAAAACGGGCAGGAGGCGCTGCAACTGCTGGCGCGCGAACCCTTCGACGTGGTGCTGCTGGACTACCACATGCCGGTGCTCGACGGCCTGGCGACCACCGAAGCAATCCGCCGGATCGACGGCCCGGTGTCAGAGATCAAAGTGATCCTGGTGACCGCCGACGTCGTCAACGACACGCGCAAGCGGGCGCTGGAAGTCGGTGTGAGCGAATTCACCAGCAAGCCCCTGCAGGCCGAAGACCTCAAACGGGCACTGCGCCGCTGCGGTTTGCAGGACGACCTCGGCATGACCGTGGAAGAACTGGACTCGTCCGCGCTGCGTGCGTTCAGCCCATTCCCGCTGTCGTCCTACGAGACGCCGGTGCGCCTGCCCAACCTGAGCCACACGGCGGCGGGTCTGATCGACCCCGAGTCCTACCGCGAGATCCAGGACATGATGCTGGAAGAGTCACTGGAGGAGTTGCTCAAGACCGTCTTCGAACCGCCCGAAGGCACGGTGCATGTGCTGGGCCAGTCCCTGCTCGATGGCGACCGCCAGTCGATCGGCTACAACGCCCACAAGCTCAAGGGCACGGCCATGTTGATGGGCTTCCGCGCTCTGGTGAGGACATCGGCCCAGATCGAGCACATCGCCACCCAGACCGATGACCCGGTACCGGCCGAACTGGGACAGCAGTTGCTGCGCGAAGCCGACCTCACCCGCCAGGCCCTGCGCGACTTCGAGGCGGCGCAGACGGCCTGAGCGGCGCCCTTCCTTCCAGCAACAAAAAAGCAGGTCATCGACCTGCTTTTTTTGTTGGAGACAAGGAAAACGCTGTGGGTCGAGCCCCTGCGGGCGTTCACACCCGGCGGCTGAGCAGGCTGCCGGTTTCCAGAGGTGGCCAGGTGCTGGCGCCCTGCTCGGTGTAGGCCACCGGCTCCTGCTCCCGGCGCAGCGCGGCGGGGACGGCCTCGATGCCGGGCAGATCCACCTGGGCGTCGTTGGCGACGGGTGGCTGGTTCGTGGCCCCCGCGTCCCGCACCCCGCTGGCTGCCGCGGCGTCGACGGCGGCCGCCTCCTGCTCGCGGCCCAGCACCACATCGACCACGGCGGCGCTGGCCTTCCACACCGTGGTCAGCACCTCCTGCAACTGGAGCTTCTGCTCGGACTGCTCACGGGCCTTCTGCTCTTCTTCTTGGCGCTGCTCGGCGCGCAGCCTGGCATCGGCCAGGTAGTCGGCGGGTGAACCGCGCTCGCTGTCCTTGCGCGCGTTGGGCAGGATGGGGGCCGGTTGAACAGTGGGCGCACCAGCGCCCGGTTCCTGGTCGTTGCGGACCGGGGACGGAACGCCGCTGCGCGTGCCCTGGCCACCGCGACCCGAATCGGCCTGCGGATCGCGGGCGGACGGCTGTGCAGCGCCGGCCGAGGAAATGGCAGCGACCGGCGCCACGGTCACGGGCGCCGCAGTCGGCCAGCTCACCGGCTGGCTGGTACTGATGTTCAACATGGAAAACCCCTCTTCAACGGGTCAGCGGCCATGACAATTCCGCTGGTCCTCCGGGTTTTCGACCACCTAAACCGGAACTTGAGGGGTTTTCACCCCCCAATTCAGCTGGCGGCCAGTTCTTTTTCGTGCATCCAGGCGGCGTGCTTGGGTGCGCGCTTCGTCTGGGACCATTCATTGAGCATGTCCCACTTCACATCGTCGAGCTTCTTCATCATCTCGGGCGTGGCGGTGTTGGCCGCCAGTTCCAGGCGGTGGCCGTTGGGGTCGAAGAAGTAGATCGACTTGAAGATGGTGTGGTCGGTCAGGCCCACCACCGGGATGCCGGCCGCTTCCAGCCGCGCCTTGGTGGCTTCCAGCTCCGCCACGGTGTCGACCTCCAGCGCGATGTGCTGCACCCAGTCGGGGGTGTTGGGGTCCTTGCCCATCTCGGGCGAGTTCGGCAGTTCAAAGAACGCCAGGATGTTGCCACCGCCCGCGTCCATGAACAGGTGCATGTAAGGGTCGGGCGCGTGTGTCGACGGCACCTGGTCTTCAGCGATGGCGAGCACGAAGTTCATGCCCAGGTGCTTCTGGTACCACTCGACCGTGGTCTTGGCGTCCTTGCAGCGGTAGGCGACATGGTGGATCTTGCGGATGTTCATGGGGGTCTCCTTCGGAATGAGGGGTTCAGACGCCTTCACGGGCAATCGCGAGCGCCTGTTTCAGCGCCGAGATGTCGCCGACCTGGTTGGCCAGCAGCAGGATCAGCTTGGCATTGAGCATCTGGCTCTGTGCGTCGCTGAGGTCGCGATGGGTCTCGATCAGGGCTTCGTAGAAGTCGTCGCCGGGCGTGAAGTCGCGGAAGTAGCGCTGGCCGGGCTCGGCGAGGTTGGGTTGCAGTTGCAGGCTCATGGAGGTCTCCTCGGGTTCAGGCCGCGACGGGTTCAGGCCGCGACGGCTTCAGGCATTGCGGCCACGGCTCCCTGGGTGTGGCCGGCGGCTCGGGCCAGTGCGGCGCGCACGGCGGCCAGGTCGGCGCGGCGCCAGCGGGCGGCCACGTGCTGGTCGGGGCGGACCAGATAGGTCGTGCCCGGGCGGGCGTCGTAGCGCTGGGCGCACAGGCCGTCGCGGTCCTGCAGCACGGTAAAGCCGACGGCGCTGCCGCCGTGCGGCGTCACCAGCACCGTCTCGACCGGCACCGGCTCGGCGGCCAGCGCCGTGGCCTGGGCGCGCAGCGACGGCTCCAGCTGGCCCGGATCGTCGACGAAGGCCAGCAGCACGAAGCGGTTGCCCAGCTGGTCGAGCAGCCAGGCGTCCTGCCCGGCCACGCGCACCGGCGCATCGTCCATCGGCGCACCAGGGACCATGTTGCCCTCGAAGGCATCCACGTCGGCCGTGTTCAGCGCCGAGTGCACCAGGAAGGCGGGCACCGACAGGCGGCCGGAGTTCACCAGCTTGCGCGCGAAGGGCTGGGTGCGCGCCAGCTCCAGCGCCGCGTTGCGGAACAGCTTGCTGACCGCGCTCTTGGGCGTGATGAAGTCGGTCGAACGGGTGGAGTTGCGGATGTTCTCGTCGGCCGCGTAGGTGCGGTCGGCGTCGTAGCTGTCGAGCAGGGCCTCGGGCGCCTGGCCCTTGATCACCAGCGCCAGCTTCCACAGCAGGTCGTCGGTGTCCTGGAAGCCGGAGTTGGCGCCGCGCGCGCCGAAGGGCGAAACCTGGTGCGCCGCGTCGCCCGCGAACAGCAGGCGGCCGTGGCGGAAGTTCTTCATGCGACGGCACTGGAAGGTGTAGATGCTGGCCCACTCCAGTTCGAACTCGCGCTCGTCGCCCAGCATGGCCTTGACGCGCGGAATGATCTTCTCGGGCTTCTTCTCTTTCTCGGGGTCGGCGTCCCAGCCGAGCTGGAAGTCGATGCGCCAGACGTTGTCGCTCTGCTTGTGCAGCAGCACGCTCTGGTTGGGGTGGAAGGGCGGGTCGAACCAGAACCAGCGCTCGGCCGGGAAGTCGGCCTTCATCACCACGTCGGCGATCAGGAAGCGGTCCTTGAACACATGGCCTTCAATGTCCAGGCCCAGCTGGCGCCGCACGTTGGAGCGCGCGCCGTCGGCCACGATCAGCCAGTCGGCATCGATCTCGAAGTTGCCATCCGGGGTCTCGACGCTGACGCGGGCGCCGTCTTCCAACGGCGTCACGCCCACCACCTTGTACTTCCAGCGCAGGTCGGCGCCCAGTTCGGTGGCGCGGTGCGCCAGCGCCTCTTCGAGGTGGTACTGCTGCAGGTTGATCATGCCCGGGCGCTTGTGGCCGGCGTCGGGCACGAGGTTGAAGCGGTAGACCTCTTCCTCGCGCAGGAAGGTGCGGCCGACGTTCCAGCTCACGCCCTTGTCGACGACGGCATCGCCCACGCCCAGCCGGTCGAGGATTTCGAGCGCGCGCTTGGCGTAGCAGACAGCCCGCGAGCCGAAGGAAACGCTGTCTTCTTCGTCGAACAGCAGCACGTCCAGGCCGTGCAGCCGAGCGTCGATGGCGGCGGCGAGGCCAACCGGGCCGGCGCCGATGACGATGAGGGGTTTGCGCTGGGGTTCGCCGGCGATGAGGTCGGCGGGGGCGCGGTACGGAAAGGTGGGGTAGGTGTAGGTGCCCATCGAGGTCTGTCTCCTGCGGGGTGTGCACCGGCTTCAGGGTCGGCCGGCCGGGGTTTGGTCCGGGGCGTACTGTAGCTCAGAATTTCGTATTGGTAAATACGTTTCTCTAAACGTAATTTTCATACTGCTAGCCAAATCAGTCTCGCGGCGTTTCTCGGCGACACCTCTCAGGCCCTAAAGCTTTGCTGGCGCGCCCACATTGGTTCGCCAACATGTGTGCAAGCGCCAACGGCGTGGGGTGACCACGCAGCGAAGTAAAGGAGGAGGACCGGCGCAGCCGGTCCGGGGGACATGAGCGGAGTGGTCACCCCACGCCGTTGGCGCAGAGAGGGGGAGTCAAAAACGCAACGGCCACCAACCAGACGCCGGAGAAAAAGAGGTCACAGGTCTTCTTCAGAAGGCGCCACAGGTTCCCGCACCACCGTCACCGGCACCGGCGAGTGGTCCACCAGGTGCTGCGTCACCGACCCCAGCAAGGCCGCCCGCAGCCCCCCGCCCGTGCCCGCCGTCATGATCACCGCGTGGCAGCCAAAGCGCTCGACGATCTCGATCAGCATGTGCGCCGGATCGCCCGTGGCCACTTCCTTCTCCACCTTCTGCCCGGCCGCCTCCAGCAGCGCCACCGCCGGTCGCATCAGGTCCAACCCGGCACCCTCGCTCACCTTCTCCAGCACCTCGGGGTCGTGCGCCACCACCATCTCGTACAGCGTGGCGCTCTCCTGCACGTTCGCCACCACGAAGCGTGCCCGCAACCCCGCGTGCACCAGCCGCACCGCGTGGTGCACCGCCAGCAGCGCGTGGGAAGAACCATCGACCGGAATCAGGATGTTCAGCATGGCGATCACCTCCAGCGAATGGCCCCGCCCCTTGCAGGACCGTCGGGCCATGATGCCATGCGAGTGCCACGATGACCATGCCGGACACCGCTGATGCCACAGGGTCACACCGTGTGCGGAAAGTCTCGCAGCGGTGCGGGCTTTGCCGGCCACCTGTCAGTCCTGACAGTCGTCCGCGACAGCAACCGGGGCAAGATCCCTGCAGCAACCGCTCCCGTCCGGTCAGACTGTCTTTCACCACACCATGTGCCCCCAAACCCGCGAGCTGTTTACCGAGTCCGCCTACGGCGCCCTGCCCCAGCCGGACCCAAGGCTGGTCGCCGCACAGGCCGCCCAGCCCGCCATCGAACCGCCGACCTTCGTCGAAACCCTGGGCTTTCCCAAGGGCACGCCTGCGCTGCCCCTCGCCCAGGTGCTCGAAGACATCCGTGCCACCGCCCCCGGCACCCGGGTCAACCGCCTGCTGGCGCCCGGCACCCTCAGCCGCCTGTTCAGCCAGGAGGCCGCCGAGGCTTCCTACGCGCTCGCCATCCTGTCCATCGTCGAATCCCCCGACTTCGAATCGACGCTGGCACGCCTGCGCGCGTGCTGAGTTTCTGCACCTTGCCGCAGGTGCGCGCTTAAGATCTTGGCTCCCCACAGCCGCCGAGGCCCACGTGAACACGGACCCTTCGACCCACCTGACGCTGCAGGCCGAACCCGGCCACCTGATCCGCCGCGCGCACCAGCTCGCGGTGTCGACCTTTCACGACACCCACGGCCGGCAGGTCACGCCGGTGCAGTACGCGGTGCTGCGCGCGCTCAAGGCCGAGCCCGGCATCGACCAGGTGACACTCGCCGACCGGGTGGCGCTGGACACCTCCACCACCGCTGACATCGCCACCCGGCTCGATGCCAAGGGCTGGATCGTGCGCGAGCTGCTGCCGCGGCGCCAGCGCGCCTTGCGCCTGACCGCCGACGGCGAGTCGGTGCTGGCCGACATGCTGCCGCGCGTGCACCCGATGTACTCGCGCCTGCTGGAACCGCTGGAACCCCAGGAACGCGACGAGTTCCTGCGCCTGCTGCGCAAGTTCGTGCAGCTCAACGAACAGCCAGCCCTCCCACCCGATCAGGGTTAACCCGAAGCTGCGGGGGCTTTTTTTCCTCGCGCGCTGTTCGTACAATGGCTTTCATTCAGCACACTGAATGACTATTCCACCCACGAAGGAGACCCGCATGTTCCCTACCAACACCTGGTACGTGGCCTGCACGGCCGACGAGATCGACGAAAAGCCCCTGGGCCGCACCATCTGCAACCAGGCCATCGTGTTCTACCGGGCCCACGAGGGCAAGGTGGCAGCGGTGGAGGACTTCTGCCCGCACCGCGGTGCACCGCTGTCCCTGGGTTACGTGTGCGAAGGCAAGCTGGTCTGCGGCTACCACGGGCTGGAGATGGGTTGCGACGGCAAGACGATCGCCATGCCTGGCCAGCGCGTCGGCGGCTTCCCGGCCATCCGCAGCTTCCCGGTGGAGGAGCGCTACGGCTTTGTCTGGGTCTGGCCGGGCGAGAAGGACAAGGCCGACCCGGCGCTGATCCCGCACATGGAGTGGCACGACAACCCCGAGTGGGCCTACGGCGGCGGGCTCTACCACGTCAAGGCCGACTACCGGCTGATGATCGACAACCTGATGGACCTGACGCACGAAACCTACGTGCACGCCACCAGCATCGGCCAGCCGGAGATCGACGAAACGCCCTGCAAGACCACGGTCAACGGCGACGAGGTGGTCACCAGCCGCTTCATGAGCGACATTCCCGCGCCGCCGTTCTGGAAGGCCGCACTGCGCGCCAAGGGCCTGGCCGACGACGTGCCGGTGGACCGCTGGCAGATCTGCCGCTTCACACCGCCCAGCCACGTGATCATCGAGGTGGGTGTGGCCCACGCTGGCCACGGTGGCTACGACGCGCCGGCCGAACACAAGGTGTACAGCAAGGTGATCGACTTCATCACACCCGAGACCAACACCTCGATGCACTACTTCTGGGGCATGGCGCGCAAGTTCAACCCGGGCGACAAGGCGCTGACCGCGCAGATCCGCGAGGGCCAGGGCAAGATCTTCTCGGAAGACCTGGACATGCTGGAACGCCAGCAGCGCAACCTCAGCGCCTTCCCGGACCGCGCCCTGCTCAAGCTCAACATCGACACCGGCGGCGTGCAGTCGCGCAAGGTGATCGAGCGCGTGATCGCGGCTGAACAAGGGGCCGCCACATGACTGCCCTGATCCGTATGCGCGTGGCCGCCCGCCAGGACGAGGCGCTGGACATCTGCAGCCTCGACCTGGTGGCCGTCGACGGCAGTGCCCTGCCCGCCTTCAGCGCCGGTGCCCACATCGATGTGCACCTGCCCGGCGGCCTGGTGCGCCAGTACTCGCTGTGCAACGCGCCCGGCGAAACCCACCGCTACCGCATCGCCGTGCTGCGCGATGCCGCCTCGCGCGGCGGTTCGGCCACGGTGCACGACCAGCTGCAGGTGGGCACGGTGCTGGACATCGGCACGCCGCGCAACCTGTTCGAACTTGCCCCATCGGCACCCCACCACCTGCTGCTGGCCGGCGGCATCGGCATCACGCCGCTGCTGGCCATGGCCGAGCAGCTGGCCGCGCAGGGGGCCGCGTTCACGCTGCACCACGCCACGCGTTCGCGCGAGCGCACGCCCTTCGTGGCGCAACTGGCCGCGGCGCCGTTTGCGGCGCAGGTGCACCACCACTTCGACGACGGTGCAGCAAACCAGAAGCTGGACCTGGCCGCCACGCTGCGCAGCGCGCCCGCAGGCAGTCACCTCTACGTCTGCGGCCCCACCGGCTTCATGGAGGCGGTGCTGGCCGAAGGTCGCGCCCAGGGCTGGGACGAGGCCCGCCTGCACCGCGAGTACTTCGCGGCCGCGCCCATGGGCACGGCGGGCGACGGCGGCTTCGAGCTGGAGCTGGCGAGCAGCGGCCGCGTGATCCCGGTGGCGGCCGACCAGACCGCACTCGCCGCGCTGCTGGCGGCGGGCCTGGACATTCCGATGTCCTGCGAGCAGGGCGTCTGCGGCACCTGCCTGACAGGTGTGAAAAGCGGCGTGCCGGACCACCGCGACCAGTACCTCACGCCCGAGGAGCGCGCCGCGAACAACCAGTTCCTGCCCTGCTGCTCGCGCGCCAGCAGCGCGCGCCTGGTGCTGGACCTCTGATCAGACCCGGCCGGGCCGCTCGTTGAGCACGCACCAGTAGAGCTCGATCTGCTCGGCCACTTCCATGAACTTGCTGAAGCTCACCGGCTTCTCGATGTAGGAGTTCACGCCCAGGTCGTAGGCGGCGGTGAGGTCGCGGTCTTCGCGTGAGGAGGTGAGGATTACCACCGGGATGCGGCGGAAGCGCTCGTGCGCCTTGAGCTGGCGCAGCACCTCCAGGCCGTTGACCTTGGGCAGGTTGATGTCCAGCAGGATCACCGCCGGCAGCTGCTCGCCCGCGTCCCAGCGCGCCATGAAGGCCAGCGCCTCCTCGCCATCGCGCGCCACCTGCACATGGTTGGTGAGCCGCTTCTTCGTGAATGCCCGGAGCGTCAGGTCCAGGTCCATGGGGTTGTCCTCGACCAGGAGAATCGGGGGCGGCTGCAGGGCTGTGTTCATTGCGGGAACTCCAGATAGAAGGTGGCGCCGGCGCCCAGGGCACTCTCGGCCCACACGCGTCCGCCCATGCGCTGCACGGCCTTGGCCACCAGCGCCAGACCGACGCCGGTGCCCGGAAACTCTTCCGCCCGGTGCAGGCGCTGGAAGATGCCGAACATGCGATCGTGGTATTTCATGTCAAAACCCACCCCGTTGTCACGCACCCAGAGGACACGGCGTCCATTTTCCACGCGGCTGCCGATCTCGACCACGGGCGGACTGCTGTCCCGGCTGAACTTCAGCGCATTGCCGACCAGGTTGCGCAGCACCACCGAAATGCCCTCGCGGTCCAGCGCCAGGGTGAAGTCGTCCAGCCCGTTCCGCAGCTGCGCTCCCTCGCGCTCGATGTCGTCGTGGAAACTCTCCAGGATCGACTCGACCAGCGGCCGGATCGCCACCGGCCCGGCCGCCATGTCGCGCCGCTCCATGCGCGAGTATTCCAGCAGGTCGGCGATCAGCGCGCCCATCTGCTGCACCCCGTGGCGGATGCGGCGCACGAAATGCTGCCCCTCTTCGTCGAGCTTGTCGCCGTACTCCTCCACCAGCAGCTGGCTGTAGCCGTCGATGCCGCGCAGCGGCGCCTTGAGGTCGTGCGACACGGTGTAGGAAAACGCCTCCAGCTCCTGGTTGGCCTGGCTCAGCTGCGCGGTGCGCTCGGCCACCCGCTGCTCCAGCGCCTGGTTGATGTGCCGCAGCCGTTCCTCGGCGTGCACCGACTCGGTGATGTCCAGCAAGGTGCCGATGTAGCGCGGTTGCAGCCCTTCGGCGCTCCGGTCGATGCGGCGCGCGGTCCGGCGCATCCAGCGAACGGGGCCGTGGGCGGGGTTGGTGCGGAACACGAAATCCTCGGGCGGGCCACCCGCACGGATGCTCTGCATGTCGTCCATCACCAAGGGACGGTCCTCGGGATGGATGCGGTCCAGGTATTGGGCATCCGTCGGCGGCCGGTCCGCCGGTTCCAGCCCCAGGTTGCGGAACAGCTGGGCGGAGACATTGAGCCGCTGCGTTTCGGCGTCGCCTGCCCAGCTGCCCAGCAGCGACACCGTCTCCGCCTGCTCCAGCATGTCCTTGAGATCGGTCACCACCTGCGAGGCCAACACCCGATCGGTGACATCCATGGTGGTGCCGAAGAGCCGCAGGGGGAGCCCCTGCCCGTCGCACGACAGGCGCGCCCGCGTTTCCAGGTACCGGATACCCGCCGGCGTCACCACCCGGTGCTCAATCACCCGTGTGTCGCCGTCCTTGCCGCCGAGGTGCTCCTGCACGGTCCGCTGCATGCGCGGGCGGTCGTCCGGGTGCATGTTGGCCAGGAAGTTCTCCTGCGAGGCCTGGTCCTTGTCAGGGTCGCACCCCAGCAGCGGAAACAGGGCCCGCGACCAGGTCACCTGGCGCGACGGCAGGTCGATGCGCCAGTTGCCCATGCGCGCGAGTTCCTGCGCCTCGGCCAGCACCCGTCCCTGTTCGCGCAGCGCGGCCTCGGCCGCCTTGCGCTCGGAGATGTCGCGCAGGATGGTCGACAGGTACATCAGCTGACCATCGGGCCCGTGGTGCGAGAGGATCATCTGCGACATCGGGATCTCGCGGCTGTCCGCGCCATTCACCGCCGTCTCGCCCAGCCAGCGGCCCTGTGCAATCGCCGCCGGAATGCCCTCTTCCTTGATCAGCCTTGCGGCCCACTGGGGATGCACGTGGGCAATCGCATCGGCCAGCGGCGCGTCCTGGGGCAGCCCGAGCACCTCGTAGCCGGCCCGGTTGAAATAGAACACCTGCCCCTGCGGATTGGCCATGCTCACGATGTCCGGGGTCGCCTCCAGCACCGAGACCAGGCGGTCCCGGTCGCGCTGCGCCTGGACCAAGTCGGTCTCGTCGACCACCATACCGACGCAGCGCACGAACTGCCCGTCCTCGCGCTCGAACTCGGCCCGCACATGCAGGTGGCGCACACCGCGCACCTGGTTCAGGACGCGGCAGCGCAGGTCGCAGGGCTCACCGGTGCTGGCGCCGCGCAGGACGGCCTCACGCACCAGTGCCTGGTCTTCCGGCACCACAAGGGCATCGGCTTCCTCCAGCGTCATTTCCGGGCGTGCGGGGTCGGTGCCATAGATCACCAGCGCCTGCGGCGACGCCACAAAGGTACGCCTGCGCAGGTCGATGGTCCAACTGCCCATGTTGCCGATGCGCTGAGCCTTGAGCATCTGGTCCTGCATCTGCTGCAGCGCCTGCTCGTAGCGCTGACGTTCGGTGATGTCCTGCACCGTCGTGAACACTTGCTGGATCTGACCACCCGCTTTGCGCTGGGCCCGCACGTCGATCTCCACGTAGATCGGGTTCCCTTTCTTGCCCAAGTACCGTTTTGCAACACGGTACCCGTCCCGCCGATTCGCCATGAGTTCTTCGAACAGGCCTGCATTTCGCTGGATATCCTCCGGCATGGTCAGTTCCGCCCAGCTCTTGCCGAGCAACTCTTCGCGCGAATACCCCAGCATGTCACAGAGCCGGTCGTTGACCTGCAGCCATCGCTTGTCGGTCGGCGAGGAAATCGCCATGCCCAGGAAGGGCAGCTCGTAGAACAGGCGCAGCAACTCGCCCTGCTCCCGCTGGGCCTGCTGGGCTTCCTTCTGGGCACTGATGTCCAGCAGGATGCCGCTGATCCGCACCACTTGGCCGAGTGTGTTGCGCTCGTAGCGGGTGTGGTCGTGCACCCAGGCGGTGGAGCCGTCGGCCCGGAGGATCCGGTATTCCTGGTGGTACTCGTCCGGCCCGTGCTCCAGGAAGCGGTCCACCTCGGCCCCGACCCACCCGGCATCGTCCGGGTGCAGCAGCGAGACAAACGGCACGCCGCCCGCCACCAGCGCCTGCGGGTCGTAGCCCCACTGGCGGACGTTGTCGTTGACGTAGTGCACCGGCCAGCCAGGCGCCAGGCGCCACTCGATCACCACCAGCGGCGACCGGTTGACCAGCTCGCTCAGGTGCAGGGCCACGGCCCGGTCGGCCTCCAGCTGGCGGGCCATGTGGTCGGTGGCGCGGCCGATCAGCGCCAGTTCGTCCTGCCCGGTCAGCCCCGCGCGCGCCGAGAGGTCACCAGCGCCCATGTGTTCCAGGGCGGTGACCAGCTTCTGGGCCCGCCGGAACCAGATCAGGTGCAGCAGCAGCGCCAGCAGGGTCGCCACCCCCAGCGCGGCCAGCGCCTCCGCGGCCAGTTCCTGCAGCGCCTGCTGCCGGCGCTGCGCCAGGGGGACGGCGATGTCCACCATCACACCCAGGCGATGTCCGTCCAGCAGAGGCACCCAGCCGGTCACCAGCGAGGCCTCACGGATCACCGAGATGTCGATGCCGGTGCGCACCGGCCCATTGAAGAGCGCCCGCAGGCGCTCGCGCTCGTCCACCCGGGACAGCGCCTCGTCCAGCGTCCGTCCGATGTCGGCCCGCGAGAGCGAGGCCAGCACCGCGTTCTGGGGACTGACGAGATAGGCGTGGTCCAGGCCATCGTGCAGGCCCAGCGAGCTCACGATCCGGCGCAGCATCAGCGGGTCGGACAGGCCCATGCGCACGTCGAGACGGTTCTGGTCGATGCCCAGACGATCCCGCAGCCGCTGGGTTTCGATCGCCTCCACTTCGGCCGCGATGCGCCCCATCTGGTGCTGGTACCGGATGCCGATCGCCAGCAGGGCCACCAGAAAGATCAGCAGGGGCACCAGCCGGCGGGCGGACATGCCCAGCAGACCGTGGCGCAGCGCCGGCATCACGGCTGAGCGCCTTCCAGGGTCTGCAGGCGGCCGGCCCAGTCCTCGTCCAGCAGCCGCCCCCAGTCCGGGGTCTCCCGGAGCAGTCCCATCAGGCCCAGGGTGATGGCCAGACCTTCCGACTGCTGCCCCAGCGCGCGCGGCCGACCCGACATGAGCGCCAGGCCCTCCCCGTCGGCATAGAACTTGAGCCCCTTGAGGGTGGTGAGGTAGTCAGCAGGCGTGAGGTCGACCCCCGCCGCCAGCAACTCGGCGCTCGCTTGCGGATCGCGCTCCAGGGCATGGAGCCCGCGGCGCCAGCCGAGCACGGCGGCCTCAACCTGCGGCTGGCGCCGGGTCAGCGTCTCCGCCCGGACCACGAGCACGTCCACGATGTCGCCCGGCATCTGGCGGCTGTCGAACAGCGGTCGCAACCCTTCGGCCTGCAGGGGGCCAGCCAGGGGCTCGAACGTCACGACCGCATCGACCAGTCTGTTGCGCAGCGCGGACAGGTGCTGGGAGGCCTCCAGGTTGCGGACCTGCACCTCGTGTGGCTGCAGGCCCCCGGCCTGCAGCAGGCGCTGCAGCATCAGGGCGCCCACCGTGGTCCGCTCGACGGCGATCGAGCGGCCGCGCAGGTCGGTCAGGGTGCGGATGTCCGGGCGCGCCATCACCACATCGGCACCGGCCGAGGTCGACAGCAGGAGCACGATGCGCAGGTCGACCCCGTCATCCGCGAGGCGCAGGGTCTCGTCCAGGGTCAGCGCGGCGCCGTCCAGCAAGCCGTTGCGCAGGTAGCGCATGGTTTCCGAGCTGGAAGCGAGCTCCACCACCTTGACCTGCGCCGCGTCCAGCAGACCCCTGTCGCGCGCCAGCACCATCGGGTCGTAGCCGACCCAGGGGTTCAGACCCAGCTTCAGCGGTGCCTGGGGCGGCGGCTGACAGCCGGCCAGCGCCGCCGCGCCCAGGGCCAGACAGGACAGCAGGCCCCTGCGGTTCAGGGTCCTCCCGGTTTCCTGTCCTGCACCTGTCTGTGGTTCCTGTGGCATGCAATGGGCCGCTGGCTGCTGGTGTGGAACATTCTGTCACCGAAGCTGACAAGCCGGGCCAACGAACCCCGCCGAACCCCCAAGAAAGCCTCACTCCACCGTCACGCTCTTGGCCAGGTTGCGGGGTTTGTCGACATCGGTGCCCCGGGCCAGCGCCGTGTGGTAGGCCAGCAGTTGCAGCGGCACCACGTGCAGGATGGGCGAGAGCGCGCCGTAGTGCTCGGGCATGCGGATGACGTGGATGCCCTCCCCGCTGCCGATGCGGGTGTCGGCATCGGCCAGCACGTAGAGCACGCCGCCGCGGGCCCGCACCTCCTGCATGTTGCTCTTGAGCTTTTCCAGCAGCGCGTCGTTGGGCGCCACCGTCACCACCGGCATGGCGCTGGTCACCAGGGCCAGCGGGCCGTGCTTGAGTTCGCCGGCCGGGTAGGCCTCGGCGTGGATGTAGCTGATTTCCTTGAGCTTGAGCGCGCCTTCAAGCGCAATCGGGTAGTGCAGGCCGCGGCCCAGGAACAGCGCGTTGTCCATGCGCGCGAAGTCCTCGGCCCAGCTGATGACCTGGGGCTCGAGCGCCAGCACCGCCTGCAGGGCCACCGGCAGGTGGCGCATGGCCTTGAGGTGCGCCGCCTCCTGCTCGACCGACAGGCGCCCGCGCACCTGGGCCAGCGCCAGCGTCAGCAGGAACAGGCCGGCCAGCTGGGTGGTGAAGGCCTTGGTCGAGGCCACGCCGATCTCCACCCCGGCGCGGGTGATGTAGGCCAGGCGGCACTCGCGCACCATGGCGCTGGTGGCCACGTTGCAGATGGTCAGTGTGTGCTTCATGCCCAGGCCCTGCGCATGGCGCAGCGCGGCCAGGGTGTCGGCGGTCTCGCCGCTCTGGCTGATGGTGACCACCAGCGTCTTCGGGTCGGGCACGCTGGTGCGGTAGCGGTACTCGCTGGCCACCTCCACCTGGGTCGGGATCTGCGCGATCTCCTCCAGCCAGTACTTGGCCGCGCAGCCGCTGTAGTAGCTGGTGCCGCAGGCCAGGATCAGCACCCGGTCGATCTGTTTGAAGATGCTGTAGGCACCGTCACCGAACAGCTCGGGGGTGATGCCGTTGACGCCTTCGAGCGTGTCGCCAATGGCGCGCGGCTGCTCGAAGATCTCCTTCTGCATGTAGTGGCGGTAGGGGCCGAGCTCGGCGGCGCCGCTGTGCGCCTGGACCGTCTTCACCGGGCGCTGCGCGGCGTCGAAGCTGCGCCCCTGGCCGTCGGTCACCCAGTAGCGGCCCAGCTGCAGGTCCACCAGATCGCCCTCTTCCAGATACACGATCTGATCGGTCACGCCGGCCAGGGCCATGGCATCGCTGGCCAGGAAATGCTCCTGGCCGCCGTCGCCCACACCCAGGATCAGCGGCGAACCGGCGCGCGCGCCCACCACGCGGTGCGGCTCGTCCTTGTGAAACACCGCCAGCGCGTAGGCGCCGTGCAGCTGCGCCACCGCCGCCTGCAGCGCCACGAACACATCGCCCTCGTAGAGCGAATCGATCAGGTGCGCGATGACCTCGGTGTCGGCCTGGCTCTCGAACACATAGCCCTTGGCCTGCAAGGCGGCGCGCAGCTCGTCGTGGTTTTCGATGATGCCGTTGTGCACCAGGGCCACGCGGCCGGCCGCACCGCTGGCGCTGGTGTGGGTAGGGCCATGGCTGAAATGGGGGTGGGCGTTGTGCACCGCCGGCGCTCCGTGCGTGGCCCAGCGGGTGTGGGCAATGCCGGTGCCGCTGGCAATCTGCTCGGCCTTCACCTGCTCGACCAGCTCGGCCACCCGGGCGGTGCTGCGCGCCCGCCGCAGCCCCTCGCTGTGCACCGCCACACCACAGGAGTCGTAGCCGCGGTACTCCAGCCGCTGCAAACCCTGGACCAGAACGGGCACCACGTCGCGCCCCGAAACCCCTGCCACGATGCCGCACATATTGGTTCACTCCATTGGTTGGTATGGGGGCATGGTAGGCACGACAAAAAGAAATAGGCATTCACATGAACAACATTCAGCACCTGATAATTTCATGACTCTTCAGGTTTTTGTTTTTATTTCATTTGTGATCAAACCATGGAATCAGAATTCCTCGACGCCACCGATCTGAGGCTGCTGGAACTGCTGCAGACCGACGCCAGCCGGCACAACCAGACCCTGGCCGCACTGGCCCATGTGTCGCCCCCCACCAGCCTGCGGCGCATCAAGCGCCTGCGGGAAACCGGCGTGATCGAGCGCGAGGTGGCGCTGCTCCACCCCGACCGCCTGGCGCCACTGATCGGCCATGGCCTGACAACCCTGGTGGAGGTGACGCTGGAGCGCCAGGGCGCCGAACACCTGGACGCCTTCGAGACCCATGTGCTGCCCGACCCCGCCGTGCAGCAGTGCTACCGCGTCAGCCCGGGCCCCGATTTCATGCTGGTGGTGCACACCCGGGACATGCCGGCCTACCTCGCGCTGGCACAGAGGCTGTTCACCTCCAGTGCCAACGTGCGCAACGTCAAGGCCTTTTTCAGTGTGAAGCGGGCCAAGTTCGACCCCCGGATCCCGCTGTCCGGCGGCCTACAGACCAGTCCAGCCGACTAGTAACAAGGGGTTATTTGCGTCCGGACTGCGTAACACCCCACCTAGAATCCGTGCATCAAAAAGTTGCCATTTGCCAACAGTCAGGAGGTTGCATGTTTCCGTTGTGGATCGCGTTCTTGGTCGCCATCGCCCTGGTGGCCGCTGGCGTCTGGGCCTATCGCCGCTACTTCCGCAAGGTCTCGGGGCGCGAGGACCGCTACACCCCCGAGCGCATCCTGGCGCCTGAACAGGTCGCCATGCTGGACTACCTGCGCGAAACCTTCCCGGACCAGGTGGTGCTGCCCAATGTCCCGCTCCAGAACATGCTGTCGGTGCGGCGCTCGGCCGACATCCAGCGAGCCAAGGAACGGCTGAAGACCCAGAAGGTCGACTTTGTGGTCTGCGACGCCGAAGGGCGCGCGGTGTTCGCGTTCGATGTCGAGCAATACCACCTCAGCGACGCCAAGGCCAAGGCCCACCAGGTCAAGATCAAGAACCGCATCCTCAAGACCGCCGGCGTGCGCTTCCTGTTCCTCAAGAACAGCATCCACCGCATGCCCACGCCCAACGACTTCCGCCGCCAGCTCGATCTGGCCGCCCTGCCCCGGCCCAAGGCCCAGGACGGCGAAAGCAACAACGGTGAAAGCGTCCGCCAGCAGCTGGAGTCGAAGTTCTCGGAATTCGACACCCTGGTCTATCCCAGCACCGGCTTCAAGGAGTCCGAGGTGATGGGCCTGAGCGGCCTGATGGAACTTGGGGAGGCGAGGACAGACCGCAAGTCCCAGCACGAGCGGCAGATCGAAGCGGTGCGCCGCCGCGCCTGATCCTGCCCGGCAGCGCTCCCTTTTCCCCGGTCAGCTCTTTTTCTTCGCGGGCCGCTGCCAGTTCGGAATCACCGTCTGGCGCCCGCGCGCCACGCTCAGCGCGCCCGGCGGCGTGTCGCGGGTGATGGTTGAGCCGCCCCCTACTGTCCCGCCCGCGCCGATCGTGACCGGCGCCACCAGCACGCAGTTGCTGCCCACATGCACGTCGGCTTCGATCACCGTGCGGTGCTTGTTGGCGCCGTCGTAGTTGGCGGTGATGCTGCCCGCGCCGTAGTTCACCCGCTCGCCCACGGTGGCGTCGCCCAGATAGGCCAGGTGGTTGGCCTTGGCGCTGTCGGCCAGCGTGGAGTTCTTGACCTCCACAAAGTTGCCGATGTGCACCTCGCGCCCCAGCCGGGCGCCCGGCCGCAGGCGGGCGAACGGCCCGATCAGCGCACCCTCGCCGACCGACACGCCGGCTTTCTCGCCCTCGATGTGGGTGAACGGGTGGATCACCGCCCCCGCGCCGATCACCGCGTTGGCGATCACGCAGTTCGCACCGATGCGCACGCCGGCACCCAGTTCGACCCGGCCTTCAAACACGCAGTTGACGTCGATCTCGACGTCCTGCCCGCAGACCAGCGCGCCGCGCACGTCCAGCCGCGCCGGGTCGGCCAGGCGCACGCCCTGCTCCATCAGCGCCTCGGCCACGCGCCGCTGGTGCGCCCGCTCCAGCTCGGCCAGTTGCAGCGGGCTGTTCACGCCGGCCACCTGCAGCGCGTCGGTGATACGGTGAGCCTGCACGGCCACGCCATCGGCCACGGCGAACTTCACCACATCGGTCAGGTAGTACTCGCCCTGGGCGTTCTGGTTGTCCAGACGGGCCAGCCAGCCGCGCAGCAGCTTCGTGGGCACGGCCATGATGCCGCTGTAGATCTCGGTGATGGCGCGCTGGGCGTCGCTTGCGTCCTTGTGTTCGACGATCGCGGCCACCGAAGCGTCGGCCGCCCGCACGATGCGGCCGTACCCCGTGGGGTCGGGCATGTCGAGCGTCAGCAGCGCCAGCCGCTGCCCGCCGCACAGGTCGAGCAGCGCCTGCAGGGTTTCGGGCCGGGTCAGCGGCACGTCGCCCGAGAGCGCCAGGGTCACGCCGTCGTCGGGCAGCACCGGCACCGCCTGCTGCACCGCATGACCGGTGCCCAGCTGCGGCTCCTGGCGCACGAACTGCAACTTCAGCGCCCCACCCGACTCCAAGGCCGGAGCGACCAGGCCAGCTTCCACCTGTTCGGCGCCGTGGCCGGTGATCACCACCACCGCGCGCGCCGATACCCGGGCGGCCGTGTCGATCACATGCTGGGCCAGTGCACGACCGCCCAGACGGTGCAACACTTTGGGCTTGCTGCTCTTCATGCGCGTGCCTTTGCCGGCCGCCATCACCACCACATCCACAGGGAACGACATGAACACCTTTCCTGAGGCCGACAAGGGCACCTCTTCGATGGCGCGGATTATCGCGCGCGCCCTGGTGCTGGGCCTGCTTTCGCTCGTGCTCGTGGGCTGCAGCGCGCTGCGCCTTGCCTACAACCAGGCGCCCAGCCTGAGCTACTGGTGGATCGACGGCTATGCCGACCTGAACGAAGCGCAGACAGGCCAGCTGCGGCGCGACATCGATGCCTTCTTCGCCTGGCACCGCACAGCGGAACTACCCGGCTACATCCCGCGCCTGCAACAGTGGCAGCAGATGGCCCAGACCGACAGCAGCGCCGATCTTGCCTGCACTCAGTTCGATGCCCTGCGCGGCGCCTACCTGCGCATGGTCGACCGCAGCCTGGAGCCGATGGCGCGGCTGGCCCTCACCCTGACCCCTGCGCAGCTGCAGCATCTGCAGAAGAAATACGACAAGAACAACCGGGAGTTCGAGCAGAAGTACATCCGTGTCAGCGACGAGGAGCGGCTGGACAACCTGATGGATCGTGCCCTGGACCGCTACGAACCCCTGTACGGCGACCTGAGCAATGCCCAGCTGGCCCTGCTGCGCGAGCGCATCCGCAGTTCCCCGTTCGACGCCCAGCGGGTGAACACCGAGCGCCTGCGCCGCCAGACCGATCTGATCCGCACCCTGCGCGAACTGCAGGCCGAACGGGGTGCCACCGTGGCCACGGCTACCACCGCGCTGCGCCGCTGGCACGACCGCGTGATGCAGTCGCCCCTGCCCGGCTTCGCGGCTTACAGCGACAGCCTGGTGCGCAACGCCTGCGAGCAGTTCGCTGCCCTGCACAACACCACCACGGCGGAGCAGCGTCAGCACGCCGTGCGCGTGCTCAAGGACTACGAGAGCGACCTGCGTTCGCTCGTCGCTCCCCACTGAGCCTCAGGCCAGCAGACAGACCACGGCGAGCGACATCAGGGCCACGGGCAGGCCCGTGACCACGTGCCGCTTCCAGTCGAGCACGATGCCCTCCCGGGCCGCGAGGTCGGCCACGATCAGGTTGGCGATCGAGCCCACCAGCAGCAGGTTGCCCGCAAAGGTGCTCACCAGCGCCAGCTGGGCGCCGGCCTGCTGGGGGTCGGCCTCCAGGTGCGGCAGCAGCAGCATCACCGCCGGCACGTTGGACACCAGGTTGGACAGCACCGTGCCCAGCACCAGCAGGGTGCCCGGGTCGGTCAGGTGCACGCCCTGGGTGGCCAGCCAGGCGACCGCCTGGGCCGCCAGCCCGGTCTGCTCGAACGCGTGGTTGACGATGAACAGCCCGATGAACAGCAGCAGCAGCTGCCAGTCGACCGAGCCCATCACATCCGCGGAATGGAAGCGGCGGCTGAGCAGCAGCACGGCCGCCCCCACCAGCGCGGCCACGTCGCGGTGCCAGCCGGTGAACAGGAACACCACCATCAGCACCAGCGCCACGGCCAGCCCTTTGGCCGTCTGCCAGCGGTCGAACGGCGCTTCGTCTTCGGCTCGCACCGTGTCGCCAGCCACCTGAACCGCCGCCGCAACCCCGACGCGGGCCCCGGGACCGTAGGCCAGCCAGACCCAGAGCAGCGCCAGGCTGATGCCCACGGGCAGCAGGGCGTGCCGCATGTAGCCGTCGAACGGCAGGCGCAGCACCGAACCGATCAGCATGTTCTGCGGGTTGCCTATCAGCGTGGCGGCCGAACCGATGTTGGCGGCGCAGGCCAGACCGATCAGGAAGGGCACCGGGTGGAGGCCGCGCTGCAGGCACAGGCGCGCGACCACAGGGGTCATGGCCAGGCAGACGATGTCGTTGGAAAACACCGCCGACAGCCCGCCAGCGACCACGATCAGCGCGGCCAGCAGCCCGGCCCGCGACAGCGGCAGGCCGCCCACCCGGCGCGTGACCTCGGTATAGAAACCGCCCAGCCGCATCTGGGCCGACACCACCATGAAGGCGAACAGCAGCACGATGGTCGGCAGGTCCACCGACCGGGCCGCGTCCTCCACCGCCATGCCGGAAATGGCGATCACGGCGATCGCGCCCAGCAGCGCCACACCGGACCGGTCCAGCTTCAGGCGCGGCAGACCGCCAAGAAACATGCCCAGGTAGACGGTGGCGAAGACCAGAACCACCCCCCATTCCGAGGGCGAAGAGACAAAGGAAGACAGCGCAGGTGACATGAAGAGGCTACAGATCGATACACGATTGTCGGCCCTTGTGCGGTAGCTCCCGGACCCCGAATGGGATTACCATCGTTGGCCAACGATCCGGGAGCCACACATGACAACGTTCAGAAACCTGACCTTTTCGAAATTCCTGCTGGCCAGCTTTGCGGCGCTGGCGCTCACCGGCTGCCTGCCAGTGCCGATTTACGAGGTCACCCCCAGCACCGCGCGGGCCGGCACCGAGCTGACCTTCGACGCCTCCGGATCGGTGGTGTCCAACATGCCCGAGGACAACGTGGCCGTGGGCTGGTCGTGGAGTTTCGGCGACGGCAGCACCGCCAAAGGCGAAACCGTGACCCACACCTACGACAAGGCCGGCACCTACACCATCAAGCTCACCGTGACCGACAGCGCGGGCCGCGAGGCCTCCGTCGAGGACCAGTTGGAGGTGAAAGAGGCCCTGGTGATCGAGGACACGACCAGCGACACCGAGGACACCAGCTCGACCGCCACATCCACCACCAGCACGGCGACGCAGTAGCGCTCTTGCTTCATCAACAAAAAAGCCGCTGTGTCCACACTAGCCGTTCGGCTAAGGAGTTGATGGCTTAGGGCTGCGGTTCTGTCTGATTTGAAGCCCCGTTCTGCGACTGCAGGGCGGGGCTTTCTTCCTTCACGGGGCCGAGCCCGACTGCTCCCTCGGACGGAAGTAGAGGATGTCCTCCGGAGCTACCGGACCTCTGGCGAGTCCAAGGCGCATGGCCGGCGTTCTCTTGTCCTGGCCAACTTCGCAGTAGTTGAAGTAAACCCGGAATACTTCAAGAAGCATGACGAGATTGCGAGGGTTGTAGGCGTTCTTGCCGAACCAGATTCTCCGGTCTGCTGATGCGCTAGCGATTCCGCGCTCCGCAACTGTGATTGCGCGACGTACCTGCATGAAGAATCTGTCGACCGCCGTAAGCGTCGCCCTCATGTAGAGGTCCAACACCCCCTCTAACTCCGCTGTTCGGATTTCAGGGTCATCGGGGATGGGCTTTCGATTTGTCAACCAGCAAATCTGCTTTTCAGGTTCTCGGGGGTCTGCCAGCGGATGCGCGAACCAATAGTCATTCCATGCGCCGTGCTTGGTCATGAGCTTGAGCTGTTGTCTGCCCAATTCCAGTGCGGCCTCCCGCTCCGACATTCCGGGGTTCTCGGCAATCACGTCCTGCAACTGTTTCTTGCTTTTTGCAATAGCAGCATGCTTTGCGTCGATGGGTAAATCCGTGTGATTGACGTAGAAGCCCTCTGCGGCACCGCGCTTCACCCGTTCACCCATGGCAGCCATAAACGCGCCTCGCAGCCCTGAGTCCTGGTCCATGAAGCAAATCAATCGCTCTGCCTTGTTGAGCATTCGGCTCACGAATTGCATGTGGGCGAACATGACCACCTGCTCGTGCAATAGCATGCCTTGCGCTGGCGTTCGAATATGTGGTGAGGGGGTATCTGCTTCAACATCCTCGCGAGCCTGCACTTGGGTGTACAGGGCAACGATGGTGGCTGAGAGGCCCTGGAGGGCGAGAGACGGAGACCCCTCACTCATAGAGGCTCGGAGCTTCGTCACTTGGATGCTCGATGCCCTTCCATCTGCGGACTCGTAATCCTCGGGCAGCCAAACACGTGCGTATCTGCGATACGGCCTCGTTAGCTTGTCGTCCCCGACATTCTTGTAATCCTCGTACACGTGGTCGACGTTCAGGTCGGGGTCGTAATTGACATGAACGCCAAGCACATAACCGGTCTCTAAATCGGCAGTCGCCATGGACAGAAGAATCGTATTTCGGCGGTCTTTTCTGGAGGACCAATTGACCACCAGCTTCTGCCTGTCGGTGGTGAGAAACCTCTCGCCCAAATCAGCCTTGGTCGGCAACTGCCCCTCGCGTGCACTAACGAAGGCTTGGCACTGTTGGTGGATGAATTCGAGCTTGTTGTACAGCGTCGAAGGGCTGATTCTATTCATCTTGATGATTCGGCGCAAAGGCACCGAGTTCATCAGCTGCTGGAATACATCTCGATTGATGTGCGTCTTGCGCTGCCGCTTGGTGGACTTGCCGCCGTGGGCAAACACCTTCTTGCATCCTTTGCATTGATACCTTGGAGTTCCATGGCGATTGACTCCGTATTTGACGATACCCGCTCCCTTGCCGGAGCAATCTTCGTTAGGGATGGC